>CAWEUA010000015.1:0-344235 GCA_963812055.1 uncultured Actinomycetota bacterium
TCGCCCACGTGCCTCGGCAACCGACTTGGCCAGGAGCTCCTCCTCCTCGAGGAGCCTGGCGGACATGGAGGGAGGTACGTCGCCGCGCTTGTCGACGGGCATGGTCAGGGGCCTCCATGCGCGAAGCATGACGACCTGCTGTCCGGTGGCTACGGCGTGGCCGCAGGCGAAGTCGAGCGCTCGGCGGCTCGGCTCGGAGTCGTCGACCCCACCACGATCCGGTGGGTGTCCCCCACGTGGCTCTTGCGTACCACCACGACCGGGCATCGGGCGTGCCGGGCGGTGCTCTGGCTGACGGATCCGAGGATCACCTCGCCGACCCTGCTGTGACCGCGACTCCCCAGGACAAGCATTGGCGTTCGCGACCGGCCTCTTGCAGGGTGTGGATCCGCTTCCCGAAGTGCCCTCAACGGTGGCGTCGGACGCGCCGGCCGCGTCGAGGGTGTGCCGCGCCTGATTCTCGATCTCCTGCCACCATGACTCGGGCGAGCCTTGGGTGCGCGGTGCGTCCATCGGCTCGACCACGATCAGAGCCATGAGCGGCTCCCCTCGGAGCAGGGCCGTGCCCGCTGCCCAGCGAGCGGCTTCGTCCGCCTCGGGTGAGCCGTCATAGCCGACGACGATCCCGTGTGTACCTGTGCTCATGTGTCGAGGCTCGCGCCGAACCGCAGAGCGTCGGCAGGGTCGAAGGTCAACGAACGTGTGACGTCCGTCGGTGCACAACGACGACGCGACCTCGCCACACTGCAGCATCGATAGACCCATCTGGCCGATCACCGCGCAGGGGGAGTCATGAGTGCACGCCCGGGCTTCATCGTGGTCGGGGTCGACCAGAGCACAGCTGCTCGTGCGGCTCTGGAGTTCGCGCTGGACGAGGGTCTGGCTCACGGGTGCGCCGTCGAGTGTGTGACCGCATGGCTGTGGACGTCGCCGTACGACGGCATGAACCACGTGACCTCGATCCCGGAGGGCCGACAGGTGGCCGCAGCGGTACAGGAGAGAGAGCTTCAACGTGCGTTCAACACGTACGACCAACGGCCCACATCTCCCAACCGTCGTCATCAGCACGCGGGAAAGGCGCTGGTCGAACGCGCGGAAGGTGCTCGGATGCTGGTCGTCGGCAGCGCACGCAAGGGAACCGTCGCTCGGACGGTGGCCGGGTCTGTCAGCGAGTACTGCGTCCGGCACGCACCAGCTCCGGTCGTCGTGGTGGCGGCTGCCGACCGGCTCCAGCATCGGAGTGTCGGGGAGATCGAGGAGGTCGTCACATGAGTACGTCCTACCCGGTGTGCGTCAACGCGCATCTCGACACGAAGCTGAGCCGCTGGCTCTGGCTGGTCAAGTGGATCCTGGCGATCCCTCACTACTCCTGCTCGTCTTCCTGTGGATCGGCTTCGTGCTGGCCAGCCTGGTCGCGCTGTTCGCCATCTTGTTCACGGCCCGGTACCCCGGCGCCTTCTTCGACTTCAACGTCGGGGTGCTGCGATGGACCTGGCGGGTGACCTTCTATGCGTACGGCGCGCTGGGCACCGACCGGTACCCGCCGTTACGCTGGCGGACGTGCGCGACTATCCGGCTCGGCTCGACGTGTCGTACCCGACGCGGTTGTCGCGCGGACTGGTGCTGGTGAAGTGGTGGCTGCTGGCGATCCCCCACTACCTGGTGCTCTCCTTCTTCATCGGGGGCGGCCTCTCCCGGACCCGCGGCGGCGGTCTCGTCGCGATCCTGGTCCTCATCGCAGCGGTGGTCCTGCTGTTCACCGACCGGTACCCGACGTCGATCTTCGACCTGGTCGTGGGCATGCATCGGTGGGGTTCCGTGTCGCGGCCTACGCAGGTCTGATGACCGACGAATACCCACCGTTCCGCCTCGACCAGGGCGGCGACGACCCTGGTGGGTTCACCGTGCCAGCCCCAGCTCCAGCACCGGAGATGTCCTCCGGAGCCGAGTCATGAAGGACAGCGGCTCCGGCGCGGTCGCCGGCGGAGGAGCGATCTATGCCCTCGGCATCTTCGGCGCCTGGGTCTACTTCTGGCAGCAGGCCGACGGGTTGTGGGAGCACGTGCTGGCCGTGCTCGAGGGTGTCGTCTGGCCCGCACTCATGGTCTATGACGTGTTCTCGGCGCTCCGGTGACGAGCTGGCGGCTCGTGTCGCCTACTCGATGCTGATCGTCGCGTCATCGCTCGAGGGGTCGTTCTCCTGGACGTCCAGGACGGTGGCATCCAGGAGGTCGTGGGCGAGTCCGTTGAGAGCGCGGCACACGGCGAGCTCGTCGCCGATCTCGGGGACGTCCCGGTCGTGGGGACCTTGTACGCAGTACCGATGTGCCTCAGCTCCGGGCCCGCGTGCGTCAGAAGCACCGCCTCGGCGTGAGTCCTGCCGTCCTCCTCGAACAGGAAGACGTCGACGTTCCAGGTCTTGGTTTGCATGACAGCTTCTCCTCTCACGCACATCCACACGTGACCCGGTGGGTCGGGTCGTTCACTCGATCGTGGCCCGGGCCAGGTCTCTGCACCGCGGTCCGAGGGCATGGGTCGAGATGACCATCGTCCGTGGCGTCGAGCAGTCGCGTCGGCTTCGCTGGAAGCGGGTCAACTCGATCACGGGAGGCGCCATGACCACGCGGTTGAAGGACGATCAGGCGTCGGCCGCGCCGGAGCTGGTCACGCCCTACGCCGAGGTGAGGGAGACCCACTCGGCGGTCGTGTTCCTGGTCGGAGACCGCGCCTTCAAGGTGAAGAAGCCGGTCGACCTGGGATTTCTCGACTTCTCTTCCCCCACGAAGCGCTTGCGCGCATGCCAGAGCGAGCTCGCCCTCAACCGCCGGCTGGCGCCGGACGTGTATCTGGGCATCAGCGATCTGAACGATGTCGACGGGAAGCCCCTCGAGCACCTCCTGGTGATGCGGCGGATGCCGGCCAGCCGTCGTCTGGCCCATCTGGTCCGGGCACACGCGACGTTGGGCGACGGGCTGACGGACCTGGCCGCGGTGGTCGCCTCCTTCCACGCGCGCGCTTCTCGCAGTGCCGACATCGATCGCTGCGGCGAGCGCGACGCGGTGGCTGGCCGCTGGGAGGGCAACTTCACCGAGGTCCGCCCGTACGTCGGGACCTCGCTCGACGCAGACGCTTATTCCGCAGCCTGCACGCTCGCGCGTCGCTATCTCGCGGGAAGAGCGGCGCTCTTCGCCGACCGGATAGGGCAAGGAGCTGTGGTCGACGGACACGGCGATCTGCTGGCCGAGGACATCTTCATGCTCCCGGACGGCCCTCGGATCCTCGACTGCCTCGACTTCGACGACCAGCTGAGGTACGTGGACCGGATCGACGACGTCGCGTGTCTGTCCATGGACCTGGAGCATCTGGGTTCCGCCCGAGCGGGGCAGGACTTCCTCGAGGCGTACCTGCGCGCGAGTGGCGATCGACCACCCACCTCGCTCGTCCATCACTACATCGCCTACCGCGCGTTCATGCGTGCCAAGGTCGCATGTCTGCCCGGCGCGGCCGAGCACGGTCGATTCCTCGCATCCACGTTGCTCGACCTGGCCTGCCAGCACCTCGACGACGCTCGGGTGCAGCTGCTTCTCATCGGCGGCTCCCCTGGCACGGGTAAGACCACGGTCTCGGCGGCCCTGGTTGAGTCGCTGGATGCCGTCGCGCTGTCCAGCGACGTCGTTCGCAAGGAGCTCGCCGGTGTCGAGCCGGACGCGCCGATGCCGGCGGCGTACCGGGCGGGCATCTACTCCCCGGAGTGGAGCGCTCGAACCTATGACGAGCTCCTGGCCCGTGCCGAGCGTCAGCTCGCGATGGGTCGCTCCGTGATCCTGGACGCCACGTGGGCGAGCGCCGAGCAGCGCGCGTCGGCGCAACGGCTCGCCGAACGGACTGTCACGGACCTGAGCCAGTTCCGGTGCGTTCTTCCCGATGCGGTGGCTGACCAGCGGATCGCGACGAGGCACTCGCTCTCCGATGCCGACGCCGGCATCGCGACCGAGATCCGGGAACGCTTCACCGACTGGCCCGAGGCCGTGACGATCGACACCGCCTCGACGGTCGATGTCGCCGTCGCCCAGGTCCTGCACCGTCTTCAGCCCCGGCGAGCCGCGCCCCAGAGTGCCCGGCCACGCATGCTCCCGGACTGAGGATGACCGTCAGCCAGGCCCAGGGGAGTCAACCGTCCGGCCTGACCAGCGCGGCGGCCGCCAGGATCCTGGCGGCGGTCGGCAGCAACCGCCTACCCGACCCCCCGCGAAGAGGAATGGCGCGGCGGGCCGGCGATCAGCTGAGGGACCCGATGATCCTTCTGCTCCTCGCAGCGGCGGCGTTGACGACCTATCTGCACGACTGGCCCAACACGGTGATCATCCTCGCCGTCGTGGTCTTCAACACCACGATGGGCATGGTGCAGCAGGCACGCGCCGAGAGAGCGATGGCGGCGCTGCGTCAGCTGGTGGCACCAGTCGCTCGCGTCGTGCGCGACGGGGTGGTCGCCCCGCTGCCGGCCGACGAGGTCGTGCCCGGAGACCTGGTGATGGTCGCGGCGGGCGACGTATTGCCGGCGGACGGCACGTTGGTGGATGCCCACGATCTGCAGGTGGACGAGTCGCGGGTGACCGGAGAGTCGCTGGCGGTGGCGAAGGACCTCTCGGCCGAGGTGATCGGCGGCACCCTCGTCGCCCATGGGCACGGCGCGCTGGAGGTCACCCGGACCGGCCAGCGCAGTGGCATCGGCCGGATCGCCGCGCTCCTGGCAACGGCCGCGCCTCGCCGTACGCCGCTGCAGCGTCGCTTGACGCGGCTGAGCAGGACGCTCGTCATCCTGGTAGCGGCGCTGACCGCCGTGGTGGTCGCCAGTGGGCTCGCCCAGGGCCGCGACGTCTCCGAGATGGTGGTCGTGGGACTGAGTCTCGCGGTCGCTGCGGTGCCCGAGTCGTTCCCGCCGTCGTCACGATCGCGCTGGCGATGGGAGCGCACCGGATGGCGCAGCGCCATGCTGTGGTGCGCAGCCTGCCCGCGGTGGAGACGCTCGGCTCGTCACGGGTCGCGACCGACAAGACCGGCACCATCACCGAGGGCACGATGCTGGCCGAGGTGCTCTGGGTGCCGAACGGCCGGTACGACGTGTCCGGGAGCGGCTACGAACCGGTGGGGGACATCACCGACTCCGGAGGAGGTAACGCGACCATCGACCCGTCCGTCACGAGACTGCTGTGGGACGTGGCCCTGTGCAACGACGCCGAACTACGGAACTCGGACGGGCGCTGGACGGTGGTGGGTGATCCGTTGGAGGGCGCCCTGCTCGCGATGGCGGAGAAAGGTGGTCAGGCCGGCGAGGCGACGGACCGGTGGCCGAGGACGGGGGAGGAGCCGTTCGACCACCACTCCCGCCGGATGACCACCCATCACCGCGACATCGACGGGCTGTCCTTGAGCGTCTGCAAGGGAGCGCCGGAAATCCTCGTGGACCTGCTGCCGCGAGATCCTCGCATCGAGCAGGCGACGGCTGTCGCGGATGAGCTGGCCGTCTCGGGGTACCGGGTGATCGCGGTCGCCGACACCGAGGCGGGGGACTGGTCGCTGGTCGGCTTGGTCGCGATCGGGGATCCGCCGCGGGTGAAGGCAGCCGGCGTCGTGGAAGAGGTCAAGCGAGCCGGGATCAGGCTGGTCCTGGTGACCGGTGACCATCCGGGCACCGCGGCGGCCATTGCCCGGCGAGTCGGCATCGCCGACGACGATGAGACCGTGGCGACCGGCGAGACGATCGCCGGCTTGGAGCCGGCGGAGCGTCGTCGGCTGTCGGTCGTGGCACGGGTGCGTCCCGAGCAGAAGGTCGACATCGTCGAGGCGCTCCAACAGGAGGGCGACATCGTCGCGATGCTGGGGGACGGAGTGAACGACGCCCCGGCTCTTCGCCGCGCCGACATCGGTGTCGCTGCCGGGCTCGGCGGCACCGAGGTCGCCAAGGAGGCGGCGGACCTGGTGCTGATGGACGACGACCTGGGCACGGTGGTCGCCGCCGTCGAAGAAGGACGCCGCATCCTCGCCAACATCGGGTCCTTCCTGGTCTACGCAGTGTCGGGCGGGCTCGCCGAGGTGGGCGTGATGCTCGGAGGTTCGTTGGTGGGCCTGGTGCTCCCACTCCTCCCCGCGCAGATCCTGTGGATCAACCTGCTGACCCATGGACTGGTGGGGGTCGCCTTCGGGCAGAACCCGCCGACCCCAAGGAGATGCGCCGTCCCCCGCGACCGCCGGCGGAGTCGATCTTCACCCCTCGCTCGCGCGTCGCCCTGGCCGTGGCCACGATCACCTTGACCGTGACGGCGCTGGCCGTCGGCGCACTCACCGCCGGTGCGACGGCGGACCGCCGGACGGCGGTCTTCCTGACGCTGGGTCTGGGACAGCTCGGGGTCGCGCTCGCCCTCCGTTCGAATGCGCACGGACGTCGCGGCACCCGAGGGCTCGAGCGAGGAGTTGCTGGGGCGTGCGTCCTGCTGATCCTGGCGGCGTACGCACCGATGCTCGGAGCTCTCCTGGACACGGTCCCACTGGGTCTGACCGACCTGGTTCCGGCAGCGATCGCCGCGACGCTGCCCGGCATCCTGGTCCGGATGGTCGTCTCCCGCGACAGGTGATCCTCGACCCGCGGACCGATGGCCTTGGTGCTCCGCCTCAGTCCGGCGCGGGAGCCGACGATGGAGATCAGGTCCAGTCGTCCAGCGAAGGGGAAGGTCATGAGCGAGTCGAAGGAGTCGGCCCAGGCGGCACGCGAGGCACGCGATGCCATCGTCGGCCGGCGGCGCTTCAAGTCTGCCAGCATCGCCAGGCCATGGGCGCTGACCCGGTGCCGCGACGTACGGCGAGCTCCGCAGGAGAAGTCCGACGAGCGAGGACAGCACCCACATCGCACGCACGACGAAGACCCGTGCCCGTGACCGGGTCGGGAGGACGATCAAGCGGCACGTGGACCGCCACGACGCCGGGCACCGTGCGGGTCAGGGCGTGCCAACGAGCGGTGAGCCGCCTCGTCAGGCCCGTTGATCTCCACGCGCCCGCCAGGACCGTGGCGGTCCAGTCGTGTGGCCCAGGTCCTCGAAGAGCCTGCGGATGTCGGCGGCGATGACGTCGTCGTCCCGCGCCAGAGCACGGACGACGTCGCTCCGGCTGATGACCCCGAGCAACCGGCCCTGGTGGTCGACCACCGGGAGGCTCTTGAAGCCCTTGGCCGCCATCACGTCGACCGCTGCGGTCACGTCGTCCTGGGGTCCGATCGCCATCGGTGACCGCGTGTAGAGGTCGTCCACGCGGTGCGGTGGCGTGACCGGGCGGATCGTGACCGGACGCTCATGGGCGCGTGGGTCGTCCGCCAGCCGGCGATCAGGTCGGCCTCGCTGACGATGCCGCACAGGCGCCGATCCTCGTCGACGACGGGCATCGAGGTGATGCCGGCGAAGGCCAGCTTGGTCATGGCCGCTTTGATGCCCACCGACGGCACCACGGTGATCGGGTTCCGGGTCATCACGTCTTTGACGAGCATCGGTCGTTCCTCTCGTTCTGGCTGCTTGGGACGCCGGCCCAGGCGGGGTCGCGTGACCCCGCCGGGGCAGGCGCTGCCTTCAGTCAGCCGTAACGTCGCTGCCGGATCCAGGGTCTCCCGTCACGGCCGTGAAGGACCGACGGAACCAGCGGACCCGAGGTGTGCGGCAGGCCATTTCCAAGGTCCCGACGTTCGTAGACCCGAGACCCGGGACGGTGGGCCGGATCCGTCCGACCATGGAGGCGAAGGTAGGTGCATCGCCATGACCGACAAGTTTCAGAGTTCCCGTCGCGTGGTCGTCGGCGTCGACGGATCGGAGCACGGATATGCCGCAGTTCGTTACGCCGCCGCCGAGGCCGCCCGGTCCGGCGCCCGTCTCGAGCTGGTGCATGTCCTTCCTGGCCGTCTCCCGGCTGCCCCGTTCATGATGCCGATGGTCCCGGACTCGTCGTTCGAGTCCTTCGGTGCCGAGATCCTGCAGCGCGGCCGGCAGGTCGCCCGGGACGAGGCACCCGGGGTCGAGGCCGAGACGCATCTGCGGGTCGGCGGCCGGGTCCAGGCGCTGCTCGCCTACGGCGAGGGCGCCTCCCTCCTGGTTCTCGGGAGTCGCAGTCCTCGGAGCCTGGACCGCCTCTGGACCGGCGGCACCGTCACCAGCGTGACCGCCGCCTCGTCGTGCCCGGTGGTCGTCGTCCCGGCGGACCGGGAGTCGGAGGCCGCCCGCGGCCGGGTGGTCGTGGGCATGAAGTCACCGGAGGGCGCGGATGAGCTGCTCGAGGCAGGCTTCGCGCTGGCCGATGACCTCCATGACGACCTGGTGGTGCTCCATGCGTGGCGGCTCGACGGCGTCTACGACGACATCGCGGCGGGCAGGACTGCGGCCGAGCGGTGGCAGCACGAGCAGCGCGAGCTGATCGAGAAGGCGATCGTCGACCTACGCGCGGCGTTCCCGGAGGTCCAGGTGCGCGTGTACGTCCGCCACGAGGACCCTGCGCACGCCTTGGTCCGCGCGAGCAGCGGTGCGGATCGCCTGCTGCTCCTCGGTCCGCGCGCGGGCGCTGGACCCACCATCTCGGGCGCGTGGCGAGGGCCGTCATCCGCGATGCTCGGTGCCCCGTCGAGGTGTTGTCGGCTCACCACGTGGCGGACGTCGACGTCCCTCGAGGTCGGGTCGAAGTGCTCGTGCCGTGAACGGGCCCGTCCCGTCCTGGGTGCCCCGGTCGCTCACCGGCACACGATGATCCGGTGCATGACCGACTCATGGCGCCAGTCAGTGCATGGCCGATGACCGTCGCCTCTGCTGCCACGGCCGGCTCCGCGGCAGAGTGGAGTTGCGGAGATGTTTCCGCGAGGAGAAGGAGGAGAGACGATGACGACATCGACACGTCGCCCCAGCAACCCCGTCGCCGAGGTTCTGAGCTGGTTCGACCACGACGCGCCCTTCGCGCTCCGCACCGACGGCACGCCGCTGGTGCGGATCGAGGACTACGTCGAGGACGGCACGTACGTGCTGCGATGCGGAGGTCCCGGGGCTCGACCCGGAGAAGGATCTCGAGGTCACCGTCACCGCTGACACCGTGAGCATTCACGGTGAGCGGCGCGACGAAAAGCAGGACAAGCGGCACCACGAGATCCACTACGGCGAGTTCATCCGCTCGGTGCGGCTCCCGGACGGGTCACGCACCGACGACGTCGATGCGACGTACACCGACGGAGTCCTCGAGGTGCGGGTCCCGGTCGAGGCCGGCCGCTGGCACGCGCAACTGTGCCGATCGTCCGGGAAGGCGGAATGAGGCCGTCATGCACGCCGCGGCCGGTGATCGTCTCGTGATCCACGCGCAGCGCCTCGAGGCTCCGGACCGGGACGCCGAGATCCTCGAGGTCAGGCACCCGAGATCGGAGTCCGCCGATACCTCGTGCGCTGGTCCGACACCGGTCACGAGGCCTCGGTGTTCCCGGGACCTGACGCGACCGTGCAGAACTTCGAGCAGAAGGTCGCCCGGGGCAGTCGGCACTAGAGCGTCGGACTCGACGGGGCCTGGTCACGCACCGGGCCCCGTTGCCGTGCCCGGTCCGAGACGGATGTCAGGTCAGGGGGTTTCGGCGTCAGGCGAGGTCTGTCCGACGGCGTGCGTCGCCTTGGCGCGGAGGCCGAACTCCAGCTCCGTGCGGCGCGGCGCATGACCGAACTCCGCCTGGGCGTTGCCCCACTCCAGGCCGGCCATCAACGTGCCCAGGACGTCCGCGAGGAGCCGCTGGGTCGCGGTCAGGGCCTCGCCGGGGGTCGTGTAGGCACGGATGGTGCGATACGCCTCGTGGTCGCCCACAGCAACGACGCCCACGAAACCCCAGCTGTCCGACGCCGGGGCGGTGGCCAGGGTGATCGACAGGTCGTCGTCGGTGTCCACGAAGAGCCTCCCTGTCCGCGGGTGAGCCGGAACTCCCGGAACGACGCTCAGGCGACGAAAGGGCTGGCTTGCTCCCGATGGTAGTGCGCCCACCTGAGGCAGGCCAGGCTGGCGCCCGCCGTGCCGAACGGGCCGTCGCCCTCGACGGGGAGGCTTCGGTCCCGATCTCGATGACCTCTGTCATCGCCGCCGCGAAACGGACGAGACGACGTACGAGATCCTGGAACACTCGTGAACACCGCTGAACAGTGCGGTGAGGCCCGTCAGGAGAATCCCCCTGATCCTGTCGGGTCACGTCAGCCCGTCAGGGCTCCGAGCACTCCCAGGCTTTCCCCCGCCTGGGGGTGCCGCCGCGAATGGGTGCCCTTCTCCTGGTCACGACCATGAAGGAGGCTAGGAACCCCAACGCTGCCCGCGCTCCTCGGCGGCTGCCAACCGGTCCTGAGCCGCGCACCCGACCGCCCGGCCCCAGGCGACCGCGCGTTCGAGCTCGCGCTGCTCCAAGGGGCCTTCGACGTCGAGAACGACGAACCCGGTCGGTCGCGCCACGAGCGTGAACCCACGCTGCCGCAACACGTGGGCAGCGGAGCGGGCAGCCGACATGGGGAGGTGACGGACCTTGCTGACCCGGGTGTCGAAGGTGGCGGCCAGGCGGGTTCCTCGCTCATGCGGGATGTCAGACAGCCACTCGCGTAGCCCTCGATCCGAGTAGCGGCTGTCACCACCTCGTGACACGGCATCGTCCCGCGTCCGCGGGCGGCTCATGGCGAAGGCGTGCGTGGGCCCGCCGACCACGAGCAGGTCGTATCCGTCGGGCAGCGGTTCGTGGACGTCCGAGACGTCCCGGTCGAGCGCGTCCAGGCCCTCGAGCCGAAGGCCGCTCGCCACGGCCCGGGCGATGGTCGCCGTGTTCCCGAAGAACGACTCGTACACCACCACTGCCTTCAGTTCCCGGTCTTTGCTCATGACGTTCCCTCCTCAGGACGATCGTCCGACGAGGCCGATCCAGGCACCCGGGCCCACGGTCATCTCGTTCGGGGCACATGGTCGTCCGGCCGTCCGTCCCGGGCGCTTCGGGCCGTAGTGGCTGACGAGGGTCCACGCACCGTGGGCCCTTGGCCACTGCTGGCGCAGGCGTGACCGGAGCACGCTGAAACCATGAACACAGACGCACGCATCGTCGTCGGGTACGACGGAAAGCCCGATTCGCTCGCGGCCCTGTCCTGGGCCGCCAAGGTGGCGTCCCTCGAGGGGAAGGCCATCGTCGCCACGACCATCGTCGACCCGCGAGAGACTCCACGCGGTGTCGCCTGGCCGGAGTCCTACTGGGACGAGATCGAAGATCGGGCGCGTGAGGTCTTCGCGCAGTTCCCGGACGTCCCCGCCAGCATCGAGCGCCACGTCGGTCACCTGGTGCCCCGGCTGCTCGAGTCGGCTGAGGGCAGCTCGATGATCGTCGTCGGCAGTCGCGGCCACGACCTCGTGGCCGAGATGCTCCTCGGCTCCGTGAGCCAGAGCACCGCCCGGCACGCCGCGCATTCCCGTCGTGGTGGTCCGGCCGCCGGTGAACGCCGACTCCGGTCGGATCGTCGTCGGCGCCGACGGGTCCGAGGCCGGCGCGCGCGCGATCGAGTTCGCATGCGCGGTCGCGGTGCTGACGGGCGAGAAGGTCGTCGCTCTGCGGGCCTGGCACCCGTCGACGGTCGTCGCGGACCGGTACGGCTACCTCCCGCCGGTGAGCGACGACAGCCTCGACGCGGCCGAGGCGGCCCTCGGGCGGATCGTCGACGACGTGCGCACGGCGCACCCGGACATCCCGGTCGAGGGCGAGCTCTTCTTCGGCGCGGCCGAGCGTGGCCTGATCGACGCCGCCTCGAGCGCCTCACTGGTCGTCGTCGGATCGAGGGGCCACACCGCCCTCGGCGAGGTCCTGATGGGCTCGGTGAGCAAGGCCGTGCTGCAGAAGGCCCACTGCCCGGTGGCCGTCGTGCACTGAATCCCAGCTCGAGCGTCGGCACGCCGTGGTCGGCGACAACACCTGACCAACCCCAACAGTACAAACCTGCCGATCGAGGACACCATGAGCGAGCCGTTTGAGATCTCCGCCCGACGAGTGCCGGGACCTTCTGAGCGCCGGTCTGGTCGGCCGGGTCGCTGTCTGCACCCCGCTGGGCCCGCACATCGTCCCCGTGAACTACGCGGTGGTCGACGATGCCGTGGTGCTGCGGACGTCGCCGTACAGCGTCCTGGGGACCCACGCCCGCGGCGCGATCCTGGCGATCGAGATCGACCAGTTCGACTACGAGCGTCAGCGCGGCTGGAGCGTGGTCGCGCGCGGGCGGGCCGACACCGTGACCAGTGCGGAGGAGCTCAGCCACATCAAGAGCGTCTGGGATCCGCACGCGTGGGCGTCCGGGCAGCGGAACCTCTATCTCCGCGTCCAGGAGGCCGGAGCTGACCGGTCGACGGCTGGGGCCCGGGTGGAGCCCGGCGGAGCAGCTGCCGGTTCGACGTCAGGTCTGAACGAGAGGTGAGGACAATGTTGGTGCGCGAGGTCATGACCAGCCCGGCCGTCACGGTCGTCCCGACGGCATCGCTGAAGCAGGCGATGCGCCTGCTCGACGAGCACGAGATCACGGCCATGCCGGTCGTCGACGCCGCCGGCCACCTCGTCGGCGTGCTGAGCGAGGCGGACGTCCTCCGGGAGGCCGTCCAGCTCGACCGTCTTGCGCACGCGCACCTCGTGGAGATCACGGCACCGCCTGTCCACCTGACAGTGACGGACGTGATGACCCACCTGCCGGTGAGCGTCTCGCCCGACGAAGACGTGGCCGAGGCGGTCGAGCTGTTGGTCGACACCCAGATCAAGAGTCTCCCGGTCGTGCAGTTCGGCCTGGTCGTCGGGATGGTCAGCCGTCGCGACGTCATCGCGGTGCTGGCCCGCCAGGACGACCTGATCGAGGCGGAGGTGGACGAGGCGCTGCGCCTCGGCGGTGTCGAGTGCACGGTCGAGGTCCACGAGGGCGTTGTCCACCTGCACGACGCGCAGGACCACGAGGCCACCAAGAGTGCTCAGGTCATCGCGGCTCGTGTCCCGGGGGTCGTCGCCGTCTCGGTCGGTCGTGCCGCGGTGACCGCGTCCGTGGCGTGGTCGCCGCTCACCGTGTCGAGCTCCGACGTGCTCCTGGCGGACGGGTCGGTCGGCGTGCTACGCCGCGTCACCCCGGATGACCGGGATGCCGTGGCGCGTCTCCACGAGGCGTTGTCCTCGGAGAACGTGCGACTGCGCTTCTTCAGCGTCGGCACGGTCGCCGCGCACGCGTACGTCGAGCACGTCATGGCGTCGTGCGAGGGCGGGTGCGTTCTCGCGCTGGGGCTGTGGCGGGACCGTGACCTGCTGGGCGTCGCCACCGCCGAGCTGCTCGACGCCGAGTCGGCGGAGATCGCATTCGTCGTGTCCGACGCCACGCACGGACTCGGGATCGCGACCCTGCTGCTCGAGCACCTGGCCGCGGCAGCACGCGCCGCGGGGGTCCGGCGCTTCACCGCCGACGTGCTGCTGGACAACACGCCGATGCTTCGCGTCATGCGGGATGCCGGCTTCACCGTCACGCGTCACCACGACCAGGACGTGGTGACCATCGAGATGGACACGAGCGAGACGCCGGAGGCGGTGTCCGCGGCCGACGACCGGGACTCGTTCTCGGAGGCGGCGTCCCTCGAGCCGCTCCTGCACCCGCGCCGCGTGGCGGTCGTCGGCGTACGCCGCGACGGCAGCGGTGTCGGGGCGGCCATCCTGGCGGCCATCCTCGACGGTGGGTTCACCGGCGAGGTCGTGGCCGTCCACCCCAGCGGCTCGGTCGTCGCGACCGGTGCCCACGGTGACCAGCTTCGAGGAGCTGGTCGTACCCCCGGATCTCGTGGTCGTGGCCGTCCCGGCGACCCAGGTCGTCGACACCGTCGCCGCCGCCGGCCGCTGCGGCGCCCGCGCTGCCGTCGTCGTGACCTCGGGCTTCGCGGAGATGGGTCGCGACGGCGTCGGAGCTCCAGCGGGAGCTGACGCGGGCAGCACGGGCGCACAACATCAGGGTCGTCGGACCCAACTGTCTCGGGTTGCTCGACAACCAGCCGGAGGTGCGGCTCGACGCGACCTTCGGCGGAGAGCTCCCTCCAGCAGGAGGCCTCGCCGTGGCGTCGCAGTCCGGAGGCGTGGGGATCGTGCTCCTCGAGACCGCCCGCCGCATCGGCCTCGGCGTGCGCCACTTCGTTTCGCTCGGCAACAAGGCCGACGTGTCGAGCAACGACCTCCTGGCCGCATGGCTCGACGACCCGGGTGTCACCGCCGCCGCCCTCTA
Organism: uncultured Actinomycetota bacterium; assembly: GCA_963812055.1. GTDB lineage: Bacteria > Actinomycetota > Actinomycetes > Propionibacteriales > Nocardioidaceae > Nocardioides. The sequence continues at coordinate 14,298 of CAWEUA010000015.1, forward strand.
CCTCGAGTCTTTCGGGAACTCCGCCAAGTTCGCCCGCATCGCACGACGCTTCAGCGAGCGCAAGCCGCTGCTGGCCGTCGTCGGAGGGCGATCGGGCGGCGGACAACGAGCCGGTGCCTCCCACACGGCGGCCGCCGCCACGCCCGCGGTTCGAGTCGAAGCGCTGTTCGCCCAGGCGGGTGTCATCGGCTGCGCGGACGCCGATGACCTCGCCCAGACGGCGCTGCTGCTCGGAGAGCCAACCGCTTCCCGAGGGCGGCTCGGGTCGCCGTCCTCGGGAACGCCGGTGGGATCGGGCGTCCTCGCGGCGGACGCCTTGGCGGACGAAGACCTCGACGTGCCTGCGTTCTCCGACGCGTTGCGCGACGCGCCTGACGGAGCACGTGGAGGCGACTCTCGGCACCAGCAACCCCATCGACGTCGGGTGCCGCGGGCTCTCCCGAGACGCTGGGACGCACGCTGGAGGTGCTGCTCGACACCGACGAGGCTCGACGCGGTCCTGTGCATCCTGGTCCGGACCCGAACCATGGACTGGACGGTGCTCTGGCGGCTCGTCGCGATCCGCGCGCGAGCGCCACCCGCGCAAGACCATGGTCGGAGTCCTGCTCGGTGACGACGAGGGGCCTGCGCTTCCGGGAATCACGCTCCTGCCGTCGGTGCGGGGCGCGGTGGCGGCGCTCGGTCACGCCACGCAGTACGCCGAGTGGCGCCGGCGGCCCCGGGAGCCCAAGCCGTTGGCCAACTACTCTCGCGCCGCGGCCGCGCCGTGAGCGGTGCGTCGGCCACCTGGACGTCCACCGGGTCCGGATGGCTCGGCCTGGCTGAGTCCCAGACCTTGCTCGCGCCGTACGGACTGCGGCCCGCGGGACGTCCTCACCGAGGGGGTGGACGCGACGCGTGCACGCCGCCCTCGACGTCGGCCTGCCGGTCGCGCTGAAGGTGGCGGATCCCACCGTCGTCCACAAGACGGAGCGCGGACTCGTCCGCGCCGGCCTCATGACCCTCGACGAGGTCGCGACGGCCGCGCGGGACATCGCGAGGGAGATGGGCACCGATCGTGCGCAGATCCTGGTCCAGCCGATGGTGGCCGGCACCGAGGTCGCGATCGGCGTCGTGCGGGACCCCGGACTGGGACCACTGGTCCGGGTGGCTGCCGGTGGGATCGCGACGGAGGTCTGGAACGACCAACGACTCCTGATCGCGCCGGTGACCCGGACCGACGCCGAGAGCGCCCTCCACTCGCTGCGGATCTGGCCGCTCCTGGCCGGGTTCCGTGGCCAGCCGGCGGCTGACACGGACGCGCTGGTCGACCTCGTCACCGCCGTCGGCCTGCTGGCGCACGAGGTGCCGGAGCTGGCCGAGATGGATCTCAACCCGGTCCTCGTGAACGCGAACGGATGCGACCTCGTGGACGTCAAGGTCCGGATCACCCCGGCGGACCCGTGGGACTCGGGCGTACCACGCCGGCTGCGTCCACCGGCCGCGTCGGGTGGTTGATCGGGTGATCGTGGACGATGATCCTGCTGTGAGGCCTTCCACGCCCGGGTCCACCGATCGCTATCCGTCGGGGTCGGCCAAGGCCCTGTTCGACGCGGTCATGGCTCTCTCGTCCGACCTGGACCTCCACAACGTCCTGAGCCGCATCGTGGAAGGTGGCGACCGCCTTGACGGACGCACGGTTCGGTGCGCTCGGGGTCGTCGGCCCGGACAACCGCCTGATCGACTTCGTGACCACCGGGATCGAGCAGGAGGAGCGACGGCGTATCGGGGACCTTCCGCACGGCCGGGGCATCCTCGGACTCCTGATCAGCGACCCCCGGCCGATCCGGCTGAAGGACCTGAAGGACCACCCGGCGTCGTACGGGTTCCCTCCGCACCACCCGCCGATGGGGTCCTTCCTCGGCGTACCGGTCCGGATCCGGGGCACCGTGTTCGGCAATCTGTACCTGACCGAGAAGTCCACCGCGGACGAGTTCACCGAAGAGGACGAGCGACTCGTCGGAGCGCTCGCCGGGGCCGCAGGCCTCGTGATCGAGAACGCGCGCGCGTACGGCGTCAGCGAACGCCGCCGCGAGTGGCTGGAAGCCATCGCCTCGCTGCCGAGTGTCTTGCAACCCCCGATCGACGCGGAGCGCTCCCTCGACGACATCGCCGCCACGACGCGCCGAGCCGCCCGGTCGAAGGCCGCCGCCGTCCTCGACGTGGAGGGGCGCAGCGTGCTGGCGATCGCGTGCGATGCCGGCGAGGCGGACGAGGTGCGACGGGCCTTGGAGCTCGTGCTCGCCCAGCTCTCCGGCATGGAGATCCTCGAGGCCGTGGATGTCACGGTGCGAGGGCTTCGCGCCACCGTCGTGCCGTTGACCACGCAGCTGGCCCGTGGCGGACTCCTGGTCCGTCTCGACGAGCTCGCTCAGGTGAGGCTCCGTGAGGTGGACGACCGAGACCTGTTGCGCGGGTTCGCGGACTACGCAGCCCTGACCCTGGATCGCAGCCAGGCCATCTCGGAGCGCGAGGAGCTCGCGGTGATCTCCGACCGTGAGCGGATCGCGCGGGATCTCCACGACATCGTGATCCAGCGGCTCTTCGCGACCGGGCTACAGCTCCAGGCGGCCGGCATGCGCGCCGAGAAGGACGACGTCACCGAGCTGATCCAGCGCTCTGCCGAGGAGCTGGACGCGACCATCCGTGACGTGCGGGCGACGATCTTCGAGCTGCAGGTGCCCTCGGCCGACTCAGTACGCCGGGAGCTCCGGGCACTGGTCCGTGAGTACGCGCGCGTGCTCGGATTCACGCCCGAGCTCAGGCTCAAGGGACCGGTGGACACCGCCGTGACCGAACAGATGCGCGAATCGCTGCTCAAGGTGGTCCGCGAGGCCCTGTCCAACGTCGTCCGGCATGCCCAGGCCACGCAGGTCCAGATCACGGCGGCCGTCGACGAGGGGCGGTTCACGCTCACCGTGGACGACGACGGGCTCGGGATCTCGGCCGTCGACACCCGGAGCGGGCTCGACAATGCCACCGCCCGCGCCCAGGGCCTGGGTGGGGACCTCGAGCTCGACGACCAGCCCGCTCGGCGGCGCGCGCCTGGTGTGGAGCGTGCCGCTGGCTCGTTGAGACGCCCTACGTCAGCCCTCAGTGACGGGGGTGGTCGGAGAGCAGGCGCGACGCGAGCACGGCGGCTTGGGTACGCCGCTCGAGCCCGAGCTTCTGCAGCATCGTCGAGACGTAGTTCTTCACCGTCTTCTCGGCCAGGAACATCCGCTCGCCGATCTGGCGGTTGGTCAGACCCTCGGCCACCAGCTCGAGGAGCTTGAGCTCCTGCTCGGTGAGGTTCGCCAGCTCGGGCGCGGTCTCCGGCCCGTTGCGCACCCGGTCGAGGACCCGCTCGGTCATCAGCGGGTCGATCAGGGAGTGTCCGGCGGCGACATGGTGGACGGCGCCGATCAGGTCCTGGCCGGTGGCCTCCTTGAGGATGTAGCCCGAGGCGCCGGCCATGATCGCGGCGAACAACGCCTCGTCGTCGTCGTAGGACGTGAGGATCAGGGCGCGGATGTTCGGGTCGACGGCGCGGATCTCGCGGCAGACGTCGATCCCGGAGCCGTCGGGAAGGCGCGCGTCGAGGATCGCGACCTGGGTGCGGAGGGCGGGGATGCGCGCGATGGCCTCGGAGGCGAGCGCCGACTCGCCGACCACCTCGATGTCGTCCGACGACTCCAGGAAGGTCTTGAGCCCCTGACGGACGACCTCGTGGTCGTCGAGCAGGAACACGCGGATCTTGGGAGTATCGCTCATGCGGATCTGACTTCCCCTCTCGGCCGATCCAGGTGCACGACCGTGTCGACGCGGTCGAGCCCGATGGGTTCATGGGTGATCCACACGACCGTCTGCCGCCCATCATCGCGCAGGACCTGCTCGGCCAACAACGCGGCCGAGGCATGGTCGAGATGAGCGGTCGGCTCGTCGAGGACCAGGACCTTCTGCCCCGCCAGTAGGGAGCGCGCCACGGCGAGCCGGGCGCGCTCGCCTCCCGAGACGGCGGCACCGCCGTCCCCGAGCCGGGTGTCGAGGCCCTCGGTCAAGCCGTCCAGCCACGGGCCGAGCCCCGCACGGCGCACGGCGTCCTCGAGAGCGCGGTCGTCGGCCCCCGGCCTCGCGAGGCGGAGATTCTCCGCGACCGAGGTGGCGAAGACGTGCGGGTCGTCGTCCACGAGTCCGACCGTGCGACGCACGTCGTCCAGCGACAACCGCCGCAGGCTGACATCCACCGAGGCGCACCGAACCGTGGCTGGGATCGAGGAAGCGCACCAGGAGGGCGGCGAGCGTGCTCTTGCCGGTCCCCGACTCGCCGGTCACCGCGATCCGCCCACCCGGCGCGGAGGTGCCAGACGAGATCCTCCAGCGCCGGCACGCCACCCCACTCGGCGGACGCACCGGTGAGCGACCGACGGTGGTGTCGTCGCCGAGGTCGTGGCGGCTCGAGCGGTGCCGTGACGGCCGGTGCGCGCCTCCATCAGGGCGGTCAGGCGCGCCTGCGCGGCGCGGGCTCGAGTGGCGGCGACGGCGGCATCGTTCAGCGGGCACGACGACCTCCGTGAGCGCGAGCGGGATCAGGACGAGCAGCGCGGCCACGGGCGCCGAGAGGCTTCCGTCCACCACCCGGGGCGCCAGCAGGAGGGCCGTCGTCACCACTGCCACGCCAGCCCCCGATCATCGAGAGCGCTCGCGCCCAGCTCCGAGGCGGCTACGCCGTCCCGATGCTCCGGGACGCCAGTCGGTGCGGCGGCCTCGACGACGTCGTCGACCGCCCGCTCTCCGGCCTGCCACATCACGAGCTCGTCGGCGACCTGGGTGGCCTCGACGACGCGCGTCGGAGAGCTCGGCCCGCGCGGCGACCGACGTCGCGCTCGGTGCGTCCCGTGGCCATCCGCACCAGTCCGTAGCAGGTAGCAGCCGCGGCGCCGGCGGTCAGGCGCCGGTGACGACCAGTCCGGCGCCGCAGGTCCAGCAGGCCGGCGACCAGAGCTGCGACGACGCCGACTCCGAGCCGAGGCCGCGAACGGGCAGGCGGTCCCGCAGCTCGCCGGTCGACGCACGCTGTCCACGTCGTCGACGACCGAGGAGAGGACGTCACCGCGTCGTCGGCCCGAGGCGCGCGGGAGTGAGCGGGACCAGAGCCTCGTAGACCTCGGCGCGACGTGTCGGCCAGGAGGCGCAGGGCCGAGTCGTGCGACCAGAGACGCTCGACGTACCGCAGCATCGGCCGGGCCAGGCCGAACGTGCGGACGCCGACGATCGCGACGGTCAGGGTCAGGACAGCCGGTTGAGAGGCGGCCTGCACGATCAGCCAGCCCGAGGTCGCAGTGAGAGCGACCCCCGAGGCCGACGCGAGCGCCCCCACCACCGCGGGGAGCAGGAGACGTGGCCTCTTCGCCGGAGCCGAGCTTCGACTGAGGGACGGCCAGGCCCGGCGTGCTCGCAAGGTTCTCCGGGATCACGGCGCGGGCCTCCACCGCCGATGGCGCCGGAAGCCGGACGACGTGGTCCGCGAGCCGCACGAGGGACTCCCGATGCGCCACGACCACGACCGCGCGCTCGCGCGACACCTCGACCAGGGCGTCGGCGATGACGTGCTCGGTCAGGGAGTCCGAGATGCGCGGTGGGCTCGTCCAGGAGGACCCACGGCCGGTCGGAGATCACGATCCTGGCCAGGGCGAGGCGGGCGCGTTCCCCGGCCGAGAGCGTGGTGCCGTCCTCGCCGAGCGGTGAGTCGAGCCCCTGTGGCAGGCTGCGCACGCGCTCCTCGAGGGCGACGCGGCGCAGGACCCGCCAGACCGAGGCGTCGTCGGCGTGCGGCGCAGCAAGACGGACGTTGTCGCCGATCGTGCCCGTGACGAAGACGGGCCGCTGCGGCAGCAGGGCGACCTGCGAGCGCCAGGCCGCGCCGCCGACCGGACGGCCGCCGACGAGCACGTGGCCGTCGTCCGGGCTGCGAAGTCCCGAGAGCACCGAGAGGAGCGTCGACTTGCCGCAGCCGGACGGGCCAGTGACGGCGGTGATCCCCGTGGCCGGGATGACGAGGGAGACCGAGTCGAGCGCCGGGAGACCCCGACCCGGGTAGCAGACGGTCACCCGGTCCACGGTCAGGTCACCCGCGCCACCCGCGAACGACGGCGCCTCGTGCTGCCCGGCGAGGGCGGCGTCGACGCGTTCGAACGTCGCGACCCCCTCCGCGGCGGCGTGGAACTCCGCGCCCACGCGCCGCAGCGGCCAGTAGGCCTCCGGCGCCAGGAGGAGAACGACGAGCGCGGTGTGCAGGTCGAGGTGGCCGGAGGCGAGTCGGACGCCGACCGTGACCGCCACCAGCGCCACCGAGAGGGTCGCCACGAGCTCGAGGACGGCCGACGAGGCGAAGGCGATCCGGAGCGTCGCGAGGCTGGCGCGCCGGTAGCGGTCGGTGATGGCGCGGATGCGTCCGGTCTGTGCCTCGGCCCGCCGGAAAGTCACAAGAGTCGGCAGGCCGCGCACCACGTCGAGGAAGTGTCCCGACAGAGACGCCATCGTGCGCCACTGACGCTCGGCCCGGTCGCGTGTGGCGAGCCCGACGAGCACCCCGAAGACGGGAACCAGCGGCAGGGTCGCCAGGACGATGACAGCGCTGAGGACGTCCTGCGTGGCCATGGCGATCACGGTGAGGGGCGGGAGCACGGCGGCCAGGATCAGCGCCGGGACGTAGCGCGTCAGGTACGGCTCCGCCGCGGTGACGCCGCGGGTGACGAGCACCGCTGTCTCACCCGTGGGCTCGGCCCGGTCGCCGCCCGGTGACAGCACCGCGCGCATGAGGTCGCGGCGTACGGCGGTCCCGACCTCACCTGCGGCGCGAGCGGCCGCCACGTCGGAGATCAGGCCGGCCACGGCACGGGCGACGAACAGACCGACGACCGCCACCGCCCACGGCCGCACCGCGCCGCCGTGGACGACGGCCACGACGAGGCCGGTGACCAGCCAGGCCTGGGCGATCAGGAGGAGGCTGCCGACGAAGCCGGCCGAGACCAGCACGACGAGGGGTCGGGTGGCCGGTCTCAGACGACGGACGAGGCGCGGGTCCGTGGGTCTCATCCGGTGGGTGCCTCGACCCGGTCTGCCGGGATGTGGTGCACCGCGATCCGCTTGCGGAAGACCCAGTACGTCCACGCCTGGTAGCACAGCACCACGGGCGTGAAGATCACTGCGACGACCGTCATCACGGTGAGCGTGTAGTGGGTGGACGACGCGTTCGACGTCGGTGAGGCCGACGCCGTCGGACAGGGACGTCGGCATCACGTCGGGGAACAGCGCCCAGAAGAGACCGGCGACCGCCAGACCGATCGCGGCGAACGTGCCGGTGAAGGCCCAGCCCTCGCGTCCGCGGAAGATGGCGCCGAGGCCGCCCACGAGCGCGAGTGCCGCGAGCACGAAGAACACCGCGGAGCCGACGTTGCCGGTCATCGTCTGGGTCCAGACGAGGAAGATCACCGCCACGGTCGCCGCACCGATCCCGACTCGGCGGGCCAGGTCGCGTGCCCGCTCGCCGGATCGGGCCGTCGGTCTTCAGGGAGATGTAGATGGCGCCGTGGGTGAGGAACAACAGCAGGGTGGTCAGCCCGCCGACCAGCGCGTAGGGGTTGAGCAGGTTGAAGAACCCGCCGACGTACTCCTTGTGGGCGTCGATCGGGACGCCGCGCAGGATGTTCGCGAAGGCGACGCCCCACAGCAACGAGGGGAGGAACGACCCGATGATGATCGCGAGGTCCCAGCGGTCCTTCCACTGCTCGCCATGCCCCTTGGCGCGGTACTCGAAGGCGACCCCGCGCACGATCAGGGCCAGCAGGATCAGCAGCAGCGGGAGGTAGAAACCGCTGAAGAGCGTGGCGTACCACTCGGGGAAGGCGGCAAAGGTCGCTCCGCCCGCGACCAGCAGCCACACCTCGTTGCCGTCCCAGACCGGCCCGATCGTGTTGATCATGACCCGACGCTCGCGGTCGTCGCGGGCCAGGACGGGCAGCAGCATGCCGACGCCGAAGTCGAATCCCTCGAGGGCGAAGTAGCCGATCCACAGGACGGCGATCAGCACGAACCAGACGGTGGTGAGCTCCACGGAGATCTCCTTGACCTCGAGGTCGTCTTCGCTAGTACGCGAAGGCGAGGGGACGGTCGGGCTCGTCGGTGTCGGTGGGCTCCGACGACGGGTCCTCGGGCAGGTCCGCCTTGACCGCGGCCAGCATGAGCTTGACCTCGATCACGATGAGGACGGCATAGACCAGGATGAAGGCGATCATCGACGTCGCGACGTACCCGGCACCGACGTTCGGTGAGACGCCGTTCGCCGTGGTCATCACCCCGAACACCGCCCACGGCTGCCGCCCCATCTCGGTGAACAGCCAGCCGAACGCGTTGGCGAGGATCGGCAGGAACGGCAGGATGATCGCTCCGCGGACCAGCCAGCGACCGGTGGGCGCGCGGCCCCGCCGAGAGGTGAGCAGGAGCAGCAGACCGATGCCCGCGGCCAGCAGTCCCACGCCGATCATGAAGCGGAACGTCCAGTAGGTGACCGGGATGATCGGCGTGTAGTCGCCCGGCGAGTAGTACTTCGCCCCGGGGTCCTTGCCGTAGGTCGACTCGTACTCGGCCCGGAGCTCGTCGATCCCCTTGATCTCACCGTTGAAGGACCCGGTCCCGAGGAACGAGAGCAGCCCGGGGATCTCGATGATCGCGTGGTGATGCTCGCCGTTCAGGCTGCCCAGGGTGAGGACCGAGAACGGCGCGTGGTCCTGCGTGTCGTAGAGCCCCTCGGCCGCCGCCATCTTCATCGGCTGGACGTCGGTCATGATCTTCCCGGCCGCGTCGCCGCTGATGGCCACGCCGATGCCGGCCACCAGCATCACCGCCGCACCTGTCCGGACGCCGCGCCGGAAGGTCTCGCGGACCTCGTCCTCGCGAGCCCGTGCGAACCGCCAGAACGCGATCCCGGCCACGAAGGCCCCGGCCGTCATGTACGCCGCGGCGACCACGTGCGGGAAGGTGACGAGCTGGACCTTGTTCAGCAGCACCGCGAAGAAGTCGTGCAGCTCGGCGCGTCCGGTCTTCGGGTTGTACGAGTAACCGACGGGGTGTTGCATCCACGAGTTGGCGGCCAGGATGAAGTACGCCGAGAACAACGTGCCGATGTGCACCAGCCAGATGCAGGCGGCGTGCAGCCTCGGTGGCAGCTTGTCCCACCCGAAGATCCACAGGCCGAGGAACGTCGACTCGAGGAAGAACGCCAGGAGCCCCTCGACCGCCAGCGGAGCGCCGAAGATGTCACCGACGAAGCGGGAGTAGTCGCTCCAGTTCATCCCGAACTGGAACTCCTGGACGATGCCGGTCGCGACGCCGATCGCGAAGTTGATCAGGAACAGCTTCCCGAAGAACTTCGTCAGCCGGAGCCAGATCGGGTTGCGCGTACGCACCCAGGCTGTCTCGTAGCCGGCCACGATGGCCGACAGGCCGATGGTCACGGGGACGAAGAGGAAGTGGTAGACGGTGACGATGCCGAACTGCCACCGAGCGAGGTCGAGTGCGTCCACGGCCCTACGATCTCGGGTTGGTCACCGCCCGAGCGACCACCCTGGGTAACCAGATCGGAGGACCTTGGTCACCGAGTCGATGACCTGCGCCGGCGCCACCGGAAGAGCTCGTCCGCCCCCCACACGATCGGGGGGAAGGTCGTCAGCAGCGCCAGTTGCGGCAAGGTCAGCGGGCGCGTGTCGAAGACGTGTTGCGCGGCCGGTAGATAGATCGCGGCCGCCGCCACGAGGAGCTCGAAGGCGATTCCACCCAGGAGCAGCCGGTTGCTGAAGAACCCCATGCGGAGCAGGGACACCCGATCGGTGCGTGCCGCGAGGGCAGTGCCGATCTGGCAGACCACGATGCCGGCGAAGGTCATGGTGGTCGCGCGTAGGTAGGTCTCGTGCAGGGCGGTGCCCGCGCCCACGTCGTCCCCGAGGCTCCAGCCGCCCGACACCAAGGTCGCCAGGAACCCGAAGGTCACCAACGCCGCGCTGACGATGCCCAGGACGCCCCAGGCCCGCACGAGCATGCTCCGGGTGATGATGCTCTCCGCGCGCGGACGCGGCGGGCGCTCCATGATGCCGGGTTCCGAGGCCTCGCGGCCCAGGGCCAGAGCCGGAAGCGTCTCGGTTCCGAGGTCGATCATCAGGATCTGCGCGACGGTCAGGCCGAGGGGGATGCTCCCGCCCGACAGCGCGAAGAGCAGGAACGGCACGACCTCGGGTACGGCGTGGGCGAAGATGTACACGATGAACTTGCGGACGTTGTCGTAGACCCTCCGACCGGACTCGACGGCGCGGATGATCGTCGCGAAGTCGTCGTCGGTGAGGACCATCGTGGCGGCCTCACGCGCGACGTCCGTGCCGGAGCTCCCCATGGCAACGCCGATGTCCGCCGCCTTCAGTGCCGGTGCGTCGTTGACCCCGTCCCCGGTCATCGCCACGACGTGACCGCGATGCTGGAGCCGCTCGGCGATCCGGAGCTTGTCCTCGGGCGAGCTGCGGGCGAACACGAGCTCCCGTGTGGGTGGATCGAACAAGGCGTCGAGCTCGTCGTCGGTCAGGCTGTCCACGGTCGCCCCGGTGACGACCCCCTCGCTGTCGACCCTGATGCCGGCGGAGCGAGCGATGGCCGCGGCTGTCGGCCCGCTGTCGCCGCTGATGACGTGAACCGCGATGCCGGCCCGGTGGGCCCGCTCCACCGCGCGGGGGACCGCGTCACGCAGCGGGTCCGCGAGGGCGACGAAGCCGAGGAGGTCCAACCGGTTCTCGGCGTCCGCCCGGGTGGCAGGTGGCCGGTCGGTGATCCGTTGTGCGCAGCCGATGAGCCGCAGGCCCTGGGAGGCCAGCTCCTCGAGGCGTTGCAGGAGCTGCCTCCGACGCGCCGGGGTGAGCTCCTCGGGACCGTCGGCCCCCACCATGCGGACACAGCGGCTCACGAGCGTCTCCGGTGCGCCCTTGGTGAAGACGGCCGTGCCGTCGGAGGTCTCCGCCGTGACTGACATCAAGCGGATCCGCGGGTCGAACGCATAGGTGGTCGTACGCCGAAGGGAGGTCCCGGCGCGATCGAGTTGGTCGGCTGCCACGAGCAGAGCGACGTCCGTCGGGTCGCCCGTTCCTGCGACCGGGTCGACCGCCGTGCAGGTCCGGATCGCCCGGGCAAGGGCAGTGGGGTCTCCGTGGCCGGCCGGGATGGAGGTGGCCGACGGACCCCAGACGCTGTGGACCGTCATGCGGTTCTGCGTCAGCGTCCCGGTCTTGTCCGTGCAGATCACGTCCGTGGAGCCCAGGGTCTCGATGGCGCTGAGCTTCTTCACGAGCCCACCGTGGCGGGCCATCTCCCCGACCCCGACGGCCAGCGCCAGCGTGATGGTCGGCAGCAGTCCCTCGGGGACGTTGGCCACCAGCAGCCCGATGGCGAACACTGCGGCCTCGGTGAAAGTCAGGCCGGCGATCATGCCGAGAGGGAGGAAGGCGAGGCCGACGGCGACGGCGACACCCGCGATCAGCCACGCCACACGGCGTACCTGTCGCTCCAGCGGGCTCGGTTGCTGCCGGGCACGCCTCGACAAGGCCGCGATCCTGCCCACCTCGGTGGCCATGCCCGTCCTGACCACGAGGGCTCTCGCCTGTCCCGCCGTGCACGTCGTCCCGGAGAGCAGCACGTCCTCGGCCTCCACGACTCGGTCTGACGACGGGCCTGCACTTTCGGTAACCGCAGGAGCCGAGATCCGCGACACGGGGACGGACTCGCCGTTGATGACGCTGAGGTCCACCTCGACAGCACCGTCCACCATGCGGGCATCGGCGCACACGGCGTCACCCTCGCGAACGACAAGGAGGTCGCCGGGCACGACGTCTGCCGCGTCCACGAGGACGTCGGCGCCGTCGCGGACCACGACAGCGTGCTGCGGGAGATAGCGCGCGAGTGCCTCCACCGCGTGCTGGGCGTGGCGCTCCTGGACCAGGGCGAAGAAGGCGTTGAGGGCGATGACGGCCACGATCGCCACACCGAGCGTCGCGCCTTGGGTGGTGAGGGCGAGCACGGCGGCCACCCACAGGAGCAGGGCCAGCGGGTGGGTCAGCTGCCGAGCGAGAGGGCGGAGCAGGCCTTCCGACTCCTTCACCTCGAGAACGTTGGGACCGTCGGTGAGCCGACGTCGCCCGGCCTCCAGCGAGTTGAGCCCCGACGTACCGCAGCTCAGCCGCGAGAGGAGGACGTCGAGAGGATCGAGTGGCGACGGACGACCACCGGGACCGACGGCGTCCCTTGCCTGCTCAGGTGCGTGAGAGTGCGTCGTAGACGGAGGCATCGAGCTCTCCCTGGGCTACAGCCCGGATGACGTCTCGGCGACTCACCATCCCGACGACGCGGTCGTGCAGCAGCACGGGCACGCTCTTCAGGATGGTGCCGGTCATCAGGCTGATGACCCGGGACAGGTCGTCGTCGGCCGAGACCGCGAGGACGTGCCGCGTCATCAGGTCCTCGACCCGGGGCCGCTCATCGGGCGCGGTCGCGAGCCGTGCGATGAGGTCCGCCTCGCTGATGATCCCGCGCAACCGCAGGTCATGGTCGACGACCGGGAGAGCCGTGAGGCTCAGGCGATCGAGCACGCGCGCTGCCTCGGCAGCCTCGTCGTCCGGCCGGATGGTGACGGCGGGAGAGGTCATGATGTCACGCACGAGCATGGCGGGCTTCTTTCGTTGTGGGCTGGACTGGTGCGTCGACGAAGGTCACGTCACCGAGCGAACCGACGACCGCCACCGGGCACAGGCAGGTGCAGGCCAGCTTCGCCGGCAGCCCGCTGTGCTGAAGGGCGTCGGGTGCGCCGATGACGACGAGTGACGCGTCCCCGGTCTCATGCGCGAGCTGGTCGGCGACGTCCCCGGTGACGATGCTGACGGCGATGTCGACCTCGATGCCTGCGTCGAACACCCAATCGCCGACACGACCGGGCACCGTCCGGCGTGCCAGGTCCAGCTCCAGTCGGAGGTCGCTCTCGGACGAGATCGCTGCGGCTCGTCCATGTTCGACGACCCGGACGGCGTGCAGGCGGGCACCCCGTCGCGAGGCTTCCGCGGCGGCCCAGCGTACGGCGGCGGCGCTCGCGGCCGAGCTGTCGACCCCGACGACGATCGTTTCGTGGTGGCGTGGTTCCTTCATGGCGGCAGCGCTCCTCAGGGCACGACGAGGACGGGGGAGTGGGCGTACTCGGCGACCGGGGTCGTCAGGCTGCTGACGGTGAGCCGCTGGAGCAGCGGCCGCGGCGGACGGCCGATGACCAACAGCTCGTGGCGGGCTGACAGGTCGACCAGGCACGCGTCGATCGCTCCACGCGTCACTTCGACGCTCATCTCGACGTCCGGGAACTTCTCACCCATCCCGGCCACCGACTCGGCGACGCGCAGTCGGCCCTCTTCGCCGGCGGGGTCCGTCTCGGAGACGGCGGTCCAGCGTGCCAGGGACACGAGCCCGTCCCACAGGCAGTGCACGACCGTGAGCCCCACGTGGTGCAGCGAGGCCTCGCGGTAGGCGTGCTCGACCACCTCCAGCGACTCCTCTGATCCGTCTGACGCGACGAGGACGCCGCGGCCACGCTCCGTCCGAGGTCGCACGACCGCGACCGGTGTCTCCGCGTGGCGCACGAGGGCCCCGCTCACCGATCCCAGGAGCAGTCCGACGACATGCCCGTGTCCTCGGGTCCCGACCACGGTCATCGCGGCGGACGCGCCCCACTCGAGCAACAGGCTGCGGGGGTCTTGCGCCCTGACGACCGTCTCGACCGCCGTCTCGGGGCATCGGTCCGCCGCCAACGAGCGCGCGCGCTCGATGACATGTTCGGTTTCGACGCGCATCTGGTCGTCGACCTCGCGGGGCGGGATGCCGGCCGACGAGAGCCAGGCCATCTCGGTGGCCGGGATCCGCCGCTGCGCGTGGACCAGCGTCAGCCCACGCCGCTGGAGGCGGGCCTCATCCGCGGCCCACATCACGGCGTGCTCACTCGCGGGTGAGCCGTCCACTCCGACGAGGATGGTGCCGCTGGGATGAGAGTGCGGGTTGGTCATGCCTCGAGTCTGGAGGTCCGCTCGCGCGGTTCGAACGGTCGTTGGAAAGCGTCCGGGATGACCTCCGTCCTTTCGTACGCCGACCCCCGGGTTCGCATTCGGTTGGGGAGATGGACGACGGGCAGGTCCCGCCAGCCCCGGGCCGGTCAAGGTTCGCCAGGTGACCAACGTCCTCGACACGCGGTTTCCGAAGCCCGGTGGGCCCGGCCGCCGGACGGCGGACGATGTGAAGGACGAGAGGAGACACCATGACCGCCACACCTTCCGAGAACGGCTATGCCGTCGTTGCCGTGGATGGCGCCGAAGAGGGGGACGCCGCCGTGGCGTTCGCCGCGGGCGAGGCTCTCCGGCGCGGACTGTCCCTCCGTCTCGGGCACGTGATGCCGGCGGGCATCCCGGTCGGGCCCCTGGAGACGATCGCCGCCGACCACGCGCTCGGCGCCTACGCCTCGGAGACGCTGGCCGGCGCCGCGCGCATCGTGGCGGATGCGACACCGGAGCTCGCGGTCACGACGCACGCCCTCGCGGGTGGCCGGGTGTCGGAGATCGTCGAGCTCGCCCGGCACGCGAGTTTCGTCGTCGTCGGTCGGCGAGCGGCCAGGGCCCTCGATCGAGCCTGGTCCGGCGGAACGCTGGACGGGGTCGTCAGCCGTGCCGGCTGCCCGGTGTTCGTCGTGCCCGAGCCCCCTGACGGCGAGAGCCGTCGACCGGTCGTCGTCGCGGGCTTCAAGTCGACCGCGCACTCAGCGGAGCTCTTCGAGGCTGCGTTCCGGGCCGCCGACGAGCTCGGGGTCGATCTGGACGTCGTCCATGCCTGGAAGCTCAACGGCTACTACGACGACATCATCATCCGGCGGGTGAGCGAGGCGGCGACGAACCGCGACCAGAAGGCAGTGATCTGGGAGACGATCGCGCCGTGGCTGGAGGCGTATCCGGAGGTCCGGGTGAGGGTCCACGTCGTTCATGACTACCCCGTGCGGGCCTTGATCGAGGCCGCGCGTGGCGCCGACCGGTTGGTGCTGGTGAAGCCGGTGCACGGCCGCGCCGTGCACCACCTCGGGAGGACCGCTCGGGGCGTGCTTCGGTTCGCGACGTGCCCGATCGAGGTCGTCCCGGCGCGTGGCCGGCGGGAGCTCACGATGCCCCCGGTCGCCGATCGAGCAGGAGGGCCGGCTGGTCACGTGAGCCTCCGAGCGTCGCGCTCGTCGGGTGCACCGTTCAGCGGTGCCGTCCCGCTGCGCGCCGCCTGACCCGCGTCCACCGCGGCCACTCTGCTGCTCCCCGGCCGCGCAGACCCATCCCCTCTCGTCCGACCCGATTGGAGGCTGACATGTCGTCGACGAAGATCACCGGCCGACGCCGTGGAGCGTCGCGGGCTCTGTCCGCGCGGTTCGTCGGGTTGTTCTTCCTGTGGACCAGTGGCATCCACGTCGGGATCGTGGCCGCCGACCCGGCGTTCTACCGGCACTTCGCCGATGGCTCACTGCTGCCGGGACTGACCGCGGTCTGGGACTCGGTGTTCATGGAGCACGCGGCCGCTTTCGGCCTCGTGGTCGCGGCCGGCGAGGGCTTGCTCGCCGCCCTTCTTCTGGGACCTCGGCGGTGGCACCGCCTGGGCTGGGCCGGCACGATCGCGTTCCACCTGGCTCTGATGTGCTTCGGGTGGGGGTTCTGGCTGTGGTCCGTCCCGGCTCTCGCCGTTCTCGTCCGCGGAGCAGTGGCTGATCGCGCGAGCAGGGATGGACCTGGGTCATCGCAGCAGATGACCCAGGTTGGTCACATCCGATGACCCTCTACCCTGACCGCCTCGCGGCGACTCCTCGACTCTGGATGCACAGGGCCGGGCAGTCCGGCACTCGTCTAGAGAAGGTGAACATCATGCGCGCCACGTTTGACAAGGTGACCTCATGGGCGGGACTGCTCCTGGTCGCCGTCCTGCTCGTTGCTGGAAGTCTGCTGACCTGGGCCAGCCTGTTCGTCGGGAACCAGGTTCACGACCAGCTCGCCCAGCAGAACATCACGATGCCGACCACCAAGACCGGACTCGCCGATCTTCCTGCTGCCGACCAGGCAGCCCTGCAGCAGTACGCCGGCCAAGATCTGACCACCGGACCTCAGGCCAAGGCCTACGCCGACCACTACATCAAGGTCCACATGAACGAGGCCTCGAAGGGACAGACGTACTCCGAGGTCAGCGGCCAGTACATCCAGCAGTGCACGTCCGACCCGAAAGCAGCCGCCACGGAGACCTGTCAGAGCCTCGCCGGACTGCGCCAGACCCTCTTCATGGGTGACACGCTCCGCGGCCTGCTCCTCTACGGCTACGCGTTCGCCACGATCGGAGTGATCGCCGGATACGCCGCCATCGCCGCCTTCGCAGGAGCAGCGATCCTGCTCGTGCTGGTCGGATTCGGGTTCTGGCACGCCCGCCGTGCCAGCCACACCGTGGCCGCCGTGAGGCAGCCCGTGGGCGCGCACGCCTGACTCCGCGGTCCACGACGAAGGCCGGCGCTCGGGCGCCGGTCTTCTGCATGTCGCCACCTTGGCCTGGACGATGCGGCCCCGTCGGCCGGTACGTTCGTCCTTTCGGGCCTCGACCCCGATCACCCGGCACGATCACCGCGGAGAGGTGCCCAGTCGCCATGACCACGTCCAGCGCCACGTCCGCCACCATGACACCGCTCAGCCCCGATGAGCTGCATCGCATCGACGCGTGGTGGCGGGCCGCCAACTACCTGTCGGTGGGCCAGATCTACCTGATGGCCAACCCGCTGCTCCGCGAGCCGCTGCTGCCAGAACACGTCAAGCCACGTTTGCTCGGCCACTGGGGAACGACCCCGGGACTGAACTTCGTCTATGCACACCTCAACCGTGCGATCGCGGACCGCGATCTCGACATGATCTACATCATCGGTCCCGGGCACGGCGGCCCCGGGGTCGTGGCGTCGGCGTACCTCGAGGGCAGCTACAGCGAGACATACTCCGACATCACCCTCGACGAGGAGGGGATGGCCCGGCTGTTCAAGCAGTTCTCGTTCCCGGGCGGCATTCCCAGCCACGTGGCACCCGGAGACGCCGGGCTCGATCCACGAGGGCGGGGAGCTGGGGTACTCGCTCTCTCACGCCTACGGCGCGGCGTTCGACAACCCAGATCTCGTCGTGGCTGCGATCGTCGGCGATGGCGAGGCGGAGACCGGTCCGCTGGCGACGAGCTGGCACAGCACCAAGTTCGTCGATCCCACTCGCGACGGAGCGGTCCTGCCGATCCTGCACCTGAACGGCTACAAGATCGCCAACCCGACCGTCCTGGCCCGGATCCCCGAGGAGGAGCTCGACCTGCTGCTCCGCGGCTACGGTCACACGCCGCACTTCGTCACCGGCGACGACCCCGGGACCATGCACCAGGCCTTCGCGGCCACGTTGGACCACGCTCTCGACGAGATCCAGGACATCCAACGGCGGGCTCGCTCCGGCGAGCTCACCGAGCGACCCGCCTGGCCGATGATCGTGCTGCGCAGCCCCAAGGGCTGGACCGGCCCCAAGGAGGTCGACGGTCAGCGCATCGAGGGGTACTGGCACTCCCACCAGGTGCCCTTCGCCGACGCCCGCCAGAACGAGAGCCATCGCCGCATCCTCGAGGAGTGGTTGCGCAGCTACCGACCCGAGGAGCTGTTCGACGCGGCCGGGGCCCCGGTCGCGGACATCGCAGAACTGCATCCACGCCGGCCCGCGGCGGATGAGCGCGAACCCCCACGCGAACGGCGGTCTCCTTCTGCGCGACCTGCGCCTTCCCGACTTCCGCGAGTACGCCGTGCAGGTCACCGAACCGGGAACCGGCGCGGTGGAGGCCACCAGGGTTCTCGGCACGTTCCTGCGGGACGTGATGGCCCGTAACTCCGATCGGTTCCGCGTCTTCTCGCCGGACGAGAACAACTCCAACCGCCTCCAGGACATCCTGGAGGTGACCGACCGGGCCTGGAACGCCGAGACCTACGACTACGACGACCACCTGGCCCCTGACGGACGGGTCATGGAGATCCTGTCCGAGCACACCTGCCAGGGATGGCTCGAGGGCTACCTCCTGACCGGTCGACACGGGTTCTTCTCCTGCTACGAGGCGTTCGTGCACATCGTCGACTCGATGTTCAACCAGCACGCGAAGTGGATGGAGAGCAGCAACCGCATCCCGTGGCGACGGCCGGTCGCGTCCTTGAACTACCTGCTCACGTCCCATGTGTGGCGGCAGGACCACAACGGGTTCTCCCACCAGGACCCCGGCTTCATCGACCACGTCGTGAACAAGAAGGCGAGCGTCGTCCGCGTCTACCTCCCGCCGGATGCCAACACCCTGCTCTCGGTCGGGGACCACTGCCTGCGCAGCAAGCAGTACGTCAACGTGATCGTGGCCGGGAAGCAGCCGGCTCTGCAGTACCTCGACATGGACGACGCGGTCATCCACTGCACCAAGGGCATCGGCATCTGGGAGTGGGCCAGCAGCGATGGTGACGAGGAGCCCGACGTGGTGATCGGGTGCGCCGGCGATGTGCCGACCATGGAGGGGCTGGCCGCGGTCGACCTGCTGCGCGGCTTCTTCCCCGACCTCAGGATCCGCTTCGTCAACGTGGTGGACCTGATGCGCCTGCAGGACCACCGCGAGCATCCGCACGGCCTGCCGGACGCCGACTTCGACGCGCTGTTCACTTCTGACAAGCCGGTGATCTTCGCCTACCACGGCTACCCGTGGCTGATCCACCGCCTCACCTACCGCCGTACCAACCACGACAACTTCCATGTTCGCGGCTACAAGGAAGAGGGCACCACCACGACGCCCTTCGACATGACGGTGCTCAACCAGATCGACCGCTTCGACCTCGCCCTCGACGTGATCGACCGGGTTCCGAGCCTGCGCGAGCGTGGGGGAGAGGCGCGCGAGTGGCTGCGCAACCGGCTGATCGAGCACACGCAGTACGTGCGCACCCATGGCGAGGACATGCCCGAGGTGCGCGACTGGCAGTGGGGAACCGGCCAGGGGCCGCACCGGCGTACTGCCGCTCCGTCGCGCAACACACCCGAGGCCTGATCGTGCGGGTGCTGGTCGTCAATGCCGGGTCGAGCAGCCTCAAGCTGAGCGTGCTGGACGACGACGCCGTGCTCGAGGCGACGACGGTGGAGACGTGGGATGGGGCCGAGCACCTCGAACCGATGCGCGAGTTCCTCGATGCGACGCCCGGCGTGAACGCGGTCGGACATCGGGTCGTCCACGGGGGACCTCGGTTCCGTGAGTCGGTGGCTGTCGACGAGGACGTCATCTCCTATCTCGACTCGATCGACGATCTGGCACCGCTGCACAACCCGCGCGCGGTGGCCGCGATCCGCGCCGTGCGGCGCCTCATCGAGGTGCCTGCCGTGGCGGCGTTCGACACGTCGTTCCACGCCACGATCCCCGAGGAGGCGGCGACGTACGCCCTTCCTCGAGGTTGGAACCGTCGGTACTCCCTGCGTCGTTACGGGTTCCACGGCCTCTCCCACGCCTACGCCGTGCGGAGAGCCGCGGAGATCGTCGGTCGTTCCGTCGTCGACCTGCGGGTCGTCTCCTGCCACCTCGGTGCGGGAGCCTCGCTCTGCGCCGTTCGCGACGGGCGGTCGGTCGACACCACCATGGGCTTCACCCCCCTCGCCGGCCTGGTGATGCAGACCAGGGCCGGCTCACTCGACCCGGGCCTCGTGCTGTGGCTGCTCGAGCACGCCGAGGTCGATGCGACGACGCTCGGTCAGGTGCTCGAGCACCAGTCGGGACTGAAGGGGTTGTCAGGTACGTCCGGCGACTACCGCGACGTCCTTGCTGGGCACGAGGCCGGGGACGCCGATGCGACGCTCGCCCTCGACGTCTACCTGCACCGACTCGTACGCGAGATCGGTGCGATGACCGTCAGCGCCGGAGGACTCGATGTGCTGGTCTTCACCGGCGGCATGGGGGAACACGCCCCCGAGCTGCGAGCTGAGGCCGGCCGCAGACTCGCGCACCTCGGCGTCGTCCTCGATGAAGCTGCCAACGCGGCCACCGCGGATGCCGACATCACGGCCCCCGGCGCCTCCGTGCAGACCGTCGTCGTCCGTGCTGCCGAGGATGTCGAGATCGCCCGTGAGGTGCGCCGGGTTCTCGGTTGAGCGGAGGACGTTCGGGTGGCTTCGCCGCCGCGCCGGTCGAGCGCACCGTCGAGATCGGCTACGAAGTCGCTCCTGAGTTCCGAGGTCAGGGGTTCGGGACCGCCGCTGCTCGGGCTCTCGTCGACCATGCTGTGGAGGCGGCGAGGTCACCACGTCATCGCGCGCACGCGGCCCGGTCCGAACCCGTCGACGGCCAGGATGGGCGCATGACGTTCACCTCACCGATGGAGCGCATCGCCAAGCCCGACGTCGCGCCGGAGCTCGTCGCCTTGAACGCCGAGCTGGACTTCCAGCGGGCGACGCTCCTGGGGAAGCTCGAGGGCCTCACCGAGGAGCAGGCGCGGCAGCGCACGGTCGGCTCGGACACGACGTTGCACGGCCTGGTGCGGCACCTGACGACGATCGAGCAGTACTGGTTCGTGGAAGGCGTCGCCGGGCTGACGGAGCCCTACCCCTACTCCGACGGCGACGAAGAGGACTGGGACTGGGACGTCGACCGCAGCGAGGGTCTCCTGCCCGACGTCGAGCGGTACGTCGCGCTGGTCGAGCGAGCGCGGCTGACCACGGCCGACGTCGACCCGGACGCGACCGTCACCACCAGACACGGGCGGACGTTGAGCGTCCGGCGGGTGATGCTGGGGCTGGTGGCGGAGTACGCGCGGCACAACGGCCACGCCGACGTCGTCCGCGAGCTGATCGACGGCGTCACCGGGGACTGAGCAGGGGCGGGGCCGCTTCCCGTCAGCTCGGTCACGAGCCCTCAGGGAGTCGAGCACCCTCCTGGGGCATGCGTCAGGGCCCCTGATCGCGCCGTCGCTCATCGCAGTCACACCCGCCCATCGACCGCTGGTCAGGGCGGGGGAGCGTGGCTCCCGTGTTGCTGCGGCTCCTCGTGCCGGATGGTGGTGACCGTGACGTGATGGTGCCTGAGTCGATGTTCGAGGTCCTGGTGGAGGAGCGACGCGAGGTGGTGGGCTCGTACGTCGACGAGGACCTCGTCGATCGGCTCGCTGAACATGACCTCTTCGATGGCGTCCATGGGATCGTGCCGGACCGAGACCGATCCGATGACCCGACCGCCGGCCGCCTCGGTCAGCCGGGGCATGGCGGCGTGGAGAACGTGCTCGGCCTCGATCGCCTTGTCGTGACGCTCAGGATGGATCAGGTTGAGCTCCGCGCGGGCCGGGTTGAGCACGACCAGCCGGACCTGAGCCTGGCCCTGTTGCGTCCGATGCCGGATCGCCTCGAGCAGGGAAGGGCTCGGCTCGGCCTTGTCGGTGACGACCAGGACTCGCTGCCTTCTGGTGTCGTCCATCGCGACTACCGCACACCCTCGGGAACGTCTTCGTCGTCGTGGCTCCGCACGGACTCGGTGCGGTCGGCGCCGGTGATCGTCAGGAACACCACCACGGCCATGATCGCTCCGAGGAACACGACGCTGGTCACGAGCGTCCCGAGCCCCAGACCACCCTCGGCCTTCGGCGAGGCGAGCCAGTCGCCGATGTTCGCGCCCAGCGGGCGGGTGAGGATGTAGGCGAGCCAGAAGCTCAGCACCGGTCCCATGCCGAGTCGCCAGGCGACGAGAACGGTGAGGATCAGTGCCAGCGGGAGCAGGACGGACTTGCCGGGCGGCCAACCAGTGAGCTCGAGCGTCCAGTCGCCCACCGCCGTGCCGAGGGCGAACGTGACGAGCACCGCGACCCAGTAGAAGGCCTCACGGGGGGCGGTCACGATGCTGTGGATGGACAGGGTGCGTTCCCGGGCGTACCAGACCGAGAAGACGATCGCGAGCAGCACGGCGAAGAACGTCGAGCTGAACCAGAGCGGTACGCCGTGTCCGTCGGTCAGGTTGTCTGTGACCAGCGTGCCGACGACGCTGATGAGCACCACCGCGAGCCAGTACACCGAGGGCAGGTAGCGGTTCAACCGGAACTGGAAGACCAGCGTGACAGCCAGCGCCGCCGAGAACAGCACGGTGGTGTTCGTCAACCCGAAACCGAGCGTCTCGTTGATGTAGTCGGCGAAGCTCTCACCGACCGTGGTGCACAGGATCTTGATGATCCAGAAGTAGGCCGTGACCTCGGGGACCTTGTTCAGCATGATCCGCCCCCTGGGCATGGCGTGATCCGTCGTCATGGTCCCAGATTGGGGGTCAGATCCTGCCGATCGCCTGACTGGATGAACGCTCGGGCGCCGGCCGCGTGCTCGGCCACGAGGGTGAGCCGGGGCCGACGGGTTGGGTGGTAGACCGGTCGCGTGCTGAAGTTCTTCGTCCTCGGGCTCCTCCTCGTCCTGGGTGCTCTGACCACGCTCGCGGCCGCGATCGGCGGCTGGGGCTGGTGGGTGCTGCTCGGGGTGCTCGCCGCCCTGCTCCTCCTCGCGGCGTACGACGTGCTCCAGACCCGGCACTCGATCCTGCGGAACTATCCCGTGCTGGGTCACCTCCGCTTCCTGATGGAGGACGTCCGGCCCGAGCTCCAGCAGTACTTCATCGAGCGCAACTGGGACGGCCGCCCCTACGATCGCGACACCCGCTCCTCGATCTACCAGCGGGCGAAGAACCTCAAGGAGGAGCAGCCCTTCGGCACGGAGCGCGACGTCGACCAGCCCGGCTACGAGTACCTCGTCCACTCCACGAAGCCGGTGGACCCGCCCGACCACGCGCCGCGGGTCAGGATCGGCGGACCCGACTGCACCCAGCCCTACGAGATGGCGCTGCTCAACGTCTCGGCGATGAGCTTCGGGGCGCTGAGCGGGAACGCGATCACGGCGCTGAACCAGGGCGCCGCCCGAGGCGGCTTCGCCCACGACACCGGCGAGGGCGGGCTGAGCAAGTACCACCGCAACGGCGGCGACCTCGTCTGGGAGATCGGCTCCGGCTACTTCGGCGCGCGCACCGAGGACGGCGACTTCGACCCGGCGAAGTTCCGGGACACCGCGGCCGACCCGCAGGTCAAGATGACCTCGCTCAAGCTCAGCCAGGGTGCCAAGCCCGGCATCGGCGGGGTCCTCCCCGGCGCCAAGGTGACCCAGGAGATCGCCGAGGCACGCGGCGTACCGCAGGGACAGAAGTGCGTCTCGCCCAGCTACCACCGGGTGTTCTCCACGCCGCGCGAGCTGGTCCTCTTCATGGCGCGGATGCGCGAGCTGACCGACGGGAAGCCCGCGGGATTCAAGCTCTGCCTCGGCTCGCGCGCCGACTTCCTCGGCATCTGCAAGGCGATGGTCGCCGAGGGGGTGACACCGGACTTCGTGATCGTGGACGGCGGCGAGGGCGGCACCGGGGCCGCGCCGCTGGAGTACGAGGACCACATCGGTACGCCGCTCACCGAGGGGCTGCTCACCGTGCACAACTGCCTGGTCGGGGTGGGGCTGCGCGACCGGGTGAGGATCGGCGCGAGCGGCAAGGTCGCCAGCGGGATCGACGTCGTCAAGCGACTGGTGCAGGGAGCCGACTACACCAACGCGGCCCGCGCGATGATGATGGCGGTCGGCTGCATCCAGGCCCAGACCTGCCACACCAACACCTGCCCCGTCGGGGTCGCGACCCAGGACCGTCGGCGTCAGCGGGCGCTGAACGTGCCGGACAAGACCGAGCGGGTCTTCCACTACCAGGAGCAGTGCGTGCAGCAGGCCGTGCAGGTGATGGCCTCCCTGGGCGTCTCGCGACCCGAGGACCTCCGCCCGCACATGCTGCGCCGCCGGGTCGGGTACGACGAGGTCGCGTCGTACGCCGAGATCTTCCACCACCTCGAGCCGGGCCAGCTGCTGAGCGAGCCCCCGGACGGCCGGTGGGCCCGGGACTGGGCGCTGGCCGACCCCGACCGGTTCACCGTCTGAGAGGAACCACCGTGAGCACGACTGTCGCCGACCTCCTGATCACCGCGCTCGCCGACCACGGGGTCACCCAGGTGTGGGGCGTCGTCGGTGACGCGCTGAACCCGGTCACCGACGCGATCCGGCGCGAGGACCGGGTCGAGTGGGTCGGCGTACGCCACGAGGAGGCCGGGGCGTTCGCCGCGAGCGCCCAGGCACAGCTCACCGGTCGGCTGGGGGTCTGCATGGGCACCGTCGGGCCGGGCGCCATCCACCTGCTCAACGGCCTGTACGACGCGAAGAAGAGCCACACCCCGGTGCTGGCGATCACCGGCCAGGTGCCGCGCGAGGACATGGGCAGCGACTTCTTCCAGGAGGTCGACAACGACGCGCTGTTCGCCGACGTGTCGGTGTTCTGCCAGACGGTCACCAGCGTCGACCAGATCCCGTCGCTGATCGAGCAGGCGGTCAACGCCGCTCTCCAGGAGCAGGGCGTCGCCGTCCTCACCCTGCCGGGCGACGTCGGCGGCCTCGACCTGCCGAAGCACACCGCTGTCCCGCGGTTCGTCGACGCGGTCCCGGCGCCCGCCCCCTCGGACGAGTCGCTGCGTGCTGCCGCCGACGCGATCAACGCCGGCGGTCCGGTCACGCTGCTCGTCGGGCAGGGCGCGCGCCACGCCCGCACCGAGGTGCTGGCCCTCGCCGAGCGGTTGACGGCCCCGATGGTGGTCACGCTCAAGGCGAAGGAGGGCTTCGACGACGACAACCCGTACGACGTCGGCCAGTCCGGCCTGATCGGCAACCACGCCACGGCGATCGCGTTCAGCGAGTGCGACACCCTGGTGATGCTCGGGACCGACTTCCCGTACCGGGCGTTCCTGCCCGAGGGCAAGACGGTCGTCCAGCTCGACGTGCGCGGTGCGCACATCGGCCGGCGGGCGGCGGTCGACCACGCGCTGGTCGGCGATGCCCAGGCACGGTCTGCAGGCGCTGCTTCCGCTCGTCGACGCCAAGCCCGACCCGGGCCACCTGGAGAAGTGCCGGTCGTCCTACCACCGCTGGCAGCGGCGTCAGCTCGAGCTGGCCGACCCGGCGTACGAGAGCAAGCCGAAGGGTCTGCTGCGGCGCAAGGTCGACAACCCCGAGCACCGGATCCGCCCCGAGCTCGTCGCGGCGACCGTCGACCGCCTGGCGGCCGCGGACGCGATCTTCACCAGCGACACCGGGATGGCGACGGTCTGGCTCTCACGGTTCGTGCGGATGACCGGGCAGCGCCGACTGATCGGCTCCTACAACCTCGGCTCGATGGCGAACGCCATGCCGCAGGCACTCGGGGCGCAGGGCCTCGACCGGGCCCGGCAGGTCGTCGCGTTCTGCGGGGACGGCGGGCTCTCGATGCTGATGGGCGACCTGCTCACCGCGGTCAGCCACGACCTGCCGGTGAAGCTGATCGTGTTCGACAACGGCCGGCTCGGGATGGTCAAGCTCGAGATGGAGCAGGTAGGACTCCCGGAGTTCGGGACCGTCCTCCACAACCCGGACTTCTCGCGGGTCGCCGAGGCCTGTGGGATGCGCGGGTTCCGGGCCGAGCATCCCGACGAGGTCGAGTCGGCCGTCAAGGCCGCCCTCGCCGTGGACGGGCCGGCGCTGGTGGACTGCGTGACCAACCCCGACGAGATCGCGATCCCGCCGAAGCCGACGTTCGAGCAGATGCGCGGGTTCGCGATCGCGAAGACGCGTGAGTTCCTGGACAGTCCCGAGTAAGAACCGCGATTCCGCCTCGCGTCGTCGGGGTAGGCCGACGTCCTACCCGTGGGTCAGCGCGGACAGCGTCGCCGGCTGGGCGTCCGCCGGGTGCCCGAGGCAGACGATCATCTCCGGCGACAGGCCGGGGCGCAGGCCCAGGATCCGGGCTGCGGCCGCGCGGCTGAACGACGTGACCGGGCACGCGCCGACGCCCAGGCTGTGCGCGGCCAGCAGCAGGGTGGCGGCGGTGGTGCCGATGTCGACGTACAGGCCGCGGTGGCCTGGCTGGAAGCCGAACTCCTCGGCCCGTGCGGTGTCCAGGCAGATCACGACGGCCGCCTGCGGGCGCGGGACCATCCCGGGCGAGACGGCGCGCAGCAGGCGCAGGGTCACCGGGTCGGTCACGGCCTGCACCGGCTGGAGTCGCCGGTTGCCCGCGTTGGGAGCCCACCGTGCCGCCGCCACCACCCGGTCGACGAGGTCGGGTGCCACCGGCTCGGCGCTCATCGCGCGCGTCACACGGCGGGTGCGGAGGGCGTCGTAGACGGGGCTGGGTGCGGTCGGGCTCATGCCCGTCCGACCTGGGTCAGCAGGGCGTCGGCGACGTGCTCGCACAGCGCGTCGAGGGAGGCGAGATAGGCCTCGCGGTCGCGGGTCGGCGTCCGTACGGGCTCGAGCGCCCCGACCTCGTCGACCAACGCACGCAAGGTCGTGTTGTCGCCGACATGCGGTGCCATCCCCTGAGCGAGGGCGCGCGCACCCATCAGCAGACGCATCGGCCCGTACTCCGCGGCCTCCTCGGTCTGCGTGCGGGCCGCGGTCACGAGGAACGCGAGCACCTCGAGGGCGGACTCCTGGGTCAGGCCGACCTCGCCGGCGTTCGTGGTCATGGGCCCAGCATCGACCGTGGGCCCAGGCATGTCACGGATGCAGGCGGGCCGTCAGCTCGACCTCGACCGCGATGCCGAACGGCAGCTCGGCGAGCCCCACCGCGCTCCGGGCGTGCCGCCCTGCCTCGCCGAACACCTCGACGAGCAGGTCCGAGCAGCCGTCGATGACGGTCGGCGTCCGGTCGAAGCCGGGCGCGACGTTGACCATGCCGAGGACCCGGACGATCCGGGCGATCCGGTCGAGGTCGCCGAGCTCGGCCTTCATCGTGGCCAGGATCGAGAGCCCGGTCATCCGGGCCGCCTCACGGCCCTGCTCGACGGACAGGTCGCCGCCGACCTTGCCGCGGATCATCGTGTCCCCGTCGATCGGCCCGTGCCCGCTGACGTAGACCATGCCGTCGTCGACCACGCACGAGGCGTAGTTGCCGCCGGGCGGGAAGGGGGCGGGGAGGACGATCCCGAGCTCGCGCAGTCGTTCGGCGATCACGCGAGGAGTCTAGAGAGCGGGCTAGCGTCGGGGGGTGACCTGGCTGACCGACCTCGGCGCGACGAGCCCCGTGGTGGCCGCCCCGATGGCGGGTGGCCCGACCACCTCGGCGCTGGTGCTGGCCGCGGCCACCACCGGGTCGCTGGGATTCCTGGCCGGTGGCTACCTCACCGCCGACGCCCTGGCCGAGCACGTCACCCGGGTGTGCGCGGAGACCTCGCTGTACGCCGTGAACCTGTTCGCCCCCTGCCCGGTGCCCGTCGACCCGGTTGCGTACGCGGCGTACCGCGAGCTGATCCGGCCCGAGGCGGAGCGGTACGGCGCCGACCTCCCCGAGCACCCGGTCGAGGACGACGACCACTGGCAGGACAAGGTCGACTTCCTGATCGACCACCCGGTCCCGGTCGTGTCGTTCACCTTCGGGATCCCCGATGCCGCGTCCCTGGGCGCCCTTCGCCGGGCCGGGAGCCTGTTGGCGCAGACCGTCACCTCGGCCGAGGAGGCACGGCAGGCGGCCGATGCGGGCGTCGACGTGCTCGTCGTCCAGGCGTCGTCCGCTGGTGGTCACTCCGGGACGCTGATGCCCGACCGCATCCCGGCCGATCGGCCCCTGGCCGAGCTCCTCCGCGAGGTGAGAGCCGGCGTCGACCTCCCTCTGCTGGCCGCCGGAGGCGTCGCCACTCGCGCCGACGTGGAAGACCTCCTCGCCGAGGGCGCCGATGCTGCAGCCGTTGGCACGCTCCTGTTGCTGGCCGACGAGAGCGGAGCCTCGCCGGCCCACCGGGCCGGGCTGGCCGACCATGGCCGGGAGACCGCCGTGATGCGCGGCTGGACGGGCCGCCCGGCGAGGGGGCTCCGGAACGCCTTCTCCGACGCGTACGACGCCGGCGCGCCGCTCGGCTACCCGGCGATCCACCATCTGACCCGGCCGATCCGCCGGGCGGCGGCCGCGGCTGCAGATCCCGAGCGGGTCAACCTGTGGGCGGGACGGGATTCCGGGCGGCGCGGCGGGCTCCGGCCGCCGAGATCCTGCAGAGCCTCGGCTGACCACGCCGGTCGCCGGGCCTCTCAGCGTTCTCACGGGCATCACCCGTACCCTGGGGGCCGTGCCGCTGATGGAAGCCGTCAAGGGAGCCGTGCGCCGCCGACTGGTGGCGCGGGCCGGTGGCATCGACCTCACGCAGATGCACCGTGTGCCCGACCGGCTCAGCTGGCCGCTCGACCGGCACCTGGCCGACCCGGTGGCCCGCGTCGGCGAGCTCCGGGCGCAGGATCCCGTCTCCAAGCTGGTCACGTTCATGGGCATGGACATCTGGCTGGTCACCGGTGACGCGGAGGCGCGCGAGGTGCTCGCCGACCTCACGTCGTACTCCACCGACGTGCGGCCCTACTACGGCAGGTCCGGTGCCGAGAACGGCGACATCGGTGGCCTCGGCTTCACCGACCCGCCCGAGCACACCCGCCTCCGCAAGCTGCTGACGCCCGAGTTCACGATGCGCCGGCTCGCCCGGCTCAAGCCGGCCATCGACCGGATCATCGAGCACCAGCTCGACGAGACCGAGCAGGTCGCGTCCGAGAACGACGGTGTCGTCGACCTGGCGAAGACGTTCGCGTTCCCGATCCCCTTCAGCGTGATCTGCGAGCTGCTCGGCCTGCGCGACGAGGATCGCGAGACCTTCCGGGCGCTGGGCTCGGCCCGGTTCGACGTGACGATCGGTGGCGCCGCGATCATGGGCGCGGTCGGCGAGTCCCGCGACTTCCTCTTCGCCGAGTGTGCACGGCAGCGGACCGACCCAGGTCCCGGCCTGATCGGCCAGATCCTTCGCGAGCACGGCGACGAGATCACCGACTTCGACCTCGGTGGCCTGGCCGACGGCGCGTTCACCGGTGGCCTCGAGACGTCGGCGTCGATGTTGGCGCTCGGGACCGTCGTCCTTCTCGGCCGCCCGGAGCTGTACGCCGGCATGGCCAGCGACCCGGCGTCGGTCACCCCGACCGTCGAGGAGCTGCTGCGTCACCTCTCCGTCGTACAGGTGGCCTTCCCACGTTTCGCCAAGGACGACGTCGTCGTCGGCGGGCACAAGGTGCGCAAGGGCTCGTGCGTGATGGTGCACCTCCCGGGAGCCGACCGCGACCCCCGGACGTACGCCGCGGGCGACCGGTTCGACCCGTCGCGCGCGACGTCGTCCCACCTGGCGTTCGGGTACGGCTTCCACCGCTGCGTCGGCGCCGAGCTGGCCCGGATGGAGCTGCGGGCGGCGTACCCCGCCCTCGCCCGGCGCTTCCCGGACCTCACCCTCGCCGTGCCCGCCGAGGAGCTCGCCTACCACGCCAAGTCGATCGTGTACGGCGTGGAGTCCGTGCCGGTCCGCCTGCACGGCTGACCGCGGGGGCCGGGGTCAGCTGGGAGGCTGCTCCGTCGGCACGTGCACGGCGAGCATCGCGATGTCGTCCCGGGGCTGGTCCTGGAAGTCCAGGATCTCGGCCAGCACGCCTCGCACGAGCGGGTCCGGATGGGGTCCCAGGACCTCGAGCAGGTCCATCAACCGTTCCTCACCGAAGTGGGAGGACGACGCGGAACTCGTCCTCGAAGGCGCCGGCCACGTGTCGCCACATGTGCTGGTCACACCCGAACCCGTGGGCGAAGAGCAGCACCGGGCCGCCCTCGGGGCCGCTCTGATGCACGTTCCAGCGAGCCCCCGCATCCATCGCCCTAGGCTAGTGCACGAGCGGTCGGCGAATCGCTCGACCGAAACGGTCGAGCCATCTGACGGGCGGCTCCGATCACTGGGAGGATCCATGAACGACTTCTCGGTCGAGACGAGTCAGGACGATCGGGGTCGGACCGTCATCAGGCCACGGGGTGAGCTCGACCTGGCGACACATCAGGAGCTGAGTCAGGCGATCACGGGTGCCCTGGACGCCGGTCAGGCCCACATCGTCGTGGACCTGACCGACACCACGTTCCTGGACTCCACCGCGCTGGGTGCACTGATCAGCGCGCACCGGCGAACCGACTCGCTGGGCGGATCGTTCACCGTCGTATGCCCGGACGAGCGGCTCCTCCGGTTGTTCCAGGTGACCAAGCTCGATCAGGTCTTCACCATCGAGCGAGGGTAGTCACCCGCGTACCCGTCAGCCTTCGAGCGCTTCGACCTGCTCGGCGGCCTCGACCGGGGTCGGCTCACCGCCACGGTCGAGCTTGCTCGGCCACCAGATCCTGCTACCGGCGTCGAGGTTGATCGCGGTGACCAGGATGGACCTCACGATCAACGTGTCGAGCAGCACGCCCAGGGCGACCGCGAACCCGATCTCGGCGAACGCCACGAGTGGCAGCGTCGCCAGCACCGCGAAGGTCGCCGCGAGGACGAGACCGGCCGACGTGATCACGCCACCGGTGGCACCGAGCGCGATCAGCGAGGCCCGCCTGGTGCCGTGCTGTGGCGTCTCCTCGCGGACCCGGGTCATCAAGAAGATGTTGTAGTCGATGCCCAGGGCCACCAGGAACACGAAGACGAACAGCGGTAGCGACGCATCCGCCCCCGCGAAGCCGAACACGTGGCGGAAGACCAGCGCGCTGAGGCCCAGCGAGGCGCCGAACGACAGCACCACCGTCGCCACCAGGAGCAGCGGCGCGAGCAAGGCACGTAGCAGCACCATCAGCACGATCATCACCACGAGCAGCACCAACGGGATGATCACCTTGTCGTCCTGCAACGAGGCGTTCTCGATGTCGGTGTTGATCGCTGAGCCACCGCCGACGAGGGCGTCGCCTCCTTGCACCCGATGAACCGCCTCGCGGACCCGGTCGACGGTCGAGAACGCCGCCTTCGACGTCGGGTCGGAGGTCACGTTCGCCTGGATCAGGGCGACACCGTTCTTGACGATCGGTGGTGACGGGTTCCCGATCCCGGAGACACCCTCCATGGCCTGGGTGACCGCCTGAGCCTGGTCGGCGTTGGCGACCACCTGGACCGGGGTCGAGGTGTCGGCGAGACCGTGGTCCACCAGGGCCTGCTGTCCGGTGACGGAGTCGAAGTCCTTGGTGTAGGCGTCCTTGGTGGCCAGGCCGTGCGCGTTGAGCTGCAGGACCCCGAGGCTGCAGACCGCCAGCGCCAGCGCGGTCGCGGCCCACACCACGCGCGGGCGGGGTGCGATGCGGGCACCCACGCGCGCCCAGAAGCCGGTCGCCGTGGGCTCGAGGGTGTCGAACATCGGCCGACGCGGCCAGAAGATCCACCGGCCGAAGATCACCAGGAACGCCGGCAGCAACGTGATCATCACCAACAGCCCGACGCCGATCCCGATCGCAGCCACCGGCCCCAGGCCGGCGGTGGAGTTCATGTCCGCGAAGACCAGGCACAGCATGCCGAGCACCACGGTCAGCGCGCTGGCGATGATCGCCGGCGTCGCCCGGTGCAGGGCGAATGCCATGGCCTCGTGCCGGTCCTCGTGGCGATGCAGCTCTTCTCGATATCGCGCGACGAGCAGGAGGGCGTAGTCGGTGCCGGCGCCGAACACCAGCACCGTCAAGATGCCGGCACTCTGCCCGTTGACGGTGAGGTGGGCGTGCTTGGCGAGCAGGTAGATGACCGCCTGGGCACAGGTCAGTGCCACGCCTGCGGACATGACCGGAAGCAGCCACAACAGCGGACTGCGGTAGGTCAGCAGCAAGATGATGACGACGACGAGGACGGTGCTGTACAGCAGCTTCCCGTCGATGCCGGCGAAGGCGGCGGCGGAGTCAGCCGCCTGACCACCTGGCCCGGCGACGTACACGTGCGCGCCGTCCACATGGGCGATCTTCTCGATGTCGTCCTTGACGTCGGGCAGCTTGTTCCAGCCGTCCTTGCCGAAGTTGAAGGTCACCATCCCTTGGGCGACCTGACCGTCCTTCGACACCTGCACCAGCTGGCTCGGCTGGACCTCGTTCCCGTCCGGGCCCTTGGCCGGGATGGCTCCCTTCATCTGCTGGACCTGGTCCAGCTGGCGGCCGATCTCGGCGAGGTCCGCCTGGGACAGGCCGGACGTCTTCTCGTACACCAGGACGGTCGGGATCTCGTTCTGGTCCTGGAACGGCGCCAGCTTGTCCAGAGCCTTGGTCGACTCGGCACTGGCGGGCAGCCAGGACGACGCCTGGTTGTCCTGGACGTCAGTGAGCTTGCTGGCGACCGACCCGGCCGCGGCAACGATGATGATCCATAACGCGAGCACGATCCATTTCGTGACTCGCCCCGTGAGTTTCCCCGCTATCTGTCTCTGCATGTCCCCGAGTCCAGCAGAAGTGGCCAAGCCCCGTCATCGGGGTTTCCCCCGAGTTCGCAGGCTGTTGTCGGATCGTGATCGAGCCTGAGGTACCTCAGACGAGGTCGGTCTCACTCGACTTCTTCGCCCCGGGCACGGTCATCAGGGCCGCGTCGCGGGAGATGGAGGCGGTGTCCGCCTTCTTCCGCAGGGTGGCCACCGAGACATGGGGCCAGCTCAGGCCGTTGAAGTCCAGGATGACCAGCTGGGTGTACTGCAGCTGCAGGAAGTGGCCGCCGCCCGGCTTCTTCACGGTCTCGATCCAGAACGTCGCGGTGACGACGTCGGCGCTGGCGTTCTTGCCGAGGAAGAACGTGTTGGCCGTGCCGACGTTCTTGGGCCGCGTGTTCCGTGCCCGCACCCGCAGGACCACGGTGTTCACGATGTCCTGGCCGGCGATCGCGGCGGTGAGCACGCGATTCGGGTTGCGCACCATCGCCTGCGTGATGCCGGGCACGGTCGAGGCGTCCGACGGCAGGCGGAAGTCCGTCTTCTTCGACAGCTTCAGCTCCGGGAAGGAGAGCTGGGCGTCGTGGAAGGAGCCCTTGGTGCCGGGTGCCCCGATGCCGAACGGGATGATGTCGGTCGCCTCGATGATCGGCGGGCCGGCGATCACCGACGCCTCGCCCTGTGCGAGGACGGCCGTGCCGTGCGGGATCGACGCCATCCGGACGACCGTCGGCGGCTTCTTGGGCACCGACGTCTTCGGCACCGTGGCCCAGATGCCCGGCTCGATGTGGATACCGGCCTTGAGTGTGGTGTCCGAGATCTGCTGGAGGTAGTGGACGCCGAACATGTTGATGTCCTTCATCAGCAGCCCGCGGTTGGGGATCTCGCCCGGGATCTCCTCGAACTCGAGCGTCTCCTTGGTGAGGTTGAGCTCGAGGAACCGGTCCTGGACCTTGTGGTGCGGTCGCCAGATCGTGTTGAAACCGTGACCTTTCCAGGTCCCCGGAAGGGCCGCGAGCGGGCCCAGCGGATCGTCGATCTCGGCGAACGGATGGAGGACGGCGTCCTCGACTGCCGGTACTGGCTTGAACTTGAACGTGCGCTCGAGCTGCATGGGGGCTCCCGTGGTCGGCGGCGCCCGGTCCCCGCGGCCGAGCGCTCTTCCTTGATGAGTGTGCTCCCTGCGGGGTGATACGTCACACGTCATACGGATCGAGCCATGGACGGCTCTGTCCGTATGACGTTGCGCGGGGCGAGTCGGTCACAACCCCAGCGACCGACCGATGATCTCCTTCTGGATCTCGGTGGTCCCGCCGTAGATCGTGCCGACGCGGGAGTTCACGAACGCTCGGGCCACGGGGTACTCCGCCATGTAGCCGTAGCCACCGTGGAGCTGGAGGGCCCGGTCGGCCATCTTGTTCTGGAGCTCGGTGGTCCACCACTTGGCCATCGACGCGGTCTTCGCGTCGAGCTCGCCGCGCACGTGCCGCGCCAGGCAGTCGTCGATGAAGACGCGGGCGATGTGCGCCTCGGTCGCCATCTCGGCGATGGTGAAGCGGGTGTGCTGGAACTTCCCGATCGGGCGGCCGAACGCCGTGCGCTCCTGGGCATAGGCCAGCGAGGTCTCGACCAGCCACTCGCACGCGGTGGCCGCGCTGACCGCCATCGACAGCCGCTCCTGGGCGAGGTTCGTCATCAGCTGGACGAAGCCGGATCCGGGCTCGCCGAGGAGGTTCTCCTTCGGCACCCGCACGTGGTCGAAGAACAGCTCGGCGGTGTCCTGCGCGTGCTGGCCGATCTTGTCGAGGTTGCGGCCGCGCTCGAAGCCCTCCATCCCACGCTCGACCACGAGCAGCGAGATGCCCTGATGACCGGCGTCGGGATCCGTCCGGGCGACCACGACGACGAGGTCGGCCAGGATGCCGTTGGAGATGAAGGTCTTCTGACCGGTCAGGACGTAGTGGTCGCCCTCGTCGACCGCGCGGGTCGTGATGCCCTGGAGGTCCGACCCCGCGCCCGGCTCGGTCATCGCGATCGCGGCGATCGTGGTGCCGGCGCACAGCCCCGGGAACCATCGCTCCTGCTGCTCCGCTGTCGCGCTCGCCACGAGGTACGGCGCGATCATGTCGTTGAAGAGCGTGAACGCGCAGCCGTAGACGCCGCGCGTGGTCATCTCCTCGCCCACCACGGCGTTGTAGCGGAAGTCCGGCGTGCCACCTCCGCCGTACTCCTCAGGAAGCTGGAGCCCGAGCAGCCCCTGCGCGCCCGCTTTCGCCCAGACCTCGCGGTCGACGATGCCGTCCTTCTCCCACTGCTCGTGGTGGGGCACGGCCTCCTTGTCGAGGAACGTCGCGACGGTCTCGCGGAACGCCTCGTGCTCCGGCTCGAAGATCGCGCGGGTCATGGGCTCACGGTGACAGTGGGACTGTCATGAAGCAAGGGAGCTCGACCGTCGGTAGGCATGCCACAGGAGCGCGACCGTGGACACCAGGACACCGGCGGCGACGACTCCTCGCGGCAGCGGGCCGTCGCTCCGCCGACCGCGGACGGCCCGGTCGGCCTGGCTCGAGAGCAGCGAACCGTTGGCCTGGTGGCTCAGGACGGAGCCGGAGCTCTGGTACGAGAGCAGCGACGCCGCCGACATCGCCGAGCCGATCGACCCTGCCGAGGCGAACGACCAGACGCTCCCGAACGAGGCGAACGACTGCGAGCTCCCGATGGACAGCACCGAGTCGCGGGAGCAGATCGACAGGAGCGAGTTCTCCGACCGCACGGACCACACCCGCGGCAGCCTAGCTCGCGCGCCCGACGCTACGTCGCGGGTGCCACCGAGCGATAGCCGACTCCCAGCTGGTCGAACAGGAAGCTGTAGATGTCCGTGGACTCCTCGATCGTCTGGTCGAGCGAGCCCTCGAGGTGGCCGCCGGCTTCCATCCGCAGCAGGATCGGATGCTCGGACCGGGTCGCCTCCTGGAGACGGGCGGTCATCTTCTTGGCGTGCCACGCATCGACCCGGGTGTCGTGCTCGCCGGCCGTGAGCAGCACGGCCGGGTAGCTGGTCTGGTCCGCCACGTGGTGGTACGGCGAGTAGGCCATCAGGGCCGCGAAGTGCTCGGGGTCGGACACGGTGCCGAACTCGGTGATGTTGTAGACGCCGTTGGTGCTCGTCTCGGAGCGCAGCGAGTCCAGCACGGGGACGGCGGCCACCACGGCCCGGGCGAGGTCGGGCCGCTGGGTGAGCACCCCGCCCATCAGCAGACCACCGTTCGAACCGCCGAGGATCGCGAGCTTGTCCTGGCTGGTGTAGCCGGCGGACGCGAGGTGCTCGGCGCAGGCGATGAAGTCGTCGAAGCAGTTCTGCTTCGTGGTGAGCCGGCCGCCCTGGTGCCACGCCTCGCCGTACTCGCCGCCGCCGCGGATGTTCGCCACGGCCCACACGCCACCCTGCTCGAGCCAGAGCACCCGCTCCGCGCTGAACGTCGGCACCATGGAGATGCCGTAGCCGCCGTAGGCGATCAACAACGCCGGAGCGGAGCCGTCGCGCGGTGTGTCGGCCGCGGAGATGACCGAGATCGGGACCAGGGTGCCGTCCTTGGACGTCGCCATCTCGCGCGTCACGACGTACTCGGAGAGATCCACCGAGGTGGTCGTCCGGAGGGCCGTCGGGGTGGGGTCGCCGCCGTCGCCGCTGACCCACCAGGTGCCGGCGTCGGTGTACGACGCGCCCCGCCACGCCACCAGGTTCGACCGGAGCTGCGTCAGGCGCGCGCCGAACGAGGACACCGAGCTCACCGGGGGGATGTCGACGGGTGCGAGCGCCCCGCCACTCGTGTCGAAGCGGCGCACCTGCTGGGGTCCGCCGTCGAGGTCGGCCACCCACACCGTGCCGCTGGTCACGGTGACGTCGTCGATGGCGCGGTCGCTCGCGGGCACGATCGTCTCGGCGTCGGAGACGGTGACGCCGTCCGCGAGCGGCAGCCGCAGCACCTGGCCGTTCGGGGCGCCGTCCCGGGAGAGCAGGAAGAGCGCGTCGTCACCCAGGACGGCGTGGACGCAGCGGTCGGGGATGTCAGCGACCTGCCACCAGGCGGAGCCGTCGGCCTGGGCTCGCACGAAGATCTGCCACTCGCCGCCGTCACCCTTCTGCACGCGGTCCATCGCCCAGCGGCCGTCCGGGGAGGAGGTCAGGAAGTTCTCCGAGATCTGCGGTTCGGCGAAGGGTCCCGACAGGTCGAGCGTGTCGGTGCCGGCCCCGAGGTCGCGGAACCAGACCTGCTGATGGAAGCCGACCTCGGCCGGCAGGGTGTACCAGAGGGCGCCGCTGTCGTGGCGCCAGGTCATCGAGCCGCCCATCACGTTGACGTGCGGGATCGGCGCGCCGACGTGCTCACCGCTCGCCACGTCGTACACGTGCAGGGTGCCGTCCTCGTCGCCGTGCTCGGACAGGGAGACCGCGACCCGGCTGCCGTCGGGGGAGGGCACGAACCAGTCGATGTTCGTCTCGCCCGGACGGGTCGACCTCCACGGGATCCAGGACCGACCCGCTCGGTGGCGGGATCGTCGAGGTCGGTCAAGCGCCACCAGCATCGGCCGCTGCCGGGGCCGCTGCTCCTTGAGCGCGAAGAACAGGTCGCCGCCCGCGCTCAGGAGCAGGTACTCCGTCGAGGCGGCGCGCAGCAATCCCTCGACCCGGGCGCGCAGGTCGGCCCGCCACGGGATCGCATCGAGGTAGGCACGCGTGCGCGACTGCTGCGCCGCCGTCCACCGGACCGTCTCCTCGGACGAGCCGTCCTCGAGCCACCGGTAGTCCTCGGTGACGTCCACGCCGTGGTACGTCGTCGTCACGGGAACGCGGGGGGTCGGGACCGTCGGAAGTGCCGTCATGGTCTGCAGTCAAACACCGCGGCCGCGGGCCGGACAACGGCTATGCGAGTGCGGCCGAGAGGTCCGTGGCCTCGTCCGGCTCGACGGTGGGGAGTGGTCCTGCAATACTTCACTATATGGTGAAGCATGGTCTGGACGCGGTGGCAGCGGCTGTCGCTTCCGGGCCGCGGCGCTCGATCATCGAGCGACTCGCGGAGAGCGATGCGTCGATGACCGACCTGGCGGACACGCTCGGCGTCACCCTGCCGGCCGTCGACAAGCACCTGCACGTGCTCCTCGACGCCGGGGTGGTCACCAAGCAGAAGACCGGACGGACGACGTCGGTGCGGCTGGTGCCGGGGAGCCTGGAGGAGCTGGCGACCTGGGCGATGAGCACCCGCCTGATGTGGTCGCACGCCCTGGACCGACTGGAACAGCACCTGACCGACCAGCCGAAGGAGGGCCGATGAGCGAGAGCACGATCACGATCAGCCGCACGGTGGTGGCGTCACCCGAGCGCGTCTTCCGCGCATGGACCGACGTCGAGCAGCTCGCGGCGTGGTGGTGGCCCCAGCTGGCCGGGACGACGTACGACGTCGACGCAAGGGCCGGCGGCCACTACCGGATCTCGAGCCCGGCGATCGGGGCGACGGTGACCGGCGTCTTCACGGAGGTCGATGCGCCGCGGCGACTGGTCTTCACCTGGAGCTGGGAGGACGACGGCGAGCCGGACGCCGTCGTGGAGGACACCGTCGTCGTGACCTTCGAGCCCGCGGACGAGGGGACGCTGGTCACCGTCGCCCACACGTCGGTCGCGCACGAGCCGGAGGGCGGCGCGGAGCAGGGCTGGAACGACGTGATGGAACGGCTGGTCCGGCTCTACGACCCGGAGGGTTCGGCCGGGGTTCAGTCGACGAGCTCGCGCAGCTGACGGATCGTCGCGGCCGGGTCGTCGCTGGCGGGCATCACCTGCAGGTTCGTGACCCCGGCCTCGGCGAACGCCGCGATCCGCTCCTTCACGTACGACGCGGGGCCGACCAGGTTGCCGAGCTCGAGGAGGTCGGCGGGAACCAGCTTCTCGGCGTCGCGCTTGTTGCCGCCGAGATAGAGCTCCTGGATCTCCTTCGCCTCCCTCTCGTAGCCGTACTGGCACATCAGGTCGTTGTAGAAGTTCTTCCCGCGCGCGCCCATGCCGCCGACGTACAGGGCGACCGTCGGGCGGACGAAGTCGAGCAGGGCCTTGGTCTCCGGCCCCTCGCCGATGGCGACCATGCCGCCGGCGGAGACCTCGAGCGGGCCCAGGCCCGCGTGACGCTTGGCCGTGCCGCGGGCGAGCGACTCGCCCCAGACGTCGGCGGACTTCTCGGGCACGAACAGGAACGGCAGCCAGCCGTCGGCGTACTCCGCGACGCCCTCGACGTTCTTCGGGCCGAGCGCGGCGACGTAGAGCGGGACCGAGGGCCGCTCGGGCTTGTTCAGCAGCTTCAGCGGCTTGCCCAGGCCGAGGCCCTGGTCGGCGGGCAGCGGGAGCGTGAAGATGCCGTCGTTCACCAACGTCTCGCGTCGCAGGCCGCGCCGGAGGAGGTCGACGATCTCGCGCGTGCGACCGAGCGGCTTGTCGTACGGAACGCCGTGGAAGCCCTCGATCACCTGAGGTCCGCTGGCGCCGAGGCCGATGATCGCGCGGCCCTGGCTGACGTTGTCGAGCCCGGCGGCGGTCTGCAGCAGGGCGCCGGGGGTGCGGGAGTAGATGTTGAGGATCGCGCTGCCGATCTCGACCCGCTCGGTCTTGGCCGCGAGGTAGCCCATCAGCGTGGGGGAGTCGAAGCCGTAGGCCTCCGCCACCCAGATCGTGTCGAGGCCGGCCTCCTCGAGGGCCTTGACCTGGTCGGCCGCCTCGCGGGGGTTGCCGGCGTACATCAGCTGGGTCGAGAGCTTCACCCTGCCGACTGTGACAGAACCGCTGTCACGGTCGCAAGGCCGTGGTCAGCGGCGGGCAGCGTCGACGAGTCGCTCGAACATGGCGGTGGTCACCGGCAGCTCGCGGACGTAGGCCGTGCGGAACGTCCCCGGGACGGCCATCGGGTAGACGCGGCAGTAGGCGCGGACGTCGACGGTGTCTCCCCAGCGGTCGATGCCGACGATCTCGTAGCCGAAGCGGAGCGACCTGCTGCAGGTCACGGGGTGCACGGAGCTCGCCTGTCGACGACCGGCCGAGGTCCGGACGTCGTGTCGGAGGATCCTCAGGTCTCGGCTCGTCATCGTGACTCCCTGCGGATCGTCCGAGGACAGGCAGAGCCTGGCCCGGCCGAGGCTGCCCACCTCCGCCAGAGGCGTGAACGGCACGGGATGCCGGCGCGTGGGGCAGGAGATCGGTCGCGTCGGCACCTGGCCCGGGCGCGCGTGCTCGCGCTGTTGAGCCAGGAGATGGAAGTAGGCGCGCCAGACCGTCCGCCCGCCCTCGCGGTCGCTGGCACCCACTCGCACGTCGCGACATCCGGCGGTGACGCCGCTGACCATGCGTGCACCGTCGGGGTAGTCGAGGACGATCCGGTACGCCGGACCGGCGTCGGCGTTGCAGCCGTCGGCGGGCGGGTAGACCTGCTGCCGGTTCACCAGCGCGACGAGGCGGGCGACGTCGTGCGTGAGCGGCTCGTGCGGCGGCTGCCACTCCACCGGCATCTCCGCCGAGTAGCAGATCCGGGCCGCGCGCGCCCCCGTGGGCAGAGTGTCGCCCGCGGCGGGTTCGACCTTCGCGGCCGGGTCGGGGCAGGCGAACGACCTGGGGACCGTCCCCGTGGTCCGACCCGACGACGGCGAGGACGACGAGTCGTCACCGCAGCCGGCGAGCACGAGCACGGCGGCGACCATCACCGCCGCGATTCGTCCCATGGCAGCAGGGTGAGCCGCCGCTCACGAGCGCACAAGCGACGTGACCGGATCGTTGCCCACGCGAGGCCCAGGACGTCATACGTTCCGGTCGCTAGGGCGACCACGTCGTATGACGTCCGGGGACGATCAGCGGCCGAGGCCGGAGAGCACCTCGGCGCGGGGGAGCTCGGCGAGCAGGGGGCCGGGGACGAGCAGCTTGGAGCGGCGTACGCCGGAGCCGATCACGGCGGCGGGGATGTCGAGGCACGCGTCGTCGACCAGCACCCGCCAGGGCTCCGGCAGACCGACGGGGGTGATGCCGCCGTACTCCATGCCGGACTCCTCGACGGCACGGTCCATCGAGAGGAACGACGCCTTGCGGACGTCGAGGGTCCGCTTGACCAGGTTGTTCACGTCGGCCCGGGTGTCGGCGCGCACGACGCACGCGGCCAGTCGTTCCTGTCCCTCGCGCCTGCCCATCACCACCACGCAGTTGGCGCCGTCGGCCATGGGGACGTCGTACCTCTCGCTCATCGCAGCCGTGTCGGCGTACTCCGGGTCGATCTCGACGACCGCGATCTCGGTCGCGCCCGGCCAGTCGCGGAGCGCTTCGTGAACCGGTGGCGCGAGCAGCTCGGGGTGGGACAGCGCGGGAAGCGACTCGAGGGCCCCGATGCGTGGCAGCGGCATGGCGCCACTGTTCCACGCGGTCGGGGCCCTCGAGCCTAGGTCTCAGTCGCGGGTGCCGCGCAGACGCGGTGCGCTGGCGATCAGTCCCGCCGCGCCGGCCGCGACCCAGGGGATCGGCAGCAGCCAGCGGAGGTCGTGCGCCTCGAGGGTGCCCGACTGGATCAGCGCCCAGTTCACGAACAGCCCCAGGAACGCGACCCCCATGACGAGGTGGAGCACGTTGACCGGGTGCCGACCGGCCGCCCAGCTCCGCTCGCTCAGCCGGGGTGTCCGAGATGGTCTCGGTGGTGTGCTCGCTCATCGGAAGCTCCTGTCGAATCGGTGGTCCGGGCCGAGGTGCACGTCGATGCCTCCGACGTGCAGGTCGGCGTCGATGGTCAGCTGGGGTGCGCCGGCACCTGCGTCGTGGATCGCGTTCACCGTGGTGTCGATGCCTCCGCCGTCGCGGGCGAACGCGTTGATCCCGCCGATGCCGGTGACCTGGGTGTTCGCGACGACGGTCACACCGGTCGGGACGAGCACCTCGAGATGGCCGACGTTGCCGGTCACGTGGATGGTGCGGCCGTCGAGGCGCCTCGGGGTCGCGGACGTCGGTGAGGTCGACCCGGATCTCGCCGACGTCCATCGTGTACTCCGACTGCACCTGCGCCGAGCTCGTGGGGATCACGGTCGTGCTGTGGGGATCCCACTTGTCGGCGACCGTGGTGCCGACGGTCACCGCGGCAGCGACCAGCCCGACCAGGATGATCCCGCCGGCGCGACCGAAGAACGTGCCGAGGAGCAGGAAGGCCGCGCTGAGGCCGAGGACGGTCGCGGGGTACGCCGACGGCGCGACGTCGGCGCCGGCCAGGTCCGCGATCCCGAGGAGGCCGAGGGCGACGGCCATCACGGCGAGGGCGAACCAGAACAGGATCGGGCCCTTCTTCCGCGGGTTCGGCGGGCGCGGCGTCTCGGGCACGGCGTACGTCGCGGGCGAGGAGGTCGGGTACACCGCGGTGTCCGTCGCGGACGTGGCTCCGGACGGGTCGGTCGTGCCAGGGGCAGGCTCGCCCTGCTGCACGTGCGAGGGATCTCCGCGATGGGGCAGCTGGGTCGAGATCACGGCCGCGGCCGCCACCACCACCAGGGAGACGAAGAAGAAGCCGCCGCCACCGCCCCACCAGCCGTGGGAGAACAGCAGGACCAGCGCCAGGATGCCGACCATGACGAGCGCGACCGTCCGGCTGCGGCGGTCGAGCTTGATCTTCGCCCAGTCCTGGCCGTCGTCCGGGAGGAGCAGCCACAGGGCGACGTACAGCAGCAGGCCGACGCCGCCGAAGAAGGTGAGGACCACGAACGCCACCCGCAGGATCACGGGGTCGATGTCGAGATGACGACCGAGCCCCCCGGCGACGCCCGCGACCTTCCGGTTGGCGCGGCTGCGCCGGATCCGGGCGAGGTCGCGGATGTCGTCCCATCCCACGCGAGGACCGGTGTCCGGTGCCGGGCCCTGCGGCTGGGAGGTGTCGGGCGGTGTCGTGGTCATGTCATCCAAGGTGCGCCAACGGCGCGGCGTACACCATCGGGGGAACCCCTGATCGCGCCCGTGCCACCGGGGCCGGGACTCAGGGTACGGCCGGGGATCGTCCTCGTGGTTCGCACCCCGCCGACCTGCGACGATGGATGGATCATGACCACCACCGCGCCCACCACGACGGGGCCTACCGCGCCGCCCGAGGAGCGCAAGGCCACGCGCGACACCGGCCACCCGATCATCGGCGGAGTCGCGGCGGGGCTGGCGCGCCATCTCGGCGTGCCGGTGCTGTGGGTGCGCGCCGGGTTCCTGGTGACGGCGGTCCTCGGCGGCAGCGGGATCCTGTTCTACGCCGGCCTGTGGCTCGTGCTGCCCGGAGACCCGCACTACGACCGCAGCACTCCCGGCCTCGAGAGCGCCACGCGTCAGGGGCGTCGTCCCGGTCGGATCCGGCGCCTCGCCGACTCCGGCCCGGCGATCGCGCTGGTCGCGCTCGGTCTCGGCATGGTGCTCACGGCCGAGGCCGTCTTCGGCAACGGCATCGTGATCTGGGCCCTGGTGCTCGCCGTCTCGGCTTCGGCCTGCTGTGGCGTCAGGCCGACGAGGCCCAGCGCTCCCGCTGGGTCGACCAGTCGGAGAAGCTCAACCCGGTCAAGGCCGTGTTCGGCGGCGGCGGATGGGCGGCGTACCTCCGGGTCGGCGCCGGCTTCGTGCTGGTGGTCTCGGCCGTTGCGCTGTTCGCCGTCCGTCACGGCCGGGTGAGCGACGTGTACGACGTGCTGATCTCGGCCGCGCTGGGGGTCGTCGGGCTCGGCGATCACCCTCGGTCCGTGGATCTGGCGGCTCACCAACGACCTGTCCGACGAGCGAGCGGAGCGGGTGCGGACTCAGGAGCGCGCCGACCTCGCCGCCCATCTGCACGACTCCGTGCTGCAGACGCTGGCCCTGATCCAGAAGAACGCCACCGACGCACCGACCGTCGCTCGCCTGGCCCGCTCGCAGGAGCGGGACCTCCGCGCGTGGCTGTTCGAGAGCACACCGGCCGGCGACCGCACGCTGGCCGGCGCTCTCCGGGAGGTCGTCCGCGAGATCGAGGACACCTACGGCGTCGACGTCGAGCTGGTGACCGTCGGCGACGTCGACCTCGACGAGGAGCTGAGTCCGCTGGTGGCCGCCGCGCGAGAGGCCGTCACCAACGCCGCCAGGCACGCGGGCACGCCCACGGTCGACATCTACGCCGAGGTGTCACCCGACCGGGTCGAGGTCTTCGTCCGCGACCGCGGTCGCGGCTTCGACCCGGAGGTCGTGCCGGCCGACCGCCAGGGCGTGCGCAACAGCATCCTGGACCGGATGAGCCGCCACGGCGGCACAGCGGAGATCCGCTCCACCCCGGAGACCGGCACCGAGGTACGGCTCCAGCTGCCGCGACCGGAGAACGCCCGACAGGAGAACACCAGGTGAGTCAGCCCGGCACCGTCACAGTCCTGATCGTCGACGACCACGCGATGTTCCGCGCCGGCGTCCGAGCCGAGCTCGGCACGT
Source organism: uncultured Actinomycetota bacterium (assembly GCA_963812055.1). GTDB lineage: Bacteria > Actinomycetota > Actinomycetes > Propionibacteriales > Nocardioidaceae > Nocardioides. The sequence continues at coordinate 58,287 of CAWEUA010000015.1, forward strand.
CGGTGGACGTCGTGGCCGAGGCCGCCGACGTCGACGAGGCCATCGCCGCGATCGTCGAGCACCACCCCGACGTCGTCCTCCTCGACGTGCACCTGCCCGGCGGCGGCGGCGTCGAGGTCATGCGGAGACTGGCGGCCTCGCCCAGGCCGACGTCATCCGACCACGAGACGCGGTTCCTGGCGCTGTCGGTCTCCGATGCCGCCGAGGACGTGATCGGCACGATCCGCGGCGGTGCCCGCGGCTACGTCACCAAGACCATCACCGGGCCCGAGCTGGTCGACGCGATCCGTCGTGTCTCCGAGGGCGACGCGGTGTTCTCCCCGCGGCTCGCCGGGTTCGTGCTCGACGCGTTCGCCGGGACGATCGAGATCTCCGCCGTCGACGAGGACCTCGACCGCCTGACCGAGCGCGAGCGCGAGGTGATGCGGCTGATCGCGCGCGGGTACGCCTACAAGGAGGTCGCTCGCGAGCTGTTCATCTCGATCAAGACGGTCGAGACGCACATGTCGAGCGTGCTCCGGAAGCTCCAGCTGTCCTCTCGCCACGAGCTGACCCGATGGGCGAATGACCGACGGCTGCTGTGACCTCGCAGCCAGTCCCTTCTCCGGCGCCGTGCTGGCGCGCTCCCATGTAACACGCTGTCCACGGAACTTCCACGCCGTTGCAGCGTGTGAGGGGATCGGTGGACGGCGTGTTACAAGCGGCAGGACGGTCGCGAGACCGTGACCCATCGGGCGGACAGAAGGGCTCAGGCGGCGCGTCGGCGGCGGGGGCGGCGCACGAGGTACGGCGTGAGGTCGTCGATCGACGTACCGAACCGCGCGGCGGTGTCGAGGTACTCGCGCTCGAGGCGGCGCAGCGTGTGCTCGCGGCGAGGTCCGAACACGTCGCCCCAGACCAATCGGGACATGCCGAGCTTGAAGCCGCACACCCAGTCCTGGCGTTGCTTCTCGTACCAGAGCACGTCTGCGGGATCCACCTGCGCCAGCCCGCCGTCCTCGATCCTGCGATACTTCACGGCCCCGTCGAACTCGTACACCTGACGTCCGAGACGCAAGTCGCACCACGCGGTCCTGGTGCCGTCCGTGAGACCGAACTGCGTCTCCGGGCGACCGTGCCCCAATGCCTCCACCAGCAGTCGGCTCAAGGTCTCACCGACGGAGTCCGCGCCGGGATCGGCCGCGTCCCAGGCCTCCCGCGCGACCGTCACCCCGGGCCAGTACGACATCGCCGAGATGGCCCGCTCGACCTCGAGCGGCTCGGTGCCGGCGCGCAAGGCCGAGTCGAAGGCCACGACACCGGGCGCCACACCGTGCTCACGCGCGATGTCGGCGGCTGTGCGAGCCGGGCCGAGGACGGGTCGTCCGTGGGCGACGGCCACCTGTGAGAGGAGGTACGGCGCCAGATGGTGCTTGACGCCGTGCCGCAGGTGGGATCCGACGACGCCGGGACGTGTGACGTGGGTGATCGGAGGCTTGGGACGGAGGATGGCGAGGTCGAGCTCGAGCGCCGCGGAGTCATGACTCATGACGTGGGGTCGTCCGATCCGCAGGCTCGCCGCCCGGTCGCGGGTGAGCTGGATGTCCTCGATCCGCGGCAGGCTCTGCCAGAGCTCTCGCGTGGTGTAGACGCCGCGTCGGACGATCACCCACGCGCCCTGACGCGTCGCGCGGTCGATGGCTTCGGGCGCGAGACCGGCCGCGAGGGCCTGCCGGCGAGTGATGAGACCGTGCTGGGCGGTCATGATGCCCTCGATGCGGGGAGTCATGTGGAGAGGCTGGACCGTCGCGGCAGACCGACGTCCCCGTCGGTCGGTGACCTGTGGACACGCGCCGTTCCACCCGCGCCTGTGGACCGTGTCGGGGCCGCAGACGAGGCGGAACGCGGCTTGTAACACGCCGTCCACAGGACTTCCACGCCGTTGCAGCGTGTGAGGAGGTCAGTGGACGGCGTGTTACAAGCGGATCAGCCTGGCCGAGGCCCGAGGGAGAGCGCGGGTGCTGGGGGTGGCGGGCCGTAGGCTGGACCGGAGATGAGCGACACCCTTCCGGTCATCGGGCAGAGCCTGCCCGACACCGATCCAGAGACGGGCTCCGAGAAGCCGGAGCGGGCCACAGGTCCCTCGGCCGACGACCTCCTGGCCGGGCTGAACGAGCCGCAACGGGCCGCCGTCGTCCATGAGGGTCCGCCGCTGCTCGTCGTCGCCGGAGCCGGCTCGGGCAAGACGCGGGTGCTGACCCGGCGGATCGCCTGGATCGTCTCGCAGCGCAAGGCCCACCCGGGGTCGATCCTGGCGATCACCTTCACCAACAAGGCCGCCGCCGAGATGAAGGAGCGGGTCGAGGTGCTCGTCGGGCCGCGGGCTCGGCTGATGTGGGTCTCGACGTTCCACTCCGCATGCGTGCGCATCCTGCGCAAGGAGATCGACAAGCTCGGCTTCAAGTCCAGCTTCACCATCTACGACGCCGCCGACTCCAAGCGGCTGATGACGATGGTGATCAACGACCTCGACCTCGACCCGCGGCGCTACCAGCCGGGCGCCGTCCTCCACTGGGTGTCCGCCCACAAGAACGAGCTGCGAGGGCCGGAGGAGGTCGCCGGCGACACCCGCAACAAGTTCGAGGAGGCGTACGCCGCGGCGTACACGCGCTATCAACAGCGGCTGCGCGACGCGAACGCGCTCGACTTCGACGACATCCTGACCTTCACCGTCGACCTGTTCGCGACGTACCCCGAGGTCCGCGAGACCTACCGCCGCCGCTTCCGCCACGTGCTCGTCGACGAGTACCAGGACACCAACCATGCGCAGTACGCGCTGATCCACCAGCTCTGCGCCGACTCCCTGGAGGACCCGATCTCGGCGGTCGAGACCGACGAGACCACCGCGGCCCAGCGCGTCCCGCCGGCGGAGCTGATGGTCGTCGGTGACGCCGACCAGTCGATCTACGCGTTCCGCGGCGCGAACATCCGCAACATCCTCGACTTCGAGCAGGACTTCCCCGACGCGACCTCGATCCTCCTCGAGCAGAACTACCGCTCCACCCAGACCATCCTCAACGCCGCCAACGCGGTGATCGGGCACAACCGCGGCCGCAAGCCGAAGAACCTCTGGTCCGACGCGGGCAACGGCGCGAAGATCATCGGCTACGTCGCGGACGACGAGCGCGACGAGGCCAGGTTCGTCTCCGGCGAGATCGACACCCTCACCGACGGCGGGTCGCGGCCCGGTGAGGTCGCGGTGTTCTACCGCACCAACGCGCAGTCGCGTGTGTTCGAGGAGGTCTTCATCCGCCTCGGCATGCCCTACCGCGTGGTCGGCGGCGTGCGGTTCTACGAGCGGCGCGAGGTCCGTGACGCCCTCGCGTACCTGCGGATGCTGGTCAACCCGGACGACGAGGTGTCGCTGCGCCGCATCGTGAACACCCCCAAGCGCGGCATCGGCGACCGTGCCCTGGAGTGTGTGACGTCGTTCGCCCAGCGCGAGCGGATCACCTTCTGGGAGGGACTGCGCCGGGCCGAGGAGGCACCCGGCCTGGTCACCCGCTCGCTGGTGGCGATCCAAGGCTTCGCGGCGCTCGTCGAGGAGCTGCAGTCGATGGTCGACGCCGGTGAGCGTGCCGACGTGATCCTCGAGTCCGTGCTGGCGCGGTCCGGCTACCTCGACGAGCTCGAGGCCTCCGACGACCCGCAGGACGGCACGCGTCTGGAGAACCTCGCCGAGCTCGTCGCGGTCGCGCGCGAGTTCGCCGACGACCCCCAGGCGGGGCCGTCGGCCGACCCGGCCGACGTCGACGCGGGCGCGGTGACGCCCGGGCTGTCGGACTTCCTCGAGCGGGTCGCGCTGGTCGCGGACACCGACCAGATCCCCGACGCTCCCGGCGAGGACGACGGCGGCATGGTCACGCTGATGACGCTCCACACCGCGAAGGGGCTGGAGTTCCCGACCGTGTTCCTGACCGGGCTCGAGGACGGCGTCTTCCCGCACTCACGCAGCCTCGACGACGGCGGCGAGCTCGAGGAGGAGCGCCGGCTGGCGTACGTCGGGGTCACCCGCGCCCGCGAGCGCCTCTACGTGTCCCGAGCCCTGATGCGGTCGGCGTGGGGCGCACCGGCGCACAACCCGGCCTCGCGCTTCCTCGGGGAGGTGCCGGACGAGCTGGTGGACTGGCGGCGCACGGAGGCAGACCAGGTCCACTGGCAGCGCCCCGACCTCTCGCGGACCACCGGCTTCGGCCAGCCGACCGCGGCCGGCCGGCGCAACTTCAGCGCCGCGGCAGCGCGGGCGGACGTCGCCGCCAAGTCCAAGCCCGCCCGCGAGGTGCCGTCCCTGTCACCCGGCGACCGGGTCGCCCACGACACCTTCGGCCTCGGCACGGTGGTCACCGTCGAGGGCGTCGCCGAGAAGGCGGTCGCGTCGATCGACTTCGGTTCCGAGGGAGTCAAGCGACTGCTGTTGAGATACGCCCCGGTGGAGAAGCTCTAGTGGTCGCCGTCGGCGCGGGCCTCACCGGGTCTCGACCCGCCGATCGCGACCTCGTTCCTCGGTCGCGCGGCTCGCTCGACCTCGCAACCGTGTAGCCGGCCCGCTGGCGCGGTCCGCCTACGGTTGCAGACCGTGGACCTGGAGCGCGGTGAAGGGGTCGACCGGGTCGCCGCCACCGGGGTGGACCTCGAGGTGGAGGTGCGGGCCGGTGACGTTGCCGGTGGAGCCGACGTACCCGATCACCTGGCCGGGCTTGACGGTGGCGCCGACGGAGGTGCCGAACTCGTTCTGGTGGCAGTACCAGAGCTCGGTGCCATCGGGCAGCGTCTCGATGGTGCGGTTGCCGTACGCACCGGAGTAGCCGACCTCGCTGATGGTGCCGCCGGCCACGGCCATGATCGGCGTCCCGGTGGGAGCCGCGAAGTCCAGGCCGGTGTGGAAGTGCGCCCACAGCGAGCTGTAGTCACCGAAGCGCGCGGTCAGGTGGTAGACGCCCGCTGCGACCGGCAGCACCCACTGGTGGAGCTTGATCTGGGCGGCACGCTTCTGCGCCTGGCTCGCGTACGCCGAGAGCGCCGCGTCGCGCTCCTTGGCCTGCGCGTCGGCCGCCGCCTGGAGGTTGTCGCCGGAGGTGCGGTCGGAGTCGCGGCTCACCGACGCGCCGCGGCCGCCGAGGAGGTTCGCGGACCCGACGGCGCTGCTCCCGGAGAGCGCACTGGCGGGGGAGATGCGGCCGTCGGCGTCGGCGCCGGCGAGGCCGGGGTTGACGGCCTGCAACGCGCCACCCGCGGAGATCGCGAGCACCGCGACACCGGCCAGCAACGGCAGGCTGGGGACGCGGGTACGCCGTGAGGCGACGCGGCGGCCAACGGGACGCGTGCGCTTGGCTCCGGGGCGAGTCGTGGGGCGAGCAGCGGGGACCGGCGCGATGTCGAGGCTCAGCTCGGGATGCGCGGCGAGGACGGGCTCGACGAGCTCCGCGGCCCCGAGCACGACCGGCTCCTCGACCTCGGGCTCCGCGACCACCGGAGCAGCCAGCAGGAGGTCCTCGAGGACCGGGAGGTCCACCAGCGGGGCCTCGATCTCCGGGCCGGCGACGACGAGCGTCTCGACGGCCGGCTCGGCGACCAGAGTCTCCTCGACCACGTCGACCACCGGCGCCACGACGACCTCGCGGACCTCGATCGGCGCGACGGGCGGAGCCGGCTCCGGTGTCGGCTCGGGCTCGATGACCGGGTCGATCCGACGCCGGTCGGTCGGCACGGGCCGCACGACCAGCGGCTCGGTGATCAGGTCGGGGCGCGCGGCGCGTCGACCGGCGTAGGCCTCCAGCGTGGGTGCCGCGGTGGGTCGCAGCAGGTGCCCGACGACATCCTCCGCGTCACCGTCCAGCCCGATGAGCTCGGCGTCCAGCGCGATCCGGCGGCCGGCGGGCCGGGTCGGTGCGGTCTCCACTCGGGCGACCACGGGGTTGCGTCCGGCGACCCGACGACCGGTGTACGGCAGGGCCTCCGCGCCGCGGACCGCGTCCGCCGACAGCGGGGCCACGGGAGCGACGCGTCGCCCGGCGTACGGCTGCGAGGTGCGCTGCTCCGAGGCACCGGAGGAGGGGCGGGCGGCCCGCCGTCCGGTGGGGCCTCTCGACTCCGTCGAGGTCGTCGACGTGGTGTCGGCGAGGGTGGTGTCCGTCGAGCCGGGTACACCGGCGCGGTGGTCACCCATGTAGAGGCTCCAGGAAGGTTTGAGGGATCGGGGCAGGCGAAAACGACAGTAACGGATAGGTCACGAGGGGTGAAATCCCCCTCCGGATCGTGTGGACGAACGGTGTCCCGCCGACACGCCGGCCCGCATCGGACGCCCGAGCCGGCCGGGCTCGGGTCGCTGCGCGGTCGGTTAGTCTGCGCGCATGGCGTCCTCTTCCTCGCGACTCCGCATCGTGGTGGCCAAGCCCGGCCTCGACGGGCACGACCGCGGGGCCAAGATCGTGGCCCGGGCACTACGCGACGCCGGCCACGAGGTCATCTACACCGGCCTCCACCAGACGCCCGAGCAGATCGTGGAGACCGCGATCCAGGAGGACGCCGACCTGATCGGGCTCTCGGTCCTGTCCGGCGCGCACATGACGCTCTTCCGCCGCCTCATCGAGCTGCTGGCCGAGCGTGACTCCTCGGACATCCGGGTGTTCGGCGGCGGGATCATCCCGGACGAGGACATCCCGGTGCTCGAGGAGCTCGGGGTGGCCAAGGTGTTCACGCCGGGGGCGACCACCGGCGAGATCACCGGGTGGGTCGCCGGCGCCTTCGCCGAGCCCGCCTGACCCGCCGGCCTGACCCGCCATCGGTCGCGCTACGCCGGTCGCTCGACGTCGAGCACGATCCGCACCCGCTGTCCGACCTGATGCGCCTCGCGGAAGCGCATCCGCTGCGACGTGATCCGGCGGGGGAGCAGCGGGCGGCCCGCCCCGAGCGTCACCGGGGTCATGCCGAGGCTGACCTCGTCGAGGAGCCCGGCGTCGTCGAACTGGCCGACCAGGTCGCCGCCGCCGACGATCCAGATGTCGCGCCCGTCCGCCGCCGCGGCCATCTCGTCGTACACCGGTGCGACGTCGCCGCGCGCGAAGTGGACGTCGACGCCGGGGATGCCGGGCAGGTCACGGTGGGTGAACACCCAGACGGGGCGGTCGGCGTAGAAGTCCTGCCACTGCTCGGGGTGCTCGGTGAAGTGCCGGTCGAGCGTCCACTGGTACGTCGTCGCCCCCATCACCAGAGGTCCGACCCGGCCGATGAAGGCGTCCCAGCTGCCGTCGTCCTCGGTGTGCGGCACCTCGAAGAGCCAGTCGAGGGAGTCGTGCTCGTCGGCGATGAATCCGTCGAGGGTGCAGGCGGTGAAGTACACGACGCGGGTCATGTCGCCCGACGGTAGGCGCTGTCACGGACGGTCCGCTTGACCGCTGTTGCGAGCGCCGGTCGTGCGCCCGAGGTCACCGCCACCCGGCTGCGTGGGCGGCACTCGCCCGGGACTAGGGTGCGAGAGGCTTCCGGCCGCGCGTCCGGGCGGAATGTGTGGCCGCGACATGAGTCTCACAGGAGTTGGTGGAACGTGGATCTGATGGAGTTCCAGGCGAAGGAGCTCTTCGCCAAGCACGGCGTGAAGACGACGCTCGGCGTCGTCGTCACCACTCCGGAGGAGGCCCGCGCAGCGGCCGAGGACATCGGCCCGTGCGTGGTCAAGGCGCAGGTGAAGGCCGGTGGCCGCGGCAAGGCCGGCGGCGTGAAGCTCGCGAAGACCGCCGACGAGGCGTTCGAGCACGCCTCGGCCATCCTCGGGATGGAGATCAAGGGCCTGGTCGTACGCCGGGTCCTGGTCACGCCGGCCACCCCGCCGGAGGAGGAGTACTACTTCTCCTTCCTCCTCGATCGCGCCAACCGGCAGTACCTCTGCATCGCCAGCGTCGAGGGCGGCGTCGAGATCGAGGAGGTCGCCAAGACCAACCCGGACGCCGTGAAGCAGATCGCGATCGACCCCGGCGCCGGCGTGGACGAGGAGAAGGCCCGCGCGATCGTCGCCGAGGCCGCCTTCCCCGCCGAGCTCGCCGAGCAGGCGGTCACGATGGTGCAGGCGTTGTGGCGGGTCTTCGACGACGAGGACGCCACCCTGGTCGAGGTCAACCCGCTGGCCCGGCTGGCGGGCGACGTCCTCGAGGCGCTGGACGGCAAGGTGTCGCTCGACGACAACGCCACGTTCCGCCACGAGGACCACGCGGCGTTCGAGATCCGCGAGGAGACCGACCCGCTCGAGGCCCAGGCCAAGGAGAAGGGCCTCAACTACGTCAAGCTCGACGGCGAGGTCGGGATCATCGGCAACGGCGCGGGGCTGGTGATGTCGACCCTCGACGTCGTCGCGTACGCCGGCGAGGCGCACGGTGGCGTGAAGCCGGCGAACTTCCTCGACATCGGCGGTGGCGCCAACGCGCAGGTGATGGCCGACGGGCTCGACGTGATCCTCGGCGACGACCAGGTGCGGGCGGTGTTCGTCAACGTCTTCGGCGGCATCACGGCGTGCGACGAGGTCGCCAACGGCATCAAGGGCGCGCTGGAGATCCTGGGCGACCACGCGACCAAGCCGCTGGTCGTGCGCCTCGACGGCAACAACGTCGATCGGGGCCGCGCGATCCTCGACGAGCTGAACCACCCGCTGGTCACGCAGGTCGACACGATGGACGGCGCGGCCGACAAGGCCGCCGAGCTCGCCCACGCGGCCGGCTGAGCCCCGACGAGAACGACGAGGACTGACGAGAATGTCGATCTACCTGAACCAGGACTCCCGGATCATCGTCCAGGGCATGACGGGGGGCATGGGCTCCAAGCACACCACGCTCATGCTCGACGCGGGCAGCACCATCGTCGGGGGTGTGAACGCCCGCAAGGCCGGGACGACCGTCGAGCTCGGCGGCCAGGAGCTGCCGGTGTTCGGCAACGTCAAGGAGGCGATGGCCGAGACCGGTGCCGACGTGTCGGTCGTCTTCGTGCCGCCGGCGTTCACCAAGGACGCCTGCATCGAGGCCATCGACGCCGGCATCGGCCTGCTGGTCGTGATCACCGAGGGTGTGCCGGTGCAGGACACCGCCGAGGTCTGGGCCTACCTCGCCGGCAAGTCCACCCGGATGATCGGCCCCAACTGCCCGGGCGTCATCACGCCCGGAGAGTCGCTGGCCGGGATCACGCCCCACACGATCGCGGGCAAGGGTCCGATCGGGCTGGTCTCGAAGTCGGGCACGCTGACCTACCAGATGATGTACGAGCTGAAGGACTTCGGCTTCTCGACGGCGATCGGCATCGGCGGCGACCCGATCGTGGGGACGACGCACATCGACGCGCTCGCGGCGTTCGAGGCGGACCCCGAGACCGAGGCGATCGTGATGATCGGCGAGATCGGCGGCGACGCCGAGGAGCGGGCCGCGGCGTACATCAAGGAGAACGTCACCAAGCCGGTCGTCGGGTACGTCGCCGGCTTCACCGCCCCCGAGGGCAAGACGATGGGCCACGCGGGCGCCATCGTCTCCGGCTCGTCCGGCACCGCCGCGGCGAAGAAGGAAGCGCTCGAGGCCGTCGGGGTCAAGGTCGGCAAGACGCCGTCGGAGACGGCCGCGCTGATGCGGGAGATCCTGCAGGCGCGCTGAGTCCGTCAGCCCTCCGAGGCGGCGTTGGCCGGGATGCCCCGCATCCGCTGCGCCAGTGCCCGCCCTTCGCGCGTGGTCCGGGTGATCGCCTGGTCGCGGCTCGCGGGTGAGCCGTTCCCCTCGCCGTACTCGTAGCCCAGCAGGACGGTGCGACCGACCCGTACCACCTCGTAGACCACCAACCCGGTGTCGTGCTGCTGCTCTCCGTCGTGGACGGAGTAGAAGGTGTCGGTCCAGACGACGGACTGGTCGCCCAGCGACTCGTCGGTCACGGTGTGAGTGGTGCCCTGTCCGTTCCCGTCCGGCTCGTCGGGGCAGGCCGCCACCGCGGCCCGGGCCGCTGTCACCGCGGCGGTGGCAGCGCCGGGATCCGGGTAGAGGACGAGGGTGCGTCCCCGGAAGTACTCGGCCTCGCCCCGGAACTCCACGCCGATCCGGTGGGTGCTCCCGTGCCGGGGATCCCACACGACCCGGTCGCACATCCCGAACCTCGTCGTGGCGGGCCTCGTCGTGATCTCGACCGGGCTCCCGTCGTCCCCGTTCTCGTCGGCGTACCCGCGGTCGAGCGGGAAGCCGGCCAAAGGACCGGTCACGTCGCGTGCCGTGGAGCTCGTTCGCGCAGAGCTCGGCGTGCGATGCGACGCGGGGGACGGTGTCGGGTGGGGCGACGTGCCCGCCTCGGTGAGGGCCACGGACTGCCCGCTCCCGCAACCGGCCAGGACGGCGGCGGCGAGCAGCGGAAGCAGCAGGGCGTGCGGTCGGCGCATGCCCCTGGGACCCGGCCCCGAGCCGGAAGGTTGCGTCACGCGCTCGACGTCTGGACGGCCTCGACGGCCGGCCGCCCGGCCGCCACCCGCGTCACGAGCGCATGGCCGCGAGCCGCTCGCCCGCCCGGCGTACCAGTGCCACGAAGTCGGCGTCCGTCATGGTGTGGCGGCCGTCGGGGACGAAGCCGACCTGGGCCACCGCGCCACCTGCGCGGACGATCCCCATCAGAAACGTCACTGTCTGCTTGTCCGACAGCTGGGTGCGCACCCGCCAGGCGGTCATCGTCGGGCCGGAGGACATCCGGGACACCTTGGAGCCGAGCTGCCGGTCGGGGCAGGAGGCGAGCTTCGTCCGGACGCCGTTGACGAAGGCCGCCGCCTTCGGAGCAGGCAGCCGACCCACGGTCTCCGTGATGCCGAACGACGCGGCCAGGTGCCCACCGGGCACCAGGAAGGACCGGGTGGCGGCATGCTTCCAGCCGTTGCCGTGGAAGCTGCTCTGGTCGCAGCCGGTGGCCGCGACGTTGCGGAGGGCCTGCTTCGGCGTGGTGCCGACCCAGGGCTTCACCACGCCCGCGGCGGGGGGCAGGTCGAACTCGCTCAGCATCATCGGCAACGTTCCCGCGCGCGGAGCCGGGACGTTCTCGGCCTTCGGCATGGCCGAGCAGTGACCGCCGAGCGTGGTGGGGCAGAGGTCGTCGACCGCGGCGACGAGGAACCGCAGGTTCGCCGTGAGGTCCGGCTGTGCGGAGCCGGAGGTCCGGGTCAGGGTGACGGTGGTGATGCGGCCGGTGCGCGCGGCGCCCACCACGAACGTCGCCGACTGCCCGCCCCAGGCGCGCAGCACGTACTGCTCGGCGTCGTCGCCGAGGTTGTGCACGCGGCGTACGGTCACCAGCTGCATCCGGGGTATCTCGCACGCGGCGAACCAGGATCCGGCCGTGCCGAAGCCGCGACGTGCGCTCGCGACGTCCGCCGAGAGCTCCATGGTCTGCACCGCGGCCAGCGGTGGCTTGCCCTTCGCCCGACGGGCGGTGAAGTTGCGGACGAGAGCCGTCGACGCCTTCGGATCGGCGTACGCACGGCGCTGGCAGGGCAGGGTGGCCGTCTGCTTGGGATCGGTCCCGGTGATCCGCCAGGACCGCCCCCGCAACGCACGTCCGAGCTGCGCCTTGCTGACCAGGGCGTCCGGCGTGATGCGCGCCGGTGCCGATCCGGAGGGGCCGTCCTCGGCGCTGTCGGCGGCCGGCACCGTGGTCAGCCGGTCACCTGTGGCCGACAGGGTCGGGTGGACGCCGTGGTCGTCGGTGACGAGGAACCCGCTGCCCGCGAGGGTCGCGACGACCAGGCCGACGCCGACCAGCAGGTGCGTACGCCGGCGCGTGGTGCCGGCGCGCCGGATGATGGTCGCGCGCGGCCAGCGCTGCCCGGCGCACTGCGCGACCAGGCCGTCGAGAACGGGTCGGACCTCGTCCGCCGAGACCGAGCGCTGCGAGGCGAACTCCGTCGTCGCCTCCTGCAGCCGGGTCTCGGCATCCTCGATCGAGAGCCCGACCTCGCTCGCCAGCTCGTGGTGCGACGCCGACGTCAGGTGGCTCAGAAGGAGCGTCTTGCGCGCCGGCACCGACAGCTTCGCGAGCGCGTCGAGGGTGGCCCGCACCTCCGGGTCCAGCTTGCGGTCGCGATGCCAGATGCGGGCGGTGTGCCGACGCTGCGCGTGGCTCCAGGCGTGCGGCCTGACCCAGGTCTCCGGGTCGTCCATCCGCTTCAGCTTGGACCAGTGGTGCCATGCGGCGACGTAGGAGTCGCGGACCGCGCCCCGCGAGGCCGGGAGGTCGCCGGTGAGGGCGTACGCGAGGGTCAGTACCCGGTCGCGGCTGTCGGCGTAGAACGCGTCGAACAGCTCGGCATCGGACATGGCGCCGACCACGGTACGGGCCGCCCGTTCGGGCTCGCCAATCCAGAGTCCTGAGAGGGCCGACCCCCGGCGTGGCACGCCTCCCGGCCCGGTACGCCGGGTGATGATGAATCACCATGACCTCGCTGCTCCCGGCCCCACGTCGTACCCAGGAGCCCGCCGGCGGCCGGACCGACGCGGCCCACCGTCGCCCGCTGGTGCTGCTCGCCGCGCTGGCCGGTGTCGCCGCCGCCGCCTCGACCCTCGTGGTGTGCCTGGCCGCTGGGGTCGCCGGCTGGTTCCTCACCGACGCCGGCGCCCACGGTGCGCCCCGCGACGGCCTGCGGGTCGGCGCGCTCGGCTGGCTGATGGCGCATGCGTCCGGCGTGCACGTCGAGGGCACCGCGATCACGGCGATGCCACTGGCGCTCACCCTGCTCACGGCGGTCGTGGTCTGGCGCCTCGGTCTGCGGCTGGGCGACTCGGTCTCCGGCCACGGGCCCGACGCGGACGCGATCGCCGACGGCATGCGCGACTGGACCGTGCCGTCGGCCACCGCCGTGTTCACGCTCGGGTACGTCGCCGTCGCGGCGGTCACCCATCACCTCGCGGCCACCCCTGCGACCGCTCCCTCGCTGGCCCGCACGGTGGCCTGGACGATCCTCCTGTGCGGCCTGGTCGGCGGGTGCGCGATCGCCGTCGGCTCGGGGCGGGCGGCGATCTGGACGTCGTTCCTGCCGCTCTCGCTCCGCGCCGCGGCCGCCGCCGCCTGGCGCACTCTCGTCTGGTTCGCCCTGGTGTCGGCCGGCGTGCTCGCCGTCTCGCTGGTGATCGACTGGGACGGCGCGGTGAACGTGATGTCCCAGCTCCACACCAGCCCCGGAGCCGCGACCCTGCTGATCGGGCTCTGTGTCCTGGTCACGCCGAACGCGACGCTGTTCAGTGGGTCCTACCTGCTCGGCCCCGGGTTCGCCGTCGGCACCCACACGATCGTCACGCCGACCGCGGTCGTCCTCGGCCCGCTGCCGATGTTCCCCCTGCTGGCCGCCCTCCCGGACGACGGGACGACACCGGGCTGGGCCGTCGCGCTGCTCGGCCTTCCCCCGCTCGTCGCCGCCTTCGCGGTGTACCGCACGCTCGGCCGCTACCCCACGCCGCGGTGGGACGAGGCCGCACTGCGGGGAGTCGGCGCTGGTCTGATCTGCGCCGTCGCCTTCACCGTCCTCGCCGCTGTCGCCGGCGGAGCCGTCGGGCCGGGCCGGATGGCCGACGTGGGGCCCTTCGTGTTCCCGGTCCTGCTGCACGGCATCACCGCGTTCGGGATCGGTGGGCTGGTCGGGTCGCTCGCCGCGACCGTCCGGCACCGGCGTCACGTCTGACGCCGGCGCCGGGGCACCAGCCCCATTTCCCCCGGCTCAGCGGCGCGTGCGCACCATCATCGGCTGGAACCCGACGCGCACGGTGTGCCGGCCCGCGTGGCGGGCGACGGCACGTCCCGCGCGTTGGGTGCGCGAGTGCCGCGGCACCTGCACGCGCACGTCGCGGTGTGGGTTCCAGTAGATCCGCCGGACGACTCCGTCATGCCGGACCACGCAGCGGTAGGTGCCGCGCCGGTCGCGCGCGCACGGGCGGTTCCCGTGCCGGCCGACCAGCCGGCCACCCAACCAGCGCTCCGCCGTTCGGATGGCCATGCCGGCGGCGCGCACGCGGGCGTAGTTCGTGGGATCGGAGAGCAGGGTGTTGCCGAGAGTGCCGCCGTCGACCAGCCCCCAGTCGTAGCGATACCAGAACACCCGGGTCAGCCCGTGGGCCGCGCCGAGCAGGTAGGTCCGCAGGACATTGGCCACCTGACGGTGCTGGGAGATCGGCGTCGCGGTGCTGTCGGCCACGCCGCCACCCGTGACGCCGTAGTTGACCTCGGTCGCCCAGATCTTCCTCGTCGTCGGCACGCCGATGGCGTTGAGCTGCCCGCGTACCCTGCCGAGCAGGCGCATCGCGTCCTCGGGCCCGCCCGTGCGGTGGCCGTACGTCGGCTTCGGGTAGAGACTCAACGCGTTCACGTCGTAGTCGTCCCAGACGTGACAGGCCGTCGACCAGCTGACGCTGGTACGCCCGCATCCAGACACGCTGGTACTTCATCCGGACGGCGAACGACGGCGCGACCACCGTGGCTCCTGGGTCGACGGTGTTGCGGACCTGGTCGACGAGGCTCGTCATGGTCGCCATCTGCGCCGGCGTACCCGTCCAGAAGTTGGAGATGTTGGCTTCGTTCCACACCTGGTACGCCGCGATCCCGCGCTGGCCGTGGAACAGCTTGTACCGGTTCATCACCGCGGTGACGTACCTCGTGAACACGCCGAGGTTCCGAGGTGCCTGGGTGGGGGCGTCGGCGTAGAACGACGGGGTCATCCCGAGCACCAGGGTGACCTCGACGTGGTGGGCCTGGGCGGCCGACACCAGCGAGTCGAGCCGGGTCCAGTCGAAGTGGCCGGCCGACGTCTCCAGGTTGCGCCAGGTCACGCCGGCGTCCCACAGCCGAAGGGCGCCGTAGTTCAGGTGGCGGTACGCCTGGCCGGAGCCGTCGTGGAGCCCGAAGAAGGTGCGGGGGACGCGGACGGTCGCCTGGCCGGAGTGCCGGTCAGCGGTGCCGCCGCTGTGGGCACCGGTGGCGGCGACGGTCGGGGTCGCGAGCCCGGTCAGCAGGCCGGCGAGGAGGGCCGTGGTGGCGACGGACGCAACGGACCTCGGGAGCACGGAGGTGATGGCCACGGGGGTTGACCTTTCTGGTGCGTGTACCCCCCGGGTAGCGCGGTTTTCACCCCCCGACGCGTCATGGAGGCGACCACGGCGCGTCTGGGGTAGAGAGAACCATCGCTACGTCGTGTCCGCGTGCGATATCGCCCGGGAATGGGCCGACCGGACCACGCGACGTAGGCGGGTGGCACCGGTGCGCTCTGCCCGAAGTGACTAGGCGCGCTGGTCCTTCCGGCGCGCCACTGACGTCCACGAGTGGGGGGCGTGGTGGACGACTTAACATGGTCTTAACAACGGTAGACCCTGTGGTCGGGTTACGCCCGGGTCTTCCCAGTGGCTCCGCCTAGACTCCCGGCCGTGCCCGAGACCCCGTTGCGTGTCGTCGTCCTGGTCTCCGGAGCCGGCACCAACCTCCAGGCCCTTCTGGACGCAGCCGCGGACCCGGCGTACGGCGCCGAGGTGGTCGCGGTCGGCGCAGACCGCAGCGACATCGAGGGCCTGGCGCGTGCCGCGCGGGCGGGCATCCCGACATTCAGTCACCGGGTCGCCGACTTCGAGAGCCGGGCGGCCTGGGACGCCGCATTCACCGACGCGGTGGCGGCGTACGCACCCGATGTGGTGGTCCTCGCCGGCTTCATGAAGCTGTTCGGCGACGCCTATCTGGAGCGGTTCGGCGGGCGCACCCTGAACACGCACCCCGCCCTCTCGCCGGCGTTCCCCGGGATGCACGGGGCCGCCGATGCCCTCGCGTACGGCGTCAAGGTCACCGGCTGCACGCTCTTCGTCGTCGACGCCGGGGTGGACACCGGCCCGATCGTCGCGCAGGCGGCGGTGCCCGTCCTCGACGACGACACCGCCGAGTCCCTCCACGAGCGGATCAAGGTCGAGGAGCGACGGCTGCTGGTCGAGTCGGTGGGCCGGATCGCCCGCGAGGGACTCACGGTCGAGGGCCGCACGGTCCGTTTCGGCCGGTGACTCGGGTGGTTCCCGGTCGGTAAGGTGTGGCCACACGACTGGCGCAGGTGGGCAACCACCAGGGAGTGACGTCACCGAGCATCGACCGCCTGGGTGCCCGGCTCAGAAGTCCGTCCCACGCAGGACCGAGCGCAGGAGTGTGACCCCATGAACGACCGCATCCCGATCAGGCGCGCCCTGGTCTCCGTCTACGACAAGTCCGGGCTCGACGACCTCGTCCAGGCGCTGGCTGCGGCCGGCGTCGAGCTCGTCTCCACCGGTGGGTCCGCCGCGCGGATCGCCTCCCTCGGCCTCCCGGTGACGAAGGTCGAGGACCTCACCGGGTTCCCCGAGTGCCTCGACGGCCGGGTCAAGACCCTGCACCCGACGGTGCACGCCGGGATCCTCGCCGACCGCCGGCTCGAGTCCCACGTGCGGCAGCTCGCCGAGCTCGGCATCGAGCCGTTCGACCTGGTCGTCTCCAACCTCTACCCGTTCGTCCAGACCGTGACCTCCGGCGCCTCGCCCGACGAGTGCGTCGAGCAGATCGACATCGGCGGGCCGTCGATGGTCCGCGCCGCCGCGAAGAACCACCCGTCGGTGGCGATCGTGACCTCGCCGGAGCGCTACCCGGACGTGCTCGCGGCGGTGGCGGCCGGCGGCTTCACCCTCGAGCAACGTCGGCGGCTCGCGGTCGAGGCGTTCGCCCACACCGCGGCGTACGACGTCCAGGTGGCGTCCTGGATGGGCAACGTGCTCACCGACACCGGCGACGGCACCGGCTTCCCGGCGTTCACCGGCGCGACCTGGCAGCGCCAGGCCGGCCTGCGGTACGGCGAGAACCCCCACCAGCCGGCGGCGCTCTACGCGCACTGGCGTGGCGGGCTGGCCGCGGCCGAGCAGCTGCACGGCAAGGAGATGTCGTACAACAACTACGTCGACACCGATGCGGCGCGGCGCGCCGCCAACGACTTCGACGAGCCGGCGGTGGCGATCATCAAGCACGCCAACCCGTGTGGCATCGCCACCGGTGCCGACGTGGCGGAGGCCCACCGCAAGGCGCACGCGTGCGACCCGGTGTCGGCGTTCGGTGGCGTGATCGCGGTCAACCGGCCGGTCTCGACGGCGATGGCCGAGCAGGTGGCCGAGGTCTTCACCGAGGTGATCGTGGCGCCGGACTTCGAGGAGGGTGCCGTCGAGGTCCTGCAGGAGAAGAAGAACATCCGCATCCTGCGCTGTCCCGTGGACGAGCACCCCGACCCGATCGAGTTCCGCGGCATCTCCGGCGGGGTGCTCGTGCAGCGGGTGGACCACGTCGACGCCCCCGGTGACGACCCGTCCACCTGGACCCTGGCGACCGGCGAGGCCGCGCCGGAGGACGTCCTCGCGGACCTGGCGTTCGCGTGGCGGGCCTGCCGGGCGGTGAAGTCCAACGCGATCCTGCTCGCCCACGACGGCGCATCCGTCGGCGTCGGCATGGGGCAGGTCAACCGGGTCGACTCCTGCCGCCTCGCGGTCTCGCGGGCGGGGGAGCGGGCCACGGGCTCGGTGGCGGCCTCCGACGCGTTCTTCCCGTTCGAGGACGGACCCCAGATCCTGATCGATGCCGGGGTCCGTGCGATCGTGCAGCCCGGCGGGTCGATGCGCGACGAGCTCACCGTCCAGGCCTGTCAGGACGCCGGGGTGACGATGTACCTGACCGGCACCCGTCACTTTGCCCACTGATCGGCCCGACGAAGTCGGGCCGATCAGACCGTGGGCAGGCCGTGTCGAGACACCACAAACTTTCCAGGAACAACAGGACAGGATGACCCCATGACCGCACGGATCCTCGACGGCACCGCCACCCTGCGGACGATCAAGGCAGAGCTCGCCGACCGCGTCACCACGCTCAAGGAGCGCGGCATCACGCCGGGCCTCGGCACCGTGCTGGTGGGCGACGATCCCGGCTCCCACTGGTACGTCGGCGCCAAGCACAAGGACTGTGCCTCGATCGGCATCACCTCGATCCGACGCGACCTTCCGGCGACCTCCACGCAGGCCGAGGTCGAGGCGGTGATCGACGAGCTCAACGCCGACCCGGCGTGCACCGGCTTCATCGTCCAGCAGCCGACCGGACTCGACGAGTTCGCCCTGCTGTCGCGGGTCGACCCGGCCAAGGACGTCGACGGCCTGCACCCGATGAACCTCGGGCAGCTGGTGCTCGGCAAGGCCGGCCCGCTGCCGTGCACGCCGGTGGGCGTGATCGAGCTGCTGCGCCGGCACGGGGTCGAGATCGCCGGCGCCGAGGTCGTGGTCATCGGCCGCGGTCTCACGGTCGGGCGGCCGCTCGGCCTGCTGCTGACCCGGCGTACCGAGAACGCGACGGTGACCCTGTGCCACACCGGCACCCGCGACCTCGCGATGCACGTCCGACAGGCCGACATCGTGGTCGCCGCGGCCGGCGTGCCGGGCATCATCTCCGGCGACATGGTCAAGCCGGGTGCCGCCGTACTGGACGTCGGCGTCTCCCGGCGCGACGGGAAGATCGCGGGAGATGTGGCCCCGGACGTCGCGGACGTCGCCGGCTGGATCTCGCCGAACCCGGGCGGGGTCGGACCCATGACGCGTGCGATGCTGCTCAGCAACGTCGTCACGATCGCTGAGGAGGCGGCACACTAGCGGTGGAGGTGCACGTGGACCTGCGCGATCCCGACGCCACCGCCGGCGACAACGGTGGTGAGTCGCGGCCGGAACCCGTCCTGGATCCCTCGCCCGACGACGTACCCCCCGAGTCGGCGGAGCCCGAGGGCCGGCGCTATCCGTCGACCCTCGGCGGGATGTTCTACCTGGTCGTGCTCGGCGTCTCAGCGGTCGGCCTCGCCATCGTCAGCAAGGGCGACTGGCGGCTCGGCGTGAAGTGGATCGCCGGCGCCCTGCTCTTCGCCGCCGTCGTTCGGCTGCTCATCCCCGCCCCGCAGGCCGGGATGCTCGCCGTCCGGCGTCGCTCCGTCGACGTCGTCATCCTCGTCGTCATCGGCGCGGCGCTGTGGTTCCTCTCGAGCAGCATCCCCAACCAACCCGTCCTCTGACTCTCGGTGGTCGAGCCGGCCGAGCCCCTCCTCGTCGGTGGTCGAGCCGGCCGAGCCCCTCGGCGAGGGCGAGTCGAGACCCGAGCCCCTGAGGCACCGGGACGTCGACCTGGCGTTGGGTCGCGCCGAGGGACGTCGACCTGGCGATCGTGTCACGCCGAGGGACGTCGACCTGGCGCGTGCGAGACGACTAAAGGCGTCGACCTCGCGTGGGAAGCGCGGAGTCGCCGGGTCAGCGTCGTACGGCGTGACGTGACCGCCGGGTCAGCGTCGTACGGCGTGACGTGATCGCCGGGTCAGCGTCGTACGGCGTGACGCGATCGCCAGGTCGACGACTAGATGAGGCCGAGCTGGGTGACGGCTTCCTTCTCGTCGGCGAGCTCGGCGACGGTGGCATCGATCCGGCCACGGGAGAAGTCGTCGATCTCGAGCCCCTGGACGATCGACCAGTCGCCGTTCGACGTGGTGACGGGGAACGACGAGATCAGGCCCTCCGGGACGCCGTACGAGCCGTCGGAGCGGACGGCCATGGAGACCCAGTCACCCTCGGGAGATCCGTGGAGCCAGTCGCGGGCGGCGTCGATCGTGGCCGAGGCGGCCGAGGCGGCCGAGGAGGAGCCCCGGGCGTCGATGATCGCGGCTCCGCGCTTGGCGACGGTGGGGATGAAGGTGTTCTCGAGCCAGTCCTGGTCGTCCACCACCTCGGCGGCGATGCGACCGCCGACCTCGGCGTGGAAGAGGTCGGGGTACTGCGTGGCGGAGTGGTTCCCCCAGATCGTCATCTTCGTGATGTCGGTGACGGGAGCGCCTGTCTTCTGCGCCACCTGCGAGATCGCGCGGTTGTGGTCGAGCCGGGTCAGCGCGGTGAAGCGCTCCTGCGGGATGTCCGGCGCGTTGGTCATCGCGATCAGGGCGTTGGTGTTGGCGGGGTTGCCGGTCACGCCGATGCGGACGTCGTCCGCGGCCACCTCGTTGAGGGCCTTGCCCTGGGCGGTGAAGATCGCGCCGTTCGCCTCGAGCAGGTCGCCACGCTCCATCCCCGGACCACGGGGGCGCGCGCCCACGAGCAGGGCGAGGTTCACGCCGTCGAAGATCTTCGCGGGGTCGGCCCCGATCCGTACGCCGGCCAGGGTCGGGAAGGCGCAGTCGTCGAGCTCCATGACCACGCCCTCGAGCGACTTCAGGGCCGGCTCGATCTCCAGCAGCCGCAGCTCGATCGGCCGGTCCGCACCGAGGAGTGACCCACTCGCGAGTCGGAACAGCAGGCTGTAGCCGATCTGGCCGGCGGCGCCGGTGACGGCGACCTTGAGCGGGGCTGGACTCACGAAGAACTCCTCGACACGACGGGCGACAACAGGGTCCGACCCCGTCGACGCTAGCAGCGGAACGACGGTCGCCTTCAGCCGGGCTGGCATGCTGCTGGCATGACGCGCGCGGCAGCCTGGGCGGTCCGCGCGGGGGTCTCGGCGGTCGCTCTCGCGGCCCTGGCAGGCGCCCTGTCGGGCTGTGGCGCGTCGCCCACCAAGCTCGGTCCGACGGGCGTCGACGAGCTCACGATCCCCACCCCCAGCCCCGACCCGGCGGACTTCTCGGGCCACGCCACCAACGTCTGGTTCCCGCTGGTCGTGGGTACGCGATGGACCTACCGCCAGGACACACCGACGACGAGGCGCATCGTCGAGGCCGAGGTCCTGCCGCGGCATCGCGTCATCTCCGGCGTCGTGACGACGACCGTGCGCTGGCAGGTCCGGTCCCGCGGCTCAGCCGAGACCGTGATGCTGCGTTGGTACGCCGTCGACCGGGACGGCAACGTCTGGTGGTTCGGCCAGCGGGTCCTCGGCCACGGCCCGCCGCTCGACCGTCTCGCCCCCACCTCCTTCCAGGCAGGGAAGGACGGCGCCGAGGCCGGACTCGTCCTCACGGCCACGCCCCGGGTCGGCGACGGCTACCTCAACGCCGAACAGCCACACGTGGTCGAACGCCGGTCCACCGTGCTCGGGCTCAAGGCAACGGTCGCCACCTCGCAGCAGACGTTCCATCCCGCCGTGGTCACGCGCGACCTCAGCACGCTCGACCCGCTGCACACGGTCCTGACCTACTACGTCCGCGGCATCGGCATGGTCGCTCAGGAGGACACGAAGGCGACGTCGACGTCGCTCGCGCTGCTGCGGGTGCGCGGGCCGTGAGCCGAGGCGGCCGTGACCCCCGGTTTGCCTGGCGTCGAAGGGCCTGACTAGCGTCCCCAGGGTGTCCCCCCGGAGCCCCGAGAGCAGCGACCTGTCCGCCATCATCTACACCCACACCGACGAGGCCCCGCTGCTCGCGACGTACTCCTTCCTGCCGATCATCCAGGCGTACGCCGGCCAGGCGGGCGTCGCCGTCGACACCCGCGACATCTCGCTCGCGGGGCGGGTCATCGCCCAGTTCCCCGAGCGGCTCACCGACGAGCAGCGCCTCGACGACGCGCTCGCGGAGCTCGGCGAGCTCGCTCTGCGACCCGAGGCCAACATCATCAAGCTGCCCAACATCTCGGCCTCCATCCCCCAGCTCAAGGCCGTGATCGCCGAGCTCCAGGGGCAGGGCTACGACCTGCCGGACTACCCCGACAGCCCGGCCGGCGACGACGAGGAGGGCGTCCGCGCCCGCTACGACGCCGTCAAGGGGAGCGCCGTGAACCCGGTCCTCCGCCAGGGCAACTCCGACCGCCGGGCGCCCGAGTCGGTCAAGGGCTACGCCCGCACCCACCCCCACTCGATGGGCGCCTGGAGCGCGGACTGCAGGACGAACGTCGCCCACATGACCGCCGACGACTTCCGGTCCAGCGAGAAGTCCGTCGTGGTCGACCACGCCGGCGAGATCCGGATCGAGCTCGTCGCCGACGACGGCACCACGACCGTGCTCCGCGAGGCGATCCCGGTCCAGGAGGGCGAGGTCGTCGACGCGACCGTCATGCGGGTCGCACCTCTGCGCGAGTTCCTGACCGAGCAGATCCGGCGCGCCCAGGACGACGACGTCCTGTTCTCGGTCCACCTCAAGGCGACGATGATGAAGGTCTCCGACCCGATCATCTTCGGCCACGTCGTCCGCGCGTTCTTCCCCCGCCTCTTCGCCGACTACGGCGAGCAGCTCGCCGCCGCCGGACTCTCGCCGAACGACGGCCTGGGGGGCATCCTCGCCGGGGTCGAGTCGATGGACGACGGCGCGGCCAAGGAGGGCATCCGGGCCGCGATCCAGGCCGGTTTCGACGAGGGCCCGCCGCTCGCCATGGTCGACTCCGACCGTGGCATCACCAACCTCCATGTGCCCAGCGACGTGATCGTCGACGCCTCGATGCCGGCGATGATCCGCACCAGCGGCCACATGTGGGGACCCGACGGCCAGGAGGCCGACACGCTCGCGGTGATCCCGGACTCGTCGTACGCCGGGATCTACCAGGTCGTCATCGACGACTGCCGCGCTCACGGTGCCTACGACCCGGCCACGATGGGCTCGGTCCCGAACGTCGGCCTGATGGCGCAGGCCGCCGAGGAGTACGGCTCCCACGACAAGACCTTCGAGATCCCGGCCACCGGTCAGGTGCGGGTGGTCGACGAGAGCGACGCCGTCCTGATCGAGCACACCGTCGCCGCCGGTGACGTGTGGCGTGCCTGCCAGACCAAGGACGTCCCGATCCGCGACTGGGTCCGCCTGGCCGTCGAGCGGGCGCGCGCCGCCGGCGTACCCGCGGTCTTCTGGCTCGACGCCGGCCGCGCCCACGACGCGCACCTGATCGAGAAGATCGAGGCCTATCTGCCCGACCACGACACCAGCGGTCTGCAGCTGGAGATCATGAAGCCGACCGACGCGATCGCGTTCTCGCTGGAGCGGATCCGTCGCGGTGAGGACACGATCTCGGTCACCGGCAACGTCCTCCGCGACTACCTGACCGACCTCTTCCCGATCCTCGAGCTCGGCACCAGCGCGAAGATGCTGTCGATCGTCCCGCTGATCAACGGTGGCGGCCTGTTCGAGACCGGCGCCGGCGGGTCCGCGCCGAAGCACGTGCAGCAGCTGGTCAAGGAGGACTACCTGCGCTGGGACAGCCTCGGTGAGTTCCTCGCGCTGGCCGCGTCGTTCGCCCACTACGCCGAGGCACACGACAACCCCCACGCGAAGATCCTGGGCGAGACGCTCGACCGGGCCACCGGGACCTTCCTCCACGAGAACCGCTCGCCCGCCCGCAAGGTCGGCTCGATCGACAACCGCGGCTCGCACTTCTACCTCGCGATGTACTGGGCCCAGGAGCTCGCCCGGCAGGAGGACGATCCCGAGCTCGCGGCCGCGTTCCGGGGGCTCGCCGAGACGCTGTCCACCAACGAGCAGACGATCAACGACGAGCTGATCGCGGTCCAGGGCCACCCGGTCGACCTCGGCGGGTACTACCGCCCCGACGCCGACAAGGCCGCAGCGGTGATGCGTCCGTCCCGGACCTTCAACGAGGCGCTCGCCTCCCTGGGCTGACTCCGAGGATTCACCCGTGGGGCCGCGCAGCGGCAGACTGGGGTGAGCATGACGAGTACGACGACACCGGGCACTGCCGCTGCTACGCGCGGCACGCCGTTCGGGCTGTCCGTGTTCGCGCTCGCGATGGGCGGGTTCGCGATCGGCACCACCGAGTTCATGGCGATGGGCCTGCTGCCGCAGATCGCCGACGGAGTCGGCGTCTCGATCCCGGCGGCGGGCCACCTGATCTCGGCGTACGCGCTCGGTGTCGTGGTCGGCGCTCCGGTGCTCGCGTTCTTCGGCGCGCGCCTGCCGCGGCGCGGACTCCTGGTGGCGCTGATGACGGCGTACGCCGGCGCCAACGCGCTCAGTGCGGTCGCGGGCAGCTACGGGCTGCTCCTCCTGTCCCGGTTCCTCGACGGCATCCCCCACGGCGCGTACTTCGGCGTCGCCTCGCTCGTGGCGGCCAGCCTGGCGCCTCGTGGCCGCGAGGGCCGCGCGGTCGCGATGGTGATGATCGGGCTGTCGGTCGCCAACGTCATCGGCGTCCCGGCCGCCACCTGGATGGGTCAGCACCTCGGCTGGCGGTCGGCGTTCTGGGTCGCCGCGTCGCTGGCCTTGCTCACCGCGGCACTCGTGACCGCCTTCGTGCCCGCCTGCCCGGGCGACGCCGACGCCACCGGCCGCCGCGAGCTCCGGCTGTTCGCCGAGCCGCAGGCCTGGCTGACGCTGCTCGCGGGCGCGATCGGCTTCGGCGGGATGTTCGCGCTCTACTCCTACATCGCCCCGGTCGTCACCGAGCTGGGCGGCCTGTCCGAAGGCGCGGTCCCGGTGTTCCTGCTCGCGTTCGGGCTCGGCATGGTCGCGGGCACCTACGTCGCCGGGCCACTCGCGGACTGGTCGGTGTTCCGCTCCCTGCTCGGCTCCTCGCTGGCGATGGCCCTGCTCCTCCTGCTGTACGCCGTGCTGGCCTCGGCCGGCTGGTGGGCCCTGGTGCCGGCGTTCCTGGTCGCGATCTCGTCCTCGGTGCTCGTGGTGACCCTGCAGCTGCGCCTGATGTCGGTGGCGGGGGAGGCCCAGACCCTCGGCGCGGCGATGAACCACTCCTCGCTCAACATCGGCAACGCCCTCGGCGCCTGGCTCGGCGGTCTCGTGATCGCCGCCGGCTGGGGCTACCGCGCGCCGGCTCTGGTGGGCGTCGTCCTCGCCCTCGCCGGGTTCGCCGTGCTGCTGCTGTCGGCGAGCGTGCACCGCCGTACGGCGGCGTCCGCCTGAGGGGTCACTCGCCGCTGGCGCGGCAGACGCCACCCCGATGGCTCCGGCCGGGGATCACGTCGAAGTCGGACGTCAGCACGTAGGCGCCCGGGGTGCGCGCATGGAGCACCGTCCACTGGCCCGGCCTCGACCTTGGAGAGGCAGCCGCGGGCAGGCACGCCCTCGGAGACCGGGTGGCTGCCGTCGAGGACCGCGAGGTGGTCGGACCACCGGATCTGGATCGTCACCGAGTCCGCGATGGTCGACCCAGAGTCGGAGCTGGTTGCCGTCGACCGAGAGCACCTGCGCGTGGCGCGCGAGCGGCGCGGAGTCGATCACCTCGTAGAGACTTCCAGTCGCCGTTGTGCCACACCTCATGGAGGTAGGGCAGCCCGCCGGCGATCAGCTTGGCCTCGTCGACCGAGGCGATGTCGAGCCGGGTGTCGGGGACGGCGACGTAGGCGACCGCAAGCTCGGTCGAGCCAGGCCGGTACGAGGTCGGCGTTCGAGCGGGTGCTCGTCGTCGGCGTAGAAGATCGGGTTGTCGGTCACGGTCGGTCTGCCGCTCCCAACCGCGTGCGACCGGCATCTCCTCGCCGACGTAGCGCGCGGCCCCCTTGGTCGGCCGGCTCCACGACCTCGACCCGCTGGCCGAGCCGGGCGTCGGTGTTCATCCGGTCATGGAGCTGGTCGAGCAGGGGCGTGTAGTAGGACTGGGACGCCGACGGCGAGTCGGCCTCGGCGAGCTGCCAGGAGACGTCGACGGTCGGGAAGATCAGGGCGAGCCCGGTCAGCGCCACGACGTGCCGGTCCGGGCGATGCCCGTAGCCGACGATCAGCGGGGCCGCGAGCAGCCACACCATCCGGGTGAGGTTCAGCCCGACGCTGTTGGGCACGACCATGCACGCCACCAGGCCGATCGCGACGATCACGGCACCGACCCGGATCGTCGGTTCGCGGCAGGCGATCACGACCAGCGCCAGCCCGAGCAGGGCGAGGAACATCTGTCCCGGTGGCGTCCCCATCACCCCGGGGTTGTCGAACAGGATCGCCAGCGTGCCGAGCGAGGCCGCGGTGGCGATGCCGGTCACCAGGGCCTCGCGCCGGCGGCTCGGGTCGGTCAGCAGCACGGCCGCGGCGACGATGCCGGTGAACAGTCCCGCGAGAGGGCTACCGAGCACGCTGACCACGGTCGCGATCCCGGCGAGCCAGGGATGACGGCGGACCAGCGCCAGGACCGCGAGCATCGCCGGGGCGAGCCCGACCAGGAAGGTGATCCGGCCGCCGAAGAGGTTCATCAGCACGCTCGCCGCGAAGACGACGCTCGCGGCTCGCGGCCGCGCCGACTCGCGGAACAGCTGATGGGCGACCCACATGCAGATCGCTGCGGCCAGGGCACCGGTCGTCGCGACGCCGATGGTGGCCATCAGCCCCGGAGCGATGACGGAGTACGACGGGAGCTCGAGCCCGCCGTACCACCCGGGCCACCAGGTGACGTTGCCGAGCTTCTCGAAGATGGCCGCACGGGTCGCCTGGGCGGCGAAGTCCGGCACGGGCGGAACCAGGATCAGGTAGAGCGCGAGGCCCACGACGGGCACGAACCACGTCAGCATCCGGCGGGTACGCAGGGACGAGAACGCGCGCGACATGCTCACTGGGCTCCTCCTCCCCGCTCGCCTCCCATTGTGCCAAGGCGCGCCGACCGGCCAGAAATCGTAGGTCCCCGCGCGTCGTGACCCGGCTCGGCTCACGCCCGGCTCACGCCCGGCGAGACGCTCGCCACTCCTCGACCAGCACGTCGTACCACGCGATGTCGGCGCGACCGCCGCGGACGACGGTCCCCACTCGCTCGGTGCCGAACAACGTGAGGCCGTTCGCCTCGATCACGTGACGCGACGCCACGTTGTCGACCGCCGCGCCGGCCGTGACCCGGCGTACCCCGAGGTCCTCGAACGCATAGTCGACGACCCGGGCCATGGCCCGGGTCGTCACCCCACGGCCGCGGGCGTCGGGGTGCGCCCAGTACCCGATCTCGCACTCGACCTCCGGTACGAGCCCGAAGAAGCTGACCGATGCCAGTGCGAGGTCGTCGGCCGGGTCGACTGCGGCCCACACCACGCTCGCCCCGATGGCGCGGTTCTCCCGCTGATGCTCCAGCCACGCGAGCGCTTCGGACTCGCCGTACGGATCCGGCATCGTGCCGAGCCATGTTTGGGTACGCGGGTCTGAGCACGCCTCGACGATCCGCGGTACGTCGGCGTCGCGCCACGGCCGCAGCACGAGCCCGTCGGCCTCCAGCACCGGGACCTCCAGCCACTCGCCCTTCGGCGACCGGTCGTCGGTGGCGAGCAAGGTGCCCACCCATGCGTCACGCAGCTCGCCACGGTGGGGGAGCGCCGCGCGGATCGTGCCGTCGAAGCTGAAGCCCAGCCGCCAGGCCAGCTTCCGCGACGGCCAGTTGCCCTGGTTCGCCCGCCAGACGATCACCTGTGCCTGCCGGTCCGCGAACCCCCAGTCGACCAGGAGCCGGACGGCCCGTTCCATCGAGCCCGAGCCCCTGACCCAGGGGTGCGAGCCGAAGGCCAGCTCGAGCCGTCCCTCGCCCTCGTCCCGCAGCTCCACCGTGCCGGCGTACCGCCCGTCGACCTCGACGGCGAAGCCCCAGCGGGTCCCGTCGGCCCAGCCACCCGGCATGAACTCGGTGACGAAACGGCGGGCGTCCTCGAGCGAGTACGGCACGGGCACCGTCGTCCACTCCTGGCTGACCGGGTCCTGGCACTGCTCGAGCACGTCGGCCACGTCGTCCTCGCGATGGGCTCGCAAGGTGACCGTGCCGTCCGAGAGGGTGGGCGTGGGCATGCGGGCACGATCCCCTGCCCCACGCGAGCCGGGCAACCGGGTATCACCCGACGCGCCGGCCTAACCGAACTCGCCGGCGCTCGTTGGTCGTGTCGTGCGGGCGGTGACCTACGGCGTGGTGCTGGCCGTCTGGCTCTCGGTCGCGCCGGCGTTCCTGGCGGAGGCACCGTCGGGACCCTCGCCTCCGGCCCCGCACGTAGGGCGTCACGGCATGCCCGGTCAGGCCCGTCGTCCGGCGCGCAGACCGGCGCCGACCGTCACACCCGGCCTGACACAATGCGGCGCATGCCCAGCGTCGCCACGTCCCCGGACCTGACCGTCCCCGCGGTGGCGTCCGGCGCCCGCCCGCGGGTGCTCTCCGGCATCCAGCCGACGGCCGACTCGTTCCACTTCGGGAACTACCTGGGCGCGACTCGTCAGTGGGTCGACCTGCAGCGCGAGTACCAGCCGTTCTTCTTCATCGCCGACCTGCACGCGATCACGGTCGAGCAGGATCCCGGCGTCCTCCGCGAGCGCACGCTGCGCGCCGCCGCCCAGCTCGTGGCGATGGGCATCGACCCGGAGCGCTCGGCGATCTTCGTGCAGAGCCAGATCCCGGCCCACGCCCAGCTCGGCTGGGTGCTGCAGTGCCTGACCGGCTTCGGCGAGGCGCGCCGGATGACCCAGTTCAAGGACAAGTCGGCCAAGGGAGGCGAAGGAGCCGCGAGCGTCGGGCTGTTCACCTACCCGATCCTCCAGGCGGCCGACATCCTGCTCTACCGCCCGCACTACGTACCGGTGGGGGAGGACCAGCGGCAGCACCTGGAGCTGACCCGCGACCTGGCCCAGCGGTTCAACCACCGCTACAAGAAGACCTTCCGGCTCCCGGAGCCGTACATCCTCAAGGCCACCGCGAAGATCGGCGACCTGCAGGAGCCGACCGCGAAGATGTCGAAGTCGTCGTCCACTCCGGCCGGCATCATCGAGCTGCTCGACGACCCGCGCGTCAGTGCCAAGAAGATCCGGTCGGCGGTCACCGACTCCGGCACCGAGATCCGCTTCGACGCCGAGGAGAAGCCCGGCATCTCGAACCTGCTCACGATCTACTCCGCGTTGAGCGACCGCGCGATCCCCGACATCGAGGAGGAGTACGCCGGCCGTGGGTACGGCGACCTCAAGAAGGACCTCGCCGAGGTGGTGGTCGAGTTCGTGACGCCGTTCCGCGACCGCACCCTGGAGCTCCTGGAGGACCAGCAGCACCTGCTCCAGATCCTCGAGTCGGGCAGGGAGCAGGCGTCGGCCATCGCCGAGGCCACGCTCCGCGACGTCTTCCAGCGGGTCGGGTTCGCCGCGCGAGCGCAGGGTCGCTAGGAGTCATCGTGCACACGATCGGGGTCTCCCTCGCCGTCCCGGAGCCGTGGGGCAGTCGCCTCCAGGAGTTCCGGGTCGCGAACGGCGACGAGCAGGGCGCGACGATCCCGACCCACATCACGCTGGTCCCGCCGGTGGAGGTCGACCAGCAGCTGCTCGGACAGGTCGAACGACACCTGGACGACGTCGCCGCGACGACCGCGGCGTACGCCGTCCACCTCCGGGGCTCCGGCACGTTCCGGCCGGTGTCGCCGGTCGTGTTCGTGAACCTGGTGGAGGGCATCTCCCCGACCGAGCAGCTGGCCAAGGACTGCCGGCGCGGTCCCCTGGAGCTCCAGCTCGACTTCCCGTACCACCCGCACGTCACCGTCGCCCACGTCGACGACGACGACCTGCTCGACCGCGCCTTCGACGAGCTGGCGACGTTCGACTGCTCGTTCACCGTCGACGCCTTCCACCTCTACGTCCACGACCCCGATCTCGGCTGGAAGGCCACGCACGACTACGCACTCACGGGTGACGTGCACTGATGACCTCGCCGCTCGCGCGGGTGCGAGGGGCTCTCGAGCACGCGCGAGTGAAGTCACGGTTGCTCGACCACGCAGTCCGGATGCAGCAGCACTACAGCCGCGTGAACGCCGGCTCGCAGGCCGGGGCGGTGACCTACTTCGCCTTCCTCTCCTTCTTCCCGATCCTGGCGCTGGCGTTCTTCGTGGTCGGCTTCATCGCCCGCTACTACCCCGACGCGCAGAGCAACCTGGTCGCCGGCATCGAGCAGGTCCTCCCGGGGATGATCGGGCCCGACGAAGGGCAGATCTCGCTGCAGTCGATCAAGAGCGCGGCCGCGACCGTCGGGCTGATCGGGCTCGTCACGCTGATCTACTCCGGGTTGGGCTGGCTCTCGGGCATGCGCACCGCCCTCCAGGTGGTCTTCGAGCTCCCGCGCAGCCGGAAACCCAACTTCCTCGTCGGCAAGCTCCGCGACCTGGTCACGCTGGCCGTGGTGGGGCTGACGCTGCTGGTCAGCGTCGCGGTCAGCGGCGTCGTGACCCGCTTCTCCACCGAGCTCCTCGACCTCGCCGACCTCGACCACGATCTCTCCTGGACCGTCGAGGTCGGGGCCGTCGTGGTCGCACTGGTCGCCAACACGCTGCTCTTCTTCGTGCTGTTCACGGTCCTCGCCCGCCCACGCACACCGGATCGGGCGTTGTGGCAGGGCGCCCTCCTCGGCTCGCTCGCCTTCGAGGTCCTCAAGCAGCTCTCCAGCTTCCTGTTGGCCGCGACTCAGCGCAGCCCGGCCTTCCAGGCGTTCGGGATCGCGCTGATCCTGCTGGTCTGGATCAACTACTTCTCCCGGATCGTGATGTACGCCGCCGCCTGGGCGTACACCTCAACGACCGCCCGGGCCGCACGCGACCTCGAGAACCCGCCCCTCTCACCGGACACCCTCGCCCTCCGCGCCCGAGTCCGCGCTGCGCGAGACGGCGTACCCGCGGCGGCGCTCGAGCCGGTGGCGTCCCCGCCATCGCGACGCCGGAAGGGGTCGGGCCTCGACCCGCGCCTCGCCTTCGGGGCGGGTGCCGCAGCCACCCTCGGACTCATCGTCGTGCTGCGCCGGCGACGCGACTGAAATCTCACACCACCCGGGTTCGGCGACCGCCGGGAGCGCGCGATAAGTTGCTGTGTCGCCCGCGCCCGATCGGCGTCCGGGTGCGTGTGAGGCGTCAGAGAGGACGGCGATGACCACAGGAGTGCACGGCCCCACCAGGGCCCGCATCGAGGCCAAGACTCTGCGGACGGACCGGTGGTGGCTGTACCCCCTCACCACGTTCGTCGTCTTCTTCTCGTTCGTCGTCTACGCGACGATCCGCGCGTTCCAGGGCAGCCACTACTACAGCGAGCCCTACCTCTCGCCGTTCTACTCGCCGTGCCTCGGCGACTGCGTCAAGGGCAGCTCCGACTTCGGTCAGCCGTTCAGCTGGTGGCCGCTCTCGGCGGCGCTGATCGTCCTGATCTTCCCGCTCGGCTTCCGGCTCACCTGCTACTACTACCGCAAGGCCTACTTCCGGTCCTTCTGGCTGAGCCCGCCGGCCTGCGCGGTCGCCGAGCCGCACAAGGCCTACTCCGGTGAGACGAAGCTCCCGCTGATCCTGAACAACATCCACCGCTACTTCTGGTACGCCGCGGTGGGCGTCGCGCTGATCCTGACCTGGGACACGATCCTCGCGTTCGGCCCCGCCGAGGGTGAGTCGAGCGGTGTCCACATGGGGCTCGGCTCACTGGTGTTCCTGGCCAACATCATCCTGATCTGGCTCTACACCCTGTCCTGCCACTCCTGCCGGCACATCGTGGGCGGAAAGCTGCGTCACTTCAGCAAGCACCCGGTGCGCTACCGGATGTGGAACTGGGTCTCGAAGCTGAACGGCAACCACGCCGGCTACGCCTGGCTCTCCCTGTTCTCCGTGGCCATCGCCGATCTGTACGTCGTGCTGGTCTCCTCCGGAGCGTTCAACGACCCGAGGTTCTTTTGATCCCCACGGCGTTCTCCGCTCCTTCCGCTTCGCTCCCCCCGCGGACAACGCCGCGGGGACCCCGAAAGGCGGTCTGACGATGAGCGATCCACAGACGAGTGCGACCACCACCGCCGGCGATGTCGAGAGGCACCGGTACGACGTCGTCGTGATCGGCGCCGGCGGCTCCGGCCTGCGCGCGGCGATCGCCGCCCAGGAGGCCGGCGCCAAGGTCGCCGTCGTGTGCAAGTCCCTGCTCGGCAAGGCGCACACCGTGATGGCCGAGGGCGGCGCCGCCGCGGCCCTGGGGAACCTCTGGCCGGACGACAGCTGGCAGGTCCACTTCCGCGACACGATGCGCGGCGGCAAGATGCTGAACAACTGGCGGATGGCCCAGCTCCACGCTCAGGAGGCCCCGGAGCGGGTGCTCGAGCTCGAGGACTGGGGCGCGCTGTTCGACCGCACCAAGGACGGCCTGATCTCCCAGCGCGACTTCGGCGGTCACCGCTACGCCCGGCTCGCCCACGTCGGTGACCGCACCGGCCTGGAGATGATCCGCACCCTCCAGCAGCGCACGGTGCAGCTCGGCATCGACGTGTTCATGGAGTGCACGATCACCGACCTGTTGCAGTCCGAGGGAAAGGTCTCCGGTGCGTTCGGCTACTGGCGTGAGACCGGTGCCTTCATCGCCTTCGAGGCGCCGTCGGTCGTGCTCGCCACCGGCGGCATCGGCAAGAGCTTCAAGGTCACCTCGAACTCCTGGGAGTACACCGGCGACGGCCACGCGATGGCCCTGCGCGCCGGCGCGAAGCTGATCAACATGGAGTTCGTCCAGTTCCACCCGACCGGGATGGTCTGGCCGCCCTCGGTGAAGGGGCTGCTGGTCACGGAGTCGGTGCGCGGCGACGGCGGGATCCTGAAGAACTCCGAAGGCAAGCGCTTCATGTTCGACTACATCCCGGAGTTCTTCAAGGCGGAGACGGCCGACACCGAGGAGGAGGCCGACCGCTGGTACGAGGACAAGAAGAACAACCGCCGGCCTCCCGAACTGCTGCCTCGCGACGAGGTCGCGCGGGCGATCAACTCCGAGATCAAGGCCGGTCGCGGCAGCGAGCACGGCGGCATCTTCCTCGACATCGCCTCGCGTCGTACGCCGGAGTTCATCCGCAAGCGGCTGCCGTCGATGTACCACCAGTTCAAGGAGCTGGCCGACGTCGACATCACCGCCGAGCCGATGGAGATCGGCCCCACGTGTCACTACGTGATGGGCGGGGTCGAGGTCGAGCCCGACACCGAGATGAGCGGCCTCGAGGGCCTGTACGCCGTGGGCGAGTGCTCCGGCGGGATGCACGGCTCCAACCGGCTCGGCGGCAACTCCCTGTCCGACCTGCTGGTCTTCGGCAAGCGCGCAGGTGACGCGGCGGCGTCGTACGTCTCCGGGCTCAGCGGAGACCGTCCGACCCTGTCGGAGACCGACCTGCGGGCCGCCGAGCAGCTCGCGCTGTCGCCGTTCGCCGGATCGGCCGAGGGCACCGAGAACCCGTACACGATCCAGCAGGAGCTCCAGCAGACGATGAACGACCTCGTCGGCATCATCCGCACCCGCGAGGAGCTGGCGAAGTCGCTCGGCGAGATCGAGAAGTTCAAGGAGCGCGCGAAGCACCTGCACGTGTCGGGCGACCGCCGCTACAACCCCGGCTGGCACCTGGCGATCGATCTGCGCAACATGCTCCTGGTCTCCGAGTGCATCGCGAAGGCGGCGCTCGAGCGCGAGGAGTCGCGCGGTGGACACACCCGTGACGACCACCCCGGCTTCGACGAGAGGTGGGGCACGCTCAACATCGCCCTGTCCATCAACGCCGCCGGCGACGGCGTCGACCTCGCCACCCAGCCGTTGCCGGTGATGCCCGACGACCTGGCCGCGTTCTTCGAGGAGGCTCACTGAGATGGCGTACACGCTGAAGATGAAGCTCTGGCGCGGCGACCAGTCGGGCGGCGACCTCCAGGACTACGACGTGGAGGTCGAGACCGGCGAGGTCGTGCTCGACGCCATCCACCGCGTCCAGGCCACCCAGGCCGGCGACCTCGCGGTCCGGTGGAACTGCAAGGCCGGCAAGTGCGGCTCGTGCAGCGCGGAGATCAACGGCCGCCCGAAGCTGATGTGCATGTGCCGGCTGTCCGACTACGACGAGTCGGAGACGATCACGGTCACCCCACTCCGCGCCTTCCCGGTGATCCGCGACCTGGTCACCGACGTCTCGTACAACTACGAGAAGGCCAAGGAGCTCCCGTACGCCGAGCTGCCGCCGCGCGACGACGACGGCAAGCGCCGGATGATGCAGGAGGACGTCGAGCGCGGCCAGGAGTTCCGCAAGTGCATCGAGTGCTTCCTGTGCCAGGACACCTGCCACGTCGTCCGTGACCACGAGGACAACAAGCCGGCCTTCGCCGGCCCGCGCTTCTTCCTCCGGTACGCCGAGCTCGACATGCACCCGCTCGACACCGTCGACCGGCGCAAGGTCACCCGCGAGGAGGCGGGGCTCGGCTACTGCAACATCACCAAGTGCTGCACCGAGGTCTGTCCCGAGGGCATCCACATCACCGACAACGCGATCATCCCGATGAAGGAGCGCGTCGCCGACCGCACCTACGACCCGCTGGTGTGGCTCGGCAACAAGATCGGCATCCGCGACAAGGACCGCGACTCGCGCGCCGAGATCTGACCCGCTGGGACCACTCGGTTGGGCCCGCGTACTCACGCGCGGGTGTGACGTCCGCCTCGACGATGGTGGGCATGGACACCCGAGCAGCCAAGACCGACGTACGCCGTGCCGTGCTGGCGGTGACGATCTCCTCGTTCAGCATCGCGGCCCTGATGGGGATCGGCGCTCTGCTGGGAGCCGGGGGCTTCGGCGAGACCAGCGTGCGCGTCCTCCTGACCACGGTCGTGGTCGGGTGCGGCAGCGTCGTCACCCTGTGCTGCCTGGTGGCGGTCGGCGGGCGGTTCAACGTGATCGGGGTGAGCGGGTTCCTGCTCGCGCTGACGACCGTGGGCCTCGGACTGCTGATGACCTGGAGTCCGTCGGAGGAGCTGGTGGAGAACCTCCTCCAGACCTTCGGCGTCGCGGTCGCGGCGTCCGTGACGATGGCCCAGGTCTGCCTGGTGGTCGGTCTCGCGGGAGCTCGCCGTTCGCTCGCGCCTGTGATGTGGGCGACCGTGGCTCTCGCGCTGGTGGTCTTCAGCATGGTCAGCTCCCTGATCACGGGGTACGACGACCCGGCCGACGGCTTCTTCCGCACCCTCGGGATCGTCGGGATCCTCGACGTGCTGGGGACGCTGGTGACGATCGCCGTCGGTGTCTTCGGTCGCGACGAGCGCGGGGTGACCGTCGTCCTGCCGCCGGGGATCGCGGCCCGGGTCCGGGCGGAGAGCGCCGCGACCGGTCGGACCATGCCCCAGCTCGTCGACGAAGCCCTGGGGCGCTACTTCGACGTGTCGGTCGACTGACCCTGCTCCTCGTGCGCGACCAGTCGTTCGGCCCGCGCGAGCGCCGCGTGCTCGGCGGACAGGATCCGCGAGTGCACCTGGGCGACCTGCTCGGCGGTGGGACGTCCCTCGGGGTGGTGGTGGTGACACACGACCCAGCTGGTCCCGACCACCTGCTGCTTGGCGATCCGCCAGCACCCGCCGACGTGGCAGTTGTGCTTGCGGTAGAGACCGAAGACGGCTCCGATGAAGGCGAACCCACCGATGTCGGCGCCGATGCCGGACCAGAAGTTGTACCACTCCCGGCCGTCGGTTCCGAACACGTGCCCGACGCCCATCACCATCACAAGCCTCGATGGTGCCAGCGCGCGGTGCCGCGACCGGGAAGGCGCGGCGTGAGTCGCCCGTCCGCCGGCGGCTCACACCTGCGTCGGGATCGCAGGATCCGGCGGACGGGCGCGGGGGACGCCGGGGTCAGCGAGAGGAGTACGCGGGGGCCAGTCGGGCGAGCGCGAGTGCGGCGAGCAGCAGGCCGAAGTCGCGCAGGGAACGGTCGAGGATGCCATGACGGCGACCTTTCTAACGGAGATGAATGACTCCATGAGAAACCGTTCCCCTGTCTAACGTCAAGAGTTTTCTCATTTAGAACCGGCGGGTGTTCGCCCGTGCCTCCGGGAGCCCCCGCCGACCCGGGCCGGGTCGAAAACCTCACACCGGCTGGCTCGCCCCCGGGCGCGCTCCTAACCTTGCGAGCATGACGGACGACGTGGCCGGAGGGCTCGACGAGCCCGACGAGCTCCAGCCGGAGCAGGGGGCTCTGGCCCTTGCGTCGCCCGAGGACGACTGGTCGCGGACCGACTGGGAGAAGGCCGCGGCCGCGGTGCTCCGGAAGTCGGGGATGCTGTCCGACGATGACCCGGACGAGGCCGTCTGGGCCGCGCTCACCCGCACGACGTACGACGGGATCGAGGTCCCGCCGCTCGGCACTCCCGACCAGGCCTCCTCTCCCACGCGTCCGCGGCCGTCCCGCGTGGGGGGCTGGGACGTGCGGGTGCGTGCGTTCGACGGGTCCGACGTGGTCTCGGAGCTGGAGCGCGGCGCCACGAGCCTCTGGGTGCTCGCCGAGCACGTCGCCGCGGACGCCCTGGCGACATTCCTGGACGGCGTCCTGCTCGACCTCGCGCCGGTCGTGCTGGAAGCACCTACCGCGGCCCACGCCGAGGCGCTGGTCGCGCTCGGCCCGCTCCACGGCGACTCCAACCTGGGCGCCACCGAGGACGCGGATCTGGTCGCGTTCGCACGGCTCGCCCTCGACGCTGGCGTGCGCGGCATCGTGGTCGACGGGGTCGGCGTGCACGAGCAGGGTGCGTCCGACGCCCAGGAGCTGGGCTGGGTCCTCGCCCGGCTGGCACAGGTCCTCCGGACCCTCGAGAACGCGGGGATCGAGGCCGAGCAGGCGCTCGGCCTGGTCGAGCTGCGGGTCGCGGTGACCGACGAGCAGTTCCCGAGCATCGCCAAGCTGCGAGCCCTGCGCGTGCTGTGGGCTCGGGTCGCCGAGCTCTGCGGCGTGCCGGTCGCCCGGGCGCGGGTGCACGCGGTCACCAGCCGGCCGATGACCAGCGCGTACGACGTCCACGTCAACCTGCTGCGGACGACCGTGGCGGCGTTCGCCGCCGGTATCGGCGGTGCCGACGCGGTGACAGTCGTGCCGTTCGACGAGCCGACGGGTGAGATCTCGTCGCGCAGTCGTCGCCTCGCGCGCAACATCTCGGCCCTGCTCGTCGAGGAGTCCCACGTCGCCCGCGTGACGGACGCGGCCGGTGGGGCGTACGCCGTCGAACGACTCACCGACGATCTGTCTCGCGCGGCCTGGACCGAGCTCGGACTGATCGAGGCGGACGGAGAGGACGCGTTCACCCGGCGTGTGGCGGAGGTGCGGGCACGGCGTGAGGACGACGTCGCGCACCGTCGCCACCCGCTGACGGGGCTCAGCGAGTTCGCCCACCTGGCCGATCCGGTGCCCGCCCGACGCAACCTCTCCTACCGCTACGGCGCCGCGTTCGAAGCGATGCGTCGGCAGGCGCCGGAGGCTCACGTCTTCCTGGCGACCCTCGGCCCCGTGGCCCAGCACACGACGCGCGCGCAGCTCGCGACCAACCTGCTGGCCGCCGGCGGCATCGCCGTCGACAGCTCCGGAGCAGCCGGCGACGTGGACGACCTGACCGCGGCGTACGACGGTCAGGCCGTGGCCTGTCTGGCCGGCACCGACGCGGCGTACGCCGAGTGGGGGAGCTCGGCCGCGGCCGCGCTCCGGGCCGCGGGCGCGAGGCAGGTGATCGTGGTCTCGACCGGGTCGACCCTCGCGTGGGCCGACGACTCCTTCCGCCCGGGCGACGACGCGATCGACTTCCTGGGTCGCACCCGGGCGGCGCTGACATGAGCGTCCCGGAGACCTTCGCCGGGCTGCCGCTGGTTCCCGAGGGTGGTTTCGAGACGGTCGCAGAGCGACCTCCTCAACCACCGGGTGATGCCGCAGAGCGACCTCCTCATCCACCGGGGGACGGCCCTCCTCAACCACCGGACGCGGAGGCATGGCACTCGCCCGAGGGCATCGAGATCAAGCCCCGGTACGACGCGGCCGACCTCGAGGGTCTCGACGCGCTCGACACCTGGCCCGGCCTCACGCCGTACCTGCGCGGTCCCTACCCGACGATGTACACGACCCAGCCCTGGACGATCCGGCAGTACGCCGGGTTCTCGACCGCCGAGGAGTCCAACGCGTTCTACCGGCGCAACCTCGCCGCCGGCCAGAAGGGGCTGAGCGTCGCGTTCGACCTCGCGACGCACCGCGGCTACGACTCCGACCACCCACGGGTGCGCGGTGACGTGGGCATGGCCGGCGTGGCCATCGACTCGATCTACGACGCACGCACGCTGTTCGACGGCATCCCGCTGGACCAGATGTCGGTGAGCATGACCATGAACGGCGCGGTGCTGCCGGTGATGGCGCTGTACATCGCCGCGGCGGAGGAGCAGGGCGTGAAGCCCGAGCAGCTGTCGGGGACCATCCAGAACGACATCCTCAAGGAGTTCATGGTCCGCAACACCTACATCTACCCGCCCGGCCCCAGCATGCGGATCGTCGGCGACATCTTCAGCTACACCGCCGAGCACATGCCGCGGTTCAACTCGATCTCGATCTCCGGCTACCACATGCAGGAGGCCGGGGCGACCGCCGACCTGGAGCTGGCATACACGCTCGCGGACGGCGTCGAGTACCTCCGCACCGGGATCGCGGCCGGGCTCGACGTCGACCGGTTCGCGCCGCGGCTCAGCTTCTTCTGGGCCATCGGGATGAACTTCTTCATGGAGGTCGCCAAGCTGCGGGCGGCCCGGGCGCTGTGGGCGCGGCTGGTGCGCGACTTCGGCCCGAGCGACCCGCGCAGCCTCTCGCTGCGCACGCACTGCCAGACCAGCGGCTGGAGCCTCACCGCCCAGGACGCCTTCAACAACGTGGCCCGCACCTGCATCGAGGCCATGGCCGCGACCCAGGGGCACACCCAGAGCCTGCACACCAACGCCCTCGACGAGGCGATCGCGCTCCCCAGCGACTTCAGCGCCCGGATCGCGCGCAACACCCAGCTCCTGCTGCAGCAGGAGAGCGGCACCACCGGGACCATCGACCCCTGGGCCGGCAGCTACTACGTCGAGCGGCTGACCCACGACCTCGCCGAGCGCGCCTGGGCCCACATCCAGGAGGTCGAGCGGGCCGGTGGCATGGCGAAGGCGATCGAGGAGGGCATCCCGAAGCTCCGCATCGAGGAGGCCGCGGCCCGCACGCAGGCGCGCATCGACTCCGGCGCCCAGGCGGTGATCGGCGTCAACACCTACCGCCTCGACGACAGCGCCGACGCCGAGCCGCTCGACGTGCTCAAGGTCGACAACGACGAGGTGTACCGCCAGCAGGTGGCCAAGCTCGAGCGGCTCCGCGCCGAGCGCGACGACGACGAGGTACGGAGGTCGTTGGAGGTTCTCACCGCGACGGCCTCGGACCAGGTGAGTGGGAATCTCCTGGCTGCAGCCGTGGACGCGGCCCGGGCGAAGGCGTCGGTCGGCGAGATCAGTGAGGCACTGGAGCAGGTGTGGGGCCGCCACCGCGCCCAGATCCGTACGATCTCGGGTGTGTTCAGGGACGAGGCCGGCTCGGCCGGCGATGAGCTCGTCCAGGAGGTGCTCGCCGCCACCGCGGCGTTCGAGGAGGCCGAGGGCCGCCGCCCGCGCATCCTGATCGCGAAGATGGGCCAGGACGGCCACGACCGCGGCCAGAAGGTCATCGTCAGCGCGTTCGCCGACATGGGCTTCGACGTCGACGTCGGGCCTCTCTTCTCCACCCCGGAGGAGGTCGCGCAGCAGGGCGTCGACGCCGACGCGCACATCGTCGGCGTCAGCAGCCTCGCGGCGGGACATCTCACGCTCGTACCGGCGCTCAAGCAGGCGCTCGCGGACCACGGCCGCGAGGACATCATGGTGGTCGTCGGAGGCGTGATCCCGCCGGGCGACGTGCAGACGCTCGAGGAGATGGGCGCGGCGGCGGTGTTCCTGCCCGGCACGGTGATCGCCCGCTCGGCGCTCGATCTCCTGGCCAGGCTGCGCGAGCAGCTGGACCACGGATGAGCGAGGCCGCCGGCACGTCTGGTGGACGACGTCGTCGCGGGACGCCGGGCCGCGGTCAGCCGGGCGATCACCCTCGTCGAGTCGAGCAGGCCCGAGCACCGGGCGCAGGCGCGGGAGCTGCTGGCGGCGCTTCCGGCCCCGGACCGGCCGGCGGTCCGGGTCGGGATCTCGGGTGTGCCGGGGGTGGGCAAGTCGACGTTCATCGAGGCGCTCGGCGGCCGGCTCACCGGAGCGGGTCGTCGCGTCGGGGTGCTCGCCGTCGACCCGAGCAGCCGGCGTACCGGCGGTTCGGTGCTCGGCGACAAGACCCGGATGCCGGAGCTGGCGGCCGACGAGCACGCCTACATCCGGGCCAGCCCGAGCGCCGGGACGCTCGGCGGAGTGGCCCGCGCGACCAGCCAGGCGATGCTGGTGCTGGAAGCCGCGGCGTACGACGTCGTGCTGGTCGAGACCGTCGGCGTCGGCCAGTCCGAGACGACCGTCGCCGGCATGGTCGACACCTTCTTGTTCCTCACCCTCGCGCGCACCGGCGACCAGCTGCAGGGGATCAAGCGCGGCATCCTCGAGCTCGCGGACGTGATCGCGGTGAACAAGGCCGACAGTGTCGGTGGGAGTGACCGGGAAGCCGAGGCGCGGTCGGCCGCCCGCGAGCTGGCCGGCGCGCTGCGGATGGTGCACGGCCGCCAGCGCGCCCCGTCCGTCGTCACCTGCTCCGGACTCACCGGAGCCGGCGTCGACGACGTGTGGCAGCAGGTGCTCGACCATCGGGATCAGCTCGGTGACGAGGGGCTGACCGAGAAGCGCGCCCACCAGCAGCTCGACTTCGCCTGGGACCTGGTGCGCGACGAGCTCGAGCAACGGCTGACCCGCTCGGAGGCCGTCCGCCGGGTCCGCGGCGAGGTGCGCGAGCAGGTCCTCGAAGGCCGGCTCCCCGCGGTCGCGGCCGCCGACCGGCTGATCGCGGCGTACGACGAAGGCGGCTCGGCGCCCTCGTGACCGAGCGCACCTGGGTGAGCTGGAGCAGCGGGAAGGACTCCACGCTCGCCCTCGCGGAGGCGCGGGCCGACCCCGAGCTCGAGGTGGTCGGGCTGCTCACCACGCTCAACCGGAGCGCCGACCGGGTCGCGATGCACGCCGTACGCCGTGAGCTCCTGCTGGCGCAGGCGGACGCCGTCGGGCTGCCGGTGCACCAGGTCGAGCTGCCGTGGCCGTGCAGCAACGAGGAGTACGAACGGCTGATGACCGACGCGGTCGCCGCGGCGAGGTCGGCCGGTGTCACGCGGATGGTCTTCGGTGACCTGTTCCTCGCCGACGTCCGGGCCTACCGGGAGGAGGCCCTCGCCGGCAGCGGCATCGAGCCGGTGTTCCCCCTGTGGGGAAGGGCCACGGCCGAGCTGGCCGGCCAGATGCTCGACCGGGGCATCCGGGCCACGATCACCTGCGTCGACCCGCGGCAGCTGGACGCGGCGTACGCCGGCCGGGCGTTCGACCGCGACCTCCTGGCGGATCTGCCCGACGGCGTTGATCCGTGCGGTGAGAACGGCGAGTTCCACACCTTCGTCCACGACGGACCCGGCTTCGCGGCACCGCTGGACGTGCACGTCGGCGAGGTCGTCGAGCGTGACGGGTTCGTCTTCGCCGACGTCCTGCCCGATTCCGCCGCCGGCGACCCGGTGAACTAACCTCGTCGGGACATGTCCAGGCAAGAAGCGCTCGCGATCGTCGAGACGGTGGTCGACAAGCGCGAGGACGATCTCGTCGACCTGCGCCGCGACCTCCACGCCCATCCCGAGCTGTCGTGGGAGGAGCGCCGGACCACCGATCTGGTCAGCCACCATCTCGACGAGATGGGCTGGCAGGTGATGCGCACCGGGGAGTCCGGGCTGGTCGCCGACCTCGGCGACGGCGACGGTGCCCGGGTCGCGCTGCGTGCGGACCTCGACGCCCTCCCGGTCAACGACGCCTCCGGCGACCCGTGGCAGAGCCGGGTCTCCGGCGTCGCCCACGCCTGCGGCCACGACGTCCACACGACCGCCCTGCTGGGCGCCGCCATGGCGCTGGCCGAGACGCACGCGGAGGGCCTCCTGCCCGGGCGGGTGCGGCTGCTGTTCCAACCGGCCGAGGAGGTCATGCCCGGCGGCGCGAACCGGCTGATGGAGCTCGGCGCCCTCGACGACGTGGCGCGCATCTTCTGCCTGCACTGCGACCCGAGCCTCGACGTCGGCACGGTGGGCCTGCGCGAGGGGCCGATCACCGGCGCGGCCGACAGCCTCGCCATCCGGCTGACGGGGAGCGGCGGGCACACCAGTCGCCCGCACCTGACCGAGGACCTCACCTTCGCGCTGGGCAAGATCGTCACCGAGCTCCCGGCCGTCCTGTCGCGGAGGATCGACCCGCGGGCCGGCGTCAGTGTGGTGTGGGGCCGGCTCGAGGCCGGACGCGCGGTGAACGTGATCCCCGAGAGCGGCACGCTCGCCGGCACGGTGCGGATGCTGGACGCCGTCTCCTGGAGCGACATGGAGGAGCAGATCCGCCGCCACGTCGGCGAGATCGTGGCGCCGTACGGCGTGGAGGCGCTGGTCGAGTACCACCGCGGCGTCCCGCCGGTGGTCAATGACGCCGCCTCGGTCGCGCTGCTGGGGCGGGCCGTCGACGACGTGCTCGGGACGGGCGGCCGGGCTCCCACCTCGCAGAGCCTCGGTGGCGAGGACTTCGCCTGGTACCTGACCCGGGTCTCCGGCGCCATGGGCCGCCTCGGCACCCGTACGCCGGGTGGCCCGACGTACGACATCCACCAGGGGAACCTCCGCGTGGACGAGCGGGCGACGGCCATCGGCGCCAAGGTCCTCGCCGCGGTCGCCGTGGGATCGCTGTAGCCCGCCCGAGGACGGCGCGATGTCACAACTCGATGACGCGCCTCCTGGTTGATGACTCTCGGGGCTGCCCGCCGTTAGGGTGACCTACCGACTCCGCGGCCGCCCCTGGCTGCGGATCTGAATCAAGGAGGAGCATCTTGCGTCGTACGACCAGGATTGCTGCAGTAGCCGTGGTCGCGACGCTCGCGCTCACCGGTTGTGGCAAGAAGAGCGATTCGAGCACGGCGACGGGCACCGGTACGTCCGACGACGTCTGCAAGACCGCCAGCGGAGACGGACCCAAGATCGGGTTGGCCTACGACGTCGGAGGCCGTGGTGACCAGTCCTTCAACGACTCGGCGTACGCCGGCGTGTCGAAGGCCGTCACCGAGTTCGACGGCAGCTGCATCGAGGGCGAGGCCCAGGACGGCGAGCCCGAGTCGGCCCGCGAGGACCGCCTCTCCCAGATGGCCGACCAGGGAGCCACCGCGATCATCGGCGTGGGCTTCGCCTACAGCGACGCGGTCAACGCCGTGGCGCCCAACTACCCGAAGGTGAGCTTCTCGGTGGTCGACGGCTTCGACCCCGACAAGCAGGTGAACAAGAACGTCGCCTACTTCTCCTTCGCCGCGAACGAGTCCTCGTTCCTGGTGGGTGTGGCCGCCGCTCAGGCGACCAAGTCCGAAGCAGGTCGGCTTCGTCGGCGGTGTCCACAACGACCTGATCAAGTCGTTCGAGGCGGGCTACACCGCCGGGGTGAAGGCCGTCGACCCGAGCATCAAGGTCGACATCGCCTACATCCAGGAGAGCAACCTGTCCGGCTTCAACGACCCGGCCGGCGGCAAGACCGCGGCAGCCGGTGAGTTCGACAAGGGCGCCGACGTGGTCTACCACGCCTCCGGTGCGTCCGGCAGCGGTGTCTTCGACGCCGCGGTCGAGGCCGGCGACGGCAAGTGGGCGATCGGGGTGGACTCCGACCAGTACCTCACCGCCACCGCCGACCAGAAGAAGCACATCCTGACGTCCGCCCTCAAGCGGGTCGACATCGCGTGCTACGACTGGATCAAGACGGTCAACGACGGCGACCCGGGTACCGGCTACCTGACGTACGACCTGAAGAACGGTGGCGTCGGCTACGCCACCTCGAACCCCGCGATCAAGCCCTACGAGGCGAAGATCAACCAGTACGCGGACAAGATCAAGAGCGGCGCGATCAAGGTTCCGACCACGCCGTGATCCCGGGGCGGCCGCCCTCGTCGAGGTGACGGGGCCGGCCGCACCGCCCACGCACGACCGCCTCCGGCCCGGGAGTAACCTGCTCCCGGGCCGGACGCATGTCGTGCTCCGGTGATCAACCGGCCCTCCCGTTCGACGACTACGGAGGTACCACGTGGCCGCCGCCGCACAAGCCGCGGAGAAGGATGTCGCCGCTCCCGAGGTGAAGCTGGT
Organism: uncultured Actinomycetota bacterium; assembly: GCA_963812055.1. Classification (GTDB taxonomy): domain Bacteria; phylum Actinomycetota; class Actinomycetes; order Propionibacteriales; family Nocardioidaceae; genus Nocardioides. Next base: position 102,312 of record CAWEUA010000015.1, read on the forward strand.
CGGGATCGGCAAGCGGTTCCCCGGAGTGGTCGCGAACCACGACGTCGGGGTGACCATCCGCCCGGCGACGGTCCACGCCCTGATCGGCGAGAACGGCGCCGGCAAGTCGACGCTGATGAAGATCCTCTACGGCGTCCAGAAGCCCGACGACGGCGAGATCCTGGTCGGCGGCCAGGCCCGGGTGTTCAAGTCCCCGAGCGACGCCATCGCGGTCGGCATCGGCATGGTCTTCCAGCACTTCATGCTCGCCGACAACCTCACCGCGCTGGAGAACGTCGTGCTGGGCGCGGAGAAGCTGCACGGCATCGGCGACGACGCCCGCAGCGAGTTCTCCGCCATCTCCGAGCGGTACGGCTTCAACCTGCGTCCCGACGTCCTCGTCGAGCGCCTCGGTGTCGCCGACCGGCAGCGGCTGGAGATCCTCAAGGTCCTCTACCGCGGCGCCCAGGTGATCATCCTGGACGAGCCGACGGCGGTCCTCGTCCCGCAGGAGGTCGACGCGCTGTTCGAGAACCTCCGCGACCTGCGCAAGCACGGCCACTCGGTGCTGTTCATCTCCCACAAGCTGGACGAGGTGCTCGCCATCGCCGACGACATCACCGTGATGCGCCGCGGGACCACGGTCGGTGAGGCGAAGCCGGACACGACGACCAAACGGCAGCTGGCCGAACTGATGGTCGGCTCGGAGCTGCCCGTCGCCCGAGGCGACCGAGAGCACGGTGACCGACGTCGTCCAGCTCTCCCTGCAGGACGTGACCCTCACCGACGAGTCCGGTCGCAACCTGCTGACCGACATCAGCTTCGACATCCACCGGGGCGAGGTCCTCGGGATCGCCGGCGTGGAGGGCAACGGCCAGGCCGAGCTGGTCGAGACCGTGATGGGCATGCGCGACGCGAGTGCCGGCACCATCCTCCTGGGAGACCGGGACGTCACGGCGTGGGACACCCGCCGTCTCCGTGAGGCCGGCATCGCCTACATCCCGGAGGACCGCCACCGGCACGGGCTGCTGCTCGACTCGCCCCTCTGGGAGAACCGCATCCTCGGGCACCAGACCCAGGCCCCGAGCGCCTCCGGTCCCTGGATCGACCGGGGCGGTGCGCGCGCGGACACCGACCGCATCGTCCGCGAGTACGACGTACGCACGCCGAGCATCGACACGCTCGCCCGGGCGTTGTCCGGGGGTAACCAGCAGAAGCTCATCGTCGGCCGCGAGATGAGCGGCGACCCGGTCGTCCTGATCGCCTCCCACCCCACGCGCGGCGTCGACGTCGGTGCACAGGCCGCGATCTGGGAACACATCAAGAAGGCCCGGCGCGACGGGCTGGCGGTCCTGCTGATCTCCGCCGACCTCGACGAGCTGATCGGCCTCTCCGACCGGATCGAGGTCATCCTCCGAGGTCGTCTGGTCGGGAGCTTCGACCCGGCGAAGGTCACCCCGCAGGATCTCGGCTCGGCCATGACCGGCGGAGGTGACGCGGAATGAACGTCCTGCGCAGGATCGGCTTCGCCCTGCTCGCGCCCGTGATCGCGGTCCTGATCGCGATGGCCGTCACCAGCCTCGTCATCCTCGCCACCGGGAGCGAGTCGGGCGTCGGCGACTTCTGGAACATCATCTTGTCCAAGCCGTCGGACCGGATCCTGGTCGACATCGTCAACCAGACCGGGATGATCTACCTCTCGGCTGTCGCCGCCGCCATCGGCTTCCGGATGGGACTGTTCAACATCGGGGTCGAGGGCCAGTACACCGTGGGCTCGTTCGCGGCCGCCTCGTTCGCGGGTGGCGCGTTCCTCCCCGGCTTCCTGAACGTCCTCGCCAGCCTGGTGGTCGCCGTCGTCGTGGCCGCCCTGTGGGCCGGCATCGCCGGCATCCTGCGAACGACGCGCGGCGTGAGCGAGGTCATCTCCACGATCATGCTCAACGCCATCGCCGGGATCCTGGTCGGCTACCTGATCGACAAGTACGGCATCCACGGCGGCAACTCCGTGCGGACCAAGGTCATCCCGGAGGGCGCGCAGGTCGGCGGCTACACCCCGTTCGACGCGGCGGCGGGCGAGATCTGGACGCTGGGCCTGCTGGCGGTGCTCGTCGGTGTCGGCTTCTGGGTCCTGCTGAACCGCACCCGCTTCGGCTTCGACCTGCGGGCGACCGGCGCGTCCCAGACGGCTGCCGTCGCGAGCGGGATCAAGGTGAACCGGATGCTGCTCGCCTCGATGCTCCTCTCGGGCGGTGTCGCGGGGCTGATCTGGATGCCGGCGTTCTTCGGTGACGCCTACTCCTACGGCACGACGTTCCAGGCGGGCCTGGGCTTCACCGGGATCGCGGTGGCGCTGCTGGGTCGCAACCAGCCGCTGGGCATGGTCTTCGGCGCCCTGCTCTTCGCCTTCCTCACGGCGCAGTCCAACTCGTTGACACTGCTCACCGACATCTCGGCGAGCGTCGTCCAGATCACCCAGGGAGTCGCGGTGCTGGCGGTCGTGATCGCCTACGAGCTGGTCCGCCGCTACCGCGTACGGATCGAGCAGCGCACGGTCGCCGAGACGCCGCGGACCCAGGTCGAGGAGGTGCCGGTATGAGCACGGTCCTCCCCGAGGTGACCAGCGCACCGCCGCCGCCGACCCGTGGCAGCGCCTACGAGCGGCTCCGTGGCCGGGCGTGGCTGATCGTGTTCGGCGGGATCGTCGTCGTGGCCGCGGTCCGGGTCATCACGAACGCCGACGACATCACCTCGGCGAACACCCTCCGGGCCGCCATCCTCTCGGCCTGCCCGATCCTGCTCGCCGGCATGGGCGGCCTGTGGTCCGAGCGGGCCGGCGTGGTCAACATCGGGCTCGAGGGCCAGATGTTGATGGGCACGTGGGGCGCGGCGTACTTCACCTACTGGTACGGCCCGTGGGCGGGGCTCGCGGGCGCCGCCGCGTTCGGCGCGCTGGGCGGGCTCCTGCACGGGCTCGCGACCATCACCTTCGGCGTCGACCACATCGTCTCCGGTGTCGCGATCAACATCATCGGTCTCGGCGCGACCCAGTTCCTGGCCGAGGCCTACTTCAGCGACCTGCAGAACGGCGGGCCGCGGCAGCTGACCGGGCTCGACTCGTTGCCCTACCTGACGTTCCCGCACGTCTCCGACGGACTGGTATCCCTCAACGACCAACACTGGTTCCTGATCTCCGACGTGGCGGGCTTCCTGGCCGCGCTGACGGTGAGGGTCTCGGTGCTGACCGTGATCATCGCGGTGATCGTGGCGCTGACCTCGTGGCTGCTGTGGCACACGGCCTTCGGCCTGCGGCTGCGGTCCTGCGGCGAGAGTCCGGCGGCGGCCGAGTCCCTGGGCGTGAACGTCTACCGCTACAAGTACATCGCGGTCACCGTCTCCGGCGCCCTGGCCGGGCTGGGCGGCGGCTTCCTGGCGCTGGTCGCCTCCAGCGGGTTCGTGACCAACCAGAGCGGCGGGCGGGGCTACATCGGCCTCGCCGCGATGATCTTCGGCAACTGGATGCCACTCGGCACGGTCGGTGCGTCGCTGATGTTCGGCTACACCGACGCGCTGCGTCTGCGGACGCCGTCGGCCGTGCACGCGCTGCTGCTGCTGGTCGCGCTGTTCCTCTTCGCGTACGCCGCCTGGCGCTTCTACAAGGGGATGCGGACCTCGGGGATCGTGATGGCCGCACTGGGTCTCGGGTTCCTGCTGTGGTACCTGCTCACCGACACGGTGCCGCGCGAGTTCACCGGCATGACTCCCTACGTCGTCACCCTCCTGGTGCTCGCGCTGGCGAGCCAGCGGCTCCGTCCGCCGGCGGCCGACGGGCAGGTCTATCGGAAGGGCTCTGCAGGGTGAGCGCGTCCGAGGTGGACTGGGCGGCCCTGACAGCGGTCGGCCGTCGAGGCGATGGGCCACGCGTACGCGCCCTACTCGCACTACCCGGTCGGTGCGGCCGGGCGCGTGGAGGACGGTCGCGTGGTCAGCGGCTGCAACGTCGAGAACGCCGCATACGGCGTCGCGCTCTGCGCCGAGTGCGGGATGGTGTCGCAGCTCCACATCACCGGAGGCGGCCGGCTGACCCATGTCGTCTGCGTGGACGGCGCCGGCGAGGTGATCATGCCGTGCGGGCGGTGCCGGCAGCTGTTGTACGAGAACGGTGGGCCGGAGATGGAGCTGATGACCGGCTCCGGCGTACGACGGATGGACGAGGTGCTCCCGGATGCGTTCGGTCCCGACAACCTCGCTTGACCTCGGAGACCCGGACTTCGTCGCGGACCCCTACCCGTTCTTCGCCGAGGAGCGCCGTCGCCACGCGATCGCCTGGCACGAGCCGTCCGGGACGTACCTGACGTTCGACCACCCGAGCGTGTCGGCGGTGCAGCGCAACCGCGACCTCGGCCGGGTCTGGCACGACCGCGAGCCCGCGGCGTACCTCGAGCCGTTCAACCTGCTCCATCGTCACCAGATGATGGAGCACGAGCCGCCGGAGCACACCCGGCTACGGCGTCCGGTGGCCGCGGCGTTCAACCGCGGGCACATCGAGCGCCTCCGGCCCCGGGTGCAGGAGCTGGCGGCCGAGCTGCTGGCGGCCGTCGACGGGGCGTCGTTCGACGCGGTCGGTGACTTCGCGGAGCCGTTGCCCGTGCTGGTCATCTCCGAGCTGCTCGGGGTGCCCCGGTCCCATGCGCCGCAGCTCCGCGACTGGTCGCAGGCGATCGTGCGGATGTACGAGCCGGCACCCTCGGCCGAGGTCGTGGCCGCGGCCGTGGCGGCCGCACAGGACTTCGCAGCCCTGGTCCGCGAGCTCGCCGACGAACGGCGGACCGAGCCCCGGGACGACCTGATCAGCGACCTCGTCGCGACCGACCTGTCGCCGGACGAGGTGGTGGCGTCGGCGGTCCTGCTGCTGAACGCCGGGCACGAGGCGTCGGTGAACGTCTTCGGCAACGGCCTCGTCGCCCTCCTCGAGCGCGGGCTCCGACCGGCTGACGACGTCGCGCTCACCGTGGAGGAGATGCTGCGCTTCGACGCCGCCCTGCAGCTGTTCGAGCGGACCGCGACCGCGCCGGTCACGATCGGCGAGGTCACGATCCAACCCGGTCAGAAGGTGGCGGCCCTCCTCGGTGCCGCGAACCGCGACCCGGCGGTCTTCGCGGACGCCGACGCCGTCGACGTACGCCGCGACCCCAACCCGCACCTCGCGTTCGGCGTCGGCGTGCACTTCTGCCTGGGTGCGCCGCTGGCGCGGATGGAGCTGGCGGAGTCGTTGTCGGCCCTGTTCGCGGCGTACCCGGACCTGCGGCTGGACGGTGAGCCGGAGTCGCGTGGCACCTTCGTCCTGCGCGGCTACCGGTCGGTGCCGGTCACCGCGAACGGCCGCATCTCGGGCGGATAGGGTGCCGCCCATGTCTCATGACGCCGTCGAGGTGATCGGCGCCAAGCGCGATCGCCAGGAGCTGTCGGACAGCCAGATCGACTGGGTCGTCGACGCCTACACCCGGGGTACGGTCGCCGACGAGCAGATGGCGGCGCTGGCGATGGCGATCCTGCTCAACGGCATGAGCCGGCGTGAGATCGGGCGCTGGACGAACGCGATGATCGCGTCGGGCGAGCGGATGGACTTCTCCTCGCTCTCGCGGCCGACCGCGGACAAGCACTCGACCGGAGGGGTCGGCGACAAGATCACGCTTCCCCTCGCGCCGCTGGTCGCGGCGTGCGGGGTCGCCGTGCCCCAGCTCAGCGGGCGCGGCCTCGGCCACACCGGCGGCACGCTCGACAAGCTCGAGTCGATCCCCGGGTGGCGGGCCGCGCTGTCGAACGACGAGATGCTCGCCCAGCTGGAGTCCGTCGGCGCCGTGGTCTGTGCTGCGGGCGACGGGCTCGCGCCGGCGGACAAGAAGCTCTACGCCCTGCGCGACGTGACCGGGACCGTGCCGGCGATCCCGCTGATCGCGTCGTCGATCATGTCGAAGAAGATCGCCGAGGGCACCGGCGCGCTCGTGCTCGACGTGAAGGTCGGGACCGGCGCGTTCATGGAGACCGTCGAGGACGCCCACGAGCTCGCGACGACGATGGTGGCGCTCGGCCAGGACGCCGGGGTCCACACGGTCGCGCTGCTCACCGACATGTCCACGCCGCTCGGGCTGACGGCCGGGAACGCCGTCGAGGTGCAGGAGTCGGTCGACGTCCTGGCCGGTGGTGGCCCGGCCGACGTCGTCGAGCTGACGCTGGCGCTCGCCCGCGAGATGCTCGCCGGCGCCGGTCGCGACGACGTCGACCCCGCCGACAAGCTCGCCGATGGTTCGGCGATGGACGTCTGGCGGCAGATGATCTCGGCCCAGCACGGTGACCCGTCCGCGCCTCTGCCGACCCCGCGGGAGACGCACGTCGTGGCCGCTCCGGCCTCGGGGACGCTCACCCGGCTCGACGCCCTCGCGGTCGGTCTCGCCGCCTGGCGCCTCGGTGCCGGCCGCGCCCGGAAGGAGGACGCGGTCCAGGCGGCCGCCGGCATCGTCTGGCACGCGCGTCCCGGTGACGCCGTCACGGAGGGGCAGCCGCTGTTCACGCTGCACACCGACGAGCCCGAGCGCTTCGACCGCGCCCTGGCGTCGCTCGAGGGTGGGTACGACGTGGGCGAGGCGTCGGCGTACACCGCGAAGCCGTTGGTGATCGAGAGGGTCGAGTAGGCGGGCGTTCGGGTCGCCGTGGTCTCGTGACGGTCGCAGAGCGACCTCCTCGACCGACGGCTCGCGACGGCTCGACCGACGGCTCGACCGACGGTCGCGCGGTCGGCCGGGTTCTCGACACGCTCGACCACCGATGGCCTAGGGGAGTAGGAGGACGACTGTCTCCGCGACGCAGGCGGGCTTGTCCTGACCCTCGATCTCGATGGTGTGTCTGAGGGTGAGCTGCTTGCCGGTGGGGAGGTCGGTGACCTCACCCATGACCACGCGACTGCGGATGCGCGAGCCCACCGGGACGGGGCTCGGGAAGCGCACCTTGTTCACGCCGTAGTTGAGCTTGGCGCCCGGGGTCTCCAACGAGAAGACCTGGCTGCCGAGGTACGGGATCAGGGACAGCGTGAGGTAGCCGTGGGCGATGGTGCCGCCGAACGGGCCGGTCGCAGCGCGCTGGACGTCGACGTGGATCCACTGGTGGTCGCCGGTGGCGTCGGCGAAGCGATCCACGCGGTCCTGGTCGATCTCCAGCCAGTCGCTGCTGCCGAGCTCCTCACCGGTCAGGTCGGCGAGGGTGTCGAGGTCGTCCAGGATGCGCATCGGTGCTCCTGCTCTGGAAGGATCGAAGCGTGTCCGAACCTACCCGCGAGCAGATCCGCCACGCGCCCAAGGTGCTGCTGCACGACCATCTCGACGGAGGCCTCCGGCCGCAGACCGTGCTGGAGCTGGCCGACAAGGTCGGGCACCGGCTGCCGGCCGACGACGCGGAGTCGCTGGCCCACTGGTTCGCCGAGTCGGCCGACTCCGGGTCGCTGGTGCGCTACCTCGAGACGTTCGACCACACCGTCGGCGTCATGCAGACCGAAGAGGCGCTCGAGCGGGTGGCACGGGAGTGCGTCGCCGACCTGGCCGCCGACGGCGTCGTGTACGCCGAGGTCCGGTACGCCCCCGAGCAGCACGTCAGCCACGGGCTGACCCTGGACCGGGTCGTCAGCGCCGTCCGCTCGGGCTTCGAGGCGGGCATGGTCGACGCCGGCGGCCGGATCGTCGTGCGCCAGCTGCTCACGGCCATGCGGCACCAGGCGCGGTCCCGAGAGATCGCCGAGCTGTCGGTGCAGTGGCGTGATGCGGGCGTCGTCGGGTTCGACATCGCGGGTGCCGAGGCCGGCTTCCCGCCGACCCGTCACCTCGACGCCTTCGAGTACCTCCAACGGCAGAACTTCCACTTCACCATCCACGCCGGCGAGGCCTTCGGGCTGCCGTCGATCTGGGAGGCGATCCAGTGGTGCGGCGCCGACCGGCTCGGCCACGGCGTGCGGATCGTGGACGACATCGAGGTCGACGAGAGTGGGACGGCGCGCCTGGGCCGGCTCGCGGCGTACGTCCGCGACAAGCGCATCCCGCTCGAGATGGCTCCCGCCTCCAACGTCCAGACGGGTGCCGCCGCCTCGATCGCCGAGCACCCGATCGGGCTGCTCACCGACCTGCGCTTCCGGGTCACCGTCAACACCGACAACCGGCTGATGAGCCAGACCTCGATGACCGGCGAGATGACCGCCCTGGTCGAGGCCTTCGGCTACGACCTCGCCCGGCTCCGCTGGTTCACCATCAACGCGATGAAGTCGGCGTTCCTCCCGTTCGACGAGCGGCTGGCGATCATCGACGAGGTCATCAAGCCCGGGTACGCCGCTCTCGGTGCCGAAGGCTGACCTGACGTAGGTCCGATGAGCACTGGCTCAATGAGCACGAGCGTGCTCATTGAGCCAGTGCTCGGGTACCTCGTCGGCGGGGTCACGGTCCTCCACAAGGCAACCCGGGAGTCGACCGTCGAAGGCCATGACGCCCTACCGTCGCGGCATGCTCATCTCGGGGCGTGAGGCCGTCCGGATCCTGATCACCCGGGGCGCGATGACCGGCGAGGCCCAGGCTCGCGGTCTGCTCCGTGCCGGTGCCGCGGGAGGGGGAGTCGTCGCCGACACGGGAGTCCTCTTCGAGCGCGATGCCGTGACCGAGCTGGCGGACCGACCTTGGCTGGACCGTTCGGCCCAGGAGGCTGCGTGTCCACTGGGGTCCTACGTCGCCCGACTACCGCGCACGACATCGGTCGACCTCACGCGGCCGTGGGCCGAGATCGCCCAGCAGGTCGGCCCGATCCCCACCATGCCCCCGATGACCACGACCCTGCTGGGGGTGTCGGTGCGCGCGGCCGGACGGCTGCCGTGGGTGGCGACCCTGCACGGGTTCGTCGTCCTCGGCGGTGACCTGGCCGGCATCCGGGTCGACGATCAGGACTACCGTCGCTTCCGGCTCGAGCCGCCCGGCGAGTGGTTCGCCACGTGGCGGCATCGGCGGGTCGCCCTGTCGCGCGGCGGTCGACCCTGGGTCATCAACCGCGGGCGAGTGCCCTGATCCGGCGCTCGGCCTCGGCGACCGACACCACCTCGCACCCGAGCGCCTCGGCATCGGCGATCACCCGACCCTGGTCCCGCATCAACGCCCAGCCGCGTCGCACGAGCACGAGCGGCGGCTTGCGGTGCTCGCGCAGGTCGCGGGTGAGGCGGCGCCAGAAGGTGACGAGAGGACGCTGCCGCAGGCAGAGCGCGGCCGCGAGCACGTCGTTCTCACGGCAGGCCGTGACGACCTCCTGGGCGAAGATCCCCTCGGCGACGAATGCGCGCACACCCTCGAGGTCGATCTCGTGCGTGCCGGAGGGACCGTTGCGGGAGATGTCGTAGACCGGGGCCACGGTCCTCCCGGTGAGCGCGAGATCGCAGATGGCGCGGACCGCCTCGTCGTGGTGCCACGACCGGGGGTCGTCCCAGTCGACCAGACCGGCGTTCGCGCCGTGCGCGATCCGCGGGAGGTCCGGGTCGTCCCCGCTGCGGTAGAAGTCGTCGAGCCGGAGCACGGGCAGGGCACTGTGCGCCGCCAGCCGGGACTTCCCGACACCCGACGGGCCGGCCAGGACGACGACCCGCGCCAGGACACGGGCTCGGTCCGGGGTGGGCACCGCGACATTCTGCCGGAGCGCGCATGGTCACCTCGGACCGGGCTCCGACGCCGATCGGGCGAGATTGTGCGATTCTCCCGCCCGCGAAAGTAAAAGAACTGAGACTGACGACTGGTGCTCCCACCGCTCGACCCCCTGCCTGTCCGACCTGACGGAGACGAACGCATGCACGAGTCCACCCCCCGACGCGGTCGCAACCCCCGCACCCGGGTCCTCGTCGCCTCCACCGTGACGGCCGCGATGGCCGTCCTGGCGGCCTCCACCGCTCCGACCGCCTCGGCCAACCTCCCGGTCGTGTCGAGCCACGCGACGGCCGTCCCGAGGGCCCACCACAAGCCGGTCAAGAAGGTCAAGGTCGACCCGAGGCTGTTCGGCGTGCACGACTACTGGGCGAACTCGCTGGACCGGGCGGGCACCGGGTCCATCCGTCTGTGGGACGCCGGCGTCCAGTGGAAGGACATCTTCTCGACACCGGACACGCCCGACTGGTCCCGCCTCGACACGCTCGTGACCGAGGCGCACGCCAACGGCACCGAGGTCACGCTCGTTCTGGGCCTGACCCCGAAGTTCGCCGCCGCTGACCCGACGGACCCGGCGTACGCGACGTCGATGCCCGACCTCGACATGTACCGCCAGTACGTCCACGACGTGATGGAGCACTACAGCGTCGCCAACTGGGGCTACCGCGGCATCGCGGCGTACCAGGTCTGGAACGAGGCGAACATCGAGACCTTCTGGACCGGTACCTACGCCGAGCTCGGCCAGCTGGTCAAGACCGTGCACGACGTCCGAGACCAGGTCGACCCCGGCGCGAAGATCCTCGCCCCGGCGATGGTGACCCGCCTGAAGTACCAGCAGAACGGCATCAAGAACTTCTACAAGACCACGGTGGCCGGCAAGCCCGTCTGGAAGTACGTCGACGCCGTCTCGCTCAACCTCTACCCGCTCGACACCTACCCGAACCCGAACCCGACGCGCCTCGGCACGCCGGAGGACTCGATGGCCCTGCTGTCGACCGTCCGCGGGATCCTGGCCAAGGACGGCGTCCCGAAGTCGCTCCCGATCTGGAACACCGAGATCAACTACGGCCTCAGGTTCGGAGTCAACGGTGGCAAGCCCGCGGCCTCGATCCCGGTCGGACGACAGATCGCGTACGTGATCCGCACGTTCCTGCTGAACGCGGCCCAGGGGGTCAAGCGGGTCGACTGGTACGCCTACGACATGGGTAACCTGCCCAGCGGCAGCCCCTTGGGGAACACCCTGCTCACCGACCCGGCGAACAGGTCTGCGGGCACCCTGATGCCGGCCGGTCTGGCCTTCACCCGAGTCCAGGGCTGGATGAAGGGGACGCTGATCGGCACCAGGACCAAGCGACCCTGCATCCGCGACAAGCACGGGACCTATACCTGCACGATCACCTACGCCTCCGGCGTCGGCCGGGTCTACTGGAACCCGTACAAGAGCGCCAAGGTCACCCTCGCGAAGTCCGCGACCAAGAAGGTCGACGAGTACGGCGTGACCAGCAAGGCCAAGAAGGGCAGCAAGCTGAAGGTGAACTACCGGCCGGTGCTGGTGAAGTCGAAGAAGTGACGCTCTTCCCACCACGCTGACCCGGACCGCCTTGTTAGCATGGCGCGTCCGGTCGAGGGGGAGAACCGATGCTGCGACTGTCCGAGTCCACCGCGTGCCGTCGTACCGGCGCGCTGACGGCGCTCGTGATCAGCCTGGTCGCCACCCTGGGCCTGGTCGGGTGCATGCCGGCGGCGGCCACCGACGTCAGGGTCAGGCACACCCTGTTCGGGATGCACGACGCCACGTCCTCGTCGTACGCCCAGATCGACGAGGGCGCCGTCCGGCTGTGGGACGTCGGCGTGCAGTGGCGCGACATCGAGCGGACGAAGGGTCACTACACCTGGAGCCGGCTCGACGACCTGGTCACCGCCGCTCAGCAGGCACACGCCGAGGTCACCATGGTGGTGGCGATGACCCCGTCGTTCTACGCCTCGGCACCGACGAGTCCGCCGCGGAGCCTCACGCCGTACCGGCACTTCGTCAAGGCGCTGATGAAGCGCTACAAGAACTTCCACGGCACGCGCGGCATCGCCGCCTACCAAGTGTGGAACGAGGCCAACATCGGCACGTTCTACACGGGCTCCATGGCCAGGCTGGCCTCGATGACCAAGGCCATGCACGCCGTCCGCAACCACGTCGACAAGCGCGCGAAGGTCGTGGCTCCCGGCATGGTGACGCGCCTGGACTACCAGCTGAAGGCGATGTCGGAGTACTACCACCAGAAGGTCGGTGGCAAGCGCGTCTCCCGGTACGTCGACGCGATCGCCCTCAGCCTCTACCCGCTGCCGACGTACGGCCATCGCCGCGGTGTCCCCGAAGACACCGTGAAGCAGCTGAAGGTCGTCAAGCGGGTGCTCCACCGAGCGCACGTGCCCGCATCGAAGGCGATCTGGAACACCGAGATCAACTACGGACTGAACACCGGCTCGAAGGCGGGCACGGCGGCGTCGCGCATCACGCCCGCTCGTCAGGCCGCCAACGTGATGCGGACCTATCTGCTCAGCGCGGCCACCGGCGTCAAGCGGGTGTTCTGGTACCGCTACGACTGGGGACAGATCCCCGGTGGCGGCACGATCGGCAACACGCTGCTCACCAACCCCGACAACACGGCACAGGTCACCAAGGCAGGACACGCGTATGCCCGTGCGCAGGTCTGGATGCACGGGACGCTGCTGGGGTCGAAGGGTCACCGGCCGTGCCCCAAGGACCGGCACGGCACCTACCGGTGCGTGGTGAAGGACTCGAGCGGCAAGCGCTACATCTACTGGAACCCCTTCCGGAGCGCCAAGGTGCGGTTGCCGAAGGGCGTCCACCACCTGCAGGGCGTGCTCGGCGGCAAGTCGACGGTGACCCCGCGGTCGAGGCTCAAGGTCGGCTACAAGCCGGTCATGGTCCACTGATCGACCGCTGGTCGAGGAGGTCGCTCTGCGACGCACCCGCTGGTCGAGGAGGTCGCTCTGCGACGCACCCGCTGGTCGAGGAGGTCGCTCTGCGACCGTCACGAGACCATCGTGACCCGTTAGCGGTGGTTTCGAGACAGGCGCTAGCGCGCCTTCCTCAACCACCGGAACGCCCTGTCCTCACCGCTGGTCGAGGAGGTCGCTCTGCGACGCACCCGCTGGTCGAGGAGGTCGCTCTGCGACCGTCCGAGACCCCCGTGAGACGCTCGCGCGTACGGCCCCGGACCCGTTAGCGGTGGTCGAGCGAGGCGTCTGCGACTTCACCGGTGGTTGAGGAGGTCGCTCTGCGACCGTCTCGAAACCACCCCGGCCGTCACACCCCGATCGGGTGCCAGACGGTCTTGGTCTCGAGGAACGCGGTCATCCGGTCGAGGCCCGGGTCGAGGCTCCAGTCCGGTTCGGCGGCCGGGGCGCGGCGTACCCGCTTGAGGTTCTCCGCGGCCTCGACCTCGAGCGCGGTCGCCTGGTCGGCCTGACCGGCGAGGCCGGTCAGGTCGATCGCGTTCACGTCCATGTGGGAGGCGAGCGTCGGCGCGGTGCGGTCGAGCGTGCCGGTCAGGATGTTCACGACGCCGGCGGGCACGTCGGAGGTGGCCAGGACCTCGCCGAACGTGATCGCCGGCAACGGACGCTCCGCGGAGCTCGCCACGACCACCGTGTTGCCGCTGATCAGGACCGGCGCGACCACACTGACCAGGCCGAGCAGGCTGGACTCCTGGGGCGCGAGCACGGCCACGACGCCGGTGGGTTCGGGCGTCGAGAGGTTGAAGAACGGGCCGGCGACCGGGTTGGCGTTGCCGACGACCTGGGTGAGCTTGTCGGCCCAGCCGGCGTACCAGACGAGCCGGTCGATCGAGGCGTCGAGCAGCTTCCCGGCCGCGGCGGCGGTGCCGCCCTCGCCCTGCCGGAGCGCCTCGACGAACTGCGGGCGCCGGTCCTCCATGACCTCGGCGATCCGGTAGACCACCTGGCTGCGGTTGTACGCCGTACGGCCGGCCCAGCCCGGGAACGCCTTCCGCGCCGCGGAGACCGCGTCGCGCGCGTCCTTGCGCGACGCCAGGGCGGCGTTGGCCACGAACCGACCGCGTACGTCGTGCACCGGGTAGGAGTGGCCCGACTCCGAGCGGGGGAACTCCCCGCCGATGAAGAGCTTGTAGGTCTTCCGGACGTCGATGCGCGTCACTTGAGGTATGCCTCCAGCCCGTGGCGGCCGCCTTCGCGGCCGTAGCCCGACTCCTGGTAGCCGCCGAAGGGGCTGGTCGGGTCGAACTTGTTGAACGTGTTGGCCCAGACCACGCCGGCCTTCAGCGCGTTGGCCATCTTCAGGATCAGGGAGCCCTTGTCGGTCCAGACCCCGGCCGACAGCCCGTACGGCGTGTTGTTGGCCTTCTCGATCGCCTCGGCCGGCGTCCGGAAGGTCAGCACGGACAGCACCGGCCCGAAGATCTCCTCGCGGGCGATCCGGTGGGCCTGGGTCACACCCGTGAAGATCGTCGGCGGGAACCAGAAGCCGTGGTCGGGCAGCTCGCACGGCGGCGACCAGCGGTCCGCGCCCTCGCGCTCGCCGATGTCGGACAGCTCGCGGATCTTGGCCAGCTGCTCCGCGGAGTTGATCGCCCCGATGTCGGTGTTCTTGTCGAGCGGGTCACCGACACGCAGCGTGGAGACGCGGCGCTTGAGCCGTGCGAGCACGTCGTCGGCGACGCTCTCCTGCACGAGCAGCCGAGACCCCGCGCAGCAGACGTGACCCTGGTTGAAGAAGATGCCGTTGACGATCCCCTCGACCGCCTGGTCGAGCGGGGCGTCGTCGAACACGATGTTCGCGGCCTTCCCGCCGAGCTCCAGGGTCACCCGCTTCTCGGTCCCGGCGACGGCGCGCGCGATCGCCTTGCCGACGTCGGTCGAGCCGGTGAACGCCACCTTGTCGACGTCCGGGTGCGAGACCAGCGCGCGACCGGTCTCCCCGGCGCCGGTGATGATGTTGACCACGCCGGCCGGGAGGTCGGCCTGCTGGCAGATCTCGGCGAAGAGCAGGGCGGTCAGCGGCGTCGTCTCGGCCGGCTTCAGCACGACGGTGTTGCCGCAGGCCAGGGCGGGCGCGATCTTCCACGACAGCATCAAGCAGGGGGAAGTTCCACGGGATCACCTGACCCGCGACTCCCAGGGACTCGGTCCCGTGTCCGGAGTACTCGAGCTTGTCGGCCCAGCCGGCGTAGTAGAAGAAGTGCGCCGCGGCGATCGGGACGTCGACGTCGCGGGTCTCCTTGATCGGCTTGCCGTTGTCGATCGACTCGAGCACGGCGAGCTCGCGTCCCCGCTCCTGGATGATCCGGGCGATCCGGAACAGGTACTTGGCCCGCTCCTTGCCCGGCATCCGGCCCCAGACCCGGCTGTGGGCGCGGCGCGCGGCCTTCACCGCGAGGTCGACGTCGCTCTCGTCGGCCTCCGCGACCTCCGCCAGGACCTCCTCGGTGGAGGGACTGATCGACTTGAAGCTGCGGCCGTGGCCGTCGACGAACTCGCCGCCGACGAACAGGCCGTACGACGGCTTGATGTCGACGATCGACCGCGACTCCGGAGCCGGTGCGTACTCGAACACGTTCTTGGCCATGTCGCTCAGTCCAGGGTGAAGTAGTCGGGACCGGAGTAGCGGCCGGTCGTGAGCTTGGTGCGCTGCATCAGCAGGTCGTTGAGCAACGTCGAGGCGCCGAACCGGAACCAGTCGGCGTGGAGCCAGTCGGGACCGGTGATCTCGTTGACCATCACGAGGTACTTGATCGCGTCCTTGGCGGTGCGGATGCCGCCGGCGGGCTTGACCCCGATCATCCGGCCGGTCTGGTCGCGGTAGTCGCGCACGGCCTCGAGCATCACCAGGGTCACCGGCAGCGTCGCGGCCGGCTGCACCTTCCCGGTGGAGGTCTTGATGAAGTGGGCGCCGGCCATCATCGCCAGCCAGCTCGCCCGGCGTACGTTGTCGTAGGTCTGGAGCTCGCCGGTCTCGAGGATCACCTTCAGGTGCGCCGGGCCGGACGCCTCGCGCACGGCCGCGATCTCCTCGAACACCTCGAGGTAGTGGCCCGCGAGGAACGCGCCGCGGTCGATCACCATGTCGACCTCGTCGGCGCCCGCCTCGACCGCATCGCGGGTGTCGGCGAGCTTGATGTCCATGGCCGCGCGGCCGCTGGGGAACGCGGTGGCCACCGAAGCGACGTGCACGCCGCTGCTGCCCAGGGCTTTCTTCGCGGTGGCGACCATGTCGGGATAGACGCACACCGCCGCCGTGGACGGGCAGGTCGGGTCGGCCGGGTCGGGCCGCATCGCCTTCGCGCACAGGGCGCGGACCTTGCCGGCCGTGTCCTGGCCCTCGAGGGTGGTCAGGTCGACCATCGTGATCGCGAGATCGAGGGCGTAGGCCTTGGCGGTGGTCTTGATCGAGCGCGTGCCGAGGCCGGCCGCGCGCTGCTCGGCGCCGACCTGGTCGACCCCCGGCAGCCCGTGCAGGAAACGCCGCAGGGAGGATTCGGACGTGGTGACGTCGGCCCACTCGTGCTCGACCGAATCGTTATGGGGGTCGGCGGTCGGGGTGGCTGTGCTCGTCACTCACCCAGCATAGAGTTGACCGTCCGACGCCGGAATTCCAGCGGACGACCGGGAGGGAGCAGGAGAGATCATGGCCGACCAGCCGACCGCCGAGATCGAACGGTTCCGGGCGACCAACGGCCGGATCGTCGGCGGGACGGGCCTGGCGCTGTGTGGGGTGATCGCGGCCCTGCTCGTCGTCACCGAGACACCCGCGGTCGCCGTCCCCGGGGTGATCGGCTGCGCGCTCGTCGCCGTACTCGTCTGGATGGCCATGCTGCGACCCAGCGTCTCGGCCACGCCTCGGAGCTGCACCTGCGGACGCTGTTCGAGACGATCACCATCCCGCTCGCGTCCATCGACACGGTGCTGGTCCGCCGCTACCTCCTGGTGCGGTCGGGTGGTGTGCGCTACATCTGCCCCGCCATCAGCCGGCCGCTCCGCAAGAGCATCCGCGCCGAGATGAAGTGGAGCGGCGGGAACGCCATGCAGCCGGGTGCCTCGCTCGAGCGCCTGGAGCAAGGCGACCGGGGAGAACCTGCAGACGCGACGTGAAGAGCGAGCAGGACCTCGCCTACGCCGACTTCGTGGAAGAACGCCTCGCCGTCCTCGCCGCCGACGACCGCGCCCGTCGCGGCATCGAGGAGCGGTCGGAGGAGGAGTACGAGCTGGGCTCGCAGGTCGTACGCCGCACCGCCTGGACCGAGATCGGCGTCCTGGCCGGGCTCGCGGTCGCCTTCGTGGTGGCCGTCGTCGTGCTGTAGCCGTCGGGTGGTTTCGAGACGGTCGCAGAGCGACCTCCTCAACCACCGGGTCGGTCTTGCTGGTGGTTGAGGAAGGCGCCCTGGCGCCTGTCTCGAAACCACCGGTCCGGGAGGGGCGGTCTCGTGACGGTCGCAGAGCGACCTCCTCGACCAGCGAATGCTGCGGCTCAGCCGAAGGTGGCCGCCCGGATGCCGTCGCGGAGTGCGTCGAGGCGGGCGGCGGCGGAGATGCGGGCGGCGTCGACGCCGGCCTCGGCGTCGACCGGTACCACCACCTCGAGATAGCACTTGAGCTTCGGCTCGGTCCCGCTCGGGCGGACGATCACCCGAGCCTGGTCGGCGAGGTGGTACCGCAGCCCGTCGGTCGGCGGCAGTCCGCCGGCTCCCCGGGACAGGTCGTCCACCCGCTCGACCGCCAGGCCGCCGAGCGAGGTCGGGGGAGTGGCTCGCAGGCGGTCCATCGCTGCCCCGATCTGCGCGAGGTCGGTCACGCGTACGGAGACCTGGTCGGTGGCATGGAGCCCGTGCGCCAGCGCCAGGTCGTCGAGCACGTCGACCAGGGTGCGGCCCTGGGCCTTCTCTGCGGCGGCCAGCTCGCACAGCAGCAGCAGCGCCGAGATGCCGTCCTTGTCCTTCACGTGCTCCGGGTCGACGCAGTACCCCAGCGCCTCCTCGTAGCCGAACACCAGCCCGTCGACCTTGCTGATCCACTTGAACCCGGTGAGGGTCTCGGCGAACGGCTGACCGGCCGCCCCGGCCATCTTCCCGAGGAGGCTCGAGGACACGATCGAGCAGGCATACGTGCCGGTGTGCCCGCCGGTGAGCAGGTGGTGGGCGAGCAGGGCACCGACCTCGTCCCCCCGCAGCATCCGCCATCCGTGGACGTCGGGCACCGCGGCGGCGCACCGGTCGGCGTCCGGGTCGTTGGCGACGACCAGATCCACCCCGCGTTCGGAGGCCAGGGCCATCGCCAGGTCCATGGCGCCCGGCTCCTCCGGGTTGGGGAACGCGACCGTCGGGAAGTCGGCGTCGGGCTGCTCCTGCTGGGACACGACGTACGGCGCGTCGAAGCCCGCGGTCTCGAGCACCTGCACGACCGACGTACCGCCGACGCCGTGCAGCGGCGTGTACGCCAGCCGCAGGTCGCGGGGGCCGTCACCGGCGAGGCCGGCCACGGTGTCGAGGTAGGCGTCGACCACGCTGTCGCCGAGGACCGTCCAGCCGTCGCTGCGGGGTACGTCGGCGAGCGCGCCGACCGCGTCGATGTGGGCGGCGATCTGTCCGTCGGCCGGGGGCACGATCTGGCTGCCGTCACCGAGGTAGACCTTGTACCCGTTGTCGCGCGGCGGGTTGTGGCTCGCGGTCACCATCACGCCGGCCACGCAGCCCAGCTCGCGGATCGCGAAGGCGAGCAGCGGCGTGGGCAGCGGCCGCGGCAGCACCAGGGCGCGCAGGCCCGCCCCGGTCATCACCTCGGCCGTGTCGCGGGCGAACACGTCGGAGTTGTGGCGGGCGTCGTACCCGATCACGACGGAGGGGTCGCGGCCGGTGCCCTGCTCCTTGAGGTACGCCGCGAGCCCGGCCGCCGCGCGGGTGACGACGACTCGGTTCATCCGGTTCGGCCCCGCCCCGAGCTCGCCGCGGAGCCCCGCGGTGCCGAACTCGAGCGTCCCGTCGAAGCGGTCGATCAGCTCGGCCGAGTCACCCTGGTCGAGGAGGGCCTCGAGCTCCGCGCGGGTCGTCGGGTCGGGATCCTCGGCGGCCCACGCGCGGGCCCGCTCGCCGATCTCGTCGGTGATGGGGTCGGTCACCCACCGCAGGTTAGTCGGGTCTCGCCGGGCCGGACCGACGGTGTGGGGGCGCCGCCGGGCATGATCGGGCGCATGGGCACGCTGCCGAGACCGGAGCCCGGCGACCGGCCGATCGCGCAGCGCATCCGTGAGCTGGACGCACGGGTGGGGCGTGGCCGCTTCGTCGAGGTCTGCGTCGACCTGCTCGGGGGCGCCGAGCGGACGGCGTACGTGCCCGAGCTGCGCTACCTCACGGGCCACGACTGGGAGCCGGGCGACCCCACGCTGGACCGGTCGGTCTGGAAGGACTACTGGGTGCGCACCTGGGGCGCGCGCGGGCTGCTCCACTGCTGGCACGACTCCGCGACGGACGCTGTGGTGACGGGGCTGGGGGACGAGCACTACCGGCCGGCGGAGATGTGTCTGAAGGTCTCCGCCACCCATGACGTGGCCGGCTCCGGCCCAGGTGCGGCGGCGCTGACCCGCCACGAGCTGCCGCGGGTGCGCTCGGCGGCCCTGCGCACGCTCGGCGTCGTCGGCGACAGCGAGCACGTCGAGCCGGTCCGCGATCTGCTGGACGACCCCGACGAGTCCGTGCGCCGCCACGCCGCCCGCGCCTACGAGCGGATGGCCGCCCGGTTGGACCTGCCTCCGCTCGACGCCCTGGACAACGGGTGAGGCGCGGGTACTCCTTCTCGGGCACGTGGGAGGTCGACGCCTCGGCGCCGCGTGTGCAGGAGGTGCTGGTCGATCTCGAGCGCTACCCGGAGTGGTGGCGGCAGGTGCTCGCGGTGGCCTCGCTCGGCCCGGACGACGCCCGGGTGCTGTGTCGCGCAGCGTTGCCGTACACGCTCGACCTGCGCCTCCACGCCGTACGCCGGGAGCCCACGCGGCTCGAGGTCGCGATCCGCGGGGACCTCGAGGGGACGGCGTCGTGGCGGCTGATCGACCTCGGGTCGCGTACCCGGCTGGACTTCGAGCAGGACGTCATGGTCGGCGGCTGGCTGGCGCTGGTGTCACCGCTCGTGCGGCCGGTGCTCCGCTGGAACCACGCGCGGATGATGGCCGGGTGTGTCGAGGGACTGCGACGTCGCGTGGTCTCGTGACGGTCGCAGAGCGACCTCCTCGACCAACGGCGACCGCGACCTCCTCGACCAGCGGCGACCGCGACCTCCTCGACCAACGGCGACCGCGACCTCCTCGACCAGCGGCGACCGCGACCTCCTCGACCAACGGCGACCGCCTCGACCGCCTCTGGACCAACGGCGGTAGGGCGGGAGTCGCCTGGGGAGCGGTGCACCTCGCCTAGGGTCTGTGGGTGGCACCGACGAAGAAGCAGCAGAGGCGCACCGACCTGATCATCGAGACGCTGGGCGACGCCTTCGCACCGTTGATGGCGGCCGATCCTGCGGCGTTCCGGGCGAAGTACCGGAAGATGGCCAAGGACCCGCACGCCTTCTACCGCGGGGCGGCGTGCCTGTTCGACGCGGACGTCACCTCGATGGGAGATCCGTACGTCGACGCCCGGACGTCGCGGATCTGGATCCACGGCGACCTGCACGTGGAGAACTTCGGCACCTACCTCAGCTCCGAGGGCGTCCTGGTCTTCGACGTCAACGACTTCGACGAGGCGTATCTCGGGCACTTCACCTGGGACCTCATGCGCTTCTCCGCCAGCCTGGCGCTCACGTGCTGGCAGAAGGCGCTCCCGGAGGCGGAGGTGCGCCGGCTCGTCGCTCGCTTCGCTCGCGCCTACCTGCAGCAGATCAACCACTATCTGCGCACGGAGGACGACACCGACTTCGCGCTCCATCTCGACACGGCGTCCGGCCCGGTGCTCGAGGCGCTCGAGGATGCCCGGAAGATCCGCCGCGCCGACGTCCTCGATGTGACGACCTCGGTCCACCACGGCGTCCGGACGTTCCATCACGATCCGACCGTGCGCAGGCTGAGCAAGCGGGAACACGCGCGGGTGATGGCGGCGTTCGAGAGCTACCTGGACACCATCCCCGACGACAAACGGTTCGACCGGGCCCTGTTCTACGACGTGCGCGACATCGTCGGGAAGTCGGGCTTCGGGATCGGCAGCGCGGGGCTCCCGGCGTACAACGTCCTGGTCGAGGGCTACAGCCAGGCGCTCGACAACGACGTCGTGCTCTCGATGAAGCAGGCGAACGTGCCCGCCCTGCGCCGGTTCGTCGACTCCGCCGAGATCGACGGGTACTTCGAGCACGAGGGACAGCGCACCGTCGTCAGCCAGCGCGCCCTGCAGGCCCACACGGACCCGTTGCTCGGGTACACCACCGTCGACGGGGTCGGCTTCGTCGTGGCCGAGGTCTCGCCGTACGAGGTCGACCTCGAGTGGGGTGAGATCACCGAGCCCGACGAGATCGCGGAGGTCGTGGACCAGCTCGGCCGTGCGACCGCCAAGATCCACTGTGCCTCCGACGAGGACAGCACGCAGGATCTGGTGGACTTCCAGGTCGAGGAGGCGATCGCCACGGTCCTCGACGGGCGCCGGCAGGCCTTCACCGAGCACCTGGTGGAGTTCGCGCTCTCCTACGCCGGGCGGGTCCGGGAGGACCACGCACTCTTCGTCGACGCGTTCCGCGAAGGAGCGATCGGGATCCGCGCGACGTAGGGCATGGTCTCGTGACGGTCGCAGAGCGACCTCCTCGACCAACGGCGGCGGACCAGAGCGACCGCCTCGACCGACGGCGGAATCGACGGTCAGAGGCGGGGGACGATCCGGCTGAGGAGGTCGCCCATCCGGGAAGCGGCGGCGCGGCCGGCCTCGAGCACCTCGGCGTGGTCGAGGGGCTCTCCGGAGATGCCGGCGGCCAGGTTGGTGACCAGGGAGATGCCCAGCACCTCCATCCCGGCCTCACGGGCGGCGATCGCCTCGAGCGCGGTGCTCATGCCGACCAGCTCCCCGCCGATCCGGCGCACCATCTCGATCTCCGCGGGGGTCTCGTAGTGCGGGCCGGGGAACTGGACGTACACGCCCTCGTCCAGGGACGGGTCGAGCTCGCGGCACATCGTCCGGAGCCGCGAGGAGTACAGATCTGTCAGGTCGACGAAGTGGGCGCCCTCGATGGGGGAACGGGCCGTCAGGTTGATGTGGTCGCGGATCAGGACCGGCGTCCCGGGCCGCCACGACTCGTTCAGCCCGCCGCACCCGTTGGTCAGCACGACCGTCTGGCACCCGGCGGCCGCGGCCGTCCGGATCGGGTGGACGACGGCGGCCACACCCTTGCCCTCGTAGAAGTGCGTGCGGCTGCCGAACAGCAGGAGCCGGCGGGTGCCGAGGAGGACGCTCCTGATGGTGCTGGAGTGTCCCGCGACCGCGGCCGCGGAGAACCCCGGCAGCTCGGTGGTCGCGATCTCGGCCACCGGCTCGCCCAGGGCGGCGGCGGCCGGCAGCCAACCCGAGCCCAGCACGAGGGCGACGTCGTGGTGCTCCACGCCGGTCAGCCGGGCGAGCGTGTCGGCGGCCTCCTGGGCCTGGTCCTGGGGAGTCACGGCAGGGCAGCCTAGGGCACGCTCCCACCCCCAGGTCCCCTAGTCCTCCTGGGCCCCAAGATCACCCATCGTGAGGATTGCCCCCGGGGTTGCGCATGCCGCACTCTGGTGTCGGTCAAACTGGGGGGTGTGACCGGGGGGTCCGCGACACGTCGCGTTCGCGTGTGCCTGCGCCGTTCTGGTGCAGGGCAGCTGCGGCCGCGGCCCCCCTCACCCCGGTTCCCGGCTACAGGCCGGTCGAGCGGCAGGGACGCATCCGGAGCGCCGAGACGTAGTCGGCGGGAGCGTCGGCGGCCTCCGCCGCGTCGGCGACGACCCCGAGGTACGACGCGCTGGGCAGCCCGCCCTCGAACGCGTCCAGCACGTAGGTCCAGGCCAGCAGCTCCCCGGTCATCGTCGACACCCGGACCTTGACCTTGCGGTACAGGCCGGTGTCGGTCGACTCCCAGCTGTCGAGGTTCGACTCGTCCTCGCGTGACACGTCGTAGACCACCACGAAGACCTGGTCGATCGGGTCCTCGACGATGGTGGAGAGGGCGCCGTCCCAGCCGAGGTCCTCGCCGCCGAAGGTCAGCCGCCAGCCGAGCAGCCAGCCGGTGGTCTGGAGCGGGGAGTGCGGGCACCGTTGGCCCATGCGCCGCGGGTCCAGGTTGGACGCGTAGGCGGCGTACAGGGGCACGCGGAGAGCGTAATGGTTGCGCTCACTAGGCTGGCGGACGTGAGCGAGCAGTCTTCCGACACCCAGCCCCCACGCAGTCAGCACTTCGACGTCATCGTCCTCGGCGCCGGCCCGGGCGGGTACGTCGCGGCCATCCGCGCCGCTCAGCTGGGCAAGTCGGTCGCGGTGATCGAGAAGAAGTACTGGGGCGGCGTCTGCCTCAATGTCGGCTGCATCCCGTCGAAGGCGCTCCTGCGCAACGCCGAGCTGGCACACGTGCTGAACCACGAGAAGGACGTCTTCGGCATCCAGGGTGACGCGACGATGGCGTTCGAGCCCACCCATGCACGCTCGCGGAAGGTGAGCGCGGGCATCGTCCGCGGCGTCCACTTCCTGATGAAGAAGAACAAGATCACCGAGATCGACGGCTGGGGGACCCTCCACCCCATCGAGCAGGGCGGTCCCGGCACGATCGACGTGGCGCTCAACGACGGCGGCAACGCGTCGTACACCTACACCGACCTGATCATCGGCACGGGAGCCACGACGCGGCTCATCCCGGGCACGACGCTGTCCGAGCGGGTCGTGACCTACGAGGAGCAGATCCTCGACCCCGAGCTCCCCGGGTCGGTCATCATCGCCGGCTCGGGCGCGATCGGTGTGGAGTTCGCCTACGTGCTGGCCAACTTCGGCGTCGACGTCACGATCGTGGAGTTCCTCGACCGGATGGTGCCGACCGAGGACGCCGACGTGTCCAAGGAGCTGCTCAAGCACTACAAGAAGCTCGGCGTGAAGGTGCTGCTCGGCACGAAGGTCGAGTCGATCTCCGACGCGGGCGCCGAGTCGGGCGAGAAGGTCAAGGTGACGGTCTCGAAGGATGGCGCGTCCGAAACACTCGAGGCCGACAAGGTGCTCCAGGCCATCGGCTTCGCCCCGCGGATCGAGGGCTACGGGCTGGAGGGCCTCGGGGTCGCGACCGAACGCGGCGCCATCGTCGTCGACGACCACTGCCGCACGAACGTCGAGCACGTGTACGCGATCGGTGACGTCACCGGGAAGCTGATGCTCGCCCACGTCGCCGAGGCGATGGGCGTCGTGGCGGCCGAGACCATCGGCGGTGCCGAGACGATGCCGGTCGCCTACGACTTCGTCCCGCGCGCGACGTACTGCCAGCCTCAGATCGGGTCGTTCGGCTACAGCGAGGAGCAGGCCCGGGAGAAGGGCTACGACGTCAAGACCGCGACGTTCCCGTTCTCGGCGAACGGCAAGGCCCAGGGACTCGGCGAGGCGGTGGGCTTCGTGAAGCTGGTCGCCGACGCGGAGTACAACGAGATCCTCGGCGCCCACATGATCGGCCCGGACGTCACCGAGCTGCTTCCGGTGCTGACCCTGGCCCAGCGCTGGGACCTCACCGCGGACGAGGTGGCTCGCAACGTCTTCGCCCACCCGACGCTGTCCGAGGCGATCAAGGAGACGGTCCACGGCATCGCCGGGCACATGATCAACCTCTGAGCGTCAGCCGGGCTCGGTGAGGTGTGCGCGGGCGCGGGCGATCAGCTCTGGTGGGCCGATCACCACGACGAACCGGCCCTCCCAGCCGCTGCGCCTCGGCTTCAGCAGGGTGTCGACGGCATGGTCGACGGCGTCCTCGAGGCGCGGCACGGTGAACACGAAGTCCTGGCCGAAGCCCAGCTCCCCGAGGGCGCGCCAGGCCAGGTCGTCGCCGGTCAGCGTGGGCGTCACCACCGAGTCGCAGCAGACGATCTCCTGCAGCGCGGGTCGCAGAGCGGACAGGACCTCGGGAAGGTCCGCCCCCAGGTCCGGTGACACGATCCCGACGTACGGGACATCCCGCCCGATGTCCGCCGCGGCCGACACATCCGCGAGCAGCACCTGGCACCACCGGGAATCCCGCTCGATGTCCACGACCTCGAGCTCGGGAGTGCCCACCCGCCGACTCTACGGGTGAGACGTGGTGAGCAGTGCGTGGATGAGGCCTTCGCCTCACCGACGCACAGCTCGCGTGCCGTCCGCCGGGAGGCTGGTACGACGCGCCGGGGCGCCGCTGGTTCGCCGTCGGGCGCGGCCGCCACGGGTTCTTCTGGCACCCCGGCCGACTGCAACAATGAGCGCATGTCTCCTTCCCCCTCTCGCGTCGTCATCGTCGGTGGCGGGCCGGGGGGTTACGAGGCCGGCCTGGTGGCCGCGCAGCTCGGAGCGGAGGTCACCCTCGTGTACTCCGACGGGGTCGGCGGGTCGGCCGTGCTCACCGACTGCGTGCCGAGCAAGACCCTGATCGCGACCGCCGAGCTGATGACCGACGTCGAAGGTGCCACCGAGCTCGGCGTCCGGCTGACCGACCACGAGGGCGACGAGGCCACCACGGTCAGCGTCGACCTGGCCCGGGTCAACGAGCGGGTCAAGCAGCTGGCCCTCGACCAGAGCATCGACATCGGCGAGCGGCTCGTGAAGGAGGGCGTGACGATCGTCCGGGGGCGCGCCCGGCTCGACGGGCCGGACACCGTGGTGGTCGACACCGGCGACGGCGAGGAGCGGCTGTCCGCGGACGCCGTCCTGCTCGCCACCGGCGCATCGCCGCGCACCACCCCCGAGGCGCAGCCCGACGGCGAGCGGATCCTCACCTGGGAGCAGGTCTACGACCTCGACGAGCTGCCCGAGCACCTGATCGTGGTGGGCTCGGGCGTGACGGGCGCGGAGTTCGCCAGCGCCTACCTCGCACTCGGCGGCCGGGTCACGCTGGTCTCGAGCCGTGACCGCGTGCTGCCCGGCGAGGACGCCTACGCCGCGGCCGTCCTCGAGGACGTCCTGACCCGGCGTGGGATGAACCTGCTGGAGCGGTCCCGGATGGCGTCGGTGACGCGCGACGGCGACACCGTGACCGTCACCCTCACCGACGGCCGCACCGTCGAGGGGTCCCACTGCATCCTGGCCGTGGGCTCGGTCCCCAACACCCGGGAGCTCGGGCTCGAGACCGCGGGCGTCGACGTCGACGACCGCGGCTTCGTGGTCGTGGACCGCGTCTCGCGCACCAGCGCCCGCGGGGTGTACGCCGCCGGCGACTGCACCGGCGTCCTGATGCTCGCCAGCGTGGCGGCGATGCAGGGCCGGATCGCGATGTGGCACTTCCTCGGAGACGCCGTGTCGCCGCTGAACCTGGGACACGTGTCCTCCAACATCTTCACCTACCCCGAGATCGCCACCGTCGGCTACTCCCAGCAGGCCGTCGACCGCGGCGAGATCGAGGTCAACACCATCCTGCTGCCGCTGGCCGGCAACGCCCGCGCCAAGATGCAGGGAGTCCGCGACGGCTTCGTGAAGCTCTTCTGCCGCACGGTCACCGGCATCGTGGTCGGCGGCGTGGTCGTGGCGCCCCGCGCCAGCGAGCTGATCCACCCGGTCGCCATCGCGGTGGCCGAGGGTATGACCGCCGACCAGCTGGCCCACGCCTTCACCGTCTACCCGTCGATGAGCGGCTCCGTGGCCGAGGCGGCCCGCAGGTTGCATCGCGTCTGACCGCGTGTTCCCCTGGATCCCACCATGCGCTTCCGCCACTCCTGTTCCCTGCTCGCCGGCACCCTCGCGGTCACCTCGCTGACCCTGGCCGGCGGGGCCGCCTCGGCCGCGTCGGCCACGACCCGCGCCGCCACCGTCCAGCGGATCGGCATACCCGACCACGCCACCCTGACCATCCACGGCCGCGGGTACGGCCACGGTCACGGCATGAGCCAGTGGGGCGCCCAGGGCGCCGCGAAGAAGGGGCTCTCGGCCACGAAGATCGTCCGGTTCTACTACCCCCACACCAAGGCGGGGCATGCGGGCGGCAAGGTCCGCGTGCTGATCACCGCGGACACCGACGACAACACCACCGTCAGGAACCGGTCGGGCCTCCAGGTCCACGACCTGAAGAGCGGGCCGGACGTCGACGCTGCCCACGACGGGCAAGGCGGGCGGGGCCTCCCAGTGGCGGATGTCCCCGGGCAAGGGAGGGCGGACCAAGGTCTCCTACCGCAACCAGGGCTGGCACCTCTGGTCGAAGCTGAGTGGCGACGGTGAGTTCCGCGCGGCCAAGCCGATCACGCTGGTCCTGGGGTCGGGCAAGGTCACCTACCGCGGTGTCGCTGCAGTCGCGCACGGACCGGCCGGTGCCCCGGCGCGCCAACGGGTGACCGTGAACAAGGTGTCCCTCGAGGCCTATGTGCAGGGCGTGATCCCGCGCGAGGCCTTCCCCTCCTGGCGCCAGGCCGCGCTCCGCGCGCAGGCGATCGCGGCGCGGTCCTACGCCGCCTTCGAGGAGGCCGACTCCACGAACCCGGTCTACCAGCTGTGCGACACCACCAGCTGCCAGGTGTACGGCGGGAAGACCGCCGAGGTCGCCTCGACCAACAAGGCGACCGCCAAGACGAAGGGCCAGGTCCGGACCTACCACGGGAAGCCGGCGTTCACGCAGTTCTCCGCCAGCAACGGCGGCTGGCTCGCGGCCGGCAGCCAGCCCTACCTGGTCGCGAAGAAGGACCCGTACGACGGGGTCAAGGACAACCCGAACCACACCTGGACCGTGCACCGGACGGCCGGCGAGGTCGAGAAGGCGTTCCCGGCGCTCGGCAACCTGCAGAAGATCAACGTGCTCCAACGCGACGGCAACGGAAAGTGGAACGGCCGGATCGAGAGCATGAAGCTCGTCGGGAGCAAGGGCTCCACCACCGTCTCCGGCGACACGTTCCGCAGCAACCTGGGACTGCTCTCCACCTGGTTCGACATCTCCGTCGCCGGTTGAGGAGCGAGCTCTGCGACCCGGCTCATCCGGTGGTTGAGGAGCGAGCTCTGCGAGCGCCATCCGGTCGAAACGACCGGAGCGCCTCGTCGCCGGGTGGTTTCGAGACAGGCGCCAGGGCGCCTTCCTCAACCACCGGAGGGACCCGCGCCAGGGCGCCTTCCTCAACCACCGGAGGGACTCGCGCCAGGGCGCCTTCCTCAACCACCGGAGAGACCCGCGCCAGGGCGCCTTCCTCCACCACCGGAGCGCTAGCCACTGAATGACGGTTCAGGCTAAGGTTGGTGGCGCCATGCTGATGAAGACGACGCCCTTCCACACCCGACTCAACGAGCTCAACCAGACCGGCCTGTACGGCCATTGGGCGGGCCATCTCTCGGCGTTGCGCTACGACCTCTCCTCGAAGCACGAGTACTTCGCGGTGCGGAACTCCGCCGGGTACTTCGACACCTCACCGCTCTACAAGTACCGGATCACCGGGCCCGACTCGGAGCGGTTCCTCGCGACCATGATGACCCGCGACGTACGCCGGTGCCGTCCCGGTCAGGCGATGTACACCGTGTGGTGCAACGACGCCGGCTACGTCCTCGAGGACGGCGTGGTCTTCCGCGACGCCCAGGACGACTGGCTGCTGACCGCGGCCGAGCCCAACCAGGGCTACCTCGAGAGCCTGGTCGGCTCGATGCGGGTCGAGATCGAGGACGTGAGCGCCGACTACGGCATGCTCGCCGTCCAGGGCCCGCGGTCCCGCGAGATCCTGGCGAAGGTCGCGCCCGAGGTCGAGGACCTCGCGTTCTTCGGCCTCACGCCAGCCAAGATCGGCGGCGCGCCCGTGGTCATCTCGCGTACCGGCTTCACCGGCGACCTCGGCTACGAGGTGCGGGTCGAGGCGGACGAGGCGATGGGCGTGCTCGACAAGATCATCCAGGCCGGCGAGGGCAACGGCTTCCGCCCGTTCGGCGAGGATGCACTCCTGATGCTCCGCATCGAGGCCGGACTCTCCCTGATCGGCATCGAGTTCTCCTCCGCGCGGTACGCCTTCACCGACGCCGAGCGCTTCACGCCCAAGGAGCTCGGCTTCGGCTGGATGCTCGGCAAGGGCGGCTCCGCGCTCGGCGAGGACCGGCCGTTCATCGGCCGCCGCGCGATCGAGCGCGAGCTGCGCGACGGCACGTCGCGCTGGGCGACCGTCGGCCTGTGGGTCGACTGGCAGGAGTACGCGAAGCTCCACACCGAGCGCGGCCTGCTGGTGCCCAAGGACGAGAACCCGGTCGGCTGGGAGTCGATGCTGTACGGCGGGCCGGACCGCGACGAGCGCGTCGGCTACGCCACCAGCCTGATGTACAGCCCGGTGCTCCAGCGACACATCGCGATCGCACGCGTGCTGCCGGAGTACGCCGCGAAGGGCTCGACGGTCCACCTGGAGGTCACCGTCGACCACGAGTACCTCTCCGTGCCGGCCACCACCGACCGCCTGCCCCTCTACAACCCGCCGCGCAAGACGAGTGCCACCCCGCGCGAGCCGATCGCGATCTCGAACCGGATGGAGCACCGATGACCGACGCCAACACCTACGACGCCATCGTCGTCGGCGGAGGCCACAACGGCCTCACCCATGCCTGCTATCTCGCGAAGGGCGGCCTGAACGTCCTCGTCCTCGAACGCCGTCCGTTCGTCGGCGGTGCGGCGATCACCGAGGAGCTCCACCCGGGCTTCTCGTTCACGACGTTCTCCTATGCGCTGAGCCTGCTGCGGCCGGAGATCATCCACGAGCTGAACCTGGTCGAGCACGGCTTCATGCCGCTGCTGATGCCGACGTCGTTCTCGCCGATGGAGAACGGCGACTACCTGCTCTACACCGAGGACGAGCAGTTCAACGACCAGGAGATCGGGCGGCACAGCCGGAAGGACGTCGACGCCTACCACCGGTGGAGCCACGACCTCGAGAAGGTCATCCAGCTGGCCAAGCCCCTGTTCGACAACGCACCGCCCGACATCTTCAGCGACGACCCCGACGACCGGGCCGACGTCGCGTGGATGATGAAGCAGCTCGGTGGTGCCGACCGGAAGACGCTGCACGACCTGATCCGCTTCCTCACCGGGAGCGCCGCGGACCTCCTCGACGACTACTTCGAGGCCGACATCATCAAGGCCTCGATCGCGTCGTCCTCGATCATCGGCAACATGGTCGGCCCCATGTCCCAGGGCTCCGGGCTGGTCCTGCTCTACCACGCCATGGGGGAGCAGGACGGTCACAACGGGGTCTGGGGCTTCCACAAGGGCGGCAACGGCGGCTTCACCCAGGTGCTGCAGCGTGCGGCGCAGGCGTTCGGTGCCACGGTGAAGCTCGAGTCCCCGGTCGACCACGTGATCACCAAGGACGGCCGGGCGACCGGGGTGGCGCTCGCCGACGGCACGGAGTACGCCGCGCCGATCGTGGTCAGTGCGCTCGACCCCCGGCGTACCTTCACCGAGCTGGTGAACCCGGCCGAGCTGCCCAGCGACCTGAACGAGGCGATCCGCCGCTACCGCTTCCAGGGCACCTCGGCCAAGGTCAACTTCGCCCTCGACGACCTGCCGGTCTACCCGACGCTGAAGGGCCGCATCGACCAGTACGGCGGCTTCATCAACATCGCCCCGTCCATGGAGTACCTCGAGCGGGCCTTCGACGACGCCAAGTACGGGTGGTACTCCCAGCGGCCGTACATCGACGGCGCGATCCAGTCCGTGGTCGACCCCGACATGGCTCCGCCGGGCAAGCACGTGATGAGCTGCTTCATCCAGTACGCGCCGTACGACCTCAAGGGCAGCGACTGGGAGACCGAGCGCCAGCCGTTCGCGGACACGGTCCAGGCGGTGCTCGAGTCGCACTTCCCGGGCTTCGGCGACCTGGTGCTCCACCGCGAGGTCGTGACCCCCGTGGACATCGAGCAGGTGGCCGGGCTGAGCGAGGGCAACATCTTCCACGGCGAGTTCCTGGCGCCGCAGATGTACTTCATGCGTCCGGCTCCCGGCTACGCGCGCTACAACACCCCGATCGACGGCTACTACCAGTGCGGCTCCGGCACGCACCCCGGTGGCTGCGTGACCGGCGGACCGGCCAAGCTGGCCGCGATGCGGATCCTGGGAGACCGCGCGAAGAAGGGATGACCTGGCTGCTGCTCGCGTGCGCCATCGTGTGCGAGGTGACCGCCACCCTGTCGCTGAAGCGGGCGATCGACCAGCCGGCCTTTTACGCCGTGGTGGTCGCGGGCTACATCGCGGCCTTCGTGCTGCTCACGCTCACCCTGAAGCAGGGCCTCGGGATCGGCGTCGCCTACGGCATCTGGGCGGCCTGCGGGGTCGCCCTCACCGCCGTGGCATCGAAGGTGTTCTTCGACGAGCCGCTGACCAACGTGATGATGGCCGGGATGGCGCTGATCATCGCGGGCGTCCTCCTCGTGGAGCTCGGCGCCTCGCACTGAGTCACCTGTCCACCGGGGTGGTTTCGAGACGCTCGCAGCGCTCGCTCCTCAACCACCGCGCTCTGGTGGTCGAAGTCAGGACGAGGTGAAGGGGCTGATCCCGTTGCGGAGGAGGTTGCCGCGACCGGTGGGCCAGGGCAGGCAGCCCGTGCGCGAGCCCGGCACCGTGTAGACGTCGACGCCGTGGTCGAACGTCGTGAGCACGATCTCGAGCGTGCCGTTGCCGGTGAGGTCGCCGATCGACGGAGCGGCCGGGACGCCGATGCCGTTGCCGTCACGACGCTGGTGACGCAGCCGGGTGACCGAGAGCTTGTGGCCGTTGTGGTTGAGGACGACCAGGCGTCCGGCGTTCCGGTGCAGGGAGTAGGTGCCGAAGACCAGCTCGGGCCTGCCGTCCTGGTTGAGGTCGGCGGCGACGACCTCGGAGGCGAACGTCTTCGACCTCCGCGGTGCGTACTTCGTGGTCCAGACGCGGTGACCGCCCGGCCCCACGGCGTACACCTTGCCGCCGGGAAGGGCCGAGACGATCTCGGGCCGTGAGTCGCCGGCGATGTCGACCAGGGTCGGTGCCGGGATCCCCGACGGGGGGTACCAGTCGCCCGACGGTCGGTAGACCGGGTGGTTGGACATCTTCGGGTGCTCGAAGCCCCGGTGCCGGCGCGCGGAGCGGTGCCCGTCGCCGTACGCCCCGTCCAGCGCCATGAACGCGTAGCCCTGCGTGCGGTAGGGGATGTGGCGCTCGACGTTGGGGAGCCCGATGACCTCGTTGCGACCGTCGCCGTCGAGATCGGCCACCACCGGAGGTGAGTCGGTCCACTGGAGCCAGGGCTGGCGCGCCGGGCTCGGCCAGCGGCCGCTGTGCCGGTGGTAGTGGCGCTTCTCGACGCGCGGGTCGAGCCACCGGATGAACTGCCCCCAGCCCATCCGCCGGCCGAGCGCGTCGGACTCGGGGTTGGTGAACCACTTCGACGCCAGCACCGACGTGCCGTCGTCGTTGAAGGCGTTGATCTGGTGGTTGTCGAACGTCGTGATGATCTCGAGCGCGGGGTCGTCGTCGATGTTCCCGATGCCGACGTTCTCGCCGTAGGCGCCGTACCCGTGGTTGCCGACCTTGTTGAACCGGAGGTCGTTGCCGCGGCCCTTGAGCCGGTTGTAGCGCGGCCACGCGGGGTCGTGCCCGTTCTTGGGCTGGAACAGGTGGCCGTGGGCGTTGAACACGAACACCTGGGCACCCGTGGGCGAGGTGTTCGTGGTGGTCGCCACGACCTCGACCCGGCCGTCGTGGTTCAGGTCCGCCGCGGCGAGGCCGCGTACCTCCGGGGTCTGGCCGCCGCTCCGGACGGACGCCGGCCAGCCCTTCTTCAACCGCAGCCGGCCGTGCCGGAACTGGTACGCCGCCACGCTGCCCGTCCCACCGACCACGATGTCCGGCACTCCGTCGCCCTCGAGGTCGGTGACCACCGAGGGTGCATACACCCGGCCCTTGGTCGCCGTGCGCCGGGCCAGCTGGTGGCCCTTGGCGTCGAACACGAACGTCGAGTAGAACGGCGCCACGATCTCCAGCCGGCCGTCGCCGTTCAGGTCCACGAGACCGGGCGAGGAGAACCAGCCGGTCTCACCGGTGGCGATGTGGCGGACGAGCTGCGGGCGGCGTACGGGATGAGGGGCCGGCGCGCGGGTGCACACCGACGCCGGGGAGACACCGGGGCTCGTCCTGGGCGGGTCCACCTGAGCCGTGGCACCGGGGACGATCCCGACCGCCAGCACGCCACCGAGACCGGCCACCAGCGGCGTCGACCATCGCATCCTGGGACCCTACCGACACCACCGGGCCGGACGCCGGGACGCGACGAGCCCCCCGGGCCCGATCATGTGTGGGGTGACTCCCTGCACACGGGCGGGCCCGAGGGGCTGCCAGGCGCTACTCCGACTCAGCCACCAGGACGGATGGTGACCAACGTGGTCGCGTCTTGGCCTGCGAGCGTGCTGGTGACCTGACCGAAGTACACCTTGCTGGCGTCCAGGCCGGACCACGAGCCGGTGATCGAGAACGGGTCTCCCGCCGTCACCGACTGGCTGGTCGGTGCGAGGGTGAAGTTCCCGCTGTCGGTCGTGGGCACGTTCCAGGTGGTCAGGTCGTAGTTGCCACCGCCGGCCCCGACATCGAAGCCGTCCACGACGATCCAGTAGTCGCCGGCCGGGATCTTCCCGATCAGCTGCTCACTGGCCGAACCGGTCGCCGAGAGCGCGACGAGCGTGTCGGTGTCCGGGTCGAACGGCGTGCCGTCGTCGGCGAACAGGTACAGGTCGAGGTCGTCCGAACCCGCCCCCGCATCGAGGTCGATGCGCGAGATGGCCTGACCCGCCGGCACGTGGAAGGCCGACACGTCCGCGTTCCCGAGCAGCCCGTCCGGGTCCTGCGGGACGTTGCCCGCCACCGGGGTCCGGCCGATCAGGCCCTGCACCGTGGCGGTCAACGTGCCGTCCGAGCCGGCCACGCCGTTGATGGCGACCTCGTCGGACGTCCCGGTGCCGGAGACGGAGTCGTCGACCGACAACGCCTCGGGCCGGGCGACCAGCGGGATCCGGACGTTGTGCTTGCTGCTCGCCAGCGTCACGTCGCCCATGGAGTACTCGTCGAGCCCGCTCACGGTGTCCAGCTTGATCTTGATCGTCAGCTTCTTGCCGGCGCCGATCGTGTAGCTGGCGGTGTCGGAGAACGACCCGTTCTTCTTGAACGAGACGGCCACGCCCGGGTCACCCTTGTACGACGCGTGGTAGGTCTCGCTGTGACCGGAGATGTTCTTGACCGTGCGGGTGAGCGTGGTCGACGACACCAGGGACGAGACCATGATCGACGGCTCGTTCAGGTCGTAGCCCGGGATGCCGGGAATGCCCGTTCCCGTGGAGATGCCCTGGCCCTCGAGCCAGGCGAACCAGGCCACGATCCCGGCCGGGAAGACCAGGCCCGGGTCGCCGAGGCGACGTGCGGAGACCTGACCGGCGCCCTGAGCGAATGCGTCGTGCGCCTTGTGACCGTCGGCGTCGACCGTGTCGTGTGCCGTGGTCATGAACATCGACCGGAGCTCGTCGGGACCCAGCTTGGGGCGCTTCCCGAGCTGCCAGGCTGCCAGACCCGCGATGTGGGGCGAGGCCATCGACGTGCCGTCGTAGAAGTCGAAGTTCTGACCGCTGTTCGACGGCGGCGCGACCGCGGCCAGCACCCCGACCCCCGGGGCGGCCACGTCCGGCTTGAGGACGTCCGCGTTGGTCTGCGAGGGACCGCGCGACGAGAAGCCCGCGACGGCAGGGACCGGCTCGGCCTTCTGCGACGTCTTGTTCCCGTCGACCAGCGTGGCGTTGGCGCCGCCCGGCTGGTTGATGTAGTCGAGGATCTTCGTCCGGCCGTCGATGTGCACCGACACCATCGGCAGCGGCACCGACAGTGCGGCGATGTCCGTCTGGGTGACGTCGCCGATGATGATGCCCGCCGCGTGGGCGCGCTGGGCGTCGGCGACCTTGTTGACGAGGACGTTCACCCCGCGGTCGCAGAGGACGATCTTGCCCGCGACCTTGGACCGGTCGA
Source organism: uncultured Actinomycetota bacterium (assembly GCA_963812055.1). Lineage (GTDB taxonomy): Bacteria > Actinomycetota > Actinomycetes > Propionibacteriales > Nocardioidaceae > Nocardioides. The sequence continues at coordinate 137,168 of CAWEUA010000015.1, forward strand.
GCGTCCCGAGGCCGCACTGCGCCGCGGTCGCGCCGTCGGAGCCGGTGGGCTTCCTGCTGACGTCGGCGGCGTACACGAGGGGGGCCTTGGTGCCGTCGGAGGTGAGGCCGGCGCCGAGGACCTTCTGGCCGTTGCCCAGCACGACCGTGCCGCTGGCGGTCTGCCAGGTGCTCGCGGCCGCCGTCGTCACCCAGGGGCTGACGTTCGAGACCGTCGCCGCGTCCGGACCGTCGTTGCCGCCTGCTGTCGCGACGAAGACGCCGGAGGCGGCAGCGTTGAGGAACGCCACCGCGATCGGGTCGATGATGTCGCTGTCGCCCCCGGCGAAGCCGACCGAGAAGTTGATCACGTCGACGCCGTCTGCGACCGCGCGGTCGATGGCGGCGACGATGTCGGAGTTGAAGCCGCTCGCGTCGGACGGGTCGTCCGCGGTCGCCCAGAGCGCCTTGTACGTCGCGATCTTGGCGGCCGGTGCGATGCCGGTGATCCGGCCGTAGTGCTTGCCGAACACCTTCGTCTTGACGCCGTAGTCGCCCGCGGCGGTGGAGGACGTGTGCGATCCGTGGCCGACGCCGTCACGCGCGGAGGCGAACTCGTGCGGCGACCACGTGTTGCGCGGCTGGAACTGCAGGAACCCCGTGTCGAAGTACCGCGCCGAGATCAGCTTGCTGTTGCAGGTGCTCGCCTTGAAGCGCTGACCGGCGACGCACCTGCCGTGGAAGGTCTTGCCGTCCGCCTTGTGGAACGCGGTCTTGTGGGAGCCGCCGACGAAGATCGGGCCCGGGTTGCTGGCGCTGACCTTCTTCTTGTGCTGGAGCTTCTTGCCCGCGAACGCCGGGTTCTCCGGCCAGATGCCGGAGTCGACGACACCGACCACGATGCCCTTGCCGGCGGTCTTGGGGTTCCAGCCCTTGGTGGGGTGGCCGTGGTGGGTCAGCCCGAGGAACTCGGAGGTGGCGTGCGGGCCGACCGTGGGAACCCGGCTGGCGTGCTCGAGCCGGTCCTTGGCCACGCCCATCACGCGTGAGTCAGTGGCGAGCGCCCTGGCCTGCGTGGAGGAGAGGTGGGCACTGAAGCCGTTGAGGGCGACGGTGTAGCGCTGGCGCACCGTGACGCCGTACTGGTGCGCGAGGCTGCTCTGCGTGCCGGCCAGGTAGCCCTGGTACGACGCGACGGCAGGTGAGCCCGCGGCGAACGATCCGCCCGGCGCGGTGGCGCGTTGACCGGCAACGCCGCCCCGGTAGGTGGCGGCCGGGGCCTGCTTCAGCACGACGATGTAGTTGCCCGCCTTGAAGTGCTCGGCGGCCTGGACCTGCCGTGCGGATGCGGCGAACGCCGCCTGTCCGTCGGGTCCCGCGTGCTTCGGTGACGAAGCGAACGCGAGTCCGGTCGTGCTCACCGCCAATGTCGCTCCCACCGCTACCAGCGATGCCCCGCGACGACCGACCCATAGACGCATGTGGTTTCTCCTCCGTGAATTTCGCTCGGGACACTAGACCCCGGCGCTGTGACACTCGTCAACCACCTGGCGGGCAAAGTGCAACGTGTGTCGTGACGGGGGCGTCCTCAGGTCTCGAGGAACTGCTCCAGCAGCCCGGGTGTCGCCGCCACGGCCAGCGCGGTGGCGCGCGCTTCGCCGAGGTCGATCACCTCGACGCGCTGGCGGCCCCCGGCGGTCGTGGCGACGAGGTCGGTGAGGCCGACCCGGCGCTGGAACCACGTGGCCCGGAGGTTCCAGCCGATCACCGACGGGGTGTGGAGCGCCTCGCGGCGGCGATCGATGCTCCCCGACCGCGCGACCAGATGACCGTCCACGAGGGCATGCCCGAGCCCGAGCCAGCGGTCGCGGGCCAGGCCGGCGCCGATGAGCAGGGCCACGACGGCGGTGGTCACGAACCACCACGACACGGCGTACGCCGCGACCAGGGCCAGGGCCGCGACCACACCGGCCGGCACCATCGCCCGGGTCCAGCGACGGCGGTGTGCGCGCGGCCCGTGGGTGCTCAACGCGACCGTCACCGGAGCCGAGACCTTGAGCACCTCCATCGCGACCCGGTCGACCTCCCGGCGGGGCGCGGGTGGGACGAGGACCGAGCTGCCCTGCTGCTTCTTGTCGAGCCCGGTCACGATCGCCGCGAGCCGGGCGCCTCCGGCCAGCCGGAGCCCGGCCGGCTCGCCGATGCTCACGCCGCTCACCCGCGCGTCGTCGAGGGTCGTCTCGCGCGTCGTGAGCAACCCGCGCCGCATGTGCCAGGAACCCTCGGCGGCGGAGTGGGTGAGCCGGAAGCCGTAGTTGGTCAGCAGGTAGCCGACCACCGCGAGGACACAGATCGTGAGCAGGACGGCCGTGACGCCGAGGATCACGAGCAGCGCGAGGCCGAGGCGGGCGAACCTGTTGAGGTCGATCGAGACGGAGATCTCGAACGTGTGGATGCTCTGGGCGAGCACGCCCAGGGCGGCTCCGGCGATGGCGATCCCGGTCGAGGTCAACGGCGCGAACCGCACCCACCCGAGGTCGAGGGTGAGAACGTCGCGTGGCGGCGTGGGCGGGGGCGCGCCTGCAGCGTCCGTCGCCGGTGCGAGGTGGAGCAGCTGCTCGCGCAGCTTCGAGGCGGCGGGAGCCGCGATCCCGTCCAGCGCCAGACGTTCCTCGTTCTTCGTCGCGCTCTGCCCGGTGCCGATGCGCAGCGTCACCAACCCCAGCACCCGATGGATCAGGGACGCCGTGAGGTCGACGGTGCGAACCCGGTCGAGCGACGCGGAGAGGACGCGCTTGTTCAGGAACCCGTGCCGCACCTCGACCCGGGAGGCGGTGATCCGGTAGCTGGTCGTGAGGTAGCGGAGCGTCCCGAGGGCGACCGGGACACCGACGGCGATCAGCCCCCACCAGCCGCCGTCGGACGAGTGGCCGAACAGCAGGAGCCCGATCACCGCGGGCAGGAACCGGATGATGTCGCGGACCGGGTGGACCAGCAGCATCCGCGGGTCCAGCCGCTGCCAGCCGAGGACGTCGTCGAAGGGGTCCATCTGGTCAGACCACCCGTCAGGTCGCGTCGCCGGGCACGGAGTCGGCCATCCGGGTGAGCTCCTCGACGACCTCGAGAGCGCGGTGCTGGTCCAACCCCTCGATCGTGAGCGCCCCCGCCGAGGACGCCGTCGTCACCCGGACGGTCGCCAGGCCGAACAGCCGCGAGATCGCCCCTTCGCGGTGGTCGACGGTCTGCACCCGGGACATCGGCGCGATCCGGCGCTCGCGCGCCCACCAGCCCGTCTGGGTGTAGACGGCGGTCTCGGTGACCTCCCATCGATGGACGAGGTAGCGCCACTGCGGCACGACACCGACGTACCCGACGAGCGCGATCGCGTACGCCGCCCAGAGCCACCAGGGCACCGTGAACCAGTTCCACGGGCCACCGCCGAGCAGCAGGATGAGCCCGATCGGCACGAACCGCAGGAGGTCGGTGCACGTCCACATCAGCCGGGCGCGGGGACTGACCCGCTCCCGAGGACTGCGCAGGCTGGCCACCGAGGGGGGAGCGGGCTGCGACGAGGGTTCGGCCATCAGCCCTTGAGCTCGCAGATCACTGCGCCGTTGGTCACCGTGACGCCGACCTCGGCCTGCAGGCCCGTGACCGTGCCGGCCTTGTGGGCCTTGAGCGGCTGCTCCATCTTCATCGCCTCGAGCACGACGATCACGTCGCCCTCGGCGACCTCCTGGCCCTCCTCGACGGAGACCTTGACGATCGTGCCCTGCATGGGGCTGGTGACCGAGTCACCGCTCGCCGCCGCGCCGGCCTTCTTCCCGGTGGACCGCTTCGGCTTCCGGGCACCGCCCGCCGCGCCCGCGCCGACGGAGGCCAGGCCGCCCGGGAGGCTGACCTCGAGCCGGCGTCCGCCGACCTCGACGACGACGGTCTGCCGGCTGTCGGTCTCCTCCGCCTCGGCGACGTCGCCGGCGTACGGCGCGATGGTGTTGTCGAAGTCGGTCTCGATCCACGTCGTGTACACGTCGAACGAGCCCTCGCCGGAGGGGTTCGAGGCGCCGACGTACGCCGGGTCGTCGACGACGGCGCGGTGGAACGGGATGACGGTCGGCATGCCGTCGACCACGAACTCGGCCAGGGCGCGGCGCGAGCGCTCCAGCGCCTGGGTGCGGTCGCGGCCGGTGACGATCAGCTTGGCGATGAGGGAGTCGAACGCGCCGGGCACGGTCTCGCCGTTCTCGTAGCCGCCGTCGAGGCGGATCCCGGGTCCCTGCGGCGGCTGCCAGGCCGACAGCGTGCCGGGCGCCGGCATGAAGTTGCGGCCTCCGTCCTCGGCGTTGATCCGGAACTCGATCGAGTGGCCCCGGATCTCCGGGTCGTCGTAGCCGAGCTCCTCGCCGGCCGCGATCCGGAACATCTCACGCACGAGGTCGATGCCGGTGACCTCCTCGGACACGCAGTGCTCGACCTGGAGTCGGGTGTTCACCTCGAGGAACGAGATGGTGCCGTCCTGGCCCACGAGGAACTCGCAGGTGCCGGCGCCGACGTACCCGGCTTCGTGCAGGATCGCCTTGGACGCGGTGTACAGCCGCGTCATCTGGTCGTCGGTGAGGAACGGCGCGGGCGCCTCCTCGACCAGCTTCTGGTGCCGCCGCTGGAGCGAGCAGTCGCGGGTCGAGACCACCACCACGTGGCCGTGCTGGTCGGCCAGGCACTGGGTCTCGACGTGGCGGGGCTTGTCGAGGAACTTCTCGACGAAGCACTCGCCGCGGCCGAACGCCGTGACGGCTTCGCGCACCGCGGACTCGTAGGCGTCGGCGACCTCGGACATCTCGCGGGCGACCTTGAGCCCACGGCCCCCACCGCCGAACGCCGCCTTGATCGCGATCGGCAGGCCGTTCTCCTTCGCGAACGCCACCGCCTCGTCGGCGTTCTCGAGGGGGTCCTTGGTGCCCGGCGCGAGCGGTGCGCCGACCTTCTCGGCGATGTGCCGGGCCTTGACCTTGTCGCCGAGCGCGTCGATGGCCGCCGGCGGTGGTCCGATCCAGACCAGTCCGGCGTCGATCACGGCCTGCGCGAAGCCGGCGTTCTCGGCGAGGAAGCCGTAGCCGGGGTGGACGGAGTCGGCGCCGGCCTTCTCGGCGACGGCGATGATCTTGGCGATGTCGAGATAGGAGTCCGCGGGGGTCGCTCCGCCGAGGCTGTGTGCCTCGTCGGCGAGCCGGACGAAGAGCGCGTCGCGGTCCGGTTCGGCGTACACCGCGACGCTGCCGATGCCGGCGTCCTTGCAGGCACGGATCACGCGCACGGCGATCTCGCCGCGGTTCGCGATCAGGACCTTCTGCAGGGGCTTCACGTCAGGCAAGGCGTTCTCCTGGCTGGCTACGGGCAGTCATGGGTGTGGTCCGTCGTGCACACTATCGCCCGCTCACCTGGGCGGGTCGAGCCGTCACGGCCGGGCTAGCCTGCGGTCATGTCGGTCCCCACGGACGCCCCCGACGAGCAGGCCTGGGCCGGTTACTACCGCTGGAATGCGGACCGTGCGGTCCGCGACCTGCTCGCCCGTGCCCTGGCGAGCCACGGCGCGGTGGAGCGTGACGCCGTGGCGGTGGATCTCGGCTGCGGCTCCGGGCAGGAGACCCGGGCCCTGCTCGACGCCGGCTTCGCGGTGACCGCCGTGGACGTGACTCCGGCCGCGGTCGAGATCGTGTCGGCGTACCCCGAGGCGGGCAGCCGTCTCACTCCGGTCCTGAGCCCGATGCAGGACGCCACGCTCCCACGCGCGGACCTGGTGTACGCCGGGTACGCGCTGCCGTTCTGCCCGCCCGAGCACTTCGACCGGATGTGGTCGTCGGTGACCGGGGCCGTCCGGCCCGGAGGGCTGCTCGCCGTCGACCTCTTCGGTGACCGTGACGAGTGGGCGGGTGAGGCGGGCATGACGTTCGTCGACCGTTCCCGCGTCGACCGGCTCTGCGCCGGGCTCGACGTCCTCGAGCTGACCGAGGTGGACGAGGACGGTCGCGCGTACGCCGGACCGAAGCACTGGCACCGGTTCGAGCTGATCGCGCGGCGGCCCGTGGTTGCATGACCTCATGGGCGTCTCCGTCGCAGCACTCGAGGAGCTCCGGTCCGCCCTGCCGGGAGACGTGGTCGTCACCGACGCGGACGCGGTGGAGAAGTACCGGTACGACTGGTCGCGCGACCCCTCCGCGGGCACGCCGGTCGCCGTCGTCCGGGCACGGACCGCCGAGGACGTGCAGACCGCCGTCCGCTGGGCCGCCGAGCACCACGTCCCGGTCGTGCCGCGCGGCGCCGGCAGCGGGTTGTCCGGCGGCTCGAGCGCCGTCGACGACGGCATCGTGCTCAGTCTGGAGCGGATGACCGCGATCGAGATCGACCCGCTCTCGCAGGTGGCGGTCGTGGAGCCGGGGGCGTTCAACAACGACGTCAAGGCGGCGGCCGCGCAGGAGGGTCTGTGGTACCCGCCCGACCCGTCGTCGTTCGAGATCTGCTCGATCGGCGGGAACGTCGCGACGAACGCGGGCGGCCTGTGCTGCGTGAAGTACGGCGTGACCACCGACTACGTGCTGGGCCTCGACGTCGTGCTGGCCGACGGCACCCTGGTCACCCTCGGCGGCAAGCGGATCAAGGACGTCGCCGGGCTCTCGCTGGTCAAGCTCTTCGTCGGCAGCGAAGGGACGCTCGGGATCGTGACCCGCGCGATCCTGCGGCTGGTGCCGGCCCAAGGGGCGCGCTCGACGATGGTGGCGACGTTCGACACCGTCACCGCCGCGGCCGAGGCGGTGGTGGCGATCCGGACGACGATGCGCCCGTGCCTGCTCGAGCTGATGGACCGGGCGACGATCAACGCGGTCGAGGACTTCCGGCCGATGGGTCTCGACCGGACCGTGGGCGCGCTGCTGATCGGGCAGTCGGACGCGCCGGGAGACGTCCGGTCCGGTGAGATCGCGGCGATGCAGGCGGCCTGCGAGGCGGCCGGGGCGGGGGAGTGTTTCGTCACCGACGACGCGGACGAGGGCGAGATGTTCGTCCAGGCGCGGCGGGTGTCCTTCCACGCGCTCGAGGTGCGCGGAGCCCTGCTGCTCGAGGACGTCGGCGTCCCGATCCCGCTCCTCCCGGACCTGCTGGCGCGGATCGTGGCGATCTCGCAGGCCCACGACGTCGAGATCCCGACGGTGGCGCATGCCGGCGACGGCAACACGCATCCGCTGATCGTCTACGCGCCGGACGACCCGGACGCCGAGCGCCGGGCCCGCGCGGCCTTCGGTGAGGTGATGGCCGCCGCGATCGAGCTCGGCGGCACGATCACCGGCGAGCACGGGGTCGGCCGGGCGAAGGCGCAGGCTCTGCCCGACCAGCTCGGCCCGGACGTGATGGCACTGACCCACCGGATCAAGGACGCCCTCGACCCCGACGGCATCCTCAACCCGGGCGCGATCCTCACCCGGTGAGCTGAGCCTCGGCGACGATCTCGGCCAGCTCGTCCCGCGACGGCCCGGGGTCGTAGCCGCGCCGCCAGCCGCCGGCGTACACCTCGCGCGCGATCGGCTCGGCCTCCCGCAACGTGGCCGGCAGTGCGGCCATCGAGAGGTAGCCGCCCGCCGACGCCATGATCTCCGGGCGCTCCTCGGCGGCGTGGATGATCAGGTCCGACGGAAGAGGGGCGTCGAGATCGACGTCTCGTCCCGACCAGCGGGCGACGAGGTCGCCGTCGATGTGGATGTGGTCCTCGACCCAGGGCCGCATCAGGTCGGTGCCCCAGGCGTCCAGCGCGCACCCGAGGCCGACCAGGTCGTCGGTGTCGTGGTCGAGGAGGCTGAGCAGGGCCTCGCACTGCCACAGCGTGGTGGTGACCCCGCGGCCGAACGCGGGTGTCGTCGTGGCCACGCTGTCGCCCACGAACACCAGGCCGGGCAGCACGAGGTCGCCGTCCTCGGTGCACTGGCCGCGGTAGACGTTGAGCAGAGGTCCCCCGGGCAGCACGTCGGTGACCGGCTCGGCGCGTCCGGGGTCGGTCCACACGTCCAAGCCCGGGATCGCGCGAGCGGCGGCCGTGAATGCCGCCTCGTGCCGGAGGCCGCGGAGCGCCGGGTCGTCGGTGGCGCGGACGATCACCACGGAGAACAAGCCGTGCTCATGACGGAAGAGCAGACACAGGTAGCCGTCGCAGTCGGCCTGCCAGGCGATCGGGTTCGACATCGGGCCGGGCTCGGCGCCGGGACGCAGGCGGTAGACGCGGTCGACGTAGGCCTGTCCACACGGACCGCCGATCCCGGCCCGCTCGCCGAGCTGGCGGGTCACCCGGCCGTTCCGTCCGGAGGCGTCGACCACGAGGTCGGCGTCGTACGTCGTGCCGTCGACCACCACGCCGGCCGCACGGCCTCCGCGCTCGACCACGGCGTCGACGTGGCCGGTCCGCAGCTCGAGTCCGGGCGTCCCGCATGCCGCCAGGTGGAGGGCCCGCTCGAAGGTCTCGCGCATCGATCGATGGCCCATCGGCGCCTCCGGCGCCCCTGGCATCCCGCCCATGATGGGTTCGGCGCCCAGCCGGAGCCAGTGCTCCAACCCGTCGGGCACCTCGCGGGCGAGGGCGTCGGCGACGGTCTGCCGGAACGCGTGCGCGTGGTGGAACTGCATGACGCCGCGGCGTTCCCAGCGGCCGTCGCCGACCGGTCCCGGATCGCGGTCGATGGCGGTCACCGCGTGTCCTCGACGGGCCAGCGCCGAGCCCAGGAACAGCCCGGCCGGCCCGGCACCGATGATCGCTACTCGCACGGGTGTGCCCTCCTTCTCCCGAGAGCGCGCTGCCCTCGAGTCTGACCGGACGCCACGGATGCGTCCACGGAGAAAGGAGGACGAAAGTGTGACGGACGGACATGCCGGCCCCGGCGGCCGGACGCGGTCTCAGGCGGTCAACGGCTCGGCCGCTGCCCGATCCACGATCTCGACGAGCTCGTCGCGGGTCGGTCCCGGCGCGTACGACGGCCGCCAGCCGGCGGCGTACACCTCGCGCGCGATCGGCTCGGCCTCCCGGAGCGTGGCCGGCAGGGCGTGCATCGAGAGGTATCCCTGCGCCGACGCCATGATCTCCGGACGCACCTCGGCGGCGGCCAGGATCAGGTCGGACGGAAGCGGGGACTCGAGGTCGACGTCGTGGCCGTTCCACCGGTCCACGTGGGCGGCGTCGAGCAGGATGTGGTCCTCGACCCAGGGCCGGATCTCGGCCTCGCCGAAGTCGTCGAGCGCGTGGCCCGCGCCCTCGGCGTCCGACGCGTCGTGGTCGACCAGCCGCACCAGCGTCTCGACCTGGCGCAGCGTGGTGGTGAGCCCGCGGCCGAACACGGGGGTCGTGGTCGCGACGCTGTCACCGACGAAGAACAGCCCCGGGAGCACGAGACCACCCGTGGGTCGTCGCTGACCGGCGTAGACGTTGAGCAGGGCACCGCCGGCGAGCACGTCGGTGACCGGGACCGACCGCTCGGGGTCGGTCCACTCGGCCAGGCCGGGAATGGCCGCGGCGGCGGCGTCGAAGGCCGCGTTGTCACGCAGGCCGATCAGGGCACGGTCGTCGTCGCGGCGGACGACAAGGGCGGAGAAGTAGCCCTGGTCGTGCGGGAAGACCAGCGACAGGTAGCCGTCGTGCTCGGACTGCCAGACCACGGGGTTGCTCATCGGACCGGGCGTGGCCCCCGGGCGGAGGCGGTACACCCGGTCGACGTACGCCTGGCCGCACGGCCCGCCGGTGGTGACGCGTGGGCCCAGGTCGCGCGTCGCCCGGCCGGCGCGCCCCGACGCATCCACGACGAGGTCCGCCTCGAGCCGGGAGCCGTCCACCAGCAGACCGGCCGCGCGGCCGCTCTCCTGCAGCACCGCCTGCACGTGCCCGTGGCGGATCGTGAGCCCGCGGGTGGCGCTGGCGACGGCGTGCAGGGCGCGCTCGAACTCCTCGCGACGCGAGCGGTACCCGAGGAGAACCGGTCGCCCGCCCATCTCCATCTCGATCGGCTCCGCTCCGGTGGCGAGCCAGACCGGCACGGCTTCGGGGAGGACGCGCTCCAGGGACTCGGCGACGGTCGAGCGGAAGGCATGCGCGTGGTGGAACTGCATGACCCCCTTGCGCTCCCACGTCGTACCCAGGGGCGGGCCGGGGTCGCGGTCGACGGCGGTCACGTCGTGACCGCGGCGGGCGAGAGCGGCTCCGAGGACGAGACCCGCGGGTCCGGCTCCGATGACGGCGATGTGCATGGGGTGCTCCTACCTGAAAGATTGAATGCACTGAGAGTGCACTGAATCTGGAAGTCTGTCAAACTCGTATCTCCGAGGCCGGTGGAAGGGGAGTGATGGCCGAGAAGCGCGCCTATCGCTCGACCGTCCGGGAGGAGTCGGCCGGTCGCACGCGGCAGCGCATCGTGCAGGCGGCCTCCGACCTGTTCGTCGCCCGGGGGTACGCCGGCACCACCATCGACGCGGTCGCCGAGTCCGCCGGCGTGAGCAGGCGGACGGTCTTCCAGTCGGTCGGCTCCAAGGTCGAGCTGCTGAAGACGGCCTGGGACTGGGCCGTCGTCGGAGACGACCAGCCCATCCCGGTCGTCGACCGGCCGGAGATCGCCCGGATGCGCGCCGAGCGAGACCCGGACACGCTGATCGAGCTCTGGGTCGCCCAGGTGATGCGCGTCGGCGCGCGGTTGGGGCCGCTCGCGGTCGTCCTCGCACGGGCGGTCGACGCCGACGCCGAGGCCGCCGCGCTCCAGAGTCGGATCGACGTCGAGCGACGTACCGGAGCCACGATGTTCGTCACCGGACTCGAGGGGATCGGGGGGCTGCGCGCGGACGTCACGGTGGACCAGGGCGCGGACATGGCATGGGTGCTGATGAACCCGCTGTTCGTGCGTCGGCTCCACGAGGACCGTGGCTGGACCGACGACCAGGTGCGGGCCTGGCTGGTGCGCCTGGCGAAGGCGTCGCTGCTCGCGACTCCTCACTAGGGTGCCTCCTGTGGCGGAGACCAGGTGGGAGCAGGCGCGAGCGCAGGAGCGGGCCGATGGCCAGGGCGGGTACGGCGCGCACTTCGCACGGCTGATGTCCGAGGGCGTCGACATCGAGGGCGAGGCCCGGCTGGCCGACGCGCTCGCTCCGCGCCAGGCCAGGATCCTCGACGCCGGGTCCGGCATGGGGCGCGTGGGCGCCGCCCTCGTCGCCCGCGGCCACCGGGTGGTGGGGGTCGACTTCGACCCCGAGATCCTCGACCAGTCGCGCCGGACCTTCCCCGAGCTGGCGCTGGTCGACTCACGCCTCGACGAGCTCACGCCGGAGAAGCTGTCGGATGCCGGCCAGTCGACCGCGTACGACGTCGTCGTCTGCGTGGGCAACGTGATGATCCTGCTGGCGCCCGACACCGAGCGCACCGTGCTCGCCAACCTGGCCGCGCTGCTCGCGCCCGAGGGCCGGCTGCTCGTCGGCTTCGCTCTCTCCGGCGCACCGTCCGGCTTCTCGCGGGAGTACCCGCTCGCCGAGTTCGTGGCCGACTACGAGTCGGTCGGGCTCGAGGCGGTCCACCGGTTCGCGTCGTACGACCTGCAGCCGTTCACCGACGACAGCACGTACGTCGTGCACGTGCTCCGCCGAGCGGCCTGACGCGCTCGGCTCAGCCGCCCGGCTGGTAGACCATCAGTACGACGATCCCGGCGTAGATCAGCCCGATCATCCCGCCCGCCGCCGCGACCCGCCCGACCAGGGCGGATGCGGAGCCGCTGCCGCCGATCTCGGCCGCGGCCTTCGTCAGGGACGGTGCCAGGACTCCGAGCGAGACCGCCATCGCCGCGACCCACAGCAGGAGAGACAGCCAGATCCAGGTGTCGCCCATGTCGCCGACCTTCTCGGAGGAGTCCCACGGCGCCTTCTGGGACATCAGGCCCATCCCGAGGACCACCACCACCACCGAGACATAGCTGTAGAGCCGGATCATCCGGGCCGCCGAGGCCGCGGCCGCCGCGTCGGCGTTCCGCAGAGCGCGCGAAGCCGTCGTCGCCGCCCCGACGAGCGGACCGACCGCGAAGATCGCGGCGAGGAGATGAAGGAAGAGCAGGAGCTTGAACACTCGTCGAACGTAGCGAGGCTCCGGTCCACCGGCATGGGAGGGTGCGCATCCGCGGCTCCGTGGGGGGCGGAGGACGGCCCCGCTACGCAAGTCCTACGTCGCTGGCGGTCGCGCGTCGGGCGCGGGGTGCCGTGGTGGATTGCGATGACAGGCGCCCGCCGCGCCTACGCACGCTCCCACGGCCTCGCCCGGCGGCACCGCCCTCCGCGGCGGTGAACGCCGGCGACCGGGAAGGGAGTCGAGCAACGAGCTGTGCCTGACGCTCCGGTCAGGGGCACGCGAAGGTTAGCGATCGTTAACCGGCGCGGTTACCATGTGCGCCATGACGTATGAGCTGTCGCGCGAGCACGAGGAGTTCCGGAAGGTCGTCCGCGAGTTCGCGGAGGGCGAGATCGCCCCGCACGCGGCGCAGTGGGACCGCGATCACCACTTCCCGACCGACGTGGTGCAGCAGATGGGCAAGCTCGGGCTGATGGGTCTCACCGCCCCGGAGGAGTACGGCGGCGCGGGTGAGGACGGCGACTTCACCAGTCTCTGCGTGGCGATCGAGGAGCTCGGCCGCGTCGACCAGTCGATGGGGATCACCCTCGAGGCGGCCGTCGGTCTCGGTATCAACCCGATCCTCACCTACGGCAGTGCCGAGCAGAAGGAGCGGTGGCTCCCCGACCTCGTCGCGGGCCAGGCCCTCGCCGGCTTCGGCCTCACCGAGCCCGGTGCCGGGTCGGACGCCGGCGCCACGCGGACGAAGGCCGAGCTGACCGACGGCGAGTGGGTCGTCAACGGTGCCAAGCAGTTCATCACCAACTCCGGGTCCGACATCACCTCGTGCGTCACCGTGACGGCCCGTACCGGGGCGTCGGCCGAGGGGAAGCCCGAGATCTCGGCGTTCATCGTGCCGACGGACGCGCCGGGGTTCACCGCGGAACCGGCGTACGACAAGCTCGGCTGGCACGCCTCCGACACCCACCCGATCACACTGGACGGCGTGCGCCTTCCCGAGGCGAACATGCTGGGGGCAGCGGGGCCGTGGCTTCGCCCAGTTCCTCGCCACCCTCGACGACGGTCGCATCGCGATCGGCGCGCTCGCGGTCGGCTGCATCCAGGCCTGCCTCGACCAGTGCCTGCAGTACGCGGGGGAGCGGCAGACGTTCGGCGTCCCCATCGGTCGCAAGCAGGGCGTCGCCTTCCAGATCGCCGACCTCGAGGTGATGCTGCAGGCCAGCCGCCTGCTGGTCTACAAGGCGGCGGCGATCAAGGACGCGATGCGTGACGGCTCCGGCCCGACGGCGAGCGAGCTCAAGCAGGCCGCCTCGGTGGCGAAGCTCTACGCGACCGAGTCCGCCGTGTCCGCGACCCGTATCGCCACCCAGGTCTTCGGCGGCTACGGCTTCATGGAGGAGTACCCCGTCGCGCGTCTCTACCGCGACGCCAAGGTCCTCGAGATCGGTGAGGGCACCTCCGAGGTGCAGCGGATGCTGATCGCGCGCGGCCTCGGTCTGCCCGTGGAGTGACCCGGCCGGGCGACACCTAGACTCCGAGCGTGCCGACGCCGAGCGAGCGTGACCGCGCTCTGATGCTCACGGTGGAGTGATGCGGCTCTTCCGCGATCTCCCGCCCGAGGTGCGGGCGCTGACCGGCGTCGGCTTCATGGTGGCGCTGGGCTTCGGCCTCGTGGCGCCGGCCCTCCCGCTGTTCGCGCGCGAGTTCGGGGTCGGCAAGGCGGCCGCCGGCGCCGTGGTGGCGGTGTTCGCCCTGATGCGGATCGCGATGGCGCCGTTCGTCGGCCGGATGATCAACGCCGTCGGTGAGCGGGTGCTGCTCGCGACCGGCATCGGGGTCGTCGCTGTCAGCAGCGCCCTGGCCGGCCTGTCCCAGTCGTACTGGCAGCTGCTCGTCCTCCGCGGGGCGGGCGGCGTCGGCTCGATCATGTTCAGCGTCAGCGCCGCGAGCCTGCTCGTCCGCGTGACGCCGAGTCACCTCCGCGGGCGCGCTCAGGGCGTCTGGGCCGGCTCGTTCCTGATCGGACTCGTGTGCGGCCCGGCGGTCGGAACGGTCGCGACGTTCTCGCTCCGCCTGCCCTTCTTCCTGTACGCCGGCACGCTCGTCGTCGCCGGCGTGATCGGCCTCGGCGCGCTGCGCCACAGCGAGCTGGCCGCGCGCGACTCGGCTCGCTCCGAGCCGATGGCGCTCAAGCTCGCGCTCCACAACCGCGCGTACGTCGCGGCGCTGGCCGCGGCCTTCGCCGGCGACTTCGCGCTGGTCGGTGCCCGCTCCTCGATGCTGCCGCTGTACGTCCGCGAGGACCTCGGCCTCTCCTCCAGCTGGGTGTACGGCGCGTTCCTGATCGTCAGCATCGTGAGTGGGGCGCTGCTGCTGCCCACGGGCAAGGCCGCGGACACCATCGGTCGCCGGCCGGTGATCGCCGTGGGGCTGGCCATCGGGAGCGTGGCCTTCCTGGTCCTCCCGGCCGTTCCCGCGATCGCCGGGCTGGTGATCGCGACGCTGCTCATCGGCGTGGCTGCGGCCTCGGACTCCGTGGCGCCCGGCGCGGTCATGGGCGACGTCGTGGCAGGGCGGGGCGGCACGGTGGTCGCGGTGTTCCAGATGGCCGGTGACCTGGGCACGGTCCTCGGCCCCCTCGTCACCGGTCTGGTGGCGGACCAGGCGGGCTACTCGCCGGCCTTCGTCCTGTGTGCCGTGGTGTGCGCGCTGCCGATCTTCATCGTCCTGGCCGCGCCGGAGACACTCCAGCGTGAGCAGGACGTCTCGGCGGAGGAGCTCGAGGAGTCGGCCCAGGACCGGGCGGCTGACGCGACCTGAGCGGGCACTTCTTTAGACTGCCCACGTGCCGCGCCAGAAAGCTTTGCCACACGTCGTGGTGGAGATCGGCCGGTTCATGGTCACCGGCGGGCTCTCGACGCTCGTGTCCTTCTCGATCTTCAACTTCCTGGTCCACGGGCTGTACCTCACCTCGGACCCCTGGCTGGAGAGCCAGCCGCTGACGGCCCTGGTGCTCGCCAACCTGGTCGGCATGGTGGTCAGCTACCGGCTGAGTCGCCACTGGACGTTCCGGCACCGGCCGCCCGTCCATGCCGACGGCGGTCGTACGGCGTTCTTCCTGATCAACCTCGTGACGTTGCCGCTCGCGGTGGGGACGCTGTGGTTCAGCCGACACGTCCTCGGCCTGACCGACCCGCTCTCCGACAACATCTTCGGCAACGTCATCGGCGCGCTGATCGGGCAGGCGGCGCGCTTCTACCTGTTCCGGACGTACGTCTTCCGCCAGCCGGTCACCGCCAGCGAGATGGCCCACCACCCGGTCTCGCTGCTCGGGCCGGCGCACCGCCTGATCGATCCCGATCGGCCCACCGAGGACCGGGTCTAGCGACGGGTCCAGAGGTCGGTCCAGCGGTGGCCGAGCTCGGCCACGAGGTCGCGCAGCAGGGGCAGGCTCAGCCCGACGACGTTGTGGTGGTCGCCCTCGATGCCGGTCACGAACGCGCCGCCCAGCCCGTCGACGGTGAAGGCGCCGGCGACGTGGAGGGGCTCGCCCGACTCGACGTACGCCGCGATCTCGTCGTCCGTGACGTCGGCGAAGTGCACCACCGTCGACCCCGTCGCGGTCGCCCGTTCGCCGGATGTCGAGTCGTGCAGGCAGTGGCCGGTGTGGAGCACACCGGTCCGTCCGCGCATCGCCTGCCACCGGCGTACCGCCTCGTCCGGATCCTCGGGCTTGCCGAGCGCCTCCCCGTCCAGGTCGAGGACGGAGTCGCAGCCGAGCACCAGGCGGTCGCCGGTGACCTCCGCGGCGACCGCGGCGCACTTGAGGTCGGCGAGGCGCTGGGCGAGCTCCCGGGGAGGCAGGCCGGTCAGCTGGGACTCGTCGACCCCGGAGACCACGACCGACGGCTCGATCCCGGCCGCCTTGAGCGTGGCGAGGCGGGCGGAGGACGCGGAGGCGAGCACCAGCGAGGTCACGGACGGACCCTAGCCACGTCCGGATAGCCTGCCCCGGTGCCAGCGACCCCGCACGGCGGATCCCCCTCGATCCAGCAGCCCGACTACTGGTGGTACCAGGCACGCTCCGAGATGCTGCACACCGTCCTGGGTCCGTACGTCGGCTCACCGCAGCGGGTGCTCGACGTCGGGAGCGCCGACGGCCCGAGCGTCGGCTGGCTGACCGCGCCGCAGAAGGTCTCGCTCGACCTCGACTCGCGGGGGCTGCGACCACCCGCCGGGGTCTGCGGCTCCGTGCTCGCCCTGCCGTTCGCGGACGCGGCGTTCGAGGTGGTCGGCGCGTTCGACGTGGTCGAGCACTGCGACCCGGAGGACGTCGCCCTGGCCGAGCTGCGCCGCGTGCTCGAGCCGGGCGGCCGGCTGCTCATGTCCGTGCCGGCGTACCAGTGGGCGTGGTCCGACCACGACGTCGCCAACGGCCACCACCGCCGCTACACGCGACCCCGCGCCGTGGCCGCCGTCGAGTCGGCGGGGTTCGAGGTCGTGCGCGCGACGTACGGGTTCGCCTCGGTCTTCCCGGCCTTCGTCGCCGAGCGCGCGATCCGCGGCGTGAAGCACCGGCTCGTCGCCCCCGGCCGATGCGGGTCCGGCGGACGTCGTCGACGTCCCGCCGGTGGGTGCACGGCTCGAGCGAGCCCTGCTGGGGCTGTGCCGCTGGGACGAGCGCCTGCTCGCCCGGCGCGACCTCCCGTTCGGTTCGTCGGTGTTCCTGGCGGCGGTCAAGCGGTGAGCCGGCTCCGGGCGATCGTGGCCGGCCCGGACGCGCGGTGGGCGCTCGCCGCCGTTCTGACCGTGCTCGCCGCCCTGGCGGGGCTCCTCGTGAGCGACCCGCGCCACCTCTGGTGGGGCGACACGCCGGCGGCGTACTACGGCTGGTGGTACCACCTCGGCGAACTGGTCCGGCACGGCTCCTGGTCCACCCTTGATCCTCACGCCTGGCGCGCGGGCAACCTCGCAGCCGAAGGCCAGTGGGGACTGTGGTCGCCGCTCACGATCGGGATCGGCCTGCTCGCGACCGTGACCTCGAACCTGGTCCTGCTCACCACGGTCGTCAAGCTCGTGCTGCTCGTGGCCGGCGTCCTCGGCGTGTACCTGCTCGCCCGCTCGTACGACGCCCCGCCGGCCGCGGCGTACGTCGCCGGTGTGCTGGCGCCGATGGGTGGCATGACCCAGTTCCTCGACCTGCCCTCGTGGGCCGCCGGCGAGATGATCTGGGCGCTCTTCCCCTGGGTGTGGTGGGGGCTGCGCCGGACGATGCGGTCCGGGGCCAACCCCCTGCCGGTGTTGGTCGCGGGCTACCTCCTCGTGACCGTGGGCTACGTCTTCGGAACGATCATGCTCGTCCTCGCGATCCTGGCCTGCCTGCTGGACTGCGGGATCGCGCGTGACCGGCTCGCCGCGCTGCGGGTCCTCGGGTCCGGTGTGCTGCTGGGCCTGGTCTCCCTCACCGTCTACCTCCCCGGTGTGCTGTCGCTGTCGTCGACCGCGCGGGCGGCGGAGTACGGCACCGACCCGGCCAAGTTCACGACCGACCCACTCAGCCTGCTCGCGGCGGTGCTACCCGCCGGCGCCGTGCCGACCCCCGACGCGCCCTTGCGGCCGTACGTCTACCTGGCCTGGCTCCTCCCGGCCCTGCTGTGGCTCGACTGGGGGCGAGTACGCCGCGGCTGGCGGCCGCTCGCCGGGCTGGTGGCGTTCTCGATCGTGACGGCGGTGCTGGTCGACGGGCCGAGCGAGATCGGGCCGCTGCGATACCCGCTGCGCCTTCAGCCCTTCCTGCTGCTCACGCTGGCCGTCCTCGTCGTCGTCGCCTGGACCCGGTTCGGTCTCGCGCGGCCGTCGAGACTCCGTCTCGCGTTGTCGTTGGCGTGGGTCGTCCTGGCCGGAGTCCGGTGCCACTCCGAGGTCCCGTCGCAGTGGCGGGCCCAGGTGTGGTCGGTGGTGCTGGTGGCGGGCGCGCTGGTGGTGCTCTGGTGGCTGCTCCGGACCGGTCGCAGGTCCTGGCTGGCACCCGTCGCCGGCGTCGTGACGCTGGCCGCCCTCGCCGTCCAGCACGGGTTCTTCCCGACCCCCGCCTCGCCGCAGCGTCACGCGCCCGGCGAGCTGTCGGCGTACCAGGGCCTCTACCCGGACGCGGTCGGCGACCTCCTCCTCGTCGGGGACGCCGACAACACGGTCCGGTCGAGCGTCGCCGCGGCCCAGGAGCTGCCGATCGGGTCGGCGTGGTACCTCACCGGATTGCACGCCCAGAACACCTACACCGCCATCAGCCACGCGGCGTACAAGGACCGGTACTGCCTCTACTACCAGGGCAACTCGTGCCACTACCTCCTCGACCGGCTCTTCACCGTGGAGCCGACCACCGGCCGGCTGCGGGTGGACCTGCTCGGGGTGAGCTCCCTGCTGCTGGTCCGACGGACCCTCCCGGCGTCGGCCCTCGACCACCCTCCGGCGGGATGGCAGATCGCCGACAGCACGTCGTACGCCGTGCTGTGGACGCGCCGCACACCGGTCGCCGGCGCCGGGAGCGTGGCGTGGACGTCCCCGGGGACGACGGTCTCCCACGTGAGCAGCGGGGCGACGCGGACGACGTTCCGGGTCGACCAGGTCCCGGCCGACGGCGGCACCGTGGTGCTGAGGCTGCTCGACTGGCCGGGCTACACGACCTCCGTCGGGGACCTCGCGGACCCGGTGGACGGGTACCTCGTCACGGTGCACGTGCCGCCCGCGGCCCAGGGGGAGACCGTCGACGTGACCTTCCGCCCGCCGGGCTGGACCGCCGAGGTCGCCGCGTGGCTGATCGCGCTGGCGGGCGGCGGGCTGTGGTCGGGCTGGTCGGCGGTCAGACGGTCGCGTCGTTCCCGGTGACGAGCGATGGCCGGCGGTTTAGGAAGCCTTGCCGATGAGCTTCGCGACGGTGTGGTCGTCGTCGTCGGTGAAGACCAGCCGCTCGGTCTTGCCGTGCGTCTCGACGTCGACGCGGGTGGCCTTCCCAGCTCGCCGCGCAGCTTGTTGCCCGGGCAGCCGGCCTTCACGTGGCCCGCCGACTGGAACGAGAAGCCGTGGTCGACGTGGACGGTGTAGCTGCCGAGCGTTGCGTGGCAGCGTGCGGTGGTCAACGAGCCGCTCTGGAAGGAGACCCGGTCCGCGCTCTGTCGTCGGCCGTGCTGGAGGGGAGTCCACGGGTGGGCCTCGACCTTGCCCGGGAGCGCCGTGTCGATGGCGTGATGGAGGAGGTCCTCGCCCTTGTGCCTCGCCCAGTTGGTGGCCAGCCCGGCGAGAACCGCCACCACGACCAAGCCGATGATCACCTTCATCCGAGCCCTCCCGATCAGGTCGTGAGCAGGCTAGGCGATGGGGCCGAGCCACGTCCGGGGTTCTCAGCAGGTCAGGACGTAGTCCACCCGCACCGGACGGCGCGTGACGGTCGCCAGGAGACGCGGAGGTCGTGACCGGTAGCGGTGGCCGGTCGGGAGCGAGGTCTCGATCTCGTGCCCGACCGAGCCCGGAGACGGTCTCGCCCGCCAGTCCGGTGCCTGCTTGGCGTAGTTGCACGCCTCGCAGAGGCCCTGACCGTTCACGGCGCTCGTCGGCCCCTCCGCTGCCTTGGCGATCGGGTGGTCGAGATGTCTGACCGGCGCATCGCACCAAGGGGTGCGGCAGACCCGGTCGCGGAGCCGGATGAAGCGGGCCAGGGATCCCCGGAAGACTCGCCCACGCGCATCGGCCGCCACCAGCTCTCCGGTCGTCGGGTGGGCGTAGAGGCGGCGCAGCCACACGCGCTCGCCGCGACTGCAGGCTCCCGCGACCAGCTCGCGGGCGAGCTCGGCGGGCATGGGCCCGTGGCCGTCGAGGTACGCCGGCTCGTCGCCGCGGCCGAACAGGTCGTGGTCGGTCATCACGAGGTTCAACGAGACGCTCGCGTTGCGCGACACGACTGAGTCGCTCTGGAGCACGCGGCCGACGAGCGCGTCGGCCATGACCTGACCCTTCGGGCGCGGATCGCCACCCGCTCGGGCGGAGTCGGCGGCGTGAGTCAGCGCGGCGTAGACCGCCACGCCGTCCTTGACCGGGAGCAGCGCGGTCAACCAGGTCATCGTGTCGGGTGCCGGCCGGAGCGTGACCCGACGGTCGCCCTCGGCGTTCCGGCGTCGCGCGACGACCGAGGCGGGGTCGATCCGCGACGCCTCGGCGTGGATCTCGCCGACCAGCTCACGCAGGCTGATGCGCTCGAGCCGCTCGGGGTCTCTCGCGACGAGGGCATCGACCGCCAACCGGTCGTCTCGCGAGAGGCAGGCAGTCTCCCGGGCGACCAGCGTCGCTGCCCATTCGCTGATCCGCCCCTCGCGCCACGCACGCCAGGTGGACGGGAGCTCGGAGGTGACCGCTCTGGCCAGGCCGAGATGGCGCTGCCCACGATGGGGCGACTCGCGTCGGGCTCGCGCGACCTCGTGGGCGACGCCGCGGGCCTGCTGTGCGGCGGGGAAGCCGCGGGCAGCGCGCTCCTCGCGTCGCGACGAGTCGAGCTCGGCAGCGAGCTGGGCCTGGGCGGCGGTGACGACGCAGCCGAGCGTCTCCAACGCTCGGATCGCCTCCACGAGTCCCGCATCGTCCAGCCCGCTCGGTGACCCGAGCGCAGCCGACAGCGTCTCGCGGACGGCATCGATGACGCCGGCCTCGAGCGCCGCGGAGCCAGCGACGTCGCTTCCCGAGAGACCGAACATGTGTTCGACACTACGACGACCTCAGAACGATCGCCAGACCCGTCCGACGACCTGTGGATGACCGACTCGAGGCGCGTGTGGCGCCGCGCCGGCTACTGCGTCTCTCGTCGCCGTCAGGCTCGTCGAGCCGATGGCGGGGCGCGTAGTCGCCGTCCTCGTCGGCCCGGCTGCGCGCCATCCTGCTGAGCACCTGGAAGCCGCTGCGACGCGGATGCACCGCGGCCACGAGCTCCTCGTGCCGTCCGGGCGCGCTCGGCTGTTCCTCGACGGTGCTCAGGTTCCTCAACGGTGAGCTCATCACGAAATCCCCCGGATCGTCGGCGGCCGCCCCCGCGGTCGCGCTCTCAAAAACGGTAAGTCGCATCTCGACCCGTGTCCGGGGTGTGCCGAGATTTTGCCGAACGCCCGTTGAGGCTCGATCCGGCGGCGTACGGCTCGGGTCAGCTGGCGAGCGCGGCGGCGAGGTCGAGCTGTGCCGGCACGTCGAGCCGGTGTCGCGGCGCGTAGTCGTCGTCGGTGGCCCGGGTACGGGCGATGCGGCTGAGGACGTGGAAGCCCCGGCCGCGCGGGTGCGTGCCGCCGGTGCGCTCGTCACGCATGATCATGGTGCCCGCGTGTCCGATCGGGCGGGTGTCCAGGACGAGAGTGCTCATCGCGATCCCCCAGTGCTTGTCGGCGGTCCCCCACGGATCCACCGGTGGCGGCGTCCGAGTACGCCGACGACAACCAGAGTGGATCCGGGACGCGGCCCGGGAACCCGTTTTCGCGAGATTTTACGAACGCCGCCGACGGATCCGACGGCACAGCCACCTCACCGCAACCGGATCCGCGATGCTCCCCGAGTCAGTGCGGCAGTCCGGACGCGCGCCAGCCGCCCGGGCCGGGCGCGTGCGGGGAGCGGTGGAGCCGCCTCGGCGCGTTCCACTCCGGCGTACGACGCGCGGGTGCGGCGGCCGGGCCGCCCAGGGACGCGAGCACGGCCACCACCGCGGCCAGCTCGTCCGGTGTGGGGTCGCCCGCGACGACGCGCAGGAACGGCGCTCGCTCCTCGGCCGAGTCGCCGGTCGGTTCGCCGGAGTCGCCCACGGCAGCCATCAGAGGGGGATGTTCCCGTGCTTCTTGCTCGGCAGGATCTCGCGCTTCGTCGCGAGGAGCCGCAGCGCCTTGACGACCTCGATCCGCGTCTCGTGCGGCGGGATGACACCGTCGACGTATCCGCGCTCGGCGGCGAGGTAGGGGTTGGCGAGCGTGTCTTCGTACTCGGTGACCAGCTGCGCCCGCGTGGCCTCGGGGTCGTCGGCCTCCTTCAGCTCCTTGCGGTAGAGGATGTTGACCGCACCCTGGGCGCCCATCACCGCGATCTGCGCCGTCGGCCAGGCGAGGTTGACGTCGGCGCCCAGGTGCTTGGACCCCATCACGTCGTACGCACCGCCGTAGGCCTTGCGGGTGATCACCGTGACGAGGGGGACCGTCGCCTCGGCGTACGCGTAGATGAGCTTGGCGCCGCGGCGGATGATGCCGTTCCACTCCTGGTCGGTGCCGGGCAGGAAGCCGGGCACGTCGACGAAGGTCAGCACCGGGATGTTGAACGCGTCGCAGGTGCGCACGAACCGCGCGGCCTTCTCCGACGCGTCGATGTCGAGCGTGCCGGCGAACTGCATCGGCTGGTTGGCGACCACGCCGACCGAGCGGCCCTCGACGCGGCCGTACCCGACGATGATGTTCGGCGCGAACAGCGCCATCACCTCGAGGAACTCCTGGTCGTCCAGGACCGTGCTGATCGCCTCGTGCATGTCGTAGGGCTGGTTGGCACCGTCGGGGATCAGTACGTCGAGCGTCCGGTCCAGGTCGGTGACGTCGAGATCGGCCGGCTCGTCGTAGACCGGAGACGGGTCCAGGTTGTTCTGCGGGAGGTAGGAGAGGAGCGCCTTGACGTACTCGATCGCGTCCTCCTCGTCGGAGCCCATGTAGTGGGCGTTGCCCGACTTGGTGTTGTGGGTGCGCGCGCCGCCGAGCTCCTCCATCGTGACGTCCTCGCCGGTGACGGTCTTGATGACGTCGGGACCGGTGATGAACATGTTCGAGGTGCCGTCGACCATGACCGTGAAGTCGGTGACGGCCGGCGAGTAGACGTGGCCGCCCGCACACGAGCCCATGATCATGCTGATCTGCGGGATGACGCCCGACGCGTGCACGTTGCGGCGGAAGATCTCGCCGTACAGGCCGAGCGAGACCACGCCCTCCTGGATGCGCGCGCCGGCGCCCTCGTTGATGCCGATGATGGGGCAGCCGGCCTTGATGGCGAGGTCCATCACCTTGCAGATCTTCTCGCCGTACACCTGGCCCAGGGAGCCG
This sequence comes from uncultured Actinomycetota bacterium, assembly GCA_963812055.1. Lineage (GTDB taxonomy): Bacteria > Actinomycetota > Actinomycetes > Propionibacteriales > Nocardioidaceae > Nocardioides. The sequence continues at coordinate 160,366 of CAWEUA010000015.1, forward strand.
CCGAAGATCGTGAAGTCCTGGCTGAAGACGCACACCTGACGACCGTCGACCGTGCCGTAGCCGGTGACCACGCCGTCGCCGTAGGGGCGGCGCTTCTCGAGCCCGAACGCCGTCGAGCGGTGTCGCGCCAGCTCGTCGAGCTCGACGAACGAGCCCTCGTCGAAGAGCAGCGCGATGCGCTCGCGAGCCGTACCCCGACCCTTGGCGTGCTGCTTCTCGACTGCCTTCGCGGACGCGGCGTGCACCGCCTCGTCCAACCGCCGGTCGAGGTCGTCGAGCTTGCCGGCCGTGGTGTGGATGTCGATGCCGGAATCTGGCGTCGGAATGTCGGTGCCCTGGCCGGGCTGTGTCGGCTGTGCGCTCACCTGCCCGACACTAGTGCCCGTGAACGACGCCACTCCACGGGCCACTCCTCGGGCGCCGCTCGCCCTCGACCGGCTCCAGGAGGCGGCCGGGCCCCACTGGCAGGTGCAGCTGTACGCCGCCGCCGAGTCCACGAACGCGCTGGCCGCGGCGGCTCCCGAGCGCGGCCTCGTCGTGGTCGCCGACCACCAGACGGCCGGCCGCGGGCGGCTCGGCCGCACCTGGACGACACCGCCGGGCGCCGCGCTGACCTTCTCCGCCGTGGTCGACCCGGTCCTCGACGACGAGTGGTGGCCGCTGGTCCCGCTGGTCGCCGGGTACGCCGTCGCCCGGCGCCTGCGCGGGTCGGTGAAGTGGCCGAACGACGTGCTGCTCGGTGACCGGAAGGTCTGCGGGATCCTGGTGGAGCGGGTCCACGTGCGTGCTCACGGGAGTGACAAGCCGCTCGCCGTGGTGGGCATCGGGATCAACGTCGACCAACGTGAGGACGAGCTGCCCGTCGCCACCGCCACGAGCCTCGCGCTCGCCGAGCGCCCCGTCGACCGGACCGAGCTGTTCGGCCAGGTGCTGCACGACCTGCGGGCGTGGCTGGGGATGACCATGGGCTCGCCGCACATGCTCGTCGCCAACTACCGAGGGCTCTGCGCGACCCTGGACCGGGACGTCCGCGTCGATCTGCCGGACGGGTCCGTGCTCGAGGGTCGCGCCACCGGCGTGGACGAGCACGGCCGGCTGGAGGTCGAGTCCGGGGGCCGCGTCGTCGCGGTCGCCGCGGGCGATGTGGTGCACGTGCGCACCCCTCGGTGACAGACTCACCCCCGTGGCCATCTCACCGAAGCTGCTGACCGAGGGCGAGTCCGTCGTCGTCGACACCCGGACCCACCCCAAGGTGCTGGTCGGCCAGGGCCTGGTCCTGGTCATCACGCTGGCGCTGGCGATCTTCCTCGACCGCCTGGTCGACAACGGCATCGGCAGCCTGGTCGTCTGGATCCTCGCTCTCGCGGTGATCGTGTGGTGGGTGATCCGGCCGTTCCTGGACTGGCTGACCGCGACCTACACGATCACCACCAAGCGGCTGATCACCCGCGAGGGCCTGATCGCCCGGAGGGGCCACGACATCCCGCTGATGCGGATCAGCGACGTGGCCTTCGACCAGGGGATCGTCGACCGGATGCTCAGCTGCGGCACGCTGGTCGTCAGCGACGCCAGTACCCACGGCTCGGTCCGGCTGCACGACATCCCTCAGGTGGAGACGGTGCAACGCACGCTGTCCGACCTGCTGGGCAAGCTCGCACGAGTCGCCAAGGAACGATGACGCCTGAGGAGACCCCGGGCGAGCAGCTCGAGCAGGCGATCCTCGGAGACGAGCTCGTCTACAACGCCCTGGAGGTCGCCGCCGAGACCGGCGCGTCGATCGAGCAGGCCCAGCGACTCTGGCGAGCGCTGGGCTTCCCCGACCGCGGCAGCGAGCGCGCCTTCACCCAGGCCGACGCGGACGCCGTCTCGACCCTGCTGAGCCTGGTCGAGGACGGCTCCATCGACTTCGACATGGCCGTCGACCTCACCCGCGCCGTCGGGCAGACCATGGCGCGCCTGGCCGACTGGGAGGTCGCCACGCTGGTCCACCGGGTGCAGGAGCTGGCGGCGGACGACGCCAACGGCTCGCGGGCGACCGCGGCCCTCCGGCTCGTCGAGGCGCTGAACGAACCCTTCGAAGGGCTGCTGGTCTACGTCTGGCGCCGACACCTGGCCGCGGCCGCCGCCCGGGTCGAGGCGTTGGGAGCCGACGAGGCCGACCTGCACACCACGCTGGTGACCGTCGGCTTCGCCGACATCGTGCAGTTCACGGCTCTCACCAACCGGCTCGACCACGACCGGATCGGCGACCTCGTGGAGATCTTCGAGTCGCGCTGCGCCGATGTCGTCGCCGGCCAGCGCGGTCGCGTGATCAAGAGCCTCGGGGACGCCGTGCTGTTCGTGAACGAGGACCCGATCCGGGCCTACGACACCGCCGAGGGGATCATCGCCGTGATCGGACGCGACCAGCGGATGCCCGACGTCCGCGTGGGGCTCTCCACGGGATCGGTGGTGACCCGGCTGGGCGACGTGTTCGGGCCCCCGGTCAACCTCGCCGCTCGCCTGACGGGCGTCGCCCGGCGCAACCGGATCATCGTCGACGGCGCCACCGCGGAGCGCCTTCCGGAGGACCAGTTCGAGGCGCGGCCGCTGCCGGCCCGACCGGTGCGAGGCTTCGGGGTGGTCGAGCCAGTGGCCGTTCGACGTCACTGAGGCATGACCCAGAAGGCCTAGTCGGGGTGGTTCGGCGGGGGAATTTTACCCGTGGAGCACGGCGAGTTGCTCGATTCCTCGGCGGGAGACCCTCTCGCGTACCTATTTTCGATACGTGCTCAAGGTCCAGGACGTCCTCGTTGACCCGGCTACCCGCCGGGTGTGGCGAGATGAACGCGAGATCGTCTTCTCGCGCAAGGAATTCGACCTGCTGCATTTCTTGATGCAGCGGGCCGGTTCCGTGGTGTCCCGCGACGAGCTCATGCTGACGGTCTGGAACACCACCTTCTGGACGTCGTCGAAGACCATCGACGTCCACCTGGGCTGGGTCCGCCGGAAGCTCGGTGACGACCCGAGTAGCCCGAGCCTGATCACCACGGTCCGTGGGCACGGACTCCGGTTCGAGATGGATGCGCCGGGCACGTCCGACGTCCTGCGCTCCGTCGACACCACCGAGGCACGCACCGCCTGACGTCCGGATCCCACCCGCCCCTACGCTGCTGCGGGTGAGCTCGCCTGTCGTCGCCCTCGTCGGAGGCGGCCAGCTGGCCCGGATGCTGGCCGAGCCGGCCGCCGCGCTCGGCATCCCGCTGCGTCTGCTGGCCGAGGGCCCGGACGTGTCGGCCGCCCAGGTGATCCCCGACCACACCGTGGGGGACTACACCGACCTCGGCACACTCCGGCGTCTCGTCGAGGGCTGCGAGGTCGTCACCTTCGACCACGAGCACGTCCCCACCGACCACCTGCACGCGCTCGAGGCGGACGGCACGACCGTCCGCCCGGGTCCGTCGGCGCTGGTGCACGCCCAGGACAAGGTCGTGATGCGCGAGGCGCTGGCGGGCCTCGGTGCCCCGATGCCGCGCTTCCGGGTCGTCGCCGACCCCGACGAGGTCGCCGACTTCGGTTTCCCGTGCGTCCTCAAGACCAGCCGGGGCGGGTACGACGGCCGCGCGGTCTGGTTCGTGCGGACGCCGGACGAGGCGGCGCCCGCGTTCGCGGCGGCCGAGGCGACCGGCGTACGGATCCTCGCCGAGGAACAGGTCGCGTTCCGCCGGGAGCTGTCGGCGCTGGTGGCCCGCAGCCCCAGCGGCCAGGCGGCGGCGTACCCGGTGGTGGAGTCGGTGCAACGTGACGGGATCTGCGTGGAGGTGGTGGCTCCGGCGCCCGGGCTGTCCGACCGCCTCGCCACGCAGGCGCAGGAGCTCGCCCTCCGGATCGCGCGCGAGCTCGACGTGACCGGGATCCTGGCCGTGGAGCTCTTCGAGACCGACGACGACCGGATCCTGGTCAACGAGCTCGCGATGCGCCCGCACAACACCGGCCACTGGTCGCAGGACGGCGCGGTCACCTCGCAGTTCGAGAACCACCTCCGCGCGGTGCTCGACCTACCGCTCGGCTCGCCGGTGACCCGGGCGCCCTGGACGGTGATGGTCAACATTCTCGGCGGCCCCACCGACTCCGGCGGCCGGCTGTACGACGGGTACCCGCACGCCTTCGCCCGCGACCCGCGGCTGCGCGTGCATCTGTACGGCAAGGAGCCCCGTCCCGGCCGCAAGGTCGGGCACGTCAATGCCTACGGTGACGACCTGCAAGAGTGTCGAGAACGAGCCCGCCACGCCGCTGCGTGGTTCGCCGGAGAGTTGGGAGACGAGAGTGAGTGACGCACCCCGGGTCGGCATCGTCATGGGCTCCGACTCCGACTGGCCGGTGATGGAGGCGGCCGCGGACGCGCTCAAGGAGTTCGACGTGGCGTACGAGGCCGACGTCGTCTCGGCGCACCGGATGCCCGACGAGATGATCGCCTACGGCCGCGAGGCCGCCGACCGCGGCCTGTCCGTGGTGATCGCGGGCGCCGGGGGAGCGGCCCACCTGCCCGGCATGCTGGCCGCCGTCACCCCGCTGCCGGTGATCGGCGTCCCGGTGCCGCTCGAGCACCTCGACGGCATGGACTCCCTGCTCTCGATCGTGCAGATGCCGGCGGGCGTCCCGGTGGCGACCGTCGCGGTCGGCAATGCCCGGAACGCCGGGCTCCTCGCCGTCCGCATCCTGGCGGCCTCCGACGCCGACCTGCGGCAGCGGATGCTCGACTTCCAGGCCGACCTCCGTCGAACGGCCCAGGAGAAGGGCAAGAAGGTCCGCTCGGCGACCGGGCGCAAGCTCGGGTTCTGAGCCACGCCGGGGCGCGAGCACGAGGGATCAGCGGGCGGGGACCGGCTCGTCCGACGGTCGCCACTCCCGCCTGATCAAGCCGAACACCCACGAGTCGGACACCTCGCCGTTCACGATGCAGTCCTCCCGCAGCGTCCCCTCGCGCACGAACCCGAGCTTCTCCAGCACGTGGGCGGACGCCACGTTCCGGGTGTCGGTCTCGGCCTGGACCCGGTTCAGGTCCAGCGTCTCGTACGCCCACTGCAGCACGGCACGCGCCGCTTCCGTCGCGTAGCCGTGACCCCACGCCGCTTCGGTGAGGCAGTAGCCCATCGACGCGCTGCGATAGTCCGGGTTCCACCGCGTCAGGCCGCACCATCCGACGAACGCTCCGTCGGAGACGCGGTCCATGGCCAGCCGCGCGCCGCTGCCTTCCTCCTCGATCTGCCGGCACGTCGCGATGAAGCGCTCGGCCCGGGCGGGCTCGCTCCAGGGCGGCGAGTCCCAGTAGCGCAGCACGTGGGCGTTGCTGTGCAGCGCGAAGAGGTTGTCCGCGTCCTCGTCGGAGAAGGGACGCAGCCGCAGGCGAGCGGTGTGCAGAGTCGGCGTGGGCAACGACATGCGATCCATCGTGCCTCGTTGCCGGGTCGAGATGATCAGCCGCCCACGAGCCCGTGCTCGTGCGCGAACACCACGATCTGCACCCGGTCGCGCAGACCGAGCTTGCGCAGGATCGCGCCGACGTGGGTCTTCACCGTCGACTCGCTGGCGAAGATCTGGGCGCCGATCTCGGTGTTGGACAGCCCCTGCGCCACGGCGCCGAACACCTCACGCTCCTTCTCGGTCAGGCCGAGGTACGACGCGGGCGGCGGCGTGCGCGTCTGGAACTGGCCGTCGAGCAGGGTGGCGAGGTCCTGGGGCGCGAGCACGGCGTTGCCGGCGTACACCGTGCGGATCGCGTCCCGCAGCATCACCGGGGTCGTGCCCTTGAGCAGGAACCCGCTGGCGCCGTACCGGATCGCGGTGGCCGCCCGGTCATCGAGGTTGAAGGTCGTCAGCACGATCACCCGCACCGGGTGCTCGCGGCGCCCCGCCCGCTCGGGCAGGAAGATCTGCCGGGTCGCCTCGACGCCGTCCATCTCCGGCATCCGGACGTCCATCAGCACCACGTCGGGCGCCAGGTCGTCGACCAGGCGGACCGCCTCGACGCCGTCACCGGCCGCGCCGACGACCTCGAGCCCTTCCTGGGCGTCGACGATCACGCGCACGCCCTCGCGGAACAGGTCCTGGTCGTCGACCAGGAGCACGCGGATCGGCTCGGTCGACTCGCTCACGTGAGCACCCTGACGGGCACCCAGGCCGTCGCGGTGAACGTCGGCGGGTCGGTGCGCCGGCGTACGTCGAGGCGGCCGCCGACGGCGTCGAGCCGGCGACGCATCCCGACGAGCCCCTGCCCGTCGTCGGCCTGCGGGCCGTCGGCCACGGCGTTCTGCACCTCGATCCGCAGGTCGTCGTCCCAGTGTCGCTCGACGTGCACCGGCTGGTCGCGGCGGCCGTGCTTGATCGCGTTGGTCAACATCTCCTGGAGCACCCGGAACGCCACGACCTCGAGCTCGGGCGGCATCGGCTGCGGTGCCCCGACGACGGTCGACTCCACGGTGTGGCCGCTCGCGCGGACGCCGTCGAGCAGGCTCTCCAGGTCCGGCTGGCGCATCGGGGCACCCGCGGCTCCCTGCGTGCTGGCCAGCACCGTGCGGACGTCGTCGAGCGACGACCTGGCCGACGTCGCGATGTTCGTCATGGTGCGCTTGAGGGCGGCGGTGTCGGCGTCGTCGAGGTACTGCGCGGACTCGGCCTGGGCGAGGATCACCGCCAGCGAGTGGCCGACGACGTCGTGCACGTCACGGCCGAGCCGCGCCTGCTCCTCGCGGAGGCGGGCGATCTCCTCGGCCTGGTCGCGCTCGGCCTCGGCGACGACCTGGGAGGCCCGCGACGCCTCCGAGCGGGCCGAGAAACGCAGCGCCAGCCCGAGCAGCCACGGCGCCATCAGCAGCGCCGTGCCGAGGAGCCCGGCCGACAACCGCCACCCGTTCCCGCCGTAGTAGCCCCGCTGGGCGAGGCCCTGGATGCCGGCGATGCTGAGTGAGTCGTAGAAGACGTTGGGGTCGAGCCAGAGAACCGCCACAGCGGCGCCCACCGGGATGGAGATCCCGCTCAGCCAGACGACGAGGGTGTCGCCCCATCGGGCGCAGCCGAACGCCACGGCCGCGAGCAGGATCTCGGTCACGAGTGGCTGGACGCCCGTGGCGATGTGCAGGAATCCGAGGCACCAGGCGACCGCCAGTGCCGCCCCGGGAGCCCGTCGGGACAGACCGACCGCCACGCCGAGGAGCAGCGCGACGAGGTACGCACTCGCGCCCCCGGTGACGCCCGAGGAGTCGTGCGCCACCTCCCACACCGCGAGCAGGAACGCCACCACGCCTGCCATCGCGTCAGGGAGCCAGTGACGCCAGCGCTGCCAGGGCTCGGGCAGCGTCGTCATGGGGGCCATCGAACCACGCGGCTCGTCAGCGACAGGCACCCCGCACCAGCTCGTCGAGGAGGTCGGCGTACGACCATCCCGCCGCCGCGAACATCCGCGGCACCTGGGAGTGCTCCGTCATCCCGGGGACGGTGTTGACCTCGTTCAGGACGGGCCCGCCGCTGGTCAGGAAGAAGTCGACCCGAGCGACGCCCGCACACCCGAGCGCGGCGTACGTCGCGACCGCGGCGTCCTCGAGCGCCTTGGCGTCGGTCTCGCTCAGCGCCGTCGGGACACGGAGGTCCGCGTGCCCGCCGTACTTGGCGTCGTAGTCGAAGACGCCGTCGCCGAGGATCTCCAGGGCGGGCGGCACGAACACGGAGCCGTCGGCCCGCCGGAGGACCGCGACGTCGATCTCGCGTGCGACCACGGCCTGCTCGACGAGGGCGCGGCGGTCGAGCGCCCATGCGGCGTCGAGCGCGATCGGGAGCTGCTCGGGGTCGGTCACGAGCGAGACGCCGAGGCTCGAGCCGGCGGCGACCGGCTTGACCACGACCGGCCCGGACCAGGGCAACCCCTCGGCCGCTCCGGCCGGCACGAGGCGACCGGGGGTGGTCGCGATGCCGACCGACCCGGCGACCAGCTTGGTCGCCCACTTGTCCATCGCGAGGGCGCCCGCGCCGACGCCGGACCCGACGTACGGCAGGCAGGCGAGCTCGCACAGCGCCGCGAGCGTGCCGTCCTCGCCGTGCGGACCGTGCACGAGCGGGAAGGCGACGTCGCACCCCCGCAGCACCTGGGCGGCTCCGACCAGGCTCATGGGGCGTCCGCCGCGGTCGCGCCACGTGCCGTCGCGGCCGATGGTCAGCCGGACGACCTCGTACGCCGCGGGGTCGAGGCCGGCGGCCACGCTCGCCGCCGAGGCGAGGGAGACGTCGTGCTCGCAGCTGCGACCGCCGCCGATCACCGCGACCCGGGTCCTCATCCCACGCTCCGCAACCGGGGGACCGGACGGGTCAGTCGAGGGACCCGTGACCCGATCCCCGTGACGATCTCGTGCTCGAGCGTCTCCGACCAGGTCGCCCACTCGACGACCGTCGGCTCACCCGCGTCGCCGGGTCCGAACACGGTGACGAGCTCGCCGACCTCGGCCCCCGTGGCACCGAGGTCGACGACCGTCTGGTCCATCGAGATCCGGCCGACCACCGGCGCCCGCCGCCCGCGGACCAGGACCTCGGCTCGCCCCGACGCGGCTCGTGGCAGCCCGTCGGCGTACCCCAGCGGGACCAGCCCGAGATGGGTGGGCGTGGAGGTGACGTGGGCGTGGCCGTAGCCCACCGGCGTACCGGCGCGGACGCGACGTACCGAGACCAGGGGAGCGGTGAGGGTGAGCGCCGGGCGTAGCGGCGTCGTGCGGCTCGGGTCGATACCCACCAGCCCGGCTCCGATGCGGCTCATCGTGTGGTGGCTGAGGGGATCCGTCAGGGTCGCGGCGGTGGCGGCGAGATGGCGCTGGCGAGGTCGCAGGCCGCAGGCACGCGCGACCTCCAGGCCCCAGGCGAACCGGGTGCGCGCCCGGGTGTTGCACGGGTCGGCGGGGTCGTCGGCACAGCCGAGGTGTCCCATCACTCCGACCACGTCGACCCTGCCCCGACGTTCGGCCAGCCGAGCCGCTCGGCACAGGCGGGCCCAGTCGGCGGGCGCTGCGCCGTCGCGAGCCATCCCGGTGTCGAGGTGCAGGTGGACCCGCACCCGGCCGGGCACCGCGGACATCGCCGTGAGGTGCTCGTAGCTCGGGGCCGCCAGGTCGATCCCGTGCTCCACGGCCTGTTCGACGTCGGCGTCGACGGGGTTGAGCCAGCTCAGCACGGGGGCGTCGATGCCCGCCTCGCGCAGCGGCACGGCCTCGGCGAGGGAGGTGACGCCCAGCGACGTGGCGCCGTTCGCCAGCGCGGTGCGGGCGACGTCCACAGCGCCGTGCCCGAAGCCGTCGGCCTTGACGACGGCCATCAGGCGTCCCGGGGTGCGGCCGGCGATCAGCGCCGTGTTGGCCGCGACCGCCGACAGGTCGACGTCGAGACGGGGTCCGGGCCCGCACCGAGAGCGCGAGGCGATGGCGAGCCCGGTCATGCCGCCACCGCCCGCTCCACGAGAACGGCTCGGACACGCGGGTCGCACAGCAGGATCGCCATGCCGCGACGGTAGGAAGGCGGGACCTCTCCGCGCCTCCTCCCGAGGTGCCGACCGTCTGTCCATGAGGACGAGACGCCTCGTCCGTCCTCCCGGGAACCGACCACCACATGTGTTAGGAACTACCCACGGGGATTGAGGAGAGCCACGTGCAGCGAGATGCCCCGACTGACTTCTCCGTACCCGCCCGACTCGGCGTGAGCGTCGCGGTGTGTCTGGTCCTGGTCTCGGGGTTGTTCGGCGCCCCGGCGCAGGCCAGCACCGCCCACCGCCTACGCGGGGACGCGTGCCACCACCGGGCGCCGCGGGTCGCCCACCCGCAGGGGGCCGCCGTCCGCATGGGCACGTTCAACATCCGCGCGAACCGCTCGGCCGGCACCTTCTCCGCGGGCGTGCACGCGCTCCTGCCCTACGTCGACATCGCCGGACTGCAGGAGATCAACAGCAAGGAGAAGGCCAGCAGGCTGGCCGCGATCAAGCGATCCGGTGGCTGGAGCTTCTGGCGGCAGTACCGCAGGCACGTCAAGCGGCACCCCAGGCGAGGCGGCACGGAGCAGAACCCCGTCATCTGGCGGAACCGCTTCGTCTGCACCTACGCCGGACCGATGCTCGCGTCCGGCCTGATCAGCCTCCGGGGCGAGCCGGACGCGCGCGAGGGCTACAAGTCGCACTGGTTCACCGTCATCCACCTGGTCGACCGGGTGAGCGGTCAGCGCCTCTCGATCGTGAACGTCCACATGCTCCACGGGGCGGTCCGCGCCGGACGCCCCTATCCCGGCCGGCCGAAGCACTGGCGGACCTACCAGATCCAGATGACGAACCTGATCCGGAAGGTCCAGCAGCAGCAGGGTTACGGCCGCGTCTTCATCATCGGCGACTTCAACGCAGGGTGGGTTGCTGACCGGAAGCACCGTCACCGGCATCTGCCGTTCCGCTCGTTCCGCGGCATCGGCTACCGCTCGATGTGGGCCACGGAGCGACCCCACGGTCGTGGCACGCATCGCGACGCACTCATCGACCAGGTGTTCTCCCGAGCGAAGGCCGGTTCGGCGAAGGTGTTGTTCCGGTTGGGCAGGTACTCCGACCACCGGCCCGCCGTCGCGCGGTACCACCTCGGCGCCCGGAGGTAGGCCCACCGGGGCCCACGCCTAGGAAAGGTAGGCGCAGGCCTCGGTGAAGATGGAGTCCGCCTCGTTGTGGGTCGAGATGTCGATCGTGGTCGTGCCGTCGGGGAGGGTGACCTGACGCAGGTGGCCGACGTACCCGGTCACGCGGCCGACGCCGGGCGCCGTGAAGTTGATGTTGTTGCCCTTGATCTCGTCGGTGAGCAGCGTTCCGTCGGGTGCATAGGTGAGGTCCTCGGTGCCGCCGAGGGCCGACGAGAGGGTCTTGCCGTTGGCGGGGTTCGTGAGGGTGTAGGTCAGCCCGCTCACCCACTCGTGGACGACCACCGACCCGTCGGTGTACGTCGTGGTGCGGGCATGGAAGTCACCGTCGTAGGTGCGCTGGATCGGGAAGTCGCAGAAGGGTGCGCCCACGGGGTAGGTGGCGGTGTCGTGGTCGAACACGGTCGTCACCGTCTCCGAACCGGTCTTGCCGGGGCGCGCCTGCGCCGGCGTCAGCGGGGCGAGGAGGCAGACGGTGGCGGCGGCGATCGCGACGCTCGCGAGGTGACGAATGGGACGGGACATCGGGCTCTCCTTCAACTATGCAGGACGCATATATGTACGATGGATGCATCTTGCATACGTGGGTCCTCGGGTGTCAAGGAGGCGGCATGGTTACGCGAACGGCTGGGTCACCGGCGACGCTCCGGCACGGCGCCAACGTCCTGCGGGCCCTGGCCAACAACCTGGACTCGGTGGCCGCGACCGGGGTCGAGGCACCGCTCGACCATCCGAGCGCGCGCGACGCCGTGACTCTGCTCGGCTGGCGAGGGGAGTGCACCAGCGAGGCACTGCAGGAGGCGCTCGACCTGTCGCAGCCCGCGTGCGTCCGCGTGGTCGACCGGTTGGCAGCGGCCGGCCTCGTGACGCGGCGGCGTACGCCGGGGGACCGGCGGCTGCAGATCCGGCTGACCGCCCGCGGGGAGCGTGCGGCGGCCCGGCTGGTGGGGCAGTCCGGGACCGGTGTCGAGGCTGCCCTGAGGGCGGCCCTCCCCGACGCCGAGCGGCTCGAGGACTTCGTCGCCGCGCTCGACCGGGTCGCGGCGGTCGTGTTCGGCGACGCCCACGACACCGTCCGCTTCTGTCGCTCGTGCGACGTCAGCGCGTGCCTGGACGGACCTCGCGGCTGCCCGTCGGCGGCGGCCTGCGAGGCGAACCTGGCGGAGGCGTGATCCGCCGTCGGAACGGATAGCCGACCGCGAGCATGGGTACCGACCGGGCATGAGCAGCACCTTCAGCGACGACCAGCTCCAGCCCGACGACACGCTCGACGAGCGTGGAGTCGACGACGTGCTCGACGAGGGGATGTCCCCGCCGGAACGTCCCAGCCGGGAGGTGGCCCGTGGCGTGACCTCGGCCGACGACGCCGAGGGCGAGACTCTCGACGAGCGGCTCGAGCAGGAGGAGCCGGACCCGACGGCCCACATCGACCACAGCGCGGAGGCGCAGGAGGACGAGCTCCTCGGGGACGAGGGCGCGGACCCCACGGACGGGCTGGAGGTCGGCGACGAGCGCACGGGACGGCTCACCGGGCTCGATGGCGACAGTGCGGACGACGTGGGCGTCGACGGTGCCGCCGCGAGCGCCGAGGAGGCGGCGGTCCACACCGTCCAGGGGGACCAGCCCTAGGACCGCGGGTCGTCCCGGCGCCGCCACTCGATGGCCGGGCAGGTGTCCATCACCATCGGGACACCGGCGCGCGTGGTCCGTCCGAACGCGTCCTCGTCGATGACGCCGAGCTGGAGCCACACGCCCTTGGCGCCGATGGCCACGGCCTGGTCGGCGAACTCACCCGCCGCGTCCGACCGGCGGAACACGTCGACGACGTCGACCGCGAACGGGACGTCGGCGAGCGTGGCGAAGCCGCGCTCGCCCAGGACCTCGTCGTCCTCCGGAGTGCCGGCGAAGCGCGGATGGATCGGCACGATCCGCTTGCCCCGCCGCTGGAGCAGCGACGCGATGGAGTACGCCGTACGCCCGCGGTCGCCGGACAGGCCCACCACGGCCCAGGTCTCGAGGTCGTCGAGCATGAGGTCGACCCACTCGTCGCGCTGCCACTCACCCACACCCTCAGCCTAGGTCGCGGCCGAGGCGGTCAGCCGCCGTGCCGGGCCCGGTGGGCGGCGCTCTTCGCCCGGTTCTGGCATCGGGTGGAGCAGAACCTGCGCCCGCCGTTGCGTGAGGTGTCGAGATGGACGCGGTCGCACCGGTCCGCTGCGCAGACGCCCAGCCGTCCGGCGTCCGTCGTGCCCAGAGCCATCGCGAGCCCGGCCGCGATGCCGGCCGACCAGCCGACCCCGAACGTGTCGTCCGGCCCGTGGAAGTGCAGATCCCACGCACCGTGGCCGTGCGTGTCGAGCTGAGGTCGTGCGCCGGTACGGCGCAGCAGGACGTTGGTGCGACGGGCCGCGGTCGCGAGGTCCCCGCGGTCGATGTCCTCGATCACTCGTCGCGCCTCGGTCACGGTGGCGCCGATCAGCCGGGCGTCGCCCGCCCGGACCCCGCGCAGGGAGACGTCGTACCCCCGGGCCTGGACGCAGTCGCGGACGGCCACCCGCAGTGCGCGCTCGTCGTCAGGGGCGTCGACCTCGTGTCCTCCGTCGAGGCCGGGGGTGAGCCGGTTCACGAGCACCACCGTGGTCTCGAGCAGGTTGGCGACATGACTGTCGAACAGCACTTGACCAGTCATACAGGCCGATGGCAGCGTAGGCAACACCATGACTGTTCAAATTCAAGACATCAGTCACGCACGTCTACCCAGCGCAGTCCGGACTCTGGTCACGGCGAGGGTTGTCAACCGGCTCGGTGGCTTCACCCTGACGTTCCTGCCGCTGCTGCTGGTGACGGCGTACGGCGCATCGTTGTTTGCAGCGGGACTCGTGGCCGCGGCGTTCGGGCTCGCCACCATCCCGAGTCGGCTGCTCGGAGGGCGGCTCGCGGATCGGCTGGGACATCGCACGACGATCGTGCTCGGGCTCACCGGGTGTGCGGTGGCGCAGCTGTGCCTGGCGGGCGCACCGGGTCTCGGGTCGGCGCTCGTGGCAGCCGTGCTCCTCGGGCTGTGCTTCGAGATCTACGAGCCTCCCAGCCAGGCCCTCCTGGCGGACCTCACACCGAGACGTCAACGGGCCGCGGCGTACTCGGCCCTCGGTGCCGCCATGGCTGCGTCGGGCGTCGTCGCCGGCGTGCTCGCCGCCCTGCTGCTGGGCTTCGGGATGCGCTGGCTCTTCGTCGCCGACGCCGTCACCTGTCTGGCGTGCGCGGCGTTGGTGTGGTTCGCCCTTCCCGGCAGTGCGACGGGATCGGTGCCGCGGCCGGGGTCGTGCGCGAGCCCGTGGCGCGACCGTCGGCTCCTGGCGATGCTCGCCGCCGGCACGGCGTCCGCGACGGTCTACATGGTGATGCTGGGCGGACTCCCGCTGGCCCTTCACGCCGAAGGAGTCGCGCCCCGGTGGGCCGGACTCCTGGTCGCCGTCTCCGCGACCACCGTGATCGCCGGGCAGCGACTGCGTCGACTCGTGCCGGACGCCTGGGGTCCCTTCACCCGGATGGCACTGGCCTACCTCCTGCTGGCGCTGGGTCTCGCGCTCGCCGTCCCGGCCGCCACGACCGGGACGGGCCTCGCGTACGTCGTCCCAGTGGTGGTCTGGAGTCTCGGCGACGTGATCCTCCTCGGTGAGCCGTTCGCGGTCGTCGCCGAGCTCGCTCCCGAGCGCGACCGCGGCCGCTATCTCGCGGCGTACGGCGTGTCCTGGGGTCTCGCGACCACCGTCGGCCCGCTCCTGACCACCGGTCTCGTCGCCGGCGGGCGGCCCCCCTCTGCTGTGGCTCACCTGCGCCGCGCTGTCCCTGATGCTGGCCGCGGGGCAGAGCCCCCTCCGGACCGCGGTTACCCAAAAGTAGAATCGGCGCCATGAGCAACGACTTCCCGCTGTTCGCGCTCTCGGACGAGCACCGCGCGATCCGTGAAGCCGTACGCGACCTGTGCGAGGCCAAGGTCGCGCCGTACGCCGCGGAGGTGGACGAGGAGAGTCGGTATCCCGAGGAGGCTGCGAAGGCACTGCAGCAGGCGGACTTCCACGCGCCGCACGTGCCCGAGGAGTACGGCGGCGCCGGCGCCGACGCCCTCGCCACCGCGATCGTGATCGAGGAGGTCGCCCGGGTCTGCATGGCCAGCAGCCTCATCCCGGCGGTCAACAAGCTCGGCTCGCTGCCGGTCATGCTGAGTGGCTCCGAGGAGATCAAGAAGCACTACCTCAGCCGGCTCGCCGCCGGGGACGGTGGCTTCTCCTACTGCCTGTCGGAGCCGGAGGCGGGATCCGACGCCGCTGCGATGAAGTGCCGAGCGGTCCGCGACGGCGACGACTGGGTGCTCGACGGCGTGAAGCGCTGGATCACCAACGCCGGCGTCAGCGAGTACTACACGGTGATGGCAGTGTCGGATCCCGAGCAGGGCGCCCGCGGCATCTCGGCGTTCGTGGTCGAGAGGTCCGACGAGGGCATCACGTTCGGCGCCAAGGAGAAGAAGCTCGGCATCAAGGGCAGCCCCACCCGCGAGGTGTACCTCGACCACGTCCGCGTGCCGGCCGACCGGATGATCGGCGAGGAGGGCACCGGCTTCGAGACGGCGATGCGGACGCTCGACCACACCCGCGTCACCATCGCGGCCCAGGCGGTCGGAGTCGCCCAGGGAGCCCTCGACTACGCACTCGGCTACGCCCAGGAGCGGCAGCAGTTCGGGAGGCCGATCAGCGACTTCCAGGGGCTCCAGTTCCTGCTGGCCGACATGGGAATGAAGGTGGAGGCGGCTCGCCAGCTCACCTACGCCGCCGCGGGGCGGTCCGAGCGCGAGGACGCCGACCTCACCTTCTTCGGCGCCGCCGCGAAGTGCTTCGCCTCCGACGTGGCGATGGAGGTCACCACGAACGCCGTGCAGGTGCTCGGTGGGTACGGCTACACCCGCGACTACCCGGTCGAGCGGATGATGCGCGATGCGAAGATCACGCAGATCTACGAGGGCACCAACCAGGTGCAGCGGATGGTGATGGCGCGACAGCTGCTGGCCGGAGTCCAGTCGGCGCTCTGAGCCTGCCGCAGCGGCGCCGGCATCGATCGCCGCAGGTCAGGCGGCGTGCGTGGTGGCGATGGCGGGCTCACCCTCGACGACCCAGCGGGCCTCGAGGTGCTCCTCACCCTCCGCGTCGGTGACGATGATCCACCGCTGGATGAGGGTCGGACGCTCCTCGGTGCGCATGGTCATCTCCTTCTCGTTCACCCATCGTTTACCTGGGGTTCACCTTAGCGCATGGTTCCCCACTGGACGCACTTTTCGACCGACGACGACGGAAATGTCCTCCACTGAGGACGCGGGAAGAGGCTGAACGTGCCGATGCTCCCTCCACCTGAGCGGTGGGAGGGAGCATCCGGAGACTGTCGGGGCTGAACCGGCCAGGTCAGGCGATCCCGGCGGCGTCGCTGCGCGCGGAGTCGTCGAACCAGCGGGCGACGAGCAGCGGGGAGCCGCCCTCGTCGGTCACGACGTGCCACTGCTGGGTGAGGCTCGAGGTCGGGGTGGTGTTCATGGGTCCACTGTCGCTCGGGCAGGGCCGCTCGGTCTGTCACCGGGGTGACGGTCCGGCCGGTTCGTCCGAGGCAGCAGAATGAGCCCGTGACCGACACGGCGTACGACGTTGCCCGCGTGCGGGCGCACTTCCCCCAGCTCGGCGACGGAGAGGGGCTCGGGGCCGCGCACTTCGACGGCCCTGGGGGCACCCAGACGCCCGATGTCGTCGCCCGGGCGGTGTACGACGCGCTGGTGGCGCCGCTCGCCAACGACGACCAGGTGACTGCGGCCGAGCGGAACGCCGCTCGGGCGCTGACCGACGGCCGGGCTGCGATGGCCGATCTGCTGAACGCCGACCCGCGGGGCGTCGTGTTCGGCCGGTCGATGACCCAGCTCACGATGGACATCGCCCGCACCCTGGCTCGGGACTGGGGCCCGGGCGACGAGGTCGTCGTGACCCGTCTCGACCACGACTCCAACGTGCGCACGTGGGTCCACGCCGCCGAGCACGCCGGGGCGACGGTCCGCTGGGCGGACTTCGACCCCGAGACCGGCGAGCTCGACACCGAGCAGGTCGCCGCGGTCCTCTCCGATCGGACGAAGGTCGTGGCGATGACCGCCGCCTCGAACCTGATCGGCACCCGTCCCGACGTGGCGGCCGTCGCCGAGCTGGCGCACTCCGCCGGGGCACTGCTCTACGTCGACGGCGTCCACTACACGGCGCACGTGCTGGTCGACGTCGACGCGCTCGGTGCCGACCTGTTCGCCTGCTCGCCGTACAAGTTCCTGGGGCCCCACTGCGGAGTGCTCGCTGCCCGGCCCGAGGTCCTGGAGCCGCTCCGTCCCGACAAGCTGCTGCCGGCCACCGACGCGGTGCCGGCGCGCTTCGAGCTCGGCACGCCGGCCTACGAGCTCCTGGCCGGCGTCGCGGCCGCGGTCGACTTCCTGGCGGACCTGGTGCCCGGCGACGGCTCGCGTCGCGAGCGCCTGACGACCTCGCTCGGTGCGCTCGAGCGGTACGAGGACGGGCTGCGCGAGCGGCTCGAGACCGGCTTGAACGACCTGCCGGGGGTCACGGGGTACGCCCGCGCTGCACGGCGTACGCCGACGTTGCTGGCGACGTTCGAGGGACACGATCCGCAGGACGTGCGCCGCCACCTCGCCTCCCGCAACGTCAACGCGCCGGCCGGCTCGTTCTACGCCTACGAGGCCTCGCACCGGCTCGGCCTGGGTGACGAGGGCGGGGTGCGGATGGGGCTCGCGCCGTACACCGACGACCGCGACATCGACCGGTTGCTCGACGCACTCACGGAGTACGTCGCGCGTGCGTGAGCCCGAGCCCGGCTGCTGGCTGTCCGACGAGGTCGAGGTGCGGCCCTCCGAGATCGCCGGCCGAGGCCTGTTCGCCACCGTCGACCTGCCCGCGCGGACGGTCGTGTCCCGGTTGGGGGGCCACCTCGTCGACACCGACACGCTGCGTCGGCTGATCGCGTCGAGCGAGGACTTCGTCGACGCCGTCGTGGTCGGCGAGGACCGGCACCTGGTCCTCGCTCCGGGCGACAACCGGTTCGGCAACCACAGCTGCGACCCCAACCTCGGCTGGGTCGACGAGTACCACCTGGCCACCATGACCGACGTCGCGGCGGGACAGGAGCTGGTCACCGACTATGCGATGAGCACGGTCGAGCCGGACTGGGTGCTGCGGTGCCACTGCCCGAGCTACCGCTGCCGGCAGATGGTCGAAGGCACCGACTGGCGGATCCCGCAGCTGCAGCAGCGGTACGACGGCTGGTGGGCGCCGTACGTGCAGGGCCTCGTGGACCGGGCACGCGCCACCTGACGTGGCCCGGCCATGCGGGCGGCCGGTGACAGACGCGGAAGAGCCGGGTCGCGGAGCAACCCCCCGGTGCTCCGCAACCCGGCCCTGCGCCGACAAGCGGCGCTCTCCCCTGAGGGGCCGGATGCGCTGGTCCCCCGATCCAGCGTGTCCGGCCCTGACCCTCAGGAGCGGACGGACGTGCGGCTGATACAACGCCGGGCAAGAAAATCTGCGGACCGCTCCGACCCGTCGCCGGGCACCGGTGACACCTCAGACGAGGAACGGCGGTGTGACGAACGGAGGCACCGAGTCCTCGTCGCGCCCGGACTGGGGCAGGAGCCAGAGCCGCACCTCACCGCTCATCGGGGAGGGGAACTCGAAGCGGCCGTCGCGGTCGGCGTACGCGCTCTGCCGGGTGTGGGCGAGCGCGTCGCCCTGCGGCCCGAGGAAGACCCGCATCGGCCGCGCCGGCACGATCCAGCCGTCGAGCCGGGGGGCGCCGTCGTCGCCGCTGCCGATGCGCACCAGAACGCGGTACGTCGTGCCGGCGAACTCGAGCGCGACGCTGTCGCTGGTCTCGGGCTCACCCTCGCCACGGGTGCCGGCGCGGGTGTCGACGCGCTCGACCAGGGTGAGCAGCTCGTACTCGGTCTCGAGGTCCTCCACGGCCAGCCGCGCCAGGACTCCGTCGGCGAGGTCCGCCGGCGCCGGGTCGAGGTCGACGTAGAGCTCGGCGATCCCGTGGAGCAGCTCGTCGTCGGTGGACGTCATGCCAAGCCGCCGAGCTCGAGCCGGAGCTTGTCCAGGCACCGGCGCCGCGTCGGGCCGATGCTCCCGATGGGCATCTCGAGGGTGTCGGCGACCGACGAGTAGTCGGGGCGTGGCTCCCACGCGACGATCCGCAGGAGCCGCTGGCAACGCTCGGGCAGCCGGGACAGCGCCTCCCAGAGAATCGCCTTCTCGTCGTTGGTCACGACCTCGGACTCGGGCGAGATCTGGACCGGCATGCGGGCGTCGAGGACCTCGTCCTCGACCGGTCGCGTGCGGACCGCCGCCTTGCTGACCCGCCAGGCCTCGCGGCGCGCGGCGGTGCAGAGCCAGCGCGTGATGGCCTGGGCGTCGCGGACCGAGTCCGCGGAGCGCACCAGGGTGAGCCACGTGTTCTGGACGACGTCCTCGGCGGCCTCGCGGTCGAGCCCGGTCGCGCGCACGACGTGCCACAGCACCGGGCTCATCGTGCGCACCAGCTCGTCGAGCGCGGCGTCCTCGCCCGCGCGCCACCGACGGAACGCGTCCGTGGCAGCGTCGTAGAGCGCCGAGGACGTAGGTCCGCCCGGCGCACCGTGCGTGGCCATCACACCCCTACAGGAGGCGCCTCAGAGTGGCGCTGATACGTCGTGAACTGGGCATCGAACCTACCGCGCCGGGGCCGTTGTCGTCAGGGGGATGATCGCGTGGCGACGCGGCCGTTGACGACGACAACTAGTCTCGCGTTAGCCTGACGCCCGTGACCTATCCCGAGATCCGCACCCCCGACGGGACCGCGGAGACCTACGTCGCCGGCTCCGGGCCCGGCGTGCTCCTCTACATCGACGCGATCGGGCTGCGGCCGCAGATCGAGCAGATGGCCGACCGCGTCGCCGCCTGGGGGTACACGGTCCTGGCACCGAACGTCCTGTACCGGTCCGGCACGGCGGCCGAGACCTCACCGTCCGGCCCGCTCACGGCCACCGGTGCCCGGGAGGCGTTCTTCGAGAACGTCGGACCGCGGATCGCCGAGCTCACGCCCGACCGCATCGCCAGCGATGCCACGGCGTACCTCGAGACGCTGCGCGCCCGTGCCGAGGGCACGAAGGTCGGGATCGTCGGCTACTGCCTGGGCGCCCGGCTGGCCGTGCGTACGGCGTGCCTCGACCCGGACGTGGTGGCATGCGCCGGATTCCACGGGGGAGGCCTGGCCACCGAGGAGGCCGACAGCCCCCACGCCGGACTACCGAACGCCCGGGCGGAGTTCGTCTTCGGGCATGCCGACGGCGACCGCGGCATGCCACCCGATGCCGTCGAGCGGCTCGGTCGTGCGCTGGACGCCGCGGGCCTGACCGCCACGAACGAGATCTACCCGGACGCCCCGCACGGGTACTCGATGAACGACACGTCGATGTACCAGGAGGCCGGCGCGGAGCGGTCCTTCCGGGAGCTGGAGGCGCTGCTCGGTCGGACTCTGGGCCACGTCGACGGAACCTGAAGGCGTCGGGTCAGCCGCCGCCTCGGCCGCGGCCCGCGAGGATCGCGGCCACCGGTGGGATCACCGCCGCGACCACGCTCATGCCGACCGCGACCGGGATCGACCAGAAGCGCACGACGTTCCAAGCGAGCACGATCAGCGTGATGCACGTGCCCATCAGCCAGAAGTACGTCGCGCGCGGTGAGGGCCTGTTCACGGCTGCTCCATCACACAGCGTTCGGCTCGGAACCGTGAGGGTACTGATCCGCCGCGGCCCGGGCCGGCGTGTCTCTCCCGGCACGTCCCGGCCCGGGTCCACCAGCGTGAGACCGGTTCTGCCGTCAGCCGGCGAACAGCTCGACCAGTGCGTCGTTGAAGGCGGGCAGGTCGTCCGGCTTGCGGCTCGTCACCAACCACCCGTCCACCACCACTTCCTCGTCGACCCAGTCGGCGCCGGCGTTGCGCAGGTCGGTGCGCAGGCTCGGCCACGACGTCATCCGCTTTCCGCGGACGACGTCGGCCTCGGCGAGGGTCCAGGGGGCGTGACAGATCGCGGCCACCGGACGGCCCGACTCCACGAACGTGCGGACGAAGGCGACCGCGTCGTCGTCCATCCGCAAGGCGTCGGGGTTGGCGACGCCTCCCGGCAGCACGAGACCGTCGTACGACGACGGGTCGGCGTCGCCGACGACCGTGTCGACGGCGAACGTGTCGCCCTGGTCGAGGTGGTGGAACGCCTGGACCTTGCCGGACTCGACCGACAGCAGCTTCGGTGTTCCCCCTGCCTCCTCGACGGCGCCCCAGGGCTCCGTCAGCTCGACCTGCTCGACCCCTTCGGTCGCGACCAGGAAGGCGATCGTCTTTCCGTCCAGCTCGGCCATGTCGGCTCCTCCCGTCAGTCCTCGTGTCCCTCGTCGTCCCACACCGGATCGCGCCGGTTGGGCTGCTCGTCGGGCTCCTCGTCGATCCGATCGGCGGCGTCACCCTCGGCGATCTCCTCGCCCTCGGGAACGCCTTCCAGCTCGACCGGACGCTCGTGCTCGTGGTCGCCCATCTGACTCATGACCGGTTCGTACCCGCCGCCCGCCCGGTCATGCCGGTCTGCGCGGGACCACCACCTCGTCCAGGCGTTCGCCGAGCTCCTCGAGGTCGCCGAAGACGACGTCGGCTCCTGCGTCCTCGAGCTCGGCGCGGCCGAAGCCTCCCGTGAGCAGGCCCACGACCGAGATGCCCGCCTCGTGCGCGGAGCGCACGTCCCACACGGAGTCACCCACCATCACCGCCTGTTCGGCGTCGACTCGGTCCAGGGCCACCTCGAGCAGCTCGGGATCCGGCTTCGAACGTTCGGCATCCTCGCTCGTCGTAGTCGTCGAGGCCGCCTCGCCGGCACTGAGCGCGTCGACAGCATGGCGCGTGTGGCGGGGGATGCCCGAGCTGGCCAGGGCCACCTGGAAGCCGCGGTCACGAAGGAGGCTGAGCAATTGCTTCGCTCCCGGCAACGGTGCCACCTGGTCGAGGACGGAGTCGTAGCGCTTCTCCCACGAGTCGCGGATGCGATCACCATGCTCGTCCTCCGCCCTCTCTCCGGCGACTGTCGAGACCAGCCGGTCGCCGCCCATGCCGATCGCGCGATGGATCCGCCACGCGGAGACGTCGTACCCGTGCTCGCGGAAGGCGGACTTCCACGCGAGCGTGTGGTGGTAGTTGGAGTCGACCAGGGTGCCGTCGACGTCCAGCACGACGGTATCGACCGGACGCGGGCCTGTAGTCATGGACGAGAGGTACCCGCGCGTCCGGGCGGCATGCCTGGCTGGTCCGCGTGCCCGCGACCGGCTGGGCAACTCGACCCGGCGGGCGTCCCGATGACACCACGGTCCCGGTGAGCGAGACTGAGGTCCGGCGAGGCGTGCTGCGCCTTGCTCGGGAGGGAGCCCCGCCATGTTGGTCCGTCGTCTCGTCGTGTCCCTCGGTGTCGCCGTCGTCGGCGTGTCGCTTCTTGGCGGTGCCGTCGTACGCCGACGCACCGACCGAGGTGTATGTGCAGACCCCCGCCAACGGGGGTGATGACCTCAACTTCCCGACGTGCTCGCAGGTGCTCCCGTGCGCGACCGTCCCTTCGGCCCTCAACGCAGTCGCCGACGGAGGAACGATCCACGTCGGCCCGGGGACCTTCGACGGCTGGGTGAACCTCGGTGCCCGCGGCATCGCGGTCACGATCTCCGGTGACTCGGCCGCGGGCACGATCCTCACCGCCTCGTCCACCAGCGCGAGCGGCTACGACGGCACGGTGGTCGAGGCATACGCCGACGTGCACACCACGTTGGCGCACCTGAGCGTGAGCGGCGACGGCGACGACGCCGGCGTGCTCGCCTACAGCGGGAGCCAGCTCGGTCTCGACGACGTGGTGGTCGACGGCGGCGACTGCGCGGTCGCTGTCTTCAACGCCGCGGTCGACCTCACCGACTCGACGCTGCAGCACGGCGGCGGTGCGAGCTGCTCGGGGGGCCTGCCCGTCTCCGGTGACCTCGGCTTCACCGGCGGCACCGTGAACCTGACGCGTACCCAGATCCTCGACCCCGCTGTCGGCGCCGCCGGCGTCGACATGCAGGGCGGCACCCTGACCGCCGACCAGTCGTTCTTCGACGACTCCGGCCACCCCCTCGACACCAACAACTCCAAGGGTCTCAAGGTGACCGCCGGCACGGCCACGGTCACCCGCAGCACGTTCCACAACTGGGGGTTCCAGGCCGTCGACGTGGACAGCGGCACCACGACGTTGAGCGACGACACGTTCCAGGGCAACCTCGTCGCCGTCTACGGCGACGGCGGGTTCGACCACCGTGGTGCGGAGCACCTTCCAGCACGAAGGCGGCTCGCTCCAGGGCACGGTCTCGGTTGCCGGCTCCGTGCTCGCCTCGGTGCTCGATCCCCGCCCTCCGGCATCCAGGAGTGCAACGGGAGCGATCACCGACCTGGGCTACAACCTGGCGACGGACGACACCTGCGCCTTCACCGAGGACGACGAGCCAGGAGAACGTCAGTGCGAGCCGACCTGAACCTGACCGACGGCTCGACGACCGGGGTGGCCCGTTCGGGCTCCCGACGGTGGCGATCCTGGGCCCCAGCGTGGCGGTGGACACGATCCCGTCCGGCGCGACGTACGGCAGCCCGGCGGCGCCCCTGTGCCCGGCGACGGGGCGACGGACCTGCGGGGCGTGCCGCGACCCGTCGGTGGCGCGTGCGACGCCGGCTCGATGGAGATGATCGCGACGACCACCACGCGTCACCGGGCCGGCGAAGGCGAAGCCACACCAGGACATCGCGTTCGAAGCCACGGTCAGGGCGCCCGAGGTGATCGCCGGGACGGACACCCCGACGGGCTCGGTGACGTTCACGTCCGGCGGCACCGTGCTGTGCGCAGGACGCGCCGTCCTGCCCGGCATTCCCGAAGAAGGCCCAGTGCTCCACCGATGACTTCGGTGTGGGCAGGCACACGGTGACGGCCACCTACGTCCCGTTCCCTCGGCAGCACGCTCCACGCCAGCGTCTCCGCGCCGGTTCACGGTGCGGGTCGGCACCAAGGCACGGATCAAGGCTCCCGGCAAGGTCGTCGTACATGTCGGGCGCAAGACGAGCGTCAAGCTCAAGGCCTCGGGCCGGCCGACCCCCGCCCTCGTGCTGTCCAAGGGACACCTGCCGAAGGGCCTCTCGTTCCACAAGGGGAAGGGCAAGGCCTCGATCACGGGCCGCGCCAAGAAGTCCGCGGTGGGCACGTACCACCTCAAGGTGAGGGCGACCAACCTGATGGGTAAGACCACCCACCGCCTGACCCTCGTGGTCAAGCGCGGCTGACCCGATCGGGGTGCCGTCGACCACGGCGCCTCCGCATACCTCCTGATCCAGCGGGTACGACGCTCACCGCATCCCGCTGATCAGGAGGAACCCCATGGCGAGCGGCGTCGAGACCGGACAGATCACCACCGACATCCCCGCACGACTCGACCGTCTGCCGTGGGCCCGGTGGCACTGGCTGATCGTGATCGGGCTCGGCACCGTCTGGATCCTGGACGGGCTCGAGGTGACCATCGTCGGCTCGATGTCCGAGGCGCTGAAACCGGAGAGCACCGGCCTGGGTCTGAGTAGCTCCGACATCGGCTTCGCCGGTTCGGCGTACGTCGCGGGGGCGTGTCTGGGTGCCTTGTTCTTCGGGCAGCTCACCGACCGGTTCGGCCGGAAGAAGCTCTTCATGATCACCCTGGGCTTCTACATCTGCGCCACCGTGCTGACGGCCTTCTCGATGACCCCGATGTGGTACTTCGCAGCGCGGTTCCTCACCGGCGCGGGCATCGGCGGTGAGTACGCCGCCATCAACTCCGCGATCGACGAGCTCATCCCGGCGCGGTACCGCGGTCGGGTCGACATCACCATCAACGGCTCGTTCTGGGTGGGTGCCGCGGCCGGGGCCCTCCTGACCATCCCGCTGCTCGACCCCACGATCGTGAGTGCGTCCGTCGGCTGGCGCCTGGCGTTCGGCCTCGGCGCGGTGCTCGCGGTGGGCATCCTGCTGGTCCGTCGCAACGTTCCGGAGAGCCCGCGCTGGCTGTTCATCCACGGCCGCGAGGACGAGGGCGAGCAGGTCGTCCGCGAGATCGAGCAGAGCGTCCACGAGGAGACCGGGCGCGACCTTCCGGACGTGAAGGAGAAGATCACGATCCGGCAGCGCAAGGCGATCGGCATCGGCCTGATCGCCCGCACGGTCTTCACCCTGTATCCCAAGCGGACGATCCTGTGCTTCTCACTGTTCGTCGGTCAGGCGTTCCTCTACAACGCCTTCTTCTTCACCTACGGCGACACCCTCACGACGTTCCTCGGAGTCGGCCAGACGGGGTACTACCTGGCGGCGTTCGCGCTCAGCAACTTCCTCGGCGCGCTGATTCTCGGGCCGCTGTTCGACTCGCTCGGCCGGGTCCGGATGATCACCGGCACCTACAT
The DNA here is from genome assembly GCA_963812055.1 of uncultured Actinomycetota bacterium. Classification (GTDB taxonomy): domain Bacteria; phylum Actinomycetota; class Actinomycetes; order Propionibacteriales; family Nocardioidaceae; genus Nocardioides. Next base: position 185,641 of record CAWEUA010000015.1, read on the forward strand.
CCTGTCCGGGGTGCTCCTGGGCATCGCCGGCTTCATGCTCGGCAGCCTGAGCGCCATGAGCCTGACGATCTTCGGGATGGTGATCTTCTTCTTCGCCTCCGCCGGCGCGAGCTCGGCCTACCTCACCGCGAGCGAGGTGTTCCCGATGGAGACGCGGGCCCTGTGCATCGCGTTCTTCTACGCCATCGGTACGGCGGCGGGTGGCATCAGCGGCCCGTTGCTGTTCGGCCACCTGATCGACAGCGCCTCCGCGAGCGGCGACATCACCGGGATCGCCCCCGGCTACTTCCTGGGGGCCGGCCTGATGATCGCGGGCGGCATCGTCGCGGCGTTCCTCGGAGTCAAGGCCGAGCGCCAGTCCCTCGAGAGCATCGCCAAGCCGCTGACCGCCGAGGACGCCGAGACCGGGGGCCAGCAGGCGGCGGCCGCGCACGCCTGATCGACCGGGATCCACCGAGGAGGAGGAGCGAGCAGATGCCGATGCCACCGCCGAAGGCGAGCACCGAGAGCCCGCGGGACCGCCAGGTCTTCCACGAGATGGGGCAGATCGTCCGGGCGCTGGAGCAGCAGGGTCCGCAGGGGCTGGGGGAACTCGCCCAGCTCGTCGGTGCGCCGTACTGGGAGGCCGGCCGGTTCGACCGGGCGATGGCCTTCGCGGCCGCGGACGGACTCGTTGTTCAGGCCCCTGACGACCGCTGGCAGGCGGTCTGACCTGGGAAGATCCGGGGAAGGGTGAGACCCCTCCTCCCTAAGGGGTGTGTTTGGGGGTCGCGCCACGGTGGTAGACCTCAGTAGTGTGGCCCAGAGCACGCGGCCACCGCCTGATCCGCACCGGTCCCGGACCCCGAAAGGTGCACCTCCTGTGGCTGCAGCTGCCCCCGAATCACCACCAGACACCCGCCCGAACACGCAGAGCTTCTCGAGCTCGACCGGCTGTCCCGGCGCGAGGCGACCGAGGCCCTGCTCGCGAGGATGGCCGACGCCGACGACGACGGAGCGGAGGGTCCTCGAGGACCAGCTCGTCGAGGTGAATCTCCAGATCGCCCTGGACGTCGCGCGGCGCTACCGATCTCGCGGGGTCGCCGTGGAAGACCTCGAACAGGTGGCCTCCCTCGGACTGGTCAAGGCGGCCCGCGGTTACGACGCGGAGCGGGCGACCGACTTCCTGAGCTACGCCGTGCCGACGATCCGCGGCGAGGTGCGCCGCTACTTCCGCGACCACGGCTGGACGGTCCGGCCGCCGAGGACGGTGCAGCAGGCCCAGGCGCGGATCACCGCCGTCGAGTCCGAGCTCTGCCAGGAGCTCGGCCGCTCTCCTCGACCCTCCGAGATCGCCGAACGACTCGACCTCGACCTGGATCTCGTCGTGGAGGCGCTGGCGGCGAACGGCTGCTTCTCGCCGACCTCGTTGGACGCCACTCCGGCAGGCGCCGAGAACGCCATCGGGGCGCGTCTCGGCGAGGACGACGCGTCGTTCGACAGCGCCGAGGCACGGGTGGCGCTGCGGCCGTTGCTCGCGCACCTCGACCGGCGCGAGCGGATCATGCTCGAGATGCGGTTCTTCAAGGGCGCGACCCAGTCCGAGATCGGCGAGGTCCTCGGCATCACCCAGATGCAGGTCTCGCGACTCCTCTCGGCGCTGCTGGCCCGGCTGCGCGACGAGCTGGGGAGTCCGGCCTGACGCGACGCGCGCTCGCGCGCGCGTGTCACCGTGCTCGGGAGCCACCCTGTAGCTGGGGTGATCCGCCGCCGCGTGGGTACTCAAGGGGCATGGCGGAGGACGAGTCGACCTCGACCGTGCTCGTGGCGGGTGCGGCGAACCTGCTGATCGCCGCGGCCAAGCTGGTCGCGGGGCTCGTGTCGGGCTCCTCGGCGATGCTGTCCGAGGCGGCCCACTCGTTCGGCGACACGATGAACCAGGTCTTCCTGATGGCGGCCTTGCGCAAGAGCCGCAAGCCACCCGATCCCCAGCATCCCTTCGGCTACGGGATGGAGCGCTACTTCTGGTCGCTGCTCGCAGCGGTCGGCATCTTCGTGCTCGGAGCGGGCTTCTCGGCGTACCAGGGGATCGAGTCGCTGATCACGCCCGGAGAGGAGGGCTCACCGACCTGGGCGTTCATCGTGCTCGGCCTCTCCTTCCTGTTCGAGGGGACGTCCTTCGTGAAGGCGCTGGTCCAGCTGCGCGGGAACGCCGCCGACGCCGGTACGCCGATGGCGCAGCACCTGCGACACGACGCGGATCCGGCGCTCCGGGCGGTGGTCTGGGAGGACGGTGCCGCCCTCGTCGGCCTGCTCTTGGCCGCCGGCGGGATCGGTCTGGACGCGGTGCTCGGCGGGCGCACCTGGGACGGCGTGGCCTCCCTGCTCATCGCCGCGCTGCTGGTCGGAGTCGCCTACGGGCTGGGCCGGCAGAACCAGCAGTACCTCATCGGCAAGGCGGCGTCGCCCGAGCTCCAGCAGAGCATCGCCGACGTGCTCGCCGAGGCCGAGGGAGTCGACAGCGTCCTGGAGCTGATGACGATGCGGCTCTCGCCCGAGGAGGTCCTGGTGGCCGCTCGGGTGGATCTCGCCGATCACCTGACCCCCGAGGAGATCGAGCGCGCGGCCGACGAGATCGATGACCGGGTCAGGGAGCGGTTCCCCGAGGTCCGGCACCTCTTCCTCGACCCGACGCCCGACAGGTCCGAGGAGCGGGCCGAGGCTCCTGGCTAGCCTGACGCCGTGACGCCGGAGGACATCGCCCGCCGCAGCGCCGACGCGATGTGGGCCGGCGACCGGGCGAGTCGAGGGCTGGAGATGAGTCTGGACGCCGTCGGCCCCGGCACCGCCACCGTGTCGATGACGCTCACCGAGTCGATGGTCAACGGACACGCGATCGGCCACGGCGGCTACACGTTCACCCTGGCCGACAGCGCCTTCGCGTTCGCCTGCAACTCCTACAACCGCTCGACCGTCGCCGCGGGCGCCGAGATCCGCTTCCGCAGGCCGACGCACCTCGGCGACCGGCTCGTCGCCAGCGCCACCGAGCGCGAGCGCGAGGGCCGGGACGGCGTGTACGACGTGCTGGTCACCGTGGGAGACGAGGTGGTGGCGGTCTTCGTCGGGCGCTGCAAGGAGATCGGCGGCACGCTGTTCTAGCGATACAGCCGGCCCGTCCGGCGCACCAGAGCGGTGACGTGCGCGCGCAGCTCGGGCGGCGCCACCACCTCGACGTGCGGACCGAGCGCCAGCACCTCCACGGCCATGCTCGACACCGAGCGCATCCGGCAGGTCGCCGTGACCCAGCCGTGGTCGGGGTCCTCGCCCTCGGCGGGGCGGAGTCGTAGGGGCTGCAGGTAACCGAGGATCGCCGCCACCCGTCGCCCCTCCGAGGTGATCCGCACCGTCATCCGGCCGGTGCCGCCGCGCCGGGACGCCGGCCGCAGCCACGTCTCGGTGGGCAGTGTGGGGGAGTAGCCCTCGAGCAGCTGGAACCCGCCGCCCGGCCCGCGCACGGCGTACACCGGGATGCCGGAGCCGGACAGCACCTCGAGGTCCCGCAGGACGGTCCGCTCGCTGACCTCGAGCCGCCGCGCGAGGTCGCCCGCGGTCGTCCGGCCCTCCCGGCTCAGGATCGAGAGCAGGCTGATCAAGCGTCCGGCACGCACGAGCCCAGGATGGGCCGCATCGGGATTCATGACAAGAGATGTCATGAATACGTCCTAGCGTGAACGCCGTACCGTCACGATCGCGAGAAGGAGCAGCAGATGGACGTCGAAGGCACCGGCACCGCAGCGGACCCGTGGATCCTGACGACCCCGCCGGGTTCGTCGGAGTTCGAGGCCTACCGCGACCCCGAGGCCGACCCGCCCGCGCTGGTCGTGCAGGTCGGCACGACCCGGCTGCGCTACCGACTCGGCTGCATCGAGGACCTCCACGCGATGCTGAAGGAGCACGGCGACTGGATGCCGCTGGGCAACGCGGACGAGCAGAAGGACGCCAAGCCCGACACCGTCGAGGCGTGGGGCAGGTCCGCCGACAACCCGGTCGGGGGGTGGTACGGGCTGAAGAAGGGTCTGCGTGGTCGCTTCGGCACCTATGTGCCGCCGGTGCTCGAGGCGCTGGGTCTGGCGGAGCTCGAGCACCATGCCCGCAACAACCGGATGCGTGCCGTCTGACCGCGTCTCGGCACGCACGTCCTAGATTCACCGCATGAGCGGCGAGATCCCGACGTACGACCGAGCCGAGCTCGAAGTGCTGCAGCTCGAGCGCCTGCGCGACACCGTGAGTCGTGTCTACGCCCAGGTGCCGCACTACACGAGGGCGTTCGACGAGGCCGGGGTGCGGCCCGACGATCTCACCTCGCTCGCCGACCTCGGGCGGTTCCCCTTCACGACGAAGGCCGACCTCCGGGCGAACTACCCCTTCGGGATGTTCGCGGTGCCACGCGACCAGGTGAACCGGGTGCACGCGAGCAGCGGGACGACGGGCAAGCCCACGGTGGTCGGGTACACCCGCGATGACCTCGACACCTGGTCGGAGCTGATGGCGCGGTCGATCCGCGCCGCCGGCGGACGGCCGGGGGACGTGGTCCACGTGGCCTACGGCTACGGGCTGTTCACCGGCGGACTGGGCGCGCACTACGGCGCCGAGCGGCTGGGCTGCACGGTGGTCCCGGTGAGCGGCGGCATGACCGAGCGTCAGGCGCAGCTGATCGTCGACTTCGAGCCGCGGGTCATCATGGTGACCCCGTCGTACTTCCTGGCGATCCTCGACGAGCTCGAGGCCCAGGGGGTCGACCCGAGGAGCACCAGCCTCGAGATCGGGATCTTCGGCGCGGAGCCCTGGACCGACGAGATGCGGCGAGCGGTCGAGGCCCGGACCAACCTCCGTGCCGTGGACATCTACGGGTTGTCGGAGGTGATGGGGCCGGGCGTGAGCCAGGAGGCCGGCGAGACGCAGGACGGGCTGCACGTCTGGGAGGACCACTTCCTCCCGGAGATCGTCGACCCGCTGACGCTCGAGCCGGTACCGGACGGCGAGGAGGGGGAGCTGGTGTTCACCAGTCTCACCAAGCAGGCGATGCCGGTCATCCGCTACCGCACGCGCGACCTGACCCGGCTGCTGCCCGGGACGGCGTACCCGGCCTTCCGGCGGATGCAGAAGGTCACCGGGCGCACCGACGACATGATGATCGTGCGCGGGGTGAACGTGTTCCCGACACAGATCGAGGAGCAGATCCTCGCGGTCGAGGGTCTCGCTCCGCACTACACCTGTGTGCTGACCCGGCCGGGCAACCTCGACGAGCTCACGGTCAGGGTCGAGTCCCTGGCCGACGCGGACGCGACCTCCGCGGCGACGCTCGGGGCCGCGTTGGGGGAGCGGATCAAGAACCGGATCGGCGTCACCGCCCGGGTCGACGTGGTCGCCCCGCACGCGCTCGAGCGGTCGACCGGCAAGGCCCGGCGGATCGACGACCGGCGCTAGGGACGCGGCAGCCCGGACTGGGTGCAGAGGGTCTTCCCGACCGCGTCCGTGTTGTCGTCGCGGATCAGCTTGAACATCTGCTTGGACCGGGTGGGGTCGAGGGTGACCGCGAGGTTGCTGATGGGGACGACGCAGTTGAGCTTCGCGTGCGTCATGCCCCAGGCGAAGCGGCCCATGCCGAACACGGTCAGGTCCTGGTCGACGGTGAGGCTGTCGGCCGCCGACATGTTGAGGTTCCAGTAGCGGAACGGGTTGAGGATCGTCCACGGCGAGAGGGCCTTGTGACCGACCGCGTTCACGACCTCGCGCTGCTGGCCGCCCCGGGCGATGTCGCCGAGCTTCGGGTCGGCGTGACGGGAGCGGGCGTAGGCCAGGGCAAGACGTCCGTCGGCGTGCTGGCAGCCCTTCTGCACGTGCAGGTTGGCCAGCTTGTCGTTCATGTCGTGGCTCGGGCAGATGGTGATGCCGCCGACCGCGTCGACGACGTTCACGAAGCCACCGAACCCGATCTCGACGTAGTGGTCGATGTGGATCTGGGTGAGGTTCTCGACCGTCCTGATCAGCAGCTTCGGGCCGCCGTAGGCGAAGGCGGCGTTGATCTTGGTCGTGCCGTGCCCGGGGATGTCGACGATGGAGTCGCGCGGGATCGACATCAGCAGCGTCGGCCCGGAGCCGTCGTGCATCAGCATGATCGTGTCGGTGCGCTGGCCGGAGTCGTTGCCGGTGTGGAGCTCCTTGCGCTGGGCCGCGGTCAGCCCCTTCCGGGAGTCGCTGCCCACGACCAGGTAGTTGGTGCCGGGGGTGTCGGCCGGTCTTGGCCCGGCCGGAAAGGCGTTCACCTGGGTCACGTTGTTCCAGGCGAAGATCGGGACGGCGATCAGGTAGACCAGCCAGAGCACGAGCAGCAGCCAGAGGTAGCGGAGCTTGAACCCGCGGCGACCGGTCCGTCCGGCGCGGCCGAACGACCGGCGTACGCCGTCGAGGAAGCCGCCGTGGGTGGAGCCGGACGGCGGAGGCGGCGTCTCCCGCGGTGAGCGGGCCGCGGGCGGAGGCGTCGGGGCCGGCGCCGTCGGGGCTGGGCGCTCCTCGCGCGGCATCGTGGGCATCACGCGGGTCTCGTCAGGCCCGGGTGGCCGGGACACCGGGCGGGTGGCGTCGGGATCGCCGGGCTCGTCGGGCTGGTCGCCCGCGTAGTCGCCCGGGTCGTCGTGGGGGTCTCGGCTCTTCCGGCGGCCGCCGTACAGCCAGTCGTCGGACATGCCGCGAGATTACCGGCCGGCAGCGAATGGCCCCGATTCGGCGCGTCGTTCCCGGGTGTGACCGATGTGGCTGGTGATACTGGCGAGGCTACTTCCCCAGCACAGAGAGATTCCCTTCCATGGGGCTGCCTCCCCGAGGATCTGACGGGTCTTCCCCCGAGTCGCTCGACCCGGCCACCGGTCGCGCCACCGCGCCCGACCGCGCCGCACGGGTCCGCTACCGGCGCGCCCTGATGCTGATGGTGATGACCCTGGTCGTGCCGGGGTCCGCCCAGCTGGTCGCGGGCAACCGCCGCCTCGGCCGCATCGCGACGCGACTCTGGGCCGCGCTGCTGGTCGCGGGTGCCGTCGGTCTGGTGCTCGCGTCGTTCCACCACCAGTACGTCTTCTGGTTCGTCTCCGACACCACCGTGCTCGGCATCCTCCGGCTCGGCCTGATGCTGCTGGCCGTGGGGTGGGCCCTGCTCTTCCTCGATGCGTGGCGGATCGGTCAGCCGCTGTCGCTCGCCCTCGGCCACCGCCGCGCCGTGGTCGGCCTGAACGGCATCCTGTGCTTCTCCGTCGCCGGCGCGCTCCTCTTCGGCGCCCACCTGGTCGGCGTCCAGCGCAGCTTCATCCTGACGATGTTCTCCGGCGACACCGTGCACGGCGCCAACGACGGTCGCTACAACGTGCTGCTCGTGGGCGGCGACTCCGGCGCCGGCCGCTGGGGGCTGCGCACCGACTCGATGACCGTGGCCAGCGTCGACGCCGACACCGGCAAGACGGTGCTGATCGGCCTGCCCCGCAACATGACGGACTTCCCCTTCGCCAAGGGATCGGTGATGCACAAGGCGTGGCCGCACGGCTTCAACTGCGGCTACCCCAACTGCGAGCTGAACGGCGTGAACACCTGGGTGGGCGACCACCAGAAGCTGTTCAAGGGCGTCAAGAACCCGGGCATGGACGCCACGATCTCGGCGATCGAGGGCATCACCGGGCTGAAGATCAACTACTGGTCGTTCGTGAACCTGGCCGGGTTCCGCGGTCTGGTCGACGCCGTCGGCGGCGTCACCCTCCATGTGCGGCAGCCGATCCCCGTCGGCGGGCTCGGCGCCGACGTGACCGGGTACATCAAGCCGGGCACCCGCAAGCTCAACGGCTACGACACGCTCTGGTTCGCACGCTCACGGGACAGCTCCGACGACTACTCGCGGATGGCGCGGCAGAAGTGCGTGATGAACGCGATGCTGCACCAGCTCAGCCCGCAGACGGTGCTCACCAACTTCGAGAAGATCGCCACGGCCTCCTCGGAGATGGTCTCGACCGACATCCCGGCCAGTGAGGTCGACACGTTCATGGAGCTGGCGATGAAGGCGAAGGGCCAGCCGGTCGCGACGCTGTCGCTCGTGCCGCCGCTGGTGAACACCGGCGACCCGGACATCGGACTGATCCAGCGCAAGGTGAAGCAGGCGATCGCGAAGTCGGAGCACCCCGGCGCCGGGGTTCATCACCACAAGCCGAAGGACGGCACGGGCGTCACCGGTGGCTCGATCGGCTCCTTGAAGGACGGGTACGCCGCCAACGACTCCAGCGACCTCGCCGCCTCCTGCTGAGCGCCTGTCGGACGGTTCTGGTGGAGTAGGTCCATGGACCTCGAGTTCGCCGGGCCGATGTTCGAGTGGCGCGGCCCGGCGCCGTACCACTTCGTCGGGGTGCCCGAGGACGAGGCCGAGGAGCTGCGCGACGCCGCGGCGTACGTCACCTACGGCTGGGGGATGATCCCGGTCCGCGGCCGGATCGGCGAGACGGAGTTCACCACCTCGCTGTGGCCCAAGGACGGCGGGTACGTCGTCCCGATCAAGGACGCCGTCCGGAAGCCCGAGCACCTCGAGCTCGGCGACGAGGTGACCGTGCGGCTCACCGTCGACGTGTGAGTCCCCCGCGGGTCTCCGGTGGTTGAGGAGGTCGGACGCTGTCCACTGGTGGTTGAGGAGGTCGCTCTGCGACCGTCTCGAAACCACCCCTCGGCAGAACGTCGGCACGTGGCGGCTCGTGGGTGGTTGCGGTCTTTGGCTGAATAGAGACGGAGCGGGCGGTTTGTCCCCCGGCCGCCGTTGCCGGCTTTCGGTCGTGCGGAGTTTCGTCGGGTCGCTGAAGGTCGCTGGTCCTCGAATTCTCATGTTCTTTTCAGGAATAGTGCTCGATATTCCTGTGGATAACCGGTCTGAGTGTCGGTGGTCTCTGATTCGATATTCCTATGTCGATCTCGGACCTCCACCCCCAGCCCAGCCCCGCGGCTGTGCTGGCCGACGTGGTGGCGATGGTGCGAGATCTGGATGCGACGTGGTGGACGAACCAGACCGACGACGACCTGGTCGGCGTGGTCGAGCAGCTCGCGCGGCTGCGTGCGGTGGCCGCGGCCGTCGAGGCAGGCGCGGTTGCCGAGGCCGACCACCGCGACCTCGGCAAGCAGAAGCTGCACTACGGGTCGACCGGTGACTGGCTGACCCACCTCGGCGGCCTCCGCAAGGGCGAGGGTCGCCGGGTCGTGGCCCGCGCCCACGCGTTGACCGGACCCCTCGGCAGTCCACCCGGGAGGCCATGGCAGCGGGCACCGTGTCACCCGAGCAGGCCGACGTGATCGTGAAATCCGTCGACGCACTCCCGTCAGGTCCGGCGGTCCGAGCCCGGGGAGAAGCCACCCTGCTCGAGCATGCCGGGAGCTTCGATGCCACCGACCTCGCCCGGCACCGGCCGCCATCTGGTGCATGTGGTCGACCCCGACGCGGTGGACCGGAAGCTCGAACGGCAGCTGGACCGCGAGGAACGTGCCTCCCACCTGGGCAGATACCTCTCGATCGCACCCGACGGAGCCGGCGGAGTCCGGGTCAAGGGCCGCGGATCGGCCGAGGACGGCGCCCTCCTCAAAGCCGCGCTCATGCCCCTGACCGCACCCGCACCCGCCGTCGACGAACACGACGGGCTCGACGGGGAGCTGGTCCGCGACCCACGCGACGCCGGGGCCCGGATGTGGGACGCCCTGGTCCAGACCGCCCAGCACGCCCTGGACACCGACCTGCCACCCGACTCCCACGGCGCACCCGCCCGGCTCATGGTCACCACCACCCTCGACTCACTGCGTGAGGGCCTGGCCGGGTTGGCCGACGACGCCGTCAACGAGCTGCTCGGTCTCGACCATCCGGCGGTTGGCGTGTGACGCCGAGATCATCCCCGCCGTCCTCGGCAGCCGAGGCGAGCCATTGGACGTCGGCCGCGCCAAACGACTGGTCACCCTCGCGATCTGGGCCGCCCTGGTGATCCGCGACCGGCACTGCGCGTTCCCCGGCTGCGACCGGCCACCGTTGATGTGCCACGCCCACCACATCCTGCACTGGATATCCGGCGGCGAAACCAAACTGTCGAATCTCGTCTTACTGTGTGGTCATCACCACCGGGTCATCCACCACTCACCCTGGGAAATCCGCATCAATCCCGACGACCACAGACCCGAATTCCTACCACCACCCAAACCCGGCGTCGAAAGACACTGGATCCGATATCGACCACGACGCGAATGACCGTCGCCACACCCCGGTCGGCCGGCCGACGGCCGACGGGTCACTAGAGTCTCTGGGGTGCCAGCCCGTGACCGCATCGCCGCCGTCGTGGTCACCTACAACCGGCTGGAGCTGCTGCAGCGCCTGGTGAAGATGCTCGCGGACGTGCCGGGTCTCGACGAGGTCCTCGTCGTGGACAACGCGTCGACCGACGGCACCTCGGAGTGGCTCGCGAGCCTGGACGGACCACGGGTGCTCGCGCGCACCCTGGACCACAACTCCGGGGGCGCCGGCGGCTTCCACGAGGGGTTGGACTGGGCGGTCGAGCGCGGCGCCGACCTGGTCTGGCTGATGGACGACGACGGTCTGCCGGAGCCCGACTGTCTCGACCTCTTGCTCGCGCATGCCGGTGACCTCGACTTCTGGGGGCCGGTGGTCGTGGACGAGGCCGACCCCGAGCGGCTGGTCTTCCCGATCCGCCTGCCGGGCGGCACCCGCGTCGTCCACGCGATGCGCGACGTACGCCGCGCCGCCGCCGACGGCCTGATCCGAGGCATCGTCATCCCGTTCAACGGGGTGCTGGTGACCCGCGACCTCGTCGAGCGGATCGGGCTCCCGCGCGCCGACTTCTTCATCTGGGGCGACGACCACGAGTACCGCCTCCGCGCCGAGCGGGCGGGAGCGCGCGTCGCGACCGTGGTCGACGCCCGGGTGCGCCACCCGTCGGTCGGCAACCTCGGTACGCCGATGGCCTTCGGGCGGACGACGTACAACGACACCCCGAGCGACCTCAAGCACTACTGCATGGCGCGCAACAACCTGGTCAACCTCCGGGAGTACGCCGGCACCCTCCACGCGCTGGCGTTCGTCGGCAAGACCCTGTGGTTCTACACCTTCACCCGGCGCGACCCGGCCCGCATCCGGCTCAGCGTCGGTGCCTGGCGCGACGCGTTGCGCGGCGACTTCACCGGCCACGAGAGGTTCCTGTCGTGAGCCCGCCGACCCGCACCGAGACCGTCGCCGTCGTGGTCGTCACCTTCAACCGCGCCGAGCTGCTCGGCCGGACGCTCGACGGCCTTGCGGCGCAGACCCATCAGCCGGACGCCGTGATCGTGGTCGACAACGCCAGCACCGACCACACCCGGGAGATCCTCGACGCCCACACCGGGCTGGCCCTGCAGCGCATCCACCTCGACACGAACACCGGCGGCTCCGGCGGTTTCCGGGCCGGCACGGAGGCGGCGTACGGCCAGGGCTTCGACCGGATCTGGCTGATGGACGACGACGTGGTCCCCGCTCCCGACTGTCTCGCCGTGCTGATGGCGATCGACGAGCCCTGCCTGATGTCGGTGCGTGAGAACACGCGCGGACACCTCGTCGAGAAGGCGGCGACCGACTTCGACCTGAAGCGACCGTGGTCGATCCGCCCGAAGCGCGCGAGCGTCGAGACGTCGTACGGCGAGCGGTCGGCGATGCCCGAGCGGGTCGAGATCGAGATCGTGGCGTTCGAGGGATTCCTGTTGCGCCGCGAGGTGATCGACGCCGTCGGACTGCCGGACGAGACCTTCTTCATCTTCTACGACGACGTCGACCTCGCGCTGCGCGCGCGCCGCGCGGGCTACCGCATCTGGGCGGTCCGTGACGCCGTGCTCGTGCGCCAGCTCGACTTCGACCAGCAGCACGCCCTCGACACGTGGAAGGGCTACTACATGTACCGCAACCTGTTCGCGGTGCACTTCCGCTACGGCGCCAACCCCCTGGTGCGGGCGAAGCCCTACGCCATCGCGGCGTCGGTCGTGGTGCTGAGCCCCATCCGCGGCGGGAAGGCCGAGGCCGGCAATGTGCTGCGAGCGGTGCGCGACGCCCGCCCGATGCGGGGCGTACCCCCGCCCTCCTAGGAGGGAGTACTCGTGGGCGGCCCGGCATCCGCAGGAGCCGCGACGGTGCGGTCGTTGCGAAAGAGGTAGACCCCGACCATCGCTCCGGTCACGGCGGTGTTCTCCCCGCTGAGGAGGACCCGCTCGGTGCTGGACTGCCCGGTGACCATGAAGTCGTGGCTGGCGGCTCCGCCGACGGGACTGGCCAGCCACGCGCGGCGTGCCTTCTCGTCCGTCGCGGCCTGCGCCGCCGCCGCGACGCGAGCCTCTTCTTCCTCGCGGGCCTTCTGCTTGGCCGCCTTCTCCTCAGCGCTTTCGAACACGCGGACCTCCTCCCGAGGGTGCGGGCTGCACTGTAGACCCGGGTGATCTGCCTCATGGAGTGCCTCGCGGCCCGTGCTCGATTCCAGGTTCGACCCCTTCTCCTCGGTAGACTGACGGCCCGACCGACCTGGGACCCGATCAGGAGCCTCCACCTTGTCCAAGCCCGACCTCGTCGTCGTGGGCTCGGGGTTCTTCGGCCTCACCATCGCTGAGCGGTGTGCCAACGAACTCGACCTCGACGTACTCGTCCTCGAGCGACGCCGTCACCTCGGCGGCAACGCCTACAGCGAGGCCGACCCCGAGACCGGCATCGAGGTGCACGTGTACGGCGCGCACCTCTTCCACACCTCCAACGAGCGGGTGTGGGAGTACGTCAACCGCTTCACGTCGTTCACGAACTACCAGCACCGGGTCTTCGGTCAGTACGACGGGCAGGTCTACTCCCTGCCGATGAACCTCGGTCTGATCAACCAGTTCTTCGGTCGCTCCCACACGCCCGACGAGGCGAAGGAGCTGATCGCCAAGCAGGCGAGCGAGTTCGAGACCGACGAGGCGCGCAACCTCGAGGAGAAGGCGATCAGCCTGATCGGGCGGCCGCTGTACGAGGCCTTCATCAAGGGGTACACCGCCAAGCAGTGGCAGACCGATCCCACCCAGCTGAGCGCCGACATCATCACCCGGCTCCCGGTGCGCTACAACTTCGACAACCGCTGGTTCAACGACACCCACGAGGGTCTCCCGACCGACGGCTACACCGCGTGGCTGACGAAGATGGCGGACCACCCGCGGATCGAGGTCCGGCTCGACACCGACTTCTTCGACTCCGCCAACGGACTCCGGGAGGAGTTCACCGGCCAGGTCCCGATCATCTACACCGGGCCGGTCGACGAGTACTTCGGGAACAGCGAGGGCCGCCTGTCCTGGCGCACCGTCGACCTCGAGGCCGAGGTCAAGCAGGTCGACGACTTCCAGGGCTGCGCGGTGATGAACTACAACGACGGGGACGTGCCCTGGACGCGGATCCACGAGTTCAAGCACTTCCACCCCGAGCGCACCTACCTGCCCGGGAAGACCGTGATCGTGCACGAGTACAGCCGGTTCGCCGAGGAGGGCGACGAGCCGTACTACCCGATCAACACAGCCGAGGACCGCGCCACGCTGCTGAAGTACCGCGAGCTGGCGAAGAAGGAGCCGATGGTGCTCTTCGGCGGTCGTCTCGGCACCTACAAGTACCTCGACATGCACATGGCCATCGGTTCGGCCCTGTCCATGTTCGACAACAAGCTGCGGCCGCACTTCGCCTCCGGCGAGGCGCTGGCCAGCGGAGGAGTGGACGAATGAGCACCACCGCCGAGACCGTCGACCAGGCGGCGCCGAAGTCGCGCCGCCTGTTGCAACGACAGATCCTGCCGATCGACCGCGACACCGACGTGTTCGCGTTGTACGTCGACCCCGAGGAGCCGCGCCTCGACGCGGACCGTTACGAGATCGGCGGCAACCGCGCCGCCAAGGATCTCAACAACGCCGCGATCCGCCAGTCGACCTCGACCGGTCGCGCGGTGCATCCCGACCAGATCGAGTCGCGCACGGCGTTCCGCCTGCGCCAGGGCGACAAGATGTCGTTCGGCACCTACTTCAACGCGTTCCCGGCGTCGTACTGGCGGCGCTGGAGTGTCGTGGACGACGTGCGGCTGAGCGTGACCGTCGCCGGCCGCGGCGCCAGCGTCACGGTGTACAAGTCGATGGCCAACGGCCGCTCCCAGCGCGTGGACGCGGCGACGGTCGAGGGTGACCGCGAGACCTTCGCCTTCGACCTCACCCTGACGCCCTTCGTCGACGGCGGGTGGTACTGGTACGACGTCGTCGCGGGCGACGAGGACGCCGTCGTCGAGTCGGCCGAGTGGACCGCCGAGGTGCCCGCCGACCGTGCCCAGCACGGCACCGCCGACATCGTCATCACCACCATGAACCGGCCGGACTTCTGCGCCAAGCTCCTCACCCAGATCGGCGAGGACGACCAGCTGCGGCCCTACCTCGACACGGTCTTCGTCTCCGAGCAGGGCACCAAGAAGGTCGCCGACAGCGAGTTCTTCGAGTTCGCCGAGAAGGCCCTGGGCGACCGGCTCGTGGTGAACGTGCAGGGCAACCTCGGCGGCTCCGGCGGCTACGCCCGCGGGCAGCTCGAGTCCGTGCGCAAGGGCACCGCGACGTACGCCCTGATGATGGACGACGACGTCGTCTGCGAGCCCGAGGGCATCATCCGCGCCGTCACCTTCGGTGACCTCGCCCGCCGGCCCACGATCGTGGGCGGCCACATGTTCTCGATCTACTCCCGCTCGCGGCTGCACAGCTTCGGCGAGATCGTCCAGCCGTGGAAGTTCTGGTGGATGACGCCGCTCGACGGCTTCAGCGACTGGGATCTCGCCGCCCGCAACATCCGCTCCGCGCGCTGGCTCCACAAGCGCGTGGACGTGGACTTCAACGGCTGGTTCATGTGCCTGATCCCGCGCGAGGTGCTCGAGCGGGTCGGTCTCTCCCTGCCGATCTTCATCAAGTGGGACGACCTCGAGTTCGGGCTGCGGGCCAAGGAGGCCGGCTACCCGACCGTGACGTTCCCCGGTGCGGCGGTCTGGCACATCCCGTGGACCGACAAGAACGACGCGGTCGACTGGCAGGCCTACTTCCACCACCGCAACCGCTTCATCGCAGCGTTGCTCCACTCGCCGTACCCCAAGGGCGGGCGGATGGTGCGCGAGAGCCTCAACCATCAGATCAAGCACCTGGTCTCGCTGCAGTACTCCGCGGTCGAGCTCCGCCACCAGGCCCTGGAAGACGTGCTCGCCGGTCCCTACGGGCTGCACGGGGTCCTGTCGCACAAGCTCGACGACGTCAACACGTTCCGCAAGCAGTTCACCGACGCCCAGCTCCACGCCGACCCCGACAGCTTCCCGCCGGTACGCCGGACGAAGCCGCCGCGGAAGGGCAAGGGCGCCGGCGTCGACATCCCGGGCCGGGTCGCGCAGCTGGTGACCGCGGGGCTGGCGCCGATCCGGCAGCTGCGGCCCGTGCGCGAGATGTCCAAGGAGTTCCCCGAGGCCGAGCTCTCGGCGATGGACGCCAAGTGGTACCGCCTGGCGGGCTACGACTCCGCCGTCGTGTCGATGAACGACGGCGCCTCCGCCGCTCTCTACCGCCGCGACCCCGAGCACTATCGCGAGCTGCTGCGCAAGACGGTCGCCATCCACGCGCAGCTGCACCGCGAGTGGCCGCGACTGGCCGCGGAGTACCGCGAAGCGCTGGCAGACATCACCTCGCCCGAGGCCTGGGAAGAGACGTTCCGGCCCTGGTCGGACACCGAGGAGTGAGACGCAGATGAGCGCCCCCGCGGCGCCGCTGGGGAAGCGACGGGTCCACGACCCGCTCCGACCGCCGTGGTCGGAGCAGGGCCTGCTCGAGGTCTTCCGGCACCGCTACATCCTGACGCTGCTGGTGCGCCGCGAGATCGCGGCGCGGTACCAGGGCTCCGTGCTCGGGCTGCTGTGGTCCTACGTCAACCCGCTGACGCAGTTCTTCATCTACTACTTCGTGATGGGCATCCTCTTCGGGCGCGCCCAGCGCACGGAGGACTTCGCCATCCACGTCTTCTGTGGCCTGATCATCGTCCACTTCTTCGTGGAGACGATGAACGCCGGCACCCGGTCGATCGTGCGCAACAAGTCGCTGGTGCAGAAGATGGCCGTCCCACGGGAGATGTTCCCCGTCGCCTCGATGCTGGTGTCCCTGTTCCATGTCGTGCCGCAGGTGATCATCCTGCTGGTCGCCACGACCATCGCGGGCTGGCAACCCGACCCGGTCGGCCTGGTCTACGGCGCGCTCGGGCTGCTGATCAGCATGACGCTGGGCACGGCGTTGGCCCTGATGTTCAGCGCGGCCAACGTCTTCATGCGAGACGTGTCGAACGCGGTCAACGTGCTCAGCAACTTCGTCCGGTTCGGCGTCCCGATGATGTACCCCTACACCCTGGTGGCCCTGCGGTTCCACGGTCACACGTCGATCTACCTGCTGAACCCGATCGTCGAGGCCGTGCTGGCGTTCCAGCGCTGCTTCTGGGTGGGAGCCACCAGCAACCCGGCACGCACGGCCGCCGTCGACATGCCGCCGAACCTGTTCTGGCTGAGCATCCGGGCGCTGCTCTTCAGCCTGGTGGTGCTGGCGATCGCGCAGACGACGTTCAGCCGCCTCGAGCGGCGGATCCCGGAGCGTCTGCTGTGAGCCGCGGCGATCGGAAGGACGACAACAGGTCGATCGTCGTCCGTCACGTCTCCAAGACGTTCACCCTGCGCTACCACCGGACCTTGAAGCAGATGTCGGTCGCGATGATGCGCCAGCAGGAGCTGTCCGACTCCTTCCTGGCGGTCGACGACGTCTCGTTCACCGTGCAACAGGGCGAGTCCATCGGGTTGATGGGGCTCAACGGCTCGGGCAAGAGCACGCTGCTGAAGATGATCAACGGCATCATGCGTCCCGACGCCGGCAGGGTGCTGACGCGAGGCCGGACGGCCGGCCTGATCGCGACCGGTGCGGGCTTCCATCCCCAGCTGACCGGACGCGACAACGTCTACCTCAACGCCGCCATCCTCGGCATGACCGAGGCCGAGACGCGGCGCAAGTTCGACGACATCGTCGAGTTCGCCGACATCGGCCGCTTCCTGGACTCTCCCGTCGGCCACTACTCGTCCGGCATGTTCGCCCGGCTGGGCTTCGCCGTCGCCATCCACGTCGACGCCGACATCTTCCTGGCCGACGAGGTGCTCGCGGTCGGTGACCGACCGTTCAAGAAGAAGTGCCTGGCGAAGATGCAGGAGATCCGCGACAGCGGCACGACGCTCTTCTACGTCAGCCACGCCACCGGCAGCGTCCGCAAGATGTGCGACCGCGTGCTGGTCCTGGAGAAGGGCCGGCTCACCTTCGACGGCGACGTCGACGAGGGCATCAAGTTCCTCCACTACGACGACGACACCGAGAACGCCCTCGACACCGAGGAAGAGCTCGACGAGGAGATGGGCGCGGACATCTGACGCCTGGGTGTCAGCCACGACAGATGCCCCCGAGTGGCAGTACGCTCCACCGGTACGTCCAGCAAGGACACAGGGGGTCTCGGCACATGAAGGCACTTCGGCTTCTCATTCCGGCGACGATGGCGGTGGCGCTGGTGCCGTTCGCCGCGGCCCCTGCGCTGGCGGCGCCACCCGGGAACGACGTACCTGCGGGTGCCGTCGCGCTTCACCGTGGTGACCATGTGGTGCAGGACACCACCGAGGCCACGACGGACGCCTTGGACGAGGCGGTGAACGAGAACTGCGGTGCGCCCGCGACGAACGCCTCCGTCTGGTACCAGTACTCGCCCGTCAAGGACCGCAGGGTCGTGCTGAACGCGAGTCACTCGAGCTACAGCACCGGCGTGATGGCCTTCAAGGGACTTCCGACCCCCGACTCCCTCGTCGCCTGTGGCCCGGGTGCGGCCGCGCTGCACGCGAAGGCGGGGAAGACCTACTACTTCATGGTGTTCTCCGACAGCTCGGTGAACGGCGGCACGCTCGACATGAGGTTCACGAAGGCATTTCCGCCCCACGTGCGCGTGTCCGTGGCCAAGCGGGGCGTGGCCTTCCACGGGGGCGCCGCGCAGATCCACGGCACCTACTTCTGCGAGCACGGCGAGGCCTTCGCCTTCAGCAGCGCCCACCTGTTCCAGCGGGCTGGGCGGTTGAAGATCCAGGCCGACTCGGAAAACGGGATCAGATGCAACGGCAAGCGTCATCACTGGTCGGCGCGGTTGGTCTCGCCTGTCGGGACCTTCGCCCGCGGTCACGCCGCGGCGAGGGTGGAGGTCATCGCCTGCGGGTACCTCGAGTGTCGCCGGGCCGAAGCCAAGCGTCACGTCCGCCTGGCCTGGGCAGCGGGCCCGCCCCGGCAGGGGATGGTCCACCCGTCCACCACTCGGACCCTGCACCCGCGCCCGCTCATGCAGCTCGAGAGGCACTGGCCGGGCAGCTAGCTCTGCCCCGTCCTCACTGGACGAGCAGGCAGAACGGGTGGCCGGCGGGGTCCCGCATGACGAAGAGTGGCTCGCCCTCGTCCGCCGACCGGTCGTAGAGCAAGGTGGCGCCGAGTCCTTCCGCACGCCTGCGGTGGCGAGTGAGGTCCTCGACGGTGGGGACCTTGAAGTCCATGTGCATCTGCATCGGGACGCGCTCGGACGGCCAGGTCGGGGGAGCCGTGTCGTGCTTCTGTTGGATCGTCACCACGCGGCGGTCGTCGGCGTCGAGCAGGACGAGCCAGTCGGCGTCGTCCGGACTACCGTCGGCGGGCGGCTCCTCGCCCTCCCGGTAGTGCAGACCCAGGAGCTCGCGGTAGAACTCCGCGAGCCCCCGGCAGTCCTGCGCATCGATCGCCGTGTGGAGCAGTTCCGGGTAGTCCGACATGCGCCTTCTCTCCTCGCCGGTCGCGTGTAGGAGGCACGCTAGCCAGCCCGCGACGATCTCGTCCCGACCGGCGTGTCGACTGGAAATTACACATTTGTAGTTACTCAGAACTTCTTCCCGCCTCGTGTGACTGGTGTGACACTTGCTGCTCGTGTGACTTCTTCCCCCACACATCTGGAGCTCTCACGTGTCCCCGAACCGCAGCCGATTCGTCACGGCCTGCCAGCAGCTGCTGGCGCTCGGCGTCGTGCTCGCTGCGCTGACACCGGCGGCCAGTGTCGTCACCCTGGACGTCGTCGGGACCACGCCGACGGTGGGGGAGGGCAGCGGGTCCCGAGTCGCGTCGCCGTCCGCCGACCTGGCGGCGTACACGGCCGAGGCACAGCAGGCCTCGCGGGTGCCCACCGGCACGGTCAAGGCCCACGTCCGAGAGGTCCAGCTGACCGCGTCCACCTCGAGCGCCGGTCGCGGGCTCTCGACCACCTCGTCCCGCCTGGCCCCGCAGGCCGGTGGGACGTCGCGACTGACCACGACCCCCCAGCGGGTCACCGGCTTCGGCGAGGTGGGAGTGACCTGGGCGCACGGCGTCCAGATCCCCGAGACCGGACTGACCGTCAAGGCGCGAACCCGCACGGACGGCGAGTGGACCCGGTGGTCCAAGGTCCCCTACGACCCCGAGCACGGCCCCGACCCGGGCTCGGCCGAGGCGCGGCACGCCCGACCCGGCACCGACCCCGTCCTGGTCGGCAAGGTCGGCCGGGTACAGGTGCGCGTCGTGTCGCGGCGTCCGCTGCCCGCGGACATGAAGCTCGCGGTTGTCTCCCCGGGGCACGCGCGTCACTCGACGGCGGAGCGCGCCGCGATCGACACCAGCACCATGGACGGCGACACCGGCGCCGACTCGGTGTACGCCGAACCCGCGTCGACCTCGACGAGCGGGGCCGACGACGCGGCGAGCCTCGCGGCCGCGGTGTCCACCCCGAAGCCGGTGATCTACTCGCGCAAGCAGTGGGGTGCCGACGAGAGGATCCGCGGCAAGTCCTCCCTGCACTACGGCGACGTGCACGCGGGCTTCGTGCACCACACGGTCAACGCCAACGACTACACCAGGGCCGAGGTCCCCGGTCTCCTGCGCAGCATCTACGCCTACCACGTGAAGTCCCGGGGCTGGAGCGACATCGGCTACAACTTCCTGATCGACCGGTTCGGCCGCATCTGGGAGGGCCGGTACGGCGGGGTCGACCGCCCGGTCGTCGGCGCTCACACGTTGGGCTACAACGACGACTCGTTCGCTGCCTCGGCGATCGGCAACTACCAGATCACCAAGCCGAGCAAGGCGATGATCCAGGCGTACGGCGCGCTGTTCGCCTGGAAGCTCTCGCTGCACGGTGTCGATGCGGCCTCGACCCACCAGTGGGTCACCAAGTCGTGGTTCCAGGCGATCAACGGCCACCGCGACGCGGCGGCCACGCTCTGCCCGGGCCAGTACCTCTACGACAAGCTGCCGAAGATCCGCAAGCTCGCTGCCGCCGAGCAGCGGGGCTGGTCAGGACGTCAGCTCGAGTCCGACCTCGCGTCGACGCCGGCCCCGGACATCGTGGTCCGGCGGGCCTCCGACGGTGAGGCGTTCGTCGTCCCCACAGGGGGGCTCCTGCACTTCCCGCCGGCCGTCACCGTCGCCTCGGGGGCGGGCGGTGGGAACCAGCTCATTGTCACGCGCGACATCACCGGCGACGGCCGCAGCGACCTCCTGGTCCGTCAGGACGACGGGGCGGTGGCCGTTCGTCCCGGGTCGTCGTCCGGCTCGTACGGTGACGCGACGAAGGTGCTCTCGGCGTTCCGCGGTCTCGACCAGGTGGTCGCCCCCGGCGACCTGAACGGCGACGGTCGCAACGACCTTGCTGCACGCAACCCTTCGACGGGTGCGCTCGTGGAGTTCCTGCAGAGGGCCGACGGCCGCTTCCGGCGCGAGCACGTCGGCACCTCGTGGGGCTCCTTCGGCCTGATCGCGGCGGCCGGCGACCTCGACCGCGACGGGAACGCCGACCTGGTGGCGCGCGACGGCGACGGCCATCTCTGGTTCTTCGCCGGCCACGGGGACGGGACGTTCGCCAAGAGCGTCCAGGTCCCCGGACGGTTCAGCAGGTACGACGTGATCGCCGGCGGCGGAGACCTGAGCCACGACCACCGGGCCGACCTGTTCGTGAGGTCGCGGAAGACCGGCACCGGCTACGTGCTGCCCGGCAACGGCGACGGGACGTTCTCCCGTCGGCTGGGTCCACTCACCAGGTTCGCCGGGGCGTCCGACCTCGCGATCGGCCAGGTGCACGGGTCGAAGGCGCCCGACGTGGTGTCGCTCTCCGACGGCAAGGTCCGGGCCTGGATCAACCCCGGCGGCTTCACCCTGGGCCGGCCGATCGACAGCCACGCCGACCTCTCCGGCGCTGACAAGATCATGGTCGCCGGCGACTGGGACCGCGACGGTCACGGCGACGTCGTCACCCGCAACGCCTCGAGCGGCAAGCTGGCCCTGTGGCGCGGCGACGGCCACGGCCACCTGAAACGCGCCGTCACCCTGGCCACGGGCTTCGGGCAGGTGGGAAAGCTCGCGGCCGTCGGCGACATGACCGGCGACGGGTTCCCCGACCTGGTCGGCCAGCCCCGCGGCGGCGTCCTGCGGGTCTACCCCGGCAAGGGGACCGCGGGACTGAGGAAGTCCTACCCGGTGTACGGCGCGCTGAAGGACGGCACGCCGATCGGGATCGGGCGATGGGACTCCGACGGTGCTCCCGACAGCCTGGTCCGACGCGGCGGAGCACTCACGCTGTTGCACGGCAACGGGCCCGGCGGACTGCACGCGCGCTCGAAGATCAAGGTGGACCTCTCGCCGTACGACTGGGCGATCGGCGTCAGCGACCTGCGGCTGGGCGGACATCCCGACCTCATCGTCCGGAAGAAGAGCAACGGACGTCTCTACGCCCTTCCGGGCTCCGGCTCGGGGTTCAAGACCCCGGTGTACCTCGGTGGCGGGTTCGGGGGCTACGACCTGGCGAGCTAAGGAGTCTCGGCCGGACGCGAACCGGTCGGTGACTCGCTCGTCGGCAGCGATCCGCTCGCGTCTCTCCGCGGAGACGTGGGCGGCCAGAACCAGCGAGCCGCTGCGCGCCAGCGGCTCGGTGAGGGAGGCGAGACCGGAAGGGGAAGCCGGGTTCGCCTCCGACAGGAGGCGGCCGTCGTCGGCCAGCAGCTCGCCGGCGGCGGCCGACCCCCACAGCTCGGCCTGGGTCGTCCCGGTCACGGCCATGTCGTCGTCCGCCGGCCCGGGATAGGCGGCGTACGCGTCGGGCTGTGACCAGACGTCGACACCGAGGTCGTGCACACCCGGAGGTACGCCGTCCGCGAAGGGCCGGGCCAACGGGTGCAGCGCCGTCGCCACGACCGGGATCGCAGCGGCCTCCGGAGCCCAGCGAGCGAGGCCCTCGGGGCCGGTGACGACGGCGGCCGCCTCGCCCTCCCAGACGACCTCGATCCCGCACCCCCACGCCGCACCGAGCACGACGGTGCCGAGCCAGTGGGCGGGGAGATCGACGAGGAGGCGGTCGCCGTGCTCCACCTCGAGCTCGTCGGCGAGGAGGGACGAGACCTTGGCGACCCAGGTGGCCCAGGTCGTCACCGACAGCTCCGTCCGCTCACCGGTCGCATCGTCGTAGAAGGTCACCAACGGACGCGCCGGGTCCGCGGCCAGCAGCCGCGCGAGGATCCGGGGGAACGTCGTCACCGACCCTCGCGTCCGAGCTCGGTGTTGATGCGCGAGCTGGAGTCGGCCTTGTCGAAGCCGCCCACGCCGTAGCGAAGCCGGATGTCGTTGCGGCGAGCCGCCTCGATCTCCTCGGCGGGCAGCGTGTCGACGTCGGTGCGGTCGCCGCCGTTGCAGAACTCCAGCTCGGTCGCCGGGTACGCCGCGCGCACCAGGTCGAAGCGACCCGTCCATGCCGGGCCCCTTCTCGACCGCGAGCACGGCGTCGTCCACCACGCGCAGCGAACGCACGATGCGGAGCCGGTCGGCCTCGGGCTGGATGACCTTGCCCTTCTTCAGCTCCTGCTGCGCGTCGTTGTTGACGATCACGACGAGGTACCCGGTGAGCGCCCGGGCCGCCTCGAACAGGTCCAGGTGGCCGGGATGCAGCGGGTTGAAGTAGCCGCTGACGACCGAGGCCCGGGTGGGCCGGCCGACGTCGGGGTCGGAGGTGTTCACACGAGCTCCTCAGGTCGGGCGAGCGCCGCGACCCTACATGCCGTTGGGCTCGGGGGAGTCGCTGAACGGGTAGTCGAGCATGAAGGTCTTCAGGGCAGAACCCGACGTCTTCGAGCAGTACTGCCAGACGCCGACCTGGTTGTCGCTCCCGGCCGCGGCGTTCTCGGTGCCGCCCACCGACCAGTGGGTGAAGGCGATGTGCTGACCGCTCGGGAAGGGTTTGCCGTCCTTCTCGGTCCACGGCACGGCCTTGAACTTGTCGCGCAGGTCGCTGGTACCGGCGAACTTGTCGGCGATCGCCCTGATCTGGGCCATCTGGGTGGAGTCGCCGGCGACGCTGTCGTCGTACCAGAGGATGGTGTAGCCGTGCTCCTCGTTGTGCACGAGCGTGCCGAGGGCCGGCCGGTCCTGCGCGGTGTAGAACTTGCGCGCCATCGGGTCGGGGTCGATGTAGTGCTCGCCGAACGCCGGCGGGTTGTCGGGGTAGTCGACCGGGGAGCCGTCGGGCAGGTGCTGCTGGTTGCCGTTGGCGGGCTTGGTGGTCGGCTCCTGGCACACGCTGGCGGCCGCGCCGATCTCCTCGAGCGCCTGGCCGGCGTACTTCTGCTGCTTGAAGTGGTCGGTCACCGGACCCCACGCGGCGGCGACGATGATCCCGAGAGCGACGACCACGCAGACGGCGACGATCATGCCGCCGCGACGACGCTCGGCCGCCTTCTGCTGCGCGCGCATCTCCTCGATGACCTTCTGGCGCTCGGTGCGCGCGGACCTCGACGACTTGGACGACTTGGCCATGGATCTCTCTTCGTGAAGGCCTGACGGGGAGGGAGTGCGGGCGAGTCTACGGAGTGCCCGGTCGCAACCGAATTCGTGACGGCGCCTCGTTCTCGGTCCGCCAACCATGGGCGTACGCCGCGACCTGGACCACCCAGCGCGTCCGGGGGTCGTCGGTCCGGACCGTCATCTCGCCGGCTTCCCGGACCACCTCTGCGCCGGTCAGGTCGGTCAGCATCCCGGCCAGCGCCTCGGCGTCCAGGGGCGCGCCGAAGACGACACGGTCGGCCGCATCGCCGCGCAGGGAGGCCACGACGGCCTCGCGGGATCCCAGCCCGAACAGGTCGGCTCCCTGCTCCCGCAACAGGCCACCCGCGCCGGGGCCGTCCTCGCCGGCAGGCAGCACGAGGTCGGGCCGCCCGCGCACCACGACGAAAGGGCGCCGGCCGAGCTTGCCGGCCGCGAGCTCGGCGGCGCCCGCGAGCTCGTCCGCGACGGCCGGCGCCGTGACCTCGAGGGTGTTGCCGTAGGGGTCGACCCGGCCGGCGTGGTCCTCGACGACGCGGAGCCCGGCAGCGCCGATCGCGATGTCGGTCTGACCCTCGCGCCAGGGACGTCCCGCGGTGTCGGTCACCAGCACTGCGACGTTCACGCCGGCTCGCCCCGCGATCGCGGACCGCAGGCTCCGAGCCGTGGCGTCGGGATCCTCGGGGAGGAGCAGGACCCGGCCGCCTTCGACGTTGGACGCGTCGACACCGGCCGCGGCCATCGTGATCCCCAGCCGGTTCACCACGATCGACAGCGGCCCTCTGCGCGCGACGAGCCGCCGGGTCTCCCGAGCGATCGCCTGTGCCCGGTCGCCGGCCACGATGCGGCCCTCGGCCTTGCTCACCACCTTGCTGGTGACGCAGACGACGTCGCCGTCGAGGAGCGGCTGGTCGAGCGCGGGAAGCAGGTGCTCGGCCAGGTCGTCACCACGGCGTACCTCGCCGACGCCGTCGGGCGCCCAGAGCGTGATCAACCCCGTGCCTTCACGGCAGTCTCACGAGACCAGGGACACGGCGGCGGCCGCCATCTCCGCGGTCGCCTCCGGCGAGGTCATCAGCAGCGGCACCGCCGCGCCGCGGAGACCGGCCGCTCGCACCGCGTCGAGCTCTCCCTCGTCGCCGCTGTCGACGAGCCAGCCGTCGAGCACGCCTCCGTTGGATCGGGCGCCGTAGTGCACGCCCACCGCACCGGCTCCGACCTCGACGCCGATGGCGGTGAGCAGCTGCTGGGCCATCCCGCGCACGTGGGTGCCGCCGACGATGGGGGAGAGCCCGACCACGGGAGCCCGGGTGGCGACCAGTGCCTCGCGGACGCCCGGCACGCCGAGGATCGTGCCGACGCTGACCACGGGGTTGCTCGGGGGGACGATCACCAGGTCGGCGTCGCTGATCGCCTCGATCACACCGGGGCCGGGCTTGGCGTCCTCGATGCCGACGGGGATCACGGCCTCGGCCGGCACCTCCGCGTGGAGTCGCACCCAGTACTCCTGGAAGTGCACGACCCGACGGCCGCTCGGGCTCTCCGGATCCGCGATCGCGATGTGGGTCTCGACCCGGTCGTCGGTCATCGGGAGCAGCCGCACGCCCGGTTGCCAGCGGCGGCACAGGGCGGCGGTCACCTCGGAGAGCGGGTAGCCGGCGTCGAGCATCTGGGTGCGCACGAGGTGGGTCGCCAGGTCACGGTCGCCGAGCCCGAACCACGTCGGCTCCACGCCGTACGCCGCGAGCTCGTCCTTGGCGTTCCAGGTCTCGTCGCGACGTCCCCAGCCCCGCTCGAGATCGATCCCGCCGCCCAGCGTGTACATGACGGTGTCGAGATCCGGGCACACCTTGAGCCCGTGCAGCCAGATGTCGTCGGCGGTGTTGGCGATCACGGTGACCTCGGCGTCCGTGTCGACGCCGGGCAGCATCCCGTGGCGTGCGCCGTGGAGGAGCCCGCCGATGAAGGTGGCGCCGCCGACACCTCCCGACAGCACGGTGATGTGGTGCATGTGGGTAGCCTGCCGCACCGTCGCGCGAGCCGACGCGGCAGCCCGATCCTCGAGCCGGAATCGGGGATGGTAGCGGGTCGGTTTCGGTTCCGCAGGGGAATGCCAATACCAGATCCTGCCTTGACTTCCGGTGTACGACAGGCGTGTAATTCCCACAGTGTTCTTCGGACGGTATGGGCGGTCCGAGCCGGATGACAGCCAGATTGTCAATACAGGGTCGAAAGGGCGATCACCGTGAGGGAACTGTTTCTCCTCGATGCGGACGCCGAGGAAGCGGGCTGGCAGGAGCGCGCACTCTGCGCACAGACCGACCCCGAGGCGTTCTTCCCCGAAAAGGGCGGCTCGACCAGGGAGGCCAAGAAGGTCTGCCTGACGTGCGACGTACGAGGCGACTGCCTCGAGTACGCCCTGATGAACGACGAGCGCTTCGGCATCTGGGGCGGGCTCTCCGAGCGCGAGCGGCGCAAGCTGAAGAAGCGCGCGGTCTAGACCGGAAGCGCCCCGAGCCTGAGCTTGCGAAGGCTCGGAGGAGGCGCGCAGGTTGAGGAGCGTCCGGCGCAGACCTGAACGAAGTGAAGGGCTGGGCGGCGCGTCTCGAAACCCGGTGACGGTGTCTGGGGCCTGGAGTCCGGGCCATCGCGGCGATTCGGGGTGGCTCTGACCCCTCGCTAGGGTGATCGACCGTGAGTTCGGCAGTCGTGGCACTTCTCGTCAGCCACGACGGAGCCAGGTGGCTGCCGGCGGTGATCGACGGGATCCGGTCGCAGACCAGCCCGGTGCGCGGCGTGGTCGCGGTCGACACCGGGAGCAAGGACGAGAGCGTCGACCTGCTGGTCGACGCCTTCGACGAGGTCGTCACCGTGACCGGGCGGACGGCGTACCCCGAGGCGGTCCGGATCGCGCTCGAGCAGGTCGACGAGGTCGGCGATGCGGAGTGGATCTGGCTCCTGCACGACGACAGCAACCCCGCTCCGGACGCATTGGAGCGCCTGCTCGCCGCGGCCGCCGACGATCCGGGCGCGGAGATCCTCGGCCCGAAGCTGCGCGAGTGGCCGTCGCTGAAGCGGCTCCTCGAGGTCGGGGTGACGATCTCGGGCACCGGGCGCCGCGAGACCAACCTCGAGCCGGGTGAGTACGACCAGGGTCAGCACGACGAGGTGCGCGACGTCCTCGCGGTGAACACCGCCGGCATGCTCGTCCGCCGTCAGGTCCTCGAGGAGCTCGGCGGCTTCGACGACAACCTCCCGATCTTCGGCAACGACATCGACTTCGGCTGGCGCGCCGCGTCGCGCGGACACCGGACGGTCGTCGTACCTCAGGCGATCGTGTTCCACGCCGAGGCCGCGCACCGCGGCACCCGGCGTACCCCGCTGACCGGCCGGCACACCCACTACCAGGAACGCCGGGCCGCGCTCTTCACGCTGCTCGCCAACGCACCCGCCCGGAAGCTCCCGTGGCAGGTCGTCCGGCTGTTCTTCGGCACGCTCCTCCGGATGGTCGGGTTCTTCGTCGTCCGGTCACCGGGCGAGGCCCTCGACGACCTGGCGGCGTTGTTCTCGGTCTACGTCAGTCCCCTCGACGTGCTCGCGGCGCGCCGCGCGCGACGTTCCTCGGGCGACGCCGACCCGAGGCCCCTGCTCGCGCCGTGGTGGTTGCCCTACCGGCACGGTCTCGACTTCGTCGGCGACATCCTCGCCGCTGCGTTCAACCAGGCTCAGGACGTCGCCGACCGACGGCGGTCCGCGAAGGAGTCGGTCGCCCCGGTCCCGATCCGCCGGCCCGTCGTCGTCGACGAGGACGAGGCTCCCGAGGACACCGGGTTCGTCGCGCGGTTCTTCACCAACCCGCTGGCCGTCGCGCTGGCGGTCGTCGTGGTGCTCTCCCTGTTCGGTGCCCGTGAGGCCTTCGGTCACGTCACCGGCGGTGGCCTCGCGCCCGCCCCGGACCACGCCTCTCAGCTCTGGGGGCTGTGGACCGAGTCGTGGCACGCCCTGGGCACGGGCACCGCGGTTCCCGCTCCGGCGTACGTCGTGGTGATGGCGGCGGTGGGCTCGCTCCTGGGCAACAGCGCCGCGGCCGCCGTCTCGGCGGTCCTGCTGCTCGCCGTACCGCTCGGGATCTGGGGTGCCTGGCGGATGCTGCGCGTCGTCGGGCGCCTGGTGGATCCGGGCGGCTCGCCGCGCTGGCTGGTCGCCCTCGGCGCCGTCACGTACGCGCTCGTCCCGGTGACCTCGGGTGCCTTCGGCGCCGGCCGCCTCGGCGTGGTCGCGGTCGCGGTGATCCTGCCGTTCCTGACCCATGCCGCCCTCGGCTTCGGCGACCCGGAGCACGACCGGCGCCGGCGCGCGGCCTGGCGCACCGGCCTGCTGCTCGCCCTCGCCTCGGCGTTCGAGCCCGTCGCCTGGGTGTTCGCGGTGGTCCTGGCCGTCGTGGCGCTCGGGATCGCGGCCGCGGTCACCCGCAGCCTCCCGCGCGGTCGCGAGGTGTGGGGCCTGCCCGCGATCACCCTGGGTACGCCGCTGGTGCTGCTCTCGCCGTGGTGGTGGCCGGCGGTCCAGCACGGAGCCTCGTCGTTGCTGCTGATGGAGACGGGCCGTCAGCCGTACCCGTCCCTCGAGCCCAGCGACTTCCTGCTCGGCCGGTTCGGACCCGGGCTCGGCGGCCCGTGGTGGCTGGGGGCGCTGCTGGTCGTGCTCGCCGCGGTTGCCCTCGTGCCGCGAGCGACCCGCATCCCGGTCCTGGTGGCCTGGCTGGTGGCCGCGGTGGCCGCGCTCACCGCGACCGTCCTGTCGGTCGTCCCGCTCCCGCTGCCCGGCGGCTCGGTGCGCCCCGGCATCGGTCTGATGGTGGTGGTGCTCCACGGCTGCCTCGTCCTCGCGGCGATGCTCGGCGCGCAGGGCCTGATCATGATCCTCCGGCGCTCCCGGCGTGAGCGGCACGAGGTGCTGCTCGTCGGCCTGGCCGTGGTGGCGGCGATCATCCCGGCCATCGGCCTGGGCTGGTTCGTCTGGCAGGGACCCGGCGACCTCGCCAACAGCGAGGACACCGGCATCCCGCCGTTCATGACCGACGAGGCGACGGCCGAGCCCGCGGCCGGGATCCTGGTGATCCGCGGCGACACCGCGCACGGGCTGACCTACACCGTCCGTCGCGGCGCCGGCAACACGCTCGGCGAGGACGAGATCGGCTACGCGTCCGAGCCCGACCCGGCCTTCCAGAGCGACGTGCGCGCGCTGGTCTCCCGTCCGACGCCCCAGGTCGTCGACGACCTCGCCGCGGCCGGCATCCGGTACCTCGTCCTGCCCGAGCCGTACGACGGCTCGGTCGCGGCCGGGCTCGACGCCACCGACGGGCTGGGCCAGGCCGGGACCGAGAGCCAGGCCACGCGCACCTGGCGGATCGAGACCCCGGTCGACCCGCACGCGGTCGACGGACCACGCTCGTGGGTCCGGATCGCCCTGCTCGCCCTGCAGGTCGGCGGGCTGGTCGTCGTCCTGGTGCTGAGCATGCCCACGCTGCGCGTGCGCCGGCGTACCGAGGAGGACGACGCATGACCACCCCATGCCGCTGCTCGCAGCGCTCGCATCGCCGAGGGGACCTCGGATGAGCCCCGGCAAGCGGGTACGCGTGGCGGACGTCGTCCGCCGGCGTCGTACGCCGCGTGTCGACGCCATGAGCGCGCTGGCGCTGGTGATCCCGCTGGTCACCGTCGGCGTGCTGGCTCTGGTGCAGAAGCCACCGGTGCACGACACCACCCACGCTCCGTCCCTGACCAAGCTGACCAGCTCCACGCTCGTGTGCCCATCGGCGGAGCCGGAGGCACCGGAGGGGTGGGTGTCGACCGCGAGCGGGGCGTCGGGTGACGTGAAGGTCGGCGCCGGCTCGGAGAGCTCGACCCTGTCGGTCTCCACGGGCGCGGTGACCCGGCTGACCGGCACCGGACCGGCCGTCATCCAGGGGGACGACGCGCTCGCGCCCGGGCTGCTGGGTCTGCGGTTCGGAACCTCCCCGATCACCACCCAGGGCTGCAGCGTCCCGTCGGGGACCCAGTGGTTCGCCGGCGTCGGCTCCGGGCCGGCCCACGACTCGGTCATCGAGCTGGTCAACCCCGACTCGGGTCCGGCGAACGCGGACATCACGCTCTACAGCAACCGCGCCTTCACCCGTCGCCAGCTGCACGGGATCACCATCCCCGCGAACCGGACGGTCCGGCTCGACCTCGGGCAGATCGCGCCGAAGCGGGCGCTGCTCAGCGCCCAGGTCCAGGTCACCCGCGGCCGTCTCGCGGTGCACGTGCTGGACCGGCGCACCAGCCTGGTCACCCACCGGGCCACGCACGAGTGGCTGCCACGTCAGGCCGCCCCCGCCCTCGACAACCAGCTGATCGGCCTCCCCGCAGGGAAGGGCCAGCGCACCCTCCAGCTCGCCAACCCCGGCGACGACGTGGCGCGCGCCGAGGTCAAGATCATCACCGGCGACACGAGCTTCGCCCCCGAGGGGTTGCAGCCCA
Organism: uncultured Actinomycetota bacterium; assembly: GCA_963812055.1. Taxonomy (GTDB): domain Bacteria; phylum Actinomycetota; class Actinomycetes; order Propionibacteriales; family Nocardioidaceae; genus Nocardioides. Next base: position 216,165 of record CAWEUA010000015.1, read on the forward strand.
TCACGATCCGCGCGGGCTCCACGACGCAGGTCTCGCTGACGAAGGTCCTGGCCAAGGCACTCGGCGACGGAGCGGTCGGCGTCCAGGTGACCGCCGACGCACCGATCCTGGCGTCGCTGCTCAGCGAGCTCGGCACGGACCAGGCGGTGACGGTGCCCGGCGAGGTCATCCGGAGCGAAGCCGCCACCCTGCTCCCGGTCGCCTCGGCGAAGGCGACGCCGGTCGCCGCCACGCTCTACGTCACAGCGGCCTCCGCGGGCGCGGCGACGGTCACGGCGTACGACGCCGACGGCAAGCAGCTCCTGCACAAGCGCATCGGCCAGCAGGAGGGCCACACCGTGGCGGTCGAGCTGCCCCGGGGTGCGGCGTACCTGAGCGTCACGCCGCAGGGCACCGAGATCCGAGGCTCTGTCGTGCTCACCGGGGACGGCGCCTCCGTCATCCCCCTGCACGAGCTGCTCACCGAAGGCCTGGTTCCCCACATCCAACCGGGGCAGGACTGACCGGTGGCGTCGCGCGGCGATCAGTCGTCGCGGGGGTAGCGCGGGTCGACGTCCTCGGCGTCGATGCCGAGCAGCTCGGCGACCTGCTCGACGAGCACGGTCAGCACCATCGCCTCCAGGTCGGCGCGCGTCTCGCAGCGGTGCTCGATCGGCCGCCGGAACACGACCAGACGCGTGGGCTCGGCCCCGTGACCGCGCACGAGGGAGGCCAGCGGCACGATCTCTCCGGCCCAGTCGTCGGGCAGCTGGGGCGTGTCCTCGACGGCGTACTCCACCAGGCCGAGACGGTCCTGCCAGCGGGTGTCGATGTCGCGGACGGTAGCGAGCACGAGCTCGTCGAACCGTTCGCCACGCGTCGGCAGCTCGGGCTGGCCCGGCAGGGACGGCGTGATGGCGGGCCCACGCATGCCGCGTCCCCGACGGTCGCGGCGCCGGGAACCTGACGAGACGGGCGCCGGCGGGCTCACGCCGCCGAGAATAGGACACCACTCCGATCGGGGCCGAGGTGCCGACCCGCGTGCCTGAGCCTGGATCCGGCGGACCGGGGGTACCGTCGGCGCCGTGAGTGCCGCCCGTCGCTGTTCGCGCACCGCGTGCGGCCGCCCGGCGGTCACCACGCTGACCTACGTGTACGCCGACCAGACGGCCGTGGTGGGTCCGCTCGCGACGTATGCCGAGCCGCACTCCTACGACCTCTGCGAGGTCCACGGCGAGCGGCTGTCGGCCCCGCGCGGCTGGGAGGTTCTCCGGCTGGCGCCGGATCCCAGCATGATGGCGCCGTCGACCGACGACCTGCTCGCCCTGGCCGACGCCGTGCGGGAGGCCGGTCGGCCGCTGGTCGAGGCGACCCGATCTCTCGGCGAGGCGGTCCCGACCGGCGCGGGCCGTGAGACCTCACGTCGCGGACACCTGCGGATGCTCACCTCGGAGTGAGGCGTCCCGGCTCGGAGCTGCATCGTTAGGCTCGGCCACGTGCGACCCACCCCAGGAGACCGCTTGCCGTGCTCGCGCTTCCGCGGGGACCCCGGATGAGCACCACGGATCCGGCGAACACGCACGCCGTCTTCAAGGCGTACGACGTGCGGGGCACGGTCCCGGACCAGCTCGACGAGGAGCTGTCCCGGCGTACGGGAGCGGCGTTCGTGGGAGTCAGCGACGCGTCGACCGTCGTCGTGGGTCACGACATGCGGCCGACGTCGCCGGCACTCGCGGCGGCCTTCGCGGCCGGGGCCGCCGATGCCGGCGCGGACGTGGTGATGATCGGGCTCGCCTCGACCGACCAGCTCTACTACGCCTCCGGCCAGCTCGGTCACCCGGGCGCGATGTTCACCGCGAGCCACAACCCCGCGCAGTACAACGGGATCAAGCTCTGCCTCTCGGGCGCGCGACCGGTCGGGGCCGACACCGGACTCCTCGAGATCCGCGACGCCGTGTCCCGGCCCGAGGGGCCCGGAGCGACCACCCCGGGGAGCATCTCGCAGCGCGACGTGCTCGAGGCCTACGCCGCGCACCTCCTCACGCTGGCACCGGTGGCGGGTCGGCCGCTCCGTGTCGTGGTCGACGCCGGCAACGGCATGGCCGGGCTGACCGCGCCGGCGGTCTTCGAGCGGATCGGCGACGGCGTCGAGCTGATCGCGATGTACTTCGAGCTCGACGGCACCTTCCCGAACCACGAGGCCAACCCGATCGAGCCGGAGAACCTGGTCGACCTCCGCAAACGCGTGGTCGCCGAGAACGCCGACCTCGGGCTCGCCTTCGACGGGGACGCCGACCGGTGCTTCGTCGTCGACGACACGGGCCGCGCGATCTCGCCGTCCACGCTCACGGCCCTGATCGCGGCCCGCGAGCTGGCCAAGGAGCCCGGGGCGACCGTGATCCACAACCTGATCACCAGCCGCCACGTCCCCGAGCTGGTGACCGAGCTCGGCGGCATCCCGGTGCGGACGCGGGTCGGCCACTCGTTCATCAAGGCGACCATGGCCGAGACCGGCGCCGTCTTCGGTGGGGAGCACAGCGGCCACTTCTACTTCCGCGACTTCTGGCGGGCCGACTCCGGGATGCTCGCTGCGCTGCACACGCTCGCGGCGCGTCGCCGAGACGGACCGGCCGTCATCGGAGCTGCTGGACGACTACGAGCGCTACGAGCTCAGCGGTGAGATCAACTCCGAGGTCGCCGACCCCGCGGAGGCGACGGCGGCCGTGGAGTCGGCGTACGCCGGGACGGCGGGAGCCACGCTCGACCGCCTCGACGGTCTCACCGTCGCCACGGAGGACTGGTGGTTCAACGTGCGGCCGTCCAACACCGAGCCGTTGCTGCGTCTCAACGTCGAGGGTGCGGACCTCGAGACGATGGTCCGCATCCGCGACGACGTCCTCTCGATCATCAGGAGTAAGTCATGAACCTCGACCCGAAGCTGTTGGAGATCATCCGTTGCCCGGAGGACCACGGGTTGCTCGAGCCGGTGGGGGAGGAGCTGGTCTGCCAGAGCTGTGGCCTGGCCTACCCCGTCCGAGACGACATCCCGGTCCTGCTGGTCGACGAGGCCCGCCGGCCGGCCTGAGGTCCTGACGTCATGGCCATCTGGTTCGACGAGTCCCGGCTGGACGACGAGGCGGCACTGGAGCGCGCCGACGTACGCCTCCGCGTGCTCGCCGAGTCCGGCGCGCGCGTACGCCGCGAGGCCACGGAAGCCGCGGACGGTGTCGCCGCGGCGGTCGCCACCGCCCGTGATGCGGCCCGACCCCGGGCGATCGTGGCCGCCGGCCCGGACTCACGCTTGCTGCGGGCGGTGCTCGAGCCGTGGTGCCCGGTTCCCTACGTCGCCTGGCCCGGCCCCGCGCTCCCCGGCTGGGCCGGCGGGCTCGACCTCGTCGTCGTCCTCGCGCCCGACGGGTCCGACCGGGCGACAGCCGGCACGGTCGCCGAGGCCGTCCGTCGCGGGTGCCAGGTGGTCGTGGCCTCGCCCGCGGGCTCGCTGGTCGCCGACCACGCGGAGGGGCGGTGGTCGACCATCGTGCCGACCGTCACCCGCGACCAGCTGGCCACCGCGGTGGTGGTGCTGGAGTACCTCGACCAGGTCGGACTCGGCCCCCGCGCCGACCACCGCGACGTGGCCACCGCCCTCGACGACGTCGCCGTCGCCTGCTCGCCCCACCGCGACCTCGCGGTCAACCCGGCGAAGATGCTCGCGATCGCGCTCGCCGACACCAACCCGATCGTGTGGGGCGGCTCGAGCCTGGCGGCACGAGCCGCGCGCCGGGTCTCGGAGTCGATCCGCAGCGCGTCCGGGCGGTCCGCGATCGCCGGCGACGCCGAGCACCTGTTGCCCCTCATCGAGGCCGTCCGCCCGCGCGACGTCTTCGACGACCCCTTCGCCGAGGGTGGCGCGGAGTCGCGTCCGCTCCTGCTGATCTTCGACGACGGCGCCGACGACCAGGTCGTCCGCGAGGACCGAGGCCGGCTCCAGGCAGCGGCCGCCGCGCACGGCGTACGCGTCGAGATCGTGACCACCGAGGCCGACACCGAGGTGGCGAGGTACGCGTCGCTGATGCTGAACGGCCGGTACGCCGCGGAGTACCTCCGCGTCGGTCTCGTCGACGACTGACCTCGGTAGCCTGCCGCCCATGTCCACCGAAGGCAGCACCAAGGCGGTCGTCGCGGCGCTCCTGGCCAACACCGGCATCGCGGTCACGAAGTTCCTGGCGTTCCTGCTCACCGGTGCCTCGTCCATGCTGGCCGAGGGGATCCACTCGGTGGCCGACGCGGGCAACCAGTGTCTCCTGCTCCTCGGCGGACGCCAGGCACGGCGCCGACCCACGGCCGAGCATCCCTTCGGCTACGGCCGCGAGCGCTACATCTACGCCTTCCTCGTCTCGATCGTGCTGTTCAGCGTCGGTGGCCTGTTCGCGCTCTACGAGGCGTACCACAAGGGCCACGAGCTGCACGTCACCCACGGACACCCCGACGACTCGCTGCTCGACAGCAGGTGGGCCTGGGTCCCGATCGTCGTGCTCCTCGCGGCGATCGTGATGGAGAGCTTCTCCCTCCGCACCGCGATGCGTGAGACCGACCAGGTGAGGGGCGACGCGACGTACCTCGAGTTCGTCCGCCGCGCCAAGCAGCCGGAGCTCCCCGTCGTCCTGCTCGAGGACGTCGCCGCGCTCTGTGGTCTGGCGTTCGCGCTGCTCGGCGTGGGGTTGGCCCTGCTGACGAACAACCTCTGGTTCGACGTCATCGGGACCGCCTTGATCGGTCTGCTCCTCGTCGTCGTCGCCATCGTGCTCGGCATCGAGACCAAGAGCCTGCTGCTCGGGGAGTCGGCCTCGGTCGACGCCGAGCAACGGATCGCCTCCGCGCTCGAAGGCGTCGCGGGCATCGAGAGCGTCGTCCACCTGAAGACGATGCATCTCGGTCCCGACGAGCTGCTCGTCGCTGCCAAGATCGCCGTTCCCGCCGTCGGACAGCGCCGCCGAGGTCGCCGACGCCATCAACGACGCTGAGGCCTCCATCCGCAGCGCGGAGCCCACCGCGCGCGTCATCTACCTCGAGCCCGAGATCGTCGCCGCCGACTGACGGACCACCGCCGGTCGAGGTGCCCGCGAGGGACGACATGGTTGATCGGTCCGAGGCTGTCCACAAGACTCATCGCGTGCAGGTCGAGGGCGGGGCGGAGTCTCGAGGGGGTGCGGCGACGGCTACCGGTCCGACGGGCGGCCGCCTCCGGGGGCAGACCGTCGTGGTGATCGGTGGCAGCGCGGGGATCGGGCTCGAGACCGCCCGGCTGGCCAGGACCGCGGGCGCCGACGTCGTCCTCACCGCTCGCAACGCGGGGCGACTCGAGCGGGCCGCCACAGAGGTGGGAGCGGTGCGTGCGGTCGCGTTCGAGGCGACCGATCCGGTGGCCCTCGACGACTTCTTCGCGGAGCTGCCGCGACCGGTCGACCACGTGCTCGTGACCGCGGGCCGGCCCTACTACGGCCCCCTGGCCGAGATCGACGTGGAGCAGGCACGTCGCTCGGTCGACGACCAGCTGTGGCTGCCGGTCAACGTCGCCCGCCACGCCATCGGCACCGTCCGACCCGGTGGCACGTTGATCTTCATGAGCGGCACCGGCGCCCGCAGACCCGGGCCGGGGCTGGCGATCCCCGGAGCCGTCGCCGCCGCGGTCCGGGCCCTGGTCGCCAACCTGGCGCTCGAGGTGGCACCGGTCAGGGTCAACCTCATCGCCGCGGGGTTCGTCGACACTCCGCTGTCGGCCGAGCTGCTCGGAGACGACCTCGACGAGCGCCGCGAGCACCTCCGGGAGACCTTGCCCGTGGGACGCGTCGTCGGTCCCGAGGACGTCGCCGACCTGGCCGTGCAGATCATGGTCAACACCGCCCTCACCGGCGCCACCTTCGACATCGACGGCGGCCAACAGCTGCTCTCGTGACCGTCGCCTGCCGCGCGGCCCGTGTCAGAGCCGGATCAGACCAGCACGGGTCGGTGTGAAGCCGCACGTCTCGAGATAGAAGGTCGTGAGGTGATCCTCGAAGTCGACGTGCAGCCATTCGCATCCGGCGTCGCGGGCAGCCGTGGTGGCCGTGGCGACGAGCTGTGTGGCGATGCCACGACGCCGATGCGTCTCGGTCACGATCGTGTCCAGGACGAAGGCGTGCCCGGCTCCGTCCCACGCGACGTTGACCCACCCGACCAACGCCCCGTCGTCGCGGGCGCACACCCACCCGAGGCTGTGCCTCTCCACCTGCCCGGCCCAGTCCCACGGGCTCGGCTCGCGGCCGAAGCACGCGGCGTGGAGCCGCTCCACCTCGTCGCTGTCGAAGGATCCGCGCCAGGCGTACTCGAGCATCCGAGCATCGTAGGGCGGCGTACCGACGGGTGATGACCGGCGAGCGAGCGCGTGACGACCGGCCCCGCCCGGCGTACGGTGCGTCTGTGGTCGGGAGACCACGGCACGGGGGTGCGCGCGGTGACACAACGAATGCGGAGGACGACCGTGGTCGTCGTGGCGTGCGCTCTCCTGGCCACGGCGGGGGTGTGGGGCGCGATGATGCTGCGCGCCGACGCGCACCACGGTGCCCCGTCCTCGTCCACTCGAGGGCCGCTGACCGAGGAGCAGTACGCCGCGGCCGTGCGCGTCGCGCAGCACGAGGTCGACCAGCAGAAGCCGTCGCGCCTGACCAGTGCGACCGCGGTCCTGAAGCCTGGGAACGTGCGACAGCCGAACATGGCCGACGCCTGTCACTCCGGTCAGGTGGTCAAGATCCGGTTGGTCGGCCGGTTCCCGCGGATCGTCACCGGCGGCCTGGCCCGAGGTGGCCCGCAGAGTGGATCCGGACGGGTGACGCTGGTCGGCATCACCACCGACGCGACGAGCGGACGAGCGTGCCTGCTCGGTGTCGGCACCGGCAGGTCGGCGCCCTACCCGGACGCGGCCGACCTGATGCCCGCGCTGAACCGGTAACTGCTGGCCCGCGGCCGGGCACCCGGTCTAGCCTGCCTCCATGCGCCACTTCTCCGGCCACATATGAGTCCCGGTGGTGGGTGACCGCCGCGACGGGTTCGTCCCGCGCGTCCTCGCCTACCACGCCTCACGGGACCTGGTCCCGCTCTACAGCGTCTACGCGCTGCTGTTCGCCGACCACGGCGTGGGCAGCGGCGAGATCTCGCTTCTCTTCATCATCTGGGCGCTGACCTCGTTCCTGTTCGAGATTCCGTCGGGAGCCTGGGCCGACACCTTCGACCGGCGGCGCCTGCTCGTCCTCTCGGCCGCGATCTACGCCGTGGGCTTCTCGTGCTGGATGGTCTGGCAGACGTTCACCGGCTTCGCGGTCGGCTTCGTCTGCTGGGGCCTGTCGAGCGCGCTGATGTCCGGCACCTTCGAGTCGATGGTGTACGACGAGCTGGTCGAGCGCGGCGCGCGCGGCCGGTACGCCGGCCTCATCGGGTGGGCACAGTCGACCGCGCTGGTCGCCAACCTGGCCGCGACGGTGGCCGCGGCCGGGCTCTTCCACGTCGGCGGCTACGCCCTCGTCGGTTGGTCGTCGGTCGCGATCGCCGTCGTCCAGGGACTGCTCGCGGCAACCCTGCCGGTGTCCCACCGCGCCCGCCACGCACCGCACGACGAGGGAGCCGTCGCGGCGACCGAGCACGCGGCGTCGCGGTACGTCGCGATGCTCCGTGCGGGTCTGGCCGAGTCCAGTCACCACCCGGATGTGCGCCGGATCCTCTTGCTCGCGTCGGCGATGGTCGCGATGACGACGTACGACGAGTACTTCCCGCTGGTGGCCCGCGACCACGGCGTCTCCACCACGCTGGTCCCGATCCTGGTGGCGATCACGGTCGTCGGCCAGGCGGTGGGGACCGCCCTGGTCGGGCGCACGGCTCGCGTGAGCGGTCGCGTCGTCGGGCTGATGCTGGCGACCGGTGCGGTGCTGGTCTCGATCGGCGCGCTGGTCACGCCGTACGTCGGCTTCGTCGGCATCGCGATCGGCTACGGCTTGTGCAACAACGCGATGCTCGTCGGAGAGACCCGGCTGCAGGACAGCATCACCGGCCCGGCGCGGGCCACGGTGACCAGCGTGCTCGGCGTGCTGGAGGACCTGAGCGCCATCTCCCTGTTCGCCTGCTTCGCCGTCGGCTCGCGCGTGCTCGGCTTCCCGACGCTGGTCGCGCTGCTCGCGTTCCCGGCCCTCCTCGTGGCCCTGGCGGTGGCGCGATGGCTGCCGCGCGCTCGCTTCGAGGACGAGGAGGGGGGTATCGAGGATTCTGCCGCGCGGGCCTCCGAGTTCTAACCTTTCGAGAAGGGCGGCCGCAGCCCAGCGGCCGGCAGAGCGGGAGGCAGCAGCAGATGGACTTCAAGGTCGCGGACCTGGGTCTGGCCGACTTCGGCCGGACGGAGATCACCCTGGCGGAGCACGAGATGCCCGGCCTGATGGCGATGCGTGCGCGCTACGCCGACTCCCAGCCCCTTGCCGGGGCCCGGATCGCCGGCTCGCTGCACATGACCATCCAGACCGCGGTCCTGATCGAGACCCTGGTCGCGCTCGGCGCCGAGGTGCGCTGGGCCTCCTGCAACATCTTCTCCACCCAGGACCACGCGGCCGCCGCCGTCGTCGTCGGCCCGCACGGCACCGCCGACGACCCGCAGGGTGTCCCGGTCTTCGCCTGGAAGGGCGAGACGCTGGAGGAGTACTGGTGGTGCACCCAGCAGATCCTGATCTGGCCGCGGCGGCAGAGCCAAAGGCCAACATGATCCTGGACGACGGCGGCGACGCGACCATGCTGGTCCACCTCGGCGTCGAGGCCGAGAAGAAGGGTGAGGCACCCGACCCGGCGAGCGCCGCCAGCCACGAGCAGAAGGTCGTCTTCGACGTCCTGCAGGCCTCGCTCGCCGAGAGCACCGATCGCTGGACCCAGATCGCCGCCGAGATCCGCGGCGTGACGGAGGAGACCACGACCGGCGTGCACCGCCTCTACGACATGATGAAGGAAGGCTCGCTGCTCTTCCCGGCCATCAACGTCAACGACTCGGTCACCAAGTCCAAGTTCGACAACAAGTACGGCTGCCGGCACAGCCTCATCGACGGCATCAACCGCGCCACCGACGTCCTGATCGGTGGCAAGGTCGCCGTCGTCTGCGGGTACGGCGACGTCGGCAAGGGCTGCGCCGAGAGCCTCCGCGGCCAGGGCGCCCGCGTCATCGTCACCGAGATCGACCCGATCTGCGCCCTCCAGGCCGCGATGGACGGCTACCAGGTCTCCACCCTGGAGGACGTGCTCGCCACCGCCGACATCGTGATCACCGCGACCGGCAACAAGGACGTCGTCACCGTCGACCAGATGTCCCGGATGAAGCACCAGGCGATCGTCGGCAACATCGGCCACTTCGACAACGAGATCGACATGGCCGGTCTCGAGACGTTCCCCGGCGTCGAGCGGAAGAACGTCAAGCCGCAGGTCGACGTCTGGAGCTTCCCGGGCACCGCTGGCGGGCACTCCATCATCGTGCTGTCCGAGGGCCGCCTGATGAACCTCGGCAACGCCACCGGCCACCCGAGCTTCGTGATGTCGAACTCCTTCACCAACCAGGTGCTGGCGCAGCTCGAGCTCTTCACCAAGCCCGAGGCCTACCCGGTGGGCGTCTACGTGCTCCCCAAGCACCTCGACGAGGAGGTCGCCCGGCTCCACCTCGACGCGCTCGGGGTGCGGCTGACGACGCTCAGCGACGCGCAGGCGTCGTACCTCGGCGTCGCGGTGGAGGGCCCCTACAAGGCCGAGCAGTACCGGTACTGATCCTCGCCGGCGGTTGAGGAGGTCGCTCTGCGACCCACCGCCGGTTGAGGAGGTCGCTCTGCGACCGTCTCGAAACCCGGTGACCGTGCCTGGGGCCCCGGGGCGCCGTTACCGGGTCTCGAGACGCCCGTCGCGGCTTCGTCCCTCAGCCGCGGGTCTTGCCGACCTGGCCACGCGACGCCGAGCCCTCGTTCCTCGGGCTCGGCTGCGTGTCACATGACAAGATTGAGGGCGTGACCCAGGCCGAGGACTCCCGCGCGCGCGTGCTGGTCGTCGACGACGACGCATCCCTGTCCGAGATGCTCTCGATCGTCCTGCGCCAGGAGGGCTTCGACTCCCACGTGGTCGCGCGGGGCGACGAGGCGCTCGAGGCGTTCCACAGCTACCGGCCCGACGTCGTGCTCCTCGACCTCATGCTCCCGGGCAAGGGCGGCATCGACGTGTGCAAGGAGATTCGTGCCGAGTCCGGCGTCCCGATCGTGATGCTCACCGCCAAGGGCGACACGATCGACGTCGTCGTCGGCCTCGAGTCGGGCGCCGACGACTACGTCGTGAAGCCCTTCAAGCCCAAGGAGCTCGTCGCCCGCGTGCGCGCCCGGGTACGCCGCAACGAGGTGCCGGGGGCCGACTCGCTGACGATCGGCCCGCTCTCGATCGACGTGGCCGGTCACGCGGTCACCCGCGACGGCCGGCCGGTCGGACTGACGCCGCTGGAGTTCGACCTCCTGGTGTGCCTGGCCCGCAAGCCCTGGCAGGTGTTCACCCGCGAGGTGCTGCTCGAGCAGGTCTGGGGCTACCGCCACGCGGCCGACACGCGCCTGGTCAACGTGCACGTGCAGCGGCTGCGGTCGAAGGTCGAGACCGACCCGGAGAACCCCGAGATCGTCCTCACCGTTCGCGGGGTCGGCTACAAGGCCGGCAGCTCCGGGCAGCAATGAGTCGGCGAGTGGCGGTGTTATGAGATGGTCGCGCGAACCGTCCCCGAGGGTCTCCGCCGGGGGCTGACCTTCTGGCGCCGGTCGATCCAGGCGCGGGTCGTCGTCAGCACCGTGCTGCTCTCGGCCGTCGTCGTCACCGCGGTCGGCTGGTTCCTGCTGCGCCAGGTGGAGCAGGGCCTCGTCGACGAGCGCGTCGACTCGGTGCTCAGCGAGGTGGGGAACGAGAACTCCCAGGCCGAGCAGAGCCTCAAGGCCGCGACCGAGACGAACGCCGGGAACCAGGTGCAAGAGCTGCTGAACTCGATCAACACCAGCGGGCAGGCCCGTGGGTTCCACGTCGTGCTGGAGGGCAACGGCGGTGGCTACACCGCCAAGCGCGACCTCGCAGCCGTCCCGGCGTCGCTCAAGAGCCATTTCGAGTCGCGCGACGGCGACAACGACCTCTCCAGCACGGCGTGGACGTTCACCACGTTGCAGCAGCAGACGGCTCAGGGGAACGTCGAGGAGTCGCCCGGCGTGGTCGTGGGCACGGTGGTCCAGATCCCGGCCGACGGGTCGACCCGCACGGTCTACTACCTGTTCCCCTTGGACGACGTCGAGCGGACCCTGGCCCTGGTGACTCGGGCGCTGCTGACGGCCGGCGTCCTGCTGCTCGCCCTGATCGCCGCGCTCACCTGGCTGCTCACGCGTCAGATCGTCACGCCGATCCGGTTGGCCCGTCGGGTGGCCGAGCGACTCGCGGCCGGCCAGCTCCAGGAACGTCTCCGCGTGTCCGGCGAGGACGACCTGGCCCGCCTCGCGACGTCGTTCAACCAGATGGCCACCAGCCTGCAGCGCCAGATCCGTCAGCTCGAGGAGCTGAGCCGGGTCCAACGGCGCTTCGTGTCCGACGTGTCCCACGAGCTCCGCACGCCGCTCACCACCGTCCGGCTGGCCGGATCGGTGCTCCACGAGGCGCGCAGCGACTTCGACCCGCACACGGCGCGCTCGGCCGAGCTCCTCCAGACCGAGCTCGACCGTTTCGAGACCTTGCTGGTGGACCTGCTCGAGATCAGCAGGTTCGACGCGGGAGCGGCCGTCCTGGACCTGGACGACGTCAACCTCACCGACGTCGTCCACCGAGTCGTGGACGGCACCCGTTCGCTGGCCGAGCGGCGCAGCACCCAGGTCGTCGTCCGGGCGCCCGAGAGTCCGTGCGTGGCGGAGGTCGACGTACGCCGGCTCGAGCGGATCCTGCGCAACCTCGTCACCAACGCCATCGACCACGCGGAGAGCAGGGAGATCGTGATCTCGGTCGCGGCCGATGACCAGGCGGCCGCCATCGCCGTCCGTGACCACGGCGTCGGCCTCGAGGTGGGCGAGTCGGCCATGGTGTTCAACCGCTTCTGGCGAGCCGACCCCGCGCGGGCGCGTACCAGTGGAGGCACCGGGCTGGGCCTGGCGATCTCGCTCGAGGACACCCATCTCCACGGCGGGTGGCTGCAGGCCTGGGGGAAGCCGCACGAGGGCGCGCAGTTCCGGCTCACCCTGCCCCGGTACGCCCGCCACCCGCTGCGGCACAGCCCGCTCCCGCTGGTACCCGAGGACGCCGCCGAGGTCGTGGCATGACCAGCCGGAGCCTGCCCACGAGGGCGCTCGTGGCCGTCGTCGTGGCCGCGCTGGCCGTGGTTCTCTCCTCGTGCGTCGCGGTGCCGCGCGAAGGCCCGGTCGTCGCGGCTCGCATCGGCAGCCAGAACCCGGCGGGACCCGTCTACAACCCGCCACCGCCCACGCCGGGCGCCGAGCCCGCGGAGATCGTGGCCGGCTTCCTCGAGGCGATGACGGCGACGCCCTTGCGGCCCGGACCCGCGAAGCAGTTCCTCACCACGCAGGCGTCGGGGGAGTGGCACCCACGGCGGGTGCTGGTCTTCGACCGTCACACCACGCCGTTCGGCCAGCGCCACGTCGAGATGCGGCTGCGCGGCGCGGACCTGATCGGAGCCAACGGTCGTTGGCGGGGACGTATATCCCGCGACAGGGCCAGGATCACGTTCCCGATGACCCATGAGAACGGCCAGTGGCGGATCGCCGCGGCGCCCAACGAGGTGTATCTGCAGCGCGACTTCTACGAGCAGAACTACACCTCCCAGGACACGTCGCAGAGCACCTCGCTGTACTTCTTCGACCCCACCGGCCGGATCCTCGTGCCGGAGCCGGTCCATGTCCCCCAGGGGTCGCAACTGGCGACCGCACTGGTGAAGGGGCTCCTCCGCGGAGCGTCGCCGCGCGGCCGGGTCAATCGGTCCTACTTCCCTCGCGGTCTCGCGGTGAGCCTGTCGGTCCCGGTCCACAAGGGCGTCGCGCAGGTCAGCCTCAGCGGTCCCAGCGCTGCGCCGCTCAGTCCGCAGACCACCCAGAAGATGCTCGCGCAGCTGGCCTGGACCCTTCGACAGGATCCGTCGATCACGACGTTCACGCTCACCGTGGCCGGCCACGTGGTGACCGACTCCAGCGGCGCCTCGACCTTCCCCGTCGCGTCGACGGAGTTCGACCGCTACGACCCGGCCGGGCGAGCCAGCTCCCAGACCTACGCCCTACGCCACGACCGCTTGGTGTCGGGGCCGTTGAACCACCTGACCAAGGTGATCGGCCCGTTCGGCACCGAGGACCTCGGGATCGGTCCGTTCGCCGTCAGCCTCGACAGCCTGACCGTGGCCGCGATCGGTCAGCGCGCCCTGCGGATCGGCCCGATGCTCTTCCCCGGCCAGTCGGTCGTGGTCCAGTCCGGCCCGGGACTGCTCCCGCCGGCCTGGGACTTCGCCAAGCGGGCGTGGGAGGTCCAGAACGGCCCCGACGGCGCGTCGGTTGCCTACTTCACCTCCGGTCACCGGCACGCGGTTCGTGTCCGCGGCGTCTCCGGGCAGAGCGTGCGCCGGTTCCTCGTCTCGCGCGACGGCTCGCGCTTCATCGCGGTGCTGCGCGGGTCGTCTGCCGACCGGATCGTGGTCAGCCGGATCCGGTACGACTCCGACGGCCGGGTCACCGGCAGCTCTCGCGCCCGGCCGATCGGATGGGAGTCCTCCGGCACCAACCGGATCACCGACATCGGCTGGACCACTCCGACCACGATCGCCGTGCTCGACCAGGCATCGGCGTTCCAGGCCGAGGTGCGCATCCTCAACGTGGACGGGTCGACTCGCGCAGGGCGGGTCTCGCCGATCGCGATCCAGGGACGAGGGCGGCACCTGTTCACCTCGCCGGGCGGCGAGACGGCGTACGTCGTCGTGTCCTCGCAGTCCAGTGGCCTCACCCTGGCCAACATCTCCCCGGCGGAGACGAACCGGACGCTGCCGATCCCGCAGCTGCACCACCTCACCTACGCCGGCTGATCCACAGGCGGTGCCCCGGCCGCTTGCCGCGGTGCCAGCCCGGTGGTCGGCTGCGCTCGTGCTCGACGCCGCCCGTGACCTGCTCCTCGGCAGCACCTGTGTCGGCTGTGCGCGCCCCGGGCGACTGCTGTGCAGCGGCTGCGCGGAGTCGATCGAACCCCAGCCGGCTCCTTCCTGGCCGACGCCGCGACCTCCCGGGCTGACGGACCCGTGGGCCGCGACGTCGTACGACGGCACGGTCCGGGCGATGATCCTCGGCCACAAGGAGCATCGGCTGCTCGCTCTGGCCCGCCCGCTCGGGGAGCTGCTCGCGCTCGCCGTGGCCGCGGCCCTGGACGACCTGATCCCCGACGGGCCCACCGCGAGCCTGCTGCTGGTGCCGGTCCCGTCGCGGCCGGGCACGGTCCGGCAGCGGGGCCACGAGCCGACCGGCAACCTGGTGCGCGCCGCGGCCGCTCGCCTCACGGCGCTCGGCCGGCCGTCCGCACACGCCGACCTGCTCCGCACCCGACCCGGCCTGGCCGACCAGGCCGGGCTCGACGCAGCCGCTCGCGCGCTCAACCTCGCCGGCGCGTTCCGCACGCATGCGCCGGCGTTGCGCCGGCTCGCCCGGCGTGGGGCGCCGGTCCACGTGATCGTCTGCGACGACGTCCTCACCACCGGTGCCACGGCCGCGGAAGCCCAACGCGTTCTGCGTGCGGTCGGGCTGCCACCCCTCGCCGCGGTCGCGGTCGCGGCCACCCGCCGTCGTACGCCGTCGGGCGGAGCCGGCTGACCACCCTTCGAGCGGGAACGGTTCCACGATCACCGCACACGGGCTAGCGTCGGTTCATGGAGTCCGTCCGGGTCCGTGGTTGCGTCGTCCAGGCGCTCCGGATGCCCGGAACGCAGGGACGACAAGCCGATGCCAGTCGCAGGCGAAACGGCCCACGTAAGGCGTCCGTCGTTCACGTCGGTGCGCCGAGCACGGTGCGGCTTAGTCGTAAGTCCTGCCCTGCAGCCCTCGTCAGACACGGGGACCTGTGGGAGAAGGGCAGTAGTGGCATTCAAGCTGCGAACCCCTCAGCAGGCGGGTGTGGGGACGAAGACCAGGTCGGCCGGACGGGCTCCGCTCTGCTATCGAACATGCCGCGACCTTCGGAGGCTCCAGGTCCCTAGGCGCGACCTCGTCAACCGCAACCGACATCAGGAGGAATCCATGGACGTGGTGGTCACCGCACGGCACTGTGAGCTGTCGGAACGCTTTCGAGACCATGTCGCCGACAAGCTCGGCCGGCTCGAGAAGCACGACCACCGGATCATGCGGGTACAGGTCGAGGTCGAGAACGAGCGCAACCCCCGCCAGGCCGACCGCGCCGTGCGGATCGAGCTGACGGCGTACTCCAAGGGCCCGGTGATCCGGGCCGAGGCGGCGGCGGTCGACAAGATGGGCGCCCTCGACCTGGCGGTCGACAAGATGGCCGCCCAGATGCGCCGCGCGAACGACCGCAAGGTGCGGGCCCACCGCAACCGCCCCGCGACGGGCGAGCTGCCGACGCTGGAGCCCGAGCCCACCGACGAGGACGCCGTCCCGGAGCGGACGGTCGCCTCGATGACGGTCACCGGGGAGGGCCCTCCGGTCGTCCGGGAGAAGGTCCACGCCGCCCGGCCGATGACGCTCGACCAGGCGCTGTACGAGATGGAGCTGGTCGGGCACGACTTCTACCTGTTCGTCGACCAGGACTCGCAGCGGCCCGCGGTGGTCTACCGGCGTCGGGGCTATGACTACGGGGTCATCGCTCTCGAGCTGAACGGCACGAGCTGACCACGAGGGCATGGCCCGGACGGGTCACGAGATCGGCGCATCAACTGGCCATTTCGGCCCATACTCCCTCGGGGTCATGACATGCTAGGCGCGTGTCAACCCCCCCAGTCGCAGGTGCGGAGCCGATCCGGGTCATCATCGTCGATGACCAGGAGTTGTTCCGTCGCGGTCTGACCATGCTGATGGACGTCGAGCCCGGTCTCGACGTCGTCGGCGAGGCCGGTGACGGCCAGACCGGCATCGAGCTGGCGAGCCGCGTCGCACCCGACGTGGTGCTCCTCGACGTCCGGATGCCCAAGATCTCGGGCATCGAGGCCTGCGTCGCGATCAAGGAGGCCGTGCCGGCCGCCAAGATCCTGATGCTCACCGTCTCCGACGAGGAGTCCGACCTCTACGAGGCCGTCAAGAGCGGCGCCAACGGGTACCTCCTCAAGGACTCCTCGATCGAGGAGGTCGCGCAGGCCGTCCGCGTGGTCGCCGACGGTCAGTCGCTGATCAGCCCGTCGATGGCGGTCAAGCTCATCGACGAGTTCAAGCAGATGTCCCAGCCCGACCGCAGTCCCGTCTCGACGTTCCGCCTCACCGAGCGCGAGCTCGAGGTGCTGCGCCTGGTCGCCCAGGGGCTGAACAACAAGGACATCGCCAAGAAGCTGTTCATCAGCGAGAACACGGTGAAGAACCACGTCCGCAACCTGCTGGAGAAGCTCCAGCTCCACTCGCGGATGGAAGCGGTCCTGTACGCCGTGCGCGAGAAGATCGTCGACCTCGCCTGACCCGTTCCACGGTTCAGGGCACTACCGGTGCTTGACCACCTTGAAGGTCGCCATCATGCCGTCGTCCTCGTGGTCGAGCATGTGGCAGTGGATCATGAACTTCCCGGTGTAGTCGGTGAACCGCGCGGCCACGACCACGCTCTCGCCGGGGTCAAGCCGCCAGGTGTCCTCGTAGCCCCGCTCCCAGGGCGGCGGCGGATGGCCGTCGCGAGCGAGGGTCCGCCAGAGCTCCTCGTGCAGGTGGATGTAGTGGGTGAAATGGGTCGTGTTCACGAGCTTCCACCGCTCGGCGGCACCGAGCCGGACCCGATGGTCGATCCGCTTCGGGTTGAACCGCTTTCCGTTGATGGTCCAGTGGTCATGGCCATTGAGGCCGAACCTCCAGGTCTTCCCAATCTTCTGAGGTACTGGGTAGTGCTGGATCCTCGTCAATACTCGCGGGACCGTGAAGCGAGGCCCGGGGCTTCCGCTTACTCGAAACTGCATGAGCGACGCGCTGCGACTATCGCTCGCTCCTTTCGGTAAGGCTGAGCGAGGGACTGACTTGAGAACAACTCGTTTGCCGCGTTCATGACGGAAGTTGACGACGACGTCGGCGCGCTGTGCTGGACCTAGCAGGACATGCGTTCGCCTGATCGGTCGCGGAAGGAGGCCAGACCCAGTACCGATCTGAGTGAACTTACGTCCGTTGGAGAGTGCAAAGTTGTAGCTGGAGAACAAGGACGAGTTGAACAGCTGAAGTCGGTAGCGGCTAGGGCTGACGCGCTTGTAGGGCGCGTAGCGGCCGTTGACCAGAATGACGTCCCCCGTGGTCTCGGTCCCCGGACCGCCCATGCCGGCCATGCCGCTCATGCCCTTGAAGGGGTTCGTGAGTTGGTTGTGTGCGTCAAAGCTTCGATCCGTGACCGCCAGCGGAATCTCGTACTTCCCGTGCGGCAGCCCCATCCTTGCCTCGCGAGGGTCTGTCGTCAGGAACATCCCCTGGAGGCCGAACCAGTTGTTGCGGGCCGTCCGGTCCATCCGGTGGTCGTGGTAGAAGCGCAGCGCCGCGGGGAGCGGCGTACCGGCGTCCCGCAGGGGGTAGTCGTAGGTGAGCTTCTTGCCGTGCCTGATCAGGTGGCTCGACGGCTGCCCGTCGAACTTCGACTTCTGGTGCCCGGCGTGCTGGTGGATCGTGACGGCGCCGACCTTGCGGGGCAGCTTGTTGACGAACGTGACCTTGGTGTCCTCCCCGGCGCGGCGCACGATCGTGGGGCCCGGGAAGGTGCCGCCGAAGGTGAGCATCGGCGTCCGCGGCCCGTGGGGCAGCACGCGGACCTTCGACTTCCGCATCACGATCTTCAGGCGCTTGCCATGGAGCCTCGGCGGTTGGGTGAGTCGCTGCTCAAAGGTCGTGCCGTTCGGAACCTTACCGCCGGCGCCAACGGTCAGCGTGCCGGTCATCGCAGGGTGGATTCGGCAGAAGAATCGATAGTCGCCGTCCTTGAGCGCCGGCACTGCGGTGACAGTCTTGGTTGCGCCGCTCTCGAGTTTGACACTGAAGTATGGACGGCCATCCGGAGTCTTGGCGTTCGACGTGAACGTGTGCGTAATGCCGGTGGCGTTGTGAACTGTGAGAGTCCCGCCGACCGCCAGTGCAGTGTGGGCGGGCGAGAACTTCCAGGCAAACACCCCTGTTGAAACGATCTCGATAGTCGCAGTGTCCGGCGCGATGACTGAGCCGACGGTCGCTCCCACGGCGGCATCACTCGAGGCCTGGCCGTTGAGCGCGACGGCGGCGCCCGCGAGCGCGAGTGCGAGGGCGGTGGCCGTCACCCGGCCGGCGACACGTCTCTTCCTCAACTGCACCCAGGGATTCTCGGTGCTCGTCCGCGTCGGTGCCAGCCGAATCGGCACCCCGGGGCGAAAATCATCCTCGAGGACGAGGTGCATCCTCACCCCGGGCCCGGTGGAGGCACGCGCGTCCGGGTGTCCGCGGCGACCGCTAGGTTCGCGTCCGTGGCTCCTCCTCGTACGCGTCCTGGCCCACGCGCGGGCTCGACCGCCACCCTGTCGCAGGCCCAGGCGCGCCGGATCGCCCTCGCCGCGCAGGGCTTCCTCGACCCGCCGCACGCGCCGCCGACGATGCGCACCCTCGCCCGCACCGTGACGCGCACGGGCGTGCTGCAGGTGGACTCCGTCAACGTGCTCCAGCGCGCCCACTACATGCCGCTCTACTCCCGGATGGGCCCGTACGACGTCGACCTGCTCCGCCGCGCCTCCGAGGTGCGGCCGCGGCGCATGGTCGAGTACTTCGCGCACGTCCAGGCCTTCATGCCGGTCGAGCTGTGGCCGATCATGCGCCACCGCATGGCCCACTACCGCGACGGTCGTTCCAAGTGGTGGGGCACGGTCTTCAGCGACGAGCTGATCGAGAGCCTCCTGGCCGAGATCGCCGACCGTGGCGCCTCGACCGCGCGCGACCTCGACGACGGGCTGCCGCGTGAGAAGAAGAACTGGGGGTGGAACTGGTCGACCACCCGCCAGGCGCTCGACTACATGTACATGGTCGGCGACGTGGCGATCGCCGGCCGCAACAGCCAGTTCGAGATCCGCTACGACCTGCCCGAGCGTGTCGTCCCCGCCGAGTACCTGGAGGCACCGACCCCGAGCGAGCACGACGCGGTCAAGGAGCTGGTCCGGCGGGCCGCGCGCTCGCACGGCGTCGGCACGCTGAAGGACCTGGCCGACTACTACCGCCTCCGGTCGGTGCCCGGGCAGAACGAGACCGGCGCCGCGCCGATCGTCGAGGAGCTCGTCGAGGAGGGCGAGCTCGTCCCGGTGATGATCGAGGGCCGCAGCCGCCCGGCGTACCTCCACCGCGACGCGCGCGTCCCGCGCCGCATCCGCGCGCGGGCGCTCCTCAGCCCGTTCGACCCCGTCGTGTGGGAGCGGGACCGCACCGAGGCGCTGTTCGACTTCTTCTACCGGATCGAGATCTACACCCCGGTCGAGAAGCGCATCCACGGTTACTACGTGCTCCCGTTCCTGCTCGGCGACCGGATCGTCGGCCGGGTCGACCTCAAGGCAGATCGGAAGACCGGGTTGCTGCTGGTCAAGGCGGCGTACGCCGAGCCGGGCGCGCCCGACGAGACCGCCGAGGAGCTCGCGGCCGAGCTGGAGCGGCTCGCCGGCTGGCTCGGCCTCCACACCGTCGTCGTCGAGCCGCGGGGTGACCTGGCGCCGGCTCTGTCACGCCTGGTCCCGTAGCGGTGACACCACCCCGTCCGACAAATCGGCCCGGTTCGCCCCGCTAGGTAGAGTTGGGGCGTTCATCCGACGTCTGACCCGGGGAGTCACCCGCGTGCCTGCCATCATCGACAAGCTGCTCCGCATCGGCGAGGGCAAGATCCTGCGCCAGCTGGAAGCGGTGTCTCGCGCGGTCAACGCCATCGAGGACGAGTTCGTCGCGATGAGCGACGCCGAGCTGCAGGCGCAGACGGCGGAGTTCAGGGAGCGGCTGGCCGACGGCGAGTCCCTCGACGACCTCATGCCGGAGGCGTTCGCCACCGTCCGCGAGGCGGCCAAGCGGGTCATCGGGCAGCGGCACTACGACGTCCAGATCATGGGTGGCGCGGCGCTCCACCTCGGCAACATCGCGGAGATGAAGACCGGCGAGGGCAAGACCCTCGTCGCGACCCTGCCGGCGTACCTCAACGCCCTGGCCGGGAACGGCGTCCACGTCGTCACGGTCAACGACTACCTCGCGAAGTACCACGCGGAGTGGATGGGTCGTATCCACCACTTCCTCGGCCTGACCACCGGCGTGATCCTGCCCTCGATGAAGCCGGACGAGCGACGCGAGGCCTACAACTGCGACGTCACCTACGGCACCAACAACGAGCTCGGCTTCGACTACCTCCGCGACAACATGGCCAGCTCGCTGGAGGAGTGCGTCCAGCGCGGGCACAGCTTCGCGATCGTCGACGAGGTCGACTCGATCCTGATCGACGAGGCCCGCACCCCGCTGATCATCAGCGGCCCCACGCAGGACGAGGTCCGCTGGTACGGCGAGTTCGCCAAGCTGACCCGCACCCTGACCAGGGACGTCGACTACGAGGTCGACGAGAAGAAGCGCACGATCTCCGTGCTCGAGCCGGGCATCACCCGGGTCGAGGACCACCTCGGCATCGAGAACCTCTACGAGTCGGCCAACACGCCGCTGATCTCCTTCCTGAACAACTCGATCAAGGCCAAGGAGCTGTTCCACAACGACAAGGAGTACGTCGTCATGGACGGCGAGGTCCTGATCGTGGACGAGCACACCGGCCGCATGCTGGCGGGCCGGCGCTACAACGACGGCCTGCACCAGGCGATCGAGGCCAAGGAGGGCGTCGAGGTCCGCGAGGAGTACCAGACGCTCGCGACCGTCACCCTGCAGAACTACTTCCGCCTCTACGAGAAGCTCTCCGGGATGACCGGCACGGCGATGACCGAGGCCAGCGAGTTCGACAAGATCTACAACCTCGGCGTCGTCCCCATCCCGACCAACCTGCCGATGGTGCGCGCAGACCAGGCCGACCTCGTCTACCGCACCGAGGAGGCCAAGTACGACGCCGTCGTCGACGACATCGCGGAGCGACACGCGAAGGGTCAGCCGATGCTGGTCGGCACGGTGTCGGTGGAGAAGTCCGAGCACCTGTCCAAGAAGCTGCGGGCGAAGGGCATTCCGCACACCGTCCTGAACGCCAAGGTCCACGCCGACGAGGCGAAGATCGTCGCGCTCGCCGGCCACCGCGGCGCGGTGACGGTCGCCACCAACATGGCCGGCCGCGGCACCGACATCATGCTCGGCGGGTCCGTGGAGTTCCTCGCCGACGAGGAGCTCCGCAAGAAGGGGCTCGAGCCGACCGGCGACACGGCCGAGGAGTACGAAGCCGCCTGGGCGGGCACGGTCGAGCGGATCAAGGGGCAGGTCGCCGCCGAGCACGACCAGGTCAAGGAGGTCGGCGGTCTGTACGTCGTCGGCACCGAACGGCACGAGTCGCGCCGTATCGACAACCAGCTGCGCGGTCGCTCCGGCCGACAGGGCGACCCGGGCGAGTCCCGGTTCTACCTCTCGCTCGAGGACGAGCTGATGCGGCTGTTCAAGTCCGACTGGGTCGACCGCATCCTCCAGGTCCTCAAGATCCCCGACGACGTGCCGATCGAGAACAAGCGCGTCACCGGGGCGATCGCCAACGCCCAGGGCCAGATCGAGTCGCAGAACTTCGACTCCCGGAAGAACGTCCTGAAGTACGACGACGTCATGGACCGCCAGCGTCACGTCATCTACGACGAGCGTCGCAAGGTGCTCGAGGGGGCCGACCTCGAGGAGCAGATCGGCACCTTCATCGACGACGTCGTCGAGGGCTTCGTGACCGGCGCGACCGAGGGCTTCGCCGAGGAGTGGGACCTCGACGCGCTGCAGTCCCAGCTGCGTCAGCTGTGGCCGCTGACGGTCGACCTGAACGCGATGGCCGACGAGGTCGGTGGCGTAGATGGTCTCGACCGCGACGACGTCATCGAGGCGCTCCAGGAGGACGCCCACGCGGCGTACGAGCGGCGCGAGACCGAGGTCGGCTCGGAGGTCATGCGCGAGCTGGAGCGCCGCGTCGTCCTCTCGGTGCTCGACCGCAAGTGGCGTGAGCACCTCTACGAGATGGACTACCTGCGTGAGGGCATCGGCCTGCGCGGCTACGCCCAGCGCGACCCGCTGGTCGAGTACCAGCGCGAGGGCTTCGACATGTTCATGGCGATCATGGACGGCATCAAGGAGGAGTCGGTCGGCTTCCTCTTCAACCTCGACGTGCAGCTCATGGACGACGAGGAGGAGCCCGTCGAGGAGGAGACCGCCGAGCCCCTGCAGCGCGAGCTGCGCTCGCTCGAGCAGCCCGACGTCGCGGCCGCCGCAGCCAACGGCCACCACGACCACCGGCCGCACATCACCGCCAAGGGTCTCGACCAGAGCCGTACGCCGCAGCACCTGTCGTACTCCGCACCCGCGGAGAACGAGTCGGCGCTGTCGGTACCGGCGGCGTTCGGCGGCGACGAGCAGGATCCGGCCGCGGCCCGCCCCGGCACCACGGTGACCAACACCGACGACGAGTTCGCCGATGTCGGTCGCAACGCGCTGTGCCCCTGTGGGTCGGGCAAGAAGTACAAGCGCTGCCACGGCGCCCCGGGCGGCCCCACCGGGCTGACCGCGCGCATCAACGGCTGATCCTCACCTGGCGGCCGCGTGCCGACTGGGCGCAGACGACCCGTAGGACCTACTGCGACCCGGTGGCCTCGAGCCTCGCGGAGATGGGCTCGAGCGACGCGATCAGCTGGTCGAGCTCGAGCGGCTCGAGGCCGTCGTACGGCGCTTCGGCGAGACGGTCCGTCAGTGACTCGATCCGGGTCTTGGTCGCACGCCCGGCGTCGGTGAAGCGGCCGGAGGCGTCGAGGAGACCGCGGTCGCGCAGACCGTCCATGACCTCCGCCAGGCCGGCCTCGGGAAGGTGGTGGATCCGGCCGAACGACTCCGCCGGGTAGATGCCCATGTCGAGGGCACTCAACACGTGGGACTCGATCCCGCCGATCTCCTCGGAGACCAGGGCGACGATGTGGCCGTCGCCGCGGTGCTCGCGCAGCATGTTGGCTGCGTGCCACAGCCGGGCCACCGGCTCCTCGGGCATCGGGAGCGCGCGGAGCCCGGCGTACATGACCCGGCCCACGGTCGGGGCGCTGGTCGAGGCTTGGGCGAGCAGCTCAGCGGCCCGCGCGAGCCCGGGAGTCTCGACGAGGTCGCCGAGGATCCGCCGCAGTGCCGCGACGCAGCCGCGCTCACGTGCGGCGTGCGCCGCCTCGGGTGTGGTCGTCTCCCAGACCTTCGGGATGTGGCGGGCCACCTCACCGTCGGCGAAGTTGTAGAAGGCGGCGTGGACCACCTCGGCCGGGACCCGGCCGAGCGGCGCGGAGCGTCCCGCGAAGTACCCGTCCCAGTAGGTGCGGAAGCCGAGCTTCGCCATCGAGTCGTTCGGCTCCGGGGAGGAGAAGTTGACCAGCGAGATCGGCTCGGTGAGCTCGAAGAGACGGCGGGCGACGGGCTCGGGGTGCGGCATCTGTGTCATCTCCTGTGGTCGTGGCGGCGCCCTCGTGGACGGCCTCTTGTCAGTGCTACGAACACGTCGTCGGCCACCCGACACGTCGCAGTGAACTTCTTGCACTTCCGCCGGAACGGAGGACACACCGCAGTCACCCTCAACCGACCAACCAGGCCGGGAACTGCGGCGTACGATCGCATCAACCGATGTCCATCAGGAGCGTGGCGTGAGCATTCTTCCGAGTAATCCCAACACCGGAGCGTTCCGTGACTTCTCCCCGGGACCGCACGCGGGGGTGGAGACCGACCCGGACGGCCATGTCTCCGAGCCCTCGATCGACAGTCGTGCCAAGAACGCCCTGACCCTCGGCGTGCTCAGCCTCGTGCTCGGCGTCGTGACCGGCATCCCGGCCATCTGGGTCGGACGACAGGCTCTCCGTCACATCGACGCCGCCGACGGCGCCCTGAGGGGCCGGTGGGCGGCGTGGACCGGGATCGCCCTCGGCGGTGTCGGCGTCGCCCTCACCATCGCGGTCTGGACGTACCTCCACCAACAGGGGTGAGCGGTCTGACCTGACGCGCCGTAGCCGCGCTCGAGGAGGGACCTCGGGGTCGCAGGTGGCGTCTCGCCTTCGGCACGCGTCCGGTCAGGCGAACTCCAGCGCCGACACCTGCCAGCGGTCGCGGATCAGCTCGAACCGCGCGGCGACGGCGCGGGAACGCCGGCCGTAGCGCACGTGCAGGCTGACTTCAGCGCAGGTCTCGGAGACGAAGCTGGTGTGCGCCCCGACGAGCTGGGGCCGGACGGACTGGACGCCGCCGGTCCCGGGCTGCCGGCCGGCTGCCGCTGCGACCAGGTGCGCGCGGCGGGCGAGGTCCTGGTAGACCTCCGGCGTCGTCCAGCGCAGCACCTGGGACACCGGCCGGTCGCCGCCGACGATCTCCACCAGGGCGGCGCCGATCCGGGCGGCATGCTGCTCGAACCGTCGCCGGCGGACCAGGTCGACGTTCACGACATCCGTCCCGACGCCCGAGCGGCGCGAGACGTCCGGCTCCGGGGCGTCGAGCGGTGGACCGAGGTCGAGGGCGAGCGTGCCCTGGACGCTGGCGATCGGTGTGGACCGTGGCAGCGGGACCACGTCGGCACCCTGGTGGTAGTCGTCGAGAGCGCGCTCGAGGGCGGGGATCATGGCCGGTCCTTTCGTGGGATGCGGAGGCGCTGCCCGGGCTCGATGAGGTCCGGGTCGGGGCCGATCAGGCGACGGTTCGCGTGATAGATCGCGTGCCACCGCGCCGCGACGGCGGGTGCGGGAGCACCGGCGGGAAGCTCGCGTCGGGCGATCGACCACAAGGTGTCGCCCGGGCGGACGCTCACGGTCCGGATGGGCGGAGACGTGCGGTGCTGCGACGCGGCGACGGCGCGGTCGGGCAGGGGGAGCCCGGACAGCAGGGCCACGCCGTGTGGGTGTCGGTGCGCCCGGCCGGCGTCGGCATGGGCCGGAGTCGCGACCCCCGAGACGAGGGCGACGCCGCAGGCAGCCAGCACCAGCCGGCGTACGCCGGTGGGCAGGCGCCAGGGTCCGCGGCGGGCCGGTTCGATCCCGCGCCAGGCCTCCGCGACCGTCGCGCACAGGGCGAGCCACGCCCACAGGGCGCACACCAGCACGACCCCCGCGGAGACGTCGACGAGCGCGAGGTCCAGAGGTTCGGTCGCCAGGGAGGGGGAGAGGACCCGGGCCGCGCGCGGCAGGCCCGTGAGTACGACCGTGCCGAGCGTCGTCGACCCCGACACCCAGACGAGCAGGCAGCGCCAGCGGCTGCCACGGTCCCCGAGAAGCACCGCGAAAATCCTTCGTTTGCGACTGTTTGCACCAGTCAACGTCGATTCTCCGCGATTGACAAGGGGGCAGAAGGGGTTGTGGAGAACCTGCCCTCGACGGATACGGCGGCCCATGCCGCCTGTGACAGGGTGGCCGGGTGGACTGGGACGAACGGCTGTTCGCGTTCCTCGACGACCTCGAGCAGCAGGCCCAGGCGCTCTACGACGCCGACCGCGAGAGCGAGCTGGCCGACCGGGCCAGGTCCGAGTACGCCGCCGTCACGCTGGTCAGCCGGCTGATGGCCTCGGTCGGTCGCGAGGTGGTGCTCGACGTGCGCGGGGTCGGTGCCGTGGCGGGGGAGCTCCAGCGCGTCGGGCCGGACTGGTGCCTCGTGCACGGTGCCGCTCAGGACTGGGTGGTGCGCCTGGCCGCGGTCAAGGGCGTCGAGGGAGCGTCCGACCGCTCCGTGCCGGAGATCGCGTGGTCACCGGTGAGTCGCCTCGGGCTCGGTTCCGCGCTGCGCCGGCTGGCCGACACCCGCTCCGAGTGTCGGGTCCACTCGGTCGACGGGGCGGTCTGGGACGCCTGCCTGACGCGGGTGGGAACGGACTTCGTCGAGGCGCGCGTGGGCGAGGGCCGGGTCGTGCTACTGGCGCTGGAGTCGCTGGGAGCGGTGCAGAGCAGGGGCTGAGCTCTGTCAGGTCGCGTCCACGTCGAACGGCGGGCGCTCGGAGACGGAGATCGGGACGACCTTGTCGCCGTCCTCGTCGTCGTCCGTCTCCTCGTTCATCGCGTCGTAGATGTGCTTCTTCACGATCGCGCGGGGATCGAGGTCGCGCAGGTTGAGGTCGGCGTACTCCGGGCCGAGCTCCTCGCGCAGCTCGTCGCGTGCCTGGTTGGCGAACCCGCGCATGGTCTTGACCAACCGGGCGGCCTGACGTGCGAAGTCCGGCAGCCTGTCGGGCCCGAACACGAGCACGGCGACGAAGGCGATCACCGCGAGCTCAGGCAGACCGACTCCGAACATGACTCAGAATTTAGCGGTCGGAGTGAGCCCGAGTGGGCGTCCTGCCAAACCTCGCCCGCGCGCGTCCAGGGTCGTCGCGATCGCGCTGAGGGCCTGGGCCGAGGCGGAGGTGGGGTCGGAGTCGACCACCGGCTTGCCCGCATCGCCTCCCTCGCGCAGCGACTCCTCGAGCGGGATCTGACCGAGCACGGGTACGTCGTACCCGAAGCGCGCGGACAGGGTCTTCGCCACGCGGGCACCGCCGCCCGAGCCGAACACCTCGATCTGGTGCTCCGGACCGCAGTGCGGGCAGACCAGGAACGACATGTTCTCGATCACGCCGATCACGCGCTGGTGGAGCATCGAGGCCATCGTGCCCGCGCGCTCCGCGACCTCGGCCGCGGCCTCCTGCGGGGTGGTGACCACCAGGATCTCGGCGCCCGGGAGGTGCTGGCCCAGCGAGATCGCCATGTCGCCGGTGCCGGGCGGCAGGTCGAGCAGCAGGACGTCGAGGTCTCCCCAGTAGACGTCCGCGAGCATCTGCACGAGCGCCCGGTCGAGCATCGGTCCGCGCCAGGCGACGACCTGGTCGCGGCGCGGCTTGAGCATCCCGATCGAGATCACCGAGACGCCGGACGACGTCGGCACCGGCATGATCATCGACTCGACCTGGGTCGGGCGCTCGTCGGCGATGCCGAGCATGGCCGGGACGGAGTGGCCGTAGACGTCGGCGTCGACGATCCCGACGGAGCGGCCCGCCTTGGCCATGGCGAGGGCGAGGTTCACCGTCACCGACGACTTGCCGACGCCGCCCTTGCCGCTCGCGACCGCGAAGACCTTGGTCAGGGACCCGGGCTGGGAGAACGGGATCTCCTTGGGGGCCTGGCCGCCGCGGAGGTTCTTCTGGAGCTCGGCGCGCTGCTCCTCGGTCATCGTCCCGAGGGTGAGGTCCACCCCGGTCACGCCCTCGACCTTGCCGAGCGCGCCGCGTACGTCGCGGTCGATGGTGTCCTTGAGCGGGCAGCCCGAGACCGTCAGCAGCACCGTGACGGCGACGCGCCCGGCTTCGTCGACCTCGACCTGGTCGACCATGCCGAGCTCGGTGATGGGGCGCTTGATCTCGGGGTCGTTGACGGTGGCCAGGGCCGCGGTCAGCTGCTCGACGGTCGGCGTACTCATGATGGCTCCAGCGTAGTTGGCACCCGGGTGGCTCCCGGCATCCGGGAGACCAGCCGGGACGAGGATCGCTACCCGTCCTGGCCCTCGGCGACGTCCGACAGCTTGATCTGGACCATCAGCTCGTCGGCGATCGCCTCGAGCCGGTCTCGGAGGTCGTCCACGTCCAGCTCCGGTGGCGCCTCGAGGACGGCCTGGGCCTCGAACAGCATGCCGCCGGCCATCGGCGCCTCCCGGACGTCGGTCTGCAGCTCCTCGAACCCGATGTGCTGGGCGGCGAGGGCGGCGGAGATCTCCGCCACGATGCCGGGATGGTCGGCCCCGATCAGCTCGAGGCCGAGCCGGACCGAGGCGCGTTCGGTCGGCTGGTCGGTCCGCTCGAGCGTCACCTGCAGACCGATGTCCGCCAGGGCGGTGAGGTCCGCGACCAGCACGTCGGCCCGGTCGTCGGCGACCTCCACCAGGAGTACGCCGGCGAACTTGCCCGCCAGGCGCGCCATCTGGCTGCGCTCCCAGCTCGCTCCGTGCTCGCTGATCGGGGCGGACAGGGCCGACACCAGGCCGGGTCGGTCGTCGCCGACGCAGGTGAGGGTGAACGTGGCCATGGCGCAGCGTATGAGATCGCGGCCCGGGCCGGAGGAACGATCCGGTCCGTGGTCGGGTCAGGCCGAGGTGGCGGTCTCGTCCTCGTCCTCGTCGGTCAGGTCGTCGCGCAGCGAGCGGAGCTCGGAGCGCAGGAAGTCGCGGGTGGCGACCTCACCGACGGCCATCCGCAGCGAGGCGACCTCGCGGGCCAGGAACTCCATGTCCGCATGGGCGCGGGCGTTGGCCTGCCGGTCCTGCTCGGTCACGACCCGGTCGCGCGACTCCTGGCGGTTCTGCGCGAGCAGGATCAGCGGAGCGGCGTACGACGCCTGCAGGCTGAGGATCAGGGTGAGGAAGATGAACGGGTACTCGTCGAAGCGCAGGTCGCTCGGCGCGAGCGTGTTCCAGGCGATCCAGAAGATGACCACGACGGTCATCCACATCAGGAACCGCGCCGTGCCCATGAACCGCGCGAACTGCTCGGCGAACACCCCGAACGCGTCGCGGTCGTACGACGGCGTCGGGATCAGCGGACGGCGCTGCTCCTTGGGGGTGTCGAGCCGGCCACCGCGCCGCTCAGCCATGGCTCACCTCCGGCGCGGGTGAGGTGCTCAGCGTGTGGTCGCGCCAGTTCTCGGGGAGCATGTGGTCGAGCAGGTCGTCGACCGTGACCGCACCGAGCAGGCGCCCTTCCTCATCGACCACGGGCGCGGCCACCAGGTTGTAGACCGCGAGGTGGGCGGCCACCTCGTCGATGCTCGCCTCGGGATGGAGCGGATCCATCGACTGGTCCAAGGCGGCCGCGACCAGCGTGGAGGGTGGTTCGCGCAGCAGTCGCTGGAAGTGGGCGACGCCGAGCAGCTTCCCGGTCGGGGTCTCCAGCGGCTGCCGGCACACGTAGACCATCGCCGCCAGCGACACCGGGAGCTCCTCGTCGCGGACCTGCGCGAGCGCGTCGGCGATCGTGGCGTCCGGACCGAGGATGACCGGCTCGGGCGTCATCATCGCGCCGGCCGTCTCCTCGGCGTACGACATCAGGCGACGGACGTCCTCCGCCTCCTCGGGCTCCATCAGCGCGAGCAGCGTGGCGGCCGTCTCGGGGGCGAGGTCGGCGATGAGGTCGGCCGCGTCGTCCGCGGACATCTCCTCGAGGACGTCGGCCGCACGCTCGCTGTCGAGGTGCTCCAGGATCTCGACCTGGTCCTCGTCCGGCAGCTCCTCGAGCACGTCGGCCAGCCGCTCGACGTCGAGGGCGGCCACCACCGCGGCCCGCCGCTCGGGCGGCAGGTCGTGGAGCACGCTCGCGGCGTCGGCCGCGCGCATCTCGTTGAGTGCGGCGATCAGGTGGGTCGCGCCCTGCGTGGGCTCACGCCCGACCAGGCCGACGACGTCGCGCCACTCCACGACGTGCGTCTGGCCGCGGCGGCGCAGGCCCTTCCCGGGCTCCTGGACGGCGACCCGGCTGACCACCCAGTCGCGCGTGCGGACCTGCTCCATCGCCACGTCGTAGACGGTGCCGGTGATCTCGCCGTCCTCGATGGTCACCGTGCGATCGAGCAGCTGGCCGATGATCAGCGTCTCGGTCGGTCGCTGCTCGAAGCGGCGCATGTTGAGCAGTCCGGTGGTGTAGACCTGCCCGCTGTCGATGTGGGTGACGCGGGTCATCGCCACGAAGATCCGGCGGCGGCCGAACACCTCGGCCACCATCCCGAGCACCCGCGGCTGGTTGGTCTCCGAGCGGATCGCGACGACGAGGTCGCGGACCTTGCCGACCTGGTCACCCTGCGGGTCGAAGATGGGCAGACCGACGAGTCGGGCGGCGTACACACGGCCGGGCTTGGCCGTCCCGGACTGTGCGGTGCTCACAGCCGCCCACGGTACCGGCCGGGGCGGGCCATCAGCGGGAGGCACCTCTGCCGTCGGACGCCGTGGTCAGGTCAGCGGTAGAAGTCCGTCGGGCAGCTCGTGCCGCTGCAGTCGTGGTAGCGCTTGGTCATCTGGCGGAGCTTGTGCTTCTGCTCCTGGTAGCGCGGGTCCTTGGCGAGGTTGTGGTTCTGGAAGGGGTCGACGGTACGCCGGTAGAGCTCGCCTCGTCCGGCGCGACCCTGCACCCACGTCCAGGGGCCGTCGATGATGCCGGTGTACAGCGGCGTACGGCCGCCCTTGACCGGGTACCCCTCGACCGGCACCGGCCGCGCCCGGGCGCCTGACGTGAGCCACGGCATCACATCGAGGCCGTCGACCGTGCGGGTCGGCGTCGCCCCCGCCAGGGAGGCGAACGTCGGCGCCCAGTCGGCGTTGGTGACCGGTGTCCGGCTCACCCGGCCTCGAGGGAGCCCGGGGCCGCGGATGTACATCGGGATCCCGCTGATGTCGCGGAAGTACCAGAGCTTGCCGGTGAGGTTGTGCTCCCCGAGGACGTAGCCGTTGTCGGAGGTGAACACGACGTAGGTCTTGCGCAGCTGGTGGTGCCTCTTCAGCGTCCGGAAGGTCCGCACCAGCGACCGGTCGACGGACTGCAGCGACTCGACCCGCTGGTCGTAGGCGATCTTGAGCTCGTTGCGGCGGTACGCCGGCCACGAGCTGTGCGTCGCATGGATGATCACCTTGTCGGAGGTGTTCTTCTCGAACATGTCGGGCTTCTTGTTCAGCCCGAGCCAGGAGAACGTCCCCGCGTCGCGCTTCGAGGGAGTGGTGGTCGAGACGGGGTGCGGGTCGTTCGGGTAGAGCGACGCCGGATCGTCCGGGGACGTCGGCCCTCCGATGTGGGGCGCCACGTAGTTCACCCACATGTACCAGGGCTTGTGCCGCATCGCTCGCTGCCCGAGCAGCCGGTTCGAGATGTCGCTGATGACCGAGGTGCTGTACCGGTCGTAGGTGCGGAGCGTCCCGTTGTTGTTCACGGTCGGCTTCACGAAGTTGTACGTCGACGGGTCGACGGTCCCGTGCCAGCTGCTCCACCCCGGCGGGACGTGCGTCGGCGCGTCCTGCTCGCCGTACCCGTTGAGGTACTTGCCGACGAACATCGTCCGGTATCCCGCATGCTGCAGCCACACCGGGAGCGTGCGGTGCTCGTCGAACGCCGCCACCCCGCCACCGGCGCCGTTGATCGTCAGTGCACCGTGGTTGTGGGCGTACTGGCCGGACAGCAGGGATGCCCGAGCGGGCACGCAGATCGGCGTCGGCGCGAGGCCGTTGCGCAGCGTGATGCCCTGGTCGGCCATCAGGTGTCGCAGGTGCGGCATGTACCGCATCGTGTTCCACGACGCGTCGTCCACGGTGATCATCAACAGGTTGGGATGCTTGACCGGCTGGTGGAACGGCGTGGGCTCCATCGGTTGCCCGAGGCCCAGCCCGGAGCCGGAGATGCCCTGCACGGGCTGCGGGCCGGTCGGCACGGAGTACCGCGGGCCGCTGGCCGCACTGTGGCCTCCGCCGCCCCCGCTGCATCCGGTGGCCGCGAGACCGGCGGCGGTGACGACCGCGGCGGCAGCCAGGCAGCGCGAGCGCAGCGCGGCATGCGGCATCGGCGGCCCTTCCGAGCGGGGGGTGGTGGGAGGTCTCGGTCAGTATAGGAGCGCCACCCACACCCTCCCCGGCAGCGAAAAGGGCCGGTCGGCGGGTGTCGTCCGGCTAGCCCACCGGCCCGAGAACCGTCAGGTCCTGGGCCCGGCCGAAGCGCGAACCCGGCACCCGCGGGAGCCCGAGCATCTTGGTGACCAGGTTCGCGACGAGGGCGGTGCGGATCGGCCTCCCGGAGGCGTACGCCGGGTTGCCGCGGCCCGGGTCGGTGAACGACGGGTTCATCGCGTAGAGGTCGCCGCCGCCAGCACGCCGGGCCCGGTCACGAGCAGCGGAACCCGGTACACGGAGCGCACCGTGGTCGGCGTGGCGTGCGAGTGCGTGCCGCCGCGGTTGGCGGTGACGATCAGGAGCGTGTGGCCGTCCAGTCGCCTGCTGTCCGCGATCGCAGCCTGGACGCGACCGATGAGCCGGTCGGTGTCGGCGAGGGCCGCGGCGTACTCGTCACTGCGGAAGCCGTACTTCTGGCCGGCCGACTTCAACCTGACCAGCTGGGCGACCGTGAGCTTGGCGGGCGTCGATCCGAGCTTCGCGACCAAGGCGTCCACGGCGGCATCGTCGCGGTTGGCGCTGAGGTAGCGGCCGATCTTGTTGCGCCCGTCGTTGAGGCCGAAGCGGTCGGCAGCGCCGTTCACGGCGTTCCAGCTCGAGGCCAGGAGGTCGACGTCGTTCCGGCTGGCGAAGAAGGCGGTGCTCCGGCCGTAGTTGTGGACCACGTCGAACATGCTGGAGATGTAGTGCCCGGCGCTCGAGGCGAGCGGTCCCCGGGAGGAGGAGCCGTGCCAGCCGATGCCCGTCCCGCCGTTCGCCGGGTCGACGGGGCGACCGGTCAGCATCCCGGCGAGGTTGGCCAGCCGGCCGGTGCTCTCCACGGCGGTTCGCGCGTTCAGGGTGGACGCGCCGTTCTGGAGCATGCTCTCGAGATGGGGGGCGTCGCCGCGCGCCGCCGCTGCCGCCAGGGCCCGTGAGGTGAGGCCGTCGAGGGCCAGGACGACGACGTGCGTCGTGCCCGTGTCGACGACCGGCTCCGAGGGCAGGACGGCGTCGGCGAAGATCACGTAGTGGTCCGTGGTCTTCCGGACGAGCTTGGTGTGCAGAGCGGTGTGGCTCGTGAACTGGACGAGCGGGTTGCTGCCCATGACCCAGTCGACGTGCATCTGGTCGGGGGTGACGCACGAGGAGTTCAGGACGCCGCCGCCGTTCGAGGCGCGCATCTGCGTGGCCTGGACCATGGGGCAGAAGTAGCGGTCGCGGTCGTTCTCGTCGCCGGTGCTGATGATCGGCGTGGTCGGGTAGTCGGCCTCGAGTCGGTTGAACAGGGCGGACTCGATGGCGACAGCCTTGTTGCGCCAGCGCTGCGCGTCGCCGTGGGCGTTCGCGGGGTTGTGCGAGTTGAAGAACCACGCCTCTCGGCCGGTGACCCGGTTCTGCAGCAGCACGTAGGGCATCCGGATGAGGTTGCCGTGGAAGTAGGGGATCTGGACCGTCTCGGCCTGGACCAGGCGCCACTGGCTCTTCTGCCAGGTGATCGAGTTGGCCATCGCGGCGGTGGTGAGCTTGTTGCCGGGGTAGATGCCGTACTCGCCGGCGGTCAGCTCGCGGAAGCGGGTGAGCTGCGGCGTCTGCATCTCCTGGAACCCCACGACCTGCAGGTTGTTGTTCCGGATGATGCGCACCGCCCATTTCATCCGGGTGATGCCGTCGGTGAAGCGCGGGTGGTCGCCGTGATGGACGGTGTGGCCGTAGCCGAGCAGGTTGAACGAGCTGACTCGGAGGCTGGTCGGCGCATCGGTCGTCGCCGTGGGTGTCGTCGCGCTGGTCAACCGCGTCGCCGTCGAGGCGGGAGCGTGACCGAGCTGGGCCGGGCCCGCCAGCAGTGCCGCCGAGGCCGCGAGCCCGGCGACGGCACGTCCAGCCGTACGACGGGATCGGGGAGCACGCGCGGAGGGGACGGTCGGTCGGTGAAGACGCACGGGGGAGTTCCTTCACAGGCGGCGGGGGAAGTTCACACTGGTCACGCGGGTCACAGCAGAAACACGCTAAGCCGGGTCCGCGGTCGTGACCGGGCGGGTGATCAACCGTTATCTGATCGTTACCAAACGGCACGCGTGTCGCCTTGGCGCCACTCGCCCCGCCGACGGGACGCAGGTCGAGCCGACGCGCGAGCCCGCCCCGGCTAGCATGACGCCGCACGTTCCCGGACCGGGGCGGAAGCCCTCGGGCCGAGAGGACCGACAGACAGGAGCGGCAGCAGCACGTGGCGAAGCGCGTCGTCCTCCACATCGGCACCATGAAGTCCGGGACCAGCTTCGTGCAGTCCGCGCTGGCCCGGAACCCCGGCGTGCTCGCGGATGCGGGCGCGCGGTACCTCGGCGGCACGTTCGGCCGCCAGACCAAGGCCGTGCTCGAGATCAACCGCAGCCCGAAGAAGACCGATCGCCACGTCCGCTGGCGGGCGCTCTCCGAGGAGGCGCGCGAGTACCCCGGCGAGGTCGGCGTCGTCTCGATGGAGTTCCTGAGCTTCGTCGGCGAGCATCAGCTCGCGCCGTTCCTCGACCCGCTCGAGGGCCTGGAGGTCGAGGTGGTGCTCACCGTGCGCGACCAGTTCCGGGCGATCCCGGCCCAGTGGCAGACCTTCACCCGCAACTTCGGCACCGACGACTGGGAGACCTACCAACGTCGGATCGCCGCCTCCGGATGGCGTGGCCGCGGCTCGCAGGCCGCCAAGACCTTCCACCGGGCCCAGGACGTCGTCCCGATCCTCGAGCGGTGGTCGGCTCCCGAGTCGGTCCGGCGGGTGACCGTGGTAACCCTTCCACCCCCGGACGCGCCCCGTGACGAGCTGTGGCGGAGGTTCTGCGCGGCGGCCCGGATGCCGGCCGAGGACGCCGGCCTCGGCGATCTGCGCGACAACGTCTCGCTCGGCTATGCCTCCTGTGACTTCCTGCGCCGCCTGAACATCCACCTCGAGGACGTGCCGCCACGGTCCTACCGCAAGGCCATGAGACCCCTGGCGCGCGAGATCCTGGCACCGTTGCGCGATGCCGAGGGTCGACCGGAGCTCGACCAGCGTGGTGTCGACCTGGCGCGTCACCGCAACCAGGAGATCCGCGACGCGGTGGCGACCCACGGCTACCAGCTCGTGGGCTCGCTCGACGACCTGCCCGTGCCCGCAGGAGACCGACGCTCCTGACCAGGTGGCGCCGCCACCCGACGACCAGGTGACGCGGGCGGCCGAGGCCGTCCGGTCCTACGCCGACGGCCTGGTCGAACGCCGGCCACGACGGGCTCCGACGAGTGCCGACGCCGATCGGATCAGCCTCGACGAGCTGGTGGGTGAGGGCGCCCGGCTGCTGCGAAAGGCCCACCGCTGGGGTCTGTAGCCTGTGCCGCGTGAGCGACAGGCCGGACGCCGGTGACGGTGGCGTCGAGGGGCATGAGATCGCCTCCGTCGACGTCTCCGACGAGGGCCTGGCGCTCCGATCTCCCGGCTCGAACGACTTCCCGGTCGACGTCCTCTTCGACGGGCGCCGCATCGCGTCGTTCTGGCTCCGGCGCGACACCGAGTCCAAAGGCGTCGGCTCCGGCGTGCTCTACCGCTGGCCGACGCCGCTCCGCCGGTTTCTCAACGGCACGACCGAGCTGAGCCTGGTCGACCACGTCTCCGGTGACGAGCTCCACCGTGCCGAGGTCACGCTCGGCTCGGGCGACGGCAGGATCACGGTCGAGGACCCCCAGGGCAACCCGCTCGGTCTCGACAAGAGCAACCGGCTGAGCCGGCTGTTCACGAGCCGGAGCTCGGAGCACCTCGAGCCCCTCCTGGACGCCATCGGCACGGTCGTGACCGCCCTCGAGGACGCAGGGGTCCGGCCGTTCCTCGCCTACGGCACCCTGCTCGGCGCGGTGCGGCAGGGCGACTTCATCGGTCACGACTCCGACGCGGACCTCGGCTACGTCAGCGAGCACGACCACCCCGTCGACGCCTCGCTGGAGTCGTTCCGGCTGCAGCGGCGGCTCACCCGGATGGGCTTCGAGATCTCCCGCTACAGCGGGCTGGCGTTCAAGGTGATCGTCCGCGAGTCGGACGGTGCCACCCGCGGGCTGGACGTGTTCGGCGGCTTCCTGCGCGGCGGCACCCTCTACCTCATGGGCGAGGTCGGCCATGAGTTCCGGCGGGAGTGGCTCGAGCCGCGCTCCGAGGTGACGCTCGCGGGGCGCTCCTTCCCGGCACCGCACGAGCCGGAACGCCTGCTCGTGGCGTCGTACGGACCCGGCTGGAAGGTGCCGGACCCGGCGTACAAGTTCCAGACACCGCGCACCGTGCAACGCCGGCTCTCCGGGTGGTTCCGCGGCACCCGCGTCGGCCTCGACACCCGGTGGCAGCGCCTCCAGAAGGCGCCGGCCGGCAGGACCGCCGACGGCCCCAGCGACTTCGTCCGCTGGGTGCGCGACCGCGAGCCCGACGCCCGGACCGTCGTCGACGTCGGCTGCGGCACCGGCCGTGACGTCCTCTTCCTGGCGCGTGCCGGGTACTCGGCTCACGGCCTGGACTACTTCCCGCGCGACTTCCGCGCGGCCGAGCGCCGGGCGACGAAGCGCAACCTCGACGCCGGCTTCGCCTGGATGAACCTCACCGAGCTCCGCTCGGTGCTGGCCACGGGTGCCGCCCTGAGCCGGGCACCGGGACCGCGTGTGGTCATGGCTCGGCACGTCCTCGAGAGCACCGACCGTCACGGCCGGGAGAACCTCTTCCGCCTCGCCAAGATGGTGACGCGCGGATCGGGTCGGCTCTATCTCCAGCTGCGCGCCACCAAGCGGGGAGCCACCGGGAGCCCGGACGTCCCGCGCCTCGACCTCGACCGGCTCCGGTCGCAGGTGTCCGCCCTGGGCGGGCGGATCGTGGAGGACATCGGGCTCGATGCACAGGAGCAGCCGCTCGGCGCACAGGACGTGCGACCGACACCAGCGATCCGCAGATGGGTGGTCACATGGGACGACTGAACAACCTGGCCAAGAGCTACCAGAACGTCGTGGGGCTGCGGGACCGGCTCGCGGAGCTCGAGGAGGAGATCCAGGAGTGCCGGCAGGTCAACCTCCGGCTGGCCGAGCTGTGTGACGTGATGATGGAGCTCCTGCTGCCCGTCGCCGACCGCGACGAGGACGAGGTACAGGCGATCCTGGCGCGCTACCGGGCCGACGTCAGCGAGCCCCTGCGGTGGCGGACCGACTCTCGGGACGGGCACGAGTCCCAGGACGGTTGAGGGTGACCGAGCGCGTCTTCCTCCACATCGGGCTGCCCAAGACCGGGACGACGTACCTCCAGCGGACGCTGTGGGACAACAAGGAGGCCCTGTCCGAAGCGGGCCTGCTCCTGCCCGGGCGGCACCGCCGGCGCCATCTCCTCGCGTCGCTCGACGTGCGCGACGACCCGAAGCTGGCGAGCCGCGCCGGCGACGTCAGCGCTCCCTGGGCCGACCTGGTCACCGAGGCCCTCGCCTGGTCCGGCGACGTCCTGATCAGCCACGAGTTCTTCGGCCCCGCCTCGTCCGACCAGGTGCGGCGCGCCGTCGAGTCCCTCGTGGGTGCGGAGGTGCACGTCATCATCACCGCCCGCGAGATGGTCGGGCTGGCGATCTCGCGCTGGCAGGAGTACGTGCGCAACGGCGGCCATCGCCCGATCGACAAGTATCCGGCCGACCGGCCCTACAACCCCGCGGACGCCTGGGGCTGGGCGAGCTTCGACCTCGCCGACATCCTCGACCGTTGGGGATCGGTGATCCCCCACGAGCGGATCCACGTGATCCCGATGGCACCCGGTGCCTCGGACCCCGGTCGAGCTGCTCAGCCGCTTCCTGGACGTGATGGGGTACTCCGACGTCCCGATGACCCCACCGGAGAACCGTGTCAACGAAGGCCTCGGCGTCGTCGAGACCGAGCTGATCCGTCGCACGACGCCGCTGATGACCGACTTCCGCTCGGCGGCCGACCGTGGCAACTGGATCCGCGGCTACCTCGCCGCTCCCGGGGTCATGCCCGGCCTGGGTGAGAAGTTCCGTCCGTCGGACGAGCGGCTCGCCGACCTCGAAGGCCGTGGGCGTCGCGCGATCGCGACCCTGACCACCGGTGGGTACGACGTCGTCGGGGACCTCTCACTGCTCGAGCCACGCGACGTACGCGACCGACGCCGGCCGGGGGAGGTCACCGACGCGGAACAGCTGGAGGTGGCCACGCAGGTCATCGCGGCACTGATGACCCGGGTGCGCGAGCTCAAGCGCCGTCAGCACGCGCCGCCGAAAAGAGAGGAACTCGGCACACCCCGTGTTAGCGTTTCCCGGTTTGTAACGGGGCTGGTCTCCAGGATCAGAAAGGACAACGCACGGTGAAGCGTCTGTTCGTTTGTATGGCGGGCGTGGTCGTGGCTCTGGCATTGACGTCGCTGTCGACGGTGCCGAGCCAGGCGACCACGGGCTCGGGGTCGAAGCAGGGCACCACGACCGGTGCCCACGACCGGGGCAAGCCGAAGCCGAAGCCGAAGCCGAAGTGGCGGCCTGCCCAGGGTGCGTTCTTCAACACCCCGCGGCACGGCGCCAAGCAGTGGATCCTCCACCAGCACATCGTGGGGGCGATCGACCACGCCAAGCCGGGCTCCTACATCCGGATCGCGCTGTTCTCCTTCGACCGCAAGTACGTCGCCGAGCAAGCTGATCAAGGCGAAGCGCCGCGGCGTCCACGTGCAGGTCCTGCTCAACGACCACCAGGTGACGCCCGCCCAGAAGATGCTGCACCGGGCCCTCGGCACGAAGCGGAAGCGGAAGAGCTTCGCCTACGAGTGCCACCACGGCTGCCGCTCCACCGGCGAGAACCTGCACACCAAGTTCTACCTGTTCTCCCACACCGGCGGCGCGTTCAAGACCGTGATGACCGGCTCGGTGAACCTCACCGGCAACTCGGCGATGAACCAGTACAACGACCTCTACGTCGTCAACAACGCCGCGAAGCTGACCAAGAAGTTCCGCGTCCTCTGGGGGCAGCTGAAGAAGGACAAGCCCGCCCACCCGGGCTGGCTGGTGCAGAAGGCCGGCCCGCACTTCCGGGTCGAGGCGACGCCCTTCCCGCACCCGGGACCGCACCACGACCCGATCATCTCGATCCTGAACAAGGTCCACTGCCTCGGCGCCACCGACGGCACGGGCAACAAGGTCCACCACACCGTCGTGCGCGTGGTCATGCACGCGTGGAACGACGAGCGCGGCCACTACATCGCCCAGAAGATGCGGCAGCTGTACGGCCACGGGTGCGACGTGAAGCTCCAGTACGGCTTCGCCGGCAGCGAGCGTCCGCAACACCTTCGCCACGAGGACCGGGCGCGGCTTCATGCCGGTGCACACCACCGGCAAGGACACCAACGAAGACGGCTTGATCGACCTCTACACGCACCAGAAAGAGCTGTTGATCTCCGGCCACTACGCCAAGAGCACGCACACCCGCCTCGTGGTCACCGGGTCCAGCAACTACAACAAGGACGGCATCCGCGGGGACGAGGAGATCTTCCTGATCAAGAACCGCGCTTCCTGCCTGGAAGGCCTACATCAACGACTTCCAGCGGATGTGGAAGCACTTCTCCACGCGCGTGAAGTACATCCCGTACCCGAACCCCGACCCGAACGAGCCGCCGACCACCGGTGCTCGCGCCATGGGTCGCGGTAGCTCGATGATCGAACCGCAGCGCCACGTGGTGCGCTACACGATCGCGCAGACGGCGAAGCCCGGCGGACCCGCCTGGGAGAACGACTGACCGAGAGCTGACCTGGAACCTGATCGGCGATCAGGTGAGCCGGCGTACCTGCCGGACCTGGTGCAGCACGCCGTCGAGCGCGGAGATCGCGGCGTCGAGCTGGGCCGCGTCCGCCGACCGTGGCCGGGTCGACGCCCGGGACGTCGACGGGCTCGAGGTCCGCCAGGTCGCCGACGACGTGGGCGCCGCTGTCCTGGAGGTCCGCGAGCACGCTAGCGGACTCCTCGCGGAGCCACGTCGGCACGGTGAACCCGATCGGGTCCTCCTCGCCCCGGTGTCCTCCCATGACGTACTTGGCGAGGGCCTTGACCCGCTTCTTGTAGGCGGACAGCGGGAGGTCCTGCGGTGGCGAAGTTCAGCTGCCGCAACACCATGGTCGACGCGGCGCCCAGGGACTCGTTGGCTCGCGGCGCCTCGTCCCAGCTGTCCGGTCCGATGCCGGCGACCTCGCTGAACCGGTCCCAGAGCAGTCCCGGCTCGGCGCCCGGCGGCGGAACGGTGACGACGTAGGTGTGGTCGGCCCCGATCACCGAGCCCCAGCGGCGCACGATCTTGGCGGCATGCTGCTGGCGCCAGAAGCGGCGGCCGGGTTCGCCGCCCTTCTCGATCGAGCGGACGTACTCCTCCCACGTCCAGGTACGCCGGTTCTTGATCGCCTCCTGCCACATCGCCGGGACACCGCGTCCGAGGTCGCGGACGCTGACCGCCACCCGGACGTCGGTCTCCGGGAAGGCGTCACGGAGCACGCTTGATCCGCGGGCGCCCATCGGCGCGAGGTACTCCATCGAGACCACCGCGGTGCCGTCGTACTCGTTGATCTCGTCGACCAGGGAGTTCCAGGAGCCGGGCTTCCGCTTGTCCGAGCCGAGCAGGTCGGAGACGGCGCGCACGTGGCGGTTCCAGGTGGGGCCCGGGAAGAGGACCTGCTGCGCTGCCAGCCGGTCACGGTTGGTGTTGAGGCGGCCCTGGATGAACGTCGTTCCGGACTTCATCAGCCCGATGTGGAAGACCACCCGCTCTGCCATGCGTGTCCCTGTCCTGTCGCCGGTGCTGGCCAGCGGACAGTCTGCCAGCCGGTGCGACGGTCACCCGCGAGGGCAGAACCAGCCGAAGCTCATCGCCTTGTGGCAGCGCGGGTCGTTCACCGCGGGCACGGTCACCTCGGAGCGGACCATCGGGTGGTCACTGATCCGGCGCGTCTGCGACGAGCGGTCGGTGACGAACGAGGAGAAGTCGAGGCCGCTGGACCCGAAGATCCAGTCGACGTTGGTGTGCTGCGGCAGGTGACAGCCGCCCGAGTAGTACGCGCCGTCCGCGGAGTGCATCCCGGTCGCCGAGGCGAACGGACAGGCGAACGGCTCGCGGTCGTTCATGTCGCCGGTCACGATCATGGGGGTGCCGTCGGCGGTCAGGTTGCGGGCGAGACTGGCTTCCATCGAGGTGGCGATCGCCCGCCAGTGGCCGGCCGGGCCGTGGGCGTCGGCGGGGTTGTGGGAGTTGTAGAACCAGACCTCGCTCCCGCTGTGCCGGTTGCGCAGCAGCACGTAGGGCATCGGCACGTGGTTGCCGTGGAAGTAGGGGATCGACAGGGTGTGCGCCTCGACGAGGCTCCAGTCGGCCCGTTTCCAGATGATGGAGTTCTGCACGGGCTGCACGCCCAGCGACAGGCCCGGGTAGACGTCGTACGTGCCGCCGGCGATGGCCATGAACGTGCGGTACTGCGGAGTCCTGGAACTCCTGGAGCCCGGCGACGCTCACGTCGTTGCCGGTCAGCATCCCCGCGGCCGAGTGCATCCGGGTCGCGCCGAGGGCGTAGCCGCCGCGGCCCGCGGTGTGGCCCGGCGCCGAGGACGTTGAACGAGCTCACCGTGAAGTGCGTCGGGCTGCCCTTGGCCGACTTGCGCAGCACGTAGCCGCGCTTGGCCATCTTCAGCGACATCGCGTAGAACGCCGGGTGCTCGGGCCGGAGCGCGGCGCCCTTCGTGACGTGGTAGGCCCGCGGCGCGGTGCGGTCGGCCCCGACGGGCCGGGGTCGGTGTCGTGGTCTCCGCGCTCGGTTGCGGAGAGGGCGGCGGCACGGGCCGCGGGCGGGAGCGCGTCGTTCTGGTCGCGGATCACGAGCGCGACGACGCTGGTCGACCAGGACCGCGAGCGTCACCCAGGCGAGCCAGGCCGCATGACCGCCGCTCTCGCCCTCCGGATGCCGCCGGCGCCGGGCGTGGGGTCGGGGGAGCCGGGGACCCTCCGAGAGCCCTCGTGCCGTCCCACATGGAACCCTTCCGCCGCACGATGCGCCGCGACAGACGCCTGATCCGGACATCGATCATACCGAGGCTCGGGCGAGGTCCGGAGCCGGGTCGAGTAAGTCACACTCGGTTCCGGCGTCCGGCGTACGCCGAGATACTGGGCGGGCGCCCTCCACCGGTCCACCGAGGGCCACGAAAGGACGCGGACACCCGATGGGTCGCCTCTGCCAGACCGACGGTCTCACCGACGACCAGACCGAGATCCTCAAGGCCGTGCGCCAGTTCGTGGAGCGCGAGATCCTGCCGGTCGCCACCGAGCTGGAGCACCGGGACGAGTACCCGACCGAGATCGTCGAGGGTCTCAAGGAGCTCGGCCTCTTCG
This sequence comes from uncultured Actinomycetota bacterium, assembly GCA_963812055.1. Lineage (GTDB taxonomy): Bacteria > Actinomycetota > Actinomycetes > Propionibacteriales > Nocardioidaceae > Nocardioides. The sequence continues at coordinate 258,543 of CAWEUA010000015.1, forward strand.
GGCTGATGATCCCCGAGGAGTACGACGGGCTGGGCGAGTCGCTGCTCACCTACGCGCTGGCGGTCGAGGAGATCGCGCGCGGCTGGATGAGCGTCAGCGGCATCATCAACACACACTTCATCGTCGCCTGGATGCTGCTGCAGCACGGGACCGAGGAGCAGAAGAAGAAGTACCTCCCGCGGATGGCCACCGGCGAGGTGCGCGGCGCCTTCTCGATGAGCGAACCCGGGTGCGGCTCGGACGTGAGTGCGATCACGACCAAGGCCCCGTCGCAGATGGCGACGACTACGTCATCGACGGCCAGAAGATGTGGCTGACCAACGGTGGCTCGGCCAACCTCGTCGCGGTGCTGGTCAAGACAGACGAGGGCGCCGACTCGGTCTACCGGAACATGACGACGTTCCTGGTGGAGAAGGAGGTGGGCTTCGGCGAGACGGCTCCGGGCCTGACCGTCCCGGGCAAGATCGAGAAGATGGGCTACAAGGGGGTCGACACCACCGAGCTCCTCTTCGAGGGCCACCGCATCCCGGCCGTGCAGATCCTCGGCGGTGAGCCGGGCAAGGGCTTCTACCAGATGATGGACGGCGTCGAGGTCGGCCGCGTGAACGTCGCCGCGCGGGGCTGCGGCGTCGCGAACCGCGCCTTCGAGCTCGGCATCGCCTACGCCCAGCAGCGCGAGACCTTCGGCAAGAAGATCGCCGAGCACCAGGCGGTGTTGTTCCGGCTCGCGGAGATGGCGACCAAGGTCGAGGCCGCCCACGCGCTGATGGTGAAGGCCGCGCGGGTCAAGGACAAGGGCGAGCGCAACGACCTCGAGGCCGGGATGGCCAAGTACCTCGCGTCGGAGTACTGCCACCAGGTCGTGGAGGACTCGTTCCGCATCCATGGCGGGTACGGCTTCTCCAAGGAGTACGAGATCGAGCGGCTCTACCGCGAGGCGCCGATGCTGCTGATCGGCGAGGGCACCGCCGACATCCAGCGGATGATCATCGGCCGGCGGATGCTCGAGGACTACCCCCTATGACAGGGCTGTGACGGCCGGCCGATGGCGCGCTCCCAGCCCGCACTGATCCGCGACCAGGCGACGCGCCTGCGCCCATCTCGGCTCGCCGATGTACGCCGAGCTGCTCGAGCGGCTCGCCGACGACGTCGAGCGGGGCGGACCGACCGCGCGGGTGCTGCGCGGCCACGAGGACGACCCGGGTCCGTCCGGGCTCGCCCTCCGCCTGGCCGGCGGCATCCACCGGCTCGTGCTGGCCGGGGAGGCCGACGAGCTCGCGGCCTTCTACCCGACCACGGGCGGGAACTGGTCCACGCCGGGCGTCGCCGCGGTGATCGACTTCCTCGCGCGACGCCCGGACGACGTACGGCCGCTGCTGGACCAGGCGCCGCAGACGAACGAGGTCGGCCGGTCGGCCGCGCTGTACGGCGGTCTGCTGCGCGCTGTCTCCAGGTACCCGCTGCCGGTGCGGCTGTTCGAGATCGGGGCCAGCGCGGGGCTCAACCTGTTCGCCGACCGCTTCCGCTACCTCGACGACACCGGTCGCGCGTGGGGCGACCCCGGCAGCCCGGTGGTGCTCGAGGGTGCCTGGCGGGGCTCGCCGGTGGGCGTGACCGGTGAGGTCGCCGACGAGGTCGTGGTCGTCGAGCGGGGCGGAGGCGACGTCCACCCGGTCGACCTGACCACCGAGGACGGTCGGCTGACCCTCACGTCGTACGTCTGGCCGGACATGACCGCGCGGCACGCACGGCTGGCCGGCGCGATCGAGCTGGCACGTCGGCAGCCGGTCCGGGTGGCGGAGCTCGATGCGGCGTCGTACGTCGAGGGACTGGCGCCGGCCGACGGACACCTGACCGTGCTCTGGCACAGCGTCATGTGGCAGTACGTCCCCGGTGACCAGCAGGAGCGGGTCACCGGGCACCTGCAGGCAGCTGGGCGAGCGGGCGACGGACGACGCGCCGCTGATGCACCTGTTCGCCGAGCCCACCCGGCGTACGCCGGAGGACCGGCACCGCTTCTGGGTGGTGGCCGAGACGTGGCCCGGAGGCGAGCGGAGCCATCTCGGGCAGATGGCGCCGCACGGGCTCCCGGTCAGCTGGGAGTGACGACCGCTCGTCGAGAGGTCAGGCGCTCTGCCAGTGGCAGGTCTCCAGCACCGACGCGAGCATCGCGTCGCGGCGCTCTCCCGTCGTGTACTGGTCCGTGGCGAACATCAACGCCCAGCCCACCTTCGGCGTGCGGACGTAGTACACGTCCAGCTGGTAGTGGGTGCCGCGGAGGTTCTGCACACCGACCACGTGCGCGGCCGGATTGCCTCCGACGGTGGTGTCCTCCACCGCGTGGATGTGGGTGGCGTTGGCCTGCTTCAGGAGCGCCGTCGCCCTCGCTTCAGCAGCGGAAGCGCTCGTCGGGCCGGGGGCGACGCGGCGGACCGTGATGCTCAGGGGCTGCTCGTCGGCGGCGTGTGCCGCGGAGAGGAGAACGCCGGTCTCGGCGCGGTCGGTGACGTCGGCCCAGCCCTTCGGGGCCCGGAAGGAGAAGCCCTGCGCCGTCAACGCGGGACCACTCGCCGGCTTGACGCCCGGGTCGGCCGACGGGGAGGTCGTCGCCGGCGTACCGCCGTCGGCAGCGGGGTCGCTCGCGGTCTGTGGCGGCGCTGTCGCCGGACCCGCAGGCCGAGAGCGCGAGCGCCAACGCCAGTCCGAGGGCGGCACCGGAGGCGCGCACGAGACCTGTGCCGCGCCGTGTCGCCAGCCGGATCGCCATGTCGTCAGGATACGCCTCGGGGAGTGCGCTCTCCGGCGGTTGTCGGAGTCTCCTACCCTTCTTCTCGAGTGGGCCCCGACGGGGCCACGCAAGGGGCACGGCCCGACGGAGGAGACCAGCGATGCTCGTGGTGACCAGCAATGACATTCCCGGGTGGGAGATCCGGCAGGTGTGCGGCGAGGTCTTCGGGCTGACCGTGCGTTCCCGCAACGCCTTCTCGCAGATGGGGGCGGGGTTCAAGTCACTGGTCGGTGGCGAGCTCAAGGGCATGACGTCCAACCTGGTCAACAGCCGCAACGAGGTGATGGGCCGGATGATCGACGAGGCCCGCAACCGCGGCGCCAACGCGGTGGTCGCGATGCGCTTCGACACCTCGGAGATGGGCGACACCTGGACCGAGATCTGCGCGTACGGCACGGCCGTGATCGCCGTACCCACGACCGACGCGGCCCGTGAGACCGCCGCGCGACTCGGCTACAGCCAGGCCGGGTCGCAGCAGCCGGTGCCGCCGCCGCAGGCGACGCCCGCCGGCTAACCCTCTCGACCCTGCGACCGCGTGGGTGGCAAGGTGGAGGACATGAGCCAGGAGAACAGCGCGAACGACGACCTGAAGGCCAAGATGCGCGAGGCCCTGGACCGGAAGAGCGCCAAGGCGAAGGGCGTCCAGGAGGACGCTCCCCTGCGCGAGAAGGCACACGGCTCCGAGGTCCGCGGCGGAGCCGGCCCGAAGATGCACCGCCGGAAGGCCGGCGGCGGGGGTTCCTGAGCCTCGTTCCACGCACGCCGGGGAACCGCTCCTGGGGAGCGGCCGTCAGACACCCATGAACAAGCGCCTGGTCCCACTCCTGGCCGGGGTGGCCACCCTGGTCGTCGGGTGCGGTTCCTTCGGCCACGCGACCACCGCCGGCGGAGGTACGCCCGAACCCGCGCCACGCGGGACCCCGGACTCGCACCCGACCGCGGCGCCGTGGCCGGCGTTCGACGTCGACGACTACACGTACATCCTGCGTACGGCGTGCTTCTGTGCCGACGGGGGTGTCCCGGTGATCGTGACCGTCCGTGACGGGGAGGCCGTCGGCGCTGTGTACGCCCACGGGGGCAGGGGCCACGCAGCGGGCGACGACGCGGGGGACTGGATGCGGGTGAGCATCAACGACGTCATCGACGCCGCCAACAACCAGCACGCCTCCCAGGTGCGGGTGCGCTGGCCGCGGGGCCAGGACTACCCGACCTCGGTGTGGGTCGACCGGGACGCGAACATGGCCGATGACGAGATCGGCTACTCGATCCGTGGGGTGACGTTCGCCTGACGGCGGCGTGCCCGTATGCACCACGGACGCCCTCCGCAGCAGCAGAGTTCGGGGGCAGCCGGCGGCGTCGAGGCAGGCGCCGTGGGGGTGGTGGTCACCCGGATCGGACCAGATGCGGTCATCGGAGAGACCCGTCCTGCCCGTGAGGTCTCATCCAGATGGGGTGAGGACGGATGACGACGGACGCACCATCGTGGGCTGCACCCCTTCGCGAGCGAGGTCCGGATGTTGCGCCGTACATGGCATGCCGCCCTGCCCGTTGTCGTCCTGCTGTCGCTGCTGACGGCGTGTGGTGGCAGCGGGAGCAGCGGAGCGATCGACCATCCCAGCATCACCGGCTCGTTCTCGCCCTCGCGCGAACGCCCGACTGCGACCAGGTCGCCCAGTCGGACGCCGCGACAGCCCGGAAACCTCGGCGCCCGGGCCCAGTTCCAGGCCCACCTCGGAGCAGTCGACGAGCAACCCGCCGACGAGCAACCCGCGGACGAGCAGCGCGCCGACGAGCCAGCCGCCGACCAGCAGCGCGCCGGCCGCGGAGTCGTCGTCGCCGGAGACAGCGACCGGCAGTGGGTCGGGGAACGAAGAGGACACCCAGAGCTGGTGGTGGCTGCTGATCCCCGTGCTGGCGATCGCCGCCGTGGTCGCCTGGCTGATCCTGCGACGGTCGCGCAGACGGCATGCGTGGGAGGCCCGCCTCGCGAGCGCCGAGAGCGAGATCGGCTGGTTCGCCCGCGACCTGATCCCGCAGCTACGCGGCTCCGGCTCGGCGGCCGGCGTCTCGGGAGGATGGGCCGTCGCGGTGCCGCGGGTCACGTCCCTCGACGACGACCTGTCCCAGCTGATCACGACCGCTCCGGGCGACCCGCAGCGGGCCCGTGCCCTGACGATGCGGGACGCCGTCCGGACGGCGCGCGACCGGGTGGCTGCGGTGGCCGGCTCCACCGACCCCGACGCCCAGTGGTTGCTGGACCTCGACGATGCCCAGGCGCCACTGCTCGCGGCGCTCGTGCCGCCCGCCGACGGGAACGGGGCACCCGCCTCTCCGTAGCGGTCGTGCCCGTCCGGTCAGCGGGCCGGCCAGCCGGCGCCGGGGACGTCGACCGGGATGCGCACGACCTGGCCGTCCCACTCGGTGTGGGTCATCAGCCCGGCGGCGCCGGGCCAGACGGCGGTGACGGCGTAGAGGTACGGCGTGTCGGTGCCGCCGAGCATGCACGCGAACCCGCCACGGTCGAGCTCGACGGTCTGGAGGACCTCGCCGCCCTCGGCGACCCGGACACAGACCTCGTGAGGGACGTCGGCGTACCAGGCGGCCCCGGAGGCGTCGAGGCAGATGCCGTCGGGGTTGTGGTCACCCAGATCGGCCCAGACCCGGCGGTCGGACAGCGAGCCGTCGTCGGCGATGACAAAGCCGACCAGGTCGTGGCGGTAGGAGTCCGCGACCACGAGCGTCGAGCCGTCGGCGCTGATCGCCATGCCGTTGGGGAAGGCGATGTCGTCGGCGACGACCCTCGCCTCGCCGTCGGGGGTCACCACCCCGATGCGGCCGGGCTGCACCTCACCGGGTGGTGGTCCGGCGGCGAAGTCGAAGTGCGGGCTGTTCACGAACGCGAACCCCCGACCGTCCACCACGATGTCGTTGCACCCGAGGTCCGAGATCGCGGTGAGGTCGGCGTACGTCGCGAGCGTGCCGTCGGCCTCGAGCGTCAGCAGGGCGCGCTCCTGGTTGGAGACCAGCAGCAGCCGGCCGTCGGGCAGGAAGTCGAAGCACAACGGCAGCGACGTGTGCTCCACGATCACCTCGGTGCTGCCGGCATCGTCGACGGCGACGATCCGCCCACCGGTCCAGTCGCTGAACCACAGCCGGCCGTCGTGCCACCGCGGTGACTCCACCAGCCCGTATCCCGAGCAGAGAACGTCCATGGCCCGATCGTCGCACCTTGGTCTCGTGACGGTCGCAGAGCGACCTCCTCGACCAGCGGGAGACGTCCCGGTGCGACGTCCTCGACCAGCGGTGACTTCCTGGGCGACCTCCTCGAGCGGGTGAGGTTTCCCACGACGTGTGCCCGTCGAGCCCGTGACCAGGCTGCGGCAGGATGTGTCGCATGCAGTTCGGCCGCAGCTACGAGGAGTTCGAGGTCGGTGCGACGTACCGGCACTGGCCCGGCAAGACGGTGACCGAGTACGACGACCACCTGTTCTGCCTGCTCACCATGAACCACCACCCGCTCCACCTCGACGCGCACTACGCCGCGGAGACGACGCAGTTCGGCAAGAACGTCGTGGTCGGCAACTACGTCTACTCGGTGGTGCTCGGGATGAGCGTGCCGGACGTCTCCGGCAAGGCGATCGCCAACCTCGAGGTCGAGTCGCTGCGACACGTGGCGCCGACGTTCCACGGCGACACCCTGTACGCCGAGACCACGGTGCTCGACAAGCGCGAGTCGACGTCCAAGGACGACAGAGGTGTCGTCCACGTCGAGACGATCGGCTACAACCAGGACGGCACCGTCGTCTGCATCTTCCGGCGCAAGGTGATGGTGCCGAAGCAGAGCTACCTCGACGCGCGCGGAGGCGAGCAACCGGGTCGCCCGGTGCCGCAGCCGGACAAGAACTGGTCGGGCCCCGGTCAGGCCTGACGTGGGTCGAAGGCTCGCGCCAAGGGGATGATCCCGAGGACGAGCACCATCGGTACGGCGAAGCCGACCCGGAGGTTGCCCGCGCCGACGAGCCCGATCATCACCGCACCGAGCAACGACCCGGCGTAGTTGAACTGGTTGAAGCGTCCGATCACCGCGTCGATGCGTGCGTGACGCAGGGCCGGGTCGTCGTCCGGTCTGCCGGCCGATCCCGCGATGCGCGCGGCGGCCGAGAAGCTGAGCGGGGCCACGACGGCGACGCCGCCGCCCATGACCAGGAACCCGAGCACGGCGACCGGCCACACCGGGGCGAAGACGGTGATCGCGAGCCCGAGGCTGCCCACGACGGCTCCGATGCGCAGGACCCGGACCGCGCCGTACCGCGCGACGAGGGAGTCGCCCGAGAGGCGGACGACGCCGCTCGCGAGCAGGTAGGGGAAGACGGCGAGCGCGACCAGGCCGGACGGGGTCGGGAACACCTTGTCGAGGTACTGCGGTCCCCACGTGAAGGCGGCGGTGTCCACCATGTAGAAGAGCACCATCGCCAGCCCGACCAGCACGATCGGCCGCCACGGCACGTGGACCTGCGGCGCCTCGGTGACCGACTGCTCGGCCCGCCGGAGGAACGGCGCGAACGCGACGACGAGCGGGAGGATCGCCACGAACCCGGTCGCGGCGATCGGTAGCCCTCCCATCGCCAGGGCGACGGCCGAGCCGAGGAACCCGCCGAGCGTCCAGGCTCCGTGGAACGACGGGAGGATCGGCCGGTCGTAGAGGTGCTCGAGCGCCACCGCCTGCATGTTGGTGGTCGCGTCCACCGCGCCGAGCGAGACGCCGTACACCGCCATCGAGGCGATGAACACGGCGCGGTCGGGAGCCACCGAGAACACCGGGACCGCCACCGCGATCCCGAGCAGCCCGGCTCGCAGGAGGACGGCGCTGTCGACCCGCTTGCAGGCCAGCTCGGCGAGCACGCTGCCCAGCCCGGCCAGCAGCACCATCATCAGCAGCAGCAGGGAGAGCGTGGTGTCGCTGTAGTGCCAGTGGTCCTGCACCTTCGGCAGCCGGGTGGTCAAGCTGATGAAGACGAAGCCCTGGGTGAAGAAGCCGGCCGCCGCCGCGCGCCGGGCCCGTGCGTGCTCGGGCGCCGCCACCTCGCCCGCCGGGACCGTCGCCATGGGCGGCATCGTGGCACCTCGATGGATCCTCCGTTCCGGTGGGGGCGGCGGGCTGACACGATGACGCCCATGGCCGACGAGGTGTGGTTGGTGCGCCACGGTGAGACCGAGTGGAGCCGTAACGGGCGGCACACCTCCGTCACCGATCTCCGGCTGACCGACGAGGGACGCGAGGTGGCGGAGACCCTGCGCGACCGGCTGGACCACGAGGGCTTCGCGCTCGTGCTGACCTCGCCTCGCGAGCGTGCCCGGGAGACCGCGCGCCTGGCCGGCCACGGCGACGCGGCGGTGGACGACGACCTCGCCGAGTGGAACTACGGCGAGCTCGAAGGGCGGACGACGCCGCAGATCCGCGAGACCTACCCCGACTGGAGCATCTGGCAGGGGCCGGTCCCGGGCGGCGAGTCGGCGGCGCAGGTGTCGGAGCGGCTGGACCGCGTCATCGCCCGCTGCCGGGGCGCCGCCGGCCGGGTCCTGTTGTTCGGGCATGGCCACTCCTTGCGCGCCCTTGCGGCCCGTTGGCTGGACCTGCCGGTCGCCGAGGGCCGCCACCTCAAGCTCGACACGTCCACGCTGTCGGTGCTCGGCTGGGAGCGCGAGACCCCGGTCGTGCTGCGGTGGAACGCCTGACGCCGGTCCAGTCGTCGTGTGCTTGACCCGGTCTTGACGGGCCCGCCGCGGCTTCGGGACGGTGGTCCCATGCCGCTCCGGACCGAGTGTCCGCGCTGCCCCATCCCGCTCGAGCCTGCCCCGTCACCCGGGGTCGCCTCGGTCGCGTGGTCGTGCCCGGACCATGGGCCGACGCCGGTGCTGCGGCGACCGGACGAGGCGTCGTACGACGGGTTCGCCGAGGCGCTGGCGACCGCCGGTGAGTTCCCGACGTACCTGCCCTGGCCGATGAGTCCCGGGTGGGCCGTCACGGACTTCGCGGTCGTAGGGGAACGCGACGCCAAGGCCACGCTGACGTGCAGCTCGGGGACGAGCGCGCTCGACGGGCCGGTGGACGTGTTCGTGGTGAGTGAGGAGTCCGGCACCGGGCTCGGCTCCCGCTGCGCCGGCATGGTGCACCTCGATCCGGGACCGGAGATGGGGATCGGTCAGCCGACCGTGCGGGTGCGCATCGGGAGCCAGTCGGTGCCCCTGTGGTCGGTCTCGACGGTGTCCGCGAGGGGCGACGACCGCGAGCTGGACCGGTCGGTGGTGGCCGGCGAGGCGGATGGTCGCTGGCTGTGGGTCGTGCTGCGGCCGGCGTCGGCGATCCTGCTCCTCCGAGACGAGTGGATCCTGCGCGACGTCTCCGGGATCGGCCCACCGCTGGTGGAGATGCCGTTCGGCGGACCGTCGCCGTCCTGGTGACGCGCGGCACTAGCCTGCCGGGATGGGCAGCATCCTCGACGCGACGCTCTTCACGAGCGCGTTCGTGACGCTGTTCGTGATCATGGATCCGATCGGCACGGTCCCGCTCTTCCTCTCCCTCACCGGCGGCATGGCCGCCGACCAGGTACGCCGGGCGGCCCGGCAGGCGGTGTTGGTCTCGTTCCTGGTGATCGTCGTCTTTGCCTTCTTCGGCCAGCGGATCCTGGCCTACCTCCACGTCTCACTGCCGGCGCTGCAATGTGCCGGCGGCCTGCTCCTGCTGCTGGTCGCCCTCGAGCTGCTGACCGGTCGCGGGGACGAGCCGACGCGCCAGGGAGACGCCAACGTCGCGCTGGTCCCGCTCGGCACCCCGCTGCTGGCCGGACCCGGCGCGATCGTCGCCACGATGGTCTTCTCCAAGCGCGTGCACGACACCGGGGACTTCATCGCGGTCGCCCTGGCCGTGGTCGCCGTCCACCTGTGCATCTGGGTCGCGATGACCTTCTCGATCCCGATCCTCCGGCTGCTGCGCGAGTCCGGGATCCTGCTGGTCACCCGGATCGCCGGGCTCCTGCTGAGCGCGATCGCCGTCCAGCTCATCGCCGATGCGGTGCACTCCTTCGTGCTCGCCTACCGGTAGCCGCACCGGCCGCGGCCCTACGGGAGTCCCTCGAGTCACACCGGACGACCACTACCGGCGCCCCAGCGCCTGGAAGCGCTGCAGGAGCCCGACCGGGATGTACTTGCTGGCGGTGGCGATGACCTTGTACCGCTTGCTCGGGACCGACCGCGCCTTGCCGGCGTCCCAGTCGGCCAGTGCCTCGTCGACGACGCGCTCGGCGTCGAGCCACAGGACCCGAGGGACGGCGTCGCGGCCGACGTCCATCCGTTGGTGGAACTCCGTGCGGGTGAAGCCCGGCAGCAGCGTCATGACGTGGACGCCGTCCTTCGCGTACTCGTGCGCCGCCCACTCGCCGAAGCGGTTGAGGTAGGCCTTGGCCGCGCTGTAGGAGCCGCGCGGCTGCGTGCCGGCGACGCTCGAGACGTTGATGATCCCTCCGGTGTGGCGCTCGGTCATCTGGCGCAGCGCGGCGTGGGTGAGGCGAAGGGGCGCGGTCACGAGCACGTCGAGATGCGCCTGCTCCTGCTCCACGGTGTTGTGCAGGAACTTCCGCTTGAGCCCGAACCCGGCGTTGTTGACCAGCAGGTCGACGGGATGGACCGGATCGGCCAGCCGGTCCTCGACCACCTTCAGCTGGTCCCGGTCGACGAGGTCCGCGACCAGGATCTCGCAGGTGACGCCGTACGCCGTGGTGAGCTCGTCGGCGACCGACGTCAGCCGTGCCTCGTCGCGGGCCACGAGCACCAGGTCGTACCCGCGCCGGGCCAAGCGGTCGACGAAGAGCCGGCCCAGACCCGACGTCGGGCCGGTGACCAGGGCGAGGGGACGGGCTGCTGCCTCCGGAGACATGCCCACCAGCCAACCCGCGCATACGCGCGGCGGGCAAGGGTCTCGGGCATGATGGGAGGCGATGTCCACCACACCTGAGTCTGCGCGCCCCGTCGTGTTGGCGGTCGCCAACCAGAAGGGTGGCGTGGCGAAGACGACGTCGGTGGCCTCCATCGGGGCCGCCCTGGCCGAGCTGGGTGAGTCGGTGCTGCTGGTCGACCTCGACCCGCAGGCGTGCCTGACGTTCTCGCTGGGCATCGACCCCGAGGACCTCGAGCTCTCGATCCACCACGTGCTGACCAAGGGGCTGCAGCCGTCGGAGGTGATCCTCCAGACCGAGGACGGCGTGGACGTGCTGCCGGCGACGATCGAGCTCGGCGCGGGCCGAGGCCGACCTGCTGACGCGCACCGGTCGTGAGCACGTGCTGCGCGCGGCGCTCGAGGACGTCGAGGGCTACGACTGGATCCTGCTCGACTGCCCGCCGTCGCTGGGCGTGATGACGGTCGCGGCCCTGACCGCCGCACGAGCGGTGCTGATCCCGTTGCAGTGCGAGACGCTCTCCCACCGCGGTGTGGGGCAGCTGCTCGACACCGTCCACGACGTGCGCCGCTTCACCAACAGCGACCTCGAGGTGTGGGGCGTGCTGCCGACGTTGTACGACGGCCGCACCAACCACGCGCGGACCGTGCTGGAGACCATCTCGGAGACCTACGACCTCGACGTCGTGGAGCCCCCGATCCCCAAGACCATCAGGTTCGCCGAGGCGCCCGCCGCCGGCCGGTCGATCCTGTCGACGAGCCGGAGCAGCAAGGGCGCTCGTGCCTATCGCGAGGTCGCCGAGAACCTCCGCACGCGCGCCGCCTCACCCGCGCAGGTACGCCGATGACCGCGCACCGCCGGGAGGTGCGGCCGCGCTACGGCCGGATCGTCGCCCTGGCCACCTCCGTGACGGTGTCCGCGGTGGCAGCGTTGGCCGGGCTCGGGGTGCTCACGACCGCGCAGGCCGGGACCGTCGGCCGCCCCCGCGTCGTACCACCACTCGAAGAAGCCCGTCACCGACGAGTCGACGTCCGGCCAGGGCACGCAGCAGACCCAGCAGGCGCCGAGCGGGGCCTCACCCGAGAACGCGGTCGGAACTCCGCAGGGCACGGCGAACTCCGCGGACGCGGCGAGTGTCACCGCCCTTCCGGCGGCCAGCGGTCACGGACGCCGGATCGTCTTCAGCCAGAGTCGCCAGCGGGTGTGGCTGGTCGGGGACTCCCACGGGTCCGACGACGTGGACCGCACCTACCTCGTGTCCGGCAGCGTGTACGACAACCTGCACCCGGGGACGTTCTCGGTGTACTCGAAGTCGCGCTGGGCCGTGGGGGTCGACGACTCCGGGGTCATGCAGTACTTCGTGCGCTTCACCCAGGGGCCGACCGGAGCCGCCATCGGGTTCCACTCGATCCCGACGAGCCACGACAAGCCGTTGCAGACGCGCGCCCAGCTGGGTACGCCGCAGTCGCACGGCTGCATCCGTCAGGACCTGCCCGACGCGATCTCACTCTGGGACTTCGCGCCGGTCGGCACCAAGGTCGTCGTCACCGCCTGATCGCCGAGTCGGCCGAGGACGACTGGGGTGATGCGGCGCCTCTGTGCGCCGACTCGGTGATCAGGAGGCAGCGGTGGAGGGGCCGGAGCTCGGGCGCCGGCGACGACGGTTGCGGCTGCGGGACTGCCCCTCGGAGCGCTGCCCGGCGGGCGCCTCCGAGGCCCCGGCCGGTGCGTCCGACTTCGTCTCGGCCACGGTCTGGCCGCCGCGCGTCCGGGCGCGCTGACGGCTCCGGCTGCGCTCGGGGCGCTCCCGGCGGGCCCGCTCGCGCGACCGCCCGTCACCGGCACGATCGGGACGCTCGGGCGCGGGCGCGGGATCCACGATGCGGCCCTTGGTGCCCGCGGGGATGCCGAGGTCGTGGTAGAGGTTCGGCGACGTGGAGTAGGTCTCCTGCGGCTCGTCGAACGGCAGGGCCAGCGCCTTGTTGATCATCTTCCAGCGGTGGAGGTCGGCCCAGTCCACGAACGTCACGGCGATGCCGGTGGCGCCCGCGCGGCCGGTGCGGCCGATCCGGTGGATGTAGGTCTTCTCGTCCTCGGGGCAGGTGTAGTTGATGACGTGCGAGATGCCCTGGACGTCGATGCCACGGGCGGCGACGTCGGTGGCGACCAGCACCCGCAGCTTGCCGTCGCGGAACTTGGTCAGGGCGCGCTCGCGCGCGATCTGTGCCATGTCGCCGTGCAGCGGCGAGGCGCTGAACCCGCGCTCGGCGAGGTCCTCGGCCACGCGCTGTGCCTGTCGCTTCGTCCGGGTGAAGACGATGATCTTGTCCGCGTCGTCGGCCTGCAGGATCCGGGCGATGATCTCGGGCTTGTCGAGGTCGTGGGCCTGGTAGATGAACTGGGCGGTGGCCGGCACCATCGCGCTGTCGGTGCTGTGCTCGGCACGGATGTTCATGGGGTGGCGCATGTGGGTGCGCGCCAGGGCGACGATCGCGCCGGGCATCGTGGCGGAGAACAGCATCGTCTGCCGGGTCTCGGGCGTCATCGACAGGAGCTTCTCGACGTCGGGCAGGAACCCGAGGTCGAGCATCTCGTCGGCCTCGTCGAGCACGAGCGCATGCACGCGGGAGATGTCGAGTGCCCGGCGGTTGCACAGGTCGATCAGGCGTCCGGGCGTACCGACGACGATGTCGACGCCGGTCTTGAGCGCGTCGAGCTGGCCCTCGTAGGCGACGCCGCCGTAGACGGTGAGGACGCGCATGCCGCGGTCAGCGGCCGCCAGGGCGAGGTCGCCCGAGACCTGGAGCGCGAGCTCGCGGGTCGGGGCGACGACCAGCGCCTGCGGCTTGCCCTGGGGGAGCTCGGCGTAGTCGGGGTCGTGGGGGGCGACGCTGCGCTGCAGGATCGGGATCCCGAACGCCAGGGTCTTGCCGGTGCCGGTGCGCGCCTGGCCGATGAGGTCGGTGCCCATGAGGGCGACCGACAGGGTCATCTCCTGGATCGGGAAAGGGGTGGTGATGCCGCCGCGCTCGAGCGCGTCGCAGATCTCGGGGAGCACCCCGAGCTCACGGAAGGTGGTCACGTTGTTCAGTTCGCTTTCGGTTACGAGCATGGGTTCGGTGGTCGTCCAGCGGCTGACCAGGACCCGAGCCACGCTCGAACCATCGCGTCTGCCGCGCACATCCTGCGCCTCAGAGATCCAGGCGCGCGTCCTCACCGCTCACGCGGGGACAACCCCCATGGTATCGGTAGCGTGGGCTTATGTCCGATTCGCAGCCGGATGGGAGCGGCGTGGTCTTCGAGGACCCCGACTACCGCCTCGCCGTGGTCGACCTCCTCGGTGTCATCGCCTACGGCGAGCTGTCGGCGTTCGAGCGCCTCGTGGACGACGCCAAGCTCGCGCCGACCGTGCGCGACAAGGTCGAGATGGCGGCCATGGCGTCGCTGGAGTTCGGCCACGTCGCGCGGCTCCACGACCGCATCCGCGAGCTCGGCAGCGACCCGTTCGAGGCGATGGCGCCGTTCGAGCGGGCGATCGACCTGTTCCACGCCCACACCGCCCCCTCGGACTGGAACGAGGGGCTGGTCAAGGCGTACGTCGGTGACGGGCTGGCCGCGGACTTCTACCGCGAGATCGCGGCGTACCTCGACGCCGAGACCCGCGACCTGATCATCGCCTCGCTCGACGACTCGGGACAGGCGGTCTTCGCCGTGCGGCACATCCGGCAGGCCATCGACGACGACCCGAAGCTCTCGGGCCGCCTGGCGCTGTGGGGTCGTCGGCTCATGGGGGAGGCGCTGACCCAGGCGCAGCACGTGGCTGCCGAGCGCGATGCGCTGAGCGCCCTGCTCGCGGGCGGGATCGACCGGCCCGGGCTCGACCTGGCCGCGATCGGCCGCATGTTCACCCGGATCACCGAGCGCCACAACGAGCGGATGGCCGAGGTCGGTCTCTCCGCCTGAGTACGCCGGTGGGCTAGCGGACCCGCGAGCGCGACCGCCCGGTCAGGGTCGCCGCCACCATCACGATGACGCGCCGCCGCCAGCACCTGGACGATGTGTCGCAACCAGTCGATGCCGCTGGTCGCACACCGGCCGCCGAGGAGGTCGACGTACAGCCAGTTGCCGACGAAGATCCCGACGATGCCGCACAGCATGGTCAGCCAGAACGGGATCCGGTCGCGGTTGCCGGGGGCCACCATCTTGCCGAGGATGCCGATGATGGCACCCCCGATCAGGAGGAACAGGATCCCGCCCAGGCTCCAGTGATGCCCGCACTTGACGAGGAGTGGGGCCATCGTCGTGATGGTCACGGACGCCCTTCCTTCATGCCTTCTTGGTGCGTCCGGTCACGGTCGCGGCGATCACCACGAAGACCGCGGCCAGGACGATCGAGATGAAGAAGGCGATCCAGTCGATGCCGCCCGTGTCACCGAAGAGGCCGTAGCCGATGACGACGCCGCCGATGCCGCAGATCACGGTCAGCCAGAGTGGGATGTTGTCCTTGTCGCCCGGCGCCACGAACTTGCCCAGCAGACCGATGATCACGCCCATCACGAGAACGAAGAGCCAACCCACGAGAACCTCCCTGATCGAGCCCGCACCATGCGAGCGCTTGCCCCGTACCCAGATCATGGCGCGTCGTCGGCACAAAACACGAAAGGGCGCGGGGAGGACGCCGCAGCGGTCAGCCGCGGAACCCGACCTGCCCGGCCACGCCACCGCCGATCTCGACGTAGGCGATCGTGCGCGCGGGGATCAGGACGCTGCGCCCGCGGGTGTCGGTGAGCGCCAGCGTCGCGTCGTCGGCCAGCGCCTTGTTGAGCGCGGCCCGGATCTCCTCGGCGGTGTCGGCCGTGTCGACGGACAGCTCGCGGGGTGCGTGCTGCACTCCGATCTTGACTTCCATCGTTCTCCTTCGTCGGTGACCCGAGCCCGTTACCGGGCTGCGGGTGGTCAGTGCGGGTGGTCAGTGCAGTGCTCGTCGGTCAGGGGATAGCCGCGGATGCCGCGCCAGGCGAGGCCGCTGACCAGCTCGATCGCCTGCGCCCGGGTCAGGACCCCGGACCCGGCGACGCTGTCCGAGACCCAGAACCTCGCGCTGACCTGGGCCATTCCCACCAGGGAGACGGCCAGCAGACGCGACTGCTCCGCGGGGAGGCCGGTGTCGTCGTGGATGACGTCGGCGATCATCGCCGCACACTCGGTCGTCACCCGCTCGACGTGCTCGCGGACCGCCGCCTCGCTGGTCAGGTCCGACTCGAACACGAGCCGGAACGCGCCGCGGTCGTCCGCGACGTAGGTGTAGAACGCCGCCATGGCCGCGGCCACGCGGGTCTTGTTGTCGTGCGTCGACGCCAGCGCTTCGCGGCAGTTGGCGATCACCTGGTCACAGGCGGAGTCGAGCAGGGCCAGGTAGAGCTCGAGCTTGCCCGGGAAGTGCTGGTACAGCACCGGCTTCGACACCCCGGCCCGTTCGGCGATGTCGTCCATCGCCGCGGCGTGGTAGCCCTGAGCCACGAAAACCTCGAGCGCGGAGTCGAGCAGCTGGACGCGGCGTTCCCGTCGCGGAAGCCGACCGCCTCGGGGCTTCTGCGTGCTCGACTGCTGGGTCGTCCCCACGACTGCACCCTACCCAGCGGGCGGAAGCGTCCGGATGACGGACGCGCTGGGGTACGGCGGGCCTGCTGGGGAACATGGAACGCCGTGCGCCTGTTGACTCAGGTGCCCGAGAATGTCTCCCAGCACCTGCTGGTCGTCCCACCCCCAGGAGTACGTCGTGTCCCTGCCGCCGCTGGTCGAGCCGGCCGCTGAGCTGACCATCGACGAGGTGCGCCGCTACAGCCGCCACCTCATCATCCCCGACGTCGGGATGGACGGGCAGAAGCGGCTGAAGAACGCGCGCGTCCTGGTGATCGGCGCCGGCGGTCTGGGCAGCCCCGCCCTGCTCTACCTGGCCGCCGCCGGGGTGGGCACGATCGGCCTGGTCGAGTTCGACGAGGTCGACGAGTCGAACCTGCAGCGTCAGGTGATCCACGGGCAGTCGGACATCGGCCGGCCGAAGGCGCAGTCGGCAGCGGACTCCATCAGCGAGGTCAACCCGCTCGTCGACGTGGTCATCCACGCCGAGCGGCTCGACAACGACAACGTGATGCGGATCTTCGAGGGCTACGACCTGATCGTCGACGGCACCGACAACTTCGCCACCCGCTACCTGGTCAACGACGCGGCGTACTTCCTGAAGATCCCCTACGTCTGGGGCTCGATCTACCGTTTCGACGGCCAGGCCAGCGTGTTCGCACCGACCCTGAGCGACGTCGCCGGCGAGGACCTGCCGTGCTACCGCTGCCTCTACCCGGAGCCTCCGCCGCCGGGCATGGTGCCGAGCTGTGCCGAGGGCGGCGTGCTCGGCGTGCTCTGCGCCAGCGTCGGCGCCATCCAGGTGACCGAGGCGATCAAGCTGATCACCGGCATCGGCGACCCGATCGCCGGGCGGCTGATGATCTACGACGCCCTGGAGATGGAGTACCGCAAGCTCAAGGTGCGCAAGGACCCGAACTGCGCGCTCTGCGGCGAGCACCCCACCGTCACCGGGCTGATCGACTACGAGACCTTCTGCGGCGCGATCTCGGAGGAGGCCTCGGAGGCCGCGGCCGGCGCGACGATCTCCGTCACGCAGCTCTCCCACCTGCTCAAGGAGCGCGACAACGGCGACAAGGACTTCGTGCTCATCGACGTGCGCGAGCCGAACGAGTACGAGATCAACAAGATCCCCGGCTCGGTGCTGATCCCGAAGGGCGAGTTCCTCAACGGGCACGCGCTGGGACAGCTGCCGGGTGTCGACTCCGGCAAGCAGGTCGTCCTCTACTGCAAGACCGGGATCCGCTCGGCCGAGGCGCTGGCCGTGGTCAAGGGGGCGGGGTACGCCGACGCCATCCACGTGGGTGGTGGCGTGTCGGCCTGGGTCGACCAGGTCGACCCCAGCCAGCCGGCGTACTGATCCGTCGGCCTCCGGCCTGCGTCGAGTGGCAGGGCCGTGGCGCTCGTGGCCATCGCGTGGTGGTGAGTCGATCACCCGTTGTGGATGATGTCGCGGCTGCCGCTCGACGCGTTGAATGACGGTGCACGTGCTCCGGAGCGACCGGGCCACCAGTGCTGAGGAGACCGCATGTCCGTTCAGCCCAGGGAACCCCTCGTCGGTGAGGAGCTCGCCCGTCTGCTGGAGCTCATCCGGGGCGCCAACAGCGTGGAGCTGAAGCTGACCGTGCCTGACGACTCACAGCGATCGACGATCGCAGCCCTGGGAGTCGACCCGCTCGAAGCCCAGATCCGTCAGGTCTTCTTCTTCGACACACCGGACCTGGCCTTGTCCGAAGCGGGTGTGGTCGCACGGGTGCGAAGGATCCAGGGCCGCGAAGCCGACTCCGTGGTCAAGCTCCGGCCGGTCGTGCCCGACGAGCTCCCTGACGAGGTGCGCGGCTCGAGCAGCTTCGTGGTCGAGGTCGATGCCATGCCCGGCGGATACGTGTGCTCCGCCTCGCTGAAGGGGAAGGCGCGCTCGGGCGCCGTCCTGAAGAGCGTCTCCGGCGAGAGGAAGCTGAGCAAGCTGTTCTCGGCCGACCAACGGGCCTTCTTCGCCGCCCATGCCCCCGAAGGTCTTGCGATCGATGACCTGTCCGTCCTGGGTCCCATCTTCGTGCTCAAGGGGAAGCTTCCCCCACGCGTGTTCTCGCGTCGCATCGTGGTCGAGATGTGGCTGTACCCGGACGGCTCGCGCATCCTGGAGCTCTCCACGAAGTCCACGCCGAACGACGCCCTCTCGGTCGCCGTCGACCTACGACGGTTCTTCGAGGACAAGGGAATCGACACCACGGGCGAGCAGCAGACCAAGACCCGGACCGCCTTGGACTTCTACGCCGCGGAGCTGCGGGCGGCTGCCTCGGCCGCCGCGGAGGGTGGGACGTCACCCTGAGAAACCGCGGGCGCTGAGTCTTCGTCAGGACCGGCCGTTCTCGTGGTGGTTCTCGTCGCGGTGACGTCGGGCGACCCATCCGCGCGCTCGTGCGCCGAAAGTGCTGGTGCGTCGAGGAATTCGTGATCGTCGTCTGCGAGCATGCGCTCGCGCGCCGTTGCGCCACAATGACCGTCACGAGGACGGGAGCAGTCATGAACGAGAGAGCACGCTCCCGGGCGTCGCTGGGTCCAGGGACATCGCCGCCGAAGACGACCGAGACCCGCATCCGTGCGGGAGACGTGGTGCGCCTGCTCGCGTCCTGGGTGATCACCTTTCTCGCACTCCTGCTCACCGCGAAGGTGTTGCCGGGATTCGACTACACGTCGTGGGGCCCGCTTCTGGTCGCAGCGGCGGTCACCGGTGTCGTCGGCATGATCGTCCGGCCCATCCTGGTCGAGCTCACCGCGGTGATCGGTTGGGTCGCCGTCGCCCTGGGGACGCTCTTCGGGCAGGCCATCGTGGTGCAGATCGCGTTGTCACTGGTCCCGGGCGTGTCCTTCGACTCGTTCTGGACCGCGGTCGGCGTGGCCTGGCTGGCCGCTGCGTTCGGAACACTGCTGGCCTGGATCTTCAGCGCCGGCACCGACGAGTCCTTCGTTGCCAGCCTGACTCGGATCAAACCCGGTGTCATCGATGACCCCGACGTGGACGGCGTCGTGTTCATCCAGCTCGACGGTGTGTCCGCCCCGGTGATGCGGTGGGCGCTCGTGTCGGGGACGATGCCGACCCTGCGCCGGTGGGTGGACACAGGTGTGCAGGCCGCACACGAGTGGACGGTGCAGCTGCCGTGTACGACACCCGCCAGCCAGCAGGCGATCCTGATGGGCACCTCGGACGGGGTGCCGGCCTTCCGCTGGTACGACCGGGAGCTGGGTCGCGTCCTGGTGGCCAACCGTCCCGAGGACGCGGCGATCATCGAGCTGCGGGCCAGCAGCGGACACGGGCTGCTCGTCGACGACGGCATCTCCATCTCCAACATCTTCACGGGAGACGCGCCGAGGGCCGCCATGACGATGAGCCGGCTGGAGGTGGCGCGCGGATCGCGTCGTACGCGTCAGGTGTTCGCCCGCTTCCTGCTGCGCCCCGACGGGCTGTGCCGCAGCCTCGCTCGCACCGTCGCCGAGATCGTGCGGGAGCGTTTCCAGGCGGTCAAGCAGAGGCGGCTCGCCATCCACCCACGAGTGCACCGCGGCTGGACGTTCGCCGCGCTGCGCGCCTTCAGCAACGGCCTCCTCCGCGACCTGAACACGACACTGGTGTCCGAGGAGATGATGCGCGGTGCCCACAGCATCTACGTCGACTACGTCGACTACGACGAGATCGCCCATCACGCAGGTGCCACGAGGATCGAGTCGCTCGCCTCACTCACGGGCCTCGACCATGTGCTCGCCGTGCTGGAGAGGATCGAACGCGGTGCCCCGCGCCGATTTCACTTCGTGCTGCTCAGCGACCACGGTCAGAGCCAGGGAGAGCCGTTCGCGTCCCGCTACGGCACCGACCTGAGTGAGCTGTGCCGGTCTTTGACCGCATCGCGGACGAAAGGCGTCGAGGGCAGCATCGAGGGATGGGGGCGGGTCGACTCCGTGCTGGAGGACCTCGCCGGCTCCGGCGGTTCCAGCATGCAGAAGGCAGCCTCCCGTCGGGTCGAGCACAAGGTACTGCCGGCGGAGACCGGGCCCGACGTCGAGCTGATCGTGCTCGGCAGCGGCAACCTCGGGTTGATCTACGTACCCGAGCCGGAGCGCCTCACGCTGGAGGAGCTGGAAGCACGGTGGCCCGATCTGGTGCCCGGTCTCACCCGGCACCCCGGGATCGGGTTCGTGGCCGCGCTGGCCGCCGATGGTCCGGTTGCCATCGGCAGCGCAGGACGGCACCACCTCGCGACAGGTGTGGTCGAGGGCATCGACCCCTTGATCCCGTTCGGCGCTCACGCCGCTGCGATGCTGATGTCGGCGACGCTGATGGAACGCGGACCGGACCTCTACGTGAACAGCAGCGTGGACCCGGACACGCTCGACGTGGCCGCCTTCGAGCCGTTGGTCGGCTGCCACGGCGGCTTGGGTGGCTGGCAGGACCGCGGGTTCGTGATGGCGCCGCCGGATCTGCTGCAGCCGACCTCGCCGATCGTCGGCGGAGAGGAGCTGCACCGCCATCTCGTCGAGATCCTGGAGTCTCTCGGGCATCGTGCGGATCTCTCGACAAGCACCACCTGACGCAGGTGTGCACGCTCCGGCTGCTCGTCGGGCTGCGGAGCCACTCGACTGCCGGGTCGGATCAGGGGGTCGCCGGTTCGAGCGGTGTCGGGCGCCCGATCTCCAGGATCATCGGGAGGCACTGCGGTGCCGCTGCCTCGAGGGCGGTCGCGAACTCCGGACCCGGCCGTTCCATCCAGCCGCGCGGATGGGCCCTGCCCCCGGGTGTGTGCAAGGTCCCCCAGTGCACCGGGATCGCGCGCGCGGCCCCGACGCGCCGGCACGCCTCGGCCGCCTCGGACGGTCCCATGTGCCCTCCGGAGAGTCGTGGTCCCCAGCCGGACACGGGGACGAGTGCGAGGTCGATCGGCCCACCTGCTCGGTCGGGGATCTCCGAGAGCCCCTCGAACAGAGCCGTGTCGCCGGCGAGCCAGATCCTGGCGGACGGCGTGACCACCAGGTGCCCGTTGGCCCCGTTCGGTCGGTGCGGCATCGGTCGTGCGCCGTGGTCGGCGGCGGTCAAGGCGACCCTCACCCCTGAAACACGTCCCACATCGATCCACGCTCGATCGAGAGGTGCGACTGCGGCGAGCCCACGCTTGCGAAGCCACGGCACGTTCGGCGCTCCGGTGATGACCGGTACGCCGGCGGGGAGCATGCGCAGAGACCTGAGCTCGGCGTGGTCATGATGCAGGTGAGAGAGGAGCACCGCCTCCGCGCCGTCCCACAGGGCGCGTGCCGGTGGGCCTCCTCGGCGGCGCAGCGGGCCGTTGTTCCGACGCAGGAGCGGGTCGGCGACGATCCGGACACCGTCGACGTCGAGAACGACGCTGGAGTGACCGAGCCAGGTCACCGTCGTGCTCACCAGAGATCCTTTCGTCCGACGCCTGACATGGTTGCCGTGTCCTCAGGAACCGAGGGCGGCGGCCTGGTGGATCTCCCGGCGTCGCATGATGCGCCAGGCGAGGTACGAGACGGCGCCGGTGAGCAGGGGAAGCGCGTAGGTCAGGGCACGGTAGACCAGGACGCCCGCGAGCACGGCGTCCTGGGACTCGTCTCCCAGCACGGCCACGTAGGCCGCGGTGTAGACCAGCTCGACCACCCCGATGCCGCCCGGAGTGATGGGCACCACCGTGAGGGCTCGGGCCACGGCGTAGATGAACAGGCCCAGCGACATCGGCATCACCGCCTCCTCGATGCCGCACGCCCACAGGCACCAGACCAGGAGCAGTCCGTTCAGCACATAGCCGCCGCCGATCGTCGCTGCCAGCACGGTGGCGTTTCCGCGGACGAGCTCGAGGGTGTCGCCGCGGGTGGTGCGGGCGCGTTCGGGCCAGGCGCTGATGGGGTCCTTGCGCGCCAGTCGGCGAAGCGGGTTGACGCACGCCTGGCCGACGCGACCGAGCATCGCGGCCAGTCGCTCACTGCGGACCACCGCGGTGACCACCGTGATCGTGATCGCGGTGATGACCAGGGTGATCACCCCGATCAGCCACACCTCATGGCTCCCCGCCTTGGCGGGCTGGCCGAGCAGCACCCACAGAACCATCAGGAGGCCGGGGGCGGCGAAGACTATGGCGTAGGTGATCACGCTGACGCCGACCGTGGCACCGGCGAACCGCTCGGTGCTGACTCCCCAGCTGCGGAGGACGACGTACTGTGCCGCCGTACCCGACGGTCCTGGGATGACGTTGCTCACCGCCGACGACGACTCACGCGCGATGACGGACCGGACGAAGGACAGCCCCGGGATCAACGGCGGGTACGCCGCTGCCAACAGCGCCCTGATCCCGAGAGCGGCGATGATGAGCAGCACGACGGTCGTCGGCGACATCGACGTGATCGCGGCCCACACCTCCTCGAGATCGCCCAGTGCGGGGATGATCACGAGGAAGAGCAGGACCAGGAGTCCGCCCGACAGTCCGGCGCTGAGCACCTTCATCAGCACGGACCTGGGTCCCGGAGCGGCCCCGAGTGCCTCGGCCGGCAGGGCCGCGGAGGCGCCGGTGTTCGAGTGCTCGTGCTCCGTCATGCTCGTACGCTAGTGCTTCGCCCGCGGCCGCGTCTGGAGGCAGCGCGGGTCGTTCCGGTCCTGTGTCCGGCCTGCGGCCGCCATGGCCAGTGGACTCGCGCGCGGCCGAGGTGCGGACGGATCGGGCACGGCGCTGCGAACCGGTGACCGAGCCGTAACCCTGCCTCGTCGGGCCCGTTGAGCCTCCTGACAGCCCCATGTCGCCCACGGTGCCGTCATCCAGCCGGCACCGGATATCAGGAGGCCCATCCTCATGACCCGATCCGTCCCTTCGTTCGCGCGTCGTGCCTGGGCGGCGTTCGCGATCCTGGTCGCCACCGCGCTCGCAACCGCGGTCGTCAGTGCGCAGCCCGCGGCCGCTGCCGGCACGCGATCGCTGTCCGACTCGCGGCTCAGCCCGCGCGCCGCCTGGGCGCCGGCGAGCTCCGCCACGATCCATCCCGGCACGATGATGTACACCGCCGGCGCTCAGTGCACCGGCAACTTCGTGTTCACCGACGCGGCCGGCAACACCTACCTCGGCTACGCCGCACACTGCGCCGGCACCGGCTCGTCGACCGACACCAACGGCTGCCAGACCGACTCGGTCCCACTCGGAAGCCGCGTCGACCTCACCAACGACGGCAACCTCCTCAGCGAAGGGACCATCGTGGGGCACGGCACGCTCGCGTACAGCTCGTGGGTCACCGAGCACCAGCTCGGCACGAGCAATGCCAACACCTGTGCCTACAACGACCTCGCCCTGGTCCGGATCGACGCGAGCGACGTGTCGAAGGTCAACCCCAGCGTTCCCTTCTGGGGCGGCCCGACCGGCATCGACAGCGACGGCACGGCGGCCGGTGACCGCGTGTGGACCTACGGCAACTCCAGCCTCCGAGCCGGGCTGTCTCCGCTCTCGCCGCACACCGGCATCAGCCTCGGTGACGACGCCGCGGACGGTGGCTGGAGCCACCCGCTCTACACCGTGTCCCCGGGCATCCCGGGCGACTCCGGGTCGGGCTTCATGACGCAGGGGGGCCAGGCGATCGGCGTCCTCTCGACGCTCGGCCTCGCGCCGCTCCCGGCGTCCAACAACATCGGGGACCTCGCCCAGGAGCTCGCCTTCGCCCAGGCCCACTCGGGCATCGCCGGACTCCGGCTCGTCCACGGCACGGAGCCGTTCGACCCGATCCTCTGACAACGCGAGACCCCCTGGTCGATGTGCCCCCGCGCCCGGCGCGGGGGCACATCGTCGCCAGGCAACCGTGACCGTGTCGTTACCACCGATCCGGCGGCGCCGGTTAACGTGCAGCCGTGACAGCCAGGCGGGCGAGCGCGAGCGCGGTCGGGCTGACCGTGCTCGCCGTCGGCGTCATGCTGCTGATGGTGATGTTCGCCGCTCGGAGTGGTCCCGAGCGCATCTTCACCGGACCGCTGCACGACCCCAGTGTCCGGCCCGTGACTCCGTCGTACCGGCTCCCGACGCTGGCCGCGCGCCCACACCAGCACACCCAGGGCCTGTTCCACCACAACACGTTCTTCCTCGCGGTCGGCTGGGTGATCAGGTTCGCGATCCTGGCCTGCATCCTGTGGTTGCTCTACCTCGGCGTCCGCCGCTTCCTCACCTACCTGTCCGAGCGGAAGCCGCAATCGAAGCCGAAGCGACCGGAGTACGTCGACTTCGACGTGCTGGACGATCCCGAGCCCTTGGTCGAGGAGATGCGCAGGGACGCGGACGAGCAGTTCGAGCTCCTCATGGGCGGAAGTCCGCGGAACGCGATCGTCGCGTGCTGGGACCGTTTCGAGGAGCAGGCCGAGCGCGTCAAGGCGGCGCGCAAGCCGTGGGAGACGTCGTCCGAGTTCACCCTGCGCCTGCTGGAGGCCGTCTCGGCGGACGATGTCCCGGTGACCCGGCTCGAGGCGCTGTACCGCGAGGCGCGCTTCTCCGAGCACGAGATCGACGAGTCCCGCCGTGAGGCAGCCGTCGAGGCACTACGCGCCATCCATGCCTCGCTCGGCATCGGAGTGAGTGCGCGATGAGGACGTGGGCTCGCAACCGCTGGGTGGTCCGCGGCGCGATCGTCGGGCTCGGCCTGGCGGGACTGTCGGCGTTCGCCGCGATCGAGAAGACGAGCCCGAGGGTGGTGCCGGCGACCCTGATGGTCGCCGCGATCGTGGCGATCTACGGGATGCTCACCGACACCGGCGGAGCCGCTCCGGCGAACTGGGCCCCGGCCGTCGAGTCCGTCGCCAGCGGGGGCGGCCAGGACAGCGGGCTGGCCGGGAACGTGCGACTCATCGAGAACCACCTCAGTGCCAGGGAGGTGGACCCCCTGCTGCGGGACCGGCTGGCGCGGATGACCGACGACCGGCTGTCGAGGATGGGCCTCTCGCGTGGCGATCCCCAGGTCGCCCAGCGCCTGGGGCCTACGCTCTCCGGGGTCCTCGATGGTCCGCCACGTCCGATGCGACGCCAGGAGATCGAGGAGTGCATCCGACGGATCGAGGAGCTGAGCCCATGACCGAGCCCGTGACCGACCCTCGGGGAGGGCGCATGGACGTCGCCGAGGCCTCCGAGCGTGCCCGGGAGGTGCTCAACGAGGTCGAACGCGCGGTGGTGGGCAAGCGCATCCCGCTGACACTCGTGCTCTCGGCGGTACTGGCCAAGGGGCACGTGCTGCTCGAGGACTTCCCCGGACTGGGCAAGACCCTGGCCGCGCGAAGCCTGGCCCGGGTGCTCGGCCTGGACTTCGCGCGCGTGCAGTTCACTCCCGACCTGCTTCCTGCGGACATCACCGGCTCGTTCCTCTACAACCAGAAGGACGGGTCCTTCGAGTTCCGCCGGGGCCCGGTGTTCACGGGCGTGCTGCTCGCGGACGAGATCAACCGCACGCCGCCGAAGACGCAGTCGGCCCTTCTCGAGGCGATGCAGGAGCGTCAGGCGACGGTGGAGGGCGAGACGTTCCCCCTGCCGGACCCGTTCCACGTCCTGGCGACCGCGAACCCGATCGAGTACGAGGGCACCTACCCCCTCCCGGAGGCCCAGCTCGACCGCTTCCTGATGCGGGTGAGCTTCGGCTACCCGACCAGCGAGGAGGAGCACGAGGTCGTGACGCGCCGACTGGTCCGCCAGCAGGAGGACGTCGAGCTCGACCAGGTCATCGACGCATCCGGCCTCCGCGCGATGCAGGCGGCCGTCGAGACGGTCACCGTCGACGACACCGTCGCCCGCTACTGCGTCGACCTCGCGACGTCCACCCGCGAGCACAAGGACGTGCTCACCGGGTCGTCGCCTCGTGGATCGCTGGGCCTGGCGCTGGCGGCTCGCGCCTGGGCCGTCGTCCGGGGTCGTGACTACGTGATCCCGGAGGACGTCAAGGCGGTCGCCCGCGCCGTGCTCTCCCACCGGATCACGGTCAAGCCCGAGCTCTGGATGACCCAGGCGAGCGGCCCGCGGGTCGTCGACGCGGTGCTGTCCGAGGTGCCGACACCGCGCGCCCTCGAGCACTGACCTCCGAGATGTGAGGGGTGGTCGCCCGATGATCGAGCAAGGGTCCCGCTGGAACGCCACCGGCAGCCTCGGCCGCGCGCTCAGCATCGGCGGCGTCGGGGTCGCGCTGGCGCTCGCGTTCGGGCGCCCCGCGGTGGTCGTGATCGTCGCGCCGCTCCTCGTCGCGGGGGCGATGGGTGTGGTGTACCGCCCCACCCGTGAGCCTCGGGTGTTCGCGTCGTTCGCCCACCGACAGCTCCACGAGGGCCAGGGGATGCGGCTCCGGCTCGAGGCGACGGACCTGGAGGACGTCGAGCACGCGACCCGAGCGATGACGCCGGGTCCCCACCTCGCGCTGCATCCCGCGGAGGGCGCGGTCGGGCACCTGGTCGGCACCGAAGGCATCGTCTCCATCGAGGCATCACCCCGGCGTTGGGGGCTGCGGATGTTCGGGGCCGAGAAGGTCGCTCTGACCACGCCCTGGGCGGGGTACCGCTGGGGACCGGTGGTGATGCCGGGGCGGGAGGTCGCGGTCCTGCCCACCGTGTCGCACTACCGGTCGGGCGGCGAGGCGCCGCAGCCGATCGGCCTGATCGGAGCGCATCGGTCCCGGCGCGACGGCGACGGGACGGAGTTCTCCTCGATCCGGCGCTTCCATGCCGGCGATCGGCTGCGCCGGATCAACTGGCGGGTCTCGCTGCGCCAGGGGACGCTGCACGTCGAGTCGACGCGGGCCGAGGAGGACACGGCCGTCCTGCTCATCGTCGACGCCATGGCCGACTACGGGAACTCCGAGGGCCTCGGCGGTGCGCAGAGCAGTCTCGACGTCACCGTGCGGGCCGCTGCCGCGCTGGCCGACCAGTACCTCAGCGGTGGCGACCGGGTCTCGCTCCGCGTCCTCAGCCCCACCGGTGAGTACGCCGGCTACGGCATCGGGACCCGCCACCTGCGCCGGATCCTGATCCTGCTCTCGCGCATCCGCCCGGGGGTCCCGCGCGACGTCGCGATCGACCAGATCGACTTCCGCGCCACCGCGGGGACCGTCGTCGTGGTGATCAGTCCGATGCTCTCGGGAGCGCTCGCCACGGCGACCGTGCGTCTCGTCCGGCGAGGGCTGCCGGTGATGGTCGTCGACCCGCTGCCGGCGGACTCCACCCCAATGGCGTACCTGGACGTGGACGAGGACGTCGCGCGCCTGGCCTGGCGGATGCGCCTGCTCGACCGCAGCCACCTGTTGGCGCAGCTGGGGACGGTCGGCTGCCCCGTGGTGCCGTGGAACGGGCCACGCACCCTCGAAGAGGTGCTCCGGCGGCTCGCCCGCCGCGGCCAGATGCCCCGGGTCGGTGGCGGATGAGGTACGGCGCGATGCCCAGCGTCTGGGCGCTGCGGGGTGTGGTCGCGGCCGGGCTCCTGCTCGCGCTGCTCGCCGGCATCCCCGAGGGCTACGTGCCGTCGCTCTTCGTGGTGGCGCTCGTCGTCGTCGGGATCCTGCTCTCGGCCACCCGCCCGGAGCACCTGGCCCTGTCGATCACCATGGGCATCGTCGTCGTGTGGTGGTCGCTGCACCTCCACTCCGCCATGCCCGTCGGCGCGCTGGTCGCGGCCGCGGCCCTGCTCGCGGCCCACGTCGCCGCCACGCTCCTCGGGTACGGCCCGCCGACTCTCGCCCTCGACCCGCAGCTCGGCCTGCTCTGGACAGCGCGCGCGGCCGTGACCTGGACGGCCGCCCTCGCCGTGTGGGTCGTGGCACGGACCTACAGCGGCCACGGGTCTCCGGCCCTCTTCTGGCTGACCGGGCTCACAGCCGCGGTCGTCGGCGCGGTCGTGACCGGGGTGGTGGCGCCGATCCCGGGCAAGGAGTCCCGCGAGTGAGCCTCGACCACGAGCAGTACGTCGAGCTGGTGCTCAGCTGTGTGGAGAAGATCCCGCGCGGCCGGGTGTCGA
The DNA here is from genome assembly GCA_963812055.1 of uncultured Actinomycetota bacterium. Classification (GTDB taxonomy): domain Bacteria; phylum Actinomycetota; class Actinomycetes; order Propionibacteriales; family Nocardioidaceae; genus Nocardioides. Next base: position 286,934 of record CAWEUA010000015.1, read on the forward strand.
CGTACGGCGCGATCGCGGAGGTCGTCGGCCAGGTCGCCCGCGGTGGCGGGCCACGGCTGGTCGGGTCGGTGATGGCGCAGCACGGAGGTGCCGTGCCGTGGTGGCGGGTGGTCCGCGCCAACGGCTCGCTGCCGCCGAGCCACGAGGTCGACGCCCGGCCGTACTACCTCGACGAGGGCACGCCGCTGCGTCCGACCGGGAGCGTCGACATCAGGCAGGCGTTCTGGCGGCCGCCCGCTCTCGGGTGAGCCCCGCCAGCCGGGTCAGCGCCTTCGGGAAGATCTCCTCCGGGGGGTTCACCAGGCCGGCGCCCACCTGGCCGACGCCGGCGAGGCGCCCGGCCATGCCGGTGTTGATCTGGGGCAGGATCGAGGTCCGGCACACCCGGGCGACGTCGATGCCGCTGGGCACACCGGCGAACTCGAGCACCGGCACGCTCCACCGCGGGTTCTCGCCGAGCGTGATCTCGTTCATCCGGCGCGTGGTTGCCAGGGCGTCGGGCACCGAGCCCCCGACGAAGCGGACGATCGCCGGCGCCGTCGCCATCGCGAAGCCGCCCAGCCCGGCCGTCTCGGTGATCGCCGAGTCTCCGATGTCGGGGTTGGCGTCGTCCGGCCCGTAGTCGCCGAGGTACAGCCCGTCGGCGACCTGGGCCGGCCCGGTGAACCACTCGTCGCCGCTGCCGGAGACCTGGATCCCGAAGTCGGTGCCGTTGCGGGACATCGCGACGACCATCGTCGAGCCCGGGATGTCGCGGGCCGCGTCGAGTGCCAGCTTGCAGGCGGGCATCGCCAGGTTGAGGAAGAAGTGGTCGTTGCCGCCGACGAACCTCAGCGTCTCCGCGACGTCGGCCGCGTCAGCGCCGCTCGCGACGAGGGCGGGGCCGAGGTCGCGCAGGAACATCAGGGTGCCGGCGCGGTTGCGGTTGTGCGCCTCGTCGCCCATCTGCAGCATCTGGCCGAGGATCGCGGTGACGTCGACCGGATCGCCCGCGCGGACGGCCCGTTGCAGGAGCGGGCCGAGGACGTCGTTCATCCAGCGCAACCGGTCGATCACCTCGGGTGAGTAGGCGCCGTAGCGGAGGACCTTGCCGAGCCCTTCGTTGAGCGTGCAGTGGGTGCGGGCCCCCGTCGCGGGGTCCTCGAGCACGAACATCCACATGCTCGGCGTGACGACGCCCGCCATCGGGCCCACCGCGCGCCGGTGGTGGCACGGCTCGAGCCGCACGTGCAACCCACCCTCGAGCAGCGCCGCGCCCTCCTCGGGTGTGTCGACCAGGCCCTCGAGCACGGCCCCGCCCATGAGCGCACCCCGGAGCGGTCCGGATGCACGGTCCCAGGTGATCGGCGGCCCCGCGTGCAGGAACTCGCCTCGCTCCAGGCCGACGGCCTCGTGGGCCGGGAGCACGTCGACCAGGACCGCCTGGACGGCCAGCATCCGCTCGAGTGCTCGGGCGTTCGCGTCGATGCGCAGCGGGTCGAGCGACACGGTGGCCAGGTCGTCCTCGGTGCCGGGGATCGGCGGCCGCCAGTCGACGCGGCGTACGTCGGCCGCCTGGTCGACGAGCGCGTCGGCGAGCAGGTCGACGCCGACGCTGACGACATGCTCGCTCATGGCGTGACTCCCAGGATCTCCAGTGCGCGTCGGGTGGCGCCGGCGTTGGACAGGTGGACCTCGGCACCCGCGGCTGCGAGCGCGTCCACCTGACGGTCGAGTCCCTGCGGGTCGTGGGAGGTGCCGACGACGGTGATCACCACCGGTGGCCGGATGCCCTCGATCGCTGGAGCCAGCGAGGCCGCGGGATCGCCCTCGGCGCCGTGGCCGAGGACGACGTCCATCAGCAGGACCCCGGTCGCGTCGTCGGCCGCCACCTCCGCGAGCCGCTCGAGCCGGAGCGACGGGTCGATCATCGGGTGCGCCCGGCCGGTGGTGTACTCGTCGTCCCCGAAGTCGATCAGCTCGACCCGGTCGGGGTCCACTCCCGCGGCGGCCACCAGCACAGCGGCCTCCTGCTTCATCGTGCCGCCGACGAACAGCCCGTGGAGCCGGGAGCCGGTCGCGGCGCGCGTCCCGCCGCGTACGGGCCATGTGGGCACCTGGTGGCCGAGGGCGCGCAGCAGCTCCTCGGTGGCGGCGGTCAGGTCGGGTCGCCCGGGGCCGAGCAGGGCGAGGTGGACCGGCGTACGCAGGGACGCGGTGTACGCCGTGAGGTCCCGCGCGACCTCCTCGGCCGGCGGCTTGGAGATCAGCACCACGTGCTCGACGCCGGAGTCGAGGTCGAGCCGCGCCAGCGCGGTGCGGGTCGCGAGCCCACCGACGTCGGCGGACAGGTCGCGCCCACCGACGCCGTACGCCGTGGTGACGCCGACGCCGGCATGGTCCAGGAGCGCGAGCACCTGCTGGCAGCCGGTGCCTGATGCCGCGACGATGCCCACCGGTCCGGGGGAGACGACGTTGGCGAAGCCGAGCCCGAGCCCGCCGACGACAGCCGTGCCGCAGTCGGGACCCATCACCAGCAGGTCGCGGCTCGCGGCGTACCGCTTGAGTCCGACCTCCTGCTCCAGGGGCACGTTGTCGCTGAAGATCATCACGTCGCTGCCGGCCTCGAGGGCGTCCATGGCCTCGACCGCGGCACTCGCGCCGGGGACCGAGACCAGCACCAGCGAGCCGGGGTCGCGCCGCAGGGCCGACGTCGTGGTGCGCGGTGGCGCCTCCTCGGAGGGACCGGCGACCTGCCGGCGCGAGTCGCTGAGCGCACGGTCCACCTCGACGAGCACCGCGTCGAGCGCGTCGGCGTCCTCGAGCCGGACCGCGACCACCAGGTGGTTGACCGTGGCGTCGTCCGGGATGGCGAACCGCATCCGCTCGAGGACCTCGACATTGAGGGGGGTCGCCATCGCCACCTGGGCCGTCTCGACTCCGGGCAGCTGCTGCACCTGGCGGCTCACCTGGAGCAGGGTCACGGAGTCGGCGTAGGCGCCGGAGCGGAGCTCGACGTGGTCGGTGCTCATGCAGCCACCTGCTGGGCCAGCGCTGCGACCGCGAGGTCGACGCCGTGGGCCAGGCCGGCCCCGGAGCTGTGACCGAGCGCTTCCAGGGCGGCTCGAGCCGTCGGCTCGGACGGCGTTCCGAGCGCTCGCAGGTAGGCGGCGACGAGGTCGGGACACTCGCCGGCGAGGGCGCACTCGAGCAAGGTCGCCGACAGGGTGGTGGTGCGCGGCAGCGTCCGGCGTACGGCGTCGTCGACGGCCTGCGTGGGGGTTCCGGCGGCGCGGTGGGCCGCGAGCCAGCCGCACAGCACGTCGTCGCCCAGGGGCGTCAGCCCGTCGCCGCGGCCGACCAGGTCGGCGACGGTGCCGGCGTCGATGGCGCAGGGGACCGCTCCCAGTGAGGCCAAGGCCGGGACGAGCCCGGCACCGCGGGACCGGGGGGTTCCCATTGCGAGTGCCGGGCTCGCCGTGGGAATCCGTGCCATGTCGAGGCGTGGCGCGCGAACATCCACGAGTCGACCGGTCACCAGGACGCGTCCGCCCAGGTGAAGACTCCCGGATTCAACATAAGGCGTGGGCCCCGCCCCTGACGACACCAGAACGGACAGTGTCGCCAGATTGGTGCGCAGCACGTGGGGGAGGCCCGGGGCCACCCTCGCCGCCACACCGACGGCGCGGCCGGCGACCTCGAGGTGCACCGTGTCGCGCCCCGCGTGCAGCACGGCCACGGGTCCGTCGGGGGCTGCTTCGAGCCACGCGGCGACCCGCGGTGGGGCCGCCACGGGCAGGGCGTCGAGGCTGTCGGAGGCGGGGGTCACCCGCTCACGCTAGCGCGCGGCACGCGTGCGCAGGATCCGTCGTCCGCGCCGCCTGCGGCCGACGATCTGCCCGCCCGGACCGGCGTTCCTGCGGGGAAATCCGGCCGCTTGGGTGTGTGATGTGCCTCACCAAACGAGGGTGCTCGGACCCTCAGAACACCCATGAGTCAGTGCATCGAGGAGGATCAGATGTCGACGATGTTCAGCTGGCGGGAGGTGAACCCGGCTCCTGGCGAGCCGGTGGCACCCGACGAACGGCTTCCGTGGGGCAAGACGGTCGGGCTCGGCGCGCAGCACGTCGTAGCGATGTTCGGCGCGACGTTCGTCTTCCCGCTCGTGATGGGCCTGGACCCCAACCTCGCCATCATGTTCTCGGGTATCTGCACCATCTTGTTCCTGCTGGTGACCTCGAACCGGGTGCCCAGCTATCTCGGCACCAGCGCATCCTTCGTGGCCAGCGTCGCCGCGATCCGGGCGCACTCGAACGGCGACTCCTCACAGGTCACCGGAGCGATCCTGGTGGCGGGCCTGGTCCTCGGAGCGGTCGGCATCCTGGTCCACTTCGCGGGTTCAGGTGTCATCCACAAGCTCCTGCCGCCGGCGGTCACCGGCGCGGTCGTGATGCTGATCGGCTTCAACCTGGCACCCGTGGTGGCCGGCATCTACTGGCCGCAGGACCAGTGGATCGCGCTGCTCACCGCCGCGTTCATGGTGGTCGCGGCGGTCATGCTGCCGGGCTTCTGGTCCCGGATCGCGGTGTTCCTGGCCCTGATCTTCGGCTACGTGCTCTCGTGGCTGGCCGACCTGTTGTTCGGGACCATCCACTCGGTCACCGGCGCCACCGCCGCCACCGGCGAGAAGGTCGACCACGACCGGGTCTCCTGGGTCGGGGTCAAGGCAGCCGACTGGATCGGCTTCCCCAGCGGCAAGCTCCCGGACGGCGTCTCGGTCGTGCACTCCCCGAGCTTCAACCTGACGTTCATCCTGCTCGTGCTGCCCGGCGTGATCGCGCTGATCGCGGAGAACACCGGGCACGTCAAGGCCGTGGCCGAGATGACCAAGACCGACCTCGACCCCTACATGGGCAAGGCGTTGGCGGCGGACGGCTTCGCGACCGCACTCTCGAGCGCGTTCGGCGGCTCGCCGACGACGACGTACGCCGAGAACATCGGGGTGATGGGGGCGACCAAGGTCTACTCGACGGCGGCGTACTACGTGGCGGCGGTCGTGGCCATCCTGCTCGGGCTGTGCCCGAAGTTCGGGGCGATCGTGAGCGCGACCCCCGGTGGTGTGCTGGGCGGGATCACGGTGGTCCTGTACGGCATGATCGGTCTGGTGGGAGCCAAGATCTGGGTCGAGAACGGCGTCGACTTCGGCAACCCCGTGAACATGGTCGGCCTGGCCGGTGGCATCATCGCCGGCATCGGCGGCGTCAGCCTGACCTTCGGCTCCGACTTCGAGCTCAGCGGGATCGCGCTGGGCACGATCATGGTGATCGTCTTCTTCCACCTGGTGAACGGCCGGGGCAGCGCCGGCAGCGGCCAGGTGACACGGGCGCTGTCGCACCCGGAGACCGATACGGCGCCGGCGCCGCCGCCGAGCCATCGCTCGGAGACCGACCAGGAGTGATGTGAAGCCTGCTCCTTTCGCATTCGTCCGACCGCAGGGCCTCCAGCACGCGCTGGAGGCCCTCGCGGCGGATCCGGGGGCGAAGGTGCTCGCGGGCGGGCAGAGCCTGGTGCCCCTGCTGTCGATGCGGCTCGCCGCCCCGTCGACGCTGGTGGACATCAACGCGCTGCCGGACCTCGACCACGTGCGGGCGGACGAGCAGGGGGTGCACATCGGAGCGTTGGCGCGGCATGCCGACGTGCTCGCCTCGGCCGACGTACGCCGGGTCCAGCCGCTGGTGACGCTGGCGCTGGAGCACGTCGCGCACGCCACGATCCGCAACCGCGGCACCACCGTGGGCTCGATCGTCCACGCCGACGCCGCGGCCGAGATGCCGATGGTGATGGCGCTGCTCGGCGGCTCGGTCGACGTCGCGTCGACGTCGGGCACGCGGACCATCCCGGCCGCCGAGCTGTTCGTCGGTCCCCTCGAGTCGACCCTGCACCACGACGAGATCGCCCTCGGCGCGAGCTTCCCGGGCCTGGCCGCGGGGGAGGGCGTCGGCTTCGAGGAGATCGCCCGCCGACACGGCGACTACGCGCTGGTGGGGGTCGGCGCGGTCGTCGGCGTCGACGGTGACGCCGTGGTCTCGGCGCGGGTCGGCTACCTCTCGGTGAGCGACGTGCCGACCGTCGTCGACGTGACGGCGGCGCTCGAGGGCACGGTCTCCGCGGACGCGACCGGCGCCGCCGGTGAGCTGGCCCTGGGGGAGCTCGACCCGGCCGACGACGTGCACGCCACGGCGGCGTACCGCAGCCAGCTGGTACGGGTGCTGACCGGCCGCGTCCTGCGTGCGGCGTACGCCGACGCGTGTGAGCGGACGGGGGCCGCCGCATGAGCGAGGAGCTCCTCGACGTCCGGCTGACGGTGAACGGCGTCGCGCACGACCTGCGGGTCCCTGCCCGGCGACTGCTGTCCGACGCCCTGCGGCACGACCTCGGCCTGACCGGCACCCACGTCGGCTGCGAGCACGGCGTCTGCGGCGCGTGCACCGTGCTCGTCGACGGCCGGCCGATGCGCTCCTGCCTGCTCTTCGCCGTCTCCGCGGTCGACGCCGACATCACCACGGTCGAGGGCCTGACCGAGAGCGACGGGACGCCGGAGGGCCGGCTCGGCCCCGTCCAGCAGGCGTTCGCCGAGTGCCACGGTCTCCAGTGCGGGTTCTGCACCCCGGGCTTCCTGACCACGATCACGGCCGGGCTGCGCGCCAACCCCGAGCCGACCGAGCCCGAGGCGCGCGAGATGATCGCCGGCAACCTGTGCCGCTGCACGGGCTACGCGAACATCGTGAAGTCCGTGCTCCGCGCCGCCGCGATCGCGGAGGAACGCCGGTGAGCACCAAGCTGTTCGGCGAGCGGGTCCAGCGGGTCGAGGACCAGCGGTTCCTGCGCGGCCAGGGCCGGTACGTCGACGACGTGCTGGCGGGGCGCGATGTCCTCCATGCCGCCGTCCTCCGCTCGCCGCACGCCCACGCGCGCATCGTCGACATCGACGTCTCGGACGTCCTCGAGGTCGAGGGCGTGCATCTCGTCTGGACCCACGACGACCTCTCGGGCGCGATGGCCGAGCCGCTGCCTCTGCTGATCCCGCACCCGGACCTCACCCACGGCCGCACGCAGTACGCCCTGGCCAAGGACGAGGTCAACCACGTCGGGGAGGCCATCGCCTTCGTCGTCGCCGACGACCGCTACGTCGCCGAGGACGCCGTCAGCCGCATCCGGGTGGACTACGAGCTGCTGCCCGTGGTGGTCGGTGTCGTCGCGGCACGCGAGGCGGAGCGTCTCGTCCACGACGACGTGCCCGGCAACCTCGCCGCCCGGCAGACGCAGGAGAACGGCGATGCCCGGGCCGCGATCGAGGCAGCCCCGCACACCCTCAGCCTCGACCTCACCATCGAGCGGAGCGCCTCCATGCCGATGGAGGGGCGGGGCACGGTCGCACGCTGGGATCCCGACACCGGGCGGCTGACGGTGTGGACCTCGACCCAGACCTCGACCGGCGTGCGGGCGGCGGTCGCCGCCAAGCTGGGCCTCGACCTGGCTCAGGTCGACGTGGTCACCCCCGACGTCGGTGGGGGCTTCGGCGTCAAGATCAACCACCCCTGGCCGGAGGAGCTGTTGGTGCCGCACGCGGCCCGCACCCTCGACCGGGTCGTGAAGTTCACCGAGGACCGGCGCGAGCACTTCATCTCGTCCGCGCACGAGCGTGGGCAGATCCACCACGTCGACGTGGGGTACGACGACGAGGGGCGCATCCTCGGGCTCGACGTGCGCTTCTGGCACGACACCGGCGCCTACACGCCGTACGGGCTGATCGTGCCGATCATCACCTCCACCCAGCTCCTCGGTCCCTACAAGCCGGGTGCCTACCGGGTGACCTTCGACTGCCTCTACACGAACACGGTGATGGTCACGCCGTACCGCGGGGCCGGGCGCCCGCAGGGCTGCTTCGTGATGGAGCGGACCATGGATGCGATCGCCGCGGCGCTCGGCAAGGAGCGCACCGAGGTCAGGTCGGCGAACTTCATCCAGCCCGACGAGTTCCCCTACGACCACGGCCTGATCTTCCAGGACGGTCGCGAGTACGAGTACGACTCCGGCGACTACCCGGCGTCCCTGCAGAAGCTCAAGGACCTGATCGGGTGGGACGAGTTCCCGGCGTTCCGCGAGGAGATGGCGCGCGAGGGACGGCAGGTCGGGATCGGTCTCGCCTGCTACGTCGAGGGCACCGGCGTCGGCCCCTACGAGGGCGCTCACGTACACATCGAGACGTCGGGCAAGGTGAAGGTCGCGACCGGGCTCACCACCCAGGGGCAGGGGCACGCGACCGTGTTCGCCCAGATCGTCGCCGACGCGCTCGGCGTGCCGTTCGAGCGGGTCGAGGTCGTCACCGGCGACACCCGGCGGATGCCGTACGCCGTCGGCACGTTCGCGTCCCGGGCGGCGGTGATGAGCGGATCCGCCGTACACCTGGCGGCGCTGCGGGCCCGGGAGAAGGTGCTGCGGATCGCCGCCGACGCCCTCGAGGCGGCGGAGGACGACCTCGAGATCGCCGACGGCGTGGTGTCGGTGAAAGGGACGGACACGTCCATCGACCTCGGGACCGTCGCCGTGCTGTCCAACCCCCTGCGCTACGCCTTCGACGAGGCGTCCAAGGCGGCCACCCAGTTCTCGATCGGTGACCCGGGCCGGCCGCCGGTCGCCGAGGACGACGAGCCCGGGCTCGAGGGCCGCGACTTCTACAGCCCGCAGCGGTCGACGTTCGCCTCCGGCATGCACGCGGTGATCGTCGAGACCGACCCGGACACGGCCGAGATCACGATCCTCAAGTACGCCGTCGTCCACGACTGCGGTCGCTTGATCAACCCGATGATCGTCGAGGGCCAGATCCACGGCGGCGTCGCGCAGGGCGTCGGCGGTGCCCTGCTCGAGCGGATGGCGTACGACGAGAACGGCCAGCTGCTCAACGCGTCGTTCATGGACTTCCTGATGCCCTATGTCACCGAGGTGCCCGAGCACATCGACATCGACCACCTCGAGACGCCGTCGCCGCTCAACCCATTGGGCATCAAGGGCGCCGGCGAGGCCGGCGTCATCCCGTCCGCGGCGGTCTTCGCGTCGGCGATCGAGGACGCCGAGCGCCTCCCGATCACGGCGATGCCCATCTCACCGTCAGAGCTGTTCGCCCTGCGCCTACGTCACGAGGAGTCGTCATGAAGATCAGCGGCGAGAACACCATCCCCCACCCGGCCGAGGAGGTCTGGGACGCGCTGCTCGACCCGGCCGTCCTGGTGCGCACGATCCCGGGCTGCGAGCGGCTCGAGACGACGGGCGAGAACACCTACGCGATGACCGTCACCGCCGGCGTCGCCGCGATCCGAGGCACCTACGACGGCACCTGCACGCTGTCGGACCTCAAGCCGCACGAGTCGCTGGTGATGCGGCTCCAGGGCGCCGGGGCACCCGGCACCATCGACGCCACCGTCAACGTCGCCTTCGCGACCGACGGTCCCTCGACGCGCGTGGCGTACGACGCGGACGCGGTCGTCGGCGGCATGGTCGGCGGCGTCGGCCAGCGGATGCTCGGCTCGGTGTCCAAGCGGATGGCCGGCGAGTTCTTCGGCAACGTCGCCGGCGCGATCGGCGGCGGGCCGGTCGAGACGCCCGAGGCGCAGCCGACCAACGCCGCGGCGACCGGCGAGGTCGGCCAGGTCTTCACCGCCCCGGCACGCCCGGCCTCCTCCCAGCAGGACTTCCTGAAAGGCATCGCCGTCGGCGCCGGGCTGGTGCTCCTCGGCGTCGTCGCCGGCGGCCTCTTCGGCCGGCGGCGGCGGTGACGCAGGGATCCCCGGCTGACCGGGGAAGGTGCGACGCATGAGTGAGCTGAACGTCGACTCGACGGCCCGAGAGATGGTGGCGGCCGTCAGGGCGAAGCAGATCTCCGCGCGCGAGCTGCTCGACCTGCACCTCGCCCGGATCGCCGAGCGCAACCCCGAGCTCAACGCGATCGTCTCGCTCGACGAGGACCGCGCACACCTGAGCGCCGCGGCAGCGGACGACGCGACCACCGCAGGCGACCGGCTCGGACCCCTCCACGGCCTGCCGTTCGCGTTCAAGGACACCCACGACGTCGCGGGGTGGCGGACGACGTACGGCTCGCCGCTCTTCGCCGACCACGTCCCCGACGCGGACGAGCTGGTCGTCGAGCGGATCCGGACCGCGGGCGCAGTCACCATCGGCAAGACCAACGTGCCGGAGTTCGCCGCCGGCTCACACACGTTCAACCCGGTCTTCGGCACCACCCTCAACCCGGTCGATCCCAGCCGCTCCGCGGGCGGCTCGAGCGGGGGAGCGGCGTGCGCCCTGCGTGCGGGGATGGTGCCGCTGGCCGACGGCTCCGACATGGGTGGTTCGCTGCGCAACCCCGCGTCGTTCTGCGGCGTGGTCGGGCTCCGGCCGTCGCTCGGGCGGGTGCCCGCATGGCCGTCGGGCAACTTCTGGGAGGTCACCTCGACCAGCGGCCCGCTCGCGCGCACCGTCGGTGACCTCGCGCTGCTGCTGTCGGTGATCGCCGGACCCGACGTCCGGGTGCCCACCGCACTCGCCGAGCCCGGCGCGGCGTTCCGCGACCCGCGGCCGGCGGACCTCGCGGGGCTCCGCGTCGCGCTGAGTCCCGATCTCGGCGGCCTGTTCGAGGTCGACCACGAGGTACGCCGGGTGGTCGAGGAGGCAGGGGCCGGCCTCGCCGCCGCCGGTGCCGAGGTCGCGCCCGCGCACCCCGACCTCGCCGAGGCGGACGACACCTTCCGCACCTTGCGCGCCTGGCTCTTCCAGTCCGCCTTCGGTGCCCTGCTCGGCGAGAACCCGGACTCGTTCAAGCAGTCGCTCGCCGACAACATCAGGGTCGGTGCGGGTCTGACCGGCGCCGACGTCGCCCGGGCCTACGAGCAGCGGTCGGCGCTGTCGGAGCGGATGCGCCTCTTCTTCGAGTCCTACGACGTGCTGCTCCTGCCGACCTCGCAGGTGCCGCCGTTCCCGGCCGACCAGGAGTACCCACGCGACATCAACGGGCACCCGATGGCGACGTACCTGGACTGGATGCGGTCGGCCTACGTCATCTCGGTGACCGGCTGTCCGGCCATCTCGCTGCCGGCCGGCGAGACCGCCGACGGCCTGCCGATCGGGGTCCAGGTGGTCGCGCCGTTCGGTGCCGACCGGCGTCTGCTCGAGGTCGCGGCGGCCGTCGAGCTGCTCGGATCGTGAGACGTCCTTCCACAGGCTGAATCGCCGTTCTGTGGAGATCACCGGCGTTCTCTGTGGACGAGTGGCCGCCTCGCTGTGGACGACGCGCCGGAAACCGAAGTATGTGAAAGAAATGCTCCGGAACCCCTTGTCGAGCACCGGGTGCGGGCAATAGAACTCTCCTCACGTTCTTCTTCCGGGAGGAGCGGGATCGGTCGGAGACGAAGATCCTTCACGGTGCCTCGGCGGCTTGCCGACGGGGGGCTGCGATGACCAGGTGGCGAGGTCATCGGGATCGGAAGAGCCGACGAGATCGACCGGGAGCGTCATCAGTACCGGTCAGCGGCGTGGCAGGACTCCGGTCCGGCGAACGTCGAGTGAAGGGCCCTTGTCGCTCATACCGATGAGGGCCCTTCTCCAATTTTCCGAGCGCGCGCACGGCGGAGCCGTGCGCGATGGCAGGAGGTCGAGGAGCGATCGCTCACATCGTCGCGCAGCGACGAGGTGAGCGACGCGTCTCGAGACCCAGTCACCTGCCCCACGATGGCCCAGGACGATCGGACGGCGTCCTGCACGCGATTCGTCGCGTGCGCGCTCGGACTGGTCTGGACCACTCGTCAACAACCCGGGGCGTTTCCTGTGGAGATCGGGCCGGAGGTTGTGGACGATCGGGGGGTGTCTTGTGGACGATCCTGGGGAACTCCGAGTACGTCGAAGTTCGGCCCCGGAAACCCTTGTGCGGCCGGCCGCCGGCCCCGTAGAACTTCTCCCACGCACTCCCTCCGGGGAAGGCGGGATCGGTCGGAGATGACGATTCGTACCACCGCAGCCGGCTTGCCGGTGGGGGTGGCGGTGGCCGGGTGACGAGGCCGCCGGAGTCGGAGGAACCGGCTGGATCGACCGGGAGCGTCACCAGTACCGGTCGAGCGGTGAACCGCCGGACCCCGGCCTCGCGCCGAGGCCCAGCGGATCACCAACCAGAAGGGCCCTTGTAGCTCATACCTGCAAGGGCCCTTCAACTATTTCCGGGCGCGCGCACGGCGGAGCCGACGCTCCTCGAGACCCATCGACGTAATCAAGTCGCATCGCCCCGACCCAGCAGGCAATGCTGGGTGGCGGATGTATGTCCGCACCATGAACGTCGAACCCTGAACGACGAGGAGAACGCATGCCCGACGGCTCCGAGGCCACCGACGAGCAACGCGCCGCCCTGCTTGCGGCGTACGACGAGCAGCTGCGGGGGGCGGCCGAGGTGCAGGGGGCGGTGAGCTCGGACCGGTCGGGTCCCCTCTGGCGGTGCCTGTTCAACCGCGGCGGCTTCGTCAGCTACGAGTCGCTGGAGAGCCTGGGCACGGTCGAGGCGATCGACTCGCTGATCGGGGAGACGGTGGAGTACTTCTCCTCGCATCCCCAGGTCGAGGAGTTCGAGTGGAAGACCCGCGGTCACGACTGGCCGCCCGATCTCGACGAGAGGCTCCGGGCCCACGGTCTCGAGCCGGACGAGGTCGAGACCGTGATGGTCGGAGAGGCGTCGCATCTGGCGGTCGACGTCGAGCTGCCCGAGGGGGTGTCGGTCCGTCGGGTCGACCAGCTCCCCGAGCGTGAGGCGATCGTCACCGAGGCCAGCGAGGTGGCCGTGAAGATCTTCGGCGACGGTCCGTCCGGCGCGGAGATGCTGGACCGGCTCGACCGGATGGACGGCATGGAGGAGTTCTGGGTCGCCGAGGCCGGGACCGACGACGGACGTCACGTCATCTGCTCCGGCCGGCTGGCCCGGGTCGCGGGGACCGAGTTCGCCGGGATCTGGGGCGGGTCGACGCTGCCGGAGTGGCGCGGCCAGGGGATCTACCGTGCCCTGACCGCGGCCCGCGCGCGGGCCGCGCTCGACGAGGGCGTCCGCTACATCAACAGCGACTGCACGGTGATGTCGCGGCCGATCCTGGAGCGGTCCGGGCTCGTGGCGGTGACCACCACGACGCCGTACGTCTGGCGGCGCTGACCCAGTCCAGCCCTGCTCATCCCGTGCTCGGGGCGTGCGGCAAGATGAGCAGGTGCTCTACGGCGTCCTCCACCGGATCGTCCCGCCGATGCTCCGGGCGATCTGGCGGCCGCGGGTCACCGGGCGCGGACCGCGTGCCGCGCACGGGCGCGTTGATCCTGGCGAGCAACCACCAGAGCTTCATCGACAGCGTCGTCATCCCGGCGGTGGCCCCGCGGCCGGTGGGGTTCCTGGCGAAGTCCGACTACTTCGAGGGCCGCGGCATCCGGGGCCGGTTGGTCAAGGCGTGGTTCGAGATCGTCGGCGCACTGCCGGTCGACCGTGACGACTCGCGGTCGGCGATCGCGAGTCTCGACACCGCCCTGGGCGTGCTCGCCGAGGGCGGTGCGTTCGGCATCTACCCGGAGGGCACACGGTCGCGCGACGGGCGGCTGTACCGCGGCCGCACCGGCGTCGCGCAGCTCGCCCTCACCTCCGGAGCCCCGATCATCCCGGTCGGGCTGATCGGCACCGACCGGCTGCAGCCGGTCGGCTCGAACCGGCCGCGGCTGGTCCGGGTCACGGTGAAGTTCGGGGAGCCGATCGACGTCCGCGGCCGGTACGACGGAGTGCCGCCGGGCAAGGCCCGCCGCGAGATCACCGACCGGGTGATGGCCGAGATCCAACGGCTGACCGGCCAGGAGGAGACCGGCGTCTACAACGACCGGGCTCCGGACGTCTGACGGATCAGGTCACTCCTCCGCCACGCTCCAGCGGACGGCCGGCGGGTCGACGCGAGCACACCGCGGTGACCCGTCCTCGTCGGTGAGTGCGACGTCCGCGACGAGGGCTCGACCGCTGTGCTCCGCCTCGGAGACCAAGGCCGGGTCGACCCGGTCGAGCATCAGCTTGGCCCGCCGGAACATCTCGAACCCACCGCCCGACAGGTCGCCCCAGGTCAGGTACACGAAGCGGTCGCCGCGCCGGCCGTGGACCGCCGGACCACGCAGGTCGCCGTCGACGACGCGCACGTCGGTCGCCCAGCGAGCGGACGCGGCGTCGCCGGGCACCACGCCGCTGGGCTCGGTCCGCACCTGGAGCGCGACGCCGATCCGCGCATGCCCGGCGTACGACGCACCGGGCAGGTCGTGCCCCCGGATCACGAGCCTCACCCCGCTGAGTCTGCCACCGGGCAGGTCGGGCGAGGCTGCTTGAATCAGGCCATGGAAGCGGCCCGCGCGCGTCGGATCAGGGTGGGGATCGACACCGGCGGCACGTTCACCGACGTCGTCGCCCTCGACGAGGACTCCGGCGAGCTGGTCACGACCAAGACCCCCTCCACCCCGGCCAACCCCGCCGACGGGTTCCTGGCCGGCATCGAGAAGGTGCTCGGCGTGCTCGAGGGTGCGAGCGGCGACGACGTCTCGGCGGTCAGCCACGGCACCACGGTCGCGACGAACCAGCTCCTCGAGGGCAAGGTCGACCGGCTCGGCTTCGTCACCACCGAGGGGTACGACGCGATGCTCGAGATCGCGCGGCAGTCCGTGCCCGACGGCTACGGCAACTCCTACTTCTGGGTCAAGCCCCCACGGATCGTGCCGCGCGACCTGGTCCGGTCGGTCGGCGGCCGGCTCGACTTCACCGGCGCCGAGGTGCGGCCCTTCGACGAGGACGGCGCGCGGGCGGTCGCGCGCTGGTTCCGCGACCGCGGCATCGACACCCTGGGCGTCTGCTTCCTGCACGCGTACGCCGACCCCGCCCACGAGGAGCGGATGCGGGAGATCCTGGCCGAGGAGCATCCGGACGCCGTGGTCAGCATCAGCAGCGAGGTGCTGCGGGAGTACCGCGAGTACGAGCGCGCGATGACCACACTCGTCGACGCGGCGGTCAAGCCGCGGCTGTCGGCGTACGTCACGAACATCGGCCAGCGGCTGTCGGCGTACGTCAGCGGGGATGCCGGCGACCGCACCGTGCCGTTCTACGTGATGAAGTCCAACGGTGGCGTCCTCAGCGCCGACGAGGTCGTGCACCAGCCGATCACCACCGTGCTGAGCGGGCCGGCCGCCGGCGCGCTCGGGGCCGCGCTGATCGCGAAGGTGGCCGGCTTCGACCGGGTGCTCACCTGCGACGGCGGCGGGACGTCGACCGACGTCTCGGTCGTCGTGGACGGCGAGCCGACGCTCACCACCGAGGGGACGGTCGGGGCGTTCCCGAGCAAGATCCCGATGATCGACGTGGTCACCGTCGGTGCCGGGGGAGGCTCGATCGCGTGGCTGTCGCCGGAGGGCGCCCTCAAGGTCGGGCCACAGTCGGCGGGCGCCGATCCGGGGCCGCTGTGCTACGCCAAGGGCGGCGCGGACGTCACCATCACCGACGCGCACGTCGTGCTCGGGCGGATCCCACCGCACCTGCTCGGCGGCGAGATCCCGCTGGACGTCGACGCGGCCCGGCGCGGAGTCGAGGAACTGGCCGCGGAGCTGGGGTTGTCGCCCGAGGCCGCGGCGGTCGGCGTCCTGGAGATCTCGGCGTGGAACCAGGCCAACGCGCTGCGCCAGGTCACGGTCAAGCGTGGGCTCGACGTCCGCGACTTCACCCTGACCACGTTCGGCGGCTCGGGGTCGCTGCTGCTGTGCCGGCTGATGGACATCCTGGGCATCCCGACGGTCCTGGTGCCGCCGAACCCGGGCAACGTGTCGGCGTTCGGCCTGCTGACGGTCGACGTGAAGAACGACTACGTGCAGACGCACGTCGCCCTGGACGACGCGCTCGACGTCGGCGCCCTCGGCACGGCGTACGACGGGCTGACGGCGCAGGCGCGCGACGCCCTGCTGCGTGAGGGGTTCGCCGAGTCGGAGCACGACTTCCAGCGCACCGCCGACCTGCGCTACTTCGGCCAGGCCTTCGAGGTGCGCGTGCCGGTGCCCGACGGCGACCTGGACCGCTCCGCGCTCGACGACGTCGCCGCCGCGTTCCACGCCGAGCACCGCGGGCTGTACGGCTACGACTTCGCCGGCGACCCGACGCAGCAGGTCGAGTGGGTCAACCTCCGCGTCTCGGGCATCGGCCCGATCACCCGCCCCGAGATTCACCGCGTTTCCGGGTCGTCCGCCGTCGCGGAGCTACGTCTACGAGCACCGGTGGTCGAGGACGGCGCCTGGCGCCTGTCCGAAAGCCCGTGACCCGACCGGTCTGCTTCGATGCCGAGGACGGGTACGTCGAGACCGCGGTGCTGTGGCGCGCGGACCTCGCTCCCGGGACGACGCGCGAGGGGCCGGCGATCATCGAGGAGTACGGCTCCACCGTGCCGCTGCACCCCGGCTTCTCCGCCACCGTCGACGACTTCGGCAACCTGGTGGTCCGGCGTACGCAGGTGGACCGATGAGCCGTCGCGTCCCGACCCGGTTCCCCTACGGCCCGCTGACCGCCGATGCGGGCGCGAGTGCCGACCCGGTGCTGGTCGAGATCGTCCAGGGCTCGCTCGCCAGCGTCGAGGCCGAGGTCGAGACCGCGATCGCGCGGACCAGCCGGAGCCCGATGATCCGCGACGCCCACGACTTCCGCGCGGGCATCCACGACCGGCTGCTGCGCAAGCTGACCGGTCGGTCGTACTCCGCGCTCGTCCACCCCGTGGCCCGGGACTTCCCGGTGGCGGAGATGCGCGACGGGGACGTGTTCTTCCACAACGACGTCTACCGCTCCGAGGGTGGCATCGGGCACCTGCCCGACCTCTGCGTGACCGTGCCCGTGTTCGCCGGGGAGGGCGAGGACCGTCGGGTGGTGGCGTTCGTCCAGGCGTTCGGACACCACGACGACATCGGCGGCGCGGTCCCGGGTTCGATGCCCAGCGGGGCGACCACGGTCTTCAGCGAAGGCCTGATGGTGCCGCCGATCAGGCTCTGGGACGCCGGCGTACCCAACCGCGCGGCGCTGTCGATCATGACGCGCAACTCCCGGATGCCCGAGTCGCTCGCGGCCGACCTCGACGCGGAGTGCTCGGCCTGCCTGATGGGCGCGCGGCGGCTCGGCGAGCTCTTCGAGCGGTACGGCGTCGCCGAGGTCGAGGCGTGCTTCGACGCCATCCTCGAGCGCACCACCGAGACGTACCGCCGCGAGATCCTGGCGAAGATCCCGATCGGCTCCTGGGTCTGGGAGGACTACGCCGAGCACGACGGCGTGGACGAGCCGAAGCTCCACGCGCAGCGGATCACGCTGACCCACACGGCCGCGGACGACCCGGACGGTGAGCGTCTGGTGCTCGACTTCGACGGCACCAGCCCGCAGGCCAAGGGCCCGATCAACCACTGCGGCGACTACAGCGACGGCGTCTTCCTCAAGAAGTGGCTGGCGCCGATCCTGCGCAACCTCGCCGACACCCCGGAGCGGATGGCCGAGCTCGACGTGAACGAGGGGGTCGTCCCCCTGATCGAGATGCGCTTCCCGGAGCCCGGCACGCTGCTGACGCCGGTCTTCCCGGCTCCGACCAACGCACGGACGTTCGTGATCCTGCGGCTGCTCGGCGTGCTGGCCGGCGTGCTCGCGAAGGCGGTCGACGGGCGGATGCCGGCCGACCAGGAGACCATCCGCTACACCGGTGTGTACGGCGAGGACCTCGAGGGCCGCCCGTACCTGATGCGCGAGGTGCTCGGCGGCGGCTCCGGCGGCCGCTACTACGCCGACGGCGAGGACACGATCCACGTCGTACCCGACTCGCGGAACCTGCCGACCGAGTTCACCGAGGCCCGCTTCCCGTTCCGGGTCGAGGCGCTGTCGTTGGCGGTCGACAGCGGGGGAGCGGGGAGGTACCGCGGCGGCCTCGGCTACGAGAAGCACATCCGGATGCTCAAGGACGCGCACTTCATGTCGATCGCCGACCGGTCGATCCTGTCCTGCTGGGGCGTGAACGGCGGCCGGGCGGGCATGCCCTTCCAGGTCACGATCGACCCCGGGGGCCCGGGCGAGCGCGAGGTCGACGCGCTGGCCGACGCCGAGCCCGTGGCGGCCGGCGAGGTGATCCGCATCCGCACGACCGGTGGCGGCGGCTGGGGTGACCCGCTCGACCGGGAGCCCGACGTCGTGGTCCGCGACGTGGTCTGGCGCAAGGTGTCGGCCGAGGAGGCGCTGGCCGCGTACGGCGTGGTGCTGACCGGGTCGCTCGACGCCGACGACCTCGGGTACGACGCCGACGCGACCACCGCTGAGCGCGCGGCCAGGACGCGCTCGAGCGAGACGTTCTTCGACCGGGGCCCGGGGTACGCCCGCCTCTCCGGTGGGGCGGCGTACGCCGATGTCGACGTGCGGGTCGAGCCCCGATGACGATCACGGACGCCGACCTCCGCCACCTGCGGCGGTGTGTCGAGCTCGCCGGCGAGGCGCTCGCCGCCGGCGACCAGCCGTTCGGGTCGCTGCTGGTCGACGGCGCGGGCGTCGTGCGGCGCGAGGAGCGGAACCGGGCCGGTGCGGGCGACGAGACCCAGCACCCCGAGCTCGCGCTGGCGCGGTGGTCGGCCTCGATGACGCCGCAGCAGCGGGCCGCGTCGACCGTCTACACCTCCGGGGAGCACTGCCCGATGTGCTCCGCCGCGCACGGCTGGATGGGCCTCGGCCGTCTGGTGTACGCCGTCTCCGCGGCGCAGCTCGCCGGGTGGCGCGCCGAGTGGGGGCTCCCCGACGGAGCGGTGCGCGTGCTGGCGGTGACCGAGGTCGCTCCGGGGGTCGTCGTCGACGGCCCGTCGCCCGAGCTCGAGGACGAGATGCGCGAGCTCCACCGACGGGCCGCGTCCGCCGAGCCTCGCCCGCCCGACGGCGTACACCCGACGGCGCGGGCGCTCGGGCTCGAGCGCCACCCCGAGGGTGGATGGTTCCGGCAGACCTGGCGCGCACCGACGGAGGTCACGCTGCCCGACGGCCGGACGCGACCGACGGCGACGCTGATCTGGTTCCTGCTGCCGGCCGGCGACGCATCGGCCTGGCACCGCGTCGCCTCCGACGAGGTCTGGCTCGCCCACGAGGGAACGGTCCGGCTCCAGCTCGGTGGCACCGATGCCGTCCCCGTGGACGGTGCGGTGCACGTCGTCGGCGCCGACACCGCGGCCGGCCAGGCGCCCGAGGTCGTCGTACCGGCGGGTCACTGGCAGCGCACCCTTCCCGGCGACCGGGACGCGCTCGTGCGCTGCCTGGTGTCGCCGGGGTTCGACTTCGAGGACTTCGAACTCGTTCCTGCCTCGCGAGACGGTAGGGACCGACGACGCCGAGAAGATGCCGGGACCCCCCGGCACCCGGCATCTTCGGCGAGCGGCCCGGTCCACGCCCTGGCGCTCGCGCTCGCAGCGTAGGCGCTGACGAATCACTTATCGCGTGTGCCGGTTGTGTGATGGACCGATCCGCGTTGTCATGGCCTCGTCCACCTTCGGCGGAAGCGTCCGCCGTCGATCGGGAGGAGGACCACGACGATGGCGCACCCCGGTTTCCCGGAGGCGTTCTCCGAGGCACTGTCGAGACGCGGTGTGAGCCTGTCCTGGCTCCACCAGCGCCTCGTGGAGCGCGGCCACCCGGTGAGCCCGGCCGCGCTCAGCTACTGGCGCTCCGGGCGCAGCCAGCCCGAGCGCGGGACCTCTCGCGACGCGCTGATCGAGATCGAGCTGCTGCTGCGCGTGCCTCCCGGCGCGCTCCTCTCGCGGCTGGGTCCCTCGCGTCGTCCCGGTCCGCGACCGGCCGAGCGCACGCTGCGCGACCTGTTCGCGGAGAACCCCGGGATGGAGCGCGCTCTGGCGGAGCTCGGGTTCGAGGGCCTGTACGACGAGGTGGTCGAGCAGGTGCGTCACCTGGTGATGGACGTCGACGCCGACGGTGGCATCACGAAGATCCAGGTGCGCGCCGTGATGCAGGCGCGGCGCGACGACGCCCGGCGTACGCCGCTGGTGATGACCGTGGATCAGCGCGGTCGGCTGCCGGAGTTCGAGCCGGTCGCCGGCTGCTCGGTCGGACGCTGGACGGTGGACGAGGGCACCGGCGTGTACGCCGCGGAGCTGCTGCTCGACCGCCGGCTGGCCAAGGGCGAGACGTGTCCCTACGAGCTGACGATCGAGCCGGCCGAGCCCCTCGCGGAGACGTGGGTCGACCATTACGCCGCGCGGCGCCTCACCGAGCTGCTGGTCTGGGTGCGCTTCGACCCGTCTCGGGTGCCGACCCACGTCGAGCGGTACACCGTCGACCGCGGCGACGAGCACAGCGAGAAGCTGGAGCTCGGCGACGGCCGCAGCGTCCACGCGCTGGCGCGCGGCTTCGGCCCCGGGGTCCTGGGGCTCCGTTGGGGCTGGTGACGCGGGTTCCGGGGATTTCGGCCGGGCGAGCACTACCGTCTGGCTGTGAGAGTGATGCTGGCGCTGGGCGGCAACGCCATGACGGGCGCCGACGGCCGGGCCCGACCGGAGGACCAGATCGCGGCGGCCGAGGTGGCGATGGCCGCGGTCGCCGAGCTCGTCGAGCACGACGTCGAGGTCGTGATCACCCACGGGAACGGGCCGCAGGTCGGCAACCTCCTGGTCAAGAACGAGCTCGCCGCAGCCGTCGTACCGCCGGTGCCGCTGGACTGGTGCGGCGCCCAGACCCAGGCGACGCTGGGCTTCGTCCTGATGGACGCGCTCGACGCCGCGTTGGCGGCCCGTCGCCTCGAGAAACGCAGCGCGACGATCGTGACCCGCACCCTCGTCGACCCGAACGACCCGGGCTTCGTCAAGCCGACCAAGCCGATCGGTCGGTTCCTGCCGGCCGACGAGGCGCGGATGCTGGTCGAGCACGGCGAGGTGTGGGAGGACCGGGGTGAGAAGGGCTGGCGCCGCGTCGTCGCCTCACCGGAGCCGCTCGACATCCTCGACGCGCCGGCGGTGCTGGAGCTGATCCAGGCGGGGTTCGTGGTCGTCGCGAACGGCGGCGGGGGGATCCCCGTCGTACGCCGTGATGACGGGTCGCTGTCGGGCGTCGAGGCGGTGATCGACAAGGACCTGGGCGCCGCGCTGCTCGGCGTCCTCGTGGACGCCGACGTGCTGGTCGTGGCCACCGACGTGCCGCAGGCGGTGCTGCGCTTCGGCACGCCCGAGGCCGAGCCGGTCGGCCGGGTCACGTTGTCGCAGATGCAGGAGTACTCCGCGCAGGGCCACTTCGCGAGCGGCTCGATGGGGCCGAAGGTCGACGCGGTCTGCCGCTTCGTGCAGGGCACCGACCTGCCGGGCGTCATCACCAGCCTCGACCGGATCGTCGACGCCGTCATCGACGTCGGTACGACGGGGACGGTCGTCGTACCGGACTGACGGGCGCATCTGATTGGATCGGCGCATGCCGTCTGCCATCGAGGTTCGCAAGGTCCCGATCCACTCCGTCTCGGACGCCTCCGAGCTCACCACGCTGATCGACGACGGGGTGATCCAGGCCGACCGCGTGATCGCGATCATCGGCAAGACCGAGGGCAACGGCGGCGTCAACGACTACACCCGGATCATCGCCGACCGGGCGTTCCGCGAGGCACTGGTCGCCAAGGGCGCCGACGCCGAGGCGGTCAAGGAGGTCCCGATCGTCTGGTCGGGCGGCACCGACGGCGTGATCAGCCCGCACGCGACGATCTTCGCGACCGTCCCCGACGAGGACGTCGTGGCCTCCGACGAGCCGCGGCTGACGGTCGGCTTCGCGATGAGCGAGCAGCTGCTGCCGGAGGAGATCGGCCGGCGCGGCATGGTCGAGAAGGTCGCCGCGGCGGTGAAGGTGGCGATGGAGCGCGCCGGCATCTCCGACGCCGCCGACGTCCACTACGTGCAGACCAAGACACCGCTGCTCACCATCGACACGATCCGCGACGCCAAGAGCCGCGGCCACGACGTGTTCACGGAGGACACCCTGACGTCGATGGACGTCTCCAACGGCGGCACTGCTCTCGGTGTCGCGGTCGCCCTCGGCGAGATCGACATGCCCGCCGACGAGGACGTGCTGCGCGACCGCACCCTGTACTCCTCGGTCGCCTCGTGCTCGTCGGGCGTGGAGCTCGACCGGGCCCAGGTCGTCGTGGTCGGCAACGCGACGGGGGTCGGCGGTCGCTACCGCATCGGCCACTCGGTGATGACCGACGCCCTCGACCAGGACGGCATCTGGGACGCGATCCGCTCGGCCGGGCTGGACCTGCCCGAGCGCCCCCGGACCGAGGACCTCGACGGCCGGCTGGTCAACGTCTTCCTCAAGTGCGAGGCCTCCCAGGACGGCCACGTCCGCGGGCGCCGTAACGCCATGCTCGACGACTCCGACGTCCACTGGCACCGCCAGATCAAGGCGGCCGTCGGCGGCGTCACCGCTGCGGTCACCGGTGACCCCGCCGTGTTCGTCTCCGTCTCCGCGGCCCACCAGGGCCCCGAGGGCGGCGGCCCCGTCGCCGCCATCGTCGACCTCGGCGAGCGCTGACCTGGCGAATGGGTGGCGGGCGGTACGGGGTTGGTCGACTGCGCGCATGCGGGTGACCTGGCGTTCGGCGACCGAGGAGGACGTCGCGTCCTCACCGACGTCGCGGTCCTGACCCTGCAGGACCAGGGACGCTGGCCGTGAGGACGAGGCGGAGTACCGCGCGGGTACGCCGACTGGACCCGCCAGCAGTTGCGCGGTGGAGCCCGACTCGGAGCTCTACGTTCTGGGACTGTGTCCGCGTCGGCCGGCTGCGCGTCGTCCGGCCGGGAGCCGTCGTCGAGGTGGCCGGGCTGCAGGTCCTCCCGGTCCACCAGGGGCAGGGCATCGGAACGGACGTCGTCCGGCGGCTGGTGCGGACGCTCACGCCGCCGGTCTGCCACTCGAGCTCGGGGTGGAGGACAACCCGCGCGCCCGCGCGCTCACGACGACTGGGGCTTCGGCGGTCGGCGAGGACGACGACGAGATCCGGATGCGACTCGACCCGAGCCACCTCCACCGAGTCGAGCAACGACGTCGAAGTCTCGCCGACTGCGATGATGGAGCCATGACCGAGCAGCGGCCCGTCCACACCTGGCTGACCGACATGGACGGCGTGCTGGTGCACGAGGAGGACCCGATCCCGGGCGGCGCGGAGTTCATCGAGGCGCTCAAGGCGAGCGGCCTGAAGTACCTGCTGATCACCAACAACTCGATCTACACCCGGCGCGACCTCCGGGCCCGGTTGCTGGGCAGCGGCATCGACGTCCCCGAGGACCGGATCTTCACCTCGGCCCTGGCGACCGCCGACTTCCTCGACGAGCAGCGGCCGGGCGGGTCGGCGTACGTCGTGGGCGAGAGCGGGCTGATCACCGCGATGCACGACATCGGCTACGTGATGACCGACCGCAACCCGGACTACGTCGTGCTCGGCGAGACCCGCACCTACTCCTTCGAGTCGATCACGCGGGCGGTCCGGCTGATCGAGAACGGCGCGCGGTTCATCGCCACCAACCCCGACGCCAGCGGCCCGAGCCATCAGGGCACGATGCCGGCCACCGGCAGCGTCGCCGCTCTGATCAGTACGGCGACCGGGCGCAAGCCCTACTTCGTCGGCAAGCCCAACCCGCTGATGATGCGCAGCGCCCTCAACCGCATCCAGGCCCACTCCGAGACCACCGTCATGGTCGGCGACCGGATGGACACCGACATCGTCAGCGGCCTGGAGGCGGGGCTGCGCACCATCCTCGTCGGCACCGGCTCCACCCGGCCCGACGAGGTGCCGGGCTTCCCCTACAAGCCGACCCGGGTCGTCGACTCCATCGCCGACCTGGTCGACCTGGTGGGGGAGTGGGCCTGACCGGTCAGCTCGCCGAGTCGGGGTCAGAACGGGCCCGTCAGGTTCCCTCGGCGGCCGACCAGCTGCGGATCTCGTCGCGGATCGCCGCCGAGTGCTGGCCCAGCGTCGGCGGGGCCACGTGTGACACGCGCCCGCCGGAGAACGGGTTGTCGTCGAACCGCATCGGCGAGCCCGACAGCGCCAGCGGGCCGTACGCCGGGTGGTCGACGTCGAGCACGCAGGCCCTGCGAGCGCATCTGCTCCCACGCGTAGACGTCGTCCATCGACGCGCACCTTGCCGGCCGGGATCCCGGCGTCCGAGCAGCAGCTCGAGCCAGTGCTCGGCCGGCTCGGTGGCGAAGCGCGCCTCGATCGCCGCGATCAGCTCGTCGCGGTGGGCGACCCGGTCGCGGTTGGTGGCGAACCGCGGGTCGGCGGCGTCCAGCCCGATCGCCGGCGCGAACTTCCGCCACAGCCCCTCCGAGCCCACGGCCACCTGCACCGGCGACGTAGCCGGTCGCGAACATGCCGTACGGCGCGATCGCCGGGTGGTGCGCACCGGACAGCACCCGGCACCTCGCCGGCGAGCGTCCAGCGCGGTGCCCTGGAAGGCGTGCACGCCGACGACGCCCGCGAGCAGGGAGGTGCGGACGACCCGGCCCGCGGCCGGTGCGCGGCCGTTCGTGCAGCGCCGCCAGCACGCCGTACGCGAGGTTCATGCCGGCCAGCAGGTCGGCGATCGGCACGCCGACCTTGGTCGGCTCGGTCGATCGCCGGTCACCGACATCAGGCCGCCCTCGCCCTGGGCGATCTGGTCGTAGCCCGCCCGGCTGCGCCTCCGGGCCGTCGTGGCCGAACCCGGTGATCGAGCCGATCACCAGCGCGGGGTTGAGCTCGTGCAGCCGCGCGACGGTGAAGCCGAGCCGGTCGAGCATGCCGGTGCGGAAGTTCTCCAGCAGCACGTCGGCCCGGCGGACCAGCCGCGCCAGCACCTCGCTGTCGCCGTGGTCCTTGAGGTCGAGGACGATCGACTCCTTGTTGCGGTTGGCCACATGAAGTACGTCGAGTCGTCGTGGTCGTCCGGTCCGGGCTCGCCCGCCCACGGCGGTCCCCACGCCCGGGTGTCGTCGCCGGTCGCGCCTCGACCTTGATCACCCGCGCGCCCAGGTCGCCGAGCATCATCGCCGCCTGCGGTCCGGCCAGGGCGCGGGTCAGGTCGACGACCAGGAGGTCGGCCAGCGGGGCGTCGGTGTCAGCTCATGGCCGTCAACCTACGTGTCGGTCCGCGATGGCGGGTGATTGGGTGGAGCCATGCCGGAGACACGACGTACCGCCTGGTGCGCCCCGGCCACGCCTCGCCGCGGCGCCGATCGAGCTCGACGCCGACCAGCAGCGCGTCGTCGACCACGAGGGCGGCCCGCTGCTCGTGCTCGCCGGTCCCGGCACCGGCAAGACCACGACCCTGGTCGAGGCGATCGTCGACCGCATCGAGCGCCGCGGCGCCGACCCGTCGCAGGTGCTGGCGCTGACCTTCTCCCGCAAGGCCGCCGAGCAGCTCCGCGACCGGGTCACCGCGCGGCTCGGGCGCACGACCGGCTCGGCGATCTGCTCGACCATCCACTCCTTCGCCTACGGGCTGATCCGCCGCTACGCCCCGCGCGAGCTCTACCGCGCGCCCGCTGCGGCTGCTGTCCGCGCCCGAGCAGGACGTCGTGGTCCGCGAGCTGCTGCAGCCGCACGCCCGGAGTCCGTCGCCTGGCCGCCCGAGCTCGACCGGGCGCTGGAGACCCGCGGCTTCGCGCGCGAGGTGCAGATGGTGCTCTCGCGCGCCCGCGAGAAGGGCATGGAGGCCGACGACCTCGTCGCCCTCGGCGAGCGCGAGCAGATGCCCGGCGTACGTCGCCGCCGGGCCTGTTCCTCGCGCGGCTACCTCGACAACCTCGACGACCAGTCCGCCACCGACTACGCCGACCTGATCCGCCGCGCGGTGATCGAGGCGACGGCCCACCGCGACGAGCTGCGCCGGCAGTTCCGGCACGTGTTCGTCGACGAGTACCAGGACACCGACCCCGGCCAGGTCGACCTGCTCCGCGCGCTCGCCGGCGACGGCGGCGACCTCGTCGTCGTCGGCGACCCGCACCAGTCGATCTACGGGTTCCGCGGCGCCGAGGTGCGCGGGATCCTCGAGTTCCCCGCCGACTTCCCGCGGGCCGACGGCGACGCCCGCGCCGGTCGTGTCCGCTGCGCACCACCCGCCGGTTCGGGCCGCGCCTGCTGGTCGCGACCCAGCGCGTCGCCGGCCGGATCGGGCTGCCCGGGCGCCATCGACGCCGCGGCGCGCGAGTCGTTCCTCGTCACCGGTCGCGCGCCGACGGCGGCGACGACGGGCCTGGCCTCGCGTGCTGCACCTACGACACCGAGCGCGCCGAGGCCGAGCACCTCGCCGACCTGCTCCGCCGGGCCCACCTCGAGGACGGCGTCCCGTGGGACCGGATGGCCGTGCTGGTGCGCTCCGGCCGGGCCAGCATCCCGCCGCTGCGCCGCGCCCTCGGCGCCGCCGGCGTCCCGGTCGAGGTGGCCCGCGACGAGCTGCCGCTGGTCCAGGACCCGTCCGTGCTGCCGCTGCTCGACGCGCTGCGGGCCGCGGTCAACATCGACAACGACGACGAGGAGTCCGCCGACTACGTCGACCACGCCCGCGCCGAGTCGCTGCTGCTCGGGCCGCTCGGCGGCCTCGACGCCGGCGACGTACGCCGCCTCGCGCGGCTGCTGCGCGTCCGCGAGAAGGACGCCGCCCACGCCGAGGCGCGGCTGCCGCTGACCTCCAAGGAGCTGGTGCGGCTGCGCGGTGCTGCGCGACGGGTACCTCGACGAGATCGCCGGGCCCGAGGCCGCCGCCGCCCGCGCCGTGCACACGCTGATCCGGTCGACGGCCGACGGCCTCGCCGACGGACGGCACCGCCGAGGACGCCCTGTGGCGGCTCTGGTCCGGCACCGACTGGCCCGGCCGGCTGCGACGGTCGGTCGAGCTCGGCGGGGGAGCGCGCCCGGCGCGCCCACCGCGACCTCGACTCGGTCGTCGCCCTCTTCGACGTGGCCGCCCGCGAGGCCGAGAAGCGCGACGTCGCCGCCGTCTCCGGCGCGGCCGGCGTGCGCGACTTCCTGTCCCGGCTGGTCGCCCAGCAGATCCCGGCCGACACGCTGGCCGAGCAGGGCGTGCGCGGCGCCGCCGTCCGCCTGCTGACCGCCCACCGGTCCAAGGGCCTCGAGTGGGACCTCGTCGTGGTCGCCCACGTGCAGCAGGACGGCTGGCCCGACCTGCGCCGTCGCTCGACGATGCTGCAGGCCGACCGGATCGGCCGGCGGCGAGCTGGTGCCGCCCGCTGACCGCCGCGCGAGCTCCTCCAGGAGGAACGCCGCCTCTTCTACGTCGCCTGCACGCGCGCCCGGTCGCGGCTGGTCGTCACCGCCGTGGCCTCGGCCGAGGACGACGGCGAGCAGCCGTCGCGGTTCCTCGCCGAGCTCGGCGTCACCGTCGAGCAGGTCGAGGGCCGGCCGCGCCCGGCCGCTGTCCCTGGCGGGGCTGGTCAGCGAGCTGCGGCGCACCGTCGCCGACCCGGACACCGGCGAGCCGCTCCGCGCCGCGGCCGCCCGCCGGCTGGCCCGCCTGGCGGGCGAGACGGTCGACGACCGGGCACTGGTGCCGCAGGCCGACCCGTCCGTCCTGGTGGGGCACCCGCGCCGCGACCCGATCGGTCGCAGCCGGTCCGCGACCCCGACCAGCCGGTGCCCGTCTCGGCCTCGATGCTCGAGCACGTGATGACCTGCCCGACCCAGTGGTTCCTGATGACCGAGGCCGGCGGTGCCGGCCCGGCCCACCAGTCGGCCAACATCGGCCAGCTCGTGCACGCCCTCGCCCAGCGGGTCGCCGTCGGCGAGGTCGCGCCCGACCTCGACCTGCTGATGCGCCACGTCGACGAGGTCTGGGGCCGGCTCCACTTCCGCACGCCCTGGTCGGCCGCGCGCGAGCACGAGCGCATCGAGGTCGCGCTCGACCCGCTTCCTCGAGTGGCACGCCGCCAACCCGCGCACGCTGGTCGGCACCGAGGAGCGGTTCGAGACCGTCGTCGAGCTCGAGAGCGGCGAGCGGGTCACCGCTCTTCGGCTACGCCGACCGGCTCGAGCTCGACGCCGACGGCCGCGTCGTGGTGGTCGACCTCAAGACCACCAAGGACGCAGCCCACCGGGCCCGCAGCGTCCAGCGGCACGTCCAGCTCGGGGTCTACCAGTACGCCGTCGACCACGGCGCCGTCGACGCGCCTGGCGCCGGACGGCCACGGCGGAGTCCGGCGGCGCCGAGCTCGTCCAGCTCGGCCTGCCCGACGGCGACGCGGCGGTGGTGCAGCAGCAGCCGGCGTACGCCGACGACGGCCCCGAGCGCACCGCGCTGCGGGCAGCAGCTGGACCGTGCCGCCGCGCTCGTGCGGGCCGAGACCTTCCCGGCCGTCGCCGGCGACCACTGCCGCGACTGCGACTTCACGCTCGATCTGCCCGATCCAGGGCGCCGGGTCGGTGACCTCGCGATGACCACCGGCGACCGAGCATCCGATCGCCCCCGCAGGAGCTCGCCGCCCTGATGGGCTGGGACTTCGCGCCCAGCCCCGAGCAGTGGGAGGCGATCCGCGCCCCGCTCGCGCCCGCCGTCGTGATCGCCGGCGCCGGGTCCGGCAAGACCACGCTGATGGCCGCCCGCGTGGTCTACCTCGTCGCCACCGGGCAGGTCCGTCCCGACCAGGTGCTCGGCCTGACCTTCACCACCAAGGCCGCCAGCCAGCTGCGGGCCAAGGTCCGCGAGGCGCTGCTGGCCGCCGGGCCTGCTGCCCGAGCCCGAGCGCGACGACGACGGCGGGACGACACCCTCGAGCCGACCGTCGCGACCTACAACGCCTACGCCGCCGGGCTGCTCACCGACCACGGCCTGCGCATCGGCCACGAGCCCGACACCCGGGTGCTGTCCGACGCCTCGCGCTACCAGCTCGGCGCGCGGGTCGTGGAGCGGCACACCGCCGAGGTCCGGTTCCTGACCGACCACCCGCCGACCGCGATCCAGAACCTCCTCGCCCTCGACGGCGCGATGAGCGAGCACCTCGTCTCGCCGGAGCGAGGTGCTCGACTTCGACGCGCGAGGCCGAGCGCGGCGTTCCTGCGCGCGGACGAGGCGGAGCGGGCCGGCAAGGCGCCGCAAGACCTACCTCGAGGCCACCGGCGAAGGCCATCAACGCGATCGAGCGGCGCCGCGAGCTGATGGACCTGGTCGCGCGGCTACCGCCGCCTCAAGCGCGACCTCGGGCTGATGGACTTCTCCGACCAGATCGAGCTCGGCGCGCGGCTGGCCGTCGAGCAGCCCGACGTCGGGGCGCTGGAGCGCGAGCGGTTCCGGGTCGTGCTGCTCGACGAGTACCAGGACACCTCGGTCGCCCAGGCCACCATGCTGTCCCGGCTGTTCGCCGGGCGGCCACGCGGTGACGGCGGTCGGCGACCCCAACCAGGCGATCTACGGCTGGCGCGGCGCCTCGGTGTCCAACATCCTGCACTTCGCCGACACGTTCCCGGCCGCCGGCCGACGGCGAGCGTCCCGACGTACCCGCTCACGGTCAGCCGGCGCTCCGACCGCCGCATCCTCGAGGTCGCCAACCGGCTGGCCGAGCCGCTCTACGACGCGTACGCCGGCCAGGTCGTCCGCCTCGCCGCCAAGCCCGACGCCGGCCAGGGCGAGGTCGTCGACGCGGGTGCTCGACGACCCAGGCCGACGAGCTGGCCTGGCTGGCCGACGAGGTCGACGCGGCCCACGAGGCCGGCGCGAAGTGGTCCGACATCGGCGTGCTCACCCGCGACAACGCCCACGCCGCCGACGTCTTCGACGCCCTCACCGCGCGCGACGTCCCGGTCGAGATCGTCGGCCTGTCCGGGCTGATCCGGCTGCCCGAGGTGGCCGAGGTGGTCGCCACGCTGCACCTGCTCAACGACGTCACCGCCAACGCCGCCCTGCTCACCCTGCTCACCGGCCCGCGCTGGGCGATCGGCCCGCGCGACCTGCGGCTGCTCGGCCGCCGCGCGGCCGCGCTGGCGGGCGGCGGCGCCGCGCGAGGCCGACGACGCTGGGCGACCAGCTGATCGGGATCGCCGACGGCATCGACCCGGCCGAGATCGCCGCCCTCGGCGACGCGCTCGACTCGCCCGGCGACGCGCCGTACTCACCCGAGGCGCTCGAGCGGTTCCGCGCTGCTCGCCGCCGAGCTGCGGATGCTGCGGCCGCACGCGTCGGCGAGCCGCTGCTCGACGTCGTCCGCCGGATCATCGACACCTCGGGCGTCGACATCGAGCTGGCGTCGGCGGTCTCGCCGGCGGCGCGCGGCCCGGCGCGACAACCTCGACCTCTTCGTCAAGGCGGTCGCGGAGTTCCAGGCCGTCGACGGCGACGTGTCGCTGTCGGCGCTGCTGGCCTACCTCACCGCCGAGGACGACCAGGGCAACGGCCTCGACCTCGCCACGCCGACCGCCGCCGACTCGGTCAAGCTGCTCACCGTCCACCGGGCCAAGGGCCTGGAGTGGGACGCACGTGTTCCTGGTCGGGGTGTGCGAGACGCGCTTCCCGTCCAACCGGTCGCGCACGCTCTGGACCTCCTCGCCGGCCGTGCTGCCGGCGCCGCTGCGCGGCGACGCCCGCGACCTGCCCCAGCTGGCCGGGCTACGACAAGGCCGCCCTCGACGCCTACCGCGCAGGACACCCGCGCGCACGACCAGGAGGAGGAGCTCCGGCTCGGGCTACGTCGCCTTCACCCGCGCCGCCCACCGCCTCAGCGTGTCGTCGTACCTCTGGAGCCCGCGCACCACGCCGCTACGGCCCGTCGCCCTACCAGGCGCGTGGTCCGCGACCAGCTCGAGGCCTGGGGCGAGCCGCGTCGAGCGGACTGGCTGGAGAAGCCGGCCAAGGGCGACCCCAACCCGTACGACGCCGTCGACCCGTCCCGCCCGTGGCCCGAGCCGGGCCCGGGCCGCGAGGCGGCGCTGCGGCTCGAGGCGGCCGCGCGTGGTGCGCGACGGCCGACCCGACCGCGCCGCGACGACGACCTCGACATGGTCGAGGCCGCGCGGGTCGCCGACTGGGACGTCGAGCTCGACCGGCTGGTCGCCGAGGCGCGCGCCGACCGCGACCAGGTGGTCGACGTGCCGCTGCCGACCTCGCTGTCGGCGACCGCGCTCGGCCGGCTGCGCACCGACCCGGAGGCGTTCGCCCGCGAGCTGGCCCGGCCGATGCCGCGGCAGCCGTCGCCGGCCGCCCGGTTCGGCACCCGCTTCCACGCCTGGGTCGAGGCGCGGTTCGGCCAGCAGGACCTGTTCGACCCCGACGAGCTGCCCGGCCAGGCCGACGCCGGCATCGACTCCGACGACGACCTCGCCGAGCTGATCGCGACCTTCGAGCGCGGGCCGTTCGCCGACCGGGCCCCGCACGCCGTCGAGGCGCCGTTCGCGCTGGTGCTGGACGGGCAGGTGGTCCGGGGCCGGATCGACGCGGTGTACGCCGAGCCGGCGACGGCGCGCTACCTGGTCGTCGACTGGAAGACCGCGCGCCGCGACGACGCCGACGCGCTGCAGCTCGCCCTCTACCGGCTGGCCTGGGCCGAGCTCGCCGGCGTGCCGCTCGAGCGGGTGCGGCGCGGCGTTCTACTTCGTGCGCAGTCGGGCGCGTCGGTCGAGCCCGACGACCTGCGGCCGGAGCGTCGACGCCGACGACTGACGAGGCGCATGCTCACGCCCGCTGTGGTGTCAGCCGCCCGTGAGGCCGCGGCCAGGGCGATCTCGACCATGTCGGCGAACGTCTGCTCGCGCTCGTGGAGCCGTGGTCTCCTCGCCGGTGACGACGTGGTCGGAGACGGTGCAGATCGCCAGCGCCCTGCGGCCGTGCTTGGCGGCCAGGGTGTAGAGCGCGCTCGCCTCCATCTCCACGGCCAGCACGCCGTAGCTCGACCATCCGCCGGCGTCAGCTCCGGCCGGCTCGGCGTAGAACGAGTCGCTGGAGAAGAGCAGCCCGACGTGGACGTCGGCGTCCGCGGTGCTCCGCGGCCTCGACCGCGGCGCGCAGCAGCCCGAAGTCGGCGACGGGCGCGTAGTCGAGGCCCTCGAAGGTGATCCGGTTCATGGACGAGTCCGTGCAGGCGCCGGAGGCGATCACGATGTCGCGCATCGCCAGCCGCTCGGTCAGCGCGCCGCACGAGCCGACCCGGACGATCGACCGCACGTCGTACTCGGTGAACAGCTCGTTGACGTAGATCGCCATCGATGGCTGACCCATCCCCGAGCCCTGGACCGAGACCGGTCGGCCCTGCCAGGTGCCGGTGAAGCCGAGCATGCCGCGCACCTCGGTGTAGCACGGCGCGTCGTCGAGGAACGTCTCGGCGATCCACTTCGCGCGCAGCGGGTCGCCGGGCAGCAGGACGACCGGGGCGATGTCGCCCGGGCGCTGCTCCGATGTGGGTGCTCAGTGGGGTCTCTCCTCGTCCCGACCGCGGGCCATCAGGGCCAGCGAGTACAGCGGGCGTCCCTGGGTCTCGACGTACACCCGGCCGAGGTAGCTCCCGATCACGCCCATCATCAGCAGCTGGATGCCGCCGAGCAGGAACATACCGACCGTGATGAAGGCCCAGCCGGGCACGGCCTTGTCGGGCATGAAGACGCGCACGTAGACCACGAAGAGTGCGCCCAGCACGCTGAGCAGCGAGATCAGCATGCCCAGCCGCGAGATCAGGCGAAGGGGGAACGTCGAGAAGCCGAGGATGCCGTCGGCGGCCAGCTTCAGCATCGTCCGGAGGGGGTACGACGACGAGCCGGCGTAGCGCGGGTCGCGGTCGAACGGCACCGCCTCCTGACGGAAGCCGACGTGCGCGACGATGCCGCGCAGGAAGCGGTCGTGCTCGCGGTAGCGGATCACCTCGGCGACCACCTTGCGGTCCATCAGCCGGAAGTCGCCGACGTTGCGCGGGATGTCCACCGACGCGAGCCGGGTCAGCAGCCAGTAGAACGCGTACGCCGTCCCGCGCTTGAACGCCGGGTCGCGACGGGTACGCCGCTGGGCGTAGGCCACGTCGACGCCGGACTCCCACGCCTCGATCAGCCGGAGGCCGACCTCCGGCGGGTCCTGCAGGTCGGTGTCCATGACGATCACCGCGTCACGTCCCGCCGCCGCGTCGAGCCCGGCGGTCACGGCGATCTGGTGGCCGAAGTTGCGGGCCAGCGAGATGACCGTGACCCGGTCGTCGGCGTCCCGGAGCGCGAGCAGCAGGTCCAGCGAGGCGTCCCGGCTGCCGTCGTCGACGTACACGAACTCGAAGTCGAGGTCCGGCCGCGTGTCGGTGGCCGTCACCAGTGCGTCGTGGAACGTCCGCAGGCCGTCCTCCTCGTTGTGCACCGGCAGCACGAAGGCCACCAGGCGACGTGCGGGGGTCATGGAGGCTCCACGGGAGGGATCGAGCGATCGGGTCGGTGTCGCGAAGATACTGCTCCGAGCCTGTGTGAGTGGTGTGAACGTGCCGTGACTAGCCTGCTGAACGTGACGTTCCCGCACCTGTCGTTGGCCGCCGATCCGCACGACCGGGTGGGCGAGCACCGGAACGACGACGACTGGCTCGAGCGGGCGTGGGGCGACGCCACCAGCCGTGTCCTCGTCGTCGCCGGCAGCCGGGTGCGCCCCGTGGACGGCGCGGTGCCGTGGGTGCCGAGCGCGGAAGCCCCCGCAGCCGGCACCCGCGTGCTCCTCGGCGAGCGGGACGACCGCGTGTGGTTCGCCCTGGTGATCGACGCCGGCCACCTCGAGGACGGAAGCGCCGAGGGGGAGGGCTGGGTCGGTATCCGCGATCTCCTGCCACACCTGGCGGGCGCCGGCGTCGAGCAGGCGCCCCTGGTCTTCCACGCCATCGGGCTCGCGGAGTGGCTGTTCGCGACACGGCACTGTCCCCGCTGCGGTGGTCGGCTCGAGCCCCGTCTGGCCGGGCACGAGCTGGAGTGCGTCGACTGCCACCGGAGACAGTTCCCGCGCACCGACCCCGCGGTGATCATGGCGATCACCGACGGCGAGCCCGGCGCGGACGACGAGGCCCTCCTGCTGGGCCGCCAGGACGCGTGGCCGTCGGGTCGCTACTCGACCCTGGCCGGGTTCCTGGAGCCGGGGGAGACCCTGGAGGACGCCGTACGCCGTGAGGTGCGGGAGGAGACCGGCGTCGAGGTGGGCGCCGTGACCTACTTCGGCAACCAGCCGTGGCCGCTGCCGGCGAGCCTGATGCTGGGGTTCCGCGGTCGCGCGGTCTCGCGCGACATCCACGTCGACGGGCTGGAGATGCAGGACGCCCGCTGGTTCACCCGCGACGACATGCGCCGGGAGACCGAGGCGGGCTCGCTCGTGCTCCCTGCCGGGGTCTCGATCAGCCGGTCGCTGGTCGAGGACTGGTACGGCGGTCCGCTGCCGGGGTCCTGGTAGTGAGCGAGGACCGAGCGACCCGGCGAAGCCGTGTCGGTCGACCGCAGCGATCGGCGCGGCGCGCTTGCGCGCAAGCCAACTCAGCTCGCCAGAGCCGCCAGCTTCTCCTTGACCTGGATCATCGAGGGGTTCGTCTGCGCCGTGCCGTCCGCGTACACCAGCGTCGGGACGGTCTGGTTGCCGTTGTTCACGCGCTCGACGACCTCGGCAGCCTCGGGGTGCTGCTCGATGTCGATCACCTCGTACCCGATGCCCTCGCGATCCATCTGGCCCTGGAGCCGATGGCAGTAGCCGCACCACGGGGTGCTGTACATCGTGACCGTGCCACTCATCCGGTGACTGTCCCTTCCCGCATCTACTGTTGTGATGCCATCTTCAACCATCGTCCCCCAGGGGTTGTTCCCACGTGAGCGTTTCCCCACACCTTCCGGACCTCCTGGACGCGCTCGATCCCGAGCAGCGCGAGGTGGCCGAGGCCGTGCGGGGTCCCGTCCGGGTGCTCGCGGGGGCCGGCACCGGCAAGACCCGCGCGATCACCCACCGCATCGCCCACGGCGTCGCCACGGGCATCTACGCGCCGACCGAGGTCCTCGCGGTCACCTTCACCACCCGCGCCGCCGGCGAGATGCGTGGCCGCCTCCAGCGCCTCGGCGCCCCCGGCGTCCAGGCGCGCACATTCCACAGCGCCGCCCTGCGCCAGCTCCGCTGGTTCTGGCCGACGACGTACGGCGGCGAGCTGCCGACGCTGACCGAGTCGAAGCTCGCGATGGTCGCCGGGGCCGCCCGCCGGCTGCGCGTCCAGACCGACCAGGCGCTCCTGCGCGACCTCGCCTCCGAGATCGAGTGGGCCAAGGTCAGCAACGTCGGCCCCGACGACTACGCCGCGGTCGCCGACCGACGGGGCCGGGCGGTCAGCGGCGTCGACCACGAGACCGTCGGCCGGCTGTTCGCCGGCTACGAGGAGGTCAAGCGCTCCCAGGCACGGATGGACATGGAGGACGTCCTCCTCCTGACCGCCGGGATGCTCGCGGAGGAGGAGCGTGTCGCCGCCCAGGTCCGCGCCCAGTACAAGTGGTTCGTCGTCGACGAGTTCCAGGACGTCTCGCCGATCCAGTCCGCGCTGCTCGACCTCTGGCTCGGCGGGCGCGACGAGATCTGCGTCGTGGGCGACCCCGCCCAGACCATCTACTCCTTCGCGGGCGCCGACGCGTCGTACCTCCGCGACTTCCCGCGCAAGTTCGCCGGCACCACCTCCGTCGAGCTCTCCCGCAACTACCGCTCCTCGCCCGAGGTGGTCGACGCGGCGAACGCCGTCCTGGCCGGCTCGGGATCGACCTCTGTACGCCTGCGCGCCCAGCGTCCGAGCGGTCCGAAGGTGCGCTACACCCCGGCGGCCGATGAGGTGGCCGAGGCCGACGCCGTAGCTGACGCCGCCGGTGGCCTCATCCGCGGCGGGACGCCGGCGTCGAAGATCGCGGTGCTCTTCCGCATCAATGCCCAGTCCGAGGCGTTCGAGGAGGCGCTCGCGTCCCGCGGGCTGCCCTACGTCGTGCGCGGTGCCACGCGGTTCTTCGAGCGGCCCGAGGTGCGCCAGGCGGTGACGCTGCTCCGGGGCGCCGTCCGCAGCGACGACGAGTCCGCCCCGCTGCTCGATCTGCTGCGAGCCACGCTCGCAGGCATGGGGTGGACCACCGAGGCACCCACGACTCGCGGCCAGACGCGCGACCGCTGGGAGTCGCTGCAGGCGCTGATGACCATGGCCGAGGAGGCGGGCGAGATGACCGCCACCGACTTCGTCGCCGACCTCGACCGCCGCGCCGCCGAGCAGCACGCGCCCGCAGCCGGCGGGATCACCCTGGCCACGCTCCACGCGGCGAAGGGCCTCGAGTGGGACGCCGTCTACCTCGCGGGCATGCACGACGGTGCGATGCCGCTCGTGCACGCCACCACCGATGCGGAGATCGAGGAGGAGCGCCGACTCCTCTACGTCGGGATGACCCGCGCCCGCGAGCACCTCGTCGTGTCGTGGGCCGCGGCCCGCACCCCGGGCGGCCGGGGGAACCGGCAGCCGTCGCGTTTCCTGCAGAGCCTGCTGCCCGCCGAGGCACGTGCGGCGAGCGCCAAGCCGAAGCAGCGCCGAGCGGTCCACTGCCGCGAGTGCGGGAAGCCGCTGTCCAGCGCCGCGGAGAAGAAGCGCGGCCGCTGCGCCGACTGTCCCGCGTCGTACGACGAGGAGCTGTTCGAGCGCCTGCGCGTGTGGCGCAAGGAGACCGCGGACGAGGAGAGCGTGCCGGCGTTCGTCGTCTTCACCGACGCCACGTTGCAGCTGATCGCCGAGCAGCGACCCACGTCTCCGGCGGCCCTGCTGCGCATCAGCGGAGTGGGTCCGGCCAAGCTCGAACGGTACGGAGACGCCCTTCTCGGGGTCGTGGGCTGAAACTTCTCAAACATTTTTCGCGAAATGCCCACAAAATGGTTTGCCGCTTACGTCGACACCCCGGTAGCGTTCCGGTATCGACATGACCGACAGCGCATCACGACCCCTGGCAGGGTCGGCGCCCAACATTCGAAGGAGGTGGCCCGCGTGATCAACAACCAGAACCAGACGGCTTCGACGCCGTCGTTCGGCGCGTCCGCATATGGCCAGACCTCCCTCGAGGTGCAGGTCATTCCCGCTGTCGCCGGCGACAAGGTGTCGACGTGCGCCCGCATCCGCCACATCGGCGGCGGCATGGGCCTTGCGACCGTCAAGGGCGACTTCCCGGGGACCTCTGCCTGGAGACCACCGACCTGTTGAGACTCAACAGCCATCGGCAGCCTCCAGGCCGCGGATCCCGAACCGGGATCCGCGGCCTTTCTGATTTTGATGCTCCACCCACAAGCGATCAGGTCAAACAAGGAGGTGAAAGACATGACCATCACTGTTCTCGACCGCCGGACCGGGTCTGCCGACGCGCTGCTTCCCGCATCGCTCGGCGTGCTCCACGACCGGGCCGACACGGTGCCGGACGAGCTGCTGCCCTGCCGAGTCAACGACTCGGAGCTGTGGTTCGCCGAGTCGCCGGCCGACGTCGAGTTCGCCAAGACGCTGTGCCAGGACTGCCCGGTACGGGATCTCTGCCTCTCTGGAGCACTGGAGCGGCGTGAGCCCTGGGGAGTCTGGGGCGGAGAGCTGTTCCTCCAAGGAGTAGTGATCCCCCGCAAGCGTCCGCGTGGGCGCCCGCGCAAGAACGAGCAGGCTGCCTGACACACCAGTGACCGGCCTCGAAAGAGGGCCCTGTCTATCTATCCACCACCTGGAAAGAACTTCCTTGAACTCCACACACCAGAACGGAAACAAGATCATGATGAGTAACTTGATGCAGGAAGACCTTGCGCGCGCACAGATGTCCGCGCGCCTGGGAGAGGCGCAGCAGCTGCGTCGCGGCCGCCAGCACGTGGCAGCCCGGCGTTTGAGCCGCAAGGCCGAGCAGGCCGCTCGGCAGGCGCGTCTGGCCCTGGCCCGCGCCATCTGAGGAAGCACCGCCTCGACCTGATCGCGAGTGTTTCTGGGAGCCCGGTACGACGCAGTCGTACCGGGCTCCCGCGCATTTCGGATGAGTCCGTCCCGACCCGCCGCGCCACGCCGGGGTGGCTAGTTTGATCACGTGAAGACGTGCGACTTCTGCGGCAAGCAGGCTGAGGACGCTGAGACCATGACCTGGGTCGTGTCCGTCGAGAACGGTCGGCGGAAGACCTACTGCGACACCTGCTCGCGGGAACATCTCCGTGCCATCGAGAGCAAGCTCGACGCCGAATGGTGGTAGCGACACGCTTCGCGGGCGGAGTGCGGCATGCCCGGCGGAGCGCCGTGACAGGCGCCTACGTCGCGGCGGCCGCGTGTCGGCCGCGTCGCGCAGGTGTCGGGGCGAGGCGGGCGTGCGGCCGCCACGCCGCGCACGCTCCCACGGCGCCTGCCCCGCCGCCCGACCGTGCAGGTCCCGCGTAGGGAGGTCTGATCAACCCCAGGCGCAGCCGCAGTGAGGATGGCGGAGCCAGTCGCGCCGAGAGACCTGGAGGTCGTCGGTCACGGTGACGGTGGCGGAGCGGAGCGCCGGTGGGAAGCCGTCGAGGGCGCGGACGACGTCGCGTACCGCCCACGCGACCGCGAGTTGGACCAGGCAGGGATCCGGGTCGGTGATCGGGACCACCGGTAGCTCCTCCAGCTGGTGGAGCACGGTCGCCCGGCGAGGGTCCACGTCGCCGAGGTGCGCATCGACGCAGCGGAGGCAGGAGGAGCGCCCCGGCTCGACGTAGGGACCGATCCGGACGGCGTGTGGCAGCACCGCGACCCAGAGATGAGCGAGGTCCTGGCGAACCAGTGCGTCGGAGACCGTACGCCGCGGCTCGCCGACGGTGACGACGAGATGCACGGGGGCGTCGGCTGCGCGGGTGAGGCCGGCCGCGGCGCAGGCTGCCAGGACGCGGTCGGCGACCATCGGGTCGGCCGTGACCACGATCGGTGGTCGAGCCACTGGCTCTCGTCTCGCGGCGTCGACGACCCAGCCGTCGCGCACGAGCCCGTCGACGACCGGGCGCAGCGGCGCGGGCGGTCGTCGGTCGAGGTGCGTCAGGGTCTGCTGCAGACCTGGCCGGTCGTCGAGGACGAGCCGGTCCGGCGGGTCGAGCCCGACCTGCAGGTGCCGGTCGTCACGGCGTACGACGTGCAGACCGTCGCGCAGTGCGGGCCGGACCAGGTCGTCCCACGCGGTTTCCGCCATGCGCTCGACCGTGCCACAGCCCATGCTGCGGCGCGGGGTGCTCTCCACAGCTCGCAGGGCAGGTGCCGAAATGCGCAGACGGCGTCACCCCCGAGGGGTGACGCCGCCCGATGAGGTCTGTGCGGTTCTCAGGCCTTGCCGAGGATCCGGTTCAGGTTCGTGCCGCAAACGGGGCAGACAGCCTTCGCCATCCGGGTGCCCTTGTCGTTGACACGGACCTCGCCACTCGCCTCGCGCTTGGCCTTGCACTTCACGCAGTAGAACTCGCCGCTCCAGGTCTCCGCCATGACGGCCTCCTCGCTCTTTTCAATCTCGGTCGTCGCGACGGGGGATCAGGGGAAGCCCGCCGGGACCGGGCCAGGTGAGGCACCCGATCGTCAACGACCCTACGACACGGCGGGCACCGTGTGTGCGCGGCGCACCGCTGAGCGTGGAACACACCACATTCACGCTCAACCGGACTGTGGTCCGTTAGAGGTCTCGAGGAGGGTCCCAGCGCGCGCGTGGGGGCGGCGGGAACCGAGGTTCACCGGGCACTGGGGACCCTCCTCGGAGGGGGGTCTGGAGCGGTTGCGATCCGCTGCTCGAACGACCCGAGATGTGGCAAGACGAGGGCCCGGGTGCCGGACGACGCTTGCCTTCCCCTTGCGAACGTCAACCGGAGTCCCGGGACCCCGTCTCCACCGAACGCTAGGAGGGCGACGGGGAGAGGGTCAACGCATCGCGGGGGGTTCGGTCGATCGGCTGTGGACACGCCTGTGGACGACGCGCCTGCGGCCTGTGGAGAACCGGTGGATGGCCGAGGCGCGCCCTGGGGAGGCGCTGTGGACCCAGGCGAGGGGCGGTGTCGGGCCGGCCGCCTGACCAGCGAGAATGGAGTACACGGGGTGTGGACGGAAAATTCCGCCCCTGGGGAAAGCCGTCGCGGCGTGGGCCAGGGGTCGGGCGGACGCCGCACGGGACGGTCGAGAGGAGCCGGATGAGCCGGGAGAACGACACGGGGGACGACGCGGCGGGTGAGTCCTACCCGCACGGACCGGTCGCGGCCCTGCGCCGCGTCGCCTTCCTGATGGAGCGCGGCCGCGAGGAGACACGGCGCGTCCAGGCCTTCCGCAACGCGGCCGCCACGATCCTCCCGCTCTCCGACGAGGAGGTGGCCGAGCGGGCCGACGCCGGCACGCTCACCGAGCTGGCCGGCATCGGCCCGAGCACGGCGGCCGTGATCGAGGAGGCCGTGCGCGGCGAGAAGCCCGAGCGGCTCGCCCGGCTGGAGGCGGCGTACGCAGGTCCCCTCACCCAGGGCGGCCGCGAGCTGCGGGCGGCGCTGCGCGGCGATCTCCACTCGCACTCCGACTGGTCCGACGGGGGATCGCCGATCGAGGAGATGGCGTTCACCGCGATCGAGCTGGGGCATGAGTACCTCGTGCTCACCGACCACTCGCCCCGGCTGACCGTCGCCAACGGCCTCAGTGTCGCCCGCCTGACCAAGCAGCTGGGAGTCGTCGACGCGATCAACGAGCACCTCGCCGGCAGCGGCTTCACCCTGCTGAAGGGGATCGAGGTCGACATCCTGGACGACGGGGGTCTCGACCAGACCGACGAGATGCTGGGTCGGCTCGACCTCCGGGTCGCCAGCGTCCACTCCAAGCTGCGCCAGGACTCCGCGGGCATGACCCAGCGGATGCTCGGAGCGGTCCGCAACCCGCGCACCAACGTGCTCGGGCACTGCACCGGCCGGATGGTGATGGGCAACCGCGGCACGCGGCCGAGCAGCGAGTTCGACGCGCGGGCGGTCTTCGAGGCCTGTGTCGAGCACGACGTCGCCGTCGAGATCAACTCCCGGCCCGAGCGCCGCGACCCGCCCACGAAGCTGCTCGAGCTGGCCCGCGACATCGGCTGCCGGTTCTCCATCGACTCCGACAGCCACGCACCGGGGCAGCTGGACTTCCTCGACTACGGCTGCGAGCGCGCTGAGGCCGCCGGGATCGACCCCGACCGGATCGTCAACACCTGGCCCCGCGAGAGGCTCCTGGCCTGGGCGGCGAAGGCCTAGCCCACAGCGGTCGGCAGCCTCCACCGGGATGTGGCGGCGAAATGCTGCGGAAGACCGATCCGGAGCGGCTCCCGTGGAGCGTCGGAGCCCGCGGTTACCG
Organism: uncultured Actinomycetota bacterium; assembly: GCA_963812055.1. Taxonomy (GTDB): domain Bacteria; phylum Actinomycetota; class Actinomycetes; order Propionibacteriales; family Nocardioidaceae; genus Nocardioides. The sequence continues at coordinate 328,329 of CAWEUA010000015.1, forward strand.
TTCTCGCATGGAAACGACGCCCCGGCCGGACGTGGAGGTACGCCGGTCGAAGCGGCGCCGGCGCACGGTCTCGGCGTACCGCGAGGGCGACCGCATCGTGATCCTCATCCCGGCCAGCCTCAGCCGCCGCCAGGAGGCCGAGTGGGTCGAGACGATGGTGGCGCGGGTCGAGAAGGCAGAGGCCCGACGGCGTCCGAGCGACGACGAGCTGCTCGCGCGCTCGCTCGAGCTCAGCCGCACCTGGCTGAGCGGGCGAGCGCTGCCGGCCACCGTCCGGTGGGTCGACAACCAGCGGAGCCGCTGGGGCTCGTGCACCCCCGTCGACCGCTCCATCCGCCTGTCCCGACGACTGCAGGACATGCCCGACTGGGTGATCGACTACGTGATCGTCCACGAGCTGTCCCACCTCATCGAGCCCGGTCACAACGACCGGTTCTGGAAGTGGGTCGGGCGCTACCCCGAGGCCGAGCGGGCGAAGGCCTGGCTCGACGGCTACTCGACCGCCGCGCGGCTGGAGCCCACGCGCGACTGACGCGTGCCCGCCAGCCGCTCGCGTGACAGTGCGATGAGCTCGTGCATCTCGGGCTGGAGGTCCGGAAGGTCGTCGAGCGCCCACCAGCGCACGTCGAGCGACTCGTCGCTGGTCCGCGGCTGCGCACCCGCCGGCGCCGTGGCGGCGTACCTCACGTCGAGGTGGTCGGCGCGGTCGTGTCCGCGGCAGAACTCGACCGCGTGCAGGGAGAGATGGACCGGCTCGGGATCCACGACGAGGTCGGCGATGCCCGACTCCTCGGCGGACTCACGCGCCGCAGTCGCCAGGAGCGAGGCGTCACCGGGCTCCCAGTGCCCGCCGAAGTGGAACCACCGGCCGGCCCGGCCGTGCAGGTTGAGCAGCACGGCGTCCAGCCCGGCCGAGAGGACGAGCGCCCCGGCGGTGAGGTGACCCGGTGAGCAGGAGCGTTCGAGCGCGTCCGGGTGCTCGAGCAGGTAGGTCACGTAGTGCTCGCGCAGTGTCGCCTGCGCGGGCGTCGGCGGACTCCACGACCGGAGCGCCCGGACGGCCTCGGGATGCGCGCTCACGCGTCGGTGGGGTCGTCGCCCGTTTCGTCGCCGGGCTCGCCGGCCGGCTCCTCCGGGCTGTCCGGCTTGCCCTCGAGCAGGTTGCGCAGCTCGGTGTCGAAGTCGTCGGCGCTCAGCTCGCTCGGTGCGTCGGCACCCTCGCGGAACCCGAGCGGGTCGTCGAGATCGGCGTCGGTGGGCAGCAGGTGGGGGCTCATCCAGACGCCGTCCCGGGCCTCGGTGCCCTGTCGGGTGCGCAGCGATCCCCACAGCGTGGAGGCGTCGCGCAGCCGGCGAGGACGCAGCTCCAGACCGACCAGCGACGCGAAGGTCTCCTCGGCGGGACCGCCCGCGGCACGACGCCGGCGTACGGCCTCCTGGAGCTTGGTGGCGTTGGGCATCCGGTCGGCCGTGGCCTGACTGACCACCTCGTCGACCCAGCCCTCGACCAGTGCCAGCGCGATCTCCAGGCGCTGCAGTGCGGCCTGCTGCTGCGGCGACTGCGGGAGGTCGAACATCCCGCCCTCCATCAGCTCCTGCATGTTCTCCAGGTTGCTGGGGTCGACGCCGCGCAGGCGCTCCTCCATCGTCTCCTGGATGCGCTCGGTGTTGATCTCGATGCCCTTGGCGTAGTCCGTCACGGCGCCGATCAGGTGGTCACGCAGCCACGGGACACCCGCGAACAGGCGCTGGTGGGCGGCCTCGCGCAGCGCGAGGTAGAGCCGGACGTCGCTCTCGGGTACGTCGAGCCCCTCGGCGAACCGTGCGATGTTCGCCGGCACGAGCGCGGCGGTCCCCGCGGCGCCCAGCGGCAGACCGATGTCGGACGCCGACACGACCTCGCCGGCCATGGCGCCGAGCCCCGAGCCCACCTGGCTGGCCAGCATGGCGCCGACGGCCTGGCCGAGCATGGCCATGATGGGTCCGCCCATCGCGGTGGCCTCGGCGGGCAGGGCGTTGCCGAGTGCTCCGACGGACGAGGCGGCGATGGGCTCGACCAGCACCTTCCACACATCGGTGGTGCCGACGATCCACTCCGCGCGGCTCCAGGCCGCGCTCGAGGTGACGCCGGAGGGGAAGTCGGTGGTCTCGTCGAGCCAGTGGTCGGCCAGGCGCACGGCGTCCGCGATCTCGCCGCGCTCGTGCTGGGACGGCGTGGGGTCCGGCGTCTGGGCCACGGTCTTGCGGGCGGTGTCGACGGCGAGGTCCCAGTTCAAGGGGCCGTCGTACGGTTGCATCATCGACTGGATCTGGCTGAACAGCTGGCTGAGGTCGGGCGTGCCGCCGGTGAAGAACTGCTCGAACGGCGTACCCCGGAACGGGTTCTGGTCGTCCGGCGGCGGTTGGTCGGTCATGACTCAACGGTACGCGGTGTCCGGCAACGCTTTAGTGTCGTCGTGTGGCAAGCCCCGATCCCAGCGCGACGACGCACGACGCCGTACGTCTGGTGGGCCTGCGTGAGAACCCTCTGGACGTCGCCGAGGTCCTGGGTGCGCTGGAGGACGACGCGTCGGGGGGGCTGACGTTGTTCGTCGGTCGCGTGCGCGACCACGACCACGGGATCGACGTGCGGGGCCTGGAGTACTCCGCGCACCCGACGGCGCTGGAGTCATTGCGGCGGGTGTGCACCGATCGTCGCCGAGCAGTACGACGTGCACGCCGTGGCCGCCCTGCACCGCACCGGTCGGCTGGCCATCGGCGACATCGCGGTGATCGTCGCGACCGCATCTGCCCATCGGGGTACGTCGTTCGACGCGTCGCGTGCGCTCATCGACACGCTCAAGGCCGAGGTGCCGATCTGGAAGCACCAGCAGTTCGCGGACGGCTCCGACGAGTGGGTCGGCACGCCCTGAGCCGGTGCGGGCGCGCCTGACCGGCCGGGTTGCGTCTCCTCCTTACCCTGGGCGGGTGGAGATCCTGTGGTGGCTGGCCCCGCCGGTCGTGGCGACCGTGCTGGCGATGCTGTGGATCTCGTGGCTGGGCCGCGAGGGTCGCGGCGACCTCGACCCCGAAGTCGCGGCCCGGCGACTCGGGCGGGCGATGTCGCGTCCGTCGCGCGTGGCGCCCCGCGCCACGCCGGCCCGCGCGGCCGCCCCGGGCGAGCGGAGCAGCGGGATCGCGGTCCGTCCGTCGTCCCGACCCGCGCCGAGGACCTCGTCCGGGCAGGAGACTCCTCCAGCGGCCGGGTCGGAGTCCACCCGTCGGGCGTCCTGACTTTTCCTGGGTGAGAGGGTTGCCCGCATGACGCAGCGCACCTGGGCCGCTCTTGTGGCCGTGCCGCTGTTCGTCGCGCTCGGACTCTACATGGCTGTCAGCCCGCTGCCGTTCGTCACCTACGCGCCCGGGCTCACCATCAACGTCCTCGGTGAGAGCGGTGGCAAGCCGATCATCAGTGTCGAGGGCCACCGCACCTATCACGACGACGGTCAGCTGCGGATGACGACGGTGTCGGTCACCCAGCGCGACGCGAAGCTGGACCTGTGGACGCTGATGTGGACGTGGGGCATCGCCCGGGACGACGCCATCTACCCCTTCTCCGTCCAGTACGGCGGTGGCGGCTCGCAGCAGCAGGACGCCCAGGAGGGACAGGTCGAGATGATCCGCTCCCAGGACTCGGCGATCGCCGCGGCCCTGCGCGAGCTCGGGTACGAGGTACACCCCGCGCTCGAGGTGCTGGCCGTGACGCCGGGCATGCCGTCCGAGGGGAAGCTGAAGCCGCGCGACGTCGTACGCCGGTTCGACGGCAAGCCGGTGACCGCGGCGACCCAGCTGGCCAAGCTGATCGCGGCCGTTCCCGCCGGGAAGGCGGTCCCGATCACCGTCGAGCGCAAGGGCCGCACGCTGACGCGGCAGGTGACCCCGGTCGACAAGGACGGCCACCGGTTGATCGGCGTCACGCTCGGGATCGGCTACACCTTCCCCTTCAAGGTCTCGGTCAACATCAACGACGCCATCGGGGGCCCGAGCGCCGGCTTGATGTTCGCGCTGTCCATCTACGACAGGCTGACGCCGGGCTCGCTGACCGCGGGCGGCACCGTCGCCGGCACCGGCACCATCGACGGGGCCGGCCACGTCGGTGAGATCGGCGGCATCCAGCAGAAGATCGCCGGAGCGCGCCAGGCCGGCGCCCAGCTGTTCCTGGTCCCACCCGCGAACTGTCCCGATGCCATGACCGCCGACCACGGGTCGATGCGGCTGGCGAAGGCGGCCACGCTGAAGGTCGCGATCTCCGAGCTCGAGGCCTGGGGCAAGGACCACGACGCCCCGCTGCCCCAGTGCACCGCTGCCGACAGGCCCGCCGCATGAGCACCGACGCCATGAGTCCCGGCGCCGCCGACGAGGGCCTCGCGTCGGCGGTGCTGGAGATCGAGCGGCACGCCTCGGAGGCCGGCTGGGACCAGCCTGCTCGCCTGTTCGCGCTGGTCGAGACCGCCCGGCTCCGCGAGCGTGAGCCGCAGCTGGCCGACAGCCTCGGTGACACCGTGATGACGCCGATCGAGCAGGACGGCATGGCCCCCGCGAGCGCCCTCGAGGAGCAGCTGGCCGCGATCGTCTGGCCGGAGACCGTCGTCGGCTGTGCCGCCGTGGTCGAGCGCGTGGTGCTGCCGCCCGAGGTCGAGTCCGAGCTGCCCGACGAGCCGACCCGTGCGGCGACGTTCGCCTCGGGGCATCCCGACCGGCAGGAGGTGCGGATCGTGGCCGCGGCCACGCGCACCGGCGCGTCGTACTGCGCCCTGCGGATGCGTGCCCACGACGCCGACGACGCGGTGCTGACCGGGCCCGACCTCGTGCCCGCGCTGGTCGACCTGGTGCGGTCGACCCTGGACGAGGAGCTGCGGCCATGAGCGACCCGCTCGAGGAGGAGTTCGAGGAGTTCCGGCCCCGCCGCTCGCGGCGGGCGCGGATCCTGCTCTTCACCGTTCTCGGCGTGATCGTCGCGTTCTTCCTGGTCACGTTGTTCGCGTCGATCTACACCGACCGGCTCTGGTACGGCTCCGTCGGCTACTCCGGCGTCTACGACAAGATGCTCTGGACGCGGGTCGGCTTGTTCTTCGGGTTCGGGCTGCTGATGGCCGCCGGGGTCGCGGTGAACATGGTGATCGCCTACCGCGCACGGCCGTTCAGCCGACCGGACTCACCGGAGCAGACGGGACTGGACCGCTACCGCGACGCGGTGGCCCCGATCCGCACCCTGATGCTGGTCGCCGTGGCCTCGGTGATCGGGCTGTTCGGCGGCGTGGCCGCCAACGGCAAGTGGCGCACGTTCCTGCTGTGGACCAACCGCGAGTCCTTCCACACCACCGACGCGTACTTCCACAAGGACGTCGGCTTCTACGTCTTCACCCTGCCGTGGCTGCACTTCGTGGTCGGCTTCGTCATCGCCGTGCTGGTGCTGTCCGCGATGAGCGCGATCGTCGTGCACTACCTGTACGGCGGCATCCGCCTCCAGGCCGCGACCGACCGGATGACCGCGACCGCCACCGTCCAGCTGTCGGTGCTCGGCGGGCTGGCGCTCCTGGCGAAGGCCGTCGGCTACTACCTCGACCGGTTCGACCTGGTCACCGGCTCGAGCCCCGTGGTGACGGGCATGAGCTACACCGACGAGCACGCAGTGCTGCCGGCCCGGAACATCCTGATCGGGGTCGCGCTGATCTGCGCGTTGCTGTTCTTCATCACCGCGTGGCGCCGCATCTGGCTGCTCCCGGGGGTCGGTATCTCGCTGCTGGTGGTGACCTCGATCATGCTCGGCCTGATCTGGCCGGCGTTCGTGCAGAACGTCCAGGTCAACCCGAACAAGCCGGACAAGGAGGCGCCGTACATCGACGCCAACATCAAGGCGACCACCGCGGCGTACGGCCTGAACTCGATCCAGCTGACCCGGCAGCAGCGGACACCGGCGACCGCCGAGAGCGTGCAGGACCTGATCGACCAGACCCAGTCGGTCCCGGTCGTGGATCCCAGCCAGATCTCTCAGGCGTTCGAGCAGATCCAGGCGGTGTACGGCTACTACACGGTGCCGCCGGTGCTCGACGTCGACCACTACGTGATCGACGGCCAGGACCGGGCGGTGGTCCTCGGCGCCCGTGAGCTCGACCAGAACGGCATCAACTCCAGCGACCAGAACTGGTCCAACCTGCACACCGTCTACACCCACGGGAGCGGGCTGATCGCGGCGTTCGCGAACCAGCGTGCGGCCGACAACCAGGAGGAGAGCCAGTCGATCGAGTGGGCGCAGGGTCAGGACCCCGGACAGGACTCGCTGGAGCAGGCGGCCGGACCGTTCCAGCAGCAGATCTACTTCGGGCAGACCGGTGAGGGCAGCCCGGGCTACTCGATCGTCGGCAAGGCGCCGGGCGCGTCCGACGGTGAGGTCGACATGACCCCGACGGGAGTGCAGAGCCGGACGACGTACGCCGGCTCCGGCGGGGTCGGCGTCGGCGGGTTCTTCCACAAGCTGATGTACGGCATCAAGTTCGGCGACGCGAACTTCCTGCTCTCCTCCCGGGTCGGGGCGCACAGCAAGGTGCTCTACTACCGCGATCCCGTCGAGCGCGTCGAGAAGGTCGCGCCGTGGCTGACCCTCGACAGCGACCCGTACCCCGTCGTCGTCGACGGTCAGATCCAATGGGTGGTCGACGGCTACACCACGACCGACCAGTACCCGCAGTCCGAGCGTGACTCGTTCTCCGACATGACCAGCGACGTCGTCGGCCGGCCGCCGGGGGTGCGGACGCTGCCGACCGACCAGATCAACTACATGCGCAACGCGGTCAAGGCCACGGTCGACGCCTACACCGGCGAGGTGAAGCTCTACGCCTGGGACGACACCGACCCGATCCTGAAGGCGTGGGAGAGCGCGTTCCCGAACACCGTGCTCGGCCGCGACCAGATCCCGAGTGAGCTGCTGGCGCACCTGCGCTACCCCGAGGACATGTTCAAGGTGCAGCGGTTCCAGTACGCGCGGTACCACGTCACCGACTCGAACGACTTCTTCCAGGCCCAGCAGCAGTGGCAGGTCTCCCCGGACGCCGTCCGCAAGGACGAGAACCAGGCGCCGATCCGGATGTTCATCCCCGACCCCGAGACCGGCAAGCTGACCTGGTCGTTGACGTCGAGCTACGTGCCGAACAACAAGACCAACCTCGCGGGCTTCGTCACGGCCGACTCCGATCCCACGTCACCGGGCTACGGCAAGATCACGGTCGAGCGACCGCGCAGCGAGAACGTGCCGGGACCGGCACAGGCCTACGGCCAGCTGATCAACGATCCGCGGATCACCAGCAAGACCCAGTCCTTCCGGCTCGGCGACGCGAGCCCGTCGTACGGCAACGTCGTCTCCGTCCCGCTGCCCGGCGGCATGATGTACGCCGTCCCGGTGTACGCGACGCGGGAGGGCGCGTCGAGCTCGTCGTACCGAACCCTGCGCTACGTGATGGTCTCCTTCGGCGGGCAGGTCGGGATCGGCGACACCCTGGTCAACGCCATCAGCGACATGGTCGGCACCACGCCGCCGCCCGACACCAGCGGCGGCGGCAACAACGGCGACCAGAACGGCAACGGGAAGGGCAACCACAAGCCCGACCAGAGCGCGCAGGAGAGGGCACACGCGCTGCTGGAGAAGGCGCAGCGCGACTTCGACGCCGCCGACCAGGCCTTCGCGGACGGCAAGGGCGCCGAGTGGGCACGCCTCAACCACCAGGCCCGCGCCGAGGTCGCCAAGGCCCTCAACCTGCTCCAGTAGCCGATTTGGAGCGGCGCCGCGGCTCCCGTAAAGTGGCGCCAGCGACGCGGGGTGGAGCAGTTCGGTAGCTCGCTGGGCTCATAACCCAGAGGTCGCAGGTTCAAATCCTGCCCCCGCTACCAATCAGGCCCGGAATCACAGCGTGATTCCGGGCCTGAAGCATTTAAGAATTCGATCGTGTGTCCAAGAAGGGTCCGTGGACGGGCGCCGAGCACTGCTCACGCGGCGCATCGCCTACCCGCTGGCGCCCAGTGGTACCGCCCGGCACGGTCGCCGCGGTGCACCTGCGGTGCAGCGACTGCTCAAGCACGCCGGCTCACCGCCTTGTGGTCATCCATGTCAGCTGGTGGTGCGTCGGCCGGCCGCGACCAGGCAGGCCTCGATCAGTGGTGCCACCTCACGAGGGGTGGCTGACGCGGGGAGGGCGAGACGGGTCATCAGCGAGAGCCCTGGGTCGATCTCACGGAACGCCACGCGCGAGCTGTTGATCATGCGGACGTGCGAGGCGAACAGGACCGACCAGGAGGGTGTGCCGTTCGCGATGCTCGCCAGGAGCGTGTCCACCGGGCCGCCGCCGTACTCGAGCCTCGGCGGCTGACGCCCGGCTTCGGCGCAGTGACGCAGGACGAGGTCGACGAGGCTGGGGTTGGTACGCCGTGGCACCAGCCGCAGCGGGAGCTCGGCGAGGGCGTGGATCGGCACCCGGTCCAGTTCGGTAAGCGGATGGTCCGCCGGCAGCGCCGCGACCAACGTGTCCTCCCACACGTCCACCAGCTCGACCCCGGGCGCGGACGTGACCCCGCGGACGAACGCCGCATCGAGCTGGCCGGCCGCGACGCGCTCCAGCCGGGGGCGGGACGCGATCGACGTGAGCTCGATCGGCGACGAGGGCCGGCGCCCGTCGAGCTCACGGAGGACGACTTCGAGACGCTCTCCCATCCCCGAGGAGGTGCCGAGGCGGAGGGGGACTGCCCTCGGCTCGGTGGCGATGCTCTCGCGTGCCTGCTCCATGGCTGCGAGCACAGCGCGGGCGCGTGGCAGGAACCGGGTCCCGGGCTCGGTGAGCCGCACGTTGCGTGGACTGCGATCGAGCAGCGCGGTCCCGAGTGTGCGCTCGAGGCGCGCGATCTGCTGGCTCACCGCGGGCTGGCCGATGGAGAGCGCCTCGGCCGCCCGCCCGAAGTGCAGGTGCTCCGCGACGGACACGAAGTACTCGAGCTGACGCAGCTCCACGCTCGTCATGACCACCCCTCGCTCGCGCCGGCGCGACCCGGCCGATGGTTGTTCATGCGACCAATGCTCGACGTTCGACAGGGACGAGACATCCGCCAAGTCGCCGATCGCACCATGAGGAACCCTGATCATCACGGTTCCATTCCGGGTCTGGGTGCGGGGCCCTCCGGCACGTTCGATGGGAACACAAGAACCCTCACCACGGAGGTCGCAACCATGCACGTGTTTCTCGCCGGAGCCACTGGAGTGCTCGGCCGCCGGATCGTTCCTCGGCTCCTCGGTGAGGGCCATCGAGTCACCGGGTTGACCCGCGACGCGTCGGGCGCCGCGGCGCTCCGTGCGAGCGGAGCCCACGCTGTCGTGGCTGACGCCAGGGATGGCGAGTCGATGGTGCGAGCCGTCCGCGACGCGTCCCCCGACGTCCTGATGAACCAGTTGACCGACCTCAGCGGTGGCATCGGTCCGGCAAACTCAGCGCTGCGGCAGGTCAGCAGCGCCGCTCTCGCGGCAGCCGCCGACGCAGCCGGTGTGAGGCGAGTGGTGGCGCAGAGCATCGCGTGGGCCTACACCGCGGGTCGGGGCCCCGCCCAGGAGGGCGAAGCACTCGATCTGTCCGCACCCGACCCGCGGGGCAGCACGGTGAAGGCCGTCGCCGCCGTTGAGCGCGGCGCGGCCGGAGCTCCCGAGTGGGTCGTCCTCCGCTACGGCCTGCTCTACGGCCCAGACACCTGGTACTCGGCGGCAGGCGCCTCGGCGGACCAGGCACGTGCAGGCACGTTGGTGGCCGATGGCGACGTCAGCAGCTTCGTCCACGTCGAGGACGCGGCGCGGGCTGCGGTAGCCGCCCTGGACTGGCCGAGCGGCGTGGTCAACGTCTGCGACGACGAGCCCGCGACAGGTCACGCCTGGGTGCCGGTCTTCTGCGCGGCGGTCGACGCCCCTGCGCCTGGGAGCGATCCCGCTGACGCGCGTCACGACTGGGCCAGGGGAGCGGACAACACCTGGCTGCGCTCGGCCCTGTCGTTCGATCTGAGCTACCCGACCTGGCGCACCGGTTTCGATCACGGTTGCTGATCGTGACGAGCTCGAAGCACGTCTTGGTCGCGGCGCCCCGCACTGGTGCCATCGAGAGCACACACCGCGACGACCACGTCCCGGACCGATGAGAGGAGCAGGAGTGACCACCCCACGGGCGCTGGACCTTCCAGTGACGGATCAGGAGGCTCGAGAGGCAGGCCCTCGGCGCGACATGGCGATGGTGCTGGTCCTGCTGATCGCCACGTTCATGGGCCAGTTCGACTTCTTCGTGGTCAACGTGGCCGCCCCCACGCTGCGCCGGACCTCGCGGTCGGCGACGTCGCGCTCGAGATGGTCGTGGGCGGCTATGCCTTCGCGTACGCCGCCGGCCTGATCACAGGCGGGCGACTGGGCGACGTCTACGGACACCGGCGGATGTACGTGCTCGGGATCTGTGGATTCGCCGCCACCTCGCTGCTGTGCGGGGTCGCTTCGAACGCCACGGAGCTGGTCGTGGCGCGGATGGCGCAGGGCCTGACTGCGGCCATCACGTTGCCGCAGGTGCTCGGCCTGATCACCGCGACCTTGCCTTCGGGGGAGCGGGCGCGCGCCACCGCCTGGTACGGCGTCGCCTCGGGGATCGGCGGGATCGCGGGCCAGGTGCTCGGTGGCGTGCTCGTCACCTGGGACGTCGCCGGGCTCGGCTGGCGCACCATCTTCCTGGTCAACGTGCCGGTCGGGATCCTCGGCGCCCTGCTAGCCGTGCGGTTCCTCCCCGAAGGGAGGGCCGTGAAGCGGACGCGGCTCGATGTCCCGGGCGCGGCCGGGTTCGCGGTGTCCCTCGCGCTGCTGCTGGTCCCGCTGACGCTCGGGCGGACGGTCCACTGGGCCCCATGGACCTGGGCGCTGATGACAGCAGCGCTCGTGGGAGGAAGCCTGACGCTGCGCTGGGAGTCCCGGCTGGGGCGCCGAGGTGGCTCGCCGATGCTGGAGCTCGACCTGCTCCGGGAGCCATCGTTCCGGGCGGGACTCGCCGCCAACTTCGCCTTCCTGCTCTACTTCGCCAGCTACATGTTCACCCTCACCCTGTTCTCCCAGCTGGGACTGGGCCTCGATGCCCTCCACGCCGGACTCGTGTTCACCCCGACTGCCGTGCTCTTCATGACCACGGCGTTCGTCGGGCACCGGCTGGTGGCGCGCTGGGGAGCCCGCCCGATCGTGTACGGCGCGCTCCTGACGGCCTCGTCCTTGGTCGCGGTCGCGGTGCTGGTCGCGGCGCGAGGCGAGGCGACGTCCGCGATCGCCCTCACCCTCATCGCTGCGGCCATGGGTCCGGGCAACGGCCTGACCCTGCCGTCCCTGATCGGAGCCGCCCTCGTCGACGTGCCCTCTCGGCACGCCGGCTCGGCGGCAGGCGCGCTGACGACCGTGCAGCAGTTCGCAGCGTCCTCGGGCGTGGCCCTGATCGGGACCATCTACTTCGCAGCCGCCGGGACCCGGGCGGGCCCCGCCGGGCAGGCTCACGGCATGGTCTGGGCGACCTCGGTCGAGGCGGTCCTCATGGTCTGCGTCGCGGTCATGGTCGCCAGCGGCGCACGAAACACGGTCCGCACGGGGGAGACCCGATGAGCCGGACATCGAGTCCGGACGCAGGCGGGCCAACCATGCTCGCCTGGGTCCCTGCCGAGCCGGGTGACGGGAGTTCTGTCCGGCTGACGGAGGTCGATCCGCCGGCACCGGCTCCGGCCGAGGTGATGGTCGCTGTCGATGCCTACTCGGTCAACCGCGGCGAGACTCTGCTCCTCGAGCGACCGCGCCAAGGCTGGCGGCCCGGCAAGGACGTGGCCGGCGTGGTCGTGGGCGCGGCTGCCGACGGAACCGGTCCGGACGTCGGCACCAGGGTGCTCGGTCATCCTCCAGCCGGAGGGTGGGCTGAGCAGGTAGCGGTGTCCGTCACCGATCTCGCAGTGCTCCCCGGCACGGTCGATGCGCTGACGGCAGCGGCCTTGCCTCTGGCCGGCCTCACCGCCCTCCGGCTGCTCCGTCAGGCCGGCCCCCTGGTCGGCCGACGGCTGCTGGTCACGGGCGCGAGCGGGGGCGTCGGCCACTACGTCGTGGAGCTGGCCGCGGCAGCGGGTGCCCACGTCACGGCGCTGAGCGCATCCCCCGAGCGCGGGGAACGGCTGCTGGCGCTCGGGGCTGCCGCCGTGCATCCGGAGGTCCCCCTCGACGAGCCGCGGTTCGACGTGGTGATGGAGTCGATCGGGGGTTCCGTGCTCCCGCGCGCCTTGAGCCGACTGCGCCACGAGGGTCTCCTGCTGTGGTTCGGCCAAGCCAGCCGCTGCCCGGTGACGCTCGACTTCTTCGACTTCTTCGACGGGCCGGCGCAGGCCGACATCCGGCACTTCGACTACACCCGTGGAGGAACCGGGTACGCCGACGACCTGGCGACGCTCGTGGACCTGGTCGCCAGCGGTCGGCTGCATCCCGAGCTGGGAATGGTCCGGCCCTGGACCGACACACGGGCTGCCATCGAAGCCCTCCGCGTGCGTCGCGTGCGCGGCAACGTCGTCCTCGCCCTCGATCCCCACCTCATCCGACAACAGGAGGAATGATGACCAGCACCGATACGACCACCCAGGAGACCCGCACGGTCGTCGAGGCCTATGTCGCGGCCCTGCAGCGCGGTGACATCGAGGCGCTCCGCGCCAGCTTCGCGCCCGACGCCACGTGGTGGCTGCGCGGCGACCTGCCCACGTCGGGGACGTGGACCGGACCCGACGCCATCCTCGACGGGTTCTTGGGGCAGATGACCGAGCGGCTCGACACGACCCGGCCCCTCACCCAGGAGCTGACCCGGATCGTCGCCGACGGGGAGTACGCCGTCGCGGAATGGACGAGCCGTGCCACCACACGCTCGGGCCGGGTCTACGAGAACGACTATGCCGTGGTGTTCCACGTGCACGACGGCCGGATCGCGTCGGTACGCGAGCACTTCGACACGGCGTACGCCGCCCGCGTCCTCTTCGACCAGTAGTCGCACCGTTCCGCAGCCCGTATTGACCGACTCTCAGGAGGCCAGACCCATGACCACATCCGGACCGACAACCCCTTCGAGTCCCTCCACGTCGACGACGTGCCGACCGAAGACGTCACGACGGACATCACCCGCCGGCAGCTCCGACCTCAGCTCACGCGAGCGGCTGGCTGATCGACTTCGCCCCGCACTCGATCTGGCCGGCGACCGACCACCACGAGGACGAGGAGCGCTACTACGTGCTCAGTGGTGAGGTGCTGGAGGGGCCCCACCGCTTTCCCGCGGGAACGTACGTCACCTACCACGCGGCTCGAGCCACCGGCCGTCCTCCGAGGTCGGCGCATCGATCCTGGGGATCAACCTGGACACCAGGTCCGGCGTCGTCGACGGGTGACGGTGGGTCGCGATGCGCGTCGCCGAGACGGATCATCGGTCCGTGGTGCGCACCGCTGAGGGCTCTCTGCTCCACACCAGGACAACGACGCAGCCGAGCCGGTCAAAGGCGTCTCGACGTCATCGGAGCGCGGCCCAGGCGACATACTGACAGCGCATGGCCGCGCCATCGATCGAGTGGTGGTCGCCTCCCCGAGGAGCGTAGGCGTCGTGCTGGTACCGGACGAGGTGCACCAGCGCGGCGAGGCTCCGCTCGAGGTGTCGCCGCCCGACGACGGGGACGGATTCGTCGAGGACGCGCAGGGGCGGCCGAGGGGATGGGGATGGTGCTCGGGAAGTCCGCGCGATCCCAGGTGCCTTCGCACGCGGAGCGTTGGTGTTCCTGGCTTGCCCGTCCACCGTTCTCATCCCAGGAGCGTGGCGCCGGCACGGCGGGCAGACATCGGTCAGATGACGGAGAAGCTCAGACCCGTCCGTCGAACACGAGCTCGGTCTCCCACTCATCCGGCGTCTGCGCATGCAGTCGCCAGTACTGGTCCGCGATCCGGTCCGGGTCGAACGACGTGCCGGGGACGATCTCGTCTGCGACCGTGACCGTCGCGACGTGCACGCCGCGGGGGCCGAAGTGCTGCGCCAGCATCGAGGTCAGAGCCCGGACCCCGGCCTTGCCCAGCGAGAGGCTGAGGTGGCTCGGCAGCGGCTCGGGCATGCCGCCGGTCACCAGAAAGGTGCCCTCGCCGTGCTCCTGCATGGGCGGGATCGTGGCCATGGCCGCGACGAGCACACCCGCGACGTTCACCCACCACGTCTCCGTGAGCTCGAGGGCGGAGAGGTCCCCAGGAGCGTCGGCGCGGATGATCGCGGCGTTGTACACCACGACCTCGGGCACGCCGTGGTCATCTATCGCGGCGGCGAGCGCACGCTGCAGCTGGTCGGGGCGTCCCGCATCGGCCGGATACGTCGAGACCGGAACGTCGTACGACGCCAGGGTGTCGGCGACCTGGGCGAGCGTCGCCGGCTTCCGCGCAAGCAGGCTCACGCCCAGACCCTCGGCGGCGAACCGTTGGGCCACACCGGACCCGAGCCCCGGCCCGGCGCCGATCACGATCAGGCCGGACACCGGGCCCCCAGGACGCGAGGTCGTGGCTGAGGGGTCGGTGGGTCGGCTGAGCGAGGATCCATGGTCTCCAGAATGGTCGGTGCAGCCCGTCCGAACATCCGCCAGGAGACCGAGATGTGCGACGTTGCAGGTTCGCGCGGTCGCTACCCTCGAACCATGCCGCGCGACCCCGACGCCCTCGCCCTCGTGGTCGTCGATGTCCAGCGCGGTTTCGACGATCCGTGGTGGGGACCTCGCAACAACCCGGACTGCGACGCGAACATCGGCGCTCTCGTGCAGGAGCGGTCGGACCACCAACGACCGCTGGTCTTCGTGCGACATGACTCCGTGCTCCCCGACTCGCCCTTGCACCCCGCGTCGCCAGGCAACTCCCTGAAGTCCTACCTCGATCAGGAGCCACACCTCCTGGTCACCAAGTCCGTGAACTCGGCGTTCCTCGGGACACCCGACCTCCACGCGTGGCTGCTGGCACAGGGCCTCTCCGGCATCGTCGTCTGCGGCATCACGACCAACCACTGCTGCGAGACCACCGCGCGCATGGGCGGCAACCTCGGCCACCGCGTCCTCTTCGCCTCCGATGCAACCCACACCTTCGACCGCACCGGACCTGACGGGACCGTGGTGTCGGCCGACGAGCTGATGCGAGTGACCGCCACCAACCTTCACGGAGAGTTCGCAGAGGTGGTCACGACCGCATCCCTGGTGGGCTGAGCCGCTCGGGATGCCCCGAGGGAGATCGGCATGGTCCGCGCACCGCTCACCCAGCCTTCAGCAGGGCCGTCTCGCTACGGACAACGCACGGGCGCGGGATGCCCGGCGAAGCGATCGGCGACCCAGCCCACGATGTCGGGCATCGCTCCGTCGTCGATCCCGGTGACGACTCCCGGAATGGTGTCGTGTCCCAAGTCGGGGTAGGTGCGGTAGTCCAACAGCGCGCCGAGCCGGCACATCCGGGCCGCGACCGCGTCCGTGACGGACAGTGGGACGGCGGGGTCCGCATCGCCTTGGAGCAACAGGACCGGCCCGCCCACGGGCACGGCTCCGCTGCTGTTGCGGGAGAGGAACTGCGAGAAGCGGGCATCGTCGGCGAAGCCCACGGGCGCGAGCGCGTCGCCGTACAGATCGCCGTACGCCGCGAGCACGACGCCGAGGCAACCGGTCGAGGTGATGTCCAACCGGGCGCGCGACTCCGGTGTGAGGACGTGACTCAGGTCCATCCGCGGATCGGTGGTGGACGCGCCCTGTGCGATCAGCGCCATGAAGCCGCCGAGGCCGGGAGTGGCGATGATCGAAGGGACCGTGGCCC
>CAWEUA010000016.1:0-774701 GCA_963812055.1 uncultured Actinomycetota bacterium
CGGCGGTATGACGCGCTCGCCGCCGACGTGGTCCGCCTCCGGGTGGCTCAGACTGACCGGAAGCCACTGCACACGAGCCGGAGGTGGGTGATCCGGTCGTCCTGCACGGCGTAGTAGGCGACCTGCTCGATCACGGTGGGTCCCGACTCGGTGGCAACCGACATGCGGTAGCTGATCTTCGAGATGTCGCCGACCGTGTCGTCCTCGACCAGGCTCACCTCGGTGATCTGTTTGCCCTCGTCGAACCATGTCCCGAGCACGATGTCTGCTACGTCGGAGGGTGTCTCGGCGTCCCAGAACCTGCTGGGGGTGACGGCCCGGAACTGGACCGGCGTGGCGAAGAGGTTCCGCAGAGCCGTCCGGTCCCGGACTTCGATCGCCGCTGCGAGCCTGGCGCCGAGGGTCTCAGTAGCTGAAGGTGTTGGCCGGTTCATCGCCGATCCACTCCCACATCGGAACGGTGCCGCCCAGCTCCGCGTTGCTCAGCAGGTCACCCTTGTCGAGGTGCCGAGCGTCGAAGCAGATGGGGCAGACCAGGTAGCGACCGCCGGCCGCGGCATACCTGCCGACGAGGTCCTCGAGCGGTGGGCAGCCTTCACAGCCGTGGGCCCGGGCGGTGTCGCCCACCACGAGGCGGGCCGCCTCCTTGGTCAAGAACATCAGGGTGGGTCGCCCCGCTTCGGCCGACCCGACGGCTACGAGGAAGGCCACGGTGACCTTCTCCGCATCCTCGAGTCCGGTGGTGAGGCTGATGACTGACTTGGTCTTCATGACGACTCCTCTCGGTCTCCGCGATCGTGTCGCGGTCCGGGGGTGAGGTCATGGGGCAGGTGCCTCATCTTCGGCGCCGTTCACCAGCCCGTGCTCGACGGCGAAGAGCGCGGCGCCGGTGCGGTTGTTCACCTGGGCCTTCGCATAGATGTGCTCCAGGTGGTTGCGGACCGTCTTGCTGCTGATCGAGAGGCGACGGGCGACCTCCTCGGTGCTGGCGCCGCGAGCGGCCAGGGCCAGCACTTCCACCTCGCGGCTGGTCAGGCCCGAGGGACCCGGCGACCGGGGCCCGGTTCGATGCCCGGCGACGTGGAGTACGGCGTCGACCGCCGCTGCGTCGAGACGTCCGGCGCGGGCTTCCTCACGGAGCCTCCTGGCCGCGTCGGCGGGGCCTCGCGCGGGGCGGTGGGGACGCTGCTCGAGGGAACCCTGATAGCTGTCGGCGGCCGCCAGCAGCCGCTGCGTCATCGGCAGGGCGGAGGCGACGAGCCCGCGGGGGTAGCCGGACCCGTCGAGACGTTCGCGATGCAGCTCCGCGATCGAGCACACGGACCCGAGCCCGTTGACCCGGTTCAGGATGCGGCCGGTGAGGTAGGGGTAGAGGCGGATCCGCTCCTGGTCGGACTCGGTGAGGCTCCCCGATTTCTCCCACACCGAGTTCGGCACACCCATCCGCCCGAGGTCGTGCACGTAGCCAGCACGACGTACCCGCGAGACGTCGGTGCCGGGCAGTCCGATCCGAGCCGCTGCGGCCGCGGCGAGCTCTGCCACGGCACGTGAGTGACCGACGGTGAAGGGGCACTTCAGGTCGACGAAGTCCCCCATCGCCTGCAGGAGCGCGTCGGTCCCGGCGTCGTCCAGGACGACATCTCGGTCCGGCGCCAGAGCCAGCGCCTCGGACCAAGTGTCGCCCTCGGCCAGGCCGGCCAGGTCTGCGCGACAGCCCTCGAGGACCGACACCAGCTCGGGGTCGAACTGGGTGCCGCTCCGCTGGCGCGCCATGGCCAGCGCGCCCGAGACGCCGTACCTCCGCAGGTGCACCTCGACGGTCTCCGCCAGCTGGACCACCCTGGTGGGCAGCGGGAGGTCGGAACCGTGTCGCCCTGACGGGAGTCCCGATCCGTCCCACCGTTCGAAGGAGCACTGGACGGCCGTCCCGCACGCAGGCGTCCAGGCCGATGTGCTCGGCCATCAAGCCCGCCGACAGGCAGTGCGAGTGAATCAGCGCCGCCATCCGCCTGCGCGGTGTGACCAGGAGCGTGAGCAGCAGTCGCGCCCGCTCGGACGGCGGCCGGTCGGAGCCGGTACGACGTACCAGGTAGAGCAGGTAGGGCAGGCCGGCCCAGTCGAGGCCGTAGCTGTCACGCCGCATCGCGAGGTCGTCACCGAACCACCTGCTGAACTCGTGGGAGTCGGCATGACAGCCGATCCAGAGCACCAGGTTCGTGTAGTACACGCACGCCCGCTGACCGGCGTCCAGGTCGAGCCGGTCCGCCAACAAGCCCGCGATCCGTGCGGAGCCCAGTACGTGCTCGGCGGGCAGCCCGAGACCCAGGTCGATCGCGATCGACAAAGCCGCGAGGACCTCCGCCCTCCGTGGCCCAGCGGGCCTGCTCCCAGCACCCGACGCCGGCATGGCCGCAGTGTGCCACGCGTCTAGCAGCGCAGACCGGAAAGCCAGGGCCGAGGAGAACCTCGCCGGCTCACAGCCCGTACTGGTCTCGAGCGGTGCCAGCGCTCCCGCACGCGGCGGAAGGACCCTTAATTGGCGCGTACCCGACCAGAGGATCCTGGCCGGATAGGTCCTGCCCTGATGGCCGCGGTATGGGTGGTCAAGCCGTCCAGACGTGGATGACGTCGAGGGGAACGCGTTCGGGCTCGGGCGGCATGTTCTCGCCGAAGACCGCGTGCAGCATCGGGTGGACGACTGGGTGCAATCGTTCTTCGGCGAATTTCTCGAAGTCCGCCTCTGTGTCCCAGACGTCGATGTAGCGCAGGCCGCCCTCGGGGCGCGCGATCGCCAGATGCACAACGAAGCCCGGTGCGGGGTTGGGCCCGAGTTCAGCGACGATCTTGTCGTATGCCGTTGCGTCGATCGGGACGTCTTGGGTGAATGCGTAGGTCATGGCGCCGGTCTCCTCAGTTGATCCGAAGGATCTTCGGATCAACTATGCTCTGGAGTGAGGCGGCCGTCAACAGGGAGTGCAATGAAACGCGGTTACGAGAGTGAGCAGCGGCGGGCCCAGTCCGAGGCCACGCGTCAACGGATCCTGGTCACGGCCCGGGCGCTGGTCGTCGAGCGTGGCTACCGGGGAACGACGATCGCCGAACTCGCCCGTCGTGCCGACGTGCACGTCGACACCATCTACGAGCTGGTCGGCCGCAAGCCCTTGATCCTGCGGGAATTGGTCGAGCGAGCCATCTCCGGAACGGACCGACCGCTCGACCCGCTCGAACGGGACTACGTGCAACAGATCACCGCTGAGCCTGACGCGGGCCGAAAGCTCGATCTCTACGCAGCCGCTATGCGCCGGATCCTTGCGCGGCTAGCGCCGCTTTTCCTGGCGCTGCGTGACGCCTCGGCCACCGACCCCGAAGCGGCTAAGGTCTGGTCGCAGATAAGCGAGCGACGTGCCGCGAACATGCGACTGCTCGCCGCAGACCTGCTCGCGACCGGTCAACTCCGCGACGGCCTGAGCGTTGACGAGGTCGCTGACACCATCTGGGCCACCAACAGTCCCGACCTACACCGACTCCTGGTCGAGGACCGCGGCTGGTCGCCGGAGCACTACCAGGAATGGTTGGCCAACAGTTGGCGGCGGCTATTTCTCGCCGGGAGTTGAGGAAGGCCGGCCGTGCGTTACGCGGCGGTATGACTCATCGTGGCGTGAGGTGGATCGGATACTGCGGATGTGGAGGGACCCAGTCCCGAAGGGCCTGTTCAAGTTCCCGGTCGATCAGGGGGTCAGCACCGTGGTTGGTGGGAAACTGCGTTCACCACACTCGAGTCCCACCGAGGCCGATCGAGCCTCTTGAATCGAGGAGCTCACGATGTCCCGTTCGATCTCTACTTCGAAGGCCGCTGCCGCTGTCATTAACGCGATTATCAGCATGGTCGGTCTGGCCGTCTCGATCGCTCCCCTGCCGCTCGGCGCAGACGGCGCGGCGACCCAGGGAGATCAGCCACCATTCGCCGTACTGATCGTGGGCGTGGTCCTGGGAGTTCTCGGCCTTGTCGGCAGCCTCGGGATCTGGCGTGGTCAGCGCTGGGGTTCGTTCCTGACGATCGGCGTGCGGGCCTTGGACGGGCTCGGAGGTCTCGCCGGGGTCACGTCCGGCAGCCTGGTCCTGCGCTCGCTCGCCATCCTCAGTGTCGTCTCGGCAGCACTGGTGATCTACCTGATCCTGCGCCGTGACCGGGTGGCGGCCGCAGTGTGAGTCCCGCCCAGCAACGCGCAGCGAGCGCCACCTGGTGGCGCTCGCTCGCTGCTGCCCTGCTGCTGCTCGCCGCACTCGTGATGATCTACGTCGTCGTCGGCGTTGTCCTCGGCAGCGGATCCGAGCCGCTCTCCGCGACCTGGCAGAACGCCGTGGCCCTGAGCTGCGCCGCAGTAGTCGCCGTCCCCCTGTGGCGTTGGCTCCGGGATCGGGTGCACGACCTCGCGGACTCCTTTCACGAGCCGTACCTAGCGGTCACACGCCCTGTCCACGACGCCGTCGGCACCGACCGCCGACACTGCCTCCGTGATTGCGAAGGCCCTCCACCTGCCCTGGGTCGAGGTAGAGCTGGACGCCACCGGCTCATCCGGGCAGCCCGGTACCGGGAGCGCGATCACCGAGGTGCCCGTCTGCTACCGGGGAGAGACGTACGGCGCCATCCGCGTGGCGGAACGCCGGCCGGGCAGCGGGCTCTCCCCATCCGACACCGACCTGCTGCACGAGCTGGCCGACCAGCTCGCGCTGAGGATAGCCGCGGAGCGGGCCGTACGCCGAATCGCCGAGTCCCGTACCGAAATCGCGGCTGCCCGCGAGGAGGAACGCGTGCGCATCCGGCACGACCTCCACGACGGCCTAGCACCGTCGCTGGCCTCGGTCCAGCTCCAGCTGAAGGCACTGCAGCGCGGGCTGCCCGGCGGCGATGTTCGTCGTGAGGTGGTCACCGAGCTGATCGATAGCCTCAGGCATGCTTCCGCGGATCTGCGGCGCCTCGTCTACGACCTTCGGCCCCCGCTGCTCGACGAAGAGGGTCTTCGGGGCGCGCTCGAGCAACAGTTCGTGGCGATCACCGAGCCGACGGTGCGGGTGCACGTCAGAGACGGTGAGCTCCCCGCCGCGGTGGAGGTGGCAGTGCTTCGCATCGCGAGCGAGGCGGTGATGAACGCGGTCAAGCACGCCCGCGCCTCCGCCATCGAGGTTGCTGTGGAGCCAGCCGAGCTCGCGGTCCGGTTGACGATCACCGATGACGGGATCGGCCTTGCCCCCACCGCGATTCCCGGCGTCGGGCTCTCCTCGATGAGGCAGCGCGCCGAAGAGCTCGGTGGAACCCTGAGGGTCGAGTCAGCCGGTTCCGGCACGCGAGTCCTCGCCACGATCGGATGGTCCTCATGACGCGAGTGCTGCTGGTGATGACCACGCCCTGTTCCGCAAGGGCGTGCGCGCGCTGCTCGGGACCATGGACGACATCGAGGTGGTCGGTGAGGCTCAGAACGGTCCCGATGCGATCGACGCATCTCGCTCGACGACACCAGACCTGATCCTGCTCGACCTGCAGATGCCCGGAGGCGGTGGGCTGGAGGCGATCCCTGGCCTGCTCGAGGCGGCCCCAGGAGCGGCCATCCTGGTCGTGACGATGCGTGCGGACGACTCCGCGGTTCGCGAATCCCTCCTACTCGGGGCACGGGGCTACGTCCTGAAGGATGCTGAGGGTGACGACTTCATCCGAGCCGTCACGTCCGTGGTGCGGGGCGATACCTTCATCGGTCGCGAGGTGGCCCCTCAACTCGCCGGACTACTCAGCAGGCAAACGCAGACACTCCCCTTCGCCGACCTCACCGAGAGAGAGCGGGCCGTGCTCCAGCGCATGGCGCAAGGAAAGAGCAACACCGAGATCGCGCACGACCTACATCTGAGCATGAAGACGGTCCAGAACTATGTGAGTCGCGTCTTCGTGAAGCTCGGCGTCGCAGATCGAGCTCGAGCCATCGTGGCCGCACGCGACGCTCAACTCCACCTCGAGTAGCCCGCCTTCAACCCAGATCCACCCTGCCAAACCTGGCCTCCTGTTTGCGCGGACACGGCTAATTGATCACTTGCGGCGATCAAGGGGCTGCCCTGTTCCCGTAGCCTTGACAGCGCGATCCTGAGTCGCGAGGTGGTGGGAGCCGAGTGCCGCGAGGGAAACGATCCAGGTGAGGCTCAGGGCCACGGGGCATGTGAGTGCTTTGGATCCGCGCCGGCACCCGGCGGAATGGGGCACCCAGAGGTTGAGCCACCCCGGCGGGAGAAGAAGCTGTGGGGCCCGAGCGCGCGGCGGAGAGCTTCGGCTGGTGGACACGGCGAGTAGACAGGGTCGGTGGACACGACGTCGCCGACCTTCTTGGTCTTGGATCTGACTGGCATCTTCGCGTTCGCGTTGAATGGAGCGCTGACGGCGATACGGGTTGTCCGACTCGACATCGTGGGGGTGGTGACGTTGGGGATGTTCACCGCTCTGGGCGGTGGAGTGGTCCGTGACATCCTGCTGGGCGCGTTGCCGCCGGCAACGTTCAGCGATTGGCGCTACTTGACGGTGGCGGCGGCCGGGAGCGTGGTGGTGTTCCTGTTCAGCCGGAGCCTGGATCGCCTCGCGACAGTGATCCTGGTTCTCGACGCGGCGGGCCTGAGCCTGTTCGCGGTCAGTGGCGCGCTGAAGGGACTCGACTTCGGCATCGGCTTCGGCCAAGCGGTCATCTTGGGCACTATCACCGCGGTCGGTGGCGGCACTCTGCGTGATGTGCTGATCCAGAAGATCCCTTCGGTGCTGACCAGTGGCCTGTACGCGATCCCGGCCTTGGTGGGCGCGTTCATCGTCGTCGCCGCCGACCGGATCGGGGCGGCAGGTCCACTGGCTGCGATCGTCGCGGCAGCTGTCTGCTTCACCATTCGGATGCTCGGGGTGCGGTACGACGTCCAGGCGCCAGGGCCGCGAGAGACCGGGCCAGAGGCATGATGAAGAAATGGAAGCACTCCAGTGGCAGCGTCCTCCGAGGTCTGGACACGATCCGGTCCTGGCAGGAGGACTTCTACCGAGATCTGCACGCGCACCCCGAACTGCCGCACCAGGAGCACCGAACGGCCGGCGACGTGGCCGCTCGGCTACGTGACACCGGGTTCGAGGTGCACGAAGGCATCGGAGGGACCGGCGTCGTCGGCATCCTGCGTAACGGTGACGGCCCGACGGTGCTGCTGCGCGCCGACATGGACGCCCTCCCGGTCCTGGAGGCCACCGGCCTGCCGTATGCCAGCGCCCGGACCGCTGACGACGGCACCCCGGTGATGCACGCCTGCGGACACGACGTCCACGTCACCTGTCTGCTGGGCGCCGCCGCGCTGATGGCACGGGCCCAGGAGCAGTGGGCGGGCACCCTGGTCGCCTTGTTCCAACCGGCGGAGGAGACTGCCGACGGCGCCCGGGCGATGGTCGGGGACGGGCTCGCCGAGATCGTGGACCATGTCGATGTCGCGATGGCCCAACATGTCCTGCCGTTCCCAGCAGGCACCGTCGGCACCCGTCCCGGACCCACACTGTCGGCTGCCGACAGTATGCGCATCACTGTTCACGGCCGAGGGGCCCACGGGTCGATGCCGCAAGCGGCGGTGGACCCGGTTGTTCTGGCGGCGATGATCGTGGTTCGTCTGCAGACCGTCGTGGCCCGTGAGGTCGCGCCCGGCGACACCGCTGTTGTGACGGTGGGGAGCATCCAGGCGGGCACGAAGAGCAACGTCATCCCCGACCGCGCTGTACTCCAGCTGAACGTCCGCACTTACAGCGAGAGCACCCGTCAAGCGGTCCTGGCCGCGATCGAGCGGATCGTCCGCGCCGAATGCGACGCATCGGGCTCGCCCATGGGGCCAGAGTTCGAGCTCTTTGATCGCTACCCCCTCACCGAAAACGATGCAGAGGCCACAGAGCGGGTCGCAGCGGCGTTCACCGAGTTTTTCACGGAGCGTGCCGTCAGGCTGCCGCAGCAGAGTGCGAGCGAAGACTTCAGCGACATCCCCGCCGCGCTTGGCGCTCCGTACACCTACTGGGGCATCGGCGGCGCAGACCCAGCCACCTACCGCGCGGCCGAACAAGCGGGACGTATCGCGCAAGACATCCCGGTCAATCACGCCGCCACGTTTGCCCCTGTCATCCAGCCCACCCTCGATACCGGCACCCAGGCGCTGGTGGTCGCAGCGTTCGCATGGCTGCACCGCCCCTGAGACCATGGCTGTCGTCCGGCTCCCGGGTGGAATGGGGCGGGGCCGTCCGCGGTGGTGTGGCGCCGGCCCTTCCGTGGCGGACCGTTGTCCAGTCCAGCGGGTGCCTTTGGTCACGCCCCGGGGTGCTGCGTCTGTGCGCGTGTGGGCCGCGTTGATGGCAAGCCGAGTTCGTGGGCGGCGATGGCTGCTTGGACCCGGTCGCGCAACCCGAGTTTGGTGAGGATGGAGGCGACGTGCGTCTTGACCGTGGAGAGACTGAGGTGGAGCTCGGCGACGATCTCTGCGTTGCTTAGTCCGCGGCCGAGCGCGGCGAGAACCTCGTGTTCGCGTGGGGTCAACGAGTCGAGCCGGTGGTCGCCGGTTGCGGGCTGGGGGGTGTGCAGATACTCGCCTGGCTCGGAACCCGGCTCGCCGCCACGCCCACCACCGAACCAGCCATCGCCAACCCGACTCCACAGCCCTCACCCACCAACACCTGAACAACCAACCCGCACAACAGGCCACGCGCAACCAGAGTCAAACGGGGCGAAGTGACGCAGGTCGATTGACCGGGCAGACCACACGCGCGGTCAGGTTCTGAGGGTCAGTGGACGGTGGTGCGGGGAGTTTGCGGAGGGCGCGGCGGCGCTGGGCGACGGCGGCCTTGCCGGTGGGGGGCATCGGGGCGGGCTTGTTCTGCGCCTCTCGCTGGGCGACCAGGAGGCTGGCCGTGGTGGCCTCGTAGCGGAGGCGCGGGTCGGCGGGGTAGGGGCGGATGCCTTGGGCGAAGCGGAAGGCGGAGGTCAGGTCGCCGACGGTGTTGCGGCGCCAGGCCGAGATGTTCGGCTCGATCACACCGAAGCGGCGCTCCAGCAGGCGGATGAGGGACGTGTGGTCGAAGGTGTCCGAGCAGACGAAGCCGCCGGTGGTCCAGGGCGAGACCACGATCGTCGGCACCCGGAAGCCGAGGCCGACCGGCAGGCCGTCGACGAACTCACCCGGTGTCCCCGGGGGCGGCACGATCGGGCGGACGTGGTCGAACTGCCCGTCGTTCTCGTCGTAGGTCAGGATGAACGCCGTCTTCGCCCAGACGTCGGGGTTGGAGGCGATCGCGTCCAGCTTCGCGGAGATGTACTGGGCGCCGGCGGCCGGCATCCAGTTCGGGTGCTCGGTCTGGGCCGAGGGCGCCACCAGCCAGGAGACCTGAGGCAGCAGGTCGTGCTTCGCGTCGTACTCGAACCAGCCGGCGGACTTGTTGCGCATCGCCCGCTGGTGCAGCGGCGAGGTCGTGCTCGCGTTCGCGAACTGCTGGAACCACTCCAGGGAGTTGTCCCCGTAGTTGTCCTCCTCCTGGTAGATCCGCCAGGTGACGCCGGCCTGCTCGAGCCGCTCGGGGTACGTCGTCCACGTCAGGTTCGGGTCGTCGGCCGACTCGCTGTTCTCGTACGCCGGCGGGCCGAACTTGCCGTCGGCGTCGAGCCATCCGGTCCACATGTGGAGCCGGTTCGGGTTGGTCGGGCCGATGACCGAGCTGTGGTAGTCGTCGCAGATCGTGAACGCCTCGGCGAGAGCCCAGTGGAACGGGATGTCGGCGCGGGTGAAGTAGCCCATCGTGTCCGGGCCCTTGGCCGTGATCCAGGCGTCCATCGCCCCGCCGTCCCACGCCTGGTGCTGGTCGGACCAGCCGTGCGGGAGACCCGGCGTCACCTGGGCGCTGGTCTTGTGGGTGTCGTAGTGGAACGGCCGCAGGAAGCCCTGGGCGCTTCCCGGGTAGGGCTGCTTGAAGACCGAGTCCCCGTTGGGGAGGGTGATCGCGTGCGGGTCGTGGAAGCCGCGCACGCCCGGCATCGCGCCGAAGTAGTGGTCGAAGCTGCGGTTCTCCTGCATCAGGATGACGATGTGCTCGATGTCGCGCAGCGAGCCACGGACGTGAGCGGGCGTGGCGGCCATCGCCTGGCGGAGGTTCCACGGCAGCAGCGAGGACGCCGCGGCTGCGGCGGTCCCACCGAGGACGGCGCGGCGCGAGAACCCGCGATCACTGTTGTTCATCGTGACCCTCCGAACCGAGCGATGCGTCCGTTGCCGGTGTCCGCGACGAAGATGTCGCCGCGCTGACCGACGAGGACGCCGTGAGGGAAGCGGAGCAAGCCGTGGCCACTGGTCCCGAACTCGCCCACGAACGGGCCGTTGTCGCGGAACCGGGAGACGAAGCCGAAGTCCGGGACACTGACCAGGACGAGTCCGGCGCGGTCGACCGCGACGTGGGCCGGGTTGGACAGTCCGCCGTACACGCTGTGCTGGCCGTAGCCCAACGTGACCGTCGGCTGGTCGTCGACGTACGCCGTGACCCCGGGGTCACCGTCGAACTGGCGGCTGGACGACACCACCCACGTGCGGCTCCCGGCCACGCAGAAGCCGAACGGGATGTGGATCTCGTCGGTGATCGACGTGATCAGCGCGCCGGTCTTCGGATCGAAGACCGCGACCCGGTTGTTGCCGACGTCGGCGACGAGCAGACGTCCGCTGCCGTCGACGGCTACCCCACGTGGCAGCTCGACGTCACCCTGACCGATCTCCCCGAGGTGCCGGCCGCGCTGGTCGAAGACGGTGACGGTGTTGCGGTCGGCGTCGGCGACGAACGCGCGGCCGCCGAAGACCGCCACATCCTCCGGCTCCCGGAGGACACCCTGACCGATGACGCCCACCCCGTGGCCGCGGCGGTTGAAGACGCGGACGTCGCGGCTCCCGGTGTCGGCCACCCAGAACCGGCCCCGCTCGTCGAGCGTCATCCCCACCGGGGAGTCGAGCCGGATCCGACCGTGCCTCCCGAAGTCGTCGCGGAACCGGGGCGGAGGCAGCTGCTTGCCCACGTTGACGGTGAACAGGACCGGTGTCGCGAGCGAGGTGTAGCCGTCGTTGTAGAGGTAGTAGGCGACGTACTCGATGCCGGGCGGCAGCAAGCCCGAGCTGATCGTCACCGATCCCGACGTGCCGGGTGAGTACTGGTAGGTGATCTGCGAGGCGACGTACTCACCGTCGACGGGAGCACCACCGCCGTCGGCCGCCCAGATCCCGATCCAGTTGGTGTCGCTCGCGTGGTCGGCGGGCACCGAGTAGGTGAAGACGATCGGGGCGCCCTGGACCACCGAGGTCGCGTCGATCGACAGCGAACCGACATCGGCCATGGGCCGCTCCTCACCGAGATCCCATCCCGGGGCGGGCTCCCGAGGTCCCTCAGAGGAGTCGGTCCGGACATGGGTTGATCGTCCAGCGATAGAACCAGACAGCGCGACGAAGACGCAACCATCGCCGTACGTCGATCCCTCCGAGCGGGCGTAGCGGCGACGACCGAAGCGCCCTACGCTCCGGGACATGCGCCGAGCCCTTGCCGGAATCACCGCGGTGAGCGTCGCCGCTCTCTGCCTCACCACCGTGGCCATCAACAACGCCGCGACGGCCAGCCCGTCGAGCCAGGCACGCAGCTCCCACCGATGCGACCCGGCCACGACCAAGCCGCACTACGCCGGCCTCGGCGTGCCGACCCCCCGGCACGTGCTCGGCTTCCGGCTGGGCTCGCGGGAGGCCACCAACCAGGAGATCGGTCGCTACTGGCACGCGGCCGATCGAGCCAGCGGCCGGGTGGTGACCGGCGTGTACGCGCACTCCTGGGAGGGCCGCCCTCTGCGCTACGCGCTCGTCGGCAACCCGAGCAACCTGCACCGGCTGCCGGCCATCCGACGGGACCTCGACCGGCTGCGCAAGCCGTCGACGCCGGACGGGGCAGCGAGGGCGATCATCCGGCGTACCCCCACGATCCTGTGGATCGGTGCCAACGTCCACGGCAACGAGCCGTCCGGCGGCGACGCCGTGGTCCAGCTGCTGCACCAGCTCGCCTCGCGCGACGACTGCGTGGCGCGCGCGATCCTCCGCCACTCGATCGTCGGCCTGATCCCGGTCCAGAACCCCGACGGCCGCGCGCACGACACGCGCTACAACGGCTACTCGTTCGACATGAACCGCGACGGCCTGATCGGCACGCAGCCGGAGGTCTCGGGCCGGCTCAAGCTGCTCTGGAAGAACCCGCCGCAGCTGTTCGTCGACGAGCACGAGAACAGCGGCCACACCTACTTCTTCCCGCCGGACGCGGACCCGATCTACCACGAGACGCCGAACAAGCTCTACCGGCAGGTCGAGGACCTGTACGGCCCGGCGAACGAGCATGCCTTCAAGGAGCACGACTGGAGCTACGAGACCTGGAAGTCCGGGTACGACTTCTTCGCCCAGGTGTACGGCGACACCGTCCCGACCACCCAGATGGGCGCGGTGGGGATGACCTACGAGCAGGGCGACGTCGTGCCGTACCCGAAGCGCGTGCGACACCAGTACACGTCCGCCCTCACCACCCTGTACGCCGGCGCTACCCATCGGGCGAGCATCCTGCGTCAGTGGCGCGGCACCTTCGTCCAGGCCAAGAAGGAAGGCCGGCACTGCCAGCTCGAGGCGAACCGGATCTACAACCCGGGCCACAAGCTTCTGCGACGCGTGCCCCAGCGCCCGGTCTGCGGCTACTTCCTGCTGGGCCACTCACGCGAGACGAGGCTCACGGTGAGCCGGCTCCAGGACGCCCACGTGATCGTGGATCGGCTCGCCCGCCGCACCGTGGTCCGCGACTACAAGCCGTACGGCGACGCGCCGCGACGGAAGGTGATGCCGGCCGGCACGTACTGGATCAGCCTCGACCAGGCCCAGAAGCACTGGGTGCAGGCGGCCCTCAACGAGGACACCTACGTCCCGTTCCCCTACTTCTACGACGTGAGCGGCTGGAGCCTGCCGCTGATGGCCGGCATCAAGGGCGGCTCCACCGGCCGGCCGGTGCATGCCCCGGTGACCCGCGTCCCGAAGCTGCACAAGCCCGTCACGCCCAAGCCGGCTCACCGGCTGCCACGGATCGCCGTACTCGACCAGTACAAGAAGCGGTACAACGGCTACCAGTACTCCGGCTGGCTCAGGTGGCGGCTGGGCGAGGACTGGCGGTTCCCGTACAAGATCCTGCTGCCGAAGCAGATCACGCCGTCGACGCTGCGCAAGTACGACGTCCTCGTCGTCGGGAACGTCGACTCCGATCCGGTCTACCGGCATCTCCATGCCGCGGGTCGCGCCGCTCTCTCCGACTGGGTGGCGAAGGGCGGTCGGTACGTCGGTTGGCAGGAGGGCGCCCTGCTGGCGTCGGCCGTCGGGATCTCCCAGGTGGGCATGAGCACGCCGGTGACCGAGTCGCCCGGGGCGTTGATGCGGATCCGTACGCCGCACGGCCCCAACGAGATCGAGTGGGACAGCGACTACAACCTCGTCCTGTCGCCCGGCAGTGCACGCGTCGTCGGCTCGTTCCCGCACCGCATGTTCCTGTCCGGGTTCGCCACGAAGTCCAAGGCGCTCGCCGGCACCGCGCTCGAGACCGTCGAGAAGGTCGGCGACGGCAGCGTGATCGTCTTCGGCTACGAGCCCAACTTCCGCGCGGTCGCCGACGGGTCGGCACGCCTGCTCCGGGAGGCGATCCTGCGTACGCCGAGAGGCTCGGTGCCGTTCACGACGCAGCGAGCGGCCGGCCAGTCGTCGCGGAACGCCGGGCCGGCCGCCGTACTGAGGCTCGCCCACACCCGGGCCTGGCGCCTGGCGCATGAGAACCGGGAGGGGCCACTGCCCTGACCCCGGCGCTCATCGCCACGCGTGCGACCTTCAGCTGACGTGTTCGCAGTCGTCGTCGATGGTCTCGACGCTGATGCAGGTGTCGTCGCCGTTGCCCATGCCCCACGCGTGATCGTTGCCGGGGCCGCCGTTGAACAGGTCGTCGCCGCTGGTCCCCTCGAAGATGTCGTCGCCGGCGAGGGCGTCGAAGGCGACGGAGGAGAGGTCGCTGACCGTGTCGCCCTCCACCTGGTCGTCCCCCGTGGTGCCGGTGACGGTCCACGCCGTACGCGGGGTCTCGAGGTAGGCCTGGTTGATGTGGGACACCGTGAGCCGGATCAGGTGGTCGAACGTCAGCGTCATACCTCCGGTCGCCATGTCCCACACCCCGGTCGACGTGGCCCCCTTGCGGCGGACCTGCGTGGTCTCCATCTGCAGGAAGTCGTTACCGCCGCCGCCCTTGAAGGCTTGCGGTCCGTCGGTGTTCCCGACCTCGGCGTACAGGGAGTCGCGGCCTTTCCCGCCGATGAGGACATCGTTCCCGGTGCCCGAGGCGGAGATCTGGTCGTTGCCCGGGCCACCCGAGAGGCGGTCTTCACCGCCGATCGCCGAGATCTGGTCGTCACCGGGGCCACCCCACACGTGATCGGCTGAACCGCCGGCCAGTGCTGCGAGTTGTCCACGTCGACGAAGTCGTCACCGCCGTGGGCGTAGACGACGTCGCGACCGCTCCCGGTACTGATCCGGTCGCGCCGGCCGGTTCCCTGGACGACGTCGCCGTGCGCCGAGCCCACCACGCTGTACCCGGAACCGGTGAAGGTGTCGGCACCCTCGCCGCGCGCCTTGCCCGTGCGCAGATCGATGCGCACGCCGTGTGCGGACTCGGCCCAGGAGTAGATGTCGGGCACGACGATGTCGGCAGCACGCGGGTCCGTTCCCGCGTCGAGGTGATCGCTCCCCGGGCCGCCACGCAGCTGGTCACCGATGCGCTCGACGCCGTCCTCCTGGGCGCCGTGCAGCCGGTCCAGCCCGCCGTAGAGCCGGTCCTTCCCGGTGCCGCCGTAGAGGTTGTCGGCACCGATCCCGCCGCAGACGAGGTCGTTGCCGCCACGGCCGTCGATCGTGTCGCTGCCGCCGAGTCCGTTGATGACGTCTCGGCCCGGCGTGCCGCGGAGAACATCGGACGACGGCGTCCCGACGATGGTCGCCCTGACGCCGTGGCAGGTCGTGGTGGCGGCGTACGCCGGCACGCCCGGCACGACTGCCGCCACGGCGGAGGCGACCGCGATCGCCAACGCGATCGGACCGACGCGCGTGATGCGTGAGGTCGGGCGGACGCTGACTGTGTGGCGGTGGGGCATTCCCGCTCCTTCGGATCCAGGCCTTTCCGGGTCTGATGTCCCGCGGGGCGAAGAAGTTCACTCACGTCGTGGGACACCAGTGCCGAAGGTGCCTTCCCCGGCCGTACCGAGCCTCACCTCCGCTCCGCGTGCCGGTCAGCCGACGAGATCTCGAGCCAGGGCGGCGGCCTCGCCGCGGTTGGCGACGCCGAGCTTGGCGAGGACGTTCGAGACGTGCACGCTCACGGTCTTCTCGCTGATGACCAGGTGAGTCGCGATCGCCTTGTTGGTGGCTCCGGTGGCGAGGAGGTCGAGGACCTCGCGTTCACGGGGGGTGAGCCGGCTCAACGGTCCCTCGCCTGAATCCGCCTGCGGCAGGGGGACGCGGGTGCGGGTGGCCAGCCGGAGGGCGCGGCGTTGGACGTCGTGTGCCCCCATGGAGTGGGCGGTGCTCCAGCACTCGACGAGGAGCTCGCGGCCCTCGTCGCGGCTGCCGTGGGCGAGCAGCTCCTCGGCGAGGTTCAGCCGCGGTTCGAGGGCGAAGTAGGCGCCGAACGGCTCCGCCAGCTCTGTCGCCTCTCGAAACTGCGCGACGGCCGGCTCCCCGGCGAACCGGGCGGCGTACGCCTCGGCGAGGGCGAGCTGGACCCCGTGGTACGTCGAGCGCCACGCGTCGGTGAGCCCGTCTCTTGCCAGCGCCAACTGTCCAGCTGCCAGGTCCCGCAGCTCGTCGGCCCGGGCCCAGGGCGTCGACCGGCCGAACCACAGGGCCTGGAAGCCGATCCGCGCCGCACCCGCCGCCACCAGCGGGGAGTCACACTCGTCCAGCTTGGAGAGGAACGACCCCGCCTTCTCGAGGGCCTCCTGCGGATCGTCGAGCATGGCGGCGAGCTCGAGCTCGGTCAGGACGTCGGTGTCCTCCGGCTGCCGGCTTGCCTTCTGCGTCTCTGCCGCGGCCTCGCGTACCAGTGGGGCCGCCCCGCGTGCGTCGCCTCGTGCCAGCAAGAGCTCCGCGTCCGGACAGTGCCAGCGAGAGGTGGGCACTCCGAGCTCACCGATCTCCTCCAGCCGTTGTTCGGCCTCGCCGAGACGGCCCTGCCAGAGGAGCCCCATCAGCATGGCGTCCCCGCACATGACCCCTTGCATCGGAAGTCCCAGGGCCCGGCCCTCGTCGAAGCCCTCACTCGCGAGGGAGAGGCCACGATCCAGCTGCCCGGCCTCCATGTACTGCACGGCGAGATACATGGTGGTGTCGAGCGCCTCCCCGACCAGGCCCGCTTCCCGTGCCAACACGATGGCCTGCTCCAGGCCCGCTAGAGCCTCGCCGATATGGCCGAGGTATCCCAGGGAGAGAGCCCTGACCATGACGGCGTCGACCCGCGGTTCGACGCACCCCGCAATCCTCGCGGCGTCGGCGGCTCGTTCGGCGGCGACGACACTCTGGCCGAAGTGGTCGTGCCGATTGAAGAACTCCGCCTGGGCGCCCAGGGCACGTGCGAGCTCCTCCGTGGGTGAGTCACCGGCGTACTCGACCGCCCGCCGGATCGCCTCCTCCGCACCGATCGTGTCCTCGGTGTGGAAGGAGCACGCGGCCAAGGCGGAGTACACGCGGCTGGCCAGCAGCGGGTCGGTGTCGGGCCCGACCATGTCCACCGCCGAGCGGACCAGCGTGTGCCAGCGCTCGTTGTCACCTTGGTCGCCTGCCGACTCGCCCAGGAGTACGACGATCTCGGCCTGCGGACGGCCAGCCACGGCCTCGGCGTCTGGGAC
The DNA here is from genome assembly GCA_963812055.1 of uncultured Actinomycetota bacterium. Taxonomy (GTDB): domain Bacteria; phylum Actinomycetota; class Actinomycetes; order Propionibacteriales; family Nocardioidaceae; genus Nocardioides. The sequence goes on from CAWEUA010000016.1 coordinate 17,010, forward strand.
CCGGTCCCACAACGACAGGGCGCGTTCGAGCTGGGTGAGGGCCTCGGCCAGTCCCAACCGCTGCGCCACCAGCCCGGCCCGGACCGACGCCGCGAGGGTGCGGGGCAGGTCGTGGGCGGCGTCCCAGTGGAAGGCGAGCCGGCTCAGGGTCGACAGCCCTGGATCTCGCTCGGAGTCGACCTTCGCCTGGAGGATCTCGGCCATCCTGCCGTGAGTCCGACTCCGTTCGGCGGGCAGCAGGTCGTCGTACGTCGCCTCGCGCAGCAGGCCGTGGCGGAACTCGAGGGAGTCGCCGATCTGGCGCAGCACGTTCGCGTCGAGAGCTTCTCGGAGGTAGCCGTCCAGCTGCGGCTGGTCGAGCCCCGCCAGGTCCGCCAGCGTCCCGGTGTCGAGCCGGGTCCCGTCGATGGAGGCGACGCGGAGCAGCGCCCGCGGTCCCTCGTCGAGGGCGTCGATCCGGGCCAGCAGGAGATCGGACAGGTGACCGGGGATGCCCTCTTGGTTGGCCGCCAAGAGCTCCTCGGCGTACAGCGGGTTGCCTTCGGACCGGGCCAGTACGGAACCCACCACGGACGGGTCGGGTGGGCCGTCTCTGCTGGCAGCGACGATGCCCGCGATGTCGTCGTGACCCAACGCATCGAGGTCGATGCGACGTGCCGCGAAGGTGCGGCTGATCTCGGCCAAGGTCCTACGGAACGGGTGGCGTCGGTGGAGCTCGTCGCTGCGGAAGGTGAGGACGAGCAGCAGTCGCCCACGGGCGGTCCGGGACAGCACGGCCGCGAAGTCCTGGGTCGAGCGGTCCGCCCAGTGCATGTCCTCCAGTACCACCAGCACCGGACCGGCAGTGGCCGCTTCGAGGACCGTGGCGGCGAGGTCGTCCAGCACGTGGAAAGCCTCCAGGCTTCTCGGTGCCTCCGGGTCCAGGAGGGTGAGCATGCGCCGGGCCGACGGCCGTGCCTCGAGGTCATCGAGCCCGTCGAGCAGAGACCGCACCGCCTCGACCACCGGCGCGAACGAGATCCCTGCCTCGATGTCGAGACCGTGCCCCGTCGCCACGGTGAACCCGCGCTCGGCGGAGCGGCGCGCGAGGTCGGCGACCAGCGTGGTCTTGCCGATCCCGGCATCGCCCCCCACGAGCACGATCTGCGGGGTTCCCTGCGCGGAAAGGGCGAGAGCATCGTCCAACTCGGCGACATCCCGCTCACGGCCGAGCAGAAGAGACGTCCCGGTCGGTACGGGCATGTGATCCACCGCCTAGGCGTGGAAGGAACGAAGCCCCAGATCTGCGATCGTAGGCGTCGCCGCCAGGCTTGGCGACTGAGATTCCATCGGGATGACTCGACCGCTGACCACCCGGGAGGGCCGGTTGCCGCAAGGGCAGGCGACCGAGTCGAACGGCGTGGTGAGCGTGGTCGAGCGTCCCTTGTGGTCGAGGGTGTTGTCCGGTTGCATGGCGGGAACCGCGATCGTCTGCAGGCCAGGGATGGGGACACGTGTTCGGCGAGGACTACCCACGGTTCATGGAAGTCAGCGACCTCACGCCGAAGCCCGACGCCGACGATGGGGACGAACGTCGTCGGAATCGCAGTGCCGTCGAGCAGCTGAACCGGATGAACGAGCGCTACGAGGCACTGTTCGCCAGCAACCGGGACATCTTCGACGGGGCGCGGGTGCTCGATCTGGCCAGCCACGACGGGCGGTACTCGTTCGCCGCGCTGAAGACCGGGGCGGCGCACGTGACCGGGGTGGAGGTCCGGGAGAGCCTCATCGAGAAGGCCCAGGAGACCTTCGCCTTCTACGGCCAGGACCCCGCGACGTACCGCTTCATCTGCGGCGACGTCTTCGAGGTGCTGGAGCGGGAGAAGCTCGAGGTCGACGTCGTGCTGTGCCTCGGGTACCTCTACCACACGTACCGGCACACGGAGCTGATGTACCGCCTCCACCACCTGGCCCCGAGGCACCTGATCGTCGACACCATGGTCGTGCCCGGGACGAAGCCGACCCTCCGGGTGATTCGCGAACGCGACTCCGAGGACATCCGCCAGGCCGCCCAGGATGCCTACTCGGTGGATCGGGTGTTGGTGGGCCGGCCGTCGGTGCCCGCGCTGCAGATGATGCTGCGCGCCTACGGCTTCGAGATCGAGTCGATGTACGACTGGAAGGGCAGGCTGGCCGGCCGGCCCCTGCCTGGCCTCAAGGGGTACGCGAAGGGCAAGCGCGCGACCCTGCGATGCCGCTCCCGCGCGGTCGCCAAGGCCGAGGGCTGGAAGCCGGTCGCTCCTCTCCAGTTCTCCGCGCCCTCATCTCCCAAGGCCCGCGGGCGTCAACGGACCTCGTCGCCCGCACCGCAGCCCGCCGCTGGATGGCGGGGGAAGGTCAACCAGGCGCTGACCAAGGCCACCGGCTTCGAGCTGCGGCGAGCGTCCGGCAAGCGTTGACCGCTCCTGGACGAGGTACGGCGTCGGCTCGCCGCCGAGAGGCGGCGTACGGAGGAACGCCTGGCGCGGCTCACCCAGGACTTCGACGCCGTGGTGGCGGCGTCGCGCGACACCAACGCCGACGACGAGCACGACCCCGAAGGAGCGACGATCGCGTTCGAGCGGTCCCAGGTCGATGCGCTGGTCCGGCAGGCGCGGCATCATCTCGCCGAGATCGAGGTCGCGGAACGACGGGTGGCGGACGGCACCTACGGGATCTGCGAGACGTGCGGAGCTCCGATCGGCGCGGCCCGGCTCGAGGCCCGACCGACCGCACGCGTCTGCATCGGCTGCGCGACCTGACGCGACGACTGGTTGTCGGATCGGCCGGACATCGTTCGTGGTGGGAGTAGAAGGTGGTCATCCGGACCACATGAGCTGAGGAGAGTCGGATGTCGCAGCAGGTTGTCGCCATCATGACCATGTCGCTCGATGGCTACGTCGCCGATCTCGAGGACGGTGTGGCCGAGGTGATGGACTGGTACGTGAACTCGGGGGACGTCGAGATCAACACCGGCGGAGCGGACCCGATGAGCATGCGGATGTCCGAGCCGAGCGCGGAGCACGTCCGTGGTCTCACCTCCGAGCTCGGTGCCCTGATCACCGGTCGCAAGACCTTCGAGGTCGCCCAGGGCTGGGGCGGGAACCACCCGTGGGGACCGGCGTTCGTCCTGACCCACGCCGTCCCGGACGGATGGCCGCGTCCGGACTCGACGGTTCACTTCGTGAACGACGACGTCGAGAGCGCCGTGGCTCAAGCCAAGGCGGCCGCCGGCGGGAAGTCCGTCGCGGTCCATGGTGCCGACGTCATCCAGCAGTGCCTGAACGCCGGCCTGATCGACGAGATCTCCGTCGACATCGCGGCGCTGCTCCTGGGCTCGGGGGTTCGGCTGTTCGACCATCTCGCCGCCACGCCCGCGACCCTGGGCAACCCCGCGGTGATCGCGGGGAACGGCGTGACCCACCTGCGCTACCCGGTGCGCAAGCGCGTAGCCCGAGCAGGCGACAGCGCCCGGCCGGTGGTCGGCCGGGCGCTGTCTGGGTGGTTTCGAGACACGCCCCAGGGCGTCTCGAAACAACCGGAAGACGTCAGGCGGCGGGCGTTTCCCCCACGCTCGAGTACGCACTGGCGTCTCCCTGGATCACCCGGCTGACGTCACCGGCGAGACCGGCGGGCACGTCGCCGGCGACGGTGATGCGGTGCATCAGACGGGGGTGGTCGTCGTAGTCGGCGACGGCGTAGTGCTGGGTGGCGCGGTTGTCCCAGATCGCGATGTCGCCGGGATGCCAGGTCCAGCGGACGGTGTTCTCCAGCCGGGTGATGTGGCGCTGGAGGAGGGCGAACAGGTCCTGGGAGTCCTGCGTGGACAGCCCGGTGATCGAGCGGACGAAGTGGCCGAGCAGCAGGGACGGCTCGTTGGTCTCGGGGTGGACGCGGACCAGCGGGTGCTCGGTGAGGAACAGCAGGTGCGCGAACTCCTGGCGGTACCTCTCCTCGCGTACGTCGATCCCGCCGAGCTGCGGGTGCTCGCCGGCGTAGTCGTACTGGTTGCTGTGGATCGCGCGGAGGCCGGCGACCATGGTCTTCAACGCCGGGTTGAGCGTCTGGAACGCGTGCACCGTGTTCGCCCAGACCGTCGTGCCGCCGTACGGCGGGAGGGTCACGGCGCGCAGCACGCTGATCGCCGGCACGCGGTCGACGAAGGTGACGTCGGTGTGCCAGGAGTTCGCCTTGCCCTGCTCGGAGTCGATCGGGAGGACGGCCTTGCCGTCGCCCTGGACCGTCGGGTGGGGTGAGGTGACCTCGCCGAGCTGGGCGGCGAAGTCGTACTGGTCGGCGTCGGTGGCGTGGTCCTGGCCGCGCAGGAAGACGACCTTGTGCTGGAGGAGGGCGGCGCGGAACTCGTCGATGACGGGCCGGCCGAGGTTGTCGCCGATCTTCAGCCCCGAGACGACCGCGCCGATGTGGCCGCCGACCTTGGTGACCTGGAGGGTGGCGGTGCGGTCTTCGATCTTCAGCATCGTGGTGCTCCTTCTTTCTGACGAATGGGTGGTGGGTCGGCCGCGACCGGTGGTCTCGTGACGGTCGCAGAGCGACCTCCTCGACCAGCGGTCGCGGGCGTGGCGTCTTCCTCGACCAGCGGTCTACTCACGTGCGCCAGCGGGAGAACCTCCGCTCGAGGGCGACCAGGGTGTAGTTCACGGCGAGACCGAGGAGGGTCGTGGTGAGGATGGCGGCGTACATCTTGGGGATCAGGAAGTTCATCTGCGAGTAGTTGATGAGGAAGCCGAGGCCCTCGGTGGCGCCGACCAGCTCGGCCGCGATCAGCACGAGGATCGCCGCGGCGCCGGAGATCCGGATGCCGGTGAAGATCGTCGGCACGGCGGCCGGGAAGACCACCTTGCGGAACGTCGCCACCGGGCTGAGGCCGAGCACCTTCGCCGACCGCAGCAGCTGCGGGTCGACCGTCGCGACGCCGCTGATCGTGCTGAGCAGGATCGGGAAGAAGCAGGCATAGGTGACGATCGCGATCTTCGAGGTCTCGCCGATCCCGAGGATCAGGGTGAACGCCGGCAGCAGCGCGAGCGCGGCCGTGTTGCGGAAGGCCTCGAGCGGCGGCGTGAGGATCTCTCGCACCGGCCGGTACCACGCGATGGCCGCCCCGAGCGGGATCGCGAGCGCCGTCGCGATGCCGAAGCCGGCGCCGGACCGGATCAGGCTCGCCTGCACATGTGTCCAGAGCGTGCCGTCCTTCGCCATCTCCCACCACGCCTGGAGCACGACGTGCAGCGGCGGCAGGAAGTAGCTGTCGACCAGACCGAGGCGCGGCACGTACTCCCAGATCAGGGCGAGGGCCGCGATGCCGAGGAGTCCGCGGCCGAGACGCTTCGTCCGGGTCACGTACGACGGCACGCTGGTCGCGCGCGCCGACTGCCGCTGGCGCGGGTTGAGCCCGGACTCCGTGCGCTCGTCGAGCAGGGTGCTAGGCAACCGAAGCCACCTCCTCGTGCCGGCCGCGGGCGGGCCGCTCGCGGAGCAGGGTCCAGACCCGGTGGCGGTAGCGGGCGAATGCCTGCGTGCCGCGGAGGTCCTCCTCCTCGTTCGCGCCGGACCGGTCGAGGTGGATGTCGACGACCTCGCGGATCCGGCCCGGTTGGGCGCTCATCACGGCGACCCGCTGACCCAGGAAGACGGCCTCGTCGATGTCGTGGGTGATGAAGAGGACCGTCGTGCCGGTTCGCTTCCAGATCCCCAGCAGCTCCTCCTGGAGCCGCTCGCGCGTCTGCGCGTCCAGGGCACCGAACGGCTCGTCCATCAGCAGCACCTCGGGCCGGCAGGACAGGCTGCGGGCGATCGCGACCCGCTGCTTCATCCCGCCGGACAGCTCACCGGGCAGACGCTGCGCGAACTCCTCGAGCCCGACCAGCCGGAGGTACTCCAGCGCGGTCCGGGCCCGCTCGACCTTCGACATCCCGCCCTTGGCCTCGAGCGCGAACTCGATGTTGCCCTGAGCGGTGCGCCACGGCAGCAGCGTGTACTGCTGGAAGACGATGCTCCGGTCGAGACCGGGGCCGGTGATCTTCCGGCCGTTGATGCTGACGGTGCCGGACGTCGGCGTACCCAGCCCGCTGATCAGGTCGAGGATGGTCGACTTGCCGCAACCGGACGGCCCGACCAGCGTCAGGAACTCGCCCGGGGCGATGCTCAGGTCGACGCCCTCGAGAGCGACGAACTCACGACGCTGCTTGTCCTTGTCGTCGCTTGACCGGGAACACCTGGCCCACGTCGTCGAGGTCGATGCGTGCACTCATCGGTCAGCCCTCCGACTTCTTCGCGAGGTCGTTGTAGTCGTTGGTGTAGACGTCGCTCGGCTGGATCTTCGACGGGTCGACGTCGCCGCGGTCGGCCAGCCAGTCGAGCCAGAGCGAGATGTCGCTGTCGGAGATGTCGGCGGTCTTCTTCGAGGCGACACCGGTGCTGCCGCCCCAGTTCTGGTCGACGGCCTCGACGTAGTCGGAGTAGCCGTTGTCCTTCAGCCACGCGTCGTAGATCTTCAGCACCTGGTCGCGGTCGTGCGACTCGATGTAGCGCACGGCCTTGGCCACGCCGGTGACGAGCGTCTCGGAGGTCTGCGGGTTGTCCTTCAGGAAGTCGTCGGTCATCGCGAAGCCGCCCCCGTTGTACGGGCCGACCACGTCGGTGTCCTTGACGAGCGTCTGCAGCTTGACGCCGGTCGACTCCGTCGCCTTGATCTGGCCGCTGCTGATGTCGGCGGCGTCGATCTGGTGCTTCTCCAGCGCCTGCACCGTGTTCAGCGGCGGCAGCGGGACGAGCGTGACCTGCTTGATCTCGTCGTCCGACAGGCCGCTCTTCTTCAGCCAGGTGTCGATCACGGCCTCGGCGTTCGCGCCGAGGGTGTTGACCGCGACCTTCTTGCCGACCAGGTCCTGCGCGTCCTTGATCGACGACCCGGCGAGCGTCACGATCCCCGAGCTGATCGTGTCGCTCGACCCGTACGTCGACACCACGGCCTTGATCGGCGCGCCGGTGGCGACCAGCTGGGCGATCGAGCCGAAGAAGCACGAGGCGCTGATGTCGATCTGGTGACTGGTCAGCGCCTGGACGCTCTGCGGGCCACCGGTGACGTCGCCGACCTTCTTCAGGGTCAGACCGTCGAGGTAGCCGAGCGCGTCCGCGAGCTGCAGGACGTCGACCTGGCCGGCGTACGACTGGTAGCGGATGGTGGTGACCTCGCCGCTGGAGTTCTCGCGGGCGGACGCCGACCCGCAGGCGGCGAGCACACCGACGGCGAGCACGGCGACGAGTCCGGCGGTCAGCCGGTGCCGGACATGGGTCAGTAGGGCAGGCATGAGTGACTCCCGATGTGTCGTGGTCTGGTGGTGGGGTTGGTCAGGCGGAGACGACCGCGGCGGGCTGCTCGGCGGCGTACTGGCTCTCGGGGCGCGACAGTCCGTAGTGGTCGCGGAGCGTCGTGCCCGTGTACTCGGTCCGGAAGAGGCCGCGCTCCTGGAGGAGCGGGACGACCTTGGACGTGAACTCGTCGAGGAGCTGGGGGTAGAGCGGCGGCATCACGTTGAAGCCGTCGGCGGCGCCCTGCTCGAACCAGCGCTGCATCGTGTCCGCGATCTGCACCGGGGTGCCGTGGACGACGTGGTGGCCGCGGCCTCCGGCGAGCCGGTGGAGCAGCTGGCGCAGGGTCGGGCGGTCGCGCTCGACGATGTTCGCGACGACCTGCTTGCGGCTGCGGTCGTTGTCGAGCACGCTGCCCGCGCCACCGAAGATCTCGGCCGGCACCCGCTCGTCGAGCTCGAGGTGACGCAGCGAGACGCCGGCGAACTTCTCCAGCTGGTTGAGGCCGTACTCGGGGACGGTGAGCGAGTTGAAGTAGCGGAACTTGTCCTCGGCCTCGACGTCGGTGTCGCCGATGAACGGGCTGATGCCCGGGAGGATCAGGACCTCGTCGGGGTCGCGGCCGAAGCCGCGGGCCTGGGTCTTGATGTCGGCGTAGAACGCCTGTGCGTCCTCGAGGGTCTGGTGGGCGGTGAAGATCGCCTCGGCGTTCCGCGCGGCGAAGGCGCGGCCGTGGTTGGAGGACCCGGCCTGGATGTGCACCGGCCGGCCCTGCGGCGACCGCGGCGCGCTGAACGGGCCGCGCACCTGGAGGAAGCGGCCGTGGTGGTCGATCCGGTGGACCTTGTCCTCGATCGCGTGGACGCCGGACTTCCGGTCCGCGATCACCGCGTCGTCCTCCCAGCTGTCCCAGAGCTTGTCGACGACGTCGACGAACTCCTGCGCTCGCGCGTACCGCTCCTCGTTGTCGGGGACGTCCGAGAGGCCGAAGTTGTGGGCGGCGTCGGTGCTGAACGTCGTCACGATGTTCCAGCCGGCGCGGCCGCCGGAGATCTGGTCGAGCGAGGCGAAGAGACGGGCCAGGTTGTACGGCTCGTAGAACGTCGTCGACGCCGTGGCGATCAGCCCGATCTTCTGCGTGGCGGTGGCCAGTGCGGTGAGGAGGGTGATCGGCTCGAACTGGTTGCTGGGACGATGGCCGGTGCCCCACCAGGCCGGCCCGTCGGCGAGGAAGACCGCATCGAGCTTGGCGTCCTCGGCCTTGCGGGCGACGTTCTGCCACCAGGTGATGTCGCCGATCTGCTCGACCGACGAGTGCGGGTGGCGCCACGACGCCTCGTGGTGACCGGTGTCGTGCAGGAAGGCGTTGAGACGAAGCTGACGACCCATGTGTTCTGTGCCTCTCGTGTCTTAGTGGATTTAGTCACTCAAGTTACTACACTTTGATCGAGACTCAAGGAACCACGCTGCGAAACCAACGAGAGGCAGGACACACATGAAGCCCACCACCAGGACGGCGGTCGTCGTCGGCAACCCGAAGCCGAACAGCAGGACCCTCGCCGCGACGATCCACCTCACCCGGGAGCTCTCCGGCCACGACCCCGAGCTGGTGGTCGACCTCGCCACCCTGGGCGCCGACCTCCTCGACTGGTCGTCGCCCGAGGTGGCCGAGCTGGTCGCGCGGGTGGGACATGCCGACCTGGTGGTGTTCGGGTCGCCGACGTACAAGGGCGCCTACACCGGGCTGCTGAAGCTCTTCCTCGACCGGTTCGAGGCCGACCGCGGGCTGCGCGGCATCGCCGTACCCCTGATGCTCGGGGGCAGCCCGGCCCACTCGCTGGCTCCGGAGCTCACGCTGCGGCCGGTGCTCACCGAGATCGGCGGGACCGTGCCCGGCCGTGGGCTGTACGTCCTCGACAGCCGCTTCCAGGACCCCGCGGCGTACGACGGGTGGCTGGCCGCGACGAGACCCCTCGTCCGCAGCCTGCTCGAGGCCCGCGAGGGGGCCGTGGCGTGACCTCGATCCAGACCGGGCTGGAAACCAATCAGGACCTCGACCCCCGACGGCTGCGCGACGCCTTCGGGATCTTTCCCAGCGGGGTGGTCGCCGTGGCGGCGAACGTCGACGGACGGCCGATCGGCCTGGCCGCGTCGTCGTTCACCTCGGTGAGCCTCGAGCCGCCGCTGGTCTCCATCTCGGTGGCCCGCTCGTCGAAGACCTGGCCCGACCTGCGGCGCAGCTCGCACCTCGGCGTGACCATCCTGGCCGAGCACCACGGCGAGGTGTGCCGGCAGCTGGCCGGCCCGGTCGACGAGCGCTTCGACGGGATCGGCGTCAGCGCATCGGACGACGGCGCCCTCACCCTCGACGAGGGCCTGGCCCGCTTCGACTGCACGATCTACCGCGAGGTCGAGGCCGGCGACCACGTGATCGTGCTGCTCCAGCTCCATGCCGTGCAGCACTCGCTCGGGCAGCCCCTGGTCTTCCACCGCAGCGCCTTCGGCCGCCTCGCCGGCTGACCGGACCGGCCGGCACGCGTCCCGGGGAGACGCGTGCCGGCCTTCGCACATGACCGTTGGTCGAGGGGTGACCGCTGGTCGATGGTCGAGGAGGTCGCTCTGCGACGCGTCACGAGACCACCGGTCACCCCTCGAGACCGGGCGGGTCTCGTGACAGGCGCTAGCGCGCCTTCCTCGACCAACGGAATGTGGCTCACGCCTTGCGGTGGAGGGCGGTGACGGCGGCGGCTGCCGCGAGGAGCGCGGCCGCGCCGATCCACAGGGCCATGTGCATGCCGTCGACGAACGCGTTCTCGGCGCTGGCGGCGACGTTCGGCCCGAGTCGCGTGGCGAGCGCCAGCGACGAGCGCGCCTGGTCGGCTGCCGGGCCGGGGAGGCCGGAGACGTCGAGGTTGCTGCGGTACACGGACTGCAGCACGCTGCCGAGGACCGCGATGCCGAGGGCACCGCCGAGCTCGCGCGCCAGGTCGTTCATCGCCGAGCCGACGCCCTGCTTCTCGCGCGGGAGTGCATCGGTGATCGCCGCGGTCGCGGGCGTCATCGCCAGCGCCATGCCCACCCCGAGCGGGACCAGGCCGACGAGCAGCGGCCAGTAGCTGCTGTCGCCGTCCAGCGTGGAGAGCCAGCCGAACGACGCGGCCGCGATGACCAGTCCGAGGGTGCTGGTGCGCGCCGTACCGATCCGCTCGGTGAGCTTGGGCGCCAGCACCCGTGCGGTCGGCATCAGGCCGAACGCCAACGGAATCATGCTGAGCGCCGCCTTGAGCGGGCTGTCGCCGAGCACCAGCTGGAGGTACTGCAGCAGCAGGAAGATGAAGCCGAAGAACGCGAAGAACTGCACGGTGATCGTCACGGTCCCGGCCGCGAACCCGCGGTAGGTGAACAGCCGCGGGTCGAGCAGCGGCTCGGCTCGGCGTAGCTCGAAGGCGACGAAGCCGGCGAGACCGACCAGGCCCACGGCGAGCCCGCCCAGGGTCCAGACATCGGTCCACCCACGGGTCGGCGCCTCGATGACGGAGTAGACGAGCACACCGAGCGAGACCAGCGAGATCAGGGCGCCCGTCCGGTCGAGACGTGGCGCGTCCGGGTCGGCGGACTCCGGTACGACGCGCAGGGTGCCGGCGATCGCGGCCACGGCCAGCACGACGTTCACCGCGAAGACCGCGCGCCACGACCAGAACTCGAGCACGACGCCCGAGGTGAGCAGTCCGAGGATCGCGGACGCACCGGCGACGCCGGCCCAGGTGCCGACGGCCTTCGCCCGCTCGGCGGACGGGAAGGTCGAGGTGATCGTCGACAGGGTCGCGGGCATGACCAGCGCGGCGCCGACGCCGAGCACGGCACGCATCCCGATCAGCCAGGAGGCATCGGCCCGCAGCATCGCCGCGGCGGAGCCGGCACCGAAGATCACGAGCCCGGCGAGGAGCGTCTTGCGACGGCCGAAGCGGTCGCCGATGGCGCCGCCGGGGAGGAGCAGTGCGGCGAAGACGAGGGCGTAGGCGTCGACCATCCACGACAGCTCGGTGAGGCTGGCGTGGGTGTCGCGCGCGATGGACGGGATGGCGACGTTGAGTGAGGCCACCGCGGAGACGACGGTCGCCAGTGCGAGGCAGATGACGACGAGGACGGATCGGTGACCGGTGCCGCGCCCACTCGGGTCGCGTCGCACGGCCACGTCGGGGATGTCGAGGGACATGGCGGTTCTTCCTTCCGGTTCTGGGTAGACACCCAGTCCGCCAGGCCGCGTGCTAGATTTCAACTCTGATGAATAAACCACGCAGCCGCGGCCGCCCCCGAGGTACGTCGACCACGAAGGACGACATCCTCGCCGCGGCCCGTCGACGGTTCCTCGAGCACGGGTACGACGGCGTGACCCTGCGGGCGGTCGCGACCGACGCCGGCGTCGACGTCGCCCTGATCAGCTACTACTTCGGCTCGAAGAAGGGACTCTTCGGCGCGGCGATGGCCCTCGGCGCCAACCCGGCCCTCCTCCTGGCCGGAGAACTGCAGGGTCCGTTGAATTCCCTGCCGGAGCGTCTGGTCCGGACGGTGCTGCGGGTCTGGGACGACCCGGCCACCGGCCCGTCCCTGCGATCCTTCCTGGACGGCATCGTCCGCGACCCGCACGTGGCCCGGATCTTCGGCGAGATGATGGAGCAGGAGATGGTGCCGGCCATCGCGGCGCGGTTCGGCGGCGGCGCCGAGGCCACCCGCCGCGCATCGCTGGTCACCAGCCAGCTGGGCGGGATGATCCTCAGCCGCTACGTCCTCCAAGTGGAGCCGCTGGCCTCCCTCTCGCACTCGGAGATCGCCCGCCTGATGGCACCCGGGATGCGCGCCGTCCTCGCCGGGCCGGGTCGACCGGGTGGGGTGGTTTCGAGACAGGCGCCAGGGCGCCTTCCTCAACCACCTCGTTCCGCTGGTTGAGGAGGTCGCTCTGCCGCCGGTGGTTGAGGAGGTCGCTCTGCGACCGTCTCGAAACCACCCCTACGGCAGAACGTCGGCACGTGGCGGCTCGTGGGTGGTTGCGGTCTTTGGCTTGAAAGAGAGGAGCGGGCGGTTTGTTCCCGGCCGCCGTTGCCGGGCTTTCGGTTGGCTTGGAGAGTCGCTGTCTCGAATTCTCATGTTCTTTTCAGGAATAGTGCCCGATATTCCTGTGGATAACCGGTCTGAGTGTCGGTGGTCTCTGATTCGATATTCCTATGTCGATCTCGGACCTCCACCCCCAGCCCAGCCCCGCGGCTGTGCTGGCCGACGTGGTGGCGATGGTCCGGGACCTGGATGCGACGTGGTGGACGAACCAGACCGACGACGACCTGGTCGCGACCGTGGAGCTGGTCGAGCAAGCCCGGTCCGCGCTGGCCGCGGTCCAGGCCGGCGCGGTCGCCGAGGCCGACCACCGCGACCTCGGCAAGCAGAGGCTGCACTACGGGTCGACCGGTGACTGGCTGACCCACCTCGGCGGGCTCCGCAAGGGCGAGGGTCGCCGGGTCGTGGCCCGTGCCCACGCGTTGACCGGACCCCTCGAATCCACGCGGGAGGCCATGGCTGCGGGCACCGTGTCACCCGAGCAGGCCGACGTCATCGTGAAGTCGGTCGATGCCCTGCCGTCCGGGGACCGCGGTCCGGAGCCGGGGTGAGCAGACCCTGCTCGAGCATGCCGGGGAGCTTCGATGCCACCGACCTCGCCCGGACCGGACGCCATCTGGTGCATGTGGTCGACCCCGACGCGGTGGATCGGAAGCTCGAGCGGCAGCTGGACCGCGAGGAACGCGCCTCCCACCTGGGCAGATACCTCTCGATCGCACCCGACGGAGCCGGCGGGGTCCGGGTCAAGGGCCGCGGATCGGCCGAGGACGGCGCCCTCCTCAAAGCCGCGCTCATGCCGCTGACCGCACCCGCATCCGCCGTCGACGAACACGACGGGCTCGACGAGAGCTGGTCCGCGACCCACGCGACGCCGGTGCCCGGATGTGGGACGCCCTGGTCCAGACCGCCCAGCACGCCCTGGACACCGACCTGCCACCCGACTCCCACGGCGCACCCGCCCGGCTCATGGTCACCACCACCCTCGAGTCACTGCGTGACCGGGCTTGGCCGACGACGCCGTCAACGAGCTCTCCGTCTCGACCATCCGACGGCTGGCGTGTGACGCCGAGATCATCCCCGCCGTCCTCGGCAGCCAGAGGCGAACCACTGGACGTCGGCCGCGCCAAACGACTGGTCACCCTCGCCATCTGGGCCGCACTGGTGATCCGCGACCGGCACTGCGCGTTCCCCGGCTGCGACCGGCCACCGTTGATGTGCCACGCCCACCACATCCGTCCATTGGATATCCGGCGGCGAGACCAAGCTCGTCGAATCTCGTCCTACTGTGTGGTCACCACCACCGCGTCATCCACCATTCACCCGTGGGAAGTCCGCATCAATCCGAACGACCTACGACCCGAATTCCTGCCACCACCCAAACCCGGCGTCGCACGACACTGGATCCGATATCGACCACGACGCGAATAGCCCTCTCGAGCATGCGCCGAGCCCGCCTGTCCGCCACCCGTGGCAGGCTCGACCACATGGAACGCGTGTGGATCTTCGACAACCTGGCGATCAGCGTCCTGCGGGTCGACTTCATCGATCCGGCGGTCGCGCACGAGCCGGACGCGCGGGAGCGCGGCGTGCGCATCGAAGTGCGACCGGTCACGACCAACGCCGCCGGGTCGGTCTACGCGTCGTGGACGCGGACGGTCCAGCCGGGTGTCTGCCGGATCGACCTCCTCGAGTCCGCGCCCGGCGCGGCCGACCGGATGCACTGGCACCCCGTGATGGCCGACGGCGAGCCGGGGCAGCGGACCTTCGACCGCACGATGCCGCCCGACCCGGTGGGCTGGCTGACGGCGTTCCTCCGCGACGACCTGGGTGACCACCTCCACCAATCGGGGCTGACGGACATCGACAGCGATCTCGAGGCGGTCCGAGACGCCGCCGAGGAGATCGGCGCGGTGGTCGTAGCCGGGCTGGGGTGGGCGCGCGAGCCGTGGCCGGACGTCGAGCACGACGAGCGAGGCATGGCGTCGGTCCGATGACCCGGCGACTTCTCGGGGTCGGCGACATCGAGCTGTGCGTCGAGGACTTCGGCGACCCGCAGCACCCCACGATCCTGCTGGTCGGTGGAGCCGCCGCGTCGATGGACTGGTGGGAGCCCGACTTCTGCACGCGGCTGGCCGACGGCGGTCGGCACGTCGTCCGCTACGACCATCGCGACACCGGCGAGTCGACGACCGGGGAGCCGGGGAAGCCGGCGTACGGCGGGTGGCAGCTCGGCCGCGACGCCCGAGGATTGATCGAGGGGCTGGGCGTGGGCCCGGTGCACCTCGTGGGCGTCTCCATGGGCGGCGGCATCTCACAGCTGATCGCCCTGCGCCATCCCGAGCTCGTCCGCACGCTGACCCTGGCCGACACCAGCGCGGTCGGCGGCATCGACGCCGACCTGCCCGGCCCGAGCGAGAGCCTGAACGAGTCGTTCGCGAACCCACCGGCCGATCCGGACTGGAGCGACCCGGACTCGTACGCCGACTGGGTCATCGCCGGTCAGCGTCCCTACGTCGGCTCGATCGGCCTGGACGAGCCCCGCGTGCGCGCGATCGCTCGCCAGATCCACGCCCGCAGCCACGACCCCGCCGCCGCCAACAACCACTGGATCGTGGTCAGCGGCGACGAGGAGGAGGACGAGGGCAAGCCGCTCGACGTACGCCGGATCACCGCGCCGACGCTCGTGCTGCACGGCACGGACGACCCGCTGTTCCCGCTCCCCCACGGCCGAGCGCTGGCAGAGGCGATCCCGGGTGCGACCTTCGTGGAGATGCCCGGCGTCGGACACGAAGTGCCTCCGCCGCAGGTGTGGGACGTCGTCGTCCCGGCCCTGCTGGAGCACACCGGCTGACCACGATCCAGAATATTCCTTGACAGGAATATTCCTATGTGTGAATACTTGCGGCCATGGAACAGGTCGCATCAGCCCTCGGAGACGCCGCCCGCTGGCGGATGGTCGAGCTCCTCGCCGAAGGCCCGCGGTCGGTCGGCGAGCTGGCCGAGCTGACCGGGCTCCGGCAGCCGCAGACCACCAAGCACCTCCAGACCCTTGCTCGCGCCGGACTGGTCGCGGTGTTCCCGCTCGGACAACGCCGCGTCTACGCCCTCGAGGGCATGGCGCTGCGGTCGTTCGAGCGCCGGCTGCACGAGCTCGTCGAGACCACGGCGGCGCACGCCGGCGCCCGCGACGTCCTCAGCAGGTACCAGGCCGCCATCGAGACCGAGGCCGCGGTCGCGAATCGCGACCGGTGGGCAGACGGCCGCACGTTCGCCTTCGACCGCGAGCTGCAGGCGTCCCCCGATGTCGTCTGGCAGCACTGGGTCGACCCCGCGCTGCTCGCGACCTGGTGGGCTCCGCCGTCGTTCACCGTCAGTCGGTGCGCCCTGGTCCCCCGGCGCGGCGGCCGCGCCCTCCTGGAGTACCAGGACGCCGACGGGCACACCTACCTCTCCGAGGGCCGGGTGCGCGCCGCGAAGAAGCCCGAGCGCCTGGAGTTCGACCTCTCGGTGCTGGACGACGCCGGCGCCGTGATGCTCACCGGCCGCTACGACGTGCGTCTCACCGAGACGCCAGGCGGCACTCGGCTGCACCTCGGCCTGAGCATCACCGACACCACGGTCGAGGCGGTCCCCGCCATCGCCGGCATCGAGGCCGGATGGGGGCAGGTCCTCGACCAGCTCGTCACCGCCGTCAGCACGCCACGACGTGCTTCACGTCGTACCAAGCCCGCTCGCTCGAAGAAGACCGACCGAAAGGAAGCTCGATCATGACCAACCCCTCCGGACGCCTCGTCAGGGCCAACATCAGCATCAGCCTCGACGGGCGTTACAACGGACCGGGCGGTCCCGCCGACATCGGCGCGATCGTCCCCTACATGACCACCGACGTGGCCCGCGGCCAGCTCGGCCGCATCCACGACGGCGCCACCACCGCGGTGCTCGGACGCGGGAGCGCCGAGGGCTTCCTCGGCTGGTGGGGCCAGGTGGCCGAGGACGAGAACGCCGACCCCCGCGACCGCGGCTACGCCCGGTGGCTGGTCGGCACGGACAAGGTGGTGTTCTCCACGACGCTGACCGAGGCGCCGTGGGAGCACACCCGCATCGCGAACGCCGCCGTCGCCGACGTGGTCGCCGAGCTCAAGACCACCGGCGAGGGCGACATCCTGGCCAACACCAGCCCGAGCATCGTCAAGCCGCTGCTCGCGGCCGACCTGGTGGACCGGCTCTACCTCATGGTCACCCCGGAGATCGCCGGCGACGGGCAGCGCCTCTTCGACGACGGGCTGCCGGGCTCGCGGTGGACCCTGACCCACCAGGAGACCGGCGACCTGGGCGAGATGGCCCTGGTCTACGACCGCGCTCGCTGATCGCCGCGACTCGGCCGGAACTCGCCCCTGCGGGTGAGTTCCGGCCCTAGTCTCGTTGCCGTGTCCGTCATGACTCGCGCCGCCTTCGCGGCCTCGCTCGTGGCGACGCTCTCGATCTCGGCGGCGGCGTACGCCTCACCCACTCATCTCGACCACGGCTTCAGCGGGGACGGGGTGAAGACCCTCCACTCCGCGTCGCACAGCGAGATCCTCGCCGACATGGCCGTGCTGCCGAGTGGCAAGACCATGGTGCTCACGCTGACCCTGGACGAACCGGCGGTGGAGCTCTGGCGCCTGCGCAAGGACGGCAGCCCGGACCCGACGTACGGCGACCACGGCGTGTTCCCCTTCTTGCTGTTCGGCAACTACGAGGACGTCCATCTCGCCGTCGACCCGTGGACCGGCAAGAGCTACGTGTCCACGTTCATGGACGGCGAGCCCTTCACCACCACGATCTGGCGGATCAAGGCCAACGGCAGCCTGGACCAGGCGTACGGCGTCGGCACCGGCCACGTCCAGTTCGACCAGCGCCATGTCAACGCGTTGCTGCCCCTGAGTGACGGCCGGTTGGCCATGGCGGGCAGCGACTTCGCGGCACACACCGCGGACGTCTGGACGATCACGAGCACCGGCGGCACGGCCGACTGGGGCGACCCCGGCGGTCGGGCGGTGCTCTCGACCAACGAGAACGACGACGCGAACGATCTCGCGCTCCGCAGCGACGGCAAGATCGTGGTCGCCGGCTCGCACTACAGCCCGACCGACTCGAAGCTCCAGGCCTACCGGCTGACCAGCGACGGTCTGCTCGACCACTCGTTCAGCGGCAACGGCAAGGCGACCGTCGACCCGAGCAAGACCGGCGTCACGACCTCGACGGTCTGGACGCCGCAGGTGCTCGTGCGGCCTGACAACCGGACGGTGTACGTCGGTGGCCTCAACCAGAACAACGGGAGCTTCCTCAACTCGCTCCTCGTCGCCGGCCTGACGCCGAAGGGCAAGCCGGACAAGGTCTTCGGCAAGCACGTGTACGACGGCCTCAGCGAGACGTGGGGCGACGCCGCCCTCGAGCGCGACGGCAAGCTCGTCGTCGCCGGCTTCGTCCCGCCCAACCCGAGCACCCAGAACGCCGTCGCTCGCTTCGGGCGAAAGGGGACGCTCGACACGTCCTGGTCCGGGGACGGCATCCTCCCGTTGAACGAGTCGAGCGACACGATCGCGCTCGGCATCACGCCCCAGGGCCGGGTCATCGTCGGGCGCACCCTCGGCAGCGGTCCGTACGACGCGGAGCTCCGCGCCCTGCGCGGCACGAGGACGCCGTCCTGCGGCGGCAAGCTCGCCACCCAGTTCGGCACGAACAAGCGCGACACGATCGTCGGCACTCCGAGACGTGACGTCCTGGTGGGGCTGCGCGGCAACGACAAGCTCAAGGGTCTCGCCGGCAAGGACGTGCTGTGTGGCAATGCCGGCAACGACACCCTGGTCGGCGGGAAGGGCACGGACGTCCTCCTCGGCGGCCCGGGGAGGAACACGCTCAAGCCCTGACGCAGAGCAGGAGCCTGATGCGCGCCGTAGGGTGCGGGCATGTCGGAGCACTCGGGTGCGGAGGATGCGGCGACCGGTATCCATGTCACCTTGCGGGTCGAGCCCGAGGGTGTGCGGGTCGGCTGGCGGTTGTCCGGGCTGACCTTCCACAAGGGTGAGACCGTGGCGCACCTTCCGCTCACGATCGCCGGGGCGCCGACGATCGAGCTCGAGGACGAGGCCGTCACGGCCGCGGACGACACCGGCCCGCTGCCGCTGGTCAGCGCGCTCGGCGAGGACGCCGACGGCGAGCCGGAGCGCCGTTGGAGTGCCGGACGGACCACCCACGGCACCGTCGAGGTCTCGTACCTCGCACGACCGATCGCTGAGGAACCGCAACCCGCGCCACCGCTCGAGCTCCGCCGCGAGGGCACCGGCCTGTCCGGAGCGCTCAAGTGCTTCGTGATCCTCCCGACCGGGCCCGGACGACCTGCGCTTCCGGCTGCGGTGGGACCCACCGACCGAGTCAGCTGAGAGCTGGGCAGTCGTGTCCAGCCTGGGCGAGGGTCCGGGGATCGACGGCGAGGTCGAGGGGATCGGCCTCGAGCTCCTCGGCGACACCTACGTGATGGTGGGAGACCTGGCGGACCGTCACCTGCGCGACGGCCAGATGTCCACGTGGTGGCTGACGACACCGGGGATCGACGTGGAGGCGTTCGGCGCCCGGCTGGGGGCGACGTACACGCTGCTGGCCGAGGCGTTCGCCGCGCCCGCGCATCCCTACCGGGTCTTCCTGCGCACACACCCGAACCGCGGGGCGAACGCGTCCGCGCATCCGGCGTCGTTCGTGATGGCCCTGAACCCCACCGATCCGTTGGACGAGACGGCCCTCTACGAGACGCTCGCGCACGAGCTCGTCCACGAGTGGCTGCGGCTCGACGGGCCCGTCGAGGACGTCACCTGGTTCGTCGAGGGATCGGCCGACTACTACTCACTGGTGCTTCCCCTCCGAGCCGGATTGGTCGGCGAGGACGCCTTCCTCGAGGCGGTCAACTTCGAGGCCCGAGAGTGCTACGCGAACGTACGCCGCGACCTCGGCATCAGGGAGGCGCAGCAGGTCTTCTTCACGGACTTCATGGCCCACCGGCTGCCCTACGCGCGCGGTCTGTTCTACCTCGCCGACCTGGACGCGCGCCTGTCGGCCGCCACGTCGGGTGGGTGGTCCGTCGACGACATCGTCAGGGACGTGGTCCGGCGGCGAGATCAGGGCGAGCGGGTCGGTCTCGACGAGTGGTGCGCCCTCGTGGAGGACGTCCTGGCCGATGCCGAGATGCCGGTTCTCGACGCTCTCGTCCTGACCGGCCAGGGCCGACCGGGAGAGGACTGCTTCGGCTCTCGCTTCGAGCGCGAGACGGTCCAGGTCCCGGTTCTCGACCTCGGGTTCGATCCCGAGACTCTCATCACCGGACGGGTGCGAGGCGTGGTGGCCGGCGGCCCCGCCGACCGAGCGGGGCTTCGCGAGGGAGAGGTCGTCGACCTGCCCCGATACTCCGAGATCGTCAGGATGAACGCCGGAGACGTGCTGCGCATCGGTGTCACCCGCGAGGGCGAGACTGCGCGGATCGACCTCCCCCTGACCGGCGAGACGGCTGCGGTTCCGCAGTGGATCAGGCGATCTGGCGGGCCCCTAAGTGGGTAGGCAACAGCCGTCGGAAATTGAGGTACCTCAGCAAAGAACCTAGGCATATCGAATGGGAGTGCGGGCCGTCGCGCCGGCCTTGTACCGGGTGAGACATCAACCCGAGGAGCTCCCATGTGGCCCGCAGCCCTGACCTACGTCCTGTCCACCGACCGGCAGCGCAACACCCCCGACCGGCGCACCAGCCGCGTCGTGAGCAAGCGCGCGGCGCGACGGCGCGACAGATGAGTACCCGCGTACACATCAGGCCGCTGGAGGACGGCGAGACCGGACCGGTGCTGGCCGTGTTCGACGGGCTCCGGGCCCGATCGCGCGAGCTCCGGTTCATGTCGCCGAAGTTCCGGCTGACCGTCACCGACCTCTGCCACCTCACGCACGTCGACGGCCACGACCGGGTGGCGCTCGTCGCGGAGCTGCCCGACGGCCGGCCGATCGGGATCGCGCGGTTCGTCCGGAGCGACACCGACACCTCGGCCGCCGACGTGGCGGTGGCGGTGGTCGACCGCTGGCAGCGGCGCGGCATCGGGAGGCAGCTCGCCCGTGCCCTGGCCGAGTACGCCGGCCGCGTCGCCGTACGCCGGTTCACCGTCGACATGATGCGGGCGAACACCGGCGCCCTCCGGTTGATGCATCACGCGGGAGAGGTCAGGCCCGTCAGCCTGGACGAGTACAGCGCGGAGTACGAGGTGACGCTGGGCGTCGAGGCGGCGTACAACTCGGTTGACGCCGGTAACTTAGCGACGCTAACTTAGTTCGACCGTCGCCCGCACCGGGAGGAACCGTGCTCGCTCGTCTGGCCGAACTCGGCATCGCCGCTCCGCGCCGCGTCCTCGCGGTGGCCGGCCTCCTGCTCGTGTTCGCGGGCGTGTTCGGGAGCTCGGCGGCGGACCACCTGTCCGCCGGCGGCTTCCAGGACCCGGGCGCCGCCTCCACGCGCGCGCAGGACCTCCTGCAGCACGACTTCCAGGCCGGCGACACCAACCTGATCATCGAGGTCACCTCGCCCGCCGGGGTCGACGACCAGACGGCGCGCGCCCAGGGTCTCGCGGTGGTGAAGGCCGTCGAGGCATCGCCGTACGCGAGCCAGGTCGAGTCCTACTGGACGGCGGCGAAGACCCAGGCCGCCTCCCTGCGCAGTCGCGACGGCCGGTCGGCTCTCGTGGTCGCGCGGATCGCCGGTGACGACAGCCAGGCACCCGAGCGCGCGGCCGACCTGACCGAGCCGCTCACCGGAACCCACGACGGCGTGACCGTGCTCGGCGGCGGCATCGGCAACGCCTACCAACAGGTCAACGACCAGACCAAGAACGACCTGGCCGTGGCCGAGTCGATCGCCATCCCGATCACCGTGGTGGTGCTGATCTGGGTCTTCGGCAGCATGGTCGCGGCGCTGCTGCCGTTGGTGGTCGGGCTGAGCGCGATCATCGGGACGATGGCGATGCTGCGCGGGCTCGCGATCGTCACCGACGTCTCGATCTACGCGCTCAACATGACCACCGCGATGGGGCTCGCCCTCGCGATCGACTACAGCCTGCTGATCGTCAGCCGCTACCGCGAGGAGACCGGCAACGGCGTGGCGCCGGCCGCGGCCGTACGCCGGACGATGCAGACCGCAGGACGCACCGTGCTCTTCTCGGCGCTGACCGTCGGGCTCTCGCTGGCCGCGATGCTGGTGTTCCCGGTCTACTTCCTGCGCTCCTTCGCCTACGCCGGTCTGGCCGTCGTCGGCCTGGCCACGCTGGCGGCCCTGGTCCTCCTCCCCGCGCTGCTGACCGTCCTCGGATCCCGGGTCGACGCGCTCGACCTGCGGGTCCTGTTCCGGCGCCTGCTGCGGCGTCCCGCGCCCGAGCCGGTGCCCCTCGAGCAGACGTTCTGGTACCGCTTCGCGATCGCCGTCATGCGCCGAGCGGTCCCGGTCGCCCTGCTGGTCACCGCGTTCCTCGTCGTCCTCGGGCTGCCCTTCACCCAGGCCCACTTCGGCTACCCCGACGACCGGGTGCTGCCGCACAGCGCGCCAGGCGCACCAGGTCGGTGACGACCTGCGTGACCGGTTCGGCTCGAACGCCGCCTCGACGATGTTCGTCGTCGTCCCCGATGCCGGCGGGAGCTCCGACGCAGTTGGCTCGTACGCCGCGACACTCTCCGCGGCTCGGCGGGGTCACGGCCGTGGAGTCCCCCGACGGCACCTACGTCGACGGAGCCGCCACGCACGCCGGCCACCTCGTCGATGACGCAGGGTGCGACGACGTACCTCGCGATCCACACCAGCACCGACCCGCAGTCCGCGACCGCGAAGTCCCTGCTGTCCCAGGTCGAGGCGACGCCGGCGCCGTGGCCGACCCTGGTCGGCGGCGAGACCGCCGTGAACCGCGACAGCCTCCAGGCCCTGAAGGACGCGCTGCCCTACGCCCTGGCCTGGATCGCGATCGCGCTGTTCACCGTGCTCTTCCTCTTCACCGGAAGCGTGGTGCTGCCGCTGAAGGCGCTGGTGCTCAACACCCTGTCGTTGTCGGCGGCCTTCGGTGCGATGGTCTGGATCTTCCAGGAGGGGCATCTCTCGCTGGCTCTACCCGGACCTCACCACGACCGGGTATCTCGTGCCGACGATGCCGCTGCTGATGTTCTGCGTGGCCTTCGGGCTCTCGATGGACTACGAGGTCTTCCTGCTGTCGCGCATCCGCGAGGCCTGGCTGGAGTCGGAGCAGACACCGGCGGACAACACGCGCGCCGTCGCGACCGGGCTCGGACGCACCGGGCGGATCGTCACCGCCGCGGCGCTGCTGATGGCGATCGTCTTCGCGTCGATCGCGACGTCCGGCGTCTCGTTCATGATGATGTTCGGCACCGGTCTCACCCTCGCGGTGCTGATGGACGCGACGATCGTCCGGGCGACGCTGGTGCCGGCGTTCATGCAGCTGGCCGGCACCTGGAACTGGTGGGCGCCCGCTCCCCTCGCCCGGTTGCACCGCAGGATCGGTCTGTCCGACGAGGCACCTGCTGCTCGGGAGCCGGAGCCGTCCGGTGCACACTGACGCGGTGAGCGCCCCCGCCGTACGCCGGCCCAGAGCGAAGCGCGGGTCCGGCGACCTGCTGCGCGAGGAGATCGTGGTCGCCGCCCGCAGCCTCCTGGCCGAGGCCGACCGCGCGGACGACGTACCGATGCGGGCCGTGGCCGAGGCCGTCGGCGTGACCACGCCGTCGATCTACCTGCACTTCGCCGACAAGCAGGAGCTCCTGGCCGCGGTCGTGGCCGGCGTGTTCGGAGAGCTCGACGTCGCCATGACCGAGGCCGCCGCGACCGAGACGACGCCGCTCGGCCGCCTGCGGGCGTTCGGGCTGGCCTACGTGCGGTTCGCCCTCGAGCATCCCGAGCACTACCGGCTGGCGATGCTCGAGCCGTGCCCGAAGCCCAACGTCGAGGTCGACGAGGTCCTGCACTCGTCGGCGTTCTCGCACCTGCAGACCACGGTCGAGGAGTGCATTGCGGCCGGCGTCTTCGAGGGCGACCCGCTGGCGATCACCTTCGACATGTGGGCGGCGGCTCACGGCGTCGCGGCGCTGATGATCGCCAAGCCGTACCTCCCGTTCGGCGACGCGGAGGACTTCGCCGACCGCGTCCTCTGCGCCGCCGCGATCGGGCACGCCGTACGCCCCGTGGTCGGGGACGAGCCGGGCGCAGTCGTCGAGTGGCTGGCCCGGCAGCGTTCCTAGGTCGATGGCGGCGTACGCCGGGTCACATCTGCTGGGCGAGCCCGATCTGGTGACCCAGCGGATCGGCGATCAGCGCGAAGCGCACACCCGGCACGTCGACCGGCTCCTGCACGACCTTGCCGCCGAGGCTCGTCGCCTTGTCGATGCTCGCGGCCATGTCGTCGACGCCGATGAAGAACGTGACCAGGTCGCCGTCGCCCTGGAGCGGGCTGATCGCCGTGTACAGCGCGTCCGGGACGCCGGTGTCGACGAAGGTGTAGCCGGGGTAGGCACCCTCCGTCGGGTAGGTCCAGCCGAACAGCTCGCCGAAGAACGATCGGGTCGCGTCCGGGTCGCTGGACCGGATCTCGGCGTGGACGACGGGGTGAGGGCTCATGGGTGGCCTCTTCCTCTCAGCGGCCACCCGGGCTGGGCCGGCCTCCTGGTGGGATGACGGCCGAGGAAGGCCGAAATCGACAGCCGGCCGACACGTTCGCCAACGGGTCCGACGACGAGGACGGCCCGCTGGCTGTCAGGAGACGGGCACACACGTCTCGTGACCGGCGGAGGCGGCGTAGCGCCTCTGCCACCAGCGGGCCTTGCCCCCCGTCTACGTGGAGGCGAGGTCGCGACGGTTGGGGGAAGGCGCCACGGGCGCTGTCCGGGCGAGCCGGGACGGCTCCCCCAACCGCCGTGTTCAGCGACCCTCTTCCACGAGCTTTCCGGTCGGCGTCGCGCGCGGCGTGACCGCGGGCGCGGCGGCGTGGGCGGTACGCCGCGCGGCGAGGCGGGCGCGGAACGGGGTGCGGGTCCGGCGGGAGGGCCTGCGGGGGTTCCCCTGCAGCTGCTCGTCGACCATCTGCAGCGCCACGAGCTTGGCGAGAGCGGGACTGGTGATGAAGCCGTGCATGGGGACTCCTCGGGTCGGTTCGGAAGGTTTTCCGTGACCACGAACCTGTCCGTAAGACACCCCCGTGCAATCAGTCAGATGACGTAGGCGCTCCCTGGGAGTCCCGCCACATCTCGCGGGTCAGCTCGTACTCGACCTCCTGGACCTCGGGACCCTGCTCCGGGTACTGCAGCGAGTGGTACGTGCGGACGAAGCGCATTCCGAGCCGCTCCATCACCGCTCGGGAGCCGGCGTTCCCCTCCTGCGTCTGCGCGATCACCCGGCTCTGGCCGACCGTGTCGAAGGCGTGCCGGAGCAGCTCCCGGGACGCCTCGGTCGCGTAGCCGCGCCTCCAGCACCGCCGGAGCAGGCGGTAGCCCAGGTCGCAGACCGTCGGGTCGTCCGGCTGGTCCGGGCCGTGCGCCGGCGGCGCCCACACCAGGCCGACGAACTCGTCACCGTCGAACGCGGCCCAGAAGCCCAGCCCGGGCACCTGATCGGCCAGGCCCACCCGCCGCTCGTGCCACTCGACCACCTCTTCACGGGTCCGGGCCCGGCCGCCCAGGTAGCGCATCACCTCGGGGTCGGAGTCGAGCTCGACCTCCAGCTCGAGGTGCTGGTCGGAGAGCGGGACGAGCAGGAGGCGCTCGGTCTGCAGGGTCGGGATCGTCATACCGATTTCGCTCCCTCGCGCATGCCCGGCAGTCCGGACGGCGTGACCCAGGTGTAGCCGCCGACGTGGACGCGGCCGACCGACAGGGCGTTGCGCAGCGACGGGAGGTTGCTCGGGTGGATGGTCCCCCAGAGCACGTCGCCGGGTCCCGCGGGCAACAGGTCGACCATCCGCTGCACGGCCGCAGCCGCGACGTGCCGGCCACGATGAGCGGCGTCGAGGCACAGCTCCTGCACGGAGAACCCGGCCATCGCGTGCTCGTCGTCGCGCAGCGAGGCGACGACCCCGGCGGGCTCACCGTCGACGAGCACCTCGAACAGCAGCCCCTCCTCCGCGCACTCGGTCAGGGACTCGAGGTCCTCGGGGTGCGCCCACATCGCCAGCTCGGGCTGGCGCGCGGTCAGCTCGCCGTAGATCTCCGCGACCCTCTTCGCGAGCTGCTCCGGGTCGCCACGGCGCAGGCTCACGTCCGGGTACGCCGCCGCCCGCGGGTGATCGCGCAAACGCGTGACGAGTCCCGCGACCACGTGCATGTCGATCCCGGACCGGTCCCCGAAGCGGGTGTCGTCGCCGAGCTCGGCGAGCAGTCCAGGGGCGTCGGGCGCGTCCACGCGCAGGCAGAGCGGAGCGAACGCCTGGTACGCCGGCACCACGGCGTCGACGACCCGGGCGAGCCCGTCCGGGGTCGGGCTCTCGGTCGTGGCGACCACCTCGACGAACGGCCGGCGTGTCGTCGCCCCCACGGAAGCGGATCCCCGTCACCGCCCAGCCGCCCCCCGACAGGTCGAGACGTCGATTGGCCCACGCGCGGGGATCGACCACGCCCTCGAAGCCGACCACGTCGCGGAAACCCTGCCCGAACACGACGTTCTCGAACCGATGAGCCTCGGCCTCCATCGAGGCCCGGAGCTGCCGGGTGAGGTCGGCCTCGGCGTACCACGACCTGATGACCTCCGAGACCCACGGACGCCGGGCCTCGACCAGGTCGTCGATCAGATCGGTCATCGGTCCACCCTCACAGGACGCGGTGGCCGGATCAACGCGTTCGGCGCGCGCCGGATCAGTCTCGGGAGTCCTCACAGGACACGCTCTTGTCGTGGGTCCCTCGCGAGGTCGACTCGAGGGCATGGCCGGCTCGGGCACGCCCGAGGTTCCACTCCAGCCAGTCGTCGGCGACGTTGACGCGACCCAGCAAGGCGCAGTAGCGCTCAGCAGGCGGCAGGTCGACGAGGGTCGGGACGGCGTCGTCGGAGAGGCCCTGCAGGTACGTCCAGTCGATCCGGCCGGTCTCGGCGTACCGGTCGAGGTTCTGCCGGGCGATCCACGCGTCGGGGTTGATCGCGGCGAGGCCGAGGAGCGCGACGACTCCACTGACGAGGGCGAACCGCGGCAGCCACGTGGCGCGGAGGAACACGCCGGCGGCGAGCACCGCCACGACGAGCAGCCCGAGCCAGCCCTCGAAGACGTCGACGAGCAGGCGGAGCTGGGTGAAGCCGTAGGCGTCCTGGTAGAGGCTCATCCGATGCAATGCCGAGCCCACGACGACGAGCGTCTGGAGGCAGAGCAGACCGAGCGTGATCCGCATCCAGGTGCGGTCGGCCGAGTTCTCGACGGGCACCTTGCGGGCCGTCGCCCAGATGACGAGCAGCGTGAGCGCCGTGGCGACGGTGAGCTGGCCGAAACCCTGGTGGACGTACTCCGCGTAGGTGAGCCCCGTGGTGCGCTCGACGTAGTCGTGGCCACCGAAGATCACCGCAGCCTGCGCGACGAGGAAACCCGCGAACACGGCGTTGACGACGAGCACCGGCGCCAACCACTCGAAGCGGTGGGCGACCGGCCGGGTCCCGGGGCCGGCCGGGTCGACCTGCGGCGGGTTGAGGGCGACGTACGCCGCCGCCAGCACGGCGCCGCCGACCGCGACCGTGATGAAGGCGCGGAGCACCGACGTACCGAGCGAGAGGTCCGGCAGCAGGTCGGACCACCATTCGGCGACGAGTGCGTCGGCCGACGCGAAGAGCACGCCGAAGACGAACAGGCCGAGCACCGACCACACGACGGTGCGCAGCACGGCAGCGCCGTGGCCCAGACCGGTCAGGCGGCCGACGGTGCGGCCGAGCCACGGCAGTCCGCGGATCCCGGCCAGCGGCCAGGCCACGCCTGAGAGCAGGAACCCGAACGGCGTTCTGGATCCGGTGACGGCGCACAGGCAGACGGCGGCACCGGCCATCAGGCAGAGGATGACGATCCAGTCCGCGTCACGGATCAGGGTGGTCGCGGCCAGCAGCACGCAGAGACCGGCGCAGGTGAGGGTGAAGGGGTCGCGGCGCCGACCGGCCGTCAGCACGACACCGCCGGCCGCGAGGAGGACGAGGAACGTGCCGAGCCCGAGGTCGCGGAAGGGCATCACGATCCCGCCGAGCAGGCCGACCCCGAGGGAGCCGAGCAGCAGCGGGAGCCGCGCCGGGACGCCGCGCTCGGGCCAGAAGTCGCCGAAGATCCCGTCGAGGAGCGGTGGTGCGGTGACCGGCACCTGGCCGCTGGTGCTGGGTGGCGTCGGCGTCGGCGCGGACGGGGTGGCGGTCGGCAAGGTCTCCTCCTGGCGGCCGGCCGGTCGGTCGGTCGGCTCGAGCGGGAGGTCGACCCGCACCCGAGCGCCCTGCTGGGCGCCTTCGGGGTCGACCAGCTGGATGGATCCACCGTGCAGGTCGGTGACCCAGCGGGCGATGGCGAGGCCGAGACCGGTGCCACCACCGCCGTCGTTCGCTGCCAACGTCCCGAACGGCTCGAACACGTGCTCGCGGTCGGCCGCGGCGACGCCGGGCCCCTGGTCCTGCACCTCGAGCCGCCAGGTCCTGTCGATGCGGGTGGCGCTGATGGAGACGGTGCCACCGGACGGGCTGTGGCGGGAGGCGTTGTCGAGCAGGTTGGCGACGAGCTGTCGCAGCCGAGCTGGATCGGCCTGGACAACGAGGTCCACGGGCTCGACCCGGGCGGCGTACCAGACGTCCCTGCCGCCGACCCCGGCCTCGGCGATGGCTGCCTCGAGCAGCTCGCCGACGGAGACGGGCCGGGGAGTCAGTGGAGCCTTGCCGGCGTCGACGCGGGCGAGGTCGAGGAGGTCCTCGACCAGGTGGCTCGTCCGCCGAGCCTGCTCGAGAGCGGCCGTCAGCGACTGGGGGTCGCGCGGGGCGACGCCGTCGACGAGGTTCTCGAGCACTGCGACGAGGCCCGCGAGTGGCGTCCGGAGCTCGTGGCTGACGTTGGCGACCAGCTCGCGGCGTTGCCGGTCGACCGTGGCCAGCTCGCGGGCCATGGTGTTGAACGCGCGCGCCAGGTCGCCGACCTCGTCACTGGAGGTGTCGGTGACGCGGACGGCGTAGTCGCCGGTGGCCATCCGGCCCGCGGCCGTCGTCATCTGGCGCAGCGGCGAGGTCATGCCCACCGCCAGCAGCTGGGTCACGGCGAGGGCGAGCGCGATCGTGACCGGGATGCTCAGCCAGACCGGTACGCCGCCGGCGCTGCCGAGGCTCGCCACGACGGCCGTCACCGCGACGCTCGCCGCGACCAGGAGGCCGAGCTTGACCTTCAGCGAGGTCACCCGGGCGAGGGGTTGCGCGGTGGTCATGCGTCGCCGCCGGGCTGCGCCCGGCTCGAACGCGTAGCCGACGCCGTGGACGGTGCGGATGAGGTCGCCGCCGATCTTGGCGCGCAGGCCCTTCACGTGGCTGTCCACCGTGCGGGTGCCCGACGCGCCCGGCCAGTCCCAGACCTCCGCCATCAGCTGGTCGCGCGAGACCACGGTGCCGGGATTGGCGACGAGGCAGACCAGCAGGTCGAACTCCGTCGGAGTCAGCCGGACCTCCTCGTCGCCGCGCCACAGGCGCCGCGCACCCGCGTCGAGGCGGAGGTCGCCGAGCTCGAGCGCGCGCCGTCCGACGAGCTCGGCGGCGCGCTCGACGCGACGCAACAGCGCCGCGATCCGGGCGACCAGCTCCTTCATGCTGAACGGCTTGGTGAGGTAGTCGTCGGCGCCGACGCCGAGTCCGGTCAGCACGTCGACCTCCTCGACGCGGGCGGTGAGCATGATCACCGGCACCGGACGGTCGGCCTGGATCCGCCGGCAGACCTCGAGTCCGTCGTATCCGGGGAGCATCACGTCGAGGACGACGAGGTCGGGCTCGTGCTCGCCGTACGCCGCGACCGCACCCGGCCCGTCGTACGCCCGGACGACGTCGTACCCCTCGGCGACGAGCCGGTCGGCGACCGCCTGGTTGATCACCGGGTCGTCCTCGACGACGAGGATCCGACGGCTCGCGCTGCTCATGGTCGAAGGCTACGAGCGCGAGCGGTGGGAGATCGGTACGACGTGTGGAGGTTCGGTGCAGGTCTCGCTCACGGCGTCGAGCTCCGCCCTGCCCGAGCTGCGCGACGTGTCGAAACTTTCCGGGACGCGGTGTCGAAAAGTGCCGGGTGAGTTCGACGTAGGGGCATCACCGCACCGTCCGGGTGCGGTCACCGCCCAGGAGATTCCGATGACCGCGACGCAGCTCCCCCGCACCGACTACGCACCCGTCCGTCAGGCCGACCCCCGCCCCACGCTCCGCCGTGTCGCCGGCGGCAGCGTCGTCGCCGCGCTCGTCGGTGCCGTCGTCCTCTTCGCGTACGGCGCCGCCGCGGTCGCGATCCACGGCCCCATGCAGGTCGGCGACCCCGGCAACACCGCGCCGATCACCGCCGCGAGCTTCGTGATCGGCGTCCTGTTCTCGTCGTTCTTCGGCGTCCTGCTCGCGGTCGTCCTCGCCCGCTGGGCCAAGCGCCCGGCCCGCACCTTCCGGCGCGCGGCGATCGCCCTGACCGTCGTCTCGCTCTACGCGCCGTTCACCGCGCACACCGACAACGGCACGCAGTGGTACCTGGCCGTCGGACATGTCCTCGCGGCATCCGTGATCATCCCGCTGATCGTGCGGGCCCTCAGCGCCGCCCGTGTCTGAGCAACCTGGCCCGGGCGTGCGTCAGCGCGCGCGGGCCATCGCGCGTCCGTAGTGCACGTACGCCGCGCGGCCCGAGCCGTCGTCCTCGATGAACGCGTAGAGACGGTGCAGGCCGGCATCGCGCTCCTGGGTGACCAGGGTGTCCCCGGCGAAGTGCACGAGCTCCCAGTGCTCCGGTTCGATCCCGAGCTCCTTCGACAGGTCGTCGGTCGACTCGGAGTCCAGCCAGATCCGGCCGTCGTCCTGCTGGCTGATCTTCATGGTCCCCATGTCGCAGGCGTACTCGCCGACGAATCTGCTGGCATCGATCGTCGACGGGGCGGCGGGCGGGACCGGCTCGTCGGGAAGGTCGCGACCTGTGAGCTCTCGGAGCGCATACCCGGCGACCTCACGGAAGAGTTGGCCGGCCTTGCCACCGTTGGTCAGGACCGTGACCGCCACTCCCTCGTCAGGCACCAGCCGCAGAAACGCCGACTGGCCGATGGTGTTCCCGTCGTGCCCGACGATGACACCGTCGGGTGTGTCGAATCGCTCGAAGCCGAGGCCCCACGACGTCCCGAGGTGTCCGAGGTACGGGAGGTCGACCTGGTGGCTCTGCATGAGCGCGGCCGTCCCGGGCGCCAGCACGTGCGTGCCGTCGTGCGCGCGTCCGTCGTCGAGGTGCATCCGGGCGAAGGCCAACAGGCTGCGCGCACTCATCGCGAACATCGAGCCTGCCGAGATGTTCGACCGCACCAAGGCCCAGACCGGTGCCGGGTGAAAGCCCGCACCTGGTGACGTCTCGATGTGGCCCACCGCCGCGCGGAACAGGATGGCGTCGTACGGGCCGGGCGCCGCGTGGGTGATGCCGAGCGGCTTGATCAGGTGGTCGCGGAGCGCCACGTCGTACGGCTTCTCCCGCAGTACCTCGACCAGCCGCCCGAGGACGGCGAAGCCGGCGTTGTTGTACGACCACATCGCGCCGGGCGGGAAGAGCTGCGGGGCGTCGTGCAGCACCCCGAGGAACTTCTCGACGCAGTCGTCCCCGACGCCGGTGTCGGTGAAGATGTCGCCCTCGAAGCCGGACGTATGGGTGAGCAGCTGGCGCACCGTGATGCCGCTCGCCGCTTCCTTGTCGCCGATCTCGAACTCCGGCAGGTACGTGCGGACGGTCGCGTCGAGGTCGACCCTGCCCTCGTCGACGAGCTGCAGCACCAGCGAGCTCGTCCAGAGCTTGGTGATCGACCCGATCTGGAACACCGAGTCGGTCGTCGCCTCGACCTCCGTCGACATGCTCAACAGCCCGGCGGCGTGATCGACCACCTCGCCGTCGGCCAGCACACCCACGGCGGCCGCCGGTACGTCGTAACGCTCGAGCAGGGTGGGGAGGTTCTCGGCGATCCAGTCCGAGACGTCGTTCAGCTTCGTCATGAGCGCATCATCGCCACGCGGTGCGTCCGACGGAAGGTCTGACGGGTGACAGGAGTCCGGCCCGAGGGCAGGATGCCCGCATGGGGAGGCCGGGCTCCGGCCGCTTCGTGGGCCGTGAGGAAGAGCTGCGCATCTGCGCGCAGGTGATCGACGAGGTCGAGATCGGCGAGCCCACCACGGTGCTGGTCCTCGGTGAGGCCGGGCTCGGCAAGTCACGCCTCAGTACGGCGGTCGCCGACCAGGTCCGGGACCGCGGCGGACTGGTGCTGACCAGCCACGGTCTGGACCTCGACGGCGGCGAGCTGCCCTACGGCCTGGTCTCGGAGCTGCTGCGCGACCTCGACCGTCAGGTGGGCGCGAAGCAGGTGCGGGCGCTGCTCAAGGACGGCGTGTCGGCCCTCGTCCCGCTGACCTCGGGATCGACGGCCGCTGCCAACGACGGGCAGGTCGACCGGGTGCTGGTCCTGGCGGCCGTCGTCACGTTGCTGCAACGGCTCGCCGACAAGCAGACCGTCTGCTGGTGGGTCGAGGACCTGCAGTGGGCCGACCAGCCGTCGCGCGACATCGTCCGCTACGTCAGCCGCGTCGCCGAGGGAAGCAGGCTGCTGCTGCTCGCCACCGTCCGAACCGATCCGGACGGTACGCCGGCACGCGAGCTCGACGAGCTGGTGCGCGACCCCGACGTCGAGGTCCTGCGGCTGACCCCCCTCGACGCGTCGGAGGTCCAGGAGCTCGTCGCCGACCTGACGCAGGGGCGCGAGCTGTCCGTCGATCAAGCCGGTCACATCAGTGAGCTGAGCGACGGCATCCCGTTCTTCGTCGAGGAGCTCGCCGCTCACGAAGGCCGGGGTCTGCCGAGCTCCCTGCACGGGCTGATGCAGCACCGGCTCGACGACCTCCCCCAGACCGCCCAGGACCTTCTCGCGGCCGTCGCGACGTCGGGCACGCTCGTCGACTTCGCCGACCTGGGCGCCGTGCTTGCCGTGTCCGACAACGAGATCGGCGACGCACTGGACGAGTGCGTCAGCCGAGGCCTCCTCGATGTCGCGGACGCCGAGCTCATCGGCTTCCGGCACGCCTTGCTGGCCGAGGCCGTCCTGGCGTCGCTGCTCCCCCAGGTACGCCGATCCTGGCACCACCGCTGGGCGGTGTGGTTGGACGAGGTCGCGACCCGGCGACCGGGCACCGACGTGCTGTTCGCCCGGGCACGACATTGGTACGCGGCCGGCGACGCAGCCGGAGCCCTCCTTCCGTCGGTAGAGGCAGCGCGAGCGGCCCATGCAGCGGAGGCCCACGTCGAGGAGGCACACCACTGGGCACGGGTACACGAGCTCTGGATAGCAGCCGGCGACGCTGCGGCCCAGCTCCCCGTGACCCACCACGACGTCGTGGTCGACTGGTTCTGGGCGAGCAGGGTCATGGACGTCACGACAAGTCCGGAGGAGGTCATCGAGGCGATCGGCCGCGCCCCGGACCTGAAGGGCGACTGGCTGGTCGGTCTGTTCCTCCGCATGGCAGGTGCCCTGGTGGTCCAGGAGACCGGTCGTGCACCAGCCCGCCTGGACGATGACGAGCTCGACGAGGCACTTCTGCGACTGGGGGCCCTGCCCGCATCATCGATGGTGCAAACCACCCTCGAGACCCTCGTCCAGATACACGAGCTCGCCCGTCCGGACATTCGAGAGCGCGCCTACGGGATGCTCGAGTCACTGTCACCCCCCGACGCGGAGGGCCGCACGCTCGTCGAGATTCACATCAAACGCGCCATCCTGGCAGCGGATCGAGGAGACTTCGAGGAGGTGGTGGCGCACCTCAGAACGGGCTTCGAGAGCGTCCCCACGGACAGGCCCACCTTGCGGGGCGCGGCTTCGTACTTCTTCGTCGTCACGCTCTGGCTCCAAGGCCGTTCACGTGAGGCACTGGAGATACTGGAGCCGGTCCTATCGACCCTGACCTCGGCCAGTCGCGCGAGAACGAGATATGCGACTCGCCTCATCGCCTTCTCCGCGCTCGTCCTCAGCGACCTCGGCCGATGGGACGAGGCACTCGACAGGGCCACCTCGATCGTCGGTGACGCCGAGGAGCGCTTGGCCCAAGCCGACGCACGGGTCACGCTCACGCGCATCGCCCTTCGCCAGCGGAGAGACGAGGATGCTCGCAACGTCTCGTCGCTCCCTCAGACGGACGTCGACGACTTCTCCTGGATGTGGGACTGGATCCATCCGCAGATCGAGATAGCGGCGCAGGTCGGTGACCTGCGGCGCGTCCGTGAGCTCGGTGCCCGACTGTGGGATCTCCCCGTGCTTCCTCTCTCGGCCCCGCTGGGGCTGTTCACTCTCCTGCCAGCGGCGCGCGGTCTGCTCGAACCTCGCGCAGGTGAGGTCGACCCGGCTGATCTGGCGCTGGTCGAGCAGCGCGCGGCGCAGTTCGCCTATCCCGGCGCGCTGGCCGAGGTGACAAGCGCCGAGCTCTCTGCCCTGGTCGCGCAGGTCGAGGGCACTGCCACCGCCGAGATGTGGCGGGACGTCGTCGCGGGATGGGTCGCGGTCGGGCAGCCGTACGACGAGGCCCTCAACCGCATCCGCCTGGCCGGCGCGGCGGTCGGCGAGGGTGAGAAGGCGGAGGCCGTCGAGCAGCTCCGCGCTGCCCAGCAGATCGCCGACGCCCTGCCCAGCGACCTGCTCACCGAGCGCCTCCACGCCGTGGCGCGACTGCACGGCCTGAAGGTGCGCAGCGCTCCCACGACGACCTCCAACGGGACCGGCCCGCTCACAGCACGCGAGCACGAGGTGCTGGCCCTGATCACCGAGGGACTGAGCAACCAGGAGATCGCCGACCGGCTGTTCATGTCCCCCAAGACCGCGAGCGTCCACGTCTCGCGGATCATCACCAAGCTCGGCGTCCGCAACCGCACCGAGGCCGCGACGCTCGCGCAGCGGTCCGGACTCGTTCCCGCGTCTGCGGGTGTCGCTGAGGACAACTCACTGGAATAGGCGGCGTTACTCGCGTCGTGGTCGATATCGGATCCAGTGTCGTGCGACGCCGGGTTTGGGTGGTGGTAGGAATTCGGGTCTGTGGTCGTCGGGATTGATGCCGGACTTCCCAGGGTGAGTGGTGGATAACCCGGTGGTGATGACTACACAGCAAGACGAGATTCGACAGCTTGGTCTCGCCACCGGATATCCAGTGCAGGATGTGGTGGGCGTGGCACATCAACGGTGGCCGGTCGCAGCCGGGGAACGCGCAGTGCCGGTCGCGGATCACCAGTGCGGCCCAGATCGCGAGGGTGACCAGTCGTTTGGCGCGGCCGACGTCCAACGGCTCGCCTTGGCTGCCGAGGACCGCGGGGATGATCTCGGCGTCACACGCCAACCGTCGGATGGTCGAGATGGACAGCTCGTTGACGGCGTCGTCGGCCAGACCGTGCGCGAGTGCCTGGAGGGTGGTGGTGACCATGAGCCGGGCGGGTGCGCCGTGGGAGTCGGGTGGCAGGTCGGTGTCCAGGGCGTGCTGGGCGGTCTGGACCAGGGCGTCCCACATCCGGGCCCCGGCGTCGCGCGGGTCGCGGACCAGCTCTGCCCGTCGTGTTCGTCGACCGCGGGTGCAGGTGCGGTCAGCGGCATGAGCGCGGCTTTGAGGAGGGCGCCGTCCTCGGCCGAGCCGCGGCCCTTGACCCGGACTCCGCCGGCTCCGTCGAGCGCGATCGAGAGGTATCTGCCCAGGTGGGAGGCACGTTCCTCGCGGTCCAGCTGACGTTCGAGCTTCCGGTCCACGGCGTCGGGGTCGACCACATGCACCAGATGGCGTCCAGTCCTGGCGAGGTCGGTGGCATCGAAGCTCCCGGCATGCTCGAGCAGGGTGGCTTCACCCCGGGCTCCGGACCGCCGGACCTGACGGCAGGGCGTCGACGGCCTTGACGATCACGTCGGCCTGCTCGGGTGACACGGTGCCGGCAGCCATGGCCTCGCGAGTGGACTGCGAGGGGACCGGTCAGGGCATGTGCGCGGGCCACGACCCGGCGACCCTCGCCCTTGCGCAGCCCGCCGAGGTGGGTGAGCCAGTCACCGGTCGACCCGTAGTGCAGCTTCTGCTTGCCGAGGTCGCGGTGGTCGGCCTCGGCAACCGCGCCGGCTTGGACCGCGGCCAGCGCGGACCGGGCTTGCTCGACCAGCTCCACGGTCGCGACCAGGTCGTCGTCGGTCTGGTTCGTCCACCACGTCGCATCCAGGCCTCGCACCATCGCCACCACGTCGGCCAGCACAGCCGCGGGGCTGGGCTGGGGGTGGAGGTCCGAGATCGACATAGGAATATCGAATCAGAGACCACCGACACTCAGACCGGTTATCCACAGGAATATCGAGCACACATTCCTGAAAAGAAGATGAGAATTCAAGACCGCGACTTTAAGCAACCCGGACCGAAACTCCGCGCGCCGACCGGAAGCCGGCAACGGCGGCCGGGGACCAAGCGGCGCCCGTCCTCTCTTTCAAGCCAAAGACCGCAACCACCCACGAGCCGCAACGTACGGACGTTCTGCCGAGGGGTGGTTTCGAGACGGTCGCAGAGCGACCTCCTCAACCACCGGGAAGCAGCGCGACCTCCTCAACCACCGGCGGAGCAGCGCGACCTCCTCGACCACCGGGAGGATCCGACCTCCTCAACCGGCGTACGTCGCCCTAGAGTCGCGGGGGTGACCGCACTCCCGATCCTCCCGACGTCGCTCGTGGGCAGCTACGCCCAGCCGGACTGGCTGATCGACCGCACCAAGCTCGCGGGCCGTTTCCCGCCGCGCGTCCGGGCGAAGGAGCTGTGGCGGGTCGACCCGGAGCACCTCGCGCAGGCGCAGGACGACGCCACGATCCTGGCCATCCGGGCCCAGGAGGAGGCGGGGCTCGACATCCTCACCGACGGGGAGATGCGTCGGGAGTCGTACTCCAACCACTTCGCCACCGCGCTCGACGGCGTGGACATCGACAACCCCGGGACGGCCCTGGACCGCAGCGGGCACCCGAACCCGGTGCCGCGCATCGCCGGGCCGATCGTGCGGCCCGAGCCCGTCGGCGTACGCGACGTGGAGTTCCTCAAGGCGCACACCGACCATGTCGTGAAGATGACCGTGCCGGGTCCGTTCACGATGTCGCAGCAGGCGCAGAACGACCACTATCCCGACCTCGAGTCGGCCGCGATGGCGTACGCCGCGGCGGTCAACGCCGAGATCAAGGACCTGCACGCCGCCGGCGCCGATCTGGTCCAGATCGACGAGCCCTACATGCAGGCCAGGCCCGAGCCGGCCCGGGCGTTCGGTCTCGCTGCGCTCAACGCAGCCCTCGACGGCGTGACCGGCAGGACCGCCGTCCACATCTGCTTCGGGTACGCCGCGATCATCCATGAGCGGCCCGAGGGCTACTCGTTCCTGCCCGAGCTGGCCGGCTGCACGGCCGACCAGATCTCGATCGAGACCGCGCAGTCGGGGCTCGACCTGGGCGTCCTGAAGGACCTCAGCGAGAAGACGATCATCCTCGGCGTGATCGACCTCTCGGACCACGAGGTCGAGTCGGCCGAGCTCGTCGCCGACCGGGTACGCCGGGCGTTCGACCACACGTCGCCCGACAAGATCACGATCGCCACCGACTGCGGGATGAAGTACCTCCCCCGCGCCAGCGCCGAGGGCAAGATGCGAGCGATGGCCGGCGCCGCCGCGATCCTCCGCGCCGAGCTCTAGCCGTTCCGACCCGACTCGGGCAGCATGAGTGAGACGGGTGTGTCGTCGCCGGAGGGGGCGGTGGGATGTCGGAAGAGAAGATGGTGCAGAGCGTCGAGGTGGCGTTGCGCAACATGGGGGTGTCGGAGGAGGTCACCGCGGCCGGGCAGTTCATGCCGCGCGGTCACACCGGGAGCATGTTCGCCGGTGGTCTGATCGGTGACAGCGTGGCCGACGGCCTCGGTGGTGCGGCGGACTCCGTCGCGACGGTCGGTGGCGCGCTGGCAGGTGCGCGGATGCACGACGCCGCGAGCGGGATGCCCCAGAACATGCTGGTGGCGGTGACGGACACCCACGTGTACGGGTTCGCCGCCAAGCATCGGAGCAGCCCCGCCGAGGGGTTGGTCTTCCAGGTCGCACGCGACCAGATCGAGGTCAAGGTGCACCAACGGGTGAACGTGCGGATCCTCGAGCTGGCCGACACCGCGAGCGGATCGACCATCCAGCTCGAAGGCAACCGGATCCCCCTCACCCACAGCAAGGACGTCATCACGGCCCTCGGCAGTTGAGCCGCCGAGCGTGAGCGCGCACGACGTCGACGCCTACCTCGCGACCGTCGACGAGCCCAAGCGAACCACTCTGGAGGCGGTACGCCGCTCGATCCGGGCCGTGGTGCCCGACAGCGAGGAGTGCATCTCCTACGGGATGCCGGCGTTCCGCGTCGACGGCAAGGTCGTGGCCGGGTTCGCGGCGTTCAAGAACCACCTCGCCTATCTGCCCCACAGCGGCGCCGTGCTCGCGGACCTCGGCGACGCCATCGCGGGGTACGAGCACACGCCGGGCTCGCTGCACTTCGCCATCGACGAGCCGCTGCCCGACGACCTGGTACGCCGCCTGGTCGAGGCGAAGCTGGCGAGACTCGGGCCCTAGCGCGGCCGGCGTAGTCCCGTCACCAGGAGGCCGGCCCCGACCAGGGCGACGATCGGGCCGACGACCGCCCACAGGGTCTTGCCGCTCATGCCGGAGCCGCCGAGGACGTCGACGCCCTGGAGGAACCACACGGCGCCGAAGATGATGAGGACCGCGCCGAGCGCGATCAGGGTGGTGCGGGTCATGCTCGGAGAGTACGTCGGACCCGGTCGGCCGGTCAGGGCGTCCAGACCGCGGCGTCGTGGGCGAAGACGACCCGGCGCGGGTCGAACGCGAGGAGCCGCGTCATCCACGGGCTCGGCTCGGGCAGCGGCGCGGCATGCCCGAGGACGGTCGCACGGGCCGCGAGCGCGTCGGCCGACCACTCAGACGCCGTGTCGTGAGCCTGACCGGCGAGGACCACCGAACCGTCCTCGCACACCACGACCACCGACTGGTGCCCGTCGACGTGTCCCGGCGTCGGGATCACGTGCACGCCGGCCGCGATCTCGGCCTCGCCGTCCAGGAGCTCGTACGTCGCACCCGCGAAGTCGACCAGGCCCGGCGCGGTGTAGTCGCCCGCGCGTGCCGTCTCGAGCTCGGTGCGCTGGCAGAACAGCGGACGCCCGGCGAATCTCGGGTTGGACCCGATGTGGTCGAAGTGGAGGTGGCAGTTGACCACGAGCGCGACGTCGGCGAGCTCCACTCCGGCCGTGCCCAACGCGTCGTCGAGGGCGACCCGGCGCGGGCGGTACCACGCCTCGGTCTCGTCGTCGGCGAAGCCCAGCCCGGTGTCCAGCAGGAGCACGCCCGCCGCCGTCCGCACGACGTAGCCGTAGACCGCCTCGATCCGAGGCTGCCCGGTGCCGGTCTCCTCGGCGGGTCGCACGAAGGTGCCGAGGTCGAGCCGCCGTACGTCGTCCATGCGCACGTGCTCCAGGCTAGAGAACGGCCGAGCGCATCGGTGACCGAACCAATTCGCCCCGCCGGACATCAGACAGCACAGGTGGGCTCGTCGAGCCCGTGACAGGAGGCACAACGGTGCGAACGAGATCGGCGTACGGATCCGGATTCCTGGGTGTCGCGATGGTGGTCGCGTGGGGCGCCCTGGGTGCACCGGCCGGAGCCTCCGTGGTCGTGCCCACGTGCGACGGGCAGGCGGCCACCATCGTCGGCACGGACGGTGCCGACACCCTGACCGGCACCACGGGGAACGACGTCGTGGTGCTCGGCGCGGGCAACGACACCTTCGGCGCCGACCTCGGGGACGACATCGTCTGCGGAGGACCCGGTGACGACACGATCGGCGGCAACAAGGGCGTCGACCACCTGTTCGGCGAGGACGGCAACGACCACCTCGACGGCGGCCACGACGGGACCTTCGAGGACGACGCGGTCGACGGTGGCAGCGGGAACGACACCCTCAGCGGGGAGACCGGCACCTATCTCGGTGGTGCCGGCGCCGACACCTACCTCAGCCCGGAGGAGGGCGGCCAGAACCTCACCGTCCGGCTCGGCAGCGGTGCCGACAGGGCAGTGATCGACAACCTCTACCTCGCCACCTTCTACGGCGACGAGGGCCGCGACGTGTTCCAGGTCCCCGACCCGTTCATGGGGGCGGACACCGACCGCACCATCGCCCACGTCGACGGCGGACCCGGGGTCGGCCGGCTCACCTTCGCCGGAAGCCACCACAAGGTCCAGATCCTGGTGAACCACGCCACCGCATTGTGGGGCCGGGGCACGATCACCTTCGGCTTCATGGACGAGTTCGTCGGCTCCGAGCGCGACGACACCCTGATGGGGAACAGCCTCGTCGACGACCGACTGTTCGGCTCCGGAGGCGACGACGTGCTCAGGGGCAACGCCGGCGACGACCACCTGGTCGGCGGCAAGGGCTCCGACACGGCGTACGGCGGCCGGGGCCACGACACCTGCACGGCAGAGCACCAGCACTCCTGCTAGCGAGACCTGGGGGAACGGGAGGGATCCGGCCGGCGAGGCGGATCCCCCCGCTCGGGACGCCCGATTCGCCCCGAAACCACGCCGGAGAGCGTCTCGGCGTACACTGGTGGCATCGGCACCGCCGCGTGTCGGGCTTTCTGGCCCGCTACGCCGGGTGTCAGCGCCGTCCGGCGCGGCACGGCCGAGGGGTTCGATCCGACGAGCGGATCGGGCTGCATGACATCAGACCCGCCGTCGGACGGCGGGGGCACCGATGGCGGGCGGGGCCCGCGGCGGTGGAGCTTCGCGCTTGAGGAAGAGAGCGGCTGGTTGGCCACACAGCGTCGACGCCAGTCCGGCGGTAGCCGGGACGGTCAGCGTTCCCGGACGCAGGGCCGGGGTCAGACCCGCAGGCGGGACAACGAGGGCATCATCCCGGTGCTCGCGATGGCGGTCCGCGAGGTCGAGCGTGCCGTCAACCAACGGCAGCTGACCTCGGGCCAGCGGGCCAGGTTCCAGGCAGCGGCGCTGCTCGCGCGCGCCGAGCGGGCGAACGTACGAGGCGACGAGGCCCTGACCCCCACGCAGAAGGAGTCGCAGCTCAAGCGCCTGGAGGGCCTGGCCACGATCCTGGCCCAGATCGCCACCCGCGAGCCGTCGCTCTTCAGCCTGCTCCAGGACGACGCGGTCATCTCCGACGCCACTCGCCGCCTCGAGCGCGAGATGCAGCTCCAGGCCGGACTCGAGCCGGAGCCCGAGCCGGAGCCCGACCCCACGTTCTCCAGCGCCGTGCGCGAGCGGACCGCGCTGCCGCAGTCCGTCGTCCAGGCCCAGCTGGCCAACCCGTTCCTGGTGCCCGACTTCACCCAGGCCGCACCGCGGGTGCACGGGAGCCTGGCCGGGTGGGAGCTGATCGAGCCGCTGCTCAACTCCTTCGAGCAGGCCGCAGCCGGGGCACCGGCGAGCATGGAGCTTCCCGAGCCGCGGCCGATGCTGCTGCCGCCCGACCTCGAGCTGATGCCCCACCAGGCGAACCTCCTGGCGGCGGCCGCCGAGGGCCACCGCACCTATCTGCTGGCCGACGAGCCGGGCCTCGGCAAGACCGCCCAGGCGCTGCTCGCTGCGCAGGTGGCGGACGCCTACCCCTTGCTCGCGATCGTGCCGAACGTCGTCAAGACCAACTGGGCGCGCGAGGCCGCGATGTGGACGCCGACCCGCACCGTCACTGTCGTCCACGGAGACGGCCAGGACGTCGACGGGTTCGCGGACATCGTGGTCGTCAACTACGAGGTCCTCGACCGGCACGTCCGGTGGATGGGTGAGCACGGCTTCCGCGGCCTGGTCGTCGACGAGGCGCACTACATCAAGAACAAGAAGTCGCAGCGCTCGCAGAACGTCCTCGAGGTCTCCGACCGCATCCGCCAGCGGGTGGCCCGGCCGCTGATGATGGCGCTGACCGGTACGCCGCTGATCAACGACATCGACGACTTCCGCGCGAT
Organism: uncultured Actinomycetota bacterium; assembly: GCA_963812055.1. GTDB lineage: Bacteria > Actinomycetota > Actinomycetes > Propionibacteriales > Nocardioidaceae > Nocardioides. The sequence goes on from CAWEUA010000016.1 coordinate 58,762, forward strand.
CTGGCAGATGCTCGGCTGGATCGAGGAGAAGAAGCCCGGCAACGTGCTGATGTCCTCCCTCGAGGAGACCGGGTTCACCCCGGCCGACCACGCGTTCTACCCGGCCGCTCGACAGTCGGTGGTCGACCTCGGCATCGTCCGCCGGCGCAAGGTCGACGTCGCCGCCGACATCCCCGCCCGCCGTGTCGCCGACCTCCCGGTCGAGCTCGAGGGCGCCATGGGCCGCTCCATCCGCGAGGCCGAGCGGCAGCTCGCGCAGCGCCTCGTCGGTCGCTACCAGGCGGCTCTCGAGCACCGCCGCCCGGGCGCATCGATCCTCGGCGAGGACGGCATCGACCACGAGCTGGTCCGCCGCGTCGCCGAGCGCGAGGTCGCCGAGGGCAGCGAGGCCGAGACCGGCGACAACGTGTTCACCATGGTGCGCAAGATCGGCCAGGCGAAGGCCGAGCTGGCCGCCGACTACGCCGTCCAGCTGGCCCGGAGCGCGGGCAAGGTCGTGTTCTTCGCCAAGCACCTCGACGTGATGGACGCGGCCGAGGAGCTGTTCGAGCGCCGCGGTGTGCGCTCCACGTCGATCCGCGGCGACCAGACGCGTACCGCCCGCGACCATGCGATCGACTCGTTCACCAACGACCCCGACGTCCACGTCATCGTCTGCTCCCTGACGGCGGCCGGTGTCGGGATCAACCTCCAGGTCTCGTCGAACGTCGTGCTCGCCGAGCTCTCCTGGACCAACGCCGAGCAGACCCAGGCGATCGACCGGGTCCACCGGATCGGTCAGACGATGCCGGTCACCGCCTGGCGGATCATCGCCGCCCAGACCATCGACGCGAAGATCGCCGAGCTGATCGACGCCAAGGCCGGCCTGGCCGCCCGCGCCCTCGACGGGGCGGGCGAGCAGGACACCGGCTCCTCGGCCGACGTCCAGGTCGACACCCTGGCGGCGATCCTCACCGAGGCGCTGATCGAGGGCTGACCGAGTCCCCGGCGCGGTCGTTCCCGGTGGTTGAGGAAGGCGCGCTAGCGCTGTTGCTCCGGTGGTTGAGGAAGGCGCGCTAGCGCCTGTCTCGAAACCACCCCTGCCGGTCACCTTGGTCTCGAGACGGTCGCAGAGCGACCTCCTCGACCAGCGGGAGTGGCGGTCGCAGACGCGACCTCGCTCGACCAGCGGAGTGGCGTCGCAGAGCGACCTCCTCGACCAGCGGAGGGAGACCGGATTCCTAGAGTGGGGGCGTGCGACCGCTCTCCTTCGACCACGCGACCGCCGTCGAGCTGATGCGCGAGCAGCTGGACGTCTTCGTGGCGGCGGCGCGCTCGTTCTCGGAGTACGACCTGCTCGGTGCGTCACGGGTGCACGGGTGGAGCCGGCTCGAGGTGGTGGTGCACTCGCGGCTCGGTCTCGAGGAGATGGTCGGGGTCTGTGCGATGCAGGTGGACGACCCGTGCGACCACGACGCGGCGTCGTACTGGGCATCCTTCGCCGCTGACGACGACGACCAGGTGCCGCACATCCTGTGGATGCGCCGTACGGCGACGGCCTACAACCGGCCCGAGGGAGCGCTCCGCCACCTCGACGACGTCGCCGCCATGCTGCGCGTCGCGCTGGCGCGCCTGCCCGACCAGCCGGTGCTGTTCCAGGGCAAGACGATGACGCAGCGGCGACTTCCTGGCGACCTGGGTGGTCGAGCTGGCGGTGCACCAGCTCGACCTCGGCGAAGAGGCCGGCCATCCGACGCCGGGGTCGCTCACGGCCGTACGTCGTACGGTCGAGGCGATCGCGGACGTCGACCTCCCGCACACCTGGGACGACGAGCACGCCGCCCTGATCGCGCTCGGTCGGGTACCGCTGCCGATCGACGTGCCGGAGCTCGCCGGCGTGCTACCGCTGTCGATCTGAGCGGAGAACGACGAGCGTCAGCGTCGGCCGGAGCTGAACGAGGCGGCGCTGTGGCCGCCGCCCGACGAGGTGCGCCCGCCGTTACCGCGACCTCGCCGACTGCGCGAGGAGGACGGGTTGGACGACGGGCTGGACGACGACGCGGGCTTGGCCGACCGCTGTCCGCCACCCTGGCCGTTCGTGGCCGGGCGACGACGGCGCGCGGTTGCGCCCGCCTCCGCCGCCGCCACCGGAGCGTGTCCGGGGCGACGACGCGGCAGCTGTCTCCAGGCCCTCGGTCAGCGTGCGCTCGCCAGGGGCGAGCTCGAGCAGAACCGGGTGGGTGGAACCCTGGATGCGTGTGGTGGTCGGCTTGATGCCGGCGGCGCGCGCCATGTCGCGGACGTCGCGGACCTGCTCGGAGGTCATCAGGGTGACGACCGTGCCGGCGTTGCCCGCACGCGCCGTACGACCGGAGCGGTGCAGGTAGGCCTTGTGCTCGGCCGGCGGGTCGGCGTGGACCACCAGCGAGACGTCGTCGACGTGGATTCCGCGGGCGGCGATGTCGGTGGCGACGAGTGCCGCTGCCTTGCCGGAGTGGAACGCGTCGAGGTTGCGGGTGCGGGCGCCCTGGCCCAGGTTGCCGTGGAGCTCGACGGTGGGGACACCGCTGCGGTTGAGCTGGCGGGCCAACGCCTTGGCGCCGTGCTTGGTGCGGGTGAAGACCATCGTGCGGCCCGGTGCGCTGGCCAGGTCGACGAGCACCGGCAAGCGGTGCTCGCGGTCGACGTGCAGCACGTGGTGGGTCATCTCGACGATCGGCGACTGCACGGAGTCGGCCTGGTGGGTCACCGGGTTGCTCAGGAACTGGCGGACCAGGGTGTCGATCGCCTTGTCGAGCGTGGCCGAGAAGAGGAGGCGCTGGCCGCCCTTCGGCGTACGACCGAGGATCCGGCGTACGGAGGGCAGGAAGCCGAGGTCGGCCATGTGGTCGGCCTCGTCGAGGACGGTGATCTCGACGTCGTCGAGGGAGCAGTGGCCCTGGCCGATCAGGTCCTCGAGCCGGCCGGGGCAGGCGACGACGACGTCGACTCCGCGGCGCAGCGCGTTGACCTGCGGCTGCTGGCCGACGCCGCCGAAGATGGTGCGAGTGGTCAGGCCGGCCTCGCTGGCCAACGGCGCGAGGGCGGCGTCGATCTGACCGACCAGCTCGCGGGTCGGGGCCAGGATCAGCGCGCGCGGCGCGCCGCGTCGAGGCCGTGAGGAGTCGCTCAGGCGGGCCACGAGCGGCAGCAGGAACGCGTAGGTCTTGCCGGAGCCGGTGCGGCCGCGGCCGAGGACGTCACGTCCGGCCATCGAGTCCGGCAGCGTCGCAGCCTGGATCGGGGTCGGGGTCTCGATGCCCTGGCGGGCCAGGACCTTGGACAGGCGTGCGGGCACGCCGAGGGAGTCGAACGAAGACAAGAGAAAGCCAAATCTGTGTGGTCTCGCCGAAGCCGGGAGTCGGCACGTTGCCGGGCGGCTACGCACGGAGCAGGTATGAGCTACGACGTGCGGACAATTCGCGGCAAGAGCTCGACGAACTGATGTGTTCAGCGTACCGGAGGTACGTCGAAAGCACGGCATCGTCGCCATCTAGGCTCGCCGCATGACCGGCCTGCAGATCGCGCTGACCGCGCTGGTGGTGGTGGTCGCGCTCTGGCTGGTGGTGCTGATCGCCCGAGACCGGCAGCCCGACGACTGGGTCTACGGCACCTTGGCGCTGCTCGAGCTCGGACTCGTCGCGCAGCTGGTGATCGGGCTGGTCCGGCTCGGCGGGGATCACGAGGGCGTCAACGTCGCGGCGTACGTCGGCTACCTGGTCGGCAGCCTGGTGATCCTGCCGGCGGGGTTCGTCTGGTCGGTCGGTGAGCGGAGCCGCGCCGGCACCGGGGTGCTCCTCGTCGCGGTGGCGGTGATCCCGGTCCTGTTCCTCCGGATCCACCAGCTGTGGTCGGCATGACCGAGCTGTCGACCCGGCACGGCCTCGGGCGGATCCTGGTGTTCGTCTACGGCCTGTTCGCCCTCTCCGCCACGGCACGCGCGCTGGTCCAGCTCGCCACCCAGGCGTCCACGGCGCCGGTGGCGTACACGCTGTCGCTGTTCTCGGGGATCGTCTACATCGTGGCCACCTGGGCTCTGGCCACCGAGCGCCGGCGCGTCGCCCTGGTGACCATCTGCGTCGAGCTCACCGGCGTCCTGGTGATCGGGACCCTCAGCCATCCCGACGACCTCGACCGGGCCAGCGTCTGGTCGGACTACGGCAACGGCTACGGCTTCGTGCCGCTGGTGCTGCCGCTGCTCGGCCTGTGGTGGCTCTGGCGGATCGGACGCTCCGCGCGACCTACGGATTGAGTCGTCGGAGGCGGCGAATTCGACGCACTCGGCATGGTCCGGGGCCGTGGTTCCGGCCTAGAGTGAAGGCTGCTCGGGCGCGGGAAGCGGGCGCGGCCGGGCGTGACCAGTGGCGGTGGTCATCGTTACGCACGAGGGCCACCGCCTTCCGTGTCTCCGGGACGTCGATCTCCCCCGTGGCCTCGCGGGGTCTCAGCCGCTCGTCGGCGCGAGCACGAGATCGACCTCGATCCGGGCCCAGGGTCCGGCCACCTCGCGGCCGTCGGGGGTCGGCGTGGTCGGGATCTGCTGGTGGACGTCGACGACCAGCGACTCACGCACGCCGAAGACGCTGTCGGAGTCGAGGTAGGCGTCCCCGCGCGGGAAGACGTGGGTGACGAGCGTGCGCAACCCGTCGGCCTCGACCATCAGGTGGAGGTGGCTGGCGCGCATCGGCGACCGGGCCGTCGCGCGGAGCAGATCGCCGACGGGACCGTCGTCGGGGATCGGGTACGGCGTCGGGGTCACCGCCCAGAAGCGGTACCCGCCCCGGTCGTCCGTGTGGAGATGACCGCGGCCCGCGACCCGGTCGTCGTCGTACTGCACGTCGTAGCGGCCGTCGGCGTCGGCCTCCCACACCTCGATCCGGGCGCCTGCCACCGGGCGGCCGTCGGTGTCGGTGACGGTGCCCTCGACCCAGCACGGCTCACCCGGAGCTCCTCCGGCCACGTCGCCGCCGAGGCCGACGTCGGGCGAACCCTCGCGGAAGAACGGTCCGAAGACGGTGGCCTCGGTGGCGTCGGCGTACGCCTCGTTGTTGATCGTGATCGTCTGCATCGAGGCACCGAGCACGTCGGACAGCAGGATGAACTCCTGGCGCCGGTCGTCGGTGAGGTGGCCGACGGCGGTGAGGAAGTCGACGGCCCGCTTCCACTCCTCCTCGGTCAGTCGGGTCTCGCGCAGGAACGCGTGGACGTGGCGGGTCAGGACCTCGACCAGCTCCTTCGTCCGCGGGTCGGGAGTGCCGGCGTACGACGCGATCACCCGCTCGACCAACGCCTCCTCACGCGCCTGCTGCTCGGCCGAGATGTCGCTCATCGTGGCTCCTTCCCTTCCCAGGCGTCGTGGAGCAGCGCCTCGATGTTCTCGGTGGTGACCGGTGTCGGGTTGCTCGGGGGCGCGGCCTCGAGGATCGGCTGGATGGCCTTCGGTACGTCGTCCTCGGCCAGCCCGAGGTCGCGCAGTGCCCGCGGCGCGTCGGTCTCGTCGCGGAGACCGCGGAGTCCGTCGAGAGCCGTGGGCGCGTCCAGCGCCTCCGCCATCCGCCGGTCGAGGTCCGGGACGGCCGGCGCGTTCAGGGCGAGGACGTGGGGCAGGACGACCGCATGGGTCTCGGCATGGGGCAGGCCGAACATGCCGCCGAGCACGTGGCAGATCTTGTGGTGCAGCCCCGACCCCGCGGAGGCGAAGGCGACCGCGGCGAGGTAGGCGCCGTACAGGGTCTGCTCGCGTCCCGGGAGTCCCGACGGGTCAGCGACGATGCGCAGCAGGCCGAGGCGGAGTGCGCGCATGCCGTCGACCGCGAGGGCCTGGTCGATCGGGTCCGTGCGCGGCGCCCACATCGAGTCGACGCAGTGGGCGAGGGCGTTGAGGCCGGAGGCCACGCTGGTCGGCACGGGCAGGGTGAGCATCAGGCTCGCGTCGTACACGATCGTGCGCGGGAGCACCCGCGGGTCGATGCCCGTCGTCTTGCGGCCGCTGCTCGGTGAGGCCCCAGACGTCGGTGGCCTCGGAGCCGGCGTACGTCGTGGGAACGGCGACGATCGGGAGACCGGTGGTCAGTGCGACGGCCTTGGCGAGCCCGGTCGTCGAGCCGCCGCCGATGCAGACGACCAGGTCGACGTCCTGCTCGGCCGCGACCTCCCGGGCCTTCTCGGCGACCTCCACCGGGACGTGCATCGCGACGTCGGTGTGCAGCACCTGGACCGGGACGCCGGCCAGGACCGGTTCGGCCCGCGCGGGGTCGGACGCGATCACCATCACCCGCGACGCCGCGAGCCGGCGTACCTCGTCGGCGACGGCGTCCGCCGCGCCACCGCCGGCGAAGACCACTCGCTGCGGGAGCCAGTCGTGGGTGAACTGCACAAGGCCTGCCTACCGCACGCGGCCGCCCCGAGGGAGGGGTCGTCCGCCCCAGGTGCTCGTAGATGAGCACGTGAGGCGGACGACCCGAACCGTCAGACGGCGGCTTCGGCCAGCTCCTCGGCGGGAGTCGCGGCGCCCGAGGACCGATGGCGGCTGATGCCCAGGGCAGTCAGCGCCCCGAGGACCGAGATGGTCGCGGCGGTGAGCAGGGCCGGCTCGTAGCCGGACAACATCTCCGACGGCGAGCTCAGCGAGCCGTGGGCGTCGAAGACCACGGTCACCACGGCCACGCCGGTGGCCTGACCGATCTGCTGCAGGGTGTTCAGGACTCCGGCCGCGCGACCCAGCAGTGCCGGCGGGGCGGCGTTCAGCCCGGCGGCCGACGGGGCGGGGAGAGCCATCGAGATCCCGATACCGGCCAGGACGAACGGCGCGACGAAGTTGCCGTACGACGCATGGGTGTGCGCCTCGTGCAGGAGCCAGACGAAACCGACGGCCTGGAGCAGCAGACCCGGAGCCGCGATCGCGCGCGCCCCGACCCGGTCGACCAGCTTGCCCGCCAAGGGGGCGATCAGCAGCGGCGTCATGGTCCACGGCAGGAACCGCAGTCCGGTGCCGAGCGGCGAGTCGCCGCGGGAGATCTGGAAGTACTGGCTCGTGACGTACGCCGTCGCGAAGATCGAGGCGGACATCAGGAACTGGGTGGCTGCCGACGCCGAGAACACGCGCGAGCGGAACAGCGCCAGCGGCACCATCGGCTCCGGCGTGACGGTCTCCCAGACCAGGAACGCGGCGAGCAGGGCGACGCCCAGGGCGAGCGCGACCAGCACCTCGGTCGACCCCCAGCCGGTGGCGGGGGCCCGGAGCACGCCCCACACGAGGGCGCCCATCGCACCGGACGCCGTGACCATCCCGAGCGGGTCGAGCCGGCTGCGCGGGCCGTAGGTCTCGGGCATGACCCGGAGGATCGCCACGACGGCGGCGATGCCGAGCGGGACGTTGACCCAGAAGATCCAGTGCCAGTCGAGTCCCTCGGTGACGACGCCACCGACGAGCGGGCCGGACGCGACGCCGAGGCCGGCGACCCCGCCCCAGATCCCGACGACGGCGCCGCGGCGGTCGGCCGGGAAGGTCGAGGTGAGCAACGTCAGGCCGAGCGGCATGACGATCGCCGCCCCCAGCCCCTGGACGGCCCGGAAGCCGATCAGCACGTCGAGGTTCGGCGCCAGGGCGCACGCCGCCGACGCGAGGCTGAACAGCACCAGCCCGCCGACGTACGTCCGTCGTCGGCCGAGCCGGTCGCCGAGCGCGGAGGCCGTGATGATCCCGGCGGCGAAGGTGAGGGCGTAGGCGTTGATGATCCAGGGCAGGTTGCCCGCCCCACCGCCGAGGTCGGCGTGGATCGACGGCAGGGCGGTGACGACGACGAGCGCGTCGAGGGTGATCAGCAGGTAGGCGCCGGCGGTCAACAGGACGGTCAGCCGACGGTGCTCCATGGGTGGCATGAGAGCTCCTCTCTCGGACCGGTGACCGAGTGTCACCGGCGTTCGAAAGGGCAGACGGGGGGTACGACGTGAACTGGGCGCCGCCGGACCGCCCAGTTCCCGGCTCCCACCTCGTCTACCTCTTCGGCCACCGCTGTCGGTGGTCCACGAGAGGGTCGAGGAGACGAAGGTGAGGACATGGACACAGACCTGGCGACGGACCTGCTCGCGCGAGCGCGGTCCGGCGACGAGGACGCGTTCGGCGAGCTGGTCGCGCCGTACCGTCGCGAGCTGCAGGTGCACTGCTACCGCGTCCTCGGGTCCCTGCAGGATGCCGAGGACGTGCTGCAGGAGACGCTGCTGTCGGCCTGGCGCGGTCTCGACGGCTTCGAGGGGCGGTCGTCGGTGCGCACCTGGCTCTACCGCATCGCCACCAACCGCAGCCTGGACGCCGTCCGCGCCGTTGCGCGACGGGAGCCCGACGTGAGCACGCGCATCCGCGGCGTCGTACCCCCTGAGCCGACGAGGTACGGCGAGGTGTCGTGGCTGCAGCCGTTCCCCGATGCCCTCCTCGACCCGGCCGACCCCGCGCCCGGCCCGGAGGCCGCGATCGAGCTGCGCGAGGCGATGTCCTTGGCGTTCGTCACCGCCCTGCAGCTGTTGCCGCCCAAGCAGCGAGCGGTCCTGATCCTGCGCGACGTGCTCGGTTTCCGCGCCGCCGAGGCCGCCGAGATCCTCGACGTCACCGTCGAGTCCGTCACCAGCGCGCTCAAGCGCGCGCGGGCCACGTTGGACGCCAACCAGGACCTCGCCGCCAGCCGCGCACAGCCGAGCCCGCCGGAGCCCGACTCCCCCGAGGAGCGGCGGCTCCTGGAGGCCTACCTCGACGCGTTCTCACGTCACGACGTCGACCAGCTGATCTCCCTGATGACCGACGACGTGCGGGTCTCGATGCCGCCGATGCCCTACGAGTACCACGGCCGTGCCGCGACGGTCGTCTTCCTCCGGGCCATCGCGCCGCCCGAGACGCGCATCATGCGGATGGTGCCGGTCCGCGCCAACGGCTGCCCGGCGTGCGGCTTCTACGCACTCGACCCGGCGACCGACACCTACCGCGCGCTGGGGCTCTACGTCTTCGGCCTCGCGGGTGACCGGATCAGTGAGATCACCCGGTTCGAGGTGGGGGTGATGGCGAGCTTCGGGCTGCCCCGGATCCTTTCCTGAGCGGCGCCCGGGCGTACTCCCGTCGGGCCGTCGGGGCCTTCCCCTCGGCGGCCCGCGGGGTTCTGCGTACGCGACGGCCTACACCGGGGGTATCAGCCCTACAGCACCTTGGTGCCGTACATCTCCCCCAGCGGGTCGGCGAGGAGCTCGAGGCGGGCGCCGTCGGGGTCGCGGAAGTAGATCGACTTCTCCGACTCGACCAGGTACTCGACACCGGCGGCGTCGAGCTTGGTGCGCAGGTGGTCCCACTTCTCCTGGCTGACCGAGATGGCGAGGTGATGCAGGCCGCCGAGCACCTCGGCGTACGGACCGAGGTCGAGGCCGGGCAGGTCGAAGAAGGCCAGCAGGTTGCCCTGCCCGATGTCGAAGAAGAAGTGGTTCGAGCCCTGGTAGTCACGGTTCTCGAAGATCTCCGTGAGGGGGAACTCCAGCATGCCCTGGTAGAAGTCGATCGTCGTCCGGACGTCGGAGCAGATCAGGGCGAAGTGGTGCAGTCCCCGGGCGCTGCTCTCGGGACGGTCCGGCGACTCCTTCAGGTAGTCGACTTTGATCCGCTCGCGTTCGGCGTTGATGGCATCCAGGTCGATCGTCACGTGGTGCTCCCCTCGGTCGTTGAACCATCATCCATCCGCACGGCGGCTTGCGCCATGGTCAGCTCCTGCTGCGCTTGCGCGTCCTGCTCGTCGGCGCCGGCCGGACGAAGAGGGTGGTGCGCCCGTTCCCGATCGCCACCTCGTTGACCTCGAGCTGGGGCAGGTTCCGGACGAGGGTGCTCAGCTTGGCGTGCCCGTGGTCCCGTGAGTCGAACGACGGGTTGGTCTTCGTGAGATAGCTGCCGACCGCGGACAGGGCGGCCCAGCCGTCCTCGTCGGCACTCGCCTCCACCGCCGGGAGCAGGAGGTCGCTGGCCTTCTGCGTCGAGCTCCTCTCCGGGGTCGTCGCCTTCGTCGCCGGCGCCGCCTTCTTCGCCGCCTTCTTCGCGGGGGCCGCCTTCTTCACCGCCTTCTTCGCGGCGTCGTCGCAGCCGTCGTCGCCGCCGCGACCGCCGAGTCGTCGTCGGGAGTCGCGTCTCCTCCCACCAGCAGCTCGACATAGGTGAACTGGTCGCAGGCGTTCTGGAACGCCCGCGGCGTCTTCCGGGCGCCGATGCCGTAGACGCGCTTGCCGGACTCGCGCAGCCGCATCACCAGGCGGGTGAAGTCGCCGTCGCTGGAGACGATGCAGAACGCGTCGACGCTGCCGGAGTAGAGCAGGTCCATCGCGTCGATCACGAGCGCGAAGTCCGTGGCGTTCTTGCCGACGGTGTAGGCGAACTGCTGCACCGGCTGGATCGCGTACGTCGCCAGCTCGGGACGCCAGTTCTTGAGGTGCGTGTCGGTCCAGTCGCCGTACCCCCGCTTGACCCCCAGGGTGCCGTGCTTGGCGATCTCGCCCAGGATCGCCTGGGCCCACTGGTGGCTGATGTTGTCGCAGTCGATCAGGACGGCGATGCGGGTGGTGTCGTTCATCGGCTCACTCACAGGTCGGGGTCGGGGAAGGTGATCAGAGCGCGGCCGCCCTGGCCGCGTTGCATCCGCTCGAACGCCGCCGGGACGTCGTCGAGCGTGATCCGGTCGGTGATGGTGGCGGCGAGGTCGAGACGACCGGCGGCCACGTGCTCGAGCAGGCCGGCGATGTCACGCCGCGGGTCGCTGTTGCCGTAGACGCTGCTCACCAGCGTCCGGGAGAAGTGGAAGAGCTCGAGCGGGTTGAACGTGACCTCTTGGTCCTTCGGCCCGACGCCCACGACGACGCAGGTGCCGCCACGGCGTACGGCGGTCCAGGCCTGGCGGATGGTGGTGGCGGAGCCGACGCACTCCAGGGCGACGTCGGCGCCGCGGCCGTCGGTCAGGGACCGCACCCGCTTCGCGAGATCGGGAGACGCGACGACGAAGTCGGTGGCGCCGGCGACGCGGGCCAGCGACTCCTTGGAGTCGGACACGTCCACCGCGATGATCCGATCGGCTCCCGCGAGCCGGGCGCCGGCGACCGCCGAGAGGCCGACACCGCCGAGACCGAGGACGAGCACGGTGTCACCCGCCGCGACGTGTCCGGCGTTCTGCGCGGCGCCGACGCCGGTGAGGATGGCGCAGCCGAGGAGGGCCGACTCTTCCAGCGGTACGTCGCCGGGCAGCGGGACGATCGCGCTCGCTGCGACCACGACCTCCTCGGCCATGGCGCCGAGACCGAGGCAGGCGTCGTACGGCGTGCCGTCGGCCAGGGTGCCGCCCGGGGCTCCGGTGCTGCCCTCGATCGTCGAGCACAGCCACGGCTGGCCGTGCGTGCAGTGCCAGCAGGTGTCGCAGGGCACGGCCCAGTTGAGGACGACGTGCTGCCCGACGTCGACACCGGCGGTCTCGCCCGCCTCGGTCACGACGCCCGACGCCTCGTGCCCGAGCACCAGCGGGTACGACGGCCGCAGCGTTCCGTTGACCATCGACAGGTCGGAGTGGCAGACGCCGACACCCGCGATCCGGACCCGGACGTCGTCGGCGCCGAGCGCCCGCAGCGTCACGTCGCGGACCGCCAGCTCGCCCGGTCCGGACGCGACGAGAGCACGGGTCACGTCATCGCCTCGCGTGTCTCCCGATCCGTCGCAGGCATCGGGGCAGTCTTCCACGCCGGGTCGCGACCGGCGATGCCCGTCGCACGCGACGACCGGACGGGTCAGACGCGCTGGAGGTAGTCGAACGCGCGGAGGACGAGGGCGTCGACCCCGTGGGCCGGGGTCGGCTCGGTCGCCAGGTGCTCACCCAGGGTCCGGAGCAAGCGAGCCGGAACGGCTCGCGAGGAGCGCGCCGCGGCGACACAGACCTCTGCCGCCGTGCGGACGGCCGCCGGGTCGAAGGTGAACATCGACTCGAACTCGCGCTCGTGGAGAGGCACCGTCGTCTGCCGTGGCACCTCCCACGCGGTCAGGACCACCGAGAACGAGTGTCCGGTGACGACGACCGCCCACTCGCGCAGGAGCGGCGACTCGGGCTCCAGTGGCACCTCGACGGGGCGGCCGACACCGTTCGCGACGGTCGAGAAGTCCGCGAACACCAGGCAGGCACCGGCGGTGCGGGCGATCTCCTCCCAGCGGGGCGCCGCCTGCCGGTAGTGGGTCTCGCGCTGGAAACAGCCGAAGACCAGCGGCCGGGAGGCTCGCGCCATGGCTTCGTCCTCGATCGCGTGCGAGATCGCCACCAGGACGTCCCGCCGGAGGACGCGCGACTCGATCTGGGGATGCCGGTCCCGGAGGGCGGCGTAGATCGACGGGGCTGCGACCGACTCCTCGCCGCTGACCCGAGCGACCGCCTGGGCCAGTCGCACGCCGGACTCCTTCAACGCGACCACCCGCTGGATCCGGTCGACGTCGTCCGGTGAGTACTGCCGTCGCCCGCCGACGGTGCGCGCCGGCCGGGGGAAGCCGAAGCGGGACTCCCACGCCCGGATCACCTGCTGGGTCAGACCGGTACGCCGAGCCAGCTCGCCGATGCCCAGCGTCGCCCCCGTCCGGACACCCTCGTCGCTCACGCGCAGACCCTAGTGCGAGGGCGCGACACGACACCGCGGATCACCACGCTCCTTCACCCAGAGGGGTGAGTCTGCGACGATCCGGATATCGCTCGCCTGAAAGGTGCTCTGTCATGCATCCACTCCCCCGGCGCATCGCCGCCGAGTTCTTCGGGACCTTCTGGCTGGTCTTCGGCGGCTGCGGCGCTGCCATCTTCGCCGGCTCCGAGATCGGTTTCTACGGCATCGCCCTCGCCTTCGGTCTGACCGTGGTGACGATGGCGTACGCCGTCGGCCATGTCTCGGGAGGTCACTTCAACCCGGCCATCACCATCGGCCTCGCCGTGGGTCGACGCTTCGAGTGGCGCGACGTCCCGGCGTACGTCGTCACCCAGCTGGTGGCCGCGGTCGCGGCCGCCCTCAGCCTGTGGGTGATTGCGCACGGCCGTCCCGGCTTCGACTCGACCGAGACCGGCTTCGCCACCAACGGGTACGGCGATCGCTCGCCCGGACAGTACGCCTGGTGGTCGGTGTTCCTGGCCGAGGTCGTGCTGACCGCGTTCTTCGTCTACGTGATCTACGGCGTCACGGACACCCGCGCGCCCAAGGGCTTCGCTCCGCTGGCCATCGGCCTGACGTTGACCCTGATCCACCTGGTCAGCATCCCGATCGACAACACCTCGGTGAACCCGGTGCGGTCCATCGGCCCCGCGCTCTTCGCGGGCTGGACCCCCATCGGACAGCTGTGGCTGTTCATCGTGGCACCCATCGCCGGCGGCCTGATCGCCGGCGCGACGTACGCCCGGCTGTTCGGCACCGGTGAGGAGGCCGCACCACTGGAGGTCGCGACGGAAGGCTGACCCGACGCCCGTCCCGGTGCTCGCTTTCACGCGCGGTGGTCGCCGCCGCCGCGAAGGGGCACGCGGTCGGCGTCCCGGAGTCGGTGGTCGTCGAGCTCGTGGCCGGAGGCCGGGTGCTCGAGCTCGGCCTGCTCGATGCGGACGTCCTGCTGGTGCCGACGAGCCCGGGCGAGCTCTTCGGGTGAGGGCGGTGCCACGTCGTCGCCGTACGTCCATCGCGACAGTCGCCCTCGCACGCGTGCGGCCCGGGAACGCGGAGCGGCGACGCCGTTCGCGTCCGTCTTCGACGGGGCTTCGAAGACCTCGCTGCTATCCCGGGCCGACAAGGTGTACGCCGCGGCGTCGCTGAGAGGCACGTGCCGCTCGGAGTAGCCGCCCTCGGCGGAGCGCATCACCACACCCGACTCGTGGCCGTGGAGGAGTCGGTCGTTGTCGGCGCGCTGCAACCCGAGGCACCACCGGCGGACGACCACGAACACAAGCGGCGGCAGCAGGAACACCGCGGCCCGCATGAAGTAGGTGATCGAGTTCAGGCTCCAGTGGAAGTGGGTGGCGAGGATGTCGTTGCCACCGGCCGCCCAGAACAAGCCGTACACGGTCATCAACGCGGCCAGGAACGCCGTACGCGCCGGGGCGTTCCGTGGTCGTTGGAGCAGATGGTGTTCCCGCTTGTCACCGGTGATCCAGGCCTCGATGAACGGAAGCAGGAGAACCACGGAGAACAGCGCCACCGGGAGCACCTGGATCGGCAGCAGCACGTTCCAGGAGATCGTGTGCCCGAGGACGTGTGACTCCCAGTTCGGCATGATCCGCAGCGCTCCGTCGGGCCATCCCATGTACCAGTCGGGCTGGGAGCCGGCGGTGACCTGCGACGGGTCGTACGGCCCGAACTTCCAGACCGGGTTGATCGACAGCAGCGCGCCCATCAGCGCCGTGACGCCGAAGACCATGAAGAAGAAGCCGCCGGCCTTGGCCATGTAGACCGGCATCATCGGGTAGCCGACGACGTTCTGCTCGGTGCGCCCCGGCCCGGCCCACTGGGTGTGCTTGTGGAACACCAACAGCAGCATGTGGGCGCCGATCAACGCCAGCAGCAGGCCGGGGAGCAGCAGCACGTGGATCGTGTACAGCCTCGGGATGATCGAGTCCCCCGGGAACTCGCCACCGAAGAGGAAGAACGACAGATACGTCCCGACCACCGGCGTGGCCTTGATGAACCCGTCGGCCGCCCGGATGCCCGTGCCGGACAGCAGGTCGTCGGGCAACGAGTACCCCGTGAAGCCTTCGAGGGTCCCGAGCAGCAGCAGGATCGACCCGATCACCCAGTTGAGCTCGCGAGGCTTCCGGAACGCGCCGGTGAAGGCGACCCGCATGAGGTGGATCATCATCGCGGCGACGAAGAGCATGGCGGCCCAGTGGTGCATCTGCCGCACCAGCAGCCCGCCACGCACGTCGAAGGAGATGTGCATGGTCGAGGCGTAGGCGTCGGAGACCTGGACGCCGCGGAGCTGCTGGTAGCTGCCTTGGTACGCCGACTCCGACATGGAGGGCGTGAACCACAGCGTGAGAAACGTTCCCGTGAGGAGGAGGACCACGAACGACCACAGGGCGATCTCGCCGAGCATGAACGACCAGTGGTCGGGAAAGACCTTGCGCAGGTTCCCGCGTGCCGCCTTTGCCAGGCCGAGCCGGTCGTCCGCCCAGGCGGCCACCGCGCCGGCCCGCCTCGGGCGCGGAGGGGTCGCCGGTCTCCGGCCGTTCGTGGGGGCGACCCGATCGAGCTGCTGTGCCATTCCCGCTCCTGCACAGATTGTCGATTAGTTCTTAAACACTATGTCGAACTAAGCGGCAGCGCAACCGGCCCGAGCCTCAGCTCGCGCATGGCGCAGCTCGAGGTGACCGGACGACGACGTGCGGGTGCTGAGAGGCTGCCTGCCGACGCCCCCGCGCGGCTCAGGTGAGGAAGTGCAGCGGCTGCTCGAGGACCTTGGCGAGGTGGCTCAGCCACAGAGCGGCCGTCGAGGCCTCGATCCGGTCTGCGTCGCACGAGAGAGTGACGGTCATCGTCTGACCGACCACGACCGCGCCGTTCTCGACCACGGCCTGCTCGCGCACACCGCCGATCGCCAGGACGGCCGGGTGGTGCGCGGTCGCGTCGAGCGACGCCTCGCCGGCACGGAACGTCCCGAGGTCGACGACCGTCACGGTCGCCGGCAGCAGATCACCGCTCGCGACCCGTCCGTCTCGCAGGCGTGCGTCGAGCCCGCGGAGCGTGGTGCTCACCGAGCTCGCCGTCATCAGCCCGGCGACGTGCACGACGGGCGCGATGGTCCCGGCCTCGGTCCAGCGCTGCACCGCGACGTCGGTGACCGACGACGTGTCGGGCAGCAACGGCACGCGACGCGTGGTCATCGCGACGGCCTTGACCACGAGCGCCGTCAGCGAGACCGCCTCGACGACTCCGATGACGTTCACGAGCCCGTCGGCCCGGACCTCCTCACGCAACCGGACCTGCCGCACCGACGTCGGCTGCGGCGCCGCCGTCTCGGCGGGCATGGGTACGGCGGCCGCGGCCGCGTCACTCGCGTGCTTGGCATGCGCCCGGGGCTCGGGTCTCCCCGGTTCGGGCACCGGCACGGAGGCCGCCTCGACCAGCGGCGCGACGGCGAGCTCGGCGGCCGGCGGCACGTCGGGCGTCACGGTGGTCTCGGTCTCGGTCTCGGGGACGGCCACGGGCCCGGTGATCTCGCCCGGCTCGTGCGGCAGCCAGGCGGTCCGGCGTAGCTCGTCGTGCGGGACCGCGCGGAGGTGGACGTCGGGGTCGCCCGTGCCCGGGGTGACCCCGAGCCCGAGCTGGACCATCAGCTGCTCGACGTCCTCGACCACCTCACCGAGCGCGCCGAGCACGGCCAGCGGACTTCCGGGAAGCACTTCTTGTCCGGGCTCCACCAGCGACTTGATCAGCACACCGGGCTCGGAGACCTCGATGCTCAGCAGCGAGGACGCGGTCTCGACGGTCGCGATGCTCTGGGCACCGCCGAAGTCCGCCGACTCGTCCACCAACCATGCAGTGAGCGTGGCGGCTGTCGGATCGTCAGCCACTTCTGGCATGCGCAACACCCGCGCCACGGCGTCCCCCCAAGGACTTTCCTTCAGGGCATCCGGTCCGGCTGCCCCCCGCAGCGAGGTCCCGGGCCCTCGTCGACGATCGAAACGTATCCCACCCGACTACCCCGGGACACCCACCATCGAGGTATTGACAGGACGTGTCGCGACCTTATTCCGTCGCCACCATCCATTCCCCCGTGGCAGGGTGCCGACCCTTGGCTCACGTGTGTCAGACAGACCCGGGGCAGCCGACCGGAGGAGAAACCCGTGCCCGACCCGACGCCGGTCCGACAGCTGTGCGTGCTGCTGCGCGACGGCCGGGTGCTGACCGATGACGACGGCCGGCTCCCGACGTACGTCGACGACCACCCGTGGATCGATCTCGACCGCCGCGCCCTCACCTGCGGCGACCCGTCCGCGGTCCTGGTGGCGCCGCAGCTGCCGGTGAGCGCGGACGGGCACCTGCTGATGAACGTGTTCGCGTCGCGGACGAACACCGCGGTCGACGGCACGTGGACGGCACTCGACGAGATCGCCGAGATCGACTCGGCCGCGTCGGCCACCCTGCGGGTGATCGCAGAAGTGGTGTCCGGGTCGCTGCCGTCGCCGGCCCGGCGCCCGGACTGGTTCCGGGCGTCCTGGTACGACGAGGCCGACGCGTGGATCGACGCCGAGCTCGCCGCGCGCGGCCGGTCTCGCACAGGCCCGACGGTGCCGGTGAAGGTCTGGAGCATGTCCGCGGTGCTCCGGGTCCCGAGCGAGCCGACGCCTGTCTGGATGAAGGCCTCGTGCCGCCACTTCCATGCCGAACCGGCACTGACCCGACTGGTGGTCGAGATGCTGCCGGCGTACGCACCGCCGCTGATCGCGGTCGACGAGGCGCGGGGCTGGCTGCTCCTCGAGGACATGGCCGGCGCCGACGAGGAGCACGCGGACGCTCCGCCGGCCGGGCTGGGAGCCGCCGCCGGTCGGATCGTGGCCACCCTCCAACGGCGCTCGCTGGACCATCTCGACGAGATCGAGGCGGCCGGAGTGCCGGTGCGCGGGCTGACCGAGACGATGCACGGCTTCGACGAGGTCCTGTCGACCGGCGTCGAGCTGGTGCAGCTCAGTCCGGACGAGCTCGCCGCTGCTCACGCCGTCCGCGACGACGTCCATGCGGCGGCCGACGAGCTGGCCGCCCTGGGTCTTCCCGACACGCTCGTGCACGGCGACCTGCACCCCGGGAACGTCGCCCACGACGGCGACGCGGTCATGCTCTACGACTGGAGCGACGCCGCCGTGTCACATCCGATGTTCGACCTGGTGCACCTCACCCACCACCTGCCGGACGCGGAGGCCGCGCTGGCCAAGGCCGCGTACGTCGAGGTCTGGCGCGCGGCGTACCCCGACGTCGACTACGACCGCGCGCTCGAGCTCGCCGCGCACGTGGAGGTGGCGTTCCAGGTGGTGAGCTACGAGCAGATCTACCGCGACCAGGAGGACGCGTCGTACTGGGAGATGAGCGGCGTCGTCGCTCGCTTCCTCCGGAAGCTCCCCGCCCGCTTCGCTCCTTCTGGTGGCTGATGAGGCGCTGGCGCCGTCTCGAAACCACGGGCAGGATCACCTCGTGACGTCTGGACCGGCTCAGGACGAGGTACGCCGGCTGCTCGGCCTGATCGAGGAGGTCGACCCGCTCATCCGGTCGGTGAGCGCCGTCAACTCCCACGCGCTCGCCGAGGCCGAGACCCTCGACCGCGAGACCGCGGCGGGCCACCGCAGGTCGCCCCTCCACGGACGAGCCGTGCTGGTCAAGGACAACATCGACACAGCCGGACTCGCCTCGACCGCGGGCTCGCTCGCCCTCGCCGACGCGCCGCCGGAGCACGACGCACCACTGGTCCGCCGCCTGCGCGAGTGCGGGATGGTCCTCCTCGGCAAGACGAACCTCAGCGAGTGGGCCAACATCCGCTCCGAGCACTCGACGTCGGGCTGGAGCGCCCACGGCGGCCTCACCCGCAACCCGTACGCCCTGAACCGGACGGCGTGGGGATCGAGCTCGGGCAGCGGTGCGGCGGTTGCGGCCCGGCTCGCGGCGTACGCCGTCGGCACCGAGACCAACGGCTCGATCACCGCGCCGGCCGCGGTGTGCGGGCTGGTCGGGTTGAAGCCGACGGTCGGGCTGGTGCCGACCGAGGGCGTCGTGCCGATCTCGTGGAGCCAGGACTCCCCGGGTCCGATGGCGCTGACCGTCGCCGACACCGCCGCCCTGCTGGACGCGATGGCGGGGACGAGCACCGCGGACGGGCTCGAGCACAGCGTGCGCGGGATGCGGATCGGCGTACCGCGCGACCTGTGGGGGTACAGCCCGGCGGCCGACGCCGCCTCCGAGCGGGCGCTGTCGATGTTGTCGCACGCAGGTGCCGTCGTCGTCGACGACCTCGCCCTGCCGGCGCTGAAGGACCTCGACGACGAGGTCGGGATCAACCTGATGCTGGTCGAGCTCAAGGTGTCGCTCGCGACGGTACCTCGCGACCCGCGACGCCGACGTGAAGACCCTGGCGGACGTCATCGCCTTCAACCGCCGGAACGCCGACACCGAGATGCCGTGGTTCGGCCAGGAGCTCCTCGAGAAGGCGGAGGAGACGCAGGGCATCGCGTCGGCGGCGTACCTCGAGTCGGTGGACGCGTGCACGGCCGCCGGTCTGGTCGAGCTCGACCGGACGATCGGTGAGCACGAGCTGGACGCCCTCATCGCGCCGGCCACCGGGCCGGCACCGCCGATCGACCTGGTGAACGGCGACCCGGGCGGAGGTGGCGGTGCGAGCGACTCGAGCGCGCTGGCCGGGGCACCGATCCTGACGGTGCCGGTCGAGCTCGCGCACGGCCTGCCGGTCGCGGTCTCGCTGTGGGGTGCCCGCGGCAGCGAGCAGACCCTGCTCCGGCTCGGTCAGTCCCTCGAGTCCCGCCGCGACGCCACGTCCGGGCCGCTACCCGAACCGACGTTCGCGGAATGGGTGTGACCTCCGCCGGGTTGGGCGGATATGAGTGAACTTTCAACGGCCGATGTCCTCGGGCTCCTCCGGGCCTCCCACGAACGCCTCGACGGCGCCTTCGCCGCGCTGGGTGAGGAGGGGGCGACCCTGCAGTCCTACGACGACGACTGGTCCGTGGCCCAGGTCGCCTCTCACCTCGGGTCGGCGACCGAGATCTTCCGGCAGTACCTCGCCGCGGGCGCGAAGGGCGAACCGGCACCGGGTGGGGAGTTCAACCAGCCGATCTGGGACGCCTGGAACGCCAAGGCGCCCCGGGACCAGATCCGCGACTCGCTCGCGGCCAGTGCGGCCTTCATCGAGGCTGCCGACGCGCTCGACGACGCCGAGCGCGCGTCCTGGCAGCTGGAGCTGTTCGGGATGCAGCTGGACCTGACGTCGTTCCTGCGGATGCGGCTGAACGAGCACACCCTGCACACCTGGGACGTCACCGTCGCGCTCGACCCGGCGTCGACGCTGCCCGAGGACGCCGCCGCGGCGGTGGCCGAGAACCTCGGGATGGTGGCCGGCTGGGCCGGCAAGCCGTCCGACGAGCAGGTGTCGGTGGAGGTGCGGACGACGGATCCCGAGCGGGCCTTCCATCTCGACCTCGGACCGTCCGGCGTCACGCTCGCCCCGTCGCTCGACGACACCGCCGCCGCCTCGCTGGCGTTGCCGACCGAGGCGTTCGTGCGGCTGGTCTACGGGCGGCTCGACCCCGACCACACCCCGGCCTCCGTGGCGGCCGACGGTGTCGACCTGGATCTGCTGCGGACGGTCTTCCCGGGGCTCTGAGGGCGGCGCCGCCGGGTTTCACCATGTGAACGTGGTGAACCGCACTTCACTCGACGAACTCACCATGTGAAGCGGCGGTTCATCACGAGAACATGGTGAACCTGTGAACAGCGCTGCCGGCCCGTCAGCCGTCGGTCAGCCGCTCGCGCAGTCCGGCCGCGAGGCCGGCGATCGTGGAGGCATCGAGGAGCTCACCGGCGGTCCCGGCCAGCCGCTTGCGCTTGACCGGTGAGAGGCGGAGGCGGAGCTGGACGTGGGTCGCCGTACCGGAGTCGTACGGCGACAGCACGATCGCCCAGGACCCGAAGGTGTGTCCGCGCTGGGTGGTGTGCACCAGCGCCCGCGGCGGCTCCAGGATCGCCACCTCGAAGGTCTCGTGCCGGCCGCCCCAGTCGGGGATCACCGACCCGACGCGCAGCTGCAGCAGCGAGGGCTCGATGCGGCGCAGCGCGCGACGCGAGGCGGGGACGAACCGCTCGACGGAGCGCGGCAGGTACCAGCCGGCACGCTTCTTGCCGAGCTGGACGAACCACGGCCACACGTCCTCGGGCGGTGCGGGGAGGTCGAAGGCGCGGTCCATGACGACGTCCGCATGCGGGACGAGGTCGTCACCGGGCAGGGTGCGGGCGACGTCCTCGGGAGAGGGCTCGACCGACTCGAACATCCACGGGTTCCCGTCGCTTCGTAGGGTGTGCACAGGCCGACGAGCGACGGGATCCCCGGCTGACCGAGGATCCCGACGACGGCCGAGACAGCAGTCTCAGGCAGCGGCGGCGGAGCGGCGCTGCTCCTGAGCCATCCGGGCCTGGAGGGCGCGCCGGACCTTCGGGCCGCCCGTCGACATCTGGTAGAGCCGCTTGAGCTGGGTGGGCAGGTTGCGCGCGTTGGTCTGGTCGAGCCACCCGTTGGGCAGCGACAGCCGGACCACCTTGTGCCACGCGGAGTAGACCTGCTGCGGGAACGGCCGGGCGCAGTAGTCGAGGCCGTAGCGGTCGAAGAGGTCCTGCACCTTCGGCGCGATCTCGGCGTACCGGTTGGACGGCAGGTCGGGGAACAGGTGGTGCTCGATCTGGTGCGAGAGGTTGCCGGTCATGATGTGCATCAGCTTCGAGCCGGAGATGTTGGCCGAGCCGAGCATCTGCCGGACGTACCACTCCGGCTTGGTCTCGCCGTCGATCGAGCGCTTCTCGAAGGTCTGGACGCCTTCGGGGAAGTGGCCGCACATGATCACCGAGTGCGACCAGACGTTGCGCACGGTGTTGGCGGTGAAGTTGGCGAGCACGGTCGAGAAGAACGAGCCCGTCATCATCGACAGGGCCGGGTGGACGACGTAGTCCTTGGTGACCTGGCGCTTGATCTTGGCGCGCACGGCCTTGAACTCGCGGCGGAACTTCGGGTCCTTCATCTTGCCGCGGGCGATGGCGCCGCGGAACTCCAGGTCGTACGCCGCGATGCCGTACTCGAAGAACAGCGCGTTGAGGAAGTTCAGCCCGACCTGACCGAGGTGCATCGGGTGCCACGGCTGGTCCTCGTCGACGCGCATGATGCCGTAGCCGAGGTCGTTGTCCTTGCCGATCACGTTGGTGAAGTTGTGGTGGAGCTCGTTGTGCGCGTGCTTCCACTGGGCGGCCGGCGTGGCGGAGTCCCACTCCCAGGTGGTCGAGTGGATCTTCGGGTCACGCATCCAGTCCCACTGACCGTGGAGGATGTTGTGGCCGATCTCCATGTTCTCCAGGATCTTGGCGGCCGACAGGCCGGCGGTGCCGACCACCCAGGCCGGCGGGAACAGCGAGGCCAGGAGGACGACGCGGCTGCCGAGCTCCAGCGAACGCTGGGTCTTGATCACCCGGCGGATGTAGCGCGCGTCGCGCTCGCCGCGGGTGTCGACCACCGACTGGCGGATGTCGTCGAGCTCCTTGGCCATCAGCTCGAGGTCCTCGGCGCTGAGGTGGGCGATCGGGTTGACCTGTCCGATACGGGGCTTCTTCTGGATCGTGGTCATCTCGTCTCCTTCGTGGTCTCTGGCGATCGAGTCAGTGATCGAGGTGGCACGGCCCGGCGGCCGCGTTGATGCAGGTCTGGATTCGTACCCCACCGGAGCCGGTCTCACCCGGGATGGCGGTGGTGAGCTCGCCGGTGCGCAGGTCGCGGACGACCCCTTCGCGCATCGGCAGCACGCACTGGTAGCAGATGCCCATGCGGCAGCCGCTCGGCATGAGGAGGCCGGCCTCCTCGGCCTGCTCCAGGATGGGGCGGCCACCGTCGCACTCGACGTCGACGCCGGCCCGGTCGAAGGTGACCGTGCCGCCCTCGCCGGCGACCAGCGCCGTCACCCGGAACTGCTCGGTGAACAGCGGGAGCTCGCGCTCCTCGTGGTGCGTGGTGATCGCGTCGAGCAGCCCACCCGGGCCGCAGGCGAACGTCGTGCGCTCGGCGAGGTCGGGGACGATCGCGTCGATCTCGTCGAGGTCGAGGATGCCGTGCTGGTCGTCGTACCGCGCGACGAGCCGGATGACGCCGGCGGCCTCGAGCTTGCGGAGGTCGTCGAGGAACATCGACTCCGGCTCGCTGGGCGCGACGTGGAGCACGGTGATGTCGTACCCCGCGGAGCGGGCCAGGTGCAGCACGCCGCTGTCGGTCGACGGGTAGAGGTTGCGCAGCATGCCGATGACCGGCGTGATGCCCGAGCCGGCGGTGATGAAGAGGAGCTTGGTGGGCTCGGCGTTCGGCGTCGTCGAGGCGACGGGCAGGACGAACTCGCCGGCGGCCTGCTCGAGATGGAGCAGCGTGCCCGGGCGGGTGTGCCGCACGAGGAACGGGCTCACGTGACCGTCCGGCACCGCCTTGACCGTGATCGAGATCCGGCCGTCCGCGCGGGGGCCGTGGGTCAGGGAGTAGGCGCGCCAGCAGCGCACGCCGTCGACGTCCACGCCGATCCGGACGTACTGACCGGGCACGTGGCCGCTCCAGTCGGCGCCGGGGCGGATCACGAGCGTCGCGGCGTCGGCGGTCTCGGGGTGGACCGACTCCACCCGCCCGCGCAGCTCGGCGCCCGTGCGGAGCGGGGCGAAGAGATCGAGGAAGTCGCCGGGGACCAGCGGCGTGGTCGCCGCCTCGGCGAGCTTGAGAGCTCGGGCGCGCAACGTGGGGGTGGGCGCGAAGCTCGTGCTCATACACCCCAGTTTGTCGTCAGAACCTGATGCGTTCCTGACCAACACACGTGAATCGCTGGGGGTCTTTTTGTTCTCAGCGAACAATTCTGGAACAATCCGTGGGTATGGCCGTCCCGGAAGCACGCACCACCCGGATCACGCTCGATCCACGGCTGCTCGACCTGCTCCGGCGACGCCTGCCGGAGGTGGCCACGCACACCATCGAGGCGGTCACCGACGAGGTCCCATCGTACGCCGGGGCGTTCGGTGGTCCGATGGTCGACAACGTCGAGAACGCCGTGCAGATGGCGCTGGCCGGCTTCCTCCGCATCGCCGCCCGCGGTCGGGTCGGGGACCAGGCACAGCCCCTCTCGCCGGCGCTCGAGGGCGCCTACGCCCTCGGCCGAGGCGAGGCCCGGAGCGGACGGAGCGCGGACGCGCTGCTCTCGGCGTACCGCGTCGGCGCCCGCGTGGCTTGGCGCGAGCTGGCGGAGACGGCGGTCCAGGCCGGCGTCCCGGCCGACATGCTGGCGGACTTCGCCGAGCTGGTGTTCGCCTACATCGACGAGCTGTCGGCGGCTTCGGTCGCGGGTCACGCCGACGAGCTCGAGACCAGCGGGCGCGTGCGCCAGGGGTACCTCGACCGGCTGGCCTTCGGCATCCTCCGGGGCGACCCGGCCGACGCGCTGGTCGCCGCCGCCGAGCGCGCGGACTGGACACCGCCCAAGACGCTGACCGCGGTGATCCTGCCCAGCGCCCAGATCCGTCCGGTGCAGGGGCTGCTCGACCTGCGCACCCTGGCCTCGGTCGGCGAGCCGGCCACCCTGCCCGACGGGCTGGGAGTGCTCCTGGTGCCCGACGCCGGCGGGCGGTCGCGGGTGCGGCTGATCCGGACGCTCGCCGGGCGCGCCGCCGTCGCCGGACCTGCCCGGCCGTGGCTGTCCGCCAGCGCGTCGTACGCCCGGGCCGAGCGGGCGCTCGAGCTGCGCGACGAGGACGCGACGTACGACACCGAGGAGCACCTCGCGGATCTCGTCCTGACCGCCGACCGGGAGGCGGTCGCGGACCTGCGGGCGCAGGTCCTGGCTCCCCTCGCCGAGCTCCGTCCCGCGACCCAGCAGAAGCTCGCGGAGACGCTGCGCACCTGGCTGCTGCACCAGGGTCGGCGCGACGACGTCGCGGCCGCCTTGTTCGTCCACCCGCAGACGGTCCGCTACCGCATGGGCCAGCTGCGCGAGCTGTACGGCGACCGGCTCGATGACCCGGACACCGTCCGCGACCTGACCCTTGCGTTGGCCTGAGCGAGCTCGTCGGCGACAGTTCCCAGGGCCGCGTGCCGGTCGTAGTGTGGCCGTGCTGACACGGGGGAGGGACCTGATGAAGCAACCGCGTGCCCGACGTCTGGGCATCACCACCGTCATCGCCACACTCGGAATGGTCGCTGGGGTGGCCGTGGTCACCGCGCCGTACGCCGCGGCGGACGAGACGATCGTCGTCCACGGGCCGGGCGGGTTCCCCGACGGGTCGACCCAAGGGACCGTGCAGCAGCCCTGCGACGACGTCGGCGGCGATCCCGGGGTGGGGGGCGGCGTGACGTTCCTGCTCCACGGGCCGAAACCGACACCGCTCGGCAGCCGCGTCTGGGGGCTCGACGCGACCCACGAGGGTGTCGGCGACGGGCCCTACCGCGCCCTGACACTGATCGCCGACGACGCGACCGCGACCCTTCAGGTGTACGCCGTCGACCAGACCGACGGGGTCGCCTGGGCGATGCTCCGCGACTCCGACGACACCGTGTGGTTCGGCGGCTCACCCGTCTCGATCACCGACACGGGTGTGTGGACGACGATCAGCCAGGACTCCGACACGTCGTACGACTGGGTGCAACGCAACAACGACGGATCGGCGACGGGTGAGACCTTCACCGGCACGATCGACGAGCTCAGCGACGACGTGGGGCCCGGCGACTTCGCGGGCGAGCTCGGTTTCGCTCTCGGCTGCAACGCGTCGGACTCCCGGCAACCTGTCGGGCCGGTCCGCGCCGTTCACGATCCACGTCGGCTGACTCAGAGGCCGGAGTACGCCGTCCGCCCGGCCACGACGGTGAGCGCCACCGGCATCGTGCGGATGGCGGCGGCGGCCGCCGCGGTGTCGTCGTGCTCGGCCAGCGGGTCGGCGTCGAGCAGCACGAGGTCGGCCGGCATGCCGGCATGCACGCTCCCGTGGCCGTCGACGCTGGCGGCCAGGGCCTCGCGCGGCGACAGTGCCTGCTCGGGGTGCCAGGGCGGGCGCTCGTCGGCGCTGCGGTGGACGGCGGCCGCGATCGCCAGCCAGGGGTCCAGCGGCGACACCGGCGCGTCCGAGCCGAACGCCAGCTCGACGCCGTCGTCGAGCATCCAACGGAAGGCGAAGCACCGTTCGGTCCGGTCGGGCCAGAGCTCCTCGGTCACGTCGCGGTCGTCGAGGAGGTGCGCCGGCTGCACACTGGCCCGCAGACCGAGCCGGGCCATGGTCGTCACCGCGTCGCGCCGGACCAGCTGGGCATGCTCGATCGAGCCCGCGGCGCCGGTCACGTCGTACGCCGCCAGGGCCTCCTTCAGGGCGAGGTCGCCGATCGCATGGGTGGCCACCTCGAGCCCGTGACGATGGGCGAGCTCCAACAGCCCCGCGAGCTCGGCACTCGTCTGGTTGGGGGCACCCGCGCCCGAGCCGTCGGCGTACTCCTCGCAGCACCAGGCGGTGCGGGTGTTCAGCGAGCCGTCGCTGATGATCTTCAGCGGCCCCATCGTCACCAGCTCGGACGAACCGGGGAGGTGGTCACCGGTGCGGTGCCCGGCCGGGACGATGCGGTCGAGCCCGTCGGCGTACGTCGAGACGCGCACGCGAACCGGGGTCTCGCGCGGCTCCCAGTCGGCGGGCAGCTGGCCGCGCTCGAGATCGACGATGCCGGTGATGCCGAGGGCGGCAGCGGCGTCCAGGGTGCGGAGGTACGCCGCCGGCGACAGGTCGGGCTCGACGACGAGGTCGATGCGGGTGTGGGCGTCGTACCACTCGTTCTCGAGCACCAGTCCGTCGCGCAGGGGCAGGCCGAGCCGCTCGAGCGCGCGGGTGTTGAGCCAGGCGTGGTGGGCGTCGCCGGCGATCAGCACGACCGGGACGTCCGGCGCGACCGCGTCGAGCATCGCGACGGTCGGTTCCGACGTCCACGTGCCGAGGCGGTGGCCGAAGCCGACCAGCGGCCCGGGGTGTGCCACGAGATGGTCACGCACACGCACGACGACGTGCTCGGGCGACTCCGACCCGGAGAGGTCGAGCCGCTGCCCGCTGGCGGTCCACTGCGCGAGGTGGACGTGGTGGTCCCACAGGCCCGGGATCAGCCAGCGGCCGCCGCCGTCGTACTCCTCGATCCCGAGGGGCTTCTCCAGGTCGTGCCCGATGTTCTGGACCGCGCCCTGCTCCACCACCACGTCGACCGGCCCGGCCCAACCCGGCCCCTGCCCCAGCTCGACGATCCGGACGTTGCGGAGCAGGAAGTCGGCCACGCGCCCACGGTAATGGCGACGGTCGGGTTACTCCCCGACGTTTTGGTCGGGTTTCGGCGTGGAAACCGACCACAACGTCGGGGACTATCCGGGTCATACGGGATCCAGGGCCGGGATGGCGTGGCCGAATCGGAAGAGGTTGGCGGGGTCGTAGGTGGCCTTGGCGCGCTGGAGCCGCTCGAAGGTCTGGGTCGGCCAGGCACGGGCCCGGTCGGCCGCGTCACCGGGGACGCCGTGGAAGTTCACCATCGTGCCGCCGGTCGACCACGGAGCACCGGCCGCCATCAGGCTGCGGATCGCGCCCGGCACCATCGCCGCGATCTCCGGCATCAGGGCACCCACCCCGAAGAGCGTGTACGCCGCGTCTCGGCCGCCGACCGCGTCGTCGCGCTCCCGCGCGAGGGCGCCGCCCATCAGCCGCATCTCCACCAGGAGCAGCGGGCACTGGGCGTCGGGCCCGGCCTGCTCGAGGATCGCGGCGATCGTGTCGGGGCCCAGCTCGCGGAGCACCATGCCGCCCTCCTCGAAGGGCACGGGGTTCTCCGGGTCCATGTGGATGCGGTCGAGCTCGGCGTACGGCATCCGGCCGACCATGTCGATCATCGGCGGAGCGACCTCACGCATCGGGGCCACCAGTCGTTCGCCGTCGGCGTCGGAGCCGACGTACCCGACCCGCAGGTGGACGGTGAACTGACCGCGCAGCGGCTCGGGCACCTCCGGCAACGGCGGCAGCCGCAGCAGGCCGATGGACGCGCTGAAGTCGTCGGGGAGGGTCTTGGTCCACTCGGCGAACGCCGGAAGCAGGGTCGGCGCCAGGGCGCCGGGCCAGAAGATGGCGCCGCCGTACATGTCCGGGATGGCGAGCAGCTCGATCTCCATCGACGTGACGACGCCGACCGTGCCCTTGCCCCCACGCAGCGCCCAGTCGAGCTCGGAGCCGTCTCCGGACTCGACGTGGTGCAGCCGCCCGTCGCCGGTGACGACGTCCATGCTGCGGACGTGGTCGGAGCTGAAGCCGTACGCGCGACCGAGCAGCGGCAGTCCGCCGCCGAGGGTGTAGCCGATCACGCCCACGTCGGAGGTGGACCCGCACAGCCCGGCCAGCCCGTGAGCGGCGGCGGCGTCGATGACCCTCCGCCACTTCACGCCGGCGCCCACGCGCGCCGTACGCCCCACCGGGTCGATCGTCACCTCGTCGAGCTCGCGGGTGCTGATCATCAGGCCCTCGGCGATCGGGAGGACCGCACCGTGCCCGGTCGCCTGCACGCTCACCGGCACGTCGCGTTCGCCGGCCCAGCGCACGGCGGCCGCGACGTCGTCGGCCGACCGCGGCACGACGACCACCTCCGGGGTGTGCCGCCGCGAGACGTTGAACGCCGCGACCTCCTCGGCGTATCCCTCGTCCTCCGGCCGGAGCACCGCCCCTTCGACACCGTCCGCGAGCGTGCTGACGTCCATCGCCATGCTTCCCCCTGTGTTCGCCCCTGTTGTGCGTGACCTCACCCGCACGGGTGAGTCGACGAGGCTAGCGGGGCCCCGTCCGCAGACGCACGGGGCTTTCGGCTCTGTCGGTCAGACGTGGCGTCGTGACTGGACGATCCGGAAGCGGGAGGCGACGTAGGCACCGTCGGTGTACGACGCGTTCGCAGCCGGGTTGGCCCCGGTGCCGTGGAAGTCGGAGTACGCCGCCGACTGGTTCACGAAGACACCACCGAGGAGGTTCTCGCTCAGGGCGACTCCGACGTCGAGCGCCGCGTCACGCATCTCCCCCATCACCGTGTCGGAGGTCGAGTAGACCGACGCCGTCATCGCGCCGTGGTTGCGCACCGTCGTGCGGAACAGCTGGATCGACTCGTCCGTGTCACGCGTCCCGATCACGTAGGCGACGGGCCCGAAGCACTCGGTCTCGTAGACGTCGGAGTCGGCCGCGGTCAGCCCGATGATCGTGGGCGTCCGCACCGTCGCGTCGGGGTACGCCGGATGGGTCACGGTCCGCGAGGCGACGTACACCTCGCCCGTGGAGGCGGACGCCTCGAGCCGCTGCACCACGCCGTCGTTGACGACGCCGCCGAGCAGCTCGACCGCCCGCGCGTCCTCGCCCAGCAGCTTGTCGAACGCCGCGCCGATCCCGGCCGCGACCTCGGCTGGCGACTTGGTCCCGTCGTCGGTCGCGATGCCCCCGGCCGGCACGTAGATGTTCTGCGGAGCCGTGCACATCTGTCCGGTGTAGAGCGCGAGCGAGAACGCGAGGTTCTGGCACATGGCCCGGAAGTCCGACGTGGAGTCGATGACGATCGTGTTGACGCCGGCCTTCTCGGTGAACACCACGGCCTGCGTCGCGTTCTTCTCCAGCCAGTCCCCGAAGGCGTTGCCGCCGGTGTAGTCGATCAGCTTGACCTCGGGGTCGACCGCGAGCTGCGCGGCCAGCTTGTCCTCGGGGTCCTCGGCGGCGAGCGTGACCAGGTGCGGGTCGAAGCCGGCCTCGGCCAGCACCTCCTCGCACACCTGCACGGTGATCGCGAGCGGCAGCACCGCCGACGGGTGCGGCTTCACGATGACCGGGTTGCCGGTCACCAGCGACGCGAAGAGACCGGGCCAGGAGTTCCATGTCGGGAACGTGTTGCAGCCGATCACCAGGGCGATGCCCCGCGGGACGACGGTGAACGTCTTCTCCATCTTCAACGGGACCTTGCCCGGCTTCTCCCAGACCGCCGTGGGCGGGGTGCGGGTCATCTCGACCCAGGCGTAGGCGATCGCCTCGAGCGCCCGGTCGAGCGCGTGGGCACCGCCGGCCTGGAACGCCATCACGAACGCCTGCCCGCTGGTGTGCTGAACGGCGTTCGCCAGCTCGAAGACCCGCGCATGGAGCCGCTCGAGGATCTCGATGCACACCCCCGTCCGGGCGTCCGGCCCGGCGTCCCGCCACGCCTTCCCCCCGGCCCTCACCGCAGCCGTCAACGCGTCGACGTCGTGTGCGCGCGGGTAGGAGATGCCGAGGTCGAAGCCGTACGGCGAACGCTCGGTCGCCACGGTGCCCTCGCTGCCGGGCGTCTCCAGCGGGAACGTCGTGCCGAGCCGGGCCTCGAACGCCGCCTTGCCCTCGCCGGCCGCCGTCTCGCCGTACACGCGGGGCGACGGCGACTCGTCGTACGCCGAGTAGTACTCGCGGGAGGCACTGGCGGCCACCGCGGCGTCGAGCTTCTCGCGGTGCTTGTCGAGGTACGGCGTCGTCATATCGCCAGCCTGTCCGGTGTGACAAGCCGAAGCAAACGTGCTCCCTCGGGGCTGGGTAAGTTGTGACGCATGAGCAGGCGGGGACTACTGGTCGCGCTGTTCTGTGGCGTGCTCGGGCTGGGCCTGGGCATGATCGCCGCGTACGCCGCCCAGCCGTCGAGCTCGACCGGCGGGAGCGCGAACCCGATCTCCGGGGTTTCCCCCAGCGTGCCGATCGACGAGCCACCGAAGCCGCCGAAGACGGCGAAGGACATCACCTACCCTCCCCTCAGTCCGGATCTGACCCTGCCCCTCCCCGACCGCACGATCGGCAACGACCTGGCGACGTGGACCTACCACGTGCCGCAGGGGTGGGTGCCCTACGCGGTGTGCACCGTGCTCGCTGAGTGTCCGCCACCGATGCAGCCCGACGACCTCCTCACGCCGCAGCAGGCAGCCCGGCAGACGGAGATCAGGTTCCGACCGCCCGACGAACCGCTCGAAGGCGGGTACAGCCTCCGGGTGAAGGCCCTGGACAACACCCAGCAGTTCGACACCGAGCAGATGGTGGCCACCAAGGTCGTCGGCTTCAAGGCCTACCCCCACTTCCGCTTGCTGAGGAAGACGCCGTCAGCGGCGTACTTCACCTACATCGACGGCAACAACCACCTCCGCTACAACTACTTCCAGTGGTTCGCGGCCCCGGGCTCCACCACCGCGACGCTCGAGATGTCGGTCGCCGGCCGCAAGCAGGACGTGCCCGGGCTGAAGGCGCTCTTCAACCGGTTCGCCGACAACGTCCTCGGCACGAACGAGCCCTACCAGCCGCCGAAGGGCAAGAAGAGCGCGGGGACGGGCTAGCCCAACCCGAAGGTGTGCACGGACTGCAGGACGTCCTCGGCGGTCTTCTGGTCGTCGCTGCGGACCTGCACCCACAGCAGTCGGGTCGCGCTGACCTGCTCGGCTCGCTCGAGGATGACGGCACCGCCGGGGCACCCGGTCGAGACCGCGGTCAGCGAGGGGTCGCCGTCGCTCCCCGGCTTCGCGACGCCGGGATCGGTGCACGACGGGTGTTGCGGCAGCTTCTTCGGCAGCTTGGTCTCCGGCAGCAGCCCGACGAAGACGCCCTGGCCCGACGCCCGCCAGTCGGCACGGTCGCCGACCGCCAGCGCCGACTGGCCGAACGTGGGCGAGTCGGGGGGACGCCAGCCGTCGAGCGACACGTCCCGCGCCCACGAGATCGGAACGGTCACCGACAGGGTGCCGTCCCGGTCCTGGAACGTCTTGGTGTCGTGGGTCCCCTGCCACGCGGCGAAGCCAACGACCCCGCCGGCGACCAGGAGCACCAGTGCGAGGGACGCGGCGATCCACCAGGGGTGACGCTTCTTCTTCGGCGGCGTCGGCGCCGGGAGCTCGTCCGGCGTCGGCACCAGCGACGGGCGGTTGCCGGGTTGGGTCAGCTCGGGGTCGACCGGCAGCCACCGCGCCGGCAGGGAGCCCATCCCCGACTCGCCCAGGGCCATGCGGAGAGCCTCGACGAAGGCCGGGACGTCGGCGTACCGCTCGTCCCGATCGGCCGAGAGCGCCTTCCGGACGACCTCGTCGACGCCGTCGGGGAACGGACGCTCCTCCGTCGACAGCGAGGGTGGTGCCGGGGGCGCGGCGGCCGCGGACAGCGAGCTGTGGGAGTACGCCGGGCGGCCGCTCAGCATCAGGAACGCCAGCGCCGCTAGAGAGAACTGGTCGGCCCGGGCGTCGAGGTGCTCCCCCTGGGCCTGCTCGGGTGCGACGTACGACGGGGTGCCGGCGATCATGGTCAGCCGCGACGACACGTCGAGGGCCTTGCCGAGCCCGAGGTCGCCGACCATGGCCCGGACGAGGGTCCCGTCGTGCTCCGGGTCGACGGTGCGGAACAGCACGTTGGCGGGCTTGACGTCGCGGTGCAGCACGCCGCGCTGGTGCAGGGCGTAGAGGCCCTCGCCGATCTGCCGGACGACCTCGCACGCCTGGGCGATGCTGAGCCCGTCGGCCTCGAGCCGGTCCGCCAGCGTCCCCTGGTCGGCGTACGACATCACGAGATAGGGCCGGTCGTCCTCGAGGGAGCCCGCGTCGTAGACCGTGACGACGTGCGGCGACTCGACCTTGCGCAGGTAGCGGCCCTCCTCGAGGAACCGCTGGCGGACGTGGGAGTCCTCGGTCCAGTTCTCCGCCAGCACCTTGATCGCAACCGGAGAGTCGAGCTGCTCGTCATAAGCAAGCCAGACCGTGGCGAACCCGCCCGAGCCGATGCGTCGGCGCACGGCGTAGCGACCGAGTCGGGCGGGCATGGACACGCTGGGCATTATGGTGCAGGCACGCAACCGCCCCCACGAAGGCTCCGGGGGCGACACGGGGACAGAAGGACGGGCATGACCCGAGAGGAACTCACGCCGGACGACGTCGACGAGCTGGCGCGGCGCGCGCAGGGCGGTGACCGCGACGCGATGGAACAGCTGCTGACGGCGGTGCGGCCACGCTGCCTGAACGTGTGCCGGCAGGTGCTGCCGTACACGCCGGACGCGGAGGACGCCTGCCAGGAGGCGCTGATCAACATCTCCAACAAGATCGGGTCCTGGGGCCGGCAGGGGCGCTTCACCACCTGGATGCACGTGGTCGCCGTCAACAGCGCGCGCACGACGTACCGCCGGATGAAGAACCAGGCGATCTCGAGCGACGTCCTCCCGCTGGAGAAGCCCGACCCGCGCACGACCAGCGTCATCGCCGGCACCCGGCTCGACCTGCTCGAGGCGATGGAGACGATCGAGCGCGACCACCCGCAGTTCGTGGAGCCGTTGATCCTGCGTGACGTCTACGGCATGTCCTACGACGACATCGCGCAGCAGATCGGCATCCCGCTCGGCACGGTGAAGGCGCAGATCCACCACGGACGGAAGCTGGCGCGACCGCTGCTCCGCGGTCACGAGTGATGCCTCGGCGCCGACGCGCCCTCGCCGCCGGACTGGTGCTGCTGGGCCTGGTCGCAGCGGGGTGCGGGTCCGGGTCGAGCGACGCGAGTGCGCCCCCGCCTCATGTCGTGGGAGCCGCCGGCAAGGCCGGGACGACGGCGTACGACGCCGCGCTCAGCGAGCCGCGCGAGGACTCGGTCTACCCGGACGTCGGCGACCCGAGCGTCGACGCCCTCCACTACTCACTCGACCTCACCTGGGACGACACGGCCGCGCGGCTGACCGCGACCGAGACCGTGCTCTTCCGGGCGACCAGGACCGCCGACCACGTGCAGCTCGACCTCGCGCGACAGCTGTTCGTCCAGCACGTCTGGCTCGACGGCAAGGCCGTCGCCTTCCAGCACGACAGCAAGAACCTCGTCGTCTCGGCCCCGGTGAAGGCCGACTCCCGACACCTCCTCCAGCTGACCTACTCCGGTGTCCCCGAGCCCGTGGTCGCACCGACGGACCGCCCCGACTTCTCGACCACCGGATGGACCATCGCCCGTGACGGGACGGTGTGGACGATGCAGGAGCCCTTCGGCGCCTACTCCTGGTACGCCGTGAACGACCACCCGTCCGACAAGGCCTTCTACGACTTCACGATCCACGCGCCGGCGGGGCAGGTCGGCGTCGCCAACGGCCGGCTCGAGTCACGCTCGACCTCAGACGGCCGGACCGTCACCCGATGGCAGCTGCCGGAGCCGGCCGCGTCGTACCTCGTCACGATCGCGATCGGGAAGTTCACGCAGACGATGGACACCGGTCCGCACGGCCTGCAGATCAGCTACTGGACGCCGACGGACAAGCCGGAGGTCCTCCGCCGGGTCCGCTACGCGCCGCAGGCCGTGTCGTACCTCGAGGGGCTGGTCGGTCGCTACCCGTTCCCGTCGCTCGGGGTGCTCGTCGTCCCGGCGATCAGCGCGATGGAGACCCAGTCGATGGTCACGCTGGGCGACAGCCAGTACACGTTGACGCGCGACGTGATCGTCCACGAGATCGCACACCAGTGGTACGGCGACACCGTCACGCCGGACGACTGGAGCGACCTCTGGATGAACGAGGGGATGGCGACGTACCTCGCCGAGGGGAACTGGACCTCCGACCACGGCTCCAAGAGCCTCAACCAGATCCTGGCCCAGTGGGCGTCGTTCGCCGGCGCCATGCGCTCGCAGTACGGGCCGCCCGCGCACTACGACCCCGAGACGTTCGGTGAGGGCAACGCCTACTACATCCCGGCCCTGATGTGGGACACGATCCGGCAGCGGCTCGGCGACGACGAGTTCTGGCGGCTCGCCACCCGGTGGCTGCAGACCCACCGCTTCACCAGCCAGGACCGAGACTCGCTCGCCGCGTGGTGGAGCAAGCAGTCCGGCCAGGACCTGACCCCGCTCTTCACCTCCTGGCTGACCGGTCCCCGCGAGCCGACCTGGCATCCGGAGTAGTTGCCGAGCGGCGCAGTGGCATCGAGATGGGCGAGTCGGCGCAAAGTGACGCGCCCAGAGCGCCGAGTCGTCATATGACGACTCGGCGTTCGGTCAGAAGAGCAGGGCGGAGGCGGGGTCGTCGAGGATGCCGGCGACGTCGGCCAGGAAGCGCGAGCCCTTCTCGCCGTCGATGTGGCGGTGGTCGAAGCTCAGGGCCAGCGTGGTCACCTGGCGTACGACGATCTCGTCGTTCACGACCCACGGCTGCTTCCTGATCGCGCCGAAGGCGAGGATCGCGGACTCACCGGGGTTGATGATCGGCGTCCCGCTGTCGATGCCGAAGACACCGACGTTGGTGATCGTGAACGTGCCGCCGCTCATCTCCGCCGGCTGCGTCTTGCCGGACCGCGCCGTCTCGACCAGGCCGTTCAGCGCTCCCGCGAGCTCGAGCAGGGACAGCTGCTCGGCGTCCTTGACGTTCGGGACGACGAGGCCGCGCGGGGTGGCGGCGGCGACGCCGAGGTTCACGTAGCCCTTGTAGACGACCTCCTGCGCAGCGTCGTCCCACCACGAGTTGATCTCCGGCGTACGCCGCATGGCCAGCATCACCGCGCGTGCCAGCACCAGCAGCGGCGAGACGCGTACGTCGCGGAACTCGCGCCGAGCCTTCAGCCGGTCGACGAACTCCATCGTGCGCGTGGCGTCGATGGTCACCCACTCGGTGACGTGGGGCGTCGAGAACGCCGACTGGACCATCGCCTGGCCCATCATCTTCCGCACGCCCTTGATCGGCTCCCGCCACTCGCGCTCGCCCGATGCCGCTGGTCGAGGAAGGCGCTCTGCACCTGTCTCGAGACCACCGGCGTCATCACCTTGAGCGGCCTGCACGTCCTCGCGCGTGACCGCGCCGTTCGGACCGGTGCCGGTGAGCGAGGTGAGGTCGACGCCGAGGTCCTTGGCCAGCTTGCGCACCGGCGGCTTGGCGAGCACGCGCACGTTGCCGGTCTCGGCCGGGGCGGACGTGGCCGCCGACGTGGCCGGCACGGCCGGGCCGTCGCTCTCGTCCTCCTCGTCCAGGTCGATCGGCGCCGACGAGCCGGTCGGCTCGAAGGCGGCCTGGGTCTGGAAGGCGGCGGCCGGCTTGCGGGCCCGGCGGGTGGCGCCGCGGTCCGCCTTCATCCGGCCCACCAACGACTCCCCCTCGGCCGAGCCGCTCGCGGCCGGGTTGGAGAGGTCGATGTCCGAGGACAGGACCTGGCGCGCCTGCTCCTCGGCCCCGGCCTTCTCCGCCATCCCGAGGTAGGGGTCGGACTCGGTCTGCTCCGTCGGGGCGGAGGACTCGTCCGGCTCTGCGGGCGGGAGTGGCCCGTCCAGCGCGTCGCCGATCGCGATGATCGGCGTCCCCACCGGCACGGTCTCGCCCTCGGGCACCATCAGCTTCTGCACCAGGCCGGCATACGGCGACGGCAGCTCGACCAGCGACTTCGCGGTCTCGATCTCCACCAGGATCTGGTTGATCGTGACCGTGTCGCCCTCCTTGACCTTCCAGGTGACGATCTCGGCCTCGGTGAGACCCTCGCCCACGTCGGGGAGCTTGAACTCGGCCATCTCAGTTCTCCTCAACAAGCCGTGGTCTCGACGAACGTGGCCGGCGGCTGTTCGTCATGGTCAGAAGTCGAGCGTGCGGTCGACGGCGTCCAGCACCCGATCGAGATCGGGGAGGAAGTCCTCCTCGATCCGCGACGCAGGGTACGGCGTGTCGAAGCCGCCGACGCGGAGCACCGGCGCCTCCAGGGAGTAGAAGCACTGCTCGGTGATGCGCGCGGCCAGCTCGGCGCCGAGCCCGAGGTTGACGTGGGCCTCGTGGGTGACCACCGCGCGGCCGGTCCGGCGTACGGAGTCGAGGACGGGCGGCATGTCGAGCGGCGACAGGGTCCGCAGGTCGATCACCTCGAGCGACCGGCCCTCGTTCGCCGCGGCCTCGGCCGCCTTCAGCGCCGTCTTCACGGTCGGGCCGTAGGCGAGGACGGTGACGTCCGTGCCCTGCTTCACCACGCGCGAGCTGAAGAGCGGGTCCGGCGTCGCGGTGTCGTCGAGCTCGGCCTTGTCGGCGTGGTACTGCCGCTTCGGCTCGAGGAAGATCACCGGGTCGGGGTGGGCGATCGCCTGCTGGATCATCCAGTAGCCGTCGACCGGGTTGGAGCACGCGACGACCTTGAGGCCCGGCGTGTGCGCGAACTGCGCCTCCGGCGACTCGCTGTGGTGCTCGACCGCGCCGATGCCGCCGCCGAACGGGATGCGGATGACCATCGGCAGCGGCGTCTTGCCCTGGGACCGGTAGCACATCTTCGCGACCTGGCAGACGATCTGGTCGTACGCCGGGTAGACGAACCCGTCGAACTGGATCTCCACGACGGGCTTGTATCCGCGCAGCGCCATCCCGATCGCCGTACCGACGATGCCGGACTCCGCCAGCGGGCTGTCGATGACGCGGTCCTCGCCGAAGTCCTTCTGCAGACCGTCGGTGATCCGGAAGACCCCGCCGAGCTTGCCGACGTCCTCGCCCATCAGCAGGACCTTGGGGTCGTCCTCCATCGCCTTGCGCAGGCCCATGTTGAGGCCCTTGGCCAAGGTGATCTTCTGAGTCGTGGTCTCGCTCATCAGTGGGCCCCCTCGAAGCTCTCGAGGTAGGCCGCGTAGCCCTCGCGCTCCTCGCGCAGCTCCTCGGTCTCCTCGGCGAACACGTGGTCGAACATGCTCATCGGCGCCGGGTCGGGCATGGCCTTGCAGCCCTCGCGCAGCGTGTGACCGAGGTCGTCGGCCTCGGCGGCGACGGCGTCGAAGAACTCCTGGTCGGCCATGCCGTTGCGCTTGAGGTAGACCTCGACGCGCGCGATCGGGTCCTTCAGCTTCCAGCGCTCGACGTCGTCGGAGAGCCGGTAGCGGGTCGGGTCGTCGGTCGTCGTGTGGGCACCCATCCGGTAGGTGTACGCCTCGACCAGCGTCGGGCCCTGGCCCTCGCGGGCGCGCTGCAGCGCGGCCTGGGTGACGGCGTACGTCGCGAGCACGTCGTTGCCGTCGACACGGATGCCGGGGAAGCCGAAGCCGAGCGCCCGCTGGTAGAGCGGGATGCGCGTCTGGCGCTCGATCGGCTCGGAGATCGCCCACTGGTTGTTCTGGCAGAAGAACACGACGGGGGCGTTGTAGCTGGCGGCGAAGATGAACGACTCGTTGACGTCGCCCTGGGACGACGCACCGTCGCCGAAGTGCGCGATCACCGCGGCATCGCGGTCGGGGTCGCCGGTGCCGACGACGCCGTCGCGCTGCATGCCCATCGCGTAGCCGGTGGCGTGGAGGGTCTGGGCGCCGATGACGATCGTGTAGAGACCGAAGTTGTTCTCGCGCGGGTCCCAGCCGCCCTGGTCGACGCCGCGGAACAGGCCGAGCAGCTTGAGCGGGTCGACGCCCTTGCACCAGGCGACGCCGTGCTCGCGGTAGGTCGGGAAGACATAGTCCTGGGGCCGCAGCGCGCGGCCGGCGCCGACCTGCGCGGCCTCCTGGCCGAGCAGCTGTGCCCAGATGCCGAGCTCACCGTGACGCTGGAGTGCGGTCGCCTCGACGTCGATGCGTCGGGTCAGGACCATGTCGCGGAAGAAGCCGCGGACCATGCCGGCCAGCTCGGTGTCGGACAGGCCGTCGCCGAACGAGAAGTCGGGGTGCTCGACGCGCTGACCCTCGGGGGTGAGCAGCTGGACGAGCTCGGGGCCGCCGTCCTGATGGGCGGGTCCGAAGACCTCCGCCAGGTCGGGGCCGAAGCCGGACTGGGTCACGGGCGCTCCTTACGGTTCCAGGCTCGCGGGGTCGCCGCCTGCCTGCTGTCGGGACGGCGTACGACGCGGGGATGGTGCGCCGTGCAGCCGGTGTGACTGGGACCACATAGGTACCCCCTAAGTTACCGGGCGTCCTACAGGGACGGCCAATCAACCGGGAGGTTGCCCCGGGCAGATGACGCCGGACCGTCAGAGCATCTTCTTGTCGCGCAGGAAGCGGCGGATGTGCTCGCGCGGGTTGTCGTCGAGGTGAGCGCCGTGGGTGAAGGCGGCGGTCGTGTAGTCGAGCTCGGCGAGCCGGACGGCGGTCTGCTGCGACATCCGGAAGTCGGTGCAGAAGGACTTGATCGACCAGCGGAGCCCGAGCACGTTGAAGATCGAGTCACCGGTGATGAGCACGCCCGAGTCGCGGTGGAGGTACGCCGCGTGACCGGGCGAGTGGCCGGGCGTGTGGACGACCTCGATGCCGCCGGCGAACGGGATGACCTGGCCGTCGGTGAAGGTCTCCGCGACCCGCACCGCGTCGAAGCCCTTGTCGGTGCGGGTCATCAGCCGGCCGAGTCGGAAGCGTGGGTCGCGCGGCGGGTTCTTGCCGGCGCGCGCGAACTCGGCGTCCTCGACGTGCAATCCGAACTCCAGGCCCGTCTGCTCCGCGACGTACGCCGCCCCGCCGGCATGGTCGGCGTGCGCGTGGGTCAGCATCAGCCGGGTCACGTCGGACGGGCCGGAGCCGATCGAGGCGAGAGCGGCCATCACCTTCGGCCCGGACTTCGGCACCCCCATGTCGATCAGCGTCACCTGCTGGTCGTCGTCGCGGAGCATGAAGCCGTTGACGAAGTCTCGGATCAGAGGGATACGCCAGACACCGGGTGCCAGCTGGATGGCAGGTTGCTTGGCCACCCGGAGAAACCTACGTCCCGCTCACCAGGCGCGCGATCAGGCGCATCGCGTCGTGCGGCGCGTACCCCTTCATGTCGTTGTCGAAGTAGACGAACACGTCCTGGCCGTCGTCGGCCCAGCCGCGACAGCGCTCAGCCCACTCGTCCAGCGCACGGTCGGTGTAGCCGCTGGCGTAGAGCTCCTGGTCGCCGTGCAGCCGCGCGTAGCGGACCGAGCCGGTGTCCTCGTCGACCCTGGGCCAGCGGCCCGCGGTGTCGGCGAGCACCGTGGCCACGCCGTGGCGGCGCAGCACGTCGTAGGCCCCGGGGGTCGCGAACGTCTGGCTGCGGAACTCCAGCGCGTAGCGGAGGGGCCGGTCGTCCTCGGCCGTGGTCAGGGCTCGGTCGTCGGGGACCTTGTCGTCGTGACGCGTCGCGAGCTCGGCCGCCTCCGCGGTGGTCCGCGGGAGCCCGGCCAGGAAGGCGTCGAGGACGTCGGCGTCGAAGCGGAAGTTCTCCGGCAGCTGCCACAGGACCGGCCCGAGGGTCGGCCCGAGGCCGAGCAGTCCCGATGCGAAGAAGTTCGCGAGTGGGATCTCGACGTCCTTGAGCCGCTTCAGGTGGCTGACGTAGCGAGGACCCTTCACCGCGAACACGAAATCGTCAGGTACGTCGCCCCGCCACGCGGCGTACGACGTCGGGCGCTGGAGCGAGTAGAACGAGCCGTTGATCTCGATCGAGGTCAGCTGCTCGCCGGCGTACTCGAGCTCCCGTCGCTGGGGCAGACCCTTCGGGTAGAAGTCCCCGCGCCAGGCCGGGTAGCGCCAGCCGGAGATCCCGACCCTGACCGTCCCTGCCACCCGGCGAACGCTAGAGCCTGCCGCGTCCGTGTGGGGTCAGCCAGCCGTCGAGGTCCGGACCGTCCGGCACGATCCCCGACGGGTTCAGGTCGGAGTGCACCAGGTAGTAGTGCTGCTTGATCTGGGTGAAGACGGTGTTGTCCCCGAAGCCGGGTGTCTGGAAGAGGTCGCGGGCGTAGCCCCAGAGCGCCGGCATCTCGGTGAGCTTGTTCCGGTTGCACTTGAAGTGACCGTGGTAGACCGCGTCGAAGCGGGCCAGCGTCGTGAACAGTCGGACGTCGGCCTCGGTGATCATGGGACCCATCAGGTAGCGGCGGTCGGTGAGCCGCTCCTCGAGCCAGTCGAGCGTGGCGAACAACTCCTTGAACGCCTCGTCGTACGACTCCTGGTCGTCGGCGAAGCCGCACCGGTAGACGCCGTTGTTGACGTCGACGTAGACGCGCTCCATCACCTCGTCCATCTCGTCGCGGGCGCCGTCGGGCCAGAGGTCCGGCGCGTCCGGGCGATGGTGGTCGCGCCACTCGAAGAACAGGTCGTGGGTGATCCACGGGAAGTCGTTCGTGACGACCTGGCCTGAGGCGATCTCGACCATGGCGGGCACCGTGATGCCCTTCTCGTACGCCGGGTCGCGGTTGAGATAGGCCTCCTGCAACCGCTCCATCCCGAGCACCGGATCCCGCTCGTCGGGGTCGAGGTCGAACCGCCAGCTGCGCTCGTCATGGGTCGGGCCGCAGACGCCCATGGAGAGCACGTCCTCGAGTCCCAGCAGCTGCCGGACGATGATCGAGCGGTTGGCCCACGGACACGCCCACGCCGCCACCAGGCGGTACCTCCGCGGCTCGACCGGCCAGGTCCGCACCTCGATGGGCTCGTCGAAGGGATCCCGCGACCGACCCGTCTGCTGGGTGATCCGGTCGGGAAGGTAGTCGGTGTCGCGCTCGAAAGCCGCCATGTCGGGCCCGTACCCCACCCCCGGTCGACCGATTCCACAAAGATGTTTGCAAAACTCTCTTTGCAAAGATATGTTGCGGATATGGCTGCCTGAGAAGAGATCACCCCGTCCGGCGCCGGCCTCCGCGCGCTGTCGCATCCGACCCGGCTGAGGATGCTCATGCTGCTGCGGCTCGAGGGTCCCGCCACAGCGACCCAGCTGGCCCAGCAGCTCAAGCTGAACACGGGCGCCACGTCGTACCACCTCCGCCAGCTCGCTGAGCACGGCTTCATCGAGGAGGACCACGAGCGCGGCGACGCCCGCGACCGCTGGTGGAGGGCCGCCCACGAGAGCACCCGGAATGGGCCTGACCTCGCGCCCTGAGGAGGAGGCGGAGGACGCCGAGGCCTACCTGCAGAGCGTGGCCCTGATGTACACCGAGACGCTCATGCAGGCCGTCGGTGAACGGCGATTCCTCCCGCTGCCGTGGCAGCGAGGCGAGCACCACCAGCGATTGGCACATCCGGCTCACCCCAACGCGGGCCGAGGCGCTGCTCGAGGCGATCGAGGCGGTGATCGCGGGCTTCTGGGACTCCGAGGAGCCAGCCGACAGCGAGGAAGCGGCCGACTTCGTGGTCAACCTCAACGCGTTCCCCCGTCCCGGCACGGTCGTCCTGGAGGGAGATGACCGATGACCACGGTCTTGACCCGCCCGACGCCTCGCCGGGTCCCGCTCTACGGCTGGCTCACCGCGGAGTGCATCTCGTTGCTCGGCACCCGGGTCTCGATGATCGCCATCCCGTGGCTGGTGCTCACGACCACCGGGTCCGCGACGCAGACCGGCCTCGTCGCGTTCGCCGAGATCACGCCGATGGTGCTGTTCAAGGCCTTCGGTGGCCCGCTGGTCGATCGAGTCGGGCCGCGGCGGATGGCCATCACCGTCGACCTGCTCTCGTTCGTCGCGGTCGGCAT
This sequence comes from uncultured Actinomycetota bacterium, assembly GCA_963812055.1. Lineage (GTDB taxonomy): Bacteria > Actinomycetota > Actinomycetes > Propionibacteriales > Nocardioidaceae > Nocardioides. The sequence continues at coordinate 100,964 of CAWEUA010000016.1, forward strand.
GATCCCGCTGCTGCACCACAGCGGGGCGCTCACGTTCCCCGTGCTGCTCGGGCTCGTGGCGATCGCCGGCGCGCTACGCGGGCCCGGGGACGCCGCCACGACCGCGCTGATCCCGGCCCTGGTCGAGCGGGCGGACGTCCCCTACGAGCGGGCGACCGGGCTCTCGTCGGCGATCGAGCGGGGCGCCACGATGATCGGTGCGGCGATCGCTGGTGGACTCGTGGTGACGGTCGGCGCGGCGAACGCGGTCGCGATCGACGCGCTCTCGTTCGCGGTCTGTGCCCTCGTGCTGCTCGTGACCACGCGGAGCCTGGAGGGCGGCGGCCGCGACCTGGTCCCCGAGCACGAGGACGACGCCACCACCACGTCGTACGTCGGGGAGCTGCGCGCCGGTTGGGACTTCCTGCGCCGCGACGCCGTGCTGATGAGCCTGTGTCTGATGGTCGCCCTCACCAATCTGCTCGACCTCGCGTGGTCGGCCGTGCTGCTGCCGGTCTGGGCGCACGACTCGGGCGCCGGAGTCGGCGCGGTCGGCCTGGTCTTCGCGGTCTGGGGCGGCGCGTCGATGCTCGGGTCCGTCGTGGCGGCGGCGTACGGCACCAGGCTGCCGAGGTTCCAGACCTACTTGGTCGCGTTCCTGATCACCGGCCTGCCGCGGTTCGTGCTGTTCGCGATCGGCGTGCCGCTCTGGGTGATCATCGCGATGTGCCTGATCGGCGGCGCGTCGTCCGGCTTCCTGAACCCGGTGATCGGGGCCGTCGAGTTCGAGCGCATCCCGCGGGCGATGGTCGGGCGCGTGACCTCGCTGACCAGCTCGATCTGCTGGTCCCTGATGCCGCTCGGCGGCATCATCGGCGGCGTGCTGGTCACAGGCATCGGCCTGTCGCCCGCGCTATGGTCGTGATCGGCGTCGCCTACTTCGTGACCACGATGGCGCCGGCGCTGCTGCCGAGCTTCCGCGGGATGAACCGCCAGACCCCGGTCGAGCAGCGCGAGCCGGTCGCCGCCTGATCGGTACGACGACACGGCCGGTCACCCGACGGGTGACCGGCCGTGTCGCGACTCCGAGGGATCAGTGCTTCCGCTGGAACTCGCCGTGCAGGTGGATGGTGCGGGCGACCTTGGCCGACAGCGCCTCGGGCGACTTCAGCAGGATCCCGCCCCCACCGGCCGTGATGCCGATCTCCGACAGCTCGACACCGTACTTGCCCGGCTTGAGCAGGGTGCGGCTGGTCTGGTGCGACTTCGAGCCCTCGAAGATGTCCAGGGTCACGGCCTTCCCGTTCTTGAGGTTGACGAGGACGAACGCCGAGAGCGACCCCGGCTTCTTCGTCGTGCGGGTGAGGGAGAGGTAGCCCTTGTGGTGCTCGGTGAACAGCCAGTCGCCATCTCGCCGAACACTTGAGCCGGAACCGGCGCAGTTCGAGCCGGACATGGCGTGGGTGATCCTGACGCTGCCGCCGGCCGCGAAGTCGAAGGACGTCAGGTCCTTGTGCTTCCTCCGGACGGTCAGGTCCGAGCTGACGTGACCTCTGACCCGTACCGAGTCGGCGGCGTTGTCGCTGCTGGCGAACGTCGCATCCAGGTTCACCGCGTGGTGCCTCGTCCCGTGCGTGAAGGTGGACGTGGAGGACTGGACGTTGTCAGAGCCAGGCGAGCTGGTGAGGTCGCAGGCGCCACCGGAGGTGGGGCCCGTGTAGTCGGCGTTCGCCTGACCGGCGGCGGCGAACTGGGCGTGGACCGCGGCGTTCGCCGCGAGGGGCATCCCGAGGGTGAGTGCTGCCGTGACTCCGGCGCTGATGAGCACCGCGCCGGAGCGGCGGATGAGGGTGGACTTGGTCATGTGGGCATCGCTCCCCGTGCTGGAGTGGGTGTGGATGGAACCCGCCACGCTAGGACTCGACGGGCCGCCGCGCGCCACCCCACCGGGCCTGGTCTAGACCGGAATCTCGAGACCTCTCGTTTCAGGCGTCGAGCGGGAAGGTCCGCGCCAGCTCGATGACCCGGTCGTTGGCCTCGGCCTCGCCGATGGTGACGCGCGCGCCGTCACCGGCGAAGGGGCGGATCACGATGCCGAGGTCGTCGGCCGCGGCCGCGAGGTCGAGGGTCCGCTCGCCGGCGGCGAGCCAGACGAAGTTCCCCTGCGGCTCCGGCACGACGACTCCGACGTCCGCGAGCCCCTTCACGACGCGGTCGCGCTCCGACACCAGCGCGGCGACCCGCTCCAGCAGCTCCGACTCGGCCCGGAGCGAGGCGATCGCCGCCGCCTGGGCGACGCTGGAGACACCGAACGGCAGGCTGACCGCCCGCAGCGCCGTCGCGATCGGCGCCGGGGCGACGGCGTACCCGACGCGGAAGCCGGCCAGGCCGTAGGCCTTGGAGAACGTGCGGCTGGCCACGACGTTCTCGTGCGCACGCACGGTCGCGACGCCGTCCACGGCGTCGCTCATCCGGACGAACTCGACGTACGCCTCGTCGACGACGACCAGCACGCGCGCGGGCACCTGCGCCAGGAACTCGTCGAGCTCGGTCTGGGTCACCGAGGGGCCGGTCGGGTTGTTCGGCGTACAGACCATGACGACCTTGGTGCGGTCGGTGATCGCGGCCGTCATCGCGGCGAGGTCGTGCCGGCCGTCGGCGGTCACCGGCACCTGCACGCCCCGGGCGCCGGCCGCGGTGACCGCGATCGGGTAGGCCTCGAAGCTGCGCCAGGCGTAGACGACCTCGTCCCCGGGCTCGCAGAACGCCTGAACGAGCTGGTAGATCAGGGCGACGCTTCCGGTCGCGAGGACCAGATGGTCGGTGGGGACGGCGAGCCGGTCGGACAACGCCTCGTAGAGCGCGGTGTTGCCCATGTCCGGGTAGCGGTTCATCTGCGCGGCCGCGGCGGTCGCGGCGTCGACGACACCGGGCAGGGGCGGGTAGGGGTTCTCGTTGCTGCTGAGCTTGTACGTCGTCAGCCCCGGGCGCGGAGCCGGCGGCTTGCCCGCGACGTACGCCGGGATCCGGGACACGCAGTCGCGCGGCTGCGGTGAGGTCATGGCGTCAAACCTATCCCTGGCTATCCCCGGCCCTTGGCCCTCCACGGCCGGACCAGCGGCAGGAGGGCGAGCCCGATCGCGACGCCGATCGCCGCGCCGGTGACGTTGTCGATGATGTCGGTGACGTCGCACGCGCGGTCGATGCGGGCGACGTGGAGCTGGGTCTCCTCGATGCCGAGGGAGTACGCCGCGAGCGCGGCCAGCCCGAGCGGGATCAGCACCCAGCCACCTCGCCAGCGCCCGAAGGCGAGCACCAGGAACACCCCGGCGGGGACGAACAGCATCGTGTTCAGCAGCTGCTGCCCGCCGCTGAAGATCCAGAACCCGTCGGGCGACGGTCCGCCGATGTCCCAGCTGCAGCTGGTCGCGTGCTGGTCGGCCGGGATGTAGCCCAGCCCGTTCTGCGCCGGGACCAGGGTGACGATCGCGATCACGGCGACCGACCACAACAGCCCGCACCAGACGACCCCCGCCACCGGTCCCAGGCGACGCCCGACGGCCAGCCCGACCACGATCGCGAGGAGCCCCGCACCGGCCGCGAACAGCAGCATCCAGCCCGTGCCGCCGATCGAGACCATGCCGACGAGGCTATGGCCCGAGGCCACGGAGCCCCTCCCCCGGAGGTCCCGACGAGCGGGACCTGTGGACCGCAGGCGGTCGTCCTGGCGCGGGCATGTCCGGGTTTCATCATGTGATGCAGGTGAACCGCCGCTTCACATGGTGAGTTCACCGTGTGAAGCGAGGGTTCACCCACTTCTCATGATGAAACCGGGAAAGGCGGGCTCAGCCGACCGGCGGCAGCACGACCTCGCCGCCGACCACCGTCGGCAGGTCGCGGCCGAGGGTGATGTCGACGGGGTTGGTCAGGCAGCGCACGGACCCGCCGCCCTTGTGGAACTCGCTGACGTCCACCTCGGTGACGTCGAAGCCCCAGTCGGCCAGCTGCCCGGTGACCCGCTCCGGAGCGCCGGCCGGCATCACGACGTTCCGGCCGATCACGATCGAGTTGGCGCAGAACGTCGTCAGCGCCTCCTCGTCGGTGAGCACCAGCGGCTCGGGCACGAGCTCCATCAGGGCGGACGCCGAGGCGTTGTCGAAGGCGCCCGGCGCGACCATCGCGCGACGCTCGTCGAGCGGGCAGAAGGCGAGGTCGAGGTGGTACATCGCCGGATGAGTGATCCGGACACCGCGGACGCGGACGTCGAGGTCGGTGGCCAGGTGCTTCAGGGCCAGCTCCTCCGTGCGCGGGCCGTAGCCCGCGAGCAGCGCGTCGCCCCACGCGAACACGTCGCCCGCCTCCAGGTGGGCCCCGACGCCGTCGCGACCGACGTACGCCGTGGTGCGGCCGCTGCGCTCGAACCACGGCTGGGCCGACCTGGCCTCCATCCGGCGCTCGGCGTACCGCATGTGGGACATCACGACGTGGGCGCCGTCCGGGCGGACGACGCCGAGGCCGAGGTTCATCGCGTAGACCATGTCGGGCGCGTCCGGGCGCTGGGGGACGACCTCGACGGTGCCGCCGCGACGCTCGATCGTCGAGACGAGGTCGACCCATTGGGCCATCGCGCGGTGCCGGTCGGGCTGGTCGGCGGGGTCCATGTAGGGGTTGATCGCGTAGTCGATGCGGAAGTGGTCCGGTCGGACCATCACGTACCGGCGTCCCCAGTTCAACGGCTCGGCCACGGCGTACCCCTCTCACGAAACAGGAACGCCCCGCTCGAGGCGGGACGTCTGGAACTATTGTCTGACAATCTGACAACGCGAGGATACGGTCAGGAAGAGGCATCGGGCAAGCCGATGTCAGACAATGGCGCCCATGCATCCGGCCGAGCGCGCGACCGAGGACACCTCGACCGGTGGTGGCTCGCCGTTCGGGTCGCTCAGCCTCGAGCACTCGTCCACGGTCGAGCGCGTGGCCGACGAGCTGCGGCGCGCGGTCTTCGAGGGCGAGATCGAGTCCGGGACACCGCTGCGCGAGGTCGCCCTCGCTGAGTCGCTCGGGGTCTCGCGGCCGACCGTCCGCGAGGCGCTGGCGTTGCTGGTGGCCGAGGGCCTCGCGACCCGGGAGCCGAACCGCGGAGTGAGCGTCTCGAGCCCCGATCCCGAGTCGGTGCGCGACGTCTCGAACGCGCGGGTGGTGCTCGAGACGGCCGGCGTGCGCAACTGGAACGAGGCGAGCGAGGAGTCACGCGAGGCCGTACGCCGCGCCCTCGCCGACTACGAGCGGGCGGTCGCCGAGGACGCGTCGTACCAAGAGCTCAACCAGCGTCACCTGACGATCCACCTCAGCCTCGTCGGCCTGACCGACTCGCCGCGGCTGGTGTCGATGGCCGAGTCGATCGTCGCGGAGCTGCGCCTCGCCCTCGCCCAGATCGACCGGGTACGCCGCAACGCGCGCGACCAGGCAGGCTCGCACCATCACCTGCTCGATCTCCTCCAGGCGGGTGACGTCGACGCTGCCGTCGCCGAGCTCGGCGTCCACCTGCACGGCGCCGAGGACGCGATCATCGAGCGGCTCCAGCTGGACTGACGCCCGCCAGAGGGCGCCGCTCTCGAGCCCTCCCCTATGCTCGCGGCGTGCGATTCGTGACCTGGCTGCTGACCACCGCAGTGGGCGTCGCCGTGGCCACGTGGCTGTTCGACGGGATCTACTTCACGGGTCCGTCGTCCGGCTGGGAAGAGGTCAAGCACAAGATCCTGCCGCTGCTCCTGGTCTCTCTGATTCTCGGGTTCATCAGCAACTTCGTCCGGCCGGTCGTCACGTTCTTCTCGATCCCGTTCATCATCTTCACGCTCGGTTTGTTCCTGCTGGTGATCAACGCGCTGATGCTGATGCTCACCGCCTGGATCGCCGACGGCATCGGGATCGGCTTCCACGTCGACGGCTTCTGGAACGCCCTCGGCGGGTCGATCGTGATCACGATCGTGAACTGGGCGACCGCGTCACTGGTGAAGGACGACGACTGACGACCGTGGGTGGGCTCCCGCCTCCTCGGCAGCCGGGTCGGTACGCCGTCGCCCTGGTCTGCCTCGGCAACATCTGCCGCTCCCCCACGGCCGAGGTCGTGCTCGAGCAGCGGCTGGCCGAGGCCGGACTCGATGACCGGGTCGTCGTCCACAGCGCGGGCACGGGCGACTGGCACGTCGGCAACCCGATGGACCGTCGGGCCGCGGAGACGTTGAACGCGGCGGGGTACGACCCGAGCCGTCATCGCGCGCAGCAGTACGCCGCCTCCTGGGCCGGCGAGCACGACCTCGTGCTCGCGATGGACCACGACAACCTCGCCGACCTCGGCGGCCGGTCCGAGCGCGTGGGGATGTTCCGCGACTTCGACCCCGTCGACGCCGGGAGCGACGTCCCGGACCCCTACTACGGCGGAGCAGACGGCTTCGCCGAGGTGCTGGCCATGGTCGAACGCACCTCGGACGCCCTGGTCGCCCAGCTCGCCGTACTGCTGGATGCTGGGTAGTCCCTGACGTTTTGGTCGGGTTTGGGGCCCGAAAAGCGACCACAACGTCGGGGAGTATCGACCAACCGGAGATCGACCTGACGAAGGAGGAACCGATGCCGAAGGCTCCGCTGCCCGAGGCGGCGATGGCGCTGCTGCGCGAGCCGAACCCGGCGGTGATCTCGATGGTGATGCCGAGCGGGCACCCGATGTCGGTGGCGACGTGGTACCTGGTCGAGGACGACGGCACGGTCCTGGTGAACATGGACGCCGGTCGCGCGCGGCTCCGCTGGATCGAGCAGCAGCCGCACGTCTCGCTGACCGCGATGAAGGACGAGGAGTGGTACACCCACGTCAGCGTCCGCGGCCCCGTCGTCCGGTGGGAGTACGACGAGGCGACGGCGCTGGCAGACATCGACCGGCTGTCGCGGCACTACGGCGGCGGCGAGTTCCGTAACCGGTCGGCGAAACGGGTCAGCGCGTGGATCGAGATCACCCACTGGCACGGGTGGGAGATCGACTGAGGACAGCGTGCTCGCCGAGCGGGGCTGACGGTCAGACGCTGGCCGCTGCGGCCGCCTCCGCCACGGTGTACGTGCCGTCCCAGTGCCACTCGGTCCCGTCGAAGGTGACGGCCGTGTCGGCCCGGAATCCGGCGAAGGCACCGGTGCCCCCGGTGATCGCCAGGGTGCCCGACGCGCTGGGCACGTCGAGGAGGACGTGACCGGTCAACGTGTCGTCGCCGGAGATGATCACCAGGTCGCTCTCGATGACCGGCTCGGCCGCCGGCGCCGTGTAGATGATCTTGGACCCGACCTTGATCGCGTCCAGGTTCGAGGAGGTGACCGTGCAGAACGAGCCCGCCTCGCCCGTGTACTCCGAGGTCTCCTTGGTCAGGTGGAACTCGCCGCCCTGTGGGTTGATGGCTGCGCCCATGGCATGTCTCCCTTGTGAGTCGTTCCCTCGACCCTCGGCCCCGCGACGATCGACCATCAACCGCCCGAATGAACGGCTTTACTCCGGCGGCGACTCGGCCATCCGGGCCGCGAGCTCCGTCCGCGAGCCGACCTCGAGCTTGCGATAGATCTTCGAGAGGTTCCAGGCCACCGTGTGGGGGCTGAGCTGGAGCTCGGCCGCGACCTCCTTGTTGCGGCGTCCCGCGACCACGGCCTCGACGATCAGGCGCTCGGTCTCCGAGAGCTCCCGGTCCGACCCGGTCCGGCCCCCGATGCGACCCAGCTCGGAGCGCGCCTTGGCGGCCCACGAGGCGGCGCCGAGCTGCTCGAAGTCGTCGGACGCGCGCTGCAGCGTCCGGCGCGCATCGCGCTTGTGCTGCGCCCGGCGGTGCGCGGTCCCCAGGGAGAGTACGGTTCGCGCCGCCTCCAACGCGTTGCGCTCGTACGTCGCGTCCGCCGCCGCGCTCAGCCTCTGGATCGCGGCGTCCGACTCGCCAGCAGTGTCCAGCAGAACGCCGCGGCAGCGGTCGGCCAACAGCCGGAGCCCCGAGTCCGACCCCAACGCGCGCGTCTCGAGGAGGACGAGAAGGTGCTCCGCTTCCGACTGCCGACCGAGCGCGATCAGGGCCTCGATCCCCACCGCGCCGGCCACCTGGGACTGGCCCCAGCTCAGCTCGGTCGTGCCGTCGAGAAGCGGTGCCACCTCCTGCCACGCTGCGGCGGGGTCGTCGCACGAGAGCTCGAGGGTGCCCGCTGCTCGGCCGAGGCGGTGAACAGCGCCGACGAAGCCGCCTTCCTCCACGGCCTTCCGCAGGACGGGGATCGTCTCCCGAGCACGGTCCGCCCGTCCTCGATAGGCGTCGAGCTCGGCGAGGGTTCCCCGGAACAAGGCGACCGTCGACTCCTCGCCGTGCTCTCCGGCCACCTCTTGGGCCTCGGCACACATCGCCTCGGCCGTCGCCCAGTCACCGGCCGCCAGCTCCATCCGCGCCAGGAAGAACAGATGGCCGGTCACGCCGTCCTCCCCGCGGGCTCGGGCCTCCGCGATGAGCTCCTCGAACATCGCCCGGGCTTGGGTGTGCCGATCGCACAGCGCCAGCAGCCGGGCGAGGGTTCCGCGCGCATCGACGTCGTACCCGAGCTCGGCCTCGATCGTCACCGCCCGGTCGAGCAGATCCTGACGGAGGTGACTCGTTCGCCAGAAGGTCAGCTCCGCCACGGTGGCCAGGGTGACGGCCAGTACGGCCGGGGCGTCGGCCCGTTCGGCGATCGCGAGCGCGGTCTCGGCGTACTCCTGCCCGCGACTGGTGTAGCCGCCTGCATTGACCTGCCAGGCGAGCTCTCCCCGCAGCCGAGCCTGCTCCGCGAGCGGCAACCCCGGCTCGTCGAGTGCCCGGAGGAAGAGCGACTCCGCCTCGCGGAACCCGTGGCGCGACGCCCGCACGTGCGCCAGCTGTCCGAAGGCCCGCGCACGATCCGGACCCGGCGGCGACGAGTCGACCACGAGCTGGAGCAGCGACGTAGCCTCAGCCGGGTCGCCGGTCTGCTGGCAGTGCTCGGCGGCGACGATGCGTCGTCGGTTCAGCTCGTCGACGGCATCGGACGGCGTCATGCCGACGGCCAGCTGGGCGAGCTCGGACGCGGACTGCCGGGCACCACGCGCGGTCGCGTGCGCCGCGGCCGCGTCGAGTGTCGACGCGATCTCCTGGTCGGGCTCAGCCGCGGCCATCGCAAGATGACGGGCACACTCCTCGGGGTCGACCTCGAGGACCGCGAGTCGCCGATGCAGCTGACGCCTCCGATGGAGTGGCATCCCCTGGTAGCACGCCGCGGCGAGCAGGGGATGCGTGAAGCGGATCCGGTCGCCGTCGAGACGGACCAGGTCGCGCTCCTGGGCGACCTCGAGGTCGTCGACCACCGTCGGTGACAGTGGCGCCAGGACCGTCACCAGCGGTGCCCCCAGTGCCGCAACCGCCACGAGCGTGTCACCGACGCTGCGCGGCAGTCGGGCCAAGCGCTGGTCAACGAGGTCACTGACCCGCGGCGGCAGCGTCAGCGGTCCGCCGTCGAGTGTGAGGGTCCCCTCCGCCACCGAACGGCCCAGCTCGAGGGCGAGGAACGGGTTCCCTCCCGATGTCTGGTGGACCTTCACCAGGCTCGGCCGCGACAGGTGCAGGTCGAACCGCGCCCAGAGCAGGCGGTTCGTGTCGTGGAGCGAGAGAGGCGCGACGTCGAGACGGTCGCCGTGCAGGATGTGTTCGAGAGCCACGGATCGCTCGGAGACCGGCTCCCGGATCGACGCCAGCAGACCGACGGGTTCGTCGCCGAGGCGACGCAGGGTGAACGACAGCACCTCCAGCGAGGAGCTGTCGATCCACTGGGCGTCGTCCAGGGCAACGAGCACAGGGGCGCCACCAGCCAGCTGACCCAGCACCGAGAGCAACGCCAGACCGAGCACGCGGGTGTCCGGGGGCTGACCCTCCGGCTCGCGCAGGAGGAGCGCGGTCTCGAGAGCCCGGCGTTGCACCGGCGGGATGGATGAGAGGCTCTCGTCCAGGACGGGCGCCACCAGATCGCCCAGGCTCGCGAAGGCGAGTGGTGCCTCGGCGCGGGCTGCGCGGGCCACCAGGACCCGGAAGCCCAGGGCCTCGGCTCTGCCGATGCCATGGTCGAGCAGGGTCGTCTTGCCGATCCCCGCTTCGCCGTGGAGCCAGAGAGCGCGCGCACCCGACGGAACTGCTTCGACGAAGGTCTCGAGCACCCGAGCGTGGTCACGCCTGTCGATGAACACCTGGGTCATCGCACACTCTTCTCGCTCCTTCCACGGTAATGCACACGGGGCGTGACCATCCCGGCGATCCTCGGGCGGGGCGACCTGGGGATCGAGTTCCAGGCCGTTCGCCCCTCGGCTGCACCTTGGTCGGAACGTCCGCGCTCGCTACGGTGACCCATGCTGGATCCGAGGAGGTCGCGATGACGCGTCAGCCGCACATCGCTCGTCGTGCCGAAGAGCTGTTGGGCTCCGCGGTCGCGGCCACCGCCCCGATCGCCGGCGGCGACATCGCGACGGCCACCAAGCTCCGGCTGAGCAGCGGGCGCTCCGCGTTCATGAAGACGCTCACCAACGCTCCGGTCGGGTTCTTCGAGGCGGAGGCCGACGGTCTGCGCTGGCTGGGCGAGGCCGGGGGCGTGCGGGTCCCGGAGGTGCTCGCCGTCGAGCACGACTGCCTGATCCTCGACTGGATCGAGCCGGGCAAGCTCACCACCGAAGCGGCGTCCGACTTCGGCCGCGCCCTGGCGAAGACCCACGACGCCGGCGCACCGGCGTACGGGCTCGACCGCGACGGCTTCATCGGCAAGCTGCCCCTGCCCAACAAGACGGCGCCCACGTGGGCGGAGTTCTACGCGACCAAGCGCGTGCTGCCCTACCTCAAGCTGGCGCTCGACCGCGGCGCCATCACGCCCGAGGGCGCCGAGACGGTGGAGGGGATCGTCGGCAAGCTCCCCGACCTCGTGCCCGAGGAGGGGCCGCGACGCATCCACGGCGACCTCTGGAACGGCAACGTCATCTGGACGCACGACGCCGGCTGCTGCGTGATCGACCCCGCCGCGCACGGCGGCCACCGCGAGACCGACCTGGCCATGCTCGGGCTGTTCGGCCTGCCGCACCTGCCGCGGGCATTGGCTGCCTACGAGGAGGTCTCACCCCTCGCCGACGGCTGGGAGGACCGCGTCGGGCTGCACCAGCTGCACCCGCTCCTCGTCCACGCGAGCCTGTTCGGCGGTGGGTACGGCGCTCGGGCGGCGGAGGTGGCCGAGCGCTATGCCTGACGCGGCTCGCGTTCCGTGCTTCTCAGGCATGGCTCAGGACGGTTTGGCACAGTGAGCTCGTGACACCGCCGTCCGCGCCGACGCCTGCCGGCACGCAACCACGCGTGCTGGTCGTCGACGACGACAAGGCCGTGCGTGAGTCACTGCGTCGCAGCCTCGAGTTCAACGGGTACGCCGTGTCCCTGGCCGCCGACGGCGCCGAGGCCCTGGCCGGCATCGGGGGCATCGCCCCCGACGTCGTCGTGATGGACGTGATGATGCCCCGGCTCGACGGCATCGAGACCACCAAGTCGCTGCGCAAGGCGGGCAACGACGTACCGATCCTCGTGCTGACCGCGCGCGACGCCGTCGGCGACCGGGTCGAGGGTCTGGACGCCGGCGCGGACGACTACCTCACCAAGCCGTTCGCGCTGCAGGAGCTGCTCGCGCGGCTCCGCGCCCTGCTGCGCCGCGTCGTCCCGAGCGACGACGACGAGACCGAGGTGCTCTCGTTCGCCGACCTGACGATGGACCTCGCCACGCGCGAGGTCACGCGGGGCGGGCGGTCGATGGAGCTGACCCGCACGGAGTTCACGCTGCTCGAGATGTTCCTCCGGCGCCCCCGCCGCGTGCTGGAGCGCTCGTTCATCCTCGAGGAGGTCTGGGGCTACGACTTCCCCACGACCGCGAACTCGCTCGAGGTGTACGTCGGCTACCTGCGACGCAAGACCGAGGCCGAGGGAGAACCGCGACTTCTGCACACCGTCCGAGGCGTCGGTTACGTCCTCAAGGAGTCCTGATGGACTCGACGACCTGGGCGCCGCCCGGCTCGTCGGGATACGACCAGCCGCGCTGGCACTACCGACGGTCCCTCGCCAGCCGGGTGATCCTGATGACCACGATGGCGGTCTGCTTCGCCGTCGCCCTGGTCTCGCTCGGCGCCTACGTCACGGTGAAGGCCTCGCTGGAGAACTCCCTCGACAACTCCCTCAAGCAGCGCGCACGCCAGGCCGCCGCCGCTGCGCCCAGAGACGTCCTCAAGGGCCAGCAGATCCCGTCGTACGCCGCCGGGGTCGCCGACGTGCGGCTGTTCGTGCTCACCCCCGACGGCAACGCGGCCACCATGGTCAAGAGCGACGCCCCGGTCCCGCTGGGCGAACCCGAGATCGCGGTGGCGGCCGGCCACAGCGCGAGCAGCGTCCGCACCGTCGCCGAGCGCGGCACGGACTACCGCGTGGTCGCCGTGCCCTCACGCAACGGTCAGTACGCCGTCGTCCTCGTCCAGGACATGTCCACGCAGGAGAGCGTCCTGCGACGCCTCGGTGCGGTGATGCTGCTGTTCGGGCTGGCCGGCGTGATCGGCGCGACGGCCGCGGGCTGGGCGGTCGCGCGCAACGGGCTTCGTCCCGTCCGCCGTCTCACCTACAACGTCGAGCAGATCGCCCGCACCGAGGACCTCACGCCGCTGCCCGTCGAGGGCGACGACGAGGTCGCGCGGCTGGCGACGGCGTTCAACGACATGCTCGTGACGGTCTCGGCCTCGCGCGACCGACAGCGGCGGCTCGTGGCGGACGCGGGCCACGAGCTGCGGACTCCGCTCACCTCGTTGCGGACCAACCTCGACCTGCTCCTGCAGGCCGACGCCGGGGCCGGGCTGGACGCCCAGGCCCGGGCGGAGCTGCTCGAGGACGTCCGCGCGCAGATCGAGGAGATGTCGAACCTGGTCGGTGACCTCGTCGAGCTCGCCCGCGACGAGCCCCTGCGGACCGTCGTCGAGCAGATCGACCTGGCCGAGGTCGTCGACCGGGCCGTCGTCCGCGCCCGCCGCCGTGGCACCGGTCTGACGTTCGACGTCGACACCGAGCCGTGGTGGGTGGTGGGCGAGTCGGCGTCCCTCGAGCGGGCCGTGACGAACCTGCTCGACAACGCGGTGAAGTGGAGCCCGGCCGAGGGCACGGTCCGGATCCGGCTCAACCACGGCACTCTCACCGTCGACGACGAAGGTCCGGGCATCGCCCCCGGCGACCGCGAGCACGTCTTCGAGCGCTTCTACCGATCCGACGAGTCGCGGTCGATGCCGGGCTCCGGCCTCGGCCTGTCGATCGTCCGGCAGATCACCGAGCGCCACTCGGGGAACGTCCGCGTCGACGAGACCGATGTCGGCGGCACCCGGATGGTGATGCAGCTGCCCGGCGCGCCCCTCCTCGCCGGCTGAGCGCTCCCGGCTCAGACATGCGTGAGCAGGACCGCGAGCGCGACGAGTGGGACGGCCCACGACAGCGCCCGCAGCGCCCCCTCGAGTGGCGTCAGCAGCGCGTCACGGTCGAGTGGGAGGACCGTGCCGTCGGGTCGGTGCACGCTGCCGTCGACGTGCGAGCTACGACGCCGCAGCTCGCGCGCCGGCGTGCTCAACCGTCGTTGGGCGTAGGTGAGGGCGACCCCGGCGCCGGTCGCCGCGACCATGGCGAAGCCGCGCGAGCTGCCGACGCCCGGGTCCTGGGCCAGGTAGCCGACCACCACCGGGAACCCGCCCCAGCCGAGCGTGAAGGTGAGGTCGTTGTGCAGGGCACCGTCGGCCAGCTCCAGGTTGTATCCCACGACGAGGGCGACCCCCACGGGCACGGCGACTGCCAGGGGCCAGTTCGTGCCGTCCCACCAAAAGGCGCCGTAGGCACCGAGCGCCGCGGCCGCGAGGAGCGAGACACCGGCCGCCGCAGCCAGACTACGGTCCCCGAACGCCGTGCCGAGCGGATGGCCGACCCGTTCGTCGAGGGCGTGGGCGGCGACGCCGACGGCCAGGAGGAACGCGAGCACCGTGAGCAGCAGCGGCGTCCACGACAGGCGCGGGGCGAGCGCCGCGCCCAGCACGACGTAGCTGAGGTGCCAGAGCGTGTACGGCGGATGGAGGAGGGTCCAGCAGTCGGCCGCCCGACCACCCCCGCGCGCGTAGTAGGCCGGGGACTCAGCCACCTACACGCCGTCCCCGCATGACCAGTCCCCCGCCCAGGCTCATCGCGCGCGTCCGCACGTCCTCGAACCCCGCCTCCTGCCACATCGCGACGTGCCGCTCCACCGGGTACCGGCGGTAATGGTCCTCGATCGACGGCCCGAGGAATCGTCCGACGTGGGCCCACTCCTGCCCGCCCGTCACGTATCCGGCAGCGGGCAGCACCACGCGGGTGTACAGCCGCCATGCCGGAAGCCACACGGGGGCCGGAGGCACGCCGAACTCGAGGCTGGCGACGAGCCCGCCGGGGCGGACCACCCGGGCGAGCTCGCGCACCGTCGCCGCCGGGTCGGCGACGTACCTCAGGAGGTAGGTGAACGTGAGCGCGTCGAAGGTCGCGTCGGGGAACGGCAACTGCTCCGCCCGGGCCACGGCGAGCCGGACCCGCCGTTCTCCGGCCGCGGCGACGCGCGCGTGACCGCGGCGCAGCATCTGCTCGGTGAGGTCCACCCCAGTGATGTCGGCGCCGGTCGTGCGGGCCAGCATGAGGGCGACGCCGGCGGTGCCGGTGGCGACGTCGAGCACCGACCCGGGCCGCTCCTCCGCCACCGCGTCGACCATGGCCCGCCGCCAGCGGCGGTTCTGCCCGAACGAGAGCAGCTCCTCGAGCACGTCGTAGCGCGCCGGCAGCCCGTCGAAGAGGTCGCGAGCGAAGGCGTTGGGCTCCCGGCGCGACCGGCGCACCTCCGCGTCCCACCGTCGTTCCATCGCACCTCCAGGATCACCGTAGACCGCCCGACCTGAGCAGGATCACGCCTCAGGCCAGGAGCTCGGCCGCCAGTCGATGGATGAGGTCGGCGCCACGCTGGGTGAGGATCGACTCGGCGTGGAACTGGATCCCGCGGAAGTGCGGGCCCTTCACGTGGTGGACGTCGCCGGTGGCGGGATCCGCGTCCACCGAGACGCCGTCGGGAAGGGAACCGTCATCGCCGACGCGACCGACGAAGGTGTTGTAGAAGCCCACCCGCTCGCTCCGGCCGTCGACGGCGACCTCGTCCTGCGTGCCCTGGAAGACGATGTCCTTGTAGGTCAGCGGGATCCCCAGCCGGTCGCAGAGGACCTGGTGGCCCAGGCACACAGCGAGGAACGGCCGCCCGCTCGCCAGCAGCCCGTCGACCGCCCGGCGGTACGTCGCGATCTTGGGGTCGTCGCCGTCCCGCGGGTCGCCGGGACCCGGACCCACGATCACGAGGTCGGCATCGTCGAGCGTTGCATCGGCGTACGTCGCGTGCGGGACGACGGTGCTCGTCATGCCGGCGACGCCGAGGACGTGGCGCAGCATGTTCACGAAGTCGTCCTCGCCGTCGAGGATCGCGACGTGCCGCCCGGCCAGGGTCGGGTCCGGCCCGGTTCCCGACTGGTCGGTGAGCCAGAAGGCAGAGAGCCGCTGGTTGCGGGCGAACAGCTCGAGCAGGACGTCCTCGTCGTTCACCAGCTCGGCCACGTTCACGTCCAGCACCGGCGCCGGTGACACGAGCCCGAACGCCGACAGGATCCCGCCGGCCTTCGCGTGGGTCTCGGCGACCTCGTACGCCGGCTCCGAGTCGCGCACCAGCGTCGCCCCCGCCGTGACCGTCAGCCGGCCGTCGAGACCCACGTCGGCGGTGCGGATCACGATCGGGCTGTCGACGACCGTGGTGCCGTCGGCGTCCCGGCCGAAGATCGCCAGCGCGGCGCCGTAGTAGCCCCGACCCTCCGCCTCGTACTTCTTGATCAGCCGGCACGCGTTCTGCACCGGACTGCCGGTGACCGTGGCGGCGTACATCGTGTCGCGCAGGACCTCGCGTGGGTCGCGGCTGGTGCGGCCGGCCAGGAAGTACTCGGTGTGGATCAGACGGCTCATCGGCTTGAGGAACGGCCCGAGCACCCGGCCGCCCTTGTCACAGATGTCGCACATCATCTTCAGCTCCTCGTCGACGACCATGAAGAGCTCGAAGATCTCCTTCTCGTCGCGCAGGAACTCCAGCAGGCGAGGCTTGAGGCCGTCGGTCGCGTCCGAGGCCAGCCGGAACGTGCCGCTGATCGGGTTCATCCGCACGTCCTCGCCGTGCACCGAGACGTGCCGCTCCGGACTCGCACCGATCAGGTAGCGGTCGCCGGTGAAGAACACGAAGGTCCAGTAGGCACCGTGCTCGCGTTCCAGCAGGCGGCGGAAGACGGTGAGGGCTCGGGCGGCGCTCCAGTCGGCGACCTGGGCGCGGTAGTGCCGCCCGATCACGAGGTTCGCGCCCTCGCCCTGGCCGATCTCGTCGCGGATGATCGCCCCGACCAGGTCGGCGTACGCCGCGTCGTCGATGTCGAAGCCTCCGCGGTCGGTGAGCTCGACGCCGATGTCGTCGATGGCCTCCACGACCTCCTCGACGGTGAACTCGAGCTCGCTCTCGACGTCGACCACGACCAGGGGCGTGCCGTCGTCGTGCGCCTCGAACCCGCGCTCGCCGACCTGGCGGAACGGCACCGCGACCAGCCGGTCGGCGACGTGTCCGGCCTCGGGGGTCCCCTGCTCCAGCGGGATGTCGAGCAGCGAGTCGACGACCCGGCGCCGTCCGCCCACCAGCCCCACCGTCTCGCGGTCACCCGCCCGCGTCGAACGCCGGATGATCGCCCACGCCTCGTGCCCCTGGAGCGCGGCGATGGCGTCCCGGGCAGGGCTCGACGAGGGGTCGGCGGTCATGGCGCAGGAATCTACCGACGCACCGCTGCGGTCCGGGGTCGTCTCACCCGTCGCCCGGCCCTCGGTCCCGCCGCCGGTGGGCCCTCGGCCTCGGCACGACGAACCAACGCACCGGCGGACCACACCATCTGCTCGACTGCCTCCTGGCGATCCAGACCTGCCACATCTGTCAGCCAGACCAGGGACTCGATGCCACACGCCGCACGCACAGCCACGGCCAGTCTTCGGACGCCGTCCTTTCCCATCCGCTTCCTCCAAGGCTCGAGTGCCTCGGAGATCCACCCAATGGCGCGCCCCTGACGCAGCGGGAGGTCAGCCCGGTCGATCCCCTCGCTCAGGGAGAGCCGCAGCATCGTGCGCTGCTGCGGCTCGGTCTCGACGATGACCGCGAGGAACCGGCGTACGACGGCCTCGACGCGGGCAGGCACGTCATGCTCGTCCACCCCGCCGTCCAGCATCGACTGCGCCTCGACCTCGGGGTGCGCCGCGATCAGCAGTGCGCGCTGGCTGGGGAAGTAGCGGTACGCGGTGGTGCGCGACACCCCCGCGGCCGCCGCTGCGTCCGCGACCGTGGGTGCCGAACCTCCTCGGGAGATCAGCTGGCGCGCCGACGCCACCAACGCCGCCCGCGTCCGCTGCTTCTGCCGGGCGCGCCCGATGGTCTCGTAGCCGGTCGACACGGCGACATGGTACCGTTGTTCCGTTATGGGACTTGAGTCCCACGAAGCGAGGTAAGTCCGAGATGGCCGCAGCCACCGCCGTCGTGCGCAACGTCGAGGACATGGAACGGCGCTGGTTCTACGGCGGCGGTACCCATATCTGGCTGGCGCGGGAGTCCGAGACCGCGGGCGGCTTCATGCTCTTCGAGGACCTGCTGGTCGCCGGCAAGTGCACGCCCCTGCACACGCACCCGCACGAGGAGTCCTTCTACGTGATCACGGGGGCGATCAGACTGCATGTGCACGACTCCGACCAGGATCTTCGGGCCGGTGGCTTCGCCCTTGTCCCACGCGACACCCCGCACGCCTTCCTGGTCACGAGCCCGGAGGCGCGGGTGCTGTCACTCCACACTCCTGCCGGTGGGGAGGCGTTCTTCCGTGCCGCCAGCGAGCCGACAAAGGACGGCGAGGAGCACCCCGGCGTGGACTTCGACAAGGTCGTCTCGGCCGGCCGCGAGTCCGGCGCGATGACCGTGGTCGGCCCACCGCCCTTCTGATCGCCTCTGGCCGACCGGCAGGGTCAGCGGACGTTCTTGATGTCGGTCAGGTAGCGGAGGACCGTCTGCAGCTCGGCGACGCTGAAGTCGGCATGGACCAGCTCCATCTGCCCCACGATCTCGGCGTACGCCGCCATCACGCGCTCGTCGTCGAACGGCTTCGCGTGCACCCAGATCTTGCGACGGTCGCCGGCGTCGGGCCGGCGCTCGACCAGACCCTTGCTCTCGAGCCGGTCGAGCACGCGGGTCGTCGTGCTCGACGGGAGCTCGGTCGCCTGTGACACCTGGCCCGGTGTCATCGGGTCGGCGTTGCGCAACAGCACGCCGTACGTCTGGAAGTCCACGACGTTGAGGCCGATGGAGCGGGCGATCCGCTCGTTGGTGAGCACGGCCGAGGCGATGACCTCCTGCATGACGTAGGCGATCTGCTCACCGAGCTGCTTCCGGGTGGACAAGGCCGACGCTCCTCGTTACTCTCTCCATATCGGAACTATTCCGTTTGTGAGAACTCCCTACTCGGGACTTCTCACCTTCAAAGACTACCCGAACCACAGGAGATCGAGAGATGACCGAGAAGCGCGGGCTCGCCATGGGCGTGCTCATCTTCGCGTCGTTCATGGACCTGCTGGACGCGACGATCGTCAACGTCGCGCTCCCGTCGATCCAGGACGACCTGCACGCCAGCGGTGCGCAGCTGGAGTGGATCGTCGGCGGCTACCTGCTGGCGTTCGCCGTACTGATGATCACCGGCGGACGGCTGGGTGACATCGTCGGCCGCAGGCGGATGTTCGTCATCGGAGTCGTCGGCTTCACCGTCGGCTCGTTGCTGGCGTGCCTCGCGCCGACCATCGGCGTCCTGCTGGTGGCCCGCGTGGTCCAGGGCGGGTTCGCGGCGATGATGGTGCCGCAGATGCTGTCCTCGCTGCAGGCGCTGTACTCACCACGCGAGCGAGCCCCGATGCTCGGCATCGTCGGTGCGGTCTCCGGGCTGTCCGCGGTGATCGGCCCCGTCCTGGGCGGGTGGCTGGTGAGCAGCGACGCCTTCGGGATGGGGTGGCGCAGCATCTTCCTGATCAACCTGCCGGTCGGTGTCGTGCTCGTCGCGCTCGCCCTCCGGTGGGTGCCGGACACCCGCTCGGAGCACCCCCTGCGGCTCGACCCGGTCGGACTGGCGCTGGCGACCACCGGCTTGTTCGGCGTGGTGTTCGCCCTCATCGAAGGGCGTCAGCAGGACTGGGCGCCGTGGATCTGGGCGGTCGGCGCGGGCGGTCTCGCCGTTCTCGCGGCGTTCGTCGTGCAGCAGGTACGCCGTGAGCGCACCACCGGCTCGGCCCTGCTGCCGATGCGACTGTTCACCGACCGCGGCTTCTCCGCCGGACTGGTCACCCAGGGCGCGTTCCAGGGGTCGCTGGCGGGCTTCGCGCTGGTGCTGACTGTCTATGTGCAGACAGGGCTCGGCTGGTCGGCCATCCACGCCGGGATGACCCTGCTTCCGTTCAGCCTCGGCGCGTTCGTCGGCACGGCCATCTCGGTACCGCTCGGGATGAAGCTCGGCAAGGTCGTGATGGTGGTCGGCGCAGGGCTGCAGTCCGCGGCGACCGTGTGGGTGCTGGCCACGGTGCACGGCCAGGCCGACGGGCTCTCCACGTGGGACCTGATGCCGGCGCTGGTCGTGTCCGGGATCGGGCTCGGGATGCTCGTCGTACCCCTGGTCGACGTCGCGCTGGCCACCGTCCCCACCAGCGAGGCCGGTGCCGCGTCCGGCACCTACGGGACGGTCCAGCAGGTCGGAGCGGCGCTCGGCGTCGCGGTGATCGGCACGGTGTTCTTCGGTGTCGTCGGCACGTCGTACGACGCGGCGACCCTGCGCTCCGCTCTCGTCGCCGCGTGCTGGGTCGCCGCGATCGGGTACGCCCTCTCCGCGATCGCGAGTCTGTTCCTGCCCTCGCGCGCCCAGGTGCACGCGCACCAGGAGGCCGTCGAGCGCGAGCTGGCCGGGGCCGCGACCGAGGACGAGGACGAGCCCGTCCCCGCCTGACCGCCACCACGAACGCCGAGTCGTCAGATGACGACTCGGCGTTCCTGGCGTGTCCCTTTGCGCCGACTCGGCGTGATCTCCATGCACATTCGCGCCGACTCGGCGTTGTGTCAGCGGACGAGGGTCAGCAGCTGGGTGGCGCGGGTGAGGACGACGTAGAGCGTCGCGCGACCGGTCGGCGACTCGGCCTCGATCGCATCGGGGTCGACGACCACGATGCCGTCGAACTCCAGGCCCTTGGTGTCGATGCCGGTGAGCACCACGATCCGGTCGTCACCCGCCGCGGCGGGATCGGTGGCGTGGGGGGCGTCCTCGGCGTACTCCGTCCAGGAGGCCAGCCAGGCAGCGACCTCCTCGCGTCGAGCCGCGGGTGCCACGACGCCGACGGTCCCGCTCACCCGGCCGGCGATCTCACCGAGCTGGGAGCGCACCGTCTCGGCGAGGTCGTCGCCTGCGGGCACCTCGAGCGGGGACACACCGGTCGACCGGACGGCGGTGGGCAGGTCGGCATCGAGCCCGGCGCGCTCGGCGTACGCCGCGGCGTAGTGGTAGATCTCGGAGGAGTTCCGGTAGTTGGTCGACAGGTGGAACTCGTGGAGGTCCTTCCCCGCGATGGCCGCGGCACGGGCCGACGCGGACTCGGCCGGCACCGGCCACGACGACTGGGCCGCGTCGCCGACGATCGTCCAGGTCGCGCCGCGACCGCGGCGACCGACCATCCGCCACTGCATCGGCGTGAGGTCCTGGGCCTCGTCGACCAGGACGTGGGCGTAGGCGTCGTCGTCGATGCGGTGCGTCGGTGGCGTCCACCCGGCGGAGGAGCCGAACTCCCGCTCGGCGGCCGTCGTCAGCTCCTGGAGGTCTCCGCCGAGGAAGTCGTCGAGCTCGTGGTCCTCGTCGCGGACGCGGTCGGGGACGTCGCCCAGGGCGTACCGCAGCTCGTCGATCAGCGGGATGTCCTCCACCGACAGCTCGTCGGTCTGCCACGAGTCGACGAGCAGCTGCTGTTCGTCGGCCGTGACCACGCCTTCGCCGACGCGCGCCAGGAACTCGGGGTCACGCAGCCAGCCCAGCACCTCGGGCGCGCCGAGACCCGGCCACCACGACATCGCGAAGTCGACGAACGCCTCGGACGTCAGCATGTCGTCGTCGAAGGCCTCGCGTCCGCGTTCGCGACCACGCTCGCCGCGCACCTGCCGCCACATCGCGTCGAGCAACGAGGCTGCGATACGCGGCAGCTGGCGGTTGCGCTGGCCCTGACCCATGAGCTGGCGACGCAGCTTGCCGAGGATGCCGCGGTCGAGATGGATGACGTCGTCGCGCCAGAAGACCCGGAACTCCTTGGGCGACGCGGGCGCCTGCTGCCGCGCCGTACGCCGCATCAGCTCGGCCATCTGCGCCGAGCCCTTCACGGCCGCGACCGCCGGAAGGTCGTGGCGGGTCGCGCGCAGGCCGCCGACGACCTCACCCAGCGACCGCAGCGCGACGGCCGTCTCGCCGAGCGAGGGCAGCACCCGCTCGATGTAGCGCATGAAGACGCCCGACGGGCCGACCACGAGGACGCCACCCGTCTCGTAGCGGCGGCGGTCGGTGTAGAGGAGGTACGCCGCGCGGTGCAGCGCGACCACGGTCTTGCCGGTGCCCGGACCACCGCTGATCGTGACCACACCCTTGGCGGGTGCCCGGATCGCGCGGTCCTGCTCGGCCTGGATCGTCGCGACGATGGAGTGCATCGACCGGTCGCGTGCCCGCGACAGCTGGGCCATCAGGGCGCCCTCGCCGATGATCGGCAGGTCGGTCTCGGCGTCCGCGTCGAGCAGCTCGTCCTCGACACCGACGACCTTCGGCCCGCTGCAGCGCAGCACGCGCCGGCGTACGACGCTCTGCGGCTCGGCGGCGGTGGCCTGGTAGAACACCGCTGCCGCCGGCGCCCGCCAGTCGATCAGCAGCGAGTCGCGGTGGTCGTCGCGGAGTCCGATCCGGCCGATGTACCGGGGCTCGGGGTCGAGCTCGGGCACCAGGTCGAGCCGCCCGAACACCAGCCCCTCGTGGGCGGCGTCGAGCTGGGCGATCCGGCGGGCCGCCTGGAACACCATCGCGTCCCGCTCGACCAGACCACCTTCGTGGCCGAGGGCGCCGCGGCCGTGACCCTCGCGCGCGAGCGCGCGCGCGTTCTGGCCGGACCTCTCGAGCTGGACGTACACCCGATCGACGAAGGTCTGTTCGGTGGCGAGCTCGACACTCAGCAACTCGTCGGCCACGTGACGCTTTCTCCTCGGATCCCCCGCCCCGCCCGATAGCCGGACGGAAATCTGCAAGTCGCCTATCGTATCGGCTGCGTTCCGCACCCGCCGTGAGGATCGGCCAGATCGGTGGGTCGGTCGCCGGATGCACCGGGACGCGCAGCCGCCGTCCCTCGTCCTCGGGAGGACACATGCAGGTACGACACCTCGCCCACACGCTCGTCGTCGCCGGAGCCGCGACCGCCCTCGCCGTCCCGGCGACGGCGTACGCCGAGTCGGTGCACCACCACGACCCCGCGCACGACGTCCAGCAGGTGTCGACCACCGGCGGCACCACGACGAACCTGCCGAAGAACCGGACGGCCGACATCGTGGGCCTCGACCTCGCCTTCACCAAGAAGCACGTCGCCGTCACGATCCGGACGCGCAAGGCCGCGTCGAACTGGATGTTCGGCGCGAACATCAAGACGCCCACGCGGATCTTCACCGTGCTCGGGTCCCACGACGACAGCTCGACCGACTTCGAGCTCCTCCGAGGCCCCAACAACCTCGGAAAGCCGGTGGCCTGCCCGGGACTGCGCCATCACGTCGACGTCGACCACGCGACCGTCACCGTGAAGGTCCCCGACGGGTGCATCAAGGACCCGCGGTGGGTCCGTGCGGGTGCCGCCCTCCTGGTCCCGGTCACGGGCGGCTTCGACATCGACGACGCCCTGCGCAAGCGGGGGGCGGCCGAGGAGCGTGTCACTCTGAGCAAGCGCCTGCACCACGCCTGAGGACAGTTCGCACCGCGGCCAGGCCTGCTCCGGCTGTGACAGGCTCGGCCCGTGAAGGTCTACATCTCGGTGGACATGGAGGGCGTGGCCGGCATCTCCGACTGGGAGCAGTGCCTCGCCGGCGGCGACGACTACCAGCTCGGGCGTGACCTCGTCCTCGGCGAGGTCAACGCCGCGATCGACGGCGCCCGCGAGGCCGGCGCCACGGAGATCCTGGTCAACGACAGCCACTCGGCCATGCGCAACCTGCCGCCGACGGAGCTCCACGGCCAGGCGTCGTACCTCTCGGGGAGGTTCAAGCCGCTCTACATGATGGAGGGACTCGACGCGTCGTACGACGTCGTGCTGTTCCTCGGCTACCACGCCGCGATGCCGACGCCCGGCATCCTGTCGCACACCTACAACCCGCGGGCGATCGCCGACGTCACCCTCAACGGCACCGTCACCGGTGAGGCCGGGATCAACGCGCTGGTCGCGATGCACCACGGCGTCCCGGTCGCGGTGATCACCGGCGACCAGTACGTCGGCCCCGAGGCCGCGCCGTTCTGCCCCGGGATCGAGGTGGTCGAGGTGAAGCGCTCGGTCAGCCGGTACGCCGCCGAGCACCTCCACCCCGACGTCGCCCGGGAGCGGATCCGGGATGGTGTCCACCAAAGCCTGTCGGGCATGTCCGCCGGGCCGCCGGTGATCGACCTGCCGGCGACACTCGAGGTGCAGCTGATGTCGCCCGACATGGCCGAGCAGGCGACCTGGCTCCACGGTGTCGAGCGGGTGACGTCGACCTCCGTCCGGTTCAGCGACGACGACCCGCTCCGGCTCTTCCGCACCTTCATGACCCTGGTCTTCCTCACGCGGAGCCTGGTCGAGACCCGCTGACCGCTGGATCAGTCGACCCGCTCGTAGAGAGCCACGCCGAACGCCCCCGTTCCCTCGACCAGGTGGACCCGCACCTCGGCACCCGCCGGGGCGAAGAGCCCGCCCATCCCCCCGTAGCCGCCACCGCCGAAGCGACCCGTCGCGTGATAGGAGCCGGCGCGGTAGCGGATGAGGGTCGACCCAGGGGTACGGAAGACCACTTCCGCTGCCCGGTCGACAAGGGCAGAGCCGGCATCGAGACGCCTCCCGTTGTTCTCCCACCGACCCGTGGTGAAGCGGAACGTGTGGCCACCCCTCTCCACGTACTGCTCTGCCCGGGCACCGTCGAACCTGATCTGGCTCGGGACTCGGTAGACACCCAACCCGACGCGGAGATCCGGGGCGGTCCCGGGGGCCAGGGCCGTGGTGTCCCCGAAGTCGCTGGTGCTCGCCAGCCACACGCGCACCGGCACGCGCGCGCCGGGCTTGCCACGCGGCGGCATGGTGTAGGTGTTGCCGGAAGCGGGGTCGAAGACGGCTCCCGGATCGCAGGACGCGGGGCCGGCGACCGTCGCGGGCCGACCGTTGATCGACACATGAACGGTGTCACCTCGCGGGATCCCCGAGCACACCAGGTGCAGCGCCACACGTCCGTTGGGCACGACGTACGAGGACGTGGCGTCCGTCTGACCCTCGTCGGTGACGAGGCCACGCACCAGTGAGGTGCCGGCCACGTCGTGCCGGAACGTGATCCCGTCCTTGCTGTAGGCACCGACCGGGATGGCATCGGTCAGCCGGTACGACGCGACCCCGACGCTGCCGTGCTCGGCCGAGATCTTCATCGCGCCGGAGGTCCCCGGGGGCACCACGACGTAGTCCTGGAAGTGGGACTCGTCGGAGTGCCACACCTCGTTGCCCGGGAGGCTGATCGCGATCCGCGTGTTGGAGCTGGTGGTCCACGAGTAGAGCTGCGGCTGGTCGGACTTCGGTACGTCGACGGTCCCGGACAGGAGGAACGAGGTCCCGTTTCCGTCGGTGCGGTAGGTGTAACCGAGTGCCTGCTGGGTCGTCGGCGCCTTCTCGCCGAGGAGCACGGGGGCTGCCGGCACGGCGTCGCTGGAGACCCGCGGCCAGACCACGACTGCGGCCACGGCGACGAGGACCCCGGCGACGACACCGGTGCCCACGGTGCGGCGTCGCCGGCGTGCGACCGCGACGCGGTGATGCACGGCCGCGGTCCGCACGACGGCGGTCGGGTCGGCGACGTCGTCCGCGTGCTGGTCGAGCGTGCGGCGCAGGTCGGTGAGCGTGTTCATCGCAGGTCTCCGTCATCAGGAGCGTGGGTCGGGTCGGAAGGGGAGACCGCGAGCGCCGGGTCGATCCGGAGCTTCGCCAGTGCCTTGCTGGTCTGGCTCTTGACGGTGCCGACCGAGCAGCCGAGGGCGTCCGCGGTCTGGGCCTCGGTGAGGTCCTCGAAGTAGCGCAGCACGATCACCGCGCGCATCCGCCGCGGCAACCGCTCCATCGCGGTCCAGAGATCGGTCGGCTCCGCGGACGCCTCGGGCGAGGCGCTCTCGGGCAGCCGCTCGGTCGGCTGCTCGCCGTTCCACTTGCGGCGCCACCACGTGGCGTAGGTGTTGACCAGGATCTTGCGGACGTACGGCTCCGGCTCGCCCTGGATCCGATGCCACGAGAACCACGCCTTCGCCAGCGCGGTCTGGAGCAGGTCCTCGGCCAGCGCGTGGTCGTGCGTCAGCAGGTACGCCGTCCGCAGGAGCGCCCGGGAACGCGCCGCGACGAAGTCGTCGAAGGGCGCGCTGGTCGCTTCCGGCTGCGGCTCCACGCGGCCTCCCGGGTCGACGACGGACGGGGTGGTCATGCCCGGTCAGACCCGGTGGGCCACCACGAAGGTTGTCTACCCCTTCCGGTTCAGGAACGCAGTCATCGCCGCGCGCGCCTCGTCGGAGGCGAACAGCCGGGCGCTGAGCGCGGCCATGTCGTCGCCGAGCGCGTCGATCCGGCGTACCAGGTCGGCATTGAGGATCCGCTTGGACTCCCGCAGACCCTGGGAGGTCCCGGACGCGAGCTGGGCGCAGGTCGTCGCGACCTCGTCGTCGAGCCGGTCGGCCGGAACGGCGCGGGTGACCAGGCCGTACTCCGCCGCCTGCGCACCGGTGAACACCTCGCCCCCGAGCGTGGTCAGCGCGGCGGCGCGCGGGGTCATCCGCGCATGGACGGTCAACGAGATGATCGCGGCCGCGAGCCCGAGCTTCACCTCGGTCAGCGCGTACGTCGCGTCGTCCGCGCTGATCGCGAGGTCACTCGCGGCGACGATCCCGATGCCGCCCGCCCGCACGGCGCCGGCGACCCGCGTCACCACCGGCTTGTCCAGCGTCGCGATCTGCCGCTGCAGCGCCACGATGCGCCTCGCGCCCTCCTCCATTCCGGTCGTGGTCGCCTCGGTGAGGTCGGCGCCGGAGCAGAACACCTTCCCCTCCTGGCGGATCAGCACGACCCGCGCGTCGCCATCGCCGTCGGCCCGCTCGAGCCGCTCGGCCAGCTCGGTCACGAGCTGCTGCGAGAGCGCGTTCCGGTTGTGCTGGGAGTCGAGGGTGATCGTCGCGACGGCGTCGGACACGGCGTAGTGGACGAGCTCATCCGGCATGCCGGGCATCCTTCCACTCGGCATCGGACTCATCCGGCTCGGTCGACTCGGTCGGCGGTGGTCTGCGGCGCTCACCCGCCCATCCCGATCCCCTCCCGCGACGAACCACCACGTGTGACCTCCAGACTCCGCTTCGCCCTGTACGGCGTCCTCGCGGCTCTCGCCGGCACCGGCGTCGGCCACCTCGTCGCGGCGCTGACCGAGCCCGCGACGTCACCGGTGCTCGCCGTCGGTGAGCTGGTGATCGACCACACGCCGACACCGGTCAAGAACTGGGCGATCGCCCACTTCGGCACCCACGACAAGACGATCCTGGTCGGTTCCGTCCTCGCGGGCGTCCTCGTGCTCGCGGGCGTCGCGGGGCTCCTCGCGCGGCGGTCGTTCCGCCTCGGGGCGGCCCTGCTCGCGGTCCTCGTCGCGATCGCGCTCTACGCCGTGCTGAGCCGGCCGATCGTGCACCCGAGTGACGCCGTCCCCGGCATCGTGACCGGCCTGGTCGGGCTCGCTGTCCTTGCCGGTCTCACCCGCGCCGATCATGGAGAGCCCGTGGTTCCGGGTGCCCCGGTCGGCGCCGACCTCAGTCGCCGCTCCGTGCTCCTCGGAGCAGCAGGTGTCGCGGCCGTCGCGGCGGCGAGCGGGTACGCCGGCCGCGTGATCGCCCACTCGCGCCAGGCGATCGGCAACATCTCCCTCCCGCGGCCGAAGTCCCCCGCGAAGGCCTTCCCTCGCGGTCTCGACGACCGGGTCCCCGGCATCACCCCCTTCCGGACCTCGACCGGCGACTTCTACCGCGTCGACACCAGGCTCACGCTGCCGATCGTCGACGCCGACTCCTGGTCGCTGACCGTCGACGGCGACGTCCGCAAGGAGCAGACCCTCACGTTCGACGACCTGCTGTCGATGCCCCTCATCGAGCGCGACATCACGCTCACCTGCGTCTCCAACGACATCGGCGGTCCCTACGTCAGCGGCGCGCGCTGGCTCGGCGTCCGCCTGACCGACCTGCTCGAGCGCGCCGGCGTCGGCGGCGGCGCCGACCAGATCCTGTCCACCGACGTCGACGGGATGACGATCAGCACGCCGCTCGCCCTGGCCACCGACGGCCGCGACGCCATGATCGCCGTCGGCATGAACGGCGGCCCGTTGCCGCGGGCACACGGGTTCCCGGCGCGGATGGTGGTCCCCGGGCTCTACGGGTTCATCAGCGCCTGCAAGTGGATCACCCGGATGACGCTCACGACGTACGCCGACGACACGGCGTACTGGACCGACCGCGGCTGGGCCACGAACGCTCCGATCAAGATCGCCAGCCGGATCGACACCCCCGACGGCCTGCACGTGAAGCCGGGCCGGACGTTCATCGGGGGCGTGGCCTGGGCCCAGCCCGTCGGAGTCGCGAAGGTCGAGGTGCAGATCGACGGCGGCCCGTGGCAGCAGGCGACCCTCGGCCCGAGCGCGGGCCACGACTACTGGCGCCAGTGGTACTTCCCCTGGCACGCCGAGTCCGGGTCCCACCAGATCTCCAGCCGCGCCACCGACCGGAAGGGCAACGTGCAGACCGCCGTGCGCGCGTCGCCGTTCCCGAACGGGTCCTCCGGCGTCCAGAGGCTCCTGGTCGGCGTGGCGTGAGTCACCCCCCGAGGCCAATCCAGACGGCCGTCCGGCACGAACACCAGATGTCCGCTCCACCACAGGAAGAAGGCACCATGAACACCACGCTACGACGCTCGGGGATCGCCGCGATGGCTCTGGGCGCCTCGCTCAGCCTGGCCGCATGCGGCGGCAACGACAGCAGCTCCTCGGCCACCGACACGACCGGTGGCAGCACCACCGGTACGACGTCCGACGCCGGTGCCCAGACCTTCGGCTCGGGCTGCGCCGCGGTCCCGAAGTCGGGCCCGGGCTCGTTCAACGGCATGGCCACCGCGCCGGTCGCCTCGGCCGCGAGCGCCAACCCGGCGCTCTCCACGTTGGTGACCGCCGTGACGAAGGCCGGTCTCGTCGACACCCTGAACTCGCAGAAGGCGATCACGGTGTTCGCGCCGAGCAACGACGCCTTCGGCAAGATCCCGCCGAAGACGCTCAAGGGCGTGCTCGCCGACAAGGCCGTGCTCACCAAGATCCTGACCTACCACGTCGTGGCCGGGAAGCTCACGCCGAGCCAGCTCGACGGCACGCACAAGACCCTCGAGGGCGACACCCTGAAGATCTCGGGCTCGAACGACGACTACTCGGTCGGTGCCCAGAAGGCCTCGATCGTGTGCGGGAACGTGCCGACGGCGAACGCCACGGTCTACATCGTCGACTCGGTGCTCATGCCGAAGATGTGACCCGGCCGAACTGACAGCGAACGACAGACACTGACAGCCGACGCACGAAAGGCCAGGATCGGGACGTGAGCCATCTCAGGCCGGTGCCCACCGACCCGCCCTCCGAGGAGGGCGGGTCGGTGAGCGCACACCTGGCGGAGCTGCTCAAGCGCTCCAGCCGAGGAGACGAGAGTGCCTTCGCCGAGTGGTACGACGCCACGTCGGCGCGGGCGTTCGGGCTCGCGGTCCGCGTGCTGCGGGACCGGGCCCAGGCAGAGGAAGTGACGCAGGAGTCGTACCTCGACTGCTGGCGGCACGCCTCGCGGTTCGACTCCGCCAAGGGCAGCGCGATCGGCTGGCTGCTGACGATCGTCCACCGGAAGTCCGTCGACCGGGTCCGCTCGGCCGAGGCGTCCGGGCGCCGGGACGCGGCGTACGGACACCGCGAGCAGGCCGTGCCGCACGACGAGACAGCCGAGGCCGCGACGGCCTCGCTCGAGGCGACCCGGGTCCGCACGGCCCTGGCCGACCTGACCACGAAGCAACGGGAGGCGGTCGAGCTGGCCTTCCTCGGTGGCTACACGCACACCGAGGTCGCCGCGATGCTCGACCTCCCGATCGGCACCGCCAAGACACGGATCAGAGACGGTCTGATCCGCCTGAGAGACGCGTTGGGCGTCGGGGAGGTAGCACAAGCATGAGTGACATCCATGCACTCTCGGGTGCCTATGCCGTCGACGCTCTCGACGACCATGAGCGCACGGAGTTCGAGGAGCACCTGGCCGTGTGCGCCGAGTGCCGGGCCGAGGTCGCGTCGTTCCGTGAGACCGGCGCGCTGATCGCCGAGACCGAGGCGGTCGACCCGCCCGCGTCGCTGCGGGACAGCGTGCTCTCCGGGATCAGCCAGATCCGCCCGATCCCGCCCGAGACCACGACCCTGCCGGAGCCGACCGAGTCGACGAGCACTCGCGGCGTACGCCGGCGCATGCTGCCGCTGCTCGCTGCGGCCGCGGCCGTCGTCCTGCTCGCCGCGGGTGTGCTCACGTGGCACCCCTGGCAGAACGACCACACCGACCTGGCCACCCAGATCCTGAACGCGCCGGACGCGATGAGGGTGACCGAGAAGCTTCCGGGTGGCACGGGCGAGCTCACCCTCGTCCGCTCCGCGTCGCTGAAGCGCGCGGTCATGATCGGCGACAACGTGCCCGCGGCGGGGTCGGGCAAGACCTACCAGATGTGGTACCAGCAGCCCGGCCAGCCGATGGTCTCGGCCGGACTGATGCCCGACGCGGACGAACCGACGGTGCTCAGCGGCGATGCCGCGACGGCCGTCGCCGCCGCGGTCAGCGTCGAGCCCGCGGGCGGATCCCACGCGCCGACGACGGACCCGGTCGCGCTGTTCCCGTTGAAGGCGGACGGATCGGGGAACGAGGGCGCATGACCACCGCACCCGCCGGTCGTCGACGGATCGCGGTGATCGGTTCCGGAGTTGCCGGGCTCACGGCCGCGCATGTCGCCGCGCGCTCGGCCCACGTGACGATCTACGAGGCCGACACCCGGCTCGGCGGTCACGCCGACACCCACGACGTGGACGGTCTCGCCATCGACACCGGGTTCATCGTGCACAACGAACGCACCTACCCGACCCTGCTCCGGCTCTTCTCCGAGACCGGCGTCGCGACCCAGCCGTCGGAGATGTCGATGTCGGTGCGCGACGAGGAGACCGGGTTGGAGTACGCCGGCGCGCTCGGCGCGCGGGGGCTGTTCCCGACCGTCCGCAACCTCGGCCGGCCGGCGTACCTGCGGATGCTGGGCGAGGTCCCGCGGTTCCACCGTCGCGCGCACGCCCTCCTCGCCGCACCCGGGGACGCCGGTGACACGACCCTGCGGGAGTTCCTGACCGCCGGCGGCTTCTCGGCGTACTTCTGCCGGCACTTCATGGAGCCCCTCGTCGCCGCGGTCTGGTCGTGCGACCCCGCGGTCGCGCTCGACTACCCCGCCCGCTACCTGTTCGAGTTCCTCGCGCACCACGGGATGCTCGCGGTCACCGGCTCCCCGCAGTGGCGGACCGTGGTCGGCGGCTCGCGGGAGTACGTCGCGCGAGTCGCGGCCGGCCTCGACGACGTCCGCGCCGGAACCAAGGTGACCTCCGTCCGCGAGACGGTGACCGCCGTCGAGGTGACCGACGGCAACGGCGCCACCGCGGCGTACGACGCTGTCGTGATCGCCACCCACCCCGACCAGGCGCTCGCCCTGCTCCAGGAGCCGACGGCCGCCCAGCGACATGCGCTGGCGGCGATGCCCTACTCGGAGAACGTCGCGCTGCTGCACACCGACACCTCGCTGCTGCCGAAGGCGGAGCACGCCCGGGCCTCGTGGAACTTCCTGCGCCGCCGCGACGAGCGCGGCGAGGTCACGGTGACCTACGACCTGACCCGGCTCCAGCGGCTGACGACCGACACCCGCTACCTGGTGACTCTCGGCGGCGAGGACCTCGTCGACCCCACCGCCGTCGTCGCGCGGATGGAGTACGCGCACCCGCTCTACTCGCCCGCGTCCGTCGCCGCCCAGCGAGCGCTGCCCATGGCGAACACCACGCGGATCGCGTTCGCCGGCGCCTACCACGGCTGGGGCTTCCACGAGGACGGCGCTCGCTCCGGCGCTGCCGCCGCCGCCCACCTCGGGCTGCCGTGGGACGGGCCGGAAGTGCCGAAGCCGGGGATGTACGACGTCCGCATCCGGCACACGCGTCGCCGCCCGTTCCGAAGGACCTTCGAGCACCGCGCGCACACCTGGCTGGTCGACCTCGACGCGCTGCCCGACCACGGGGTCCTCGGCAGCTTCGAGGCGCGTGACCACCTGGGCTCCGCCGACCGCTCGCTCCGGGAGAACGTCGACGGGTTCCTCGCCGAGCACGGCATCGACCTCCCCGGCGGTCGCGTGCTGCTGGCGGCGAACGCTCGTGCCTTCGGCTACTGCTTCAACCCGATCAGCGTCTTCTGGTGCTTCGACCGCGAGCAGCGGCTCGGCGGCGTGATCGTCGAGGTGCACAACACCTACGGCGGCCGGCACGCCTACCTCGTGCAGCCCGACGACCACGGGCGGGCGCGGATCGACAAGCGGCTCTACGTCTCGCCGTTCCACGGCGTCGACGGCTGGTACGACGTCGTCGTACCGATCCCCGGTGACGAGCTGCTGGTGGCGGTCACCCTGCACACCGACGACGGCGCGACCTTCAGCGCCTCCCTGGCCGGACGGCGTACCGAGGGGTCGGCCCGGCGGGCCGCTCCGGCGGCGCTGCGCGGGTCGGCGCTCATCCGGGCGCACGGCATCGCCCTCTGGCTGCGCCGGCTGCCGGTACAGCCGCGGCCCCACGGCCACGACACCGACCACGACACCGACCACGACACCGACCACGGCGGAGGCGCCCGATGACCACCACCTCGAGCCGCCCCGCACTCGACCAGTGGCCGGACCTGGCCGTACGGCCCACGGGCCTCCGCACCGCCGTCTCGGCGGCCGTGGCGCGGCGCCTGTTCGAGGCCGGCGTCCGACGGCTCCCGGTCACCGTCCACCTCGAGGGTCGCGCCCTCGGAGAGGGCGGTCCGGAGATGACCGTGCACCGGCCCGACGAGTTCTTCGCGAGGCTCGGGCGCGGCGCGTTGATCGGGTTCGGCGAGGCCTACCTGACCGGCGCGTGGGACGCACCGGATCTCGGAGCGTTCCTGACCGTGCTCGCCGCGGACCTGCCGCAGCTCGTGCCCGACAGCCTGCAGACGCTTGCGGGCGGTCGCCGTACGCCGCCCGCCGCGCGGTGAGCGCAGCACGAGGGCCAACTCACGACGCAACATCGCCCACCACTACGACCTCTCCAACGACCTCTTCGAGACCTTCCTCGACGCGAGCCTGACCTACTCCTCGGGTCTCTTCGAGGCCGACGAGCTCCACCTCGACGGCTACTCGCAGCTGGCGGTCCCGAGGCAGGGATCCGATCTGCCCGCCGCCCAGGGCCGCAAGATCGAGCGGCTCCTCGACCGCACCGGCGTCACCGCCGGCACCCGGGTCCTGGAGATCGGGACCGGCTGGGGCGAGCTCGCGATCCGCGCCGCCCGCCGCGGGGCGACCGTGCACTCGATCACCCTGTCGTCGGAGCAGAAGGACCTGGCCGACGCCCGGATCGCGGCTGCCGGGCTGGCCGACCGGGTGACCGTGCAGCTGCTGGACTACCGCGCTCTGCCGGAGGACACGGCCTACGACGCGGTCCTGTCGGTGGAGATGATCGAGGCGGTCGGCTACGACTTCTGGGACGAGTACTTCGCGATCCTCGACCGGGTCACCGCGCCCGGTGGCCGGGTCGGGATCCAGGCGATCACGATGCCCCACGAGCGGATGCTCGCGACCCGGCGTACCTACACCTGGATCAACAAGTACATCTTCCCCGGCGGCTTCCTGCCCTCGGTCGAGGCGATCGAGCGGATCAGCTCGGAGCAGACCGGGCTCCGCGTCGTCGACCGGCTGTCCTTCGGCAGTCACTACGCCGAGACGCTGCGCCAGTGGGACGAGCGCTTCGCGGCCGCGCGCGACGAGGTGCTGGGCCTGGGCTTCGACGAGACGTTCGCGCGGATGTGGCACTTCTACCTGGAGTACTCCCGGGCCGGCTTCGCGTCCGGGTACCTCGACGTCAACCAGATCGTGCTGGCGCGCGAGGAGGCCCGATGACCGCGACGCTCACCCGGCGTACGACGACGCCGCGCCGCGGCGGGATCGCCGCCGAGCTCGCCGAGGCCGCGGCCCCGCTGCTCGGTGAGCTGCCGGTGCGGCTGCGTGCCTGGGACGGCTCGGAGGCGGGTCCGCTGGGGGCGCCACTGGTGGAGCTCCGCTCCCCGGACGCGCTCCGTCGGCTGCTCTGGCACCCGGGTGAGCTCGGTGCCGCCCAGGCCTACGTGACCGGGGAGCTCGAGGTGCACGACGACCTCGGCGAGGCGCTGTCGTACCTGTTCGCCGTCGGCCGCGAGCGCGGACTGTCCGGGCGACCGGGCCCCGCCGCGCTCGCCCAGGCGGTGCGGCGGCTCGCGCCGTCGCTGCGCGACCTCGGGATCGTCGGCAGGCCGCTGCCGGCACCGGCGACACAGGCACGGGTCCGCGGGCGACTGCACAGCCGGCGGCGCGACCGGCGTGCGATCAGCCACCACTACGACCTCTCCAACGAGTTCTACGCGCTGGTGCTCGACCCGACGATGGCGTACTCGTGCGGCTACTACGGCGACGACCCGGATCAGTCGGTGGAGTCGGCCCAGCGCGCCAAGCTGGACCTGGTCTGCCGCAAGCTCGACCTCGGCCCCGGCAGCCGGCTGCTCGACGTCGGCTGTGGCTGGGGCTCGCTGTCGCTGCACGCGGCCGAGGAGTTCGGGGCCCACGTCGTCGGCGTGACCATCGCCGCCGAGCAGAAGGCGTTCATCGACGAGCGCATCGCTGCCCGAGGGCTGGGCGATCGCGTCGAGATCCGGCTGCAGGACTACCGCGAGGTCCCGACGAGCGAGAACGCCGGCTTCGACGCGGTCGGCTCGCTGGAGATGGGCGAGCACGTCGGCGAGCGCAACTACCCGGCGTACGTCGACGTCCTCCGCCGCGCGGTCCGTCCGGGCGGGCGGGTACTGGTGCAACAGATGTCGCGGACCGGCCCGCATCCCGGGGGCGGGCCGTTCATCGAGTCCTACATCGCGCCGGACATGTACATGCGGCCCGTCGGCGAGACGGTCGCGTTCCTCGAGCGCGGCGGCCTGGAGGTGCGTGACGTTCACGGGATGCGCGAGCACTACGTGCGCACGGTCGCCGGGTGGCTGGAGAACTTCGAGCTCCACCTGCCCGAGCTGACTGCGCTGGTCGGCGAGGAGGCCGTGCGGGTCTGGCGGCTGTACCTCGTCGGCGGCTCCTTGGCGTTCCGCGACGGCCGGATGGGAGTCGACCAGATCCTCTGCGTCCGACCGGGCGCCGCGCACTCGCTGCCACCCGAGCGTGCCTGGTGACGGCGTCATGATCAGCACCTGGTGGGGGCTCGCGCTGCTGGCCATCGGCGTCGCGGTCGTCGCCATGCTGCTGACGGCGTACGCCGCTCGCCGGGCGGGGCGGGTCTCGGTCATCGACGTGACCTGGGGGCTGGCGCTGTCCGCGATCGCGGTGGCGGCGGCGATCGTCGGGACCGGGACGCCGTGGCGCCGCTGGGTGGTCGCCGTGATGGTCGTGGTGTGGGGAGCGCGGCTGTCGCGGCACATCTTCACCCGCGCGAAGGGTCACGGCGAGGACCCGCGGTACGCCGAGCTGCTGGGTGCCGGCGGCGCGCGCGCCGCGGTGCGGAAGGTCTACGTCCCGCAGGGTCTCGCGATCTGCCTGCTCGCCCTGCCGATCATGGCCGCCGCGCACTGGGACGTCGCAGCCCCGTGGCTGGTGTGGGTCGGGGTCGTCGTCTGGGCGGCCGGCACCTGGTTCGAGGCGGTCGGCGATGCCCAGCTCGCGGCGTACAAGCGCGACCCGGATCGCGGCCCGGTCATGGACCGCGGCCTCTGGGGCTGGACCCGACACCCGAACTACTTCGGCGACGCCCTGCTGTGGTGGGGCATCTGGCTCGCCGGCGGCGCGGCGTCGGGCTGGTGGCAGGCGCTGGTGACGGTGCTCGCCCCACTCGCGATGACCCACTTCCTCCGCAACGTCACCGGAGCCAAGCTCCTCGAGCAGACCATGTCGCAGCGCGAGGGCTGGGCCGAGTACGCCGCCCGGGTCCCCCTCTTCGTCCCCCGCCCACCCCGCCGTACCTCGGGATAGTCCCCGACGTTCTGGTCGGGTTCTGGGTCAGAAAGCGACCAGAACGTCGGGGACTATCGGGTCTAGCGTGGGGTGATGGCGGGTCCGGACCGGGTCGCGGAGGCGTTCGCGGCGATGCCTCGGGAGGGGTTCCTGCCGGAGCGCGAGCGGCGCAGGGCGGCGTACGACGGGCCGCTGGCGATCGGGCACGGGCAGACCAACTCGCAGCCGGCCACGGTCGAGGCGATGCTCCGGCTGCTGGACGTCCAGACCGGTCAGAAGGTGCTCGACGTCGGCTGCGGCTCGGGGTGGACGACCGCGCTGCTGGCGCACCTGACGGGTCCGAGCGGGCGGGTGCTCGGGGTCGAGCTCGAGCCGGACCTCGTCGACTTCGGCCGCGACAACCTCGACCGCGCCGGCGTCCCCTGGGCGAGCATCTTCGAGGCCGCGCCCGGCGTCCTCGGCCTCCCGGACGCGGCGCCGTTCCACCGCATCCTGGTGTCCGCGATGGCGCGCGCGCTCCCCGACGAGCTGGTGTCCCAGCTGCACACGGGTGGGGTCATGGTGGCTCCGGTCGACGGCACGATGCTGCGCGTCTCGTGCTCGATGCGCGGCGTCGGGATCACCCGGCACGGTGCCTACCGGTTCGTCCCTCTTCGCTGACCCGGGTCAGACGCCCCAGAGTGCGGCCACGTGCCGGGCGTCCGTCCCGCAGCAGCCACCGACGATGTCCAGTGCCGGCAGGTGCTGCTCCAGCGCCCGGTGCGACGAGACCAGCAGCTCGAGATCGCCCTCGTCGAGCGTCTCGGCCTCGTCCAGCTCGGCATGGGTCAGGGTCGACGCGTTGGAGCGCATCCCCCGGATCCGCTCGACCCACGGCCCGGCGTCGTCCAGCGCCGCCAGCACGTGCTGCGGGTGCGCGCAGTTGACCATGAAGTACGCCGGCGAGACGTCCGCGTCGACCGCGGCCACCGCATCGCGCAGGGTGGATCCGTCCGGCAGCCGGCCGTCGGTCTCGACCGTGAACGAGATGACGGCCGGGATGCCGACGGAGTCGGCAGCGCGGGCCACACCGCGCGCCTCGTTGGCGTCGGTCATGGTCAGTGCCTCGATCTCGTCCACGCCGGCCGTCGCGAACGACGCGACCTGGGCCAACGTGGTAGTCGGCAGCCTCGTCGGGCGACGACGCGCTGCCCGCGGCGTACCCGTCGCCGCGTGGGCCGATCATGCCGACGACCTTCACGTCGGCGACCCGGCCGCGCCAGTCGTCCGCGATCGCGTGCAGGAAGGAGATCGCCTCCTGGTTGGCGACGTCGAGTGCCTGGGCATCGTCACCCAGCAATGCCCCCCAGTCGGGATTCGCCCGCCACGTCGGCGACTCGAGCCGGAGGCCCGCCCGGCTCGCTCCGCGATCGCGGCGTACCCCTCGAAGTACCAGCGCATCAGCGCGCGTCCGTCCGCGTGGCGTAGCAGCGGGTACGCCGCGAACTCCGGGAGGTCGACTCCGTGATGGAAGATCAGGTCGGTCTCGAGCCCGCCGTCGCTGACATACGTCCAGGGTGCTGCCATGTCGTGCTCCCTCGTCACCCCGAGTCGCCAGGCGACCACGGTCCCAGTCGCGGTGCACCGCGACAAGGACGGTTGCCTGCAGCGACAACGCCTTCTCCCGCAGGCTTCATCGCAAGCCGGACCAGGCGGCCGCGCGGAGCGCGAGGCACGCTCCTCCCACGGTGTCGCGACGCTGCTCGCCCGTCGGCCCGAGCTCCGTGGAGTCCTCCGGACCGCCGACTGGTTGGAGGAGTCGGTGCGCTGGACCGCCTAGCGTCCTAGTAGCTCTTGGGCAGGCCGAGCGAGTGCATGGCCACGTAGTTCAGGATCATCTCGCGCGACACGGGGGCGATCCGCCCGGCCCGGGTCGCGACCAGCAGCCCGGCCATGCCGTACTCCTGGGTGATCCCGTTGCCGCCGTGCGTCTGCACCGCCCGGTCGGCCGCGTCGCAGGCGGCCTCGGCCGCGGCGTACTTGGCCATGTTGGCCGCCTCGCCCGCTCCGGCGTCGTCGCCCGCGTCGTAGAGGGCCGCGGCCTTCTGCGTCATCAGGCGGGCGAGCTCGATCTCGATCTTCGACTGCGCGAGCGGATGGGCGACGGCCTGGTGCGTGCCGATCGGGCCCTGGAACACCGTGCGCTCCTGGGCGTACGACGCGGCCCGGTCCAGCGCGAACCGCGCCAGACCGGTCGAGAACGACGCCGCCATGATCCGCTCGGGGTTGAGCCCGGCGAAGAGCTGGACGAGTCCGCCGTCCTCGTCGCCGACCAGCGCGTCGGCCGGGAGACGGACGTCGTCGAGGAACACCTGGAACTGGAGCTCGGGGCTGACGATCTCCATCGGGATCGGGCGGTACTCGAGGCCCTCGGCATCGGTCGGGACGACGAACAGCACCGGCTTCACCTGGCCGGTCGTCGCGTCCTCGACGCGCGCGACGACGAGGACGTTGTCCGCCTCGTCGACCCCGGAGATGTAGATCTTGCGACCGGTCAGGGCCCACGCGTCGCCGTCGCGTCGCGCGGTGGTGGTGATGTTGTGGGTGTTGGTGCCGGCGTCCGGCTCGGTGATGGCGAACGCCATGGTGCCCGTGCCGTCGGCGATG
Source organism: uncultured Actinomycetota bacterium (assembly GCA_963812055.1). Lineage (GTDB taxonomy): Bacteria > Actinomycetota > Actinomycetes > Propionibacteriales > Nocardioidaceae > Nocardioides. The sequence continues at coordinate 139,450 of CAWEUA010000016.1, forward strand.
CCCGGTAGCCAGCGGCGCTTCTGCTCCACGGTCGCGAACCGGTTGATGATCGTCCCGCAGATCGCGGGGCTCACGACCATCAGGAGCAACGGACACCCCTGGGCCGCGAGCTCCTCGCACACCGCCGCGATGTCCCCGATGCCGCCACCACCGCCGCCGTACTCCTCGTCGAGGTTGATGCCGAGATAGCCGTTGCGTCCGATCTCGAGCCAGAGCTCGGTGGTCTTCTCGCCGCTGCGCGCCTTCTCGGTGAACCACTCGCGGCCGTACTTCGCGGCCAGCTTGGCGACCTCGCGGCGCAGCGCCTGACGCTCCTCGGACTCGGTGTAGCTCGTCATTCCTCTACCTCCACCACGGCCAGGATCTCGCCGGCCGCGACCTGCGCGCCGGCACGTACGTCGAGCTGGGTCACGGTGCCCGCAGCGGGCGCGGTGACGGTGTGCTGCATCTTCATCGCCTCGAGCACGAGCATCGGCTGCCCCGCGTCGACCTGCTGCCCCTGCTGCACCACGACACCGACCACGGTGCCGGGCATCGGGGCGAGCAGGCTCCCACTGGCGACCGCGTCCGCCGGGTCGCTGAACCGCGGGACGATCGTGAGGGCCCGATGGCCCGTGGGTGCGTCGACGTCGACGTCCGTGCCGGTGATCGCGACGGCGTACGTCGTGGCCACACCGTCCCGCTCCACCGTCACGCTCGTCGGGCTCGCGTCGAGGATGGCGAGCCCGTCGACGGAGTAGCCGTCGCGGCCGCCGTACCACTCGACCACGACGTCACCCTGGAACTCGGTGCGCTGCGGTTGGCTGACGACGTTGCGCCAGCCGACCGGGATCCGTTGCTGGACGGTCCTGGCGTCCCGGTCGCGCTCGGCCAGGGCCAGCGCCGCCGCGACCGCGTGATCGCCGATGGGCGTGATGGCGGTCGGCGGGTGGTCGTCGAGGAACGCCGTGGACACGTCGCCCGCCAGGAAGCCGGGATCGCGGAGCACGCCGACCAGCTGGTCGCGGTTGGTGGTCACGCCGTGGATGCGTGCGCGGGCCAGGGCGCCGGCCAGCGTGCGCGCGGCCTGCTCGCGGGTCGGTGCGTGGACCACGATCTTGGCCAGCATCGCGTCGTAGAACGTGGTGACCTCGTTGCCCGCCGCGAACCCCGCTTCGAGGCGCACCCCGGGCGCCGGGGGGACGTCGAACGCGGTGAGCCGGCCGCTCTGCGGCTGGTAGTCCGCGGCCGGGTCCTCGGCGTACAGCCGGGCCTCGATCGCATGGCCGTCGGCCGGAGCCGGCGATGGCACGGGCCTCCCCTCGGCGACCGCGATCTGCAGGGCGACCAGGTCGACCCGGTGCACCTCCTCGGTCACCGGGTGCTCGACCTGCAGCCGGGTGTTCATCTCCAGGAAGTAGAAGCGGTCGCTCGCTCCGTCGTAGAGGAACTCGACGGTGCCGGCCCCCAGGTATTTCACCGCGGCGGCCACCGCGCGGGCCGCGTCGTGGAGCGCGCGGCGGGTCTGCGGCGGAAGGTGCGGCGCCGGCGACTCCTCGACCACCTTCTGGTGGCGGCGCTGGAGCGAGCAGTCGCGCTCGCCGAACACCTCGATCGTGCCCTCGCAGTCGCCCACGACCTGTACCTCGACGTGACGTCCGCGCTCGACGTACGGCTCGACGAAGACGGTGCCGTCCCCGAACGCCGACTCCGCCTCCGGCCGCAGCCGCCGCGATCTCGGCATCGAGTCGGTCGAGGTCGCGGACGACCCGCATCCCCCGACCGCCGCCACCCGCGGACGCCTTCACCAGCAGCGGGAGGTCGGCCGCGGTGGGTGACGTCGCTCACCTCGAGCACGGGAACGCCGGCCGCTCGGGCGAGCTCCTTCGCCTTGATCTTGGAGCCCATCGCCTCGATCGACTCGGGTGTCGGGCCGACCCAGGTCAGTCCGGCCTCGAGGACCGCGCGGGCGAAGTCGGCGTTCTCCGAGAGGAACCCGTAGCCCGGGTGCACCGCGTCCGCCCCGGCCCGGCGAGCGGCGTCCAGCACCAGGTCGATCCGGAGGTAGGTGTCCGCCGGCGCGTTCCCCGGCAGCCGCACGGCCGTGTCGGCCTCGCGGACGTAGGGCAGACCGGCATCGGCGTCCGAGTGCACGGCCACCGTCTCGATGCCGAGGTCGCGACAGGTGCGGAACACGCGACGCGCGATCTCGGATCTGTTCGCCACCAGGAGTCGCGTGATCATGTCCGGAACACCCCGTAGCCGGCGGCGCCGGTGAACGGCGCGTTCTCGATCACCGACAGGCAGATCGCCAGGACCGTCCGGGTGTCGCGTGGGTCGATGACCCCGTCGTCGTAGAGCATCCCGGACAGGAAGTGCGGCAGGCTCTGCTCCTCGACGCCGGCCTCGACGAACGCCCGCATCTCGGCATCGCCCTGCTCGTCGTACTCCTGGCCGCGCGCCTCGGCGGCCTGGCGCGCGACGATCGAGAGGACGCCGGCCAGCTGCGCGGGGCCCATCACCGCGCTCTTCGCGCTCGGCCAGGTGAACAGGAACCGCGGGTCATAGGCGCGACCGTTCATCCCGTAGTTCCCCGCGCCGTACGACGCCCCCATGATCACGCTGAGGTGCGGCACCGTGCTGTTGCTGACGGCGTTGATCATCTGGGCGCCGTGCTTGATGATGCCGCCCTGCTCGTACTCCGCACCGACCATGTAGCCGGTGGTGTTGTGCAGGAACAGCAACGGCACGTCGACCTGGTTGGCGAGCTGGACGAACTGCGTCGCCTTCTGCGCCTCCTCGCTGAACAGCACGCCCTGGGCGTTGGCCAGGATCCCGATCGGCCGGCCGTGGATCCGCGCCCAGCCGGTGACCAAGGACGCGCCGTACAGCGGCTTGAACTCGTCGAACGGCCGTTCGTTGCCCGGGTCGGTCCCGTCGACCAGCCGCAGGATCACCTCGCGCGGGTCGAACGGCTCCTTGAGGTCGGCCGGGATGAGATCGAGCAGACCCTCGGGGTCGGCGTCCGGCTCGGCGAACGTGGGTGGGACCGGCTCTGACGTCGAGACCACGGCCTTGCGCCAGTTGAGCCGCGCGATGATCCGTCGCCCGATCCGGATCGCGTCGTACTCGTCTGCCGCCAGGTAGTCGGCCAGGCCGGAGATGCGCGCGTGCATCGACGCGCCTCCGAGTGACTCGTCGTCCGACTCCTCTCCGGTGGCCATCTTCACGAGAGGTGGGCCACCCAGGAACACCTTCGCCTGCCCCTCCACCATCACGGTGTAGTCCGACATCCCGGGCACGTAGGCGCCGCCGGCTGTGGAGTTGCCGAACACCAGCGCGACTGTGGGCAGCTTCCGGGCCGAGCTGCGGGTCAGGTCGCGGAACAGCTTGCCCCCGGGGATGAAGATCTCCTTCTGCGTGGGCAGGTCCGCGCCACCGGACTCGACCAGGGAGATGGTCGGCAGGCCGTTCTCCTCCGCGATCTGCGACGCCCGGAAGATCTTCTTCACGGTCCACGGGTTGCTCGCCCCGCCCTTGACCGTCGGGTCGTTCGCGGTGATCACGCACTCGACGCCCTCGACGACGCCGATGCCGGTGACGACGCTGGCGCCGACGTGGAAGTCCGAGCCCCAGCCGGCCAACGGCGACAGCTCGAGGAACGCCGATCCCGGGTCGACCAGCAGCTCGATCCGCTCGCGGGGCAGCAGCTTGCCGCGCGCGTGGTGGCGGTCGACGTACTTCTCCCCGCCACCCGCGACGGCTCGTGCATGCTCGGCCTCGAGCTCCTCGAGCTTCGCCAGCATCGCGGCCCGGTTCGGACTGACCTCCGTGCTGATGGGGGCGGTCACGACTCGACCACCGCCTTCATCCGCTCCAACGTCGTGCGCATGCCCTTCCGGTTGGTGCGACCGCGCAGGGGGCCGAAGACCGTCCAGTAGGCGCGCATCGCGAGGTTCGGCTCGATCCGGAAGTACTCGGTGACCTTCGTGCCCGACTCAGACGGCTCGAGCCGGTAGCCCCAGTTGTTCAGCGTCACGTCGTCGTTCCCGACGGAGAACTCGAAGACCTCGTTCGGTACGCACTGGGTGACGCGACACGGCGACCAGTACGTCGGGCCGACGCCGTTCCGCTTCACGTGTCCCTTGAAGTACGCACCGACCTCCGGGCCGGTCGAGCCTCGGCTCCACCGCGCCTCGAACGTCTCCGGCGAGAACTCCCCGATCCGGGTCACGTCGCTGACCAGCGCCCAGACCTTCTCGGCCGGCGCCTGCATGTGCAGCGACACCTCTCCTCGCAGCGGCTTCAGCACGGCACCGATCACGGGCAGTCTCACAGCAGTGCCTCCGGGATCTCGACGTACCTCGACCGGGCCCACTCGCCGAGCCCCTTGGCCTGGGGGTCGAACCGGGTGGACGCGGCGACCCCCTGGCCGAGCAGGCCGTGGAGGACGACGTTCACGCCACCGAGGTTGGGCAGGGCGAAGACCTCGACGTCGAGCGTCCGGGCCTCGGGCAGCAGACCGCGCACCATGTCGGGAGTGACGAGGGCGAGCAGCCAGGAGACCCGGTCGTCGTACGCCGGGTGGCCGTCGTGGGCGACCCACAGCCCGAGGTTGGCGTCGCCGCCCTTGTCTCCGGAGCGGGCGTGCACGAACGTCCCGAGGGGGGCCTTCATCCGACCACCTCCGCCCGACCGTCCGCGTGGTGCACGGTCTGCGCGACCGCCGACCGGTCGACGTACTCGGCGCGGTAGACGCCGTACGGCGTGCCGTTGCCGGGGGGTGCGGTCAGGGTGAACCCGGGGTACGACGCGAGCGCGAGCTCCACGACCGCGCCGCTGAAGGCGCGGCCCACGGGCTCGGGCTCGGGGTCCTGGACCACGCACCGCAGCAGCGTCGACGCGGCTTCCTCGGTGTCGGCATCGACCGACGGCAGCGGCCCGAGCGTCCACGTCACCGACGCCGCCGTCAGGCGCGGCTCCAGCTGGGCCCGCACCCACGCGGCCTTCTCCTCGATGTCCAGCCCGGTCAGCACGAGGTCCGCGGCGTTGCGGTGACCGCCGAGCTCGTTCACCCCCACCTTGAGCCGCTCGGGCGGCGCCGACCCACGGACACCGGAGACCCGGACGCGGTCGGTGCCGTCGTCGGTGAGCACGATCGTGTCGAGGTGGGTGGTCACGTCGGGGCCGAGGTACTCCGTCGACTGCACCTCGTACAGCAGCTGCGCGGTCACGGTGTCGACGTCGACGAGTCCTCCGGTGCCCTCGTGCTTGGTGATCACCGACGAACCGTCGGTCGACACCTCGGCGAGCGGAAAACCCAGTGGTCGAGCCAGCTCGTCGGACGAGCTCGTGGAGACCATGGTGCGGAACCCGGAGAAGTTGCCGCCGGTCGCCTGGCAGCCACACTCCAGCACGTGACCCGCGACCACCGCGCCGGCCAGCTCGTCGTACGCCGTCGGGCTCCAGCCGTGCCACCACGCCGCGGGCCCCACGACGAGCGACGCGTCGGTGACACGCCCGGTGACGACGACGTCCGCGCCGCCGGCGAGGGCGGCGGCGATGCCGAAGCCACCCAGGTACGCGTTGGCCGTGAGCGCTCCGGGGTATCCGACGGAGCGGACGTCGTCCCCGTCGACGTACGCGATCGACGGGGACAGGCCCTGGGCGACGGCGATCTCACCCACGCGAGCGGCAAGGGCGGACGGGTTCAGACCGCCGGCGTTGCTGACCAGCTTCACGCCCCGCTCGAGGGCGAGGCCGAGGCAGTCCTCGAGCTGTCGGACGAAGGTGCGCGCGTAGCCGAGCGCGGGGTCCCTCAGCTGGTCGCGGCCGAGGATCAGCATCGTCAGCTCGGCCAGGTAGTCGCCGGTGAGGACGTCGAGCGTCTGTCCGTCGTCGACGCCCTCCAGCATCTCCTGCATCGCCGACAGCCGGTCGCCGTAGAAGCCCGAGCAGTTGCCGATCCTGAACGGCCGGGTCGGGTCATCCATCGCGCACCTCCCGGCCCTCGCCCGGTGGGCCGGCGAAGGCCTGGGCGATGTTGAGCCAGAGGTTGGCGTCGCGGCCGACGGCGACCAGCGAGGTGTCGCCTCGGTGGATGCGCTGGGTCACCAGCAGGCAGAAGTCGTACGCCGCGCCGCTCACCGTCTGCGCGGCGTCACGCGGGCCCCAGGACCACAGGTCACCCGACGGAGCGGTCAGGTCGACCCGGAACTCCTCACGGGGAGGCGGGGTCCGGTGCGTCGAGAACGCGAAGTCGCGGGTCCGGACGCCCAGGTGGGCGACGTGCCGGATGCGGTCGGTGACCTCGGGGTCGGCCCCGAGCGCCTGATGGACGTCGAGCGAGTGCGCCCAGGTCTCCATGAAGCGGGCGGTCGCCATCGACGTCGCCGACATCGGCGGGCCGTACCACGGGATCCGGTGCCCCTCCGGATGCGTGCGGAGCGTCTCGGCGAGCTCGCGGCGAGACGTGCGCCACCGCGCGAGGATCTCCGCCGGGGGCGCCGCGCCACCGGCCAGCGCCGCCCGGTCGGCGTACGTCTGGGGATCGGCCATCGCCTCGGCGACCAGCGCGTCCCAACGCTCGACGTCCGTGGCCGCGGCGCGGGCCGCTTCGTCGGTCCAGGCCAGATGGGCGATCTGGGTGGCGACGTCCCAGCCCGGCGCGGGGGTCGGCGTACGCCATCCCGACTCGGGGAGGTCGACCACCAGTGACTCCAGCCGGTCCGACTCGGCGGCCAGGTCGTCGAGGACGACGTCGAGCACCCTCACGCGAGGGCCTCGTCGAGGGTGCGGGCCCACTGGTCGAGGATCCGGTTGCGGCGCCGGGTGTCGTCGCTGATCGTGGCGGCCAGTCCGAGGCCGCGCACCAGGTCGAGGGTCGCCTGCACGAGCTCACGGACGCCGGCCCTCGACTCGTCGGCGCCGAGCAGGTCGACGGTCATCCGGTGGGTCTCGCGGCCGACCTTCCGCTCGAGCGGCCCGACGGCCTCGAGCAGTGCGGCATCGGTACGCGCGGCGACCCACAGCTCCAGAGCGGCGGTGAACACCGGCGACGCGAAGTGGTCGCCCAGCATCCGGAGGACGTCACGCGTGCGGTGGGCCGCAGGCACCGCGGCAGCAGCCGCCGCCAGCTCGGCGCCCCGCACCTCCGTCAGGTGCCCGACCGCCGCCACGACGAGGGCGTTCTTGGTCGGGAAGTGATGGAGCTGGGCGCCGCGCGAGACACCGGCCCGCTGGCTGATGAGGGTCGTGGACGTTCCCCCGAAGCCGCGCTCCACCAGGCACTCGATGGTGGCGTCCATCAGCCGCGCCCGCATCGCCCGGGACCGCTCCTCCTGGGGCACCCGCACGCTCACCGTCACCCACCCATGCTCCCGTCGTACAAACAAACAGTCAAGCCTGTCTGTTTGTGGAGGAAGGGGTAGTCCCTGACGTTTGGGTCGGGTTTCCCTGTGGATAAGAGTCCAGAACGTCAGGGACTATCCCGCCACTCGCCGTGCCAGGATGCGCGGGTGGCGGACGAGCGGAGCATGCGGGAGCGGATGCTGGCCGGTGAGCCGTACCTCTTCGACGCGTCGCTCGACGAGGACACGCGGCGGTGTCGTGACCTGCTCGAGACGATCAACACCGCGACGCCCGGACAGGACGACGCCCGCGACGACGCGCTGCGCGAGCTGCTCGGGTCCTTCGGCGAGGGCAGCAACATCCGGCCGCCGTTCCGGTGCGAGTACGGCTACCAGATCCACGTCGGCGAGCGGGTGTTCGCCAACTTCGGCCTGGTCTGCCTCGACGTCGCCCGGATCACCATCGGTGACGACACCCGGATCGGTCCCGGCGTCCAGCTGCTCACGCCGACCCATCCGCTCGAGCCGGGCCCCCGCCGCGAGGGCTGGGAGAGCGCCGAGCCGATCACCATCGGCCGCAACGTCTGGCTCGGTGGAGCGGTCGTGGTGTGTCCGGGCGTGACCGTCGGCGACGACACCGTCGTCGGCGCCGGCTCGGTCGTCATCCACGACCTCCCGTCGGGCGTCCTCGCCGTCGGCAATCCCGCCCGCGTCGTCCGTTCGCTGACCGACTAACTGGCATACAGACGACGCTGGAGAGTCACCATCTGCGTCGCCTCTATGCCAGTTAGTTCGCGGCGTCAGTCCAGGCGTGCGACCAGGGGCAGCCGGGAACCTGCGAGAGGAACGAGTGCGGTCACCAGCGGCAGCAGGACACGAGCCGACGATCTCCAGCAGGGGATCGACAGGTAGTGCGACGGTCGGCTGACGGTGAAGGTGCGGGTGAGCGGGTAGCTGATCGCGATGCGGGCACGAAGCCACGGCGCACCGAGCACGGCGCGACGAGTCACCGCACGGCGTACGCGCGCACAGCTCGACGCATCCGCGGCGACGCACCGACGCGACAGGGTGCGAGGTCGGGGCGCCATCGGACAGGGCAGGAACGTCGCGGTAACGTGCACCGAGCATCAGCACGCGGCGAGACGAACAGGATCCAGAGCACAACTTCTCCGCCGACACCTGGTACCCCTACATAGATGTTCGCTCCTGCGGATCGAGCGCGTGATGGCTGCTGCAGGTGGACAGCTGCGCGTTGCTCAGCGCGGGCGTGAAGAACCGATAGGGACGGGCGCAACGACGCGGCTGCGGCGGGGGCCCCATGAGTCGGGGCTGACGCCCACCCGTGTCCACGACGTACGCCGGCAGCGTCACCCTCGACCCGGCCGGCGCCTTTCCCGGGTCGGCGCACGTTCGACGTCGCGCGGGTGAGCGCGTGCGGTCCGCGGACAGCACCACGCCACCTCGCGCAAGGACGGCACCGCCGCGGCGCGCTCCTCGGCGTCCATGACGGCAGGCAGCACCTGGGGCATCGAGTCGCCCACCAGCTCTCCGCGCCGAACGACGAGGAGACCCCGACAGCCAGTCGGCGCGCGCCCCGACCACCGCGACCTGGGGCCCGCGCCCCGACCCGATGGCACGCCACGGATCACCTCCGGTGTGCGTGGCGCACGGAGGAGGTCGGCCGCCCGCGACACGAACACACGATGGCTGGCGAAGTCGGACGCCGCCCCCGCGGGGGGGGTGACCCGCCGGCCGCGCGGCGGTGGCGCGCCGAGCGCGACGACGCCGCGCGGCGCGGACGGCGGCCACCGCCGGCACGGTGCGGGTGTGATGTCTGCGTACGGTGTAGCGGGGAGCGGGAGCGCGAGAGGCGCGCGAGCTGAGTGACGACGGCTAGGAAGATCATCGAACACGGTTAGCACGGCAGCTCGGCGATAACAGCTGCGCTGCTCTGGGGCCAGCACGGTTAGGACAACCCGACCGCGATAGTGCTAGCTCGACGATAGGTGAAATGACGGCTGTGCTGCGCGGTACCGCTGCTCCGCGAGCACGGCGACGACGTTTGGCGCGACGCGATCCAGGCCGGTACGACTGCTGCCAGGAAGGCACTGAGCAAGCCGAACGCCGCGATCCCGAGCACGTGCGTCCACGGATCTGGAACGGCCCGAAGTACGAGGGGGACATCGACTGGAGGAGCGGCAGCAGGGCGCGCCCAGTCGAGGCCGAGGACGACGCCCGCCGTGGCCGCGAACACGCCGATCACCACGGCCGTGCTCAGGACGACCGGCGCGACTGGGTGGGCGTCCCGCCGTTGGCCGAGATCAGCGCTAGGCTCCGCGACTGCCGGCGAGCCCCGACGGCGAACGCGGGTCCGGCGAGCAGGACCACCTCGATCAGGGCCATCACCCCGACCAGGGCGAGCACGGCGTAGAGGGCGGATCGGTTCTGGGACACGTTCTCGCGGACCTGCGACGGCAGCTGGTCGAGGGCGGGCGGGTGCTCGACGACGTCGCGCGAGAGCACCAGCGCACCGATGCCGTTGGCCGCCCGGACCTTCGACCACGTCACCGGCTGACCGCCGACCAGCCACGAGGTGCTCACCTTTCACCGGGAGCAGGTCGACCGGCCCGACCACGACGGGGGAGGTCCGCACACCGGTCGACTCCGCCAGACCGACGATGGTCGCGGTCGTGCCGCTGGCCAGCGCGAGACGGTCACCGATGGCGAACCCGTGCGTCGGCCATCACGGCGTTCACCGCGACCTCTCCGGGGCGCGTCGGAAGCCGTCCCGCCGTGAGCCGGAAGAGGCCCTCGGTCAGGGGGCTGCTGAGATCGACGCCCGTGACCTCGGCGCCGAGGACACCCGCGTCCGTCCGAACGCCGACCTCGGCGGACCGCATCTCGACCGCCGGGCGCGCGCCACCGAGAGCGCGACGCACCTCGGCGAGCGAGGGCATCCCGCCGTGACCGCTGTCGGCGGCGTACCCCCCGTTGTCGGGGTCAGCCGTCTGGGCCACGTGGTCGACCCCGGACATCACCCTGACCTGGGCCTGTGCCGACCCGATCCGGCGGTCGAGCCCCTCCACCGAGCTCACGCTCGAGGTCGCCTGGGCGACGTCGGCGGCGACGACGGCGACCACCGGGAACGTCACCATCACCAGGACGAGCGCGCTGCGCGCCTTCGACCGCCGGACCTCGCGCCAGGCGAGGCGCAGGGCGATCCGCCATCCCGAGACGAACGTCATCTCGCCCGCTCCAGCAGGGCATCCGGACGGTCGGAGCCGGACTCGTCGACGATGACGCCGTCGCGGAGGAAGACCACACGGTCGGCCCACGCGGCATGCCGGGCCTCGTGGGTGACCAGCACGCCGGCGGCGCCGGCGTCGCACCGCGCGCGGATCAGCCGCAGGATGTCCTCACCGGTCTCGCTGTCGAGCGCACCGGTCGGCTCGTCGGCGAGCACCAGCCGGCGCTCGCCGACGATCGCCCGCGCGATCGCGACCCGCTGCTGCTGGCCGCCCGACATCTCGTCGGGGAAACGCTCGGCCAGGTCGCGGATGCCGACCTCTTCGAGCGCGACCAGCGCGGCCTTGCGGGCCGTCCGGGGCCGCGCGCCGTCGAGCTCACGCGGGAGCGCGACGTTCTCGACGGCTGTCAGCGCCGGGATGAGGTTGAAGTCCTGGAAGACGTAGCCGATCGAGCGTACGCCGCATCGCGCGCGCGCCCCTTCTGGCCGAGAGCGGCCAGATCGGTGCCCTCGACGCGGACCGCGCCCGACGTCGGGGTGTCGAGGCCGCCGGCCAGGGTGAGCAGGGAGGACTTGCCGGATCCGGAGGGGCCCATCACGGCGACGAGCTCGCCGGCGTACGCCGCGAAGCTCACGCTGGTGCAAGGCGGTTACCTCGGTGGCGCCCGCGCCGTGGACACGGGTCACGTTGTCGAGGCTGCGAGCACGGCGCTCATGCGGTCGACGCCTGCCGTGCTGGACGTTGTGACGCCGATCGTCGCTGGTCTCGCCGGCGCACGGTCGTCCGCCGGTCCGCGTGCCGCGACGTGCGCAACCGAGCCTCGCAGTGGTCGAGCCACCGGATCTCGGCCTCGGCGGTGAAGACCAGCGAGTCGAGCACGAGCCCCCACGCCAGTCTCCTGGGGCTCGTCACCGGTCGCCCGCCGCTTGAGCCGCGTGTAGTCCTGGAGCGCGGTCATGGTCGCCGACCGCTGCTGCTGGATCGACGGTCCCGATGTCGACACCGGGCACGCTGACGGCCAGCGCCAGCTTGATCGCCAGCTCCTCGCGCGGTGGCTGGGACAGGGACACCGGGGAGGAGAACCACGTCGCGACCTCGTCGCGTCACCGGGTCGGTCACGACGTACACGACGTGCCCGTCGTCGTCGGTCGGCCCGGCCCTGGACGAACCCGTCCCGCTCGAGCCGGGCGAGGGTCGTGTAGACCTGCCCGACGTTGAGCGGCCAGGTGCCGCCGGTGCGGTCCTCGAACTCCGCCCGCAGCTGGTAGCCGTACAGCGGGCCCTGCTCCAGCAGGGCCAGCAACGCGTTGCGAACCGACACCGGCGTCTCCTCCCGTCGATCCACGTCCCCGTGGCCGTGGATACCGAGTATGTATACGGCACGCAACGGATGAAGCGCGCCACGGCGCGTTCCTGTCGACCTGGGACCCCCCTCACCGGCGATACTTCTGCCACCGCGCGGACGATCGGTTCGCCGCCACCGAGGGGACACGTCACATGTCGCACGCCGGCCCGCCGTCCGAACCGCCGTCGGACCCGGACGAGAGCGCCGGCGGGGGCGAGACGCCCGCCGCGTCCGAACCGCCGCCGTACAACCCCTATCCCGACAACTGGGAGTCCTCCTCGAGCACGCCGCCGAGCCCGCCGGGACCGCAGAACCCCTACGAGCAGGCCGCTCCCTACGGCCAGCCGGACCCGTACCAGCAGCAACAGCCGTACGGCGCCCCTCCGGCCCCGGGGACCTACGGCCAGCCGTCGCCGTACGCCGCTCCCGGCCAGCCGGGCAGCCCGGCCAACCCGTACGCCGGCCCCGCGAACAACAAGCCCACCTTCGGCTTCGCCGGGTACGCCGGGTGGTTCACCCGCGTCGGCGCCTACCTGATCGACTACATCGTCGGCCTGGTCGCCGCCCTCCCCCTGTGGGTCGGCTACGGGATCCTGATCGCCAACACCTCCACGACGACCAACGCCGACGGCACGACGACCAGCGACTACTCCGGCAGCCTCGCGGTCCCGCTGATCCTGATGCTGATCGGGGGGCTGGCCTCGATCGGGTTCTACGTCTGGAACGTCTGTATCCGCCAGGGGCGCACGGGCGCGACCATCGGCAAGAGCGTGCTGGCGGTCCGACTGGTCAACTCCGACCTGCAGCCGATCGGCGGTGGGTCGGCCTTCCTCCGGTCGATCCTGCACATCGTCGACGCGATCCCGTGCTACCTCGGCTACCTCTGGCCGATCTGGGACTCGCGGAAGCAGACCTTCGCCGACAAGATCATGACCACGTTCGTGATCCACGCGACGGAGCCGACGCCGCCGCCGTACTGACCGGGCACGGGCGACAGCTCACCCGCGGTCGGCGTATCGACGGGCCTTGTTCCGCACCGCCGAGGTCAGCGAGACCCCGGAGTCGAGCAGTCCCTGCGCCTGGGCCGGCGTCATCCCGGTCACCAGCACCCCGATCGAGACCTCGTGGTCGGGCTCGTGGTCGACGGTGACCGGGTCGCCGGCCCGCACGACGCCCGGCTCGAGCACGCGACACATCGCGCCGACCCGGCCCGTGCGGTTGAAGTCCACGTGGAAGCCGTCGATCCCCATCCGCATCGAGAAGTTGTGACACGGCGTCCGCGGCTTCCGCACCTCGAGCAGCACCCCGGTGCCCGGCTCGCCGAACCACCAGCGCTCCCCGAGCAGCGAGCTGGTGACATCGAGACCGCGGGTGCGCACGTTGTCGCCGAACAGGCCCGGCGGGATCTCGCGGTCGAGGGCCTGGGCGAAGTACGCCGCGTCCTCCGCGGCGTACACGTAGACGGCGGCGTCGACACCGCCGTGTGACTTGTCGACGTGCCGGTCCCCGTCCGGCCCCAGCTCGCCGATGCTGACCGGCCCGTCCACGGAGCGCTTGTCGATCGCGGTCGGGTGGTAGTAGCCGTCGATGATCTCGTGCACGACGCAGACGGCTTCGATGCTGGCGGGCATGTCACGAGTCTTCCGTGCCGAGGCCGACGACGCTTGAGCGATGTTGCCCAGGTTCTGCCCAGAGCAGAATCGAGCGGCGCGGGCGGCGACGCGCGCCTACAGTCGGTTCATGGGTGACGTCATCGCGCTGCCGGTACGCCGGGAGCCGCCTCACGAGTCAGAGCGGGAGACCGCACCGCCGCGCCGCGAGGCGCCGAGCCGACTCCCCCGCGAGGTCGAGCCGGACGTCGAGCCCCTGTGGCGCGAGTCCGTCGGCCGTCAGCTGCGCGAGCAGCGCCTCGCCTCGGGGAAGCGTCTGGTCGACGTCGCGGAGGAGGCCGGCGTCTCGCCGCAGTACCTCTCCGAGGTCGAGCGCGGCCTCAAGGACCCCTCCTCGGAGCTGTTGGCGGCGATCGCCGGCGCCCTCGGCCTGAGCGTGGCCGAGATCGCGACCCGGGTCGCCTCGACGACGATCAACCCTCAGACACCGGTCTGCCTCGCCGCCTGAGCCAGCACCGCCGACGGGGTGTCCCTCCCGGTGATGACCGCGTCGACGACGCCGTACTCCTTCGCCTGCTCGGCGGTCAGCACCAGGTCGCGCTCGGTGTCCTCGCGCACCTGGTCCGGCGACTTCCCGGTGTCGTGGGCCAGCAGCTCCTCGAGCAGCGACCGCACCCGCTCGATCTCGTCGGCCTCGAGGATCAGGTCGGGGATCGTCCCGCGCCCCTCGGCGGCCGGCGCGTGCAGGACGACCCGGCCGTGCCGCAGGATCTGCCGCCGCCCCGGAGCCCCACCAGCCAGCAGCACGGCCGCGGTCGCGACCGCCTGTCCCACGCAGGTCGTCTCGATGTCGGGCCGGACGAACTGCATGGCGTCGTAGATCGCGAGCATCGCCGGGATCGAGCCACCCGGTGAGTTGATGTAGAGGTTGATCGGCGAGTCCGGGTTCTCCGACTCGAGGTGGATCAGCTGGGCGATGACCGTGTTGGCGACGCCGTCGTCGATCGGCGTACCGAGGTAGATGATCCGGTCGGCGAGCAACCGGCTGTAGACGTCGACGGTCCGCTCGCCGCGGTTGGTCTGGGTGGTCACGTAGGGGATCGGGTAGCTGCTCATCGGGAGACCCCCAGACCCAACGGCCGGACGACGGGCGTCCGGACGTCGTCGACCGAGGACACGATCCGGTCGACGAACCCGTAGTCGAGCGCCTCGTCGGCACTGAACCAGCGGTCCCGCCGCGAGTCGCGCTCGACGGTCTCGACGTCCTGTCCGGTGTCGGCGGCGATCAGCGCGAGCACGGTGTCGCGGGTGTGGCGGAGGTCGTCGGCCTGGATCGCGATGTCCATCGCGGTGCCACCGATGCCCGCCGAGCCCTGGTGCAGCAGGACCCGCGCGTGCGGCATCGCGTGCCGCTTGCCCTTCGCCCCCGCACTCAGCAGGAACTGTCCCGCGCTCGCCGCGATGCCCATCGCCAGCGTCGACACGTCGTTCGGGATCAGGGTCATCACGTCGCGGATCGCGAGCATCGCCGGCACCGAGCCACCGGGCGAGCTGATCCACAGATGGATGTCCGCGCTGGGGTCGCGCGCCGAGAGCACCATCAGGCCGGTGCACAGGCGGTTCCCCAGCGCCTCGTCGAGCACGCCGCCCATGAGCAGCGTGCGTTGCTCGAGCAGGCTGCTCGCCAGCTCGTCGTCGATCCGGCCCCAGGCCGTTCCTTCGCTCATGCCACCACGGTGACACCCGACGTACGCCGACCGAAGGGCGTGCTGCTCCCAGCGGATCTGCCCTGTGCTGATCCGCTCGGAGCGGATCGTGGGGATGCAGGGTCAGCGGTAGGTCACGAGCTCGCGCGGTAGGTACGAGTGCTCGTTGAACGACAGCAGCCGACGGCCGGTGGAGCCCTCGAGCACCCGGGTCACCGAGGCGTTGACGTTCACCGTGTTGAAGGCGTTCCACAGCCGCGGCACCTGGTCGGCGGTGGCCAGCGGGTCGACGAGGGTCGCGCAGACCGCCGCGATCGGGCCGCCCGACGACACCACGACGGTGACGCCGGGACGATCGAACGCTGCGGTCCAGCGCCGCGGTCGTCCGGGAGAGGAACGCCGGCCAGGACTCGTCGTACTCGTCCTCGTGCTCACCGCCGGCCCAGCGAGCGGTGGCCTCCTCGAAGAGTCGCTGGAAGCCGCGGCGGTCGAGCCCCGCGACGCCGTCGGAGTCGGCGATGGTCCGCGCGACGACCGCGACGTGGTCGAACTCGTTCCACCCCTCGTCGAGCTCCGGGGTCACCGACCAGCCGCCGCCGTCGACCATCGCGGTCGCGGTGTCGTCCTGCCGCTTCATGCGCCCGTGTACGACGGCCGTCGGCGTCACACCCTGTGCGGCCAGCGTCCGGCCGAGCAGGCGGCTCTGCTCCAGACCGGTCTCGCTGAGCACGTCGTAGTCCGCCGCCCCGAACGACGCCTGCCCGTGGCGGACGAGCAACAGCACGCCCATCAGGCAACCCCGCCGGCCGAACCGGTCGAGAGCACGCGACGCGTGCGCTGCTCGAGATAGGCCACCGCGGCGCCGAAGCCGGCGTACGCCGGGTTGTGGGTCTGGCCATGGGCGTAGCGGTACCAGATCTGCTGGATGATCACCGCCAGCCGGAAAAGACCGAACGCCTCGTAGAACCGCCAACGGTCGGGCGTCATCGAGACACCGCGCCGGCCGCAGTACCAGTCGACGACCTGCGACCGCGTCCACATCCCCGGCACCGTGGTCGGCTGCCGGCGGAAGTCGCGGAAGAACGCGTCGTCGTCCGCCTGGATCCAGTAGGCGAGCGCGCCGCCGAGGTCCATCAGCGGATCGCCCACCGTCGCCATCTCCCAGTCGAGGACGCCGGTGACGCGGAGACCGTCGTCCGGGTCGAGGACGAGGTTGTCGAAGCGCCAGTCGTTGTGGATCAGGCACTGGCCGGAGTCGGCCGGCCGGCACTCGTCGAGCCAGGCCGTGACGTCGCTCCAGTCCCCGAGGTCGTCGGTCGCGGCCCGGGACAGCCGCTCGGTCCACCCCTGGACCTGGCGCTCGACGTACCCGTCGCCGCGGCCGAGACCGGCCAGCTCCGGAACCGCCGCGACGTCGACCTCGTGCAGCCGGGCCAGGGCCTCCCAGGCGTGCTCGCAGAGCGTCGAGACCGCGTCCGGCTCGAGCTCCAGGGTCAGGTCCTTGCGCAGGATCACCCCGTCGAGCGGCTCCATCAGGTAGAAGTCCGAGCCGAGGACCGAGGTGTCCCGGCACAGTCCGACCATGCCGGCGACGTAGGGATAGACCGAGCCGAGCGCGTGCTGGATGAGGTACTCGCGGCCCATGTCGTGGGCCCCGCGGGCCTTCGCGCCCACGGGCGGCCGGCGCAGGATCAGCTCACGGCCACCGCCGCCCGAGCCGGGCGGCCAGCGGAGGAGGTAGGTCAGGTTGGACGCGCCGCCCGGGAACTGGCGGACCTCCGGCAGCCCCACGGGCACCTCGATATCGGCGTTGTCCCGCACCCAGCCGACCACGGCCGCGACGTCGAACGCGTCCTCCTCGCGGACCGGGCGCGACTCGTCGGTGGTGCTCATCGGGCCAGTATGTCCAGGCCGGTGAGTCCGGCCGTCGCCTCGGTCAGCTCGGCGGCGCCTGGAAGTAGGGCTCGAGCTGGGGTGCCCCTCGTGGCGTGCTGAGGTAGGCCTTCACGCCGCCGTAGGCCCACGGGAGCACCGTGGCGTCCGTGAGCGCGGCACTCTCACCGCCCGCGCGTTGGATGCGCAGGCACCCCAGGTTGACCACGTCCCAGCGCGTGCCCCCGTCACCGTCGAGCCCGAGCGCCGCCCACCGACCCGACGGGGCCGGGCAGTGACCGCTGGCCTCAGCCGTGGCGTCGTCGACGGCGTCGGCGTACGCCTGGGCCTCGTGCTCGGGCAGGGCGCCCGACCACATCAGGGTGGCGACGCCCGTGTCCTGGGAGTAGATGCAGACCGAGAGCGAGTCGGGCCGGAGGCCCTGGGGACCGGCCGTCGGCCGGTTCACGGCGCGGGTCGGGCAGCCGTTGGCGTCCACGTCGACCTGCTCGGCGGTGCCCAGGATCTGCCGGCGCAGGTCACTGTCGCGTGAGAACACCGTCGACGTGCTGGTCGGCCACCTGCCGCGTCTCGGCCACCGTGGAGCCGACCGCCTTCACGCCGACCGCCAGCGGCGAGTCGAACCAGAAGGCATCGGCGTTCGGCAGGCTCCCGTCGGCGCCCCACGAGACGCAGCGCTGGTCCGTGATCGCGGGGCGGCCGACGAAACCGGACAGCACCGAGGAGTACGACGCGTCCTGGGCCGGCGAGAGCACCAGTGCCTGGTTGCTGCCACACGCCCCGAGGTGCCGGGGACCGGGGAAGTAGCCGGACTCGACCGGAGCAGCGCCCCAGCCCCACGTGTCGGGAACCTGGACCTGCACGCCGGCGTACGACTCGTGGCGCCAGGTGTCGGGGGTGTCGACGTGGGGGTAGGTGATCACGCCGTCGGGGGTGCGCGACTGGTGACTGACGTAGGCGACCCCGCCGACCAGGGCGACGACGGCCACCACGGCGAGCCACGTACCGCGACGGCGACGCCCCGACCCCTCGGGCGAGGCCGCCTCAGCCGGGCGGGTCAGCAGCTGCGTGGGCGCGGAACCAACCCGTGAGGCGAGCTGCTCGCGCAGGGACTCCGCGTCGGAGGTCCGGCGCTCCTCGGTCTCCGCCAGACCACGCTGCACATGACGCCGCGCCGCAGCCTGGGAGCAGTCGAGGATCTCCGCGATCTCGGCGTCGGTGCGGTCCTCGAGCACCCGGAGGACGACGGCCGCCCGTCGCGGAGCCGAGCAGGCGCGCACCACCTGGCGGCGCCCCTCGAGGTCGGGGTCGTCGCGGCCGACGCGGTCCCACATCGGACGGATCCGGGAGAGCGCGCGCGAGACGGCCGCGTCGGCCTGCTGCTCGTCGTCGACGATGGCCGAGGCGAAGGCGAGGAGCCACGGCGTCCGTGCCGCCGCCCACTCCTCGAAGCCGCCCGTCATGGGTCAACGATGCCTCAGGAACGCACGGTGGCGAGGGGTTTGTTGCCGGATCGCTATCCGGCCGGCGTCGCCGGTCCGGCTCCGAGCTCGTCGAGACGGGCTGCCTGGCGCCGCAGCTGCGCGTCGTACGCCGGGCGGTCGGCCACCTTCTGCTGGTACGCCGCGCGAGCCATCGGGTCGGGCAGGATCAGCTCCTCGCCGGCGTCGAGGCCGGCCAGGACGGCGCGGGCGACGTCGTCGGCGGTGAACGGCGAGGTCTCCACGAGCTCGGTGACCACCGCGCCCACCGCCTCGTCGGCCCCGGTGAGCGATGCCATCAGGTTGGTCCGGAAGTACGACGGGCACACGGCGTGCGCGGTGACGCCGTACGCCGCCAGCTCGTGGCCGAGGGTCTCGGTCAACGCGACGACGCCTGCCTTCACCGCGTTGTAGGCACCCATCCCGGCCGGGTGCACCAGGCCGGCCAGCGACGCGACGTTGACGATCCGGCCCGCGCGCTGGCGCTTGAAGACCGGGGTGAAGGTCCGGCAGCCGCGCACCACGCCGAGGAGGTTGATCTCGATGAGTCGCTGCCACTCGTCGATCCCGGCGACGTCGATGCGACCGCCGCCCGCGACACCGGCGTTGTTGACCAGGATGTCCAGGCCGCCCCAGTGCTCCTCGACCCAGGCCCGGGCGCTCGCCCAGTCGTCGTCGGAGGTGATGTCGAGTCGCAGGTCGGCGCCGGCCATCACGTCGGTTGCCACCACCTCGTCGCCGCGCTCCCGCAACGTCCGGGTCAGTGCCTCGCCGAGACCCGACGCGGCACCGGTGACGAGAACGCGGCTCATGTGTACTTCGCGAGCTCGAGGCGGGCGACCAGCCCGCGGTGCACCTCGTCGGGCCCGTCGGCGAGCCGGAGGGACCGGGCGTTGACGAAGGCCGCCGCGAGGGGGAAGTCGTCCGACATGCCGCCACCGCCGTGCAGCTGCAGGGACATGTCGATGACCTCCTGCGCCATCCGCGGCACGGCGACCTTGATCGCGGACACCTCGCTCAGCGCGTTCGCGGCGCCGCCCTGGTCGAGCTTCCAGGCGGCGTCCAGCACCAGCAGCCGGGCCTGGTCGATCGCGATCCGCGCATCGGCGATGCGCTCCCGGTTGCCGCCGAGGTTCACCAGGGGCTTGCCGAACGCGGTCCGCTCGAGCCCCCGCCGGCAGGCCAGCTCGAGGGCCAGCTCGGCGAGACCGATCAGCCGCATGCAGTGGTGGATGCGGCCGGGCCCGAGTCGCCCCTGGGCGATCGCGAACCCCTCACCGGGACCGGAGATGACGTTCCCCAGCGGGACCCGTACGTCGGTGAACGACACCTCGCCGTGCCCGAGCGGCTCGTCGTACAGGCCCATCGTGCTCAGCAGGCGCTCGACCTTCACGCCGGGGGTGTCCATCGGCACCAGCACCATCGAGTGCCGACGGTGCCGGTCGGCGTCGGGGTCGGTGACACCCATGAAGACCAGGATCTTGCAGTCGGTGTTCCCGACGCCCGTGGACCACCACTTGCGGCCGCTGACCACGATCTCGTCGCCGTCGACGACGCACGTGGCCTCCATGTTCGTCGCGTCGGAGGACGCGACCTCGGGCTCGGTCATCGTGAACGCCGAGCGGATGCGCCCGTCCAGCAGCGGCTCGAGCCACTGCGCGCGCTGCTCGTCGGAGCCGTAGCGCAGCAGGACCTCCATGTTCCCCGTGTCGGGCGCGTTGCAGTTGAACACCAGCGGCGCGATCGCCGACCGTCCCATCTGCTCGGCCAGCGGCGCGTAGTCGACGTTGGTCAGCCCTTCGCCGCCGTCGGTGCCGAACCGAGCGGCGTACTCCCCCGCGTGCTCCTTGCGGCAGGAACAGGTTCCAGAGTCCCTGGGCGCGCGCTCGGCTCTGCAGCTCGGCGATGACCGGCAGCGGCGTCCACGCGTCTCCGGTACGCCGCGCCTCGGCGAGGTCGCGGTGGTAGTCCGCCTCGATCGGCGCGATCTCGGCGGCCATGAACGCGGCGACCCGGGCGGTGAGGTCGGCGGCCCGGGGCGACGGAGCGAAGTCCATACCCAGGACCCTAGGACCGAATGTTGTTACGCCGCCACCGTGCTGACCACTCGCGCCCGGGTGACCGGGTCCTCCCAGCGTCGGCGAGTCCGTGCGAGGCGCGTGGCCGACCACAGCAGGCACGGCATGGCGACGATCAGGGACAGCCGCCAGTCGGGCACGTGCGCGCAACCCGAGAAGACCATGCCGGTGATCGTGGTCGAGGTCGCCAGGCGAGCCGAGTAGCCCACCATGGCGGCGGGCGGTGCGGGCGTCGCCCGGGCGGACCGGAGGTCCACCGGGTAGGGGTGTTTCAGCGACCAACGCAGGGCAGCTCCGACCACCTGCAGGGTGACCACGAGGACGCTCGCCACCAGCGCGGCCAGCTCCGGCCCGCGAGGGAGCCCCGCCCGGAGCGCACCGACGAGAATGGTGATCAGCGAGGCGACGCCGAGGAACTCGGCGAGGATCAGGGTCCGTGCGTCGAAGAGGGCCGTGGGTGGCGCCGGCAGGTTCTCCCGCCACAGGGCGCCGCGCCCGTCGAGGCACCAGGCGTTCACGCCGAACAGCAAGGCGCCACCGGACGCGACCAGACCCGGGAGGATGGTCATCTGCGACCAGTCGAGGTTGCCGAACAACGCGACCAGACCCGGGCCGATGGCGAGAACCAGCACCCCACGACGCATCGGCACCGAGCGCCAGACCGATGCCCGGTCGGTGCGGACCAGGATCCCCAGCACGCTGCCGGGCATCTTCCGGGGCTCGTGCTGGTCGGTCTCCATCCGGGCCTCGTCGCGTGGCATCCGCCGCGCCGCGAGGTGCGCGGGGAAGGCACCCAGCACCGCGGCGACGACGACGCCGCCCAGGATGAGCGCCATGGTGCCCGCCCAGGTCCACGTCCACCCGTCGAGCGCGTTCGTGAAGACCCACAACGTGGGCACCCGGTCGAGGAAGTTCGTGGAGTTCCCCGTCACCTGGACGGCGCCCGCGGCCAGCGCCAGGCAGACGAGCAGCGAGCGGGTGACCGCGATGCCGAACCTGCCACGCCGGATCGCCTCCATCGCCCAGGCCAGGACCTGGCCGAGGGCGGTGCTGAAGAGGATCCAGAAGATCATCACGATCTGGGCTTGCGGCAGCAGCCGGCCGGGCGTCGCGTAGGCGACGGCGCCGAGCAGGGTCCATGCCTGCAACATCCAGGCGATGTTGAGCGGGGCCAGCAGCAAGGCTCCGAGGTGGTCGGTCGTGGGGCTGATCGGGTACGGCGATGCGTGGTCGGTGGAGATCATCTCCCGGCCTCCCCCGGAGGCGATCGCCGACGCGACGTTGAGGACCAGGAGGCCGGCCATGGCCGAGGGGATGAGCAGCAGGATGTCGAACGCCTTGTCCGGCCCGGCCGCACCCGGCATGAAGGCCGGCACGACCACGACCCCCACCGTGATGACGAGGAACACCACGGACACGACGCGGGCCAGGCCGCGCCGGCGTACGGCGTGCTTGCGGAACTGGAGCAGGATGCCGACATCGGCCACCGCGCGCCGCGCCGCCACCAGGTGCCCGGGGCGTCGGACCGTGGTGCCGAGGTCAGTCGAGGAGAGCGCGGTAGGCACGTGCCCCCTCCTCGCCGGCCATCTCCTCGGCGTCGACCGAGGCGACGCGGGCGCCGCCACGGAGCACGAGGGCGGTACCGCAGGCCTGGACGGCGAGGTCGCGCAGGTGGGTCGAGAGCAGGATCGTGGCGCCGCGCGCACGCGCGTCGGCGATCACCTCGAACGTCGCCTCCACCCCGATCGGGTCGACCCCGTCGAAGGGCTCGTCGAGGAGCAGCACCTGGGGCTCGTGCATCGCCGCCAGGACGACGGACAGCCGCCGGCCCATGCCGTGCGAGAAGCCACCGGTCACCCGGTTCATCACGTCGCCGAGCTCGAAGCGCTCGAGCAGGTCGCGGGCGCGCTCCTCCCAGTCCGTCAGCCGGCGCAGCTTCGCGCTGAGCTGGAGGTGCTCCCACGGAGTCGCCCGCGGGACCAGGCCGCCGACGTCGGGGCAGTAGCCGGAGAGCTGCTTGACCGCCAGCGTGTCCGTGCGGATGTCCAGGCCGGCGACGGTCACGGTGCCCTCGGTGGGCGGCACCACGCCGGCGAGCACGCGCATGGTGGTCGACTTGCCGGCGCCGTTGCGCCCGAGCAGCGCGGTCGCCTGGCCGGCGTACGCCTCGAGGTCGATGCCGGCGACGGCCTCGACCTCGCCGAAGCGCACGTGCAAGCCGCGCACGTCGACGACAGGGCCTTGGTTCACGCGGAGAATCCTCCCAGCGGAACCGGGATCTGACTCCGGAACAGTAAAAACTTCATCCATCCGGGCCAGGTGCCGCTCAGCCTCGCGGGGGACCCCGCGTTGGAACGTAAAAGTATCGCCCAGCCTCCTGACTCCGAGGCACCGCCGGACTTATCGTGCTGGGGCTGACGCGCGATCACCCGGGGGGGTTCGGTATGAGGTGGCAGCTGGCACAGGATCGCGAACATGCGGCTGAGAGCCGCGACGCTGGTACGGACGAGGCCTTCTGGACCTCGCCCGTCGGAGCCGCCGCCCGGGCGAAGCTCCGCGGCGACCACTTCTTCCAGATCGAGCTGGACGACGAGACTCTGACGGCGTACGCCGAGAGCGCGGCCCGCTCGAGCGCTCACTCGGCCGCCGGCCGGCGGGCCCGCCGCACGTGCGACCTGCTCGGCCAGATCGAGGAGCTCGGGTGGCACCTCGAGCACGTCTCGTGGTGGGGGGTCGACACGATCGACGCGACCCCCGCGCCGCGAAGAGCGCCGCACGACGGGGACCGTGTGCGCGGGGTCTACCTCTTCCACACCGATCCGTCGGTCGACGCCGATGTCACCAGCATCTCCGGGGCCGCGGGCAGCGCCGACCACCCGCCGAGCCATCGGCGCGAGGTCGGCTGACACCCGACCGATCCTTCGACGTCCGTCGGCGCGGTGCTAACGACGGGCGCGGACCGTGGGGCTCGTGTCGCCCTTGCACTTCGTCGTCTTCTTGACCTTGGAGTAGAACTTGCCCGGCGTCCCTGTGGTGCCGGTGCTCCAGGAGCCGTCGGACGACGCCGTGTCGGAGGCGAACTTCATGTCGTCGCCACCGCCGCGGGTGCCGATCTGCTTGATCAGGATCACCTTGCGATCGGTGATGCACGCCTGACGAACGCTCTTGACCTTGCCCGAGAGGTCGGTGCCCTCGGCCTTGATCGTGACGGTGGTGGACGCCAGGGAACGCGCAGTCGACGCCTGAGCCAGGCTCGCCGAGCCGGGCAGCGCGATCGCGACGGCCAGGCCGACGGCCACGAGAGTGGTACGTGTCTTCATCGTCCGATCATGGACCCGTCCGGCAGGATCCGGAATCAGTCCCGAGGATGGTCTCGCCCCGTCTCACCGGCCAGGTGGTCGAGGACCTCGTCGGAGAAGAGGGCGCGCGGGAAGAGCCTGGTCGGCCCGCTGCGGAGGGCCATCACGAGCACGTCCCCGTGGATCACGACCGAGCGGATGTCGGCGTAGAGGATCTCCCGCGCGCCACCGACGTTCCGGGACACGAATCCGTCCTCCCGGAACTCGGTCGTCGCCGTCGAGCCTTCGGGCAGGGCTCGCTCGGCGTTGCGACGCGTGGGCACGTAGACGCCCACGAGCAGGACGATCAGCAGGCCGGGGACGACCAGCGCCCACGCCGGGTCGACGAGAGCGGACACGACGAGCAGCACCAGTGCGACCAGTCCGAAGCGCAGCAGGAATGACGGTCGCCTGAGGGATCTCATCGTGTAGACGGCCGCGATGTGGCCCGCCCAGCCGTGCGGCACGACGAACCGCCGTGTGCCCTCGCCGCTCGTCACCATGCCACCCGCCGGCCACGCACCTTGGGCGCGGACGGTCAGGTACTCGAGCGCCACCTCGGACATGGCCGCGGTCGGCAGGAGCTCCGGCCAGACGCGGCCGCGAGTCCTGATCGCCAGAAGCGAGCCGTAGGTCCGGACCAGGCGGATGGCGGCGTACGGGATCTCGGTCTTCCCGGAGGGTCTCACCACCACCAGCCCGTCCACGCCCACGGCGATCTCGGTCACCGAGCCCGTCGGGTACTGGGCCGCGATCCGCCGCTCCCTCCACCGCACCAGCGGTACCACGACGACGGCGGCGAGCGCGGCGACGACCACGAGCCATCCGACCCCCCAGATGACACCGATGAGCAGCACCCGCCCGAGATGGTCAGGTAGGGAACCCGCGTTGGTGCTCAAGGACCCGACCACTCCGAGGGCGACACCGAACGCGACGAACGAGACCAGGACCCATGGTCGGCGAAGCCGGGCCCAACCTTCTCGCGTGATCCGGCGCGCCAGCCGGCCGTCGGAGACGTACCTGCACGTCGTCACCGGGTCGGAGGTCGGCATTGGCAGAGGATAGGCAGGGCAGACGATGTCAGGACGGGAAACGCTCGCCCTTCGCCGCCAGGTCGCGCAGGTACGCCGTCGGCCGGAACCGCTCGCCGTACCGCTCGGCCAGCTCGTCGGCGCGGGCGAGGAAGGCGTCGAGCCCGATCGGGCCCACACCCTCACCGTGCTCGTCGACCGCTTGGTATCCCGTCATGAACTGGGCCGCGCCGCCGGAGTTGGCCGGGAAGCCGATGCCCATGATCGAGCCGATGTTGGCGGCGGCCGACGACTCGATGACGCCCTCCTCGAAGCACGTCGCGGTCTCGAGGGCCTCGATGAACATCATCCGGTCCTTCACGTCGGCGAACGGGATCTGCTCGGCCGCGGCCGGGAACTCCGCAGCGAGACCCGGCCACAGGTGGGTACGTCGCCCGTCCTCGTAGTCGTAGAACCCGGCGCCCTTCAGGCGTGACGGCCGGCCGAGCTCCAGCATCCGGCCGACGACCGCCGTGCCCGGGTGCTCGTCGTACGGCGTGCCGTCACGCTGCGCGGCGTCCCGGGTCGCCTTCGCGATCTTGGCCATCAGCTCCATGTTGAGCTCGTCGGTCAGCTGCAGCGGACCGACCGGGTAACCGTCCTGGGTCGCGGCCCGCTCCAGCGACATCGGCGCGACGCCCTCGGCGAGCATCGCCAGGCCCTCGTTGACCATCGTGCCGATCACGCGCGAGGTGTAGAAACCGCGGCTGTCGTTGACCACGATCGGCGTCTTCCTGATCTGCAGGACCACGTCGTACGCCTTCGCGAGCGCGGCCTCGGAGGTCTGGGCGCCCTTGATGATCTCGACCAGCGGCATCTTGTCGACCGGGCTGAAGAAGTGGAGGCCGATGAAGTCCGCGGGGCGGTCGACGCCGGTCGCGAGCTCGGAGATCGGGAGCGTCGAGGTGTTCGAGCAGAGCAACGCGTCGGGGTTCACGTGCTGGACGACGTCCGCGAACACCTGGTGCTTGAGGCTCGGGTCCTCGAAGACCGCCTCGATCACCAGGTCGCAGCCCGCCAGGTCGGCGGCGTCCCCGGTCGGCGTGATCCGCGCCAGCAGCTGGTCCGCCTTCTCCTGGGTGAGCTTGCCGCGCTCGATCCCCTTGGCGTTGAGCTTCTCGCTGTAGCCCTTGCCGCGCTCGGCCGCCTCGAGGGAGACGTCCTTCAGCACGACCTGCATGCCGGCGCGCGCACAGGAGTATGCGATGCCGGCGCCCATCATCCCGGCGCCGAGCACGCCGACCTTGGTGGCCACGAACGTCTCGTGACCTTGCGGGCGGAACTTCCCGGCGTTGATGGCCTGCAGGTCGAAGAAGAAGGCCTGTGTCATGTTCTTGAAGTTCTGGCCGACGACGAGCCCGGTGAGGTAACGGCTCTCGATCCGGCTCGCGGTGTCGAAGTCGACGCTCGCCCCCTCGACCGCGGCCGACAGGATCGCCCGCTGGGCCGGGTACACCGCGCCCTTCGTCTGCTGCCGCAGCAGCGCCGGGAAGGCCGGCAGGAACGCCGCCAGCTTGGGCGACTGCGGAGTGCCGCCGGGCATCTTGTAGCCCTCGCGGTCCCACGGGTTCGTCGCGGCGTCGACGTCGTCGCGGTGCTCGAGCATCCAGGCCTTGGCCGTCGGGAGCAGGTCCTCCCGCGTAGAGACGACGTCGTCGACCAGCGACTTGGCCTTCGCATCGGCGGGCTTGAAGCGCCGACCCTGCAGCAGCACGTCCATCAGCGCGGACTGGATGCCGAACATCCGGGTCACCCGGGTGACGCCTCCGACACCGGGCAGCAGGCCGAGGGTGGCCTCGGGGAGGCCGACCACCGCTGCCGGGTCGTCGACGACGATCCGGTGGTTGCACGCCAGCGCGATCTCGAACCCACCGCCGAGCGCTGCGCCGTTGATCGCGGCGACGACGGGCCTCGGCAGCTTCTCGAGCCGCCGCAGGTCGTGCTTCATCGCCTCGATCCCGGCGAACACGGACGCCGCGTCGTCGGGCGTCGTCTGCATCATCAGAGTCAGGTTGCCGCCGGCGAAGAACGTCTTCTTCGCACTGGCGACGACGACCCCCCTGACGCCGTCCACCTCGTCGTACAGGCGGTCCACCGCGGCGTGCATGGAGCGCTGGTAGAGCTCGTTCATCGTGTTGGCGCTCGCCGTCGGGTCGTCGAGCGTGAGGACGACGATCCCCTCGTCGTCCCGCTCGTAGCGCACAGCGGTGATGTCGGTCTGGGTATCGGTCATGCGGAGTCCTTCGATCGTGAGTCGGTCACGGGGTCTCGAGACGGTTGCTGCGCAACCTCCTCGACCAGCGGAGTCACGTCACACACGCTCGACGATGGTGGCGATGCCCATGCCCCCGCCGATGCAGAGCGTGGCGAGGCCGCGTCGGAGGTCGCGGCGCTCGAGCTCGTCGACGAGGGTGCCGAGCAGCATCGCGCCGGTCGCGCCGAGGGGGTGCCCCATGGCGATGGCGCCGCCGTTGACGTTGGTGATCTCGTGGGTGATCCCCATGTCCTTCATGAAGCGCATGGCGACCGCGGCGAACGCCTCGTTCATCTCCCACAGGTCGATGTCGCCGACCTCGAGGCCGGCCCGGGCGAGCGCCTTGCGCGCGGCGGGTGCCGGGCCGGTGAGCATGATGGTCGGGTCGGCTCCGGAGACGGCCGTCATCACGATCCGGGCTCGCGGGGTGAGGCCGAGCTGCTGACCCACCTGCTCGGAGCCGATCGCGACGAGGGAGGCGCCGTCGACGATCCCCGAGGAGTTGCCGGCATGGTGGACGTGGTCGATCTGCTCGACCCAGTGGTACTTCTCGAGTGCGACGTCGTCGAAGCCCGCGTCCTTGCCGATGGACGCGAAGCTCGGCTTCAGCCCGGCCAGCCCCTCCACGGAGGTGTCGGGCCGGATCAGCTCGTCGTGGTCGAGCACGGTCACGCCGTTGGCGTCCTTCACCGGGACGATCGCGTCCGCGAAGTACCCGTTGGCCCAGGCCTTGGCGGCGCGGTGGTGCGACTCGGCGGCGTACGCGTCGACGTCCTGGCGCGACCAGCCGGCCAGCGTCGCGATCAGGTCGGCGCCGACGCCCTGGGGGACGAAGCCGGTGGTCAGCGCGGTGGCGGGGTCGGCCGCCCAGGCGCCTCCGTCGGACCCCATGGGGACGCGGCTCATCGACTCGACACCACCGGCCAGGATCAGGTCCTCGAAGCCGCTGCGGACCCGCGCCGCCGCCTGGTTGACGGCCTCGAGTCCCGAGGCACAGAAACGGTTGAGCTGGACGCCGGCGACCGTCTCGGGGTACCCGGCCGCGAGCGCCGCGGTCTTCGCGATGTCGCCGCCCTGCTCGCCGATCGGCGAGACCACACCGAGGACCACGTCGTCGACCCGGTCGAGGTCGAGCGACGGGTTGCGAGTGCGGATCTCGTCCAGCAGACCGACCATGAGGTCGACCGGCTTCACCTCGTGCAGGGAGCCGACCGCCTTCCCTCTGCCGCGCGGCGTACGGAGGTGGTCGTAGACGAATGCTTCCTGGCGTGCCTGCTCGGGGGATGGAGCCATGCTCACGATTGTGACACTCTTACTGTCATGGTCGTCAAGGAGGACGAGCCCGCTGTGGGGACGGTCACGCTGCTGACCCTCGAAGAGCTCACCGAGCGGGTGGCGATGAGCGTCCGCAACGTCCGCTTCTACACGACCAAGGGGCTGGTGCCACCGCCGATCCGCCGCGGTCGCAACGGCTACTACAGCGCCGATCACGTCGCGCGTCTCCAGCTCGTGCAGGAGCTCCAGGGCCACGGCTTCACGCTGTCGGCGATCGAGAGGTACGTCGCGGGCATCCCCCACGATGCGTCTCCGGAGGACATCGCCCTGCACCGCACGATGCTCGCGCCGTGGATGGCCGACTCGTGGGAGGACCTGTCGCGAGCGGAGCTCGAGCAGCGCGCCGGACGGCGCCTCTCGGCCCACGACCTCGACATCCTCTCGGCGCTCGGCGTGCTCGAGGCCGCCGGACGCGGGCGCTTCCGGGCCTCGATGTCGCAGCTCGGCGTCGGCCTGGGCCTGCTCGATCTCGGCTACCCGATCGAGGCGGCGCGCGCCGCCGCCCAGGTGTACGCCGCCCACGGGCGCGCCATCGCCGAGGAGCTGTACGAGCTGTTCCGGACCATGGTCTGGCCGGTGTACAAGGAGCAGGGCGTCTCGCCGGAGAGGATCCAGGAGGTCGTCGAGAGGTTGAAGCCGCTGTCGATCGCGTCACTCGTGCAGGCCTACGAGGCCGGCATGGACGAGCTGCGGCGTACCAACATCGCCAAGCGGGCCCGGTGAGGGCCCGATGACTGACCGATGGCCGACCGGTGACCCCGTGAATCGTCTCGGCATCCGCTCACGGGGTACGTCGCCCCCGTGAGTCCCCCCGCGATCCTCGTCACCGGCGCTACCGGCTTCATCGGCAGCCGGCTGGTGCCCGCCCTGCTCGACGCGGGCCACGACGTACGCGCGATGACCCGACGACCCGAGGCGTACGACGGGCCGGGCACCGCCGTGGGCGGCGACGTCAACGACGCCTCGACCCTCGGCCCGGCGCTCGACGGCGTGGAGGTGGCGTACTACCTGGTCCACTCGCTCGACTCCGCCGACTTCGAGAGCCGCGACGCGCGCGCCGCCCGGTCGTTCGGCGAGGCGGCGGCCGAGGCCGGCGTCCGGCAGATCGTGTTCCTCGGCGGGCTCGGCGCCGAAGAGGCCGAGCTCTCGGCCCACCTGCGCTCGCGGCGCGAGGTCGAGGGGCTGCTCGGGGAAGGCGGCGTTCCGGTCACGGTTCTGCGCGCCGGCATCGTCGTCGGCCGGGGTGGCATCTCGTGGGAGCTGACCCGGCAGCTGGTGAAGAACCTCCCGGCGATGATCGTGCCGCGCTGGGCGGCGACGCGCACGCAGCCGATCGCGGTCGACGACGTCGTCCGGTACCTCGTCGGCGTCGCCGGTGAGGAGCGGGCCGTCGGCCAGGTCTTCGAGATCGGCGGGCCCGAGCCGATGAGCTACGTCGAGATGTTGCGGGTCGCCTCGGAGGTGTCCGACGGGCGACGCGTCCCCGTCGTCCAGGTGCCGGTCCTGACACCCCGTCTCTCGTCGTACTGGCTCGCGCTGGTGACCGACGTCGACACCACCACCGGCCGCAACCTGATCGACTCCA
The DNA here is from genome assembly GCA_963812055.1 of uncultured Actinomycetota bacterium. Taxonomy (GTDB): domain Bacteria; phylum Actinomycetota; class Actinomycetes; order Propionibacteriales; family Nocardioidaceae; genus Nocardioides. Next base: position 169,721 of record CAWEUA010000016.1, read on the forward strand.
TGGGCACCGAGGTGGTCGTCACCGACCACGCGATCCGCGACGTCGTTCCCTTCGAGCCCCTGCCCTACGCCGAGGCCGTCCGCCGGGCCCTCGAGGACACCGGCGGCGCTCGCTGACTTCCCGGTAGTCCCCGACGTTCTGGTCGGGTCTGACCGCCTTCACCCGACCAGAACGTCGGGGAGTATCGGGTCAGCCGAAGAACGCGGGGAGGGCGAGGAGCATCGCCAGGGACCAGACGACGTGGGTGATGATCGGGGCCTGGATGCCTCCGGTCGCGCGTCGCTCCAGGCCGAGGAGGGCGCCGAGGAGGACGGCGGCGAAGGCGAGCATGGGGTTGCCGGTGGCCAGGGTGGCGAGGACGTACGCCGCGGTGGTGACCACGACCGGGTACCGCGGGATCGCGGCGTACAGCGCCCCGCGGAAGAACAGCTCCTCCGCGACTCCGTTGACCGCGGTGATCACCGCCAGCAGCGGGACCGAGCCCTGGTCGGCGTGGTCGAGCACGTGCTGCACCTGGTCGTCGAGCCAGGGCACCTCTCGTACGACCAGCGCCCCGACGATGAACAGGGTCGCAAGCAGCACGCCGTACACCAGCGGGACGAGCACCGGCCGCGGACCCGGGTCCGCGCCCCGCAGGGTCCGCCCGAGGTGCAGCGGCCCCGACGCGAACGCGCCCACGGTCCAGACGACCGCCAGGCCGAGCGTGGCCGGGTAGAACGCGTCGCTGCCGGGCTCGATCCGCAGCGACAGTCCGAGCAGCACGGCCCCGAGGACGACGACCAGTCCGGTGACCCACTGCCTCCGTCGGAGGTCGTGGTCCGACTCGCGGTGGTCGCGCGGGACCTGGTCCCACAGCGTGCTCCGCAGACCGCGTCCGATCTGGCGTCGTACGCCGTCCAGCACGGTCGTCACCCTACGCACCGGCGTGGATCTGCATCGGGCCGCTCCTGAGCGAGACGAAGGGCCCCGCCTCCCGGCGGGACCCCTCGCCTGCGTGCCTCAGCTCTTGAAGGTGTCCTTGACGTTCTCGGCCGCTTCCTTGGCGTGGCGGCCGGCTTCCTTGACCTTCCCCTCACCCTGGTCGGCCTTGCCCTCGGACTCCAGGGTCTCGTTGCCGGTGGCGGACCCGGCCGCCTCCTTGGCCTTGCCTTTGGCCTGAGTGGCCTCGTTCTCGAGCTTGTCGTCGAGTCCCACGTGTGCTCCTCACTCTCGGGCGCATCTCGTACACCGGGTTCGTACCCGAGCGCCGGGACAGCATGCGCCCCCGCGGGTGTCAGGTGAACTCGAGGACGCCGTCCTCCAGCGGCGCGCGGCGGATCGTCCGGCGGTCGCGCAGATAGCTCTGTCGAAGCCGCCAGGGCTCGCGGTCACCCTGATGGGGAAGCTGGTCGAGGGCGCGCAGGACGTAGCCGGACGTGAAGTCCATCAGCGGCACCTCACCCACGGACGGGTCGCGGACGGGGACGACCTGCCGGTAGCCACGGTTCGCCATGTGGGCGAGCAGCCGGCAGGTGAACTCCGCGACCAGGTCGACCTTGAGGGTCCACGACGCGTTGGTGTAGCCGACGGTGAACACGAAGTTCGGGACGCCGCTCAGCATCAGGGCGCGATAGGTCAGGGACGAGGTCGGCTCGACCTTCTCACCGTCGACGACCAGCTCGATCCCACCGAAGGGCGACAGGGTCAGCCCGGTCGCGGTGACGATGACGTCGGCGTGCAGGTGGCGACCGCCGGTGAGCACGATCCCGTCAGCGTCGAGCCGCTCGATGGTCGACGTGACCACCTCCGCGTCGCCGCGGCGTACCGACTTGAACAGGTCGGCGTCCGGAACGAAGCACATCCGCTGGTCCCACGGGTCGTAGCGCGGGCGTGAAGTGGGTGTCGACGTCGTACCCCTCCGGCAGGAGCGCGACGTTCTGCTTGCGCACCAGGCGCTTCACCGTCCCGGGCCGCCGGCGCGACAGCCGGTAGAAGAACGCCGTCACCAGGATGCTCTTCCACCGCACCACTCGATGAGCGAGACGGTCGGGGAGCCAGCGACGGGCGCGCGCGGCGAACGGGTCGCGCTGCGGCAGGCTCATCACGTACGTCGGCGACCGCTGCAACATCGTCACGTGGGCGGCGGTCCGGGCCATGGCGGGCACGAGTGTCACGGCGGTCGCCCCGCTCCCGATGACCACGACGTCCTTCCCCGCGTAGTCGAGGTCGGCGGGCCAGTGCTGCGGGTGCACGATCGGGCCGCCGAACTCGGCGGCGCCCGCGAGCTCCGGCTCGTGGCCGTGCGCGTAGTCGTAGTAGCCGCGGCACGACCACACCAGGCCGGCCGTGAACGTCACCGTCTCGCCGTGGTGCTCGGCCTCCACCGTCCAGCAGCGCCGTCTCCGAGTCCCAGGACGCACGCACGACCCGGTGGGAGTAGCGGATGCGCCGCTCGACGTCGTACTCGCGAGCGGTGTCGCGGAGGTACTCGAGGATCCGCTCCCCCGACCCGAGCGCCTCCTCGTGCCGCCAGGGCCGGAAGCGGAAGCCCATCGTGTACATGTCCGAGTCGGAGCGGACTCCCGGATAGCGGAACAGGTCCCACGTGCCGCCGCTGACCTCGCGCGCCTCGAGCACGACGTACGACGTGCGCGGGAGCTCGCGGGTCAGGTGTGCGGCCGCGCCGATGCCGGACAGGCCGGCACCGATGATGAGGACGTCGACGTGCTCCACCGACCGCTCAGCCATCGGCCTGCACCGCGGCTCCGGACGCGAGCAGACCCTCGACGTCGGCGACGCCCCACGCGGTCAGCGCCTCACGGGTGTGCTCACCGGGTGTCGCCGGCGGCGGCGACGAGAGAGTGGGCGAGGTGCGGGAGAAGCGTGGTGCCGGGGCCGGTTGGGTCGTGCCGTCCCGCTCGACGAACGTCCCGCGCGCGACCAGGTGGGGGTGGTGGAACGCCTCCGACATCGGCAGCACCGGCGCGACGCAGGCGTCGGTGCCGTCGAAGACCTCCACCCACTCGGCCTGGGACCGGCCGCGCACGGCATCGGCGATGAGCCGACTCAGCTCGCCGTGGTTCGCGGGGTCGTTCCGGTCGGGCGCTGTGTCGGCGATGCCCAGGCCGGCGACCAGCTCGTCGTAGAACTGCGGCTCGAGCGCTCCGACGGCGAGGTGCCGGCCGTCGGCGGTCTCGTACAGGTCGTAGAAGGGCGTGCCGCCGTCCAGGAGGTTGCTCGCGCGCTGCTCGCGGAGCAGCCCGCCGGCGCGGAAGCCGGTGGCCATGGAGTTGAGGTGGGCCGTGCCGTCGACGATCGCGGCGTCGACGACCTGCCCCTGACCCGAGACGCGCGACTCGAGCAGGGCGGCCAGGATCCCGATGACGAGGTACGTCGACCCACCGCCGAAGTCGCCGACCAGGTTGCTCGGGAAGTGCGGCCGGGACCGGTCCTGGCCCAGCCCGAACAGCGCGCCGGTGATCGCGATGTAGCCGAGGTCGTGTCCGGCGGTGCGGGCGAGCGGCCCGTCCTGACCCCAGCCGGTCATCCGGCCGTAGACCAGGCGCGGGTTTCGGGCGAGGCACTCGTCGGGCCCCAGGCCGAGCCGCTCCGTCGTGCCCGGTCGCAGCCCCTCGACCAGGACGTCGGCGGTCTCGACGAGGTCGAGCACCGTCGCGACGGCGTCCGGATGCTTGAGGTCGAGCGCGACGCTCGGGCGGCCACGGTTGAGCAGGTCGTGCGAGCCGCCGGTGAGCATCTGGCCACCGGGCCGGTCGATCCGGATCACGTCGGCGCCGAGGTCGGCCAGGATCATGCAGGCGTGTGGTCCGGGACCGATGCCGGCCAGCTCGACCACCTTGAGGCCGCGCAGCGGTCCGGTGCCGTCGCCGAGCTGCATGCCCTCGATCATGCCGTGCTCACTCCGGGCTCACGTCTGGGCCCACATCTGGGCTCACGTCGGGGGCAGTACCCGGGCCAGGAACCGCCGCGTCCGCTCCTCCCGCGGGTTGCTGAAGATCTCGGCCGGCGGACCCTGCTCGAGGACCCGGCCCTCGTCCAGGAAGCAGACGGCGGTGGCGACCTCGCGGGCGAACGCCATCTCGTGCGTCGCCAGGATCATCGTCGTTCCCTGCTCGGCGAGCTCGCGGACGATGGTCAGGACCTCGCCGACGAGCTCCGGGTCGAGCGCCGCGGTGATCTCGTCCAGCAGGAGCAGGGTCGGCTGCGTGCACAGTGCGCGCACCAGGGCCGCGCGCTGTTGCTGCCCCCCGGACATCCGGTCGGGGTGCTTGTCCGTCTGGTCGGCCAGCCCGAACCGGGCAAGGAGGTCGCGTGCCCGCTGCTCCGCCTCGCCCTTCGGTACGCCGTGCACCCGGCGCGGCGCCAGCGTGCAGTTGTCGAGCACGCTGAGGTGGGGGAACAGGTTGTAGGACTGGAAGACCATCCCGATCCGCCCGCGCACCTCGCGCGGGTCGACCTTCGGGTCGGAGATCTCACGCCCGTCGAAGGTGATGACGCCGTCGTCGATCTCCTCGAGCAGGTTGAGGCAGCGCAGCAGCGTGGACTTGCCGGAGCCCGAGGAGCCGATCAGGCAGATGACATCGTGCGCGTGGACCGTGAGATCGATGTCCTGCAGCACCACCTTGTCGCCGTAGGACTTGCGGACGTCGGTCAGCTGCAGGAGGACGTCGGTCTCTGCGGTGGTCTCCGCACGGGTCTCGGTGCTGGTCACAGGGCGCCCTGCCGCTCGCGCTCCATCGCCCGGTGCTGGAGGTGGTCGGTCAGGCGTGCGAGCGGGATCGTCAGCACGATGAAGTACCCGGCCACCACGGTGTACGGCGTGAAGTTGAACTGGTAGTTCGCGTAGTCCTGCGCCGCGAAGAGGGCGTCGAAGAGTCCGGCGGCCCCGACGAGAGCCGTGTCCTTCTGCAGGCTGATGAAGTCGTTCAGCAGCGGCGGGATGACCCGACGGACCCCTTGTGGGACGACGACGTGGCGCATCGCCTGGAAGCGCGAGAGCCCGAGGGCGTTGGCGCTCGCGATCTGCGACGGGTGCACCGACTCGATGCCCGCCCGGATCACCTCGGCGACGTAGGCGCCGTACGACAGGACGAGGGCGACCAGTCCCCAGACGAACAGCGAGTTGGTGACGCCCGTGAGGTTCAGCGCGGGCACCCCGAAGGCCAGCATGAAGACCAGCAGGATCGTCGGGATCCCCCGGAAGAGGTCGGTGTAGATCACCGCGACGATGCGCAGCGGCAGCAGGGCCGGATGGCGCGACTGCCGGAGGAGCGCGATCGCCAGTGCCAGCACCAGGATCAGGACCTCGCCGATCAGGAAGAGCTTGACGTTGTAGGTCCAGAAGGCGTGCCAGATCGACGGGAACGCCGCCTTGGCGTCATCGACGGAGAAGAACGTCGCCTTCACGCGGGGCCACCCCGGTGAGGTCACCGTGCCGAACCAGACCACTCCGAAGAAGACGAGCGTGGCGGCACTCGCCACCAGGATCGAGCGCCGCCGCATGCTCCGGCGTACCGCTTGTCGCTCGAGCTCCCGTGGGCTCGGCTGCCAGACGTCCTCCGAGGAGCTCACTGGAGGACGGGCACGCTCACGGTCTGGCTGAGCCACTTCTGCTCGATCTGGTCCAGCGTGCCGTCGCTCTTCATCGTGGCCAGCGCCTGGTTGACGCAGTCGACCAGCGGGTTGTCCTTCTGGAAGAGCATGCCGAACTGCTCCGGGGTGCCGCTCTGCTGCTGGAACTGACCGACGATCGTGGCCGCGGGGATCTCCACGGCCGTGATGTAGAACGCCGTCGGCAGGTCGGCGACGATCGCGTCGACCTGGTGGTTGAGCAGCGCCTGCTTGGCGACGTTCGTGTTCTGGAAGACCAGCGGCTCGGTGCTCGGCTGGATGTCCTCGCGGATCGCGGTCAGGGACGTGGTGCCGGTCTGGGCACCGAGCTTGTACTGCTTGAGGTCGTCGACCGACGTCGCCTTGGCGACCGGGGAGTCCTTGAGCGCGATCAGCGCCTGCGCCGCGGTGTAGTAGCCGTCGGAGAACGTGACGACCTTGGCCCGCGCCGGGGTGATCGAGATCTGGTTGATGTCGAAGTCGAAGTCCTTGTCGCCGGGCGCGAAGGACTTGTTGAACGGCTCCTTGACCCATTTCACCGGGAGGTTCAGCTGCTTCGCGACGGCGTACGCGACGGCCGACTCATAGCCCTTGCCGTTGCTCGGGTCGTTGTTGCTGAACCACGGGTCGTACGCCGGCGAGTCCGTCGCGATGGTCAGGGTGCCATCGGTGAGGGTCTTGCCCTGGGCGCAGTCGGCCGGGGTCTGGTTGGCATCGGTGCTGGTGTCGGTGGCCGTCGAGCTGTCCTGAGGAGCGCACCCGAGCGCGACGAGCATCAGTGGAACGAGGACGGCAGCCGTTCGAGGCATGCGCATGGCGGAGATGCTATCTGTGCCCCGGCCTCAGTGATGGTGAGCGTGTCCCTCGTGGAACTGGTGCATGACGGCGTGGCCCTTGCCGCGCTCCATCAGCCAGTGGTTGACCGGGACCGCCGCGACGAACGCGACGGCCAGCGAGACGACCAGCGACCACCAGAACAGCGCCGACCCGAGCCCGGCCGAGATCGCGCCGGGGACGACCAGGATGAAGAGGTTGTCCACGATCTCCATCGTGAGGATCGAGACGGTGTCACTGGCCCACGCGGCCTGCATCGCGGTGCGGCTGTCGGCCCCCATCCGGCGTACCCCGGTGTAGGTCAGGGTGTACCCGAAGAGGAACGCCAGCGCGATCGACAGCGCGATGGTGGCGGCGTTCCCCCAGCCCCACCAGGTGCTGAGCACCATGCCGGTGATCTCACCGAGGGCGCAGCCGGTGAGGCAGTGCCGGGTCGCGGTGATCGCCATCCTCCAGCTGTCGGTCATGGGAACCGTTGTACCCCCTGGGGGTATATGAGCGCAAGCGGGCCCGGTCTCGAGAAGCTCGCTCTCTAGACTCCCGGCATGCGGATCACCGTCATCGGCTGTGGCTATCTCGGGGCGACGCATGCCGCGGCCATGGCAGACCTCGGGCACGAGGTGCTGGGCATGGAGATCGACCGGGAGAAGCGCGAGGCGCTGTCCCGCGGCGAGGCTCCCATGTACGAGCCGCAGCTGGACGAGCTCCTGGCGCGCACCGTCGCCTCCGGCCGGCTGCGCTTCACCGACTCGTACGCCGAGGTCGCGGCGTTCGGCGAGCTGCACTTCGTCTGCGTGGGGACGCCCCAGCAACCGGAAGGGCTGGCCGCGGACGTCAGCCAGGTGGAGAACGCCTTCTCCGGCCTCGCCCCCCATCTGGACCGACCGGCGCTCGTGGTCGGCAAGTCCACGGTCCCCGTCGGGACGGCGGGGCGGGTGGCGGCCCGGATGGCCGAGCTCGCACCCGCCGGTGCGGATGCGCTGCTGGCCTGGAACCCGGAGTTCCTCCGGGAGGGCTTCGCCGTCAAGGACACCCAGCACCCCGACCGCATCGTCATCGGCGTCGAGGACGGCCGGGCCGAGAAGCAGCTCCGCGACTTCTTCGCACCGATGATCGACGCCGGCGTACCCCTCGTCGTCACCGACTTCGCGACCGCCGAGCTGGTGAAGGTGGCCGCGAACGCCTTCCTGGCAACCAAGATCTCCTTCGTCAACGCGATGGCCGAGGTCTGCGACGCCACCGGCGCGGACGTCGTCGACCTCGCGGACGCCCTCGGGTACGACGGCCGCATCGGACGCCGCTTCCTCAACGCCGGGATCGGCTTCGGCGGCGGTTGCCTGCCCAAGGACATCCGAGCCTTCATCCACAGCGCCGGCGAGCTGGGCGTCGAGGACGCGATGTCGTTCCTGCGCCACGTCGACGACGTGAACCTGCGCCAGCGCGAACGCGTGGTCGAGGTCGCCACCGCCATGGTCGGCCACCTCGACGGCTCCCGGATCGCCGTCTGGGGCGCGGCGTTCAAGCCGGACAGCGACGACGTCCGCGAGTCCCCGGCCCTGTCCATCGCCGGCCAGCTCCACCTGAAGGGGGCCGACGTCCGGGTCTACGACCCACGCGCCAACGGCACGGCCCGCATCCGCTTCCCGACGCTCACCTACTCCGACTCCGCGATCGACGCCTGCCACCAGGCCGACCTCGTCCTCCACCTGACCGAGTGGCCGGAGTTCCGGGAGATCACGCCCGGTGACCTCGAGGGCGTGGTGGCCCGGCCGCAGCTGTTCGACGGGCGCAACGTGCTCGACCTGGACACCTGGCGCTCCGCCGGCTGGACCGCCCGGGCCCTCGGGCGCCGTTAAGCGAGCAGCCGGGCCCGAGGGACGAGGGCGCGGCGTGGGTGAGCGCAGGTTGGAGCCCACGGCTGAGCTCGCGAAGCCGTGCCGGCGAGTCGAAGCCCCGTGACTGTGCCTGGGGCCTCAGTTGTCGGGGGGCTGCTGCTTGATGGTCTCGGCGTACCAGTCGAAGGACCGCTTCGGGATGCGGTCCTGGGTCTCGTAGTCGACGTACACCAGCCCGAAGCGCTGGGTGTAGCCCTCGGCCCACTCGAAGTTGTCCAGCAGCGACCAGGTGTAGTACCCGCGGACGTCGACGCCTGCGCGGACGGCGACGGCAACCGCGCGGAGGTGGGCGTCGAGGTAGTCGATCCGGGCTTGGTCGTCGACCACGCCGTCGGGGCCGGGTGCCGAGGCGTAGGAGCAGCCGGACTCGGTGATGATGATCGGCGGAAGGGCGGCGCGGTATCGCGCGCGCAGCGTGATCAGCCACTCCCGGAGCGCGTCGGGGACGACGGGCGAGCCGAAGTCGGTGGTCGGGTAGCCGACGATCTCGAGCGGCTCCCAGGGCATCGGGGCGTCCTCGTCGGCGGCCGCGATGCGCATCGGGTGGTAGTAGTTCACGCCGTAGAAGTCGAGGGGCTGGCGGATGGTCGCCATGTCGCCGGCCTTCACGACGGGCTGGACCAGCGGGGCCAGGTCGAGCGGGTAGCGGCCGAAGAGCATCGGCTCGGAGAACATCCCGTTCCAGAGCGCGTCGAAGAGCTTGGAGGCGCCGACGTCCGCCTCGTCCTCGCTCGCGGGCCACATCGGTGCGTGGTTGTTGGCACAGCCGATGCTCGAGGCGCCGGCGGCACGCAGCGCGATGGCCGCGCGGCCGTGCGCCAGCAGCAGGTGGTGGGCCACGGGCAGCGCGTCGAACATCAGGCTCCGGCCCGGGGCATGGATGCCGTTGCCGTAGCCGAGCATCGTCACGACGTTCGGCTCGTTGATCGGGATCCAGTGCTCGACCCGGTCGGAGAGCCGCTCGCCGACCAGCGCGGCGTACTCCGCGAAGTGGTCGACCGTTTCCCGGTTCAGCCAGCCGCCCTCGTCCTCCAGGGCCTGCGGGAGGTCCCAGTGGTAGAGCGTCACCATCGGCTGGATGTCGCGCTCGAGCAGGCCGTCGATCAGCCGCTCGTAGAAGTCGAGCCCGGCCGGGTTCGGATGGCCGGACCCCTCGGGCAGGATCCGCGGCCACGACATCGAGAAGCGGTAGCCGCCGAGACCGAGGCGCTGCATGAGGTCGAGGTCCTCGTCGAGCCGGTGGTAGTGGTCGCACGCCACGTCACCGGTCGAGCCGTCCGCGATCTTCTCCGGAAGATGGCTGAAGGTGTCCCAGATGCTGGGCCCCTTGCCGTCGTCGGTGGCGCCCCCCTCGATCTGGTACGCCGCGGTGCTGGCGCCGAATCGGAAGCCCGGCGGGAGCAGAGGGTGAGCCACGGGGATCATTGTGGTCGTGACGGTAGTGGTTCGAAGGGGAATGGCCCGGTTCGAGACGCGCGAGCGCGGACGTCAGACGCGTCACTCGTTCTCGTTCGGCTCGTTCTACGACGCCGACCGCGTCTCCTTCGGTCCGCTCATCGCTCTCAACGACGACCTGCTGGGGTCGGGCGTGGGCTACGACGCGCACGAGCACAGCGACGTCGTCCTGGTGACCTGGGTCGTCACCGGGGAGCTCGCCCACGAGGACGACGACGGTGCGACGACGCAGCTGCCCGGTGAGCTGGCGGTCACCCACGCGGGGACCGGGATCACCCACAGCGAGCGAGCCGGCGGTCGGGCGACGAGGTTCGTCCAGTCCTGGCTCCGCCCGGGCGAGTCCGGTGGCGCCCCGAGACGGCGTACGACGACGCCGGACCTCGGCGGAGGCGGCCTCGTCGTCGTCGCCGACGAGGCAGACCTCGGCGTGCCGGGTGCGACGTACCGCATCGGCGACCTGGGCTCGGGGGAGACGGTCACGGTGCCGGAGGCACCGTTGCGCCACGTCTTCGTCGCCACCGGCGCCCTGACCCGCTCGAGCCTGGCCGAGCCGCTCGCCGCGGGTGACGCGTTCGAGGTCACCGGCGACGACGAGATCACCCTGACCGCGGCCGTCCCCACCCAGCTGCTGGTCTGGTCGTTCGTGCCGTGAGCCTCAGGGGACCAGGACGCCGGGGTTGAGGATCCCGCCAGGGTCGACCGCGGCCTTGATCGCCCGCAGCACGTCGATTCCCACCTGCCCGATCTCGTCCACGAGCCACGGGCGGTGCGGTGCCGACCGCGTGCCGACCTGCTCGACCGACGTACCCGCATCGGGTTGGTCCCCGACGACCGGGCAAAATCTGAAGGGGCCGCTGACCGTGCCCTGGCGCTTGCGAACGCAACGATTCGTTAAATCGGCCCTTGGCCCCTCCCCAAGAGGTCCCGGAAGCCCTACCTTCTAGACATGCTCGAGCCCAGGGGGGCGGACTCAAGCATGTTCGAATCGGCAACGGACGACTCCGCCCGTGTTGTGAACCACGCCCGCGACGCATTGTCGCAAGGGCGCATTGCCGATGCCCTGGACACGGTCGACCGTTCTCGACATGACGAGGACCTCGACGAGGCAGGGCGGGCTTCGCTCGCCCTGACCGGCCTGCTCGGCAAGCTCGCGCTCGGCGATCTCCGTGGTGCGGCGTCGTACTCGCGCGATCTGACCAACCTGATGCGCGTCCGTGGCGTCGTGGGAGCCATCGCGTCCTTCGGGCTCGGCGAGTTCTCGGCCGCGCGCGGCCAGGACGACCAGGCGGTCTCGTACTACGAGCGCTCCGGCGAGGAGCAGACCGTCGCCACCGCGACGGTGTGGGTGCCGTGGCGCAGCGGGCTGGCCCGCGTGATCGCCGGCCGCGGCGAGATCGCCCGCGCCGGCGAGCTGGTCGACGCGGAGCTCACCGAGGCACGCACCTTCGACTCGGCGTACGCCGTGGCCTACGCGCTGCGCACCAAGGCCGCGATCGCGCCGACCGGCGACCGCGTGGCGCTGCTCGACGAGGCGCTCGAGGTCCTCCACGGCACCGGCGCCGCCCGGCTCGAGGCCCAGATCCGCACGGACCTCGCCGGCTGGATCCTGCTGCTCCAGCCCGAGGCCTCGCCACGGGCCATCGACCTGCTCCGCAGTGCCGAGAAGTACGCCCGACAGGAGGAGCTCGGTCCTCTGCTGTCGCGCGTGCGCTGGCTGCTCGAGCGTCTCGGTGAGGCGCCCGACGGTGAGCTGCCCGGCCGGCTGGCCGAGCTCAGCGCCGCCGAGCGCCGCGTGGCCCAGCTCGTGGTCGTCGGCAAGCGCAACCGCGAGATCGCAGCCGAGCTCGGCGTGAGCGTGAAGTCGGTCGAGTGGCACGTCTCCCACATCCTGCGGAAGCTCTCGATCACCTCGCGTACCGAGCTCGCGGGCGCCCTGGCCCAGCCGCGCCAGCCCCGCTGACCCAGCGCAAGGGGTGAGCGGCGCTCCGTCGTACTGCTTGTAACGCTCCGTTATCCGCACTCAGGCGCCCTCGTGCGGGCGCACCTGAGCTGATAACGGCGCGTTACAAGCGCGGATACCCTGACGAACGGGCGACTCAGACCGGGATCGCGACGTACGTCGTGTCGAGGTACTCGTCGATGCCCTCGAAGCCGCCCTCACGCCCGAACCCGCTGGCCTTCACGCCACCGAACGGCGCGGCCGGGTTGGACACGAGGCCGGTGTTCACGCCGACCATCCCGAACTCCAGCGACTCCGCGAGCGTGATCGTGCGCGCCAGGTCGCGGGTGTAGACGTAGGAGGCCAGGCCGTACTCGGTCGCGTTGGCCAGCGCGATCGCCTCGTCGTCGGAGGTGAACGTCGTGATCGGGGCGACCGGTCCGAAGATCTCCTCGTTCACGATCCGCGCGCCGGCCGGGACGCCGAGCAGCACCGTCGGCGAGTAGAAGTGACCGGGACCGTCGGGGGCCGAGCCACCCGTCACCAGCTCCGCGCCGTCGTCGACGGCCTCGGTGACCAGCCGGCCGACCGAGACGACGGCGTCGGCGTTGATCAGCGGCCCGACATCGGTGCCCGCGGTCTGGCCGCGACCGGTCGTCAGGGCGCCCATCCGCCGGCCCAGCAGGTCGGCGAACTCGCGGGCGACGGACTCGTGGACGAGGAACCGGTTCGCGGCGGTGCAGGCCTCGCCCATGTTGCGCATCTTGGCGATCATCGCGCCGTCCACGGCGGCAGCGACGTCGGCGTCCTCGAACACCAGGAACGGCGCGTTGCCACCGAGCTCCATGGAGACGCGCTGGAGCTGGTCGGCCGACTGGCGCACCAGCACCTGCCCGACCGGCGTCGAGCCGGTGAAGCTGACCTTCCGCAGCCGCTCGTCGGCCATCAGGGTCGCGCTCAGCGCCTTGGAGTTGTGAGTGGTGACGATGTTCAGGACACCGGCGGGCAGCCCCGCCTCGGCCACCACGTTGGCCAGCGCGAGCATCGTCAGCGGGGTCAGCTCGGCCGGCTTGACGATCATGGTGCAGCCGGCGGCGACGGCCGGGCCGATCTTGCGGGTGCCCATCGCCAGCGGGAAGTTCCACGGGGTGATGAACAGGCACGGCCCGACCGGCTTGCGGATCGTCAGGAGCCGGGAGCCGCCGGCGGGCGCCTGCATCCAGCGCCCGTGGATGCGCACGGCCTCCTCGGAGAACCAGCGGAAGAACTCCGCGCCGTAGGTCACCTCGCCCTTGGCCTCGGCCAGGGTCTTCCCCATCTCGAGGCTGATCAGCTCGGCGAAGTCGTCCGCCTGGTCCATGATCGCCTCGAACGACCGGCGCAGGATCTCGCCCCGCTCCCGCGGCGCGGTGGCGGCCCACTCGGCCTGAACGGCCACCGCGGCGTCGAGCGCGGCCATCGCGTCGTCGGTGCTGCCGTCCGCGACGTCGGTGATCACGGAGTCGTCGGCGGGGTCGTGGACCTCGATCCTGGCGCCGGTGCTCGACTCACGCCACTGACCCGCGATGAACAATCCACGCGAGGTCTTTGCCAAGAGGTCTAGTCCAGTCATGGATTCAGCCTGTCACTGGGGTGGATTTGTGGAAAGTGTTCACGCGCTCGTCGCGTCTCTGACACCCTTGACAACGTCGGCCTGGGGGCTAGCACCCGGTACGATATCGAGCCCCTCGCTGACCCCATGCTGCGAGGGGCTCGCTCCTTTCCGGACGACGATCATCCTGCTTCCCGGAACGGCCAGGGCACTCAGCCGCTCGCCTGCACCGGCCCGTTGATCGGGCCTGTCCCGACCGTCGTACCCCTTGAACTCGGGGCGCGACTGGAGTTGGTTGGACACCATCGTTTCGGCGCGGCGGTCAGCGTCATCAGCCTGGTCCGCCGACGGTGAGAGACCTGGAGGCTGGGCATGGCGGACAAGGCGGGCGGGCGTAGACCAGCGGGCCAAGATCTCGGGGCGAGCAGCCCCGACCGGATACGAAACGTCGTGCTGGTCGGACCGGGCGGATCCGGCAAGACCACCCTGGTCGAGACGCTGCTCGCCTCCGCCGGAGCGATCCCTCGAGCGGGCTCCATCCAGGAGGGCTCGACGATCTGCGACTTCGAGGACTCCGAGAAGTCCCACGAGCGTTCCGTCTCGCTGGCCATCGCCCCCGTCGTCCACCGCGACACCAAGATCAACTTCGTCGACACCCCGGGGTACGCCGACTTCGTCGGTGAGGTGCGGGCCGGGCTCCGGGCGGCCGACTGTGCCCTGTTCGTGATCGCCGCCAGCGAGTCCGTCGACGACGCCACCACCTCGCTGTGGCGGGAGTGTGCCGAGGTCGGCATGCCGCGGGCCGTCGTGATCACCAAGCTCGACCAGGCTCGCGCCGACTACGACGGCGTCCTGGGTGCGGCACAGGCGGCGTTCGGCGACAAGGTGCTTCCGCTCTACGTCCCGGTCCGCGACGGCAGCGGCGAGGTCACCGGGCTCGTCGACCTGATGGACGACGACGGGGAGCACGAGGACCTCCGGGGTGCCCTGATCGAGGGGATCATCGAGGAGTCCGAGGACGAGACGCTGATGGACCGCTACCTCGGCGGTGAGCAGATCTCGCACCAGACCCTCACCGACGACCTCGAGAAGGCGGTGGCGCGGGGCAGCTTCCACCCCGTCGTACCGGTCTGCTCGATGAGCGGCGTCGGCTGTGCCGAGCTGCTCGACCTCGCCGTCGACGGGTTCCCGTCGCCGCTCGAGCACCCGGCACCGGACGTGTTCACCCCCGCGGGCAAGGAGGCCGGCGCCATCGCGGGTGATCCCAACGGCGTCCTGGTCGCCGAGGTCGTGAAGACCTCCAGCGACCAGTACGTCGGTCGGGTGAGCCTGGTGCGTGTCTTCTCGGGCACGCTCACCGCCGACGACCCCGTGCACGTGTCGGGCCACTTCACGTCGTTCTTCTCCGACGTGAACGGGCACCAGGACCACGACGAGGACGAGAAGATCGGCTCGTTGTCGTACGCCTTCGGCGGAAGCCATGTCCCGGCGACGGCGGTGGTCGCCGGCGACCTGTGTGCCATCGGCAAGCTCAGCCGCGCCGAGACCGGCGACACCCTGTCGTCGATCGGCGATCCGCGCGTGCTCAAGCCGTGGTCGATGCCCGAGCCCCTGCTGCCGGTGGCGATCGTGGCCAAGAGCAAGGCCGACGAGGACAAGCTCTCCCAGGCACTCGGCCGGCTCGCCGCCGAGGACCCGAGCCTGCGCGTCGAGAACAACCCCGAGACCCACCAGCTGGTCCTGTGGACGATGGGCGAGGCGCATGCCGACGTCCTGATCGCCCGCCTCGCCGACCGGTACGCCGTCCACGTCGAGACCCAGCCGTTCCTGGTGTCGCTGCGCGAGACGTTCGGTGGCCCCGGCCAGGGTCTCGGTCGGCACGTCAAGCAGTCCGGCGGCCACGGCCAGTACGCCGTCTGCCACATCGAGGTCGAGCCGCTGCCCGAGGGCGGAGGGTTCGAGTTCGTCGACAAGGTGGTCGGCGGCTCCGTTCCTCGGAACTTCATCCCGTCGGTCGAGAAGGGCGTGCGAGCCCAGATGGAGCGCGGTGTCCGCGCCGGCTACCCGATGGTCGACCTCCGCGTGACCCTCACCGACGGCAAGGCGCACAGCGTCGACTCCTCCGACATGGCCTTCCAGATGGCCGGCGGGCTCGCCCTCCGCGAGGCCGCGGCCGCCACCACGGTCACCATGCTCGAGCCGTACGACGTGGTGGCCGTCGTCGTCCCGGACGAGCACGTCGGGGCTGCGATGAGCGACCTGTCGTCGCGACGCGCACGCCTGCTCGGCACCGACAAGATCGGCGACCGTACGGTGATCAACGCCGAGGTCCCGCAGACCGAGCTGGTCCGCTACGCCGTCGACCTCCGCTCGTCGACCCACGGCGCCGGCTCGTTCACCCGCTCCTTCGGCCACTACGAGCCGATGCCCGAGGACGTCGCCCGCACCGTCGCGGCCCGGGAGAGGTAGGTCTCTCGGGATCCCCGGTCGGCCGGGGGTCCCGTCAGTGACAGGTGGGGCGGCCGGAGATCAGCGGGCCAGCGTCCCCCGCAGGAACTGCTCGAGGAGAGGGCCGGCGGTGCCGGCACCGGTCTGACCGACGTCGACGAAGGCGCAGACCGCGAGGTCGCCGTAGCCCGCGACCATCCAGGCGTGGGTCAAGCGCTGGCCGCCGCGGTCGAACTCCGCGGTGCCGGTCTTGGCGATCACCGGCGGGCCGGGGATGTCGCGCAGCCCCACGCCCGTGCCGCGGAGGACGACGCCGCGCAGCATCGCCTTGAGCGCGGTGTCCTGGGCGGCGGTGAGCGGCTCGGGGCTGGTCGTGTCGGGGTTCACCGACGTGATCAGCTGCGGGACGACCGTGTGGCCGGCCACGACCGACGCCATCACCGTCGCCATCGTCATCGGTGAGGCGAGGATCTGCCCCTGCCCGATCATGTCGGCCGCCTTGGTGGTCTCCGACGTCGGCGGCACGACGTTCCCGAAGTACGCCGGGAAGCCGAGATCGTGGTCGACTCCCATGCCCAGCGTGGCGGCCGCGTCGACCAGGTCGTTCGAGCCGAGGTGGGTCCGCTCGTTGATGTACGCCGTGTTGCAGGAGTTCGCCAGCGCCGTCGCCAGGGTGATCCGGCCGTTCGCCGACGGCGGGTAGAAGCTGTCGTTGGTGAACACCTTGCCGTCGACGTTCACGCTCGTGGGGCAGTCGACCGGCGACGACGGCCTGACGCCGTTCTTGAGCAGCGCCAGCGTGCTGACGGTCTTGAACGTCGAGCCGGGCGCGAAGCGGCCGTACGTCGCGTCGTTGTAGCCGTTGTTCCCGGGCCCGTTCGCAGCGGCCACGATCGCGCCCGTCGACGGCTTGATCGCGACGATCGCGCTGGCCGGCCTGACGGTGCTGAGGATCCGCTCGGCGAGCAGCTGCAGCCGCGGCTCGAGGGTCAGGTGGAGCGGCGTGCCGTCCACCGGGTCGGCCCGGAAGAGCGTGGTCTTCTTCCCGTCCGGGTCCACGGCGTCGATCGCGACGCCGGGCGTGCCACGGAGCTGCTCGTCGTACCGCGCCTCGAGGCCGGACAGCCCCGCGTCGTCCCCGACGGAGTACACGCCCGGGTTGTCCTTGATGATCTCGGCGGTCACCGGGCCGACGGAGCCGAGGATCGGCGCGGCGAACTCCTTGGTGATGCCGAGCGGGACGTCGTCGGCGATCGCGTCGACGCCCTTGATGTCGTTGTACTGCGCCATCACGCTGGGCGGCACCTCGTCCCGGCGGAACGCGATCGCCTGAACGAACGCCTTGTCGCCCGCCGCCTTCACCTGCTTGACGTACGGCGCGGCGTCGATGCCGACGAGCTGCGCCAGGCGCCGGGCCGAGTCGGGCGCCTGGGCCGCACCGACCTTGAGCCGGTCGACCCCGAAGCGCACCACCGGCCGCTCGGTGATCAGGCCCACGCCGTGCGGGCCGAGGATGTCCGCGCGGGTGGCACCGACGGTGGTCGCGTCGAGGGTGTCCCCGGCGGCCAGTGACGGGTGGATGATGCCGACCTTCCACGCGACCGCCCACGTGTCGCCCTGGTCGTGCGTGACCAGCGGGACCTTCGACGAGTAGCTCCACCCGTCTCCGATCGGCCAGGTCCAGTGCAGCGTCGCCGACGCGGCGTCGCTCCCACCCGTGTGCGTGGTGGCGATCGTCACGTGGGGCTTCACGTCGCCGAGGCCGGCGACCGCCTCGTCGTACTGCTTCTTGACCAGCTCCGGCGTCACCCGGTCGCCGTCGAAGGGCACGCCCGAGAAGTCGTCGGCCATGAACCCCTTCACGAGGGCGTCGAACGTGGGCTGCGGGTCGGTTCCGCTGTCCGACGAGCAGCCCGCGAGGCCGACCCCGGCCACGAGGACGAGCGCTGCGGCGAGGTACGCGAGCCGAGAGTTCCCCATGCCCGCCATCTTGGCAGGCGACCTGGTCAGGTCCCGGAGCGCGACTCCTCCACGCGCACGCAACACCGGTCCTGCCCGGGATCCAGCCGGGCGGACGTGTGGTCACAGCCCAGGCCGTCGAGCACGCCGCCGACGTAGTCGCGGTTGACCCCGCAGACCAGCTCGGTGTGCTCCCGGGCCAGGGCGTCGAAGGGGCAGTTGCGCAGCACCAGGCCGTCGCCGACCCGGGTCGGCTCGAACCCGCGGCCGGTCAGGACGTCCGCCGAACGCGCCAGCTCGCCGCCCTTCCCGTCGTACGCCGTGCCGTCGCGGCGCCCAGCCGCGCGGGCCTCCTCGGCGAGGGCATCGGTCAGGGGCGCGCCGTCGAGCGACCGCTCGACCGCAGCGGCGAACACGTGCCCGACCAGGTCGTACCCGCGCTCGGGGAGCGACACCGCGACCTCGGTGGCCGACCGGCGGTACACCTTGGCCGGCCGCCCGGCGCCCGGCCCGCTGCGCCCGGAGAGCCGACGGTGGTCGACGGAGAGCAAGCCCTCGTCGACGAGCTTGTCGAGGTGGAAGCGGGCCGTGTGGGCCGGCACGCCGACCTCGCGCGCGACCTCCTCACGCCCGACGCCGTCGTCACGGCCGGCGACGAAGGCGTACAGACGCCGACGCAGGGGATCGGCCAGTGACCCGATCGCGGAGAACGCGTCTCCCATGTCGACACCTCCTCTTGACGTCCGCGATTCTAACAGACATATTGCTCACTCTTAGAGAGTCCGGTCCAGCGAGGAGAATCCCATGGTCGAGGCGGTCGCCGTTCCGGTTCCGCGCCAGATCGACGAGCAGCGGCGTCGGCCCCGGATCACCCACGAGCCCGGGCCGGTCGACCTCGCCCGGGCCGAGAAGGCCGCGACCGAGATGCTCGCCGCGCTCGGACTGCCGATCGACTCCGCGGACATGTTCGAGACTCCCCGCCGCCTCGTCCACGCCTACGCCGAGATGCTGACGCCGCCGGAGTTCGACTCCACGACGTTCGAGAACGCCGCCGGGTACGACGAGCTCGTCCTGGTCACCGACATCCCGGTGCACTCGTTGTGCGAGCACCACCTGCTGCCGTTCACCGGGGTCGCCCACGTCGGCTACCTCCCGAGCGCGCGTATTCTCGGCCTGTCGAAGTTCGCCCGGACGGTGGAGTTCTTCGCACGTCGAGCACAGACCCAGGAGCGGCTG
Source organism: uncultured Actinomycetota bacterium (assembly GCA_963812055.1). GTDB lineage: Bacteria > Actinomycetota > Actinomycetes > Propionibacteriales > Nocardioidaceae > Nocardioides. Next base: position 188,688 of record CAWEUA010000016.1, read on the forward strand.
ACCATGGAGATCGCCGAGCACCTCACCCAGCGGCTCGAGCCCCACGGCGTCGGCGTCGTGATCGAGGCGGAGCACACCTGCATGAGCCTGCGCGGCGCGAGGGCCTCGGGTGCGCGCACGGTCACCGCGGCGCTCCGCGGCCGGCTACGCGACGATCCCAAGACCCGGGCCGAGTTCCTCTCGCTCACCCGTGACCGGGCCGGCGTCCGATGAGCGCCCCGATCGTCCTGGTCGGTGGCGGCCTGGCCACCGGCACCGCGGTCCGCGAGCTCCGCTCCCAGGGGTACGTCGGCGACCTCGTCGTCATCGCCGGCGAGGCTCACCCGCCGTACGAGCGGCCGCCGCTGTCCAAGGGCTACCTGCTCGGCAACGAGCCCGCCGAGAAGGCGTTGGTCAACCAGGAGAGCTGGTACGCCGAGCACGACGTCGACCTGCGCACGGGCGTGACCGTGGAGTCGGTCGACCCCGACGCCCGGACCCTGCGCGCCGGTGGCGAGGACCTCGAGTGGACCGGCCTGCTGCTCGCGACCGGTGCCACCCCCCGGCACCTCGCGCTCGCCGACGACTCGGGCGTGCCGGTCCACTACCTGCGCACGCTCGAGGACTCCACCGAGCTCAAGGCCCGGCTCGAGCCGGGCGCCCGCATCGGCATCATCGGCGGCGGCTGGATCGGCCTCGAGGTCGCCAGCGCGGCGCGGCAGGCCGGTGCCGAGGTCGTCGTCCTCGAGGCGCTCGACCAGCCGTTGCGCAACGTGCTCGGCCCGGAGGTCGGCGCGCTGTTCGCCCAGCTCCACCGCGAGAAGGGCGTCGACGTCCGCACCGGCGTGCAGGTCGACTCCATCACCTCAGGCTCGGAAGGCGCCACGATCGGGCTGGCCGGCGGCGACACGCTCACCGTCGACCGCCTGGTCGTCGGCGTCGGGGTCGCACCACAGACCGACCTCGCGGCCGCCGCCGGTCTCGCGGTCGACAACGGCGTCCTGGTCGACGCGGGCCTGCGCACCTCGGCGCCCGGGATCTTCGCCGCCGGCGACGTCGCGAACGTCGACCACCCCGTCCTCGGCCACCGGCTGCGGGTCGAGCACTGGGACACCGCGATCAAGCACGGCACCGTCGCTGCGACCAACCTGCTCGGCGGCAGCGCGGTCGCCGACCAGCTCCCCTACTTCTTCACCGACCAGTACGCCCTCGGGATCGAGTACGTCGGCAACCCCGGCCCGGACGGCTTCGACCGGGTCGTCATCACCGGCGACACCGACGGCCCCGTCGAGCCACGCACGTTCCGCGCGTGGTGGCTCCGCGGCAGCCGCGTGGTCGCCGGCATGCACGTCAACGACTGGGACGCCATCGACCGGGTGCGTGAGCTGGTCGGCACCGACGTCGACGAGGCCGAGCTGCAGCAGTAGTCAGCCGGCGACGACCGGCAGCTTCTCCAGCGCCCCGGCCACCGCCTGCTGGAGCTCCGCGTCGTCCCAGGTGTGGTCGACGAGGTCGCCGCGCAGGTAGGCGTCGTACGCCGCGAGGTCGAGGTGGCCGTGGCCGCACAGCGCGGTCAGGATCACCTTCTCCTCGCCGGACTCCTTGCAGGCGAGTGCCTCCTCGACCGCCGCGGCGAGCGCGTGGGTCGGCTCGGGCGCCGGGACGATCCCCTCGGTGCGGGCGAACAGCACGCCGGCCGCGAAGCACTCCGACTGCGTCTTGGCGACCGCCTCGAGCTCGCCGGTCTCGTAGAGGTGGGAGATCAGCGGGCTCATGCCGTGGTAGCGCAGGCCACCGGCGTGGATCGGGTCGGGCACGAAGTCGTGGCCGAGCGTGTGCATCTTCATCAGCGGGGTCATCCCGAGGGTGTCGCCGAAGTCGTAGGCGTAGGTGCCCTGGGTCAGGGACGGGCAGGACGCCGGCTCGACGGCGCGGATCGTCGGCGACATCGCCCCGGCCCACTTCTCCCGGAGGAACGGGAAGGCGAGACCGCCGAAGTTCGAGCCGCCGCCGGTGCAGCCGACGAGCAGGTCCGGGGTCTCCCCGACGGACGCGAGCTGGAGCAGGGCCTCCTCGCCGATCACCGTCTGGTGCAGGAGCACGTGGTTGAGCACGCTGCCGAGGGCGTAGTTGGTGGTCGGGTCCTGCGCCGCCATCTCGACCGCCTCGCTGATCGCGATGCCGAGGCTGCCGGTGGAGTCGGGGTCCCGCTCGAGGATGGTGCGCCCGGCGTTCGTGAGGTCGCTGGGGCTCGGGTGGACCGTGCCGCCGAAGGTCTCGATCATCATCCGGCGGTACGGCTTCTGGTCGTACGACGCGCGCACCTGCCACACCTCGCACTCCAGGTCGTACTGGGCGCAGGCGAACGCCAGCGCGGTGCCCCACTGCCCCGCCCCGGTCTCGGTGGTGAGCTTCTTGATGCCCGCCTTGGCGTTGTAGAACGCCTGCGGCACCGCCGTGTTCGGCTTGTGCGACCCGGCCGGGCTGACCCCCTCGTACTTGTAGTAGATGCGCGCCGGGGTCCCGAGCGCCTTCTCCAGCCGGTGCGCCCGGAAGAGCGGCGACGGCCGCCACAACGCGTAGACGTCGAGCACCTCACCCGGGATCTCGACGTACTGGTCGCCGGAGACCTCCTGCAGGATCAGGTCCATCGGGAAGAGCGGGGTCAGGTCGTCCGGCCCGACCGGCTGGCCGGTGCCCGGGTGCAGGACCGGCGGGGGCGGGGTGGGCAGGTCGTGCAGGACGTTGTACCAGCGGGTCGGCTGGTCGCTCTCGGAGAGCAGGATCTTGTGGTCGGAGCGCGATGTCCGCGATGACAGAGCCATGACTCAGCCTGGCACGCGGCGTACACGCTCGGCCAGGTGTGACGCGGGTCACGAGGGGGCTGCGGGAATACCTGAGGTTGTTGAACGTTGAACCAGACACGTGGTTGAAAATTCAATCCCCAGGAGGAACCCCACATCATGACCAACACCCCGTTCGACCCGGCCACCACCGTCATCGAGGACATCGCGGGCGACTACAGCCTCGACGTCTCGCACAGCCGCCTGGGCTTCAGCGCCCGGCACGCGATGGTCACGACCGTCCGCGGCGCCTTCAAGGACTTCGAGGGCACGGCGCACATCGACACCGCGAACCCCGCGGACAGCACGGTCGCGCTGACCATCAAGGCCGACAGCATCGACACCGGTGTCGCCGACCGCGACGCGCACCTGCGCAGCGCGGACTTCTTCGAGATCGAGCAGCACCCCGAGATCACGTTCACGTCGACGAACGTCGAGCGCGACGGGGACGACTGGACGATCACCGGCGACCTGACCGTCAAGGGCATCACGAAGTCGATCGCCGTGGAGTTCGAGTCCACCGGCTCCGCCCGCGACCCCTTCGGCAACCTCCGCATCGGGTTCGAGGGACACACCACCCTCTCCCGCAAGGACTGGGGCCTGACCTGGAACGCTGCGCTCGAGACCGGCGGCTTCCTGGTGTCGGACAAGATCAAGCTCGACTTCGACATCTCGGCGATCCAGAACTGAGCGAGGACGCTCCGTCACGCCGACCGACGTTGACCTGGCGTTGGCGTCGCCTCACAGACCATCGACCCGGCGAATCGGTGCCACTCACGTGGTACTTGATCGCCGGGTCGATGTCATTTCGCGTGACGCCATCGCCGAGTCGACGTAAATGCGTGTGACGCCAACGCCGGGTCAGTGATCTGATACCGCCTCATGAGCGAGCTGAACCTGCCGGACGGGCTGACCTCCCGCGTGCTGACGATGGACGACGCCCGGGCGGTGTACGACGTGGCCGCGGCCCAGGAGATGGTCGACGTCGGCCGGGTGGAGATCGAGCCCGAGGACATCACTCGGCGACTGGAACCGGCCGAGCTGGGACGTCGCGACGCACACCGTCGGCGTCTTCGACGGCGACCGGATGGTGGGGTACGGCGAGATCACCGGGCCCGACCGGGGCGACGCCGCGGTTCATCCCGACTACCGCCGACGCGGCATCGGTACGGCGATCGCCGGCTGGATGCAGCAGACCGCCCGGGACCTCGGCGGCCAGGGCTACGGCAGCCCGGTGCCGCAAGGCTCGGCCGGTGACCACCTGCTGACCAAGCTGGGCTATCGCCTCCGGCACACCAGCTGGGTGCTGGCGCTGCCCGAGGGCAAGCAGATCGAGCACCGCGAGCTTCCGGACGGGTACCGGATCCGCGAGGCCGGGTCGGACGAGTACCGCGCGGTCCACGACGTCAAGGAGGACGCCTTCCTGGAGTGGTCGGTGCGCGACCGCGAGTCGTTCGAGGACTTCGAGGCCTCGACCATGGGTCGCCCCGGCTTCGAGCCGTGGCAGATGCGCGTCGTGACCGATCCCACCGATCAGATCGTCGGCTTCGCGCAGGTGATCATGGCGACCGGCCCGGACGGCAAGGAGGCCTACATCGACAAGCTCGCGGTCCGCAGCGACCAGCGTCACCGCGGGATCGCGCAGGCGCTGCTCGTCGACGCCTTCGCGCGTGGTCGCGAGCACGGCGCTGTCCGCTCGGCCCTGTCGACGGACTCGCGCACCGGCGCGCTGAGTCTCTACGAGAAGGTCGGGATGGAGGTCGGCGACGTCTGGGTCAACCGGGCGATCGGGGTCTGACGTTCCGACGGGATCGCCGGGTCGGCGTCGTACGAGGTGACGTGATCGCCGGGTGAGCGCATGACTGCGTGACGAAATCGCCAGGTGAGGAGCATGTCAGCGCCAGCCGGCCGAGTAGTGGTGACGGTCCCACGGCCCCGAGCGGCCGTGCCGCCAGCGGCGGCGAACGAGGCGCCGGACGAAGACGAACCACACGATCGCGGCGATCAGCAGGAACAGCGGGTGGTGGAAGCCCCACCAGATCGCGACGATCGCCACCAGCAGCTTGAACGGGAACGGCACCCGCGGGATGTCCCAGCCGCGGGTGCGGCGTACGGGCTGCTTCGTGGCTGCCGGCCGCGGCGGCGGCTGGACGGCCCGCCCCCGGGGCAGGTCGCGGAACGCCGGCGAGAGGTCGGCCGCGGTGCGCGCGGACCAGATCTGCTCGAGTCGCTCGGAGTGCTCGTCGGCGGTGATCCGCCCGAGAGCGAAGTGCTCGCCCAGCTCGCGGGCCGCCGTCTCCCGGTCGGCGTCACCGATGCGCAGTCGGTCGTTCACCACTCCTCCTCGCGGTCTCCGGGGTCGCCACGGTCTCCCAGGTCGTCGACGTCCTCGTCGAGGTCACCGGGATGATCGGCCAGGATCTGGTACAGCGCCCGGCGGGCCTCGACCAGCACACCGACGGCCGCCCGGCGCTGCTCGTCGGTGCCGGTGGTGATGATCTGCCACACGGCGTTCATCACCCGGCCGAGCTCCGGCTTGAGGCTCGCGAAGTCGAGGCCCGGGTCTCCGTCGACGTCGTCACGCGAGACGGTGTCGGTGAACGGCGCCCAGACGGCAGCCACCTCGGCCTCGTGCTCGTCGAGGTACTCCCGGCCCGCGTCCGAGAGCCGGACCGTACGCCGGCCACGGTCGTCGTCGCCCTCGATCAGCCCCTCGTCCTCGAGCTGGGCGATGGTCGGGTAGACCGAGCCCGGGCTCGGTCGCCAGTTGCCGGCCGTGCGCTCGGCGATCTCCTGGATCACCTGGTAGCCGTTCAGCGGGCCGTCGGCCAGCACCGCCAGGATCGCGACGCGCACGTCCCCCCGGCGAGCGCGGGGCGCGCGGGCCCGCTCCTGCTGGGCCAGGCCGAAGAGCCCCACCACCCACGGCGGCGGCCCCGATCGGCGGCCCGGCGGTCCCCATCCGCCGCCCCACTCGCGTCCCCGTCGGCCGCCGGGTCCTCCGCTCCAGCCGCCGGGACCTCGCCCGTGCTGCTGGAACATCGACTCGAACTCCCGGCCCCAGTCGCGTCCCATCTCGTCTCCTCTGTCCGTGCTGGTGCTGATCGTGGGTCGCGATCGTTCGGCGTTCGTACGTCGACCGCTCGCGATATATCGCGACAGTACGCGGCCGAATCCCGGCACACAAGAGGGTTCTCGACCGACCCGACACCGCCCCCTAGGTTGTCGCCATGACCGACTGGGCCGAGCTGTACCGGGCGAACATCGACGCCGTCACCTCGCTCGCCGAGGGGCTCTCCGACGACCAGCTGACCGCACGGGTGCCGGCGTCACCGGAGTGGTCGGTGCGCGAGGTGCTCGCCCACCTGGCCGGCTCGCCGGCCGACGCCCTGAGCGGCCGGATGGACGGTGCACCGGGCCCGGAGTGGACCGCCCGCCACGTCGGCGAGCGCTCCGGGCGCAGCAAGGACGAGCTGGTCGCGGAGATCCGCGGCGTCGTCGACGGCGTCGTGGCGAGCATCGAGGGCAACGACCGTCCGGCGCTGGTGTGGAACGTCGCGGTCCATCACGCCGACCTGCACGAGGCCCTCGACAAGGGCATACCCCCCGAGCCCATGTGGCAGCCGGTCGTCGAGGCGATGCGACCGTCGCTCGCCGAGAACGCCGACGCCTTCGCCGGGGTGTCCGACTACGAGCTGTTCCGCGCGTTCTTCTCGCGCCGCTCGCGGGCACAGGTCGCCGCCTGGGACACCGGCCTCGACCAGGAAACCCTCGACGGCATCAGCATCTTCGGTCCGCGCGACGACGACCAGCCGGTGCCGGGGAACTAACTGGCATAGAGGCGACGCGATCTCGTCGTCCTGAGCGTCGCCTGTATGCCAGTTAGTTGGCGAACGGCGCGTCGGCTCAGCCGGTGTTGCGCATGCCGGCCGCGATGCCGTTGATCGTCAGCAGCAGGGCGCGCTCGAGGTCCGGGTCGTCGTCGCCACGGCGGTAACGACCGAGCAGCTCGAGCTGGAGGTGGTGCAGCGGCTGCAGGTAGTTGTCGCGGATCTCGAGCGTGGTGCGCAGGGTCGGCTCGCGGTCGAGCAGCGCGTCGTCGCCGGTCACGGTCAGCACCCGGTCGACGGTCAGCTCGAACTCCTCCCGGATCTGGTCGAGCAGCGGCCGCAGCTCGGGCGGCGCGAGGGCGGCGTACCGCTGGGCGATGGTGAGGTCGGTCTTGACCAGCGTCATCGAGACGTTGCCGAGGAAGGTGCGGAAGAACGGCCAGGCGACGTACATCTCGCGGAGGACGTCGAGGTCACCCTGCACCGCCAGCCCCGACCCGACGCCGAACCAGCCGGGCACGATCTGCCGCGACTGGGTCCAGCCGAAGACCCACGGGATCGCCCGCAGGTCGTCGAGGCCGGCGTCGGCCCCGGGCCGGCGGGATGGCCGGGAGCCGATGTGGAGAGCCCCGAGGAGGTCGACCGGCGTGGCCGTCAGGAAGTACGCCGCGATGCCGGGGTCCTCGACCAGACCGCGGTAGCGCGCCTGCGCAGCCTCGGAGATCCGGTCCATCGTCGAGTCCCAGCGCGCGGCCTGCTCCGGCGTACGCCGGTCGGTGCGGTGGAGCACGCTGGCCTCGACGGTCGCGGCGAGGGCCAGCTCGAGGTTCTGCCGGGCGAGGGCCGGCAGGGCGTACTTGTCGCTGATCACCTCGCCCTGCTCGGTGATCTTGACCTCGCCGTCCACCGTGCCCGAGGGCAGCGCCATGATCGCGTCGTACGTCGGTCCGCCGCCGCGACCGACGGACCCGCCGCGGCCGTGGAAGAACCGCAGCCGGATGCCGTGCCGCCGAGCGACGTCGCGGGCGCGGCGCTGGGCCAGCTGGATCTGCCACTGCGACGTCGTGATGCCGCCGGCCTTGTTGGAGTCGGAGTAGCCGAGCATCAGCTCCTGCACGTCGCCGCGCAGCCGCACCAGCTCGCGGTACGACGTGTCGGCGAACAGCGACTCGAGGATCTCCTCGGTCTGCTCGAGCTCGTCCACCGTCTCCAGGAGCGGCACGAACCCGATCCGCGCGACCCCCGACGGCAGGTCGACGAGACCGGCCTCGCGAGCGAGCACCACGGCCGCGAACACGTCGCTCGCGTCGCGGGTCATCGAGATGACGTAGCTCTCCACCGCCCGCGGCCCGAGCTCGTCGAGCGCCCACCGGATGGCCTGGAACGTCTCAGCGGTGACCGTGCCCTCGTCGTCCAGGGGCAGCGGCGTCCCCGCCAACGGCCGTCGCCCGGCCAGCTCCTCGCTCAGGACCTTGGCGCGGGCGCCGCGGTCGAGCTCGGCGTACGGCGTCCCGAGCTCGCCGACCCGGTCGAGCAGCTGGCCGACGGCGTGGTGGTGAGCGGCGGCGTGCTCGCGGACGTCGAGGGTGGCCAGCGTGAGACCGGTGGCGGCGACGGTGCGGACCAGTCGCTCCATCTCCCCTCGCGCGACGACGACACCCTGGTGGTCGAGCACGGAGCGGTGGAGCAGCAGCACGTCGTCGAGCACCTCGCCGTCGTCGGCGAAGTCACGACCCTCGACGTGTCCGGCGCCGCTCACGAGGCGCTGCTCGGTCAGCCCGAGCCGGACGTGGATGCAGGTGAGGAACAGCCGGTACGGCTCCTCGGCGTTCAGTCTCCGGTAGCGCCTCTCGACCTCGGGCAGCCGCGGCAGCACCGCCGCGAGCCGGTCGCTGAGCTCGGCCGACACTCCTCCGATGCGGTTGCTCACCGAGAGGTCGCGCCGTAGCCGGTCGACCAGCGTGCGCAGCAGCCGGATCCCGTGCACGGCCTGGAGCGTGAGGACCTCGCGGGTGATCGCGGGCGTGACGTGCGGGTTGCCGTCGCGGTCGCCGCCCACCCAGCTCCCGAAGCGCAGCGGCCGCACGTCCGGCGGCAGCTCGACCCCGATGGCGGCCAGCCGGTCGCGCAGCTCCTCGAGCACGTCGGCGAGGGCGGCGCCGGAGAGACCCTCGAGGTAGTAGACGACGTTGCGGGCCTCGTCCGACGGCTCCGGACGCTCGACCCGGATCTCGTCGGTGAGCCAGAGCAGCTCGGCGGCCTCCTCCAGTCGACGGGTACGCCGCGGGCCGTCCGGCTCCTCGAGCAGCGCGGCCACCCGGCGCAGCTTGTCGATCGTCGACCGGCGGGCGACCTCGGTCGGGTGCGCGGTGAACACCGGGCGCAGCGCCACGTGGCGCAGGATCTCCGCCACCTCGTCCGCAGCGACGCCGGACCTGGCGATCCGGGCGACCGCCTGCTCGATCCAGCCGCCCTGCTCCTCGCGAAACCGGCTCAGGGCGCGGCCGCGGTGGACCTGCTCGGTGATGTTGGCCAGGTGGAAGTACGCCGTGAACGCCCGGACCAGCCGAGTGATCGTCGCCAGGTCGAACTCGGGCAGCTGGTCGAGCCGGTCCTCCTTGGCGTGGGCCCGGACGTCCTCGACCAGGGCGAGCAGGTCGTCGCCTTCTGTCCGCGCCAGGGTCTCGCCCAGGATCGAGGTCACCAGGCGGATGTCGCGGCGCAGCTCCCGGTCCGGGACGACGAGTCCGGCGACGTGTCCGGCGTACGCGGGTCCTCGGGCGGCATGCCCCCATGGTCACCGAGATCCGCCCGCCCCAGGTGGTGGCGTTCACGGAGCGGGCGCCTGATACCCCTCCGGGGTACAGTGCCGACCATGGAACACCCCGGCTATCTCCACGACAAGGACGACGTCCTCAAGCGACTCCGTCGGATCGAGGGCCAGGCGCGCGGACTGCAGCGGATGGTCGAGGAGGAGCAGTACTGCATCGACATCCTGACGCAGGTCTCCGCCATGACGAAGGCCCTGCAGGCCGTCTCCCTGCATCTCCTCGACGACCATCTCGCCCACTGCGTCCGCGACGCGGTCGCGACCGGCGAGGACGCCGACGCGAAGCTGAGCGAGGCCTCCGCCGCGATCGCCCGGCTCGTCCGGTCCTGAGCGTCAGCGACCGGACTCGACGTACTCCTTGACCTGGTCGAGCATCGTCTGCCAGTTGGCGGCGAACTGCTCGGCCTGCTCGGCCGAGTCGTTGCCGTCCTGGTCGAGCGTGAGCGTGGTGGTGTCGCCGTTCTCCTCGAGGCGGTAGTCGAGGGTGTGGTAGTTCTCCGGCACGTCGTCCGCCCCGGACAGGGGGCTGTAGTGCGTCATGCGGAGTCGTCGGCCCGTGTCCATCTCGAGGATCTCGCCCTTGTCCTGGAAGGGCTTTCCGTCGTACTCCCCGCTCCAGGTGATCGGGCTGCCCTCCTCCCAGTCGGTCTCGACCTGCGAGCCGAACATGAAGGCCGAGATGGCCTCCGGATCGGTCAGGGCGTCCCAGACCTGCTGGGGCGATGCCGAGATCTCCGTCTCGGCGTGGGCGACGTGGTCGGTCATGGTGCTCCTTCCGCGATGTGTCCCGGTGTCGTACCCCTGCCGGTTGGGTACAAGCAGAACGGCGGGCAGGATGGTCCGCAGACACCCGGGAGGTGCCATGACCGAGAAGCCCCACGATCCGTCACCCGACAACCCGTCCGACCGGCCGCCGCTGGCGGACCAGATCCGGGCGAAGATGGACGAGTACGACGTCGACCGCCACTTGAACGAGCTCGCCACGACGCTGGAGAGCGCCGTGCGTCAGGGCGTGACGATGGTCGGCGAGTTCGCCCACGAGCACAAGGGCGACCTCGAGCGGCTGATCGACAAGGCCGCCGGTGCCGTCGACCGGAGTACCGACGGCAAGCACGCCGACAAGATCCAGCAGGTGCGCGGATCCCTCGAGCGCGGCGTCGACAAGATCGCCGACCAGCGTCATGACGGTACGCCGGGTGCGACCGGTGAGCCCGGCTCCGACGTACCCCCGAGCAACGGCTGACCTGGTGTCACTGAAACGGCCGGATGACGACCGGCTGCCGGTGCACGTGGTGCACAGCGACGACGGCTTCGTCGGACGGCTCATCCAGGTGCTCCTCGACGCCGGCATCGACGGCCTCGGCCCCCTGAAGTCGTCCCGGGAGCTCGCGGACGCCGCGCGTCTCGACACCCGGACCGCCGAGGGCGCGGTGAAGAAGATCGTGCGCTCCCACGTCGTGAAGGGCGGCGTCGGCGGCTTCGTCACCGGGATCGGCGGCTTCCTGACCATGCCGATCGCTCTGCCCGCGAACGTCCTGGAGTTCTACGTCGGTGCGACCCGGATGGTCGCGAGCATCGCCACCCTGCGGGGCTACGACCTCGATGACCCGCAGGTGCGCAGCGCCGTCCTGCTCACCCTGGTCGGCTCCGAGGCCGACGAGGTCTTGGCCAAGGCGGGCCTGACCGGCGGCAGTGGCAAGGTGGTCGGTCTGGTCGGGCAGCAGCTCCCGCCCGCGGCGCTGCTGATGCTGAACAAGGCCATCGGCTTCCGGCTGCTGCGCGGTGTCGGGGAGAAGGCGTTCGCGCGGCTCGGCCGCGCCGTACCCCTGGCCGGTGGTGTGGTCGGCGGTGGCATCGACGTGTGGATGATGAAGCGGATCGCCGACCACGCGATGGGGGAGTTTCCCGAGCGAGGACGTGTCGTCCCCGCGAAGCGGGGATGACACGACCGGAACGAGCGTCGAAGCCCGCTTGCGGGCGAGGCGGCCGCCTCGCCCGCGCGTTCAGGCGCCGGCCTGGGCGATCTCCATCGGCTCGGTCACCGGGTCCTCGGAGAGCAGCACCCGGCGGGCGATGAGGCGGAGGTCCTCGCGACCCTGGTCGTCCAGCGGCGCTCCGTTGACCTCCTCGACCTGGGCGGTCAGCCATTCCCAGAGCTCGCGGGCGAACGCGCGGAACCGCTCGCGCCCCAGCTCGCTGAGCTCGACCCGGTCGTCCTGCTCGGTGACCAGTCCACCCTCGATGGCGTCGTCGACGGCCGGGCGGATCAGGGCCATCGGCACCCGGTGCGCGGCCGCGATGGTGACCGGGTCCGCCGGCCCCTTCGCGCGTAGCTGCTGGATGGCGATCTGGCGCAGCGTCCAGACCTGGACCGCGTCGAGGCCCGCACGTGAGGAGTGGAGCAGCTCGGCGGCGGCCCCGGGGAGGCGGGTCCGGATGATCCGGACCACCTGGCCCTCGAGCTGCTCCGAGCGACGTGCGCTGGTCGGGCATCGCGAAGCCGGGCCCGAGATCTGCCGCGCCGGGCTGGGTCAGTCCGCGCATCGGCACCTGCTTGAGGAACAGCGCGACGACCAGGGCGACCAGGGCGACCGGCACGGCGGAGGCGAAGACGTGCTGCAGCGCCTCGGCGTACGCCGCGACGACGCTCGCGTGCTGCTCGGGGGGCAGCGAATGCACACCCTCGGGGGTCGTGACCAGGCTCGGGTCCGCGCCGCTCGAGACGACAGCCGTGGTGAGCTTCGGCGCCAGCTGGTTGGCGTAGATCGTGCCGAACACCGCCGCCCCGAAGGCGCTGCCGATGGTGCGGAAGAACGTGACGCCGGAGGTCGCGACGCCGAGATCACGGTAGTGGACGGTGTTCTGGACGATGATCGTCAGCACCTGCATCGACAGGCCGATGCCGACGCCGAGCACGAGCATCGAGAGCGACGTGGTCAGCGTCGAGGAGTGCTCGTCGAGCCGGGCCAGCAGCACCATGCCGACGGCCATCACGATCGAGCCGACGATCGGGTAGATCCGGTACTTCCCGGTCCGGCTGACCATGGTGCCGGCCCCGACCGAGGCGACGATCAGGCCCGCGACCATCGGCAGCATGCGGATGCCGGACATGGTGGCGCTGACGCCCTCGCAGTACTGCAGGAAGGTCGGCAGGAACGTCATCGTGCCGAGCAGCGCGAACCCGACGATGAAGCTGAGGGTCGAGCTGACGCTGAACACGTTCTCCCGGAACAGCCGCAGCGGCAGGATCGGCTCCGCGGCGCGGTGCTCGGCCCACACGAAGGCGACCAGACAGATCACCGCCCCGACGACCAGTCCGATGATCGTCGGCGAGCTCCACGCGTACTGGATGCCGCCCCAGCTCGTCGCCAGGATCAGGCCCGCCGAGCCGAGCGAGATGAACACGATCCCGAGCGTGTCGAAGACCGGCTTCGCCGTGGCAGCGACCGACGGCAGGAGCTTGATCGCGAACGGCAGGATCAGCAGCGCGACCGGCACGTTGATGTAGAAGACCCACTGCCACGACAGGTGGTCGGTGAACCAGCCGCCGAGCAGCGGCCCCAGGACCGTCGTACCTCCGAAGACGGCGCCGACCGCGCCCTGGTACTTGCCCCGGTCGCGCATCGGGATGATGTCGGCGATCATCGCCGTCGCGGTCACCGTGAGGCCACCACCACCGATGCCCTGGATCGCACGCGACGCGATCAGCCAGGTCATGGTCTGCGAGAGGCCGGCCAGGGCTGAGGCCGTGACGAAGATGATGATGCTGCCGATGAAGATCCACTTCCGGCCCAGCAGGTCGCCGAACTTGCCGCCCAGGATGGTGGCGATCGTCTGGGTGAGCAGGTACGCCGTGACCACCCAGCTCATGTGCTCGGCCCCGCCGAGGTCGCCGACGATCGTCGGCAGCGCCGTCGACACGATGGTGGAGTCGAGTGCCGACAAGAGCATCCCGCCGACGATCAGGGCGAAGGCGACGTTGCGAGCGGTCGGCCCGAGAGCCGGGGGCTCGTCGGCCGCGGAGAGGTCGTCGACCACCTCGGCCTGACTCATGGCGCGCAGCCTATGACGCGGACGCCACGTCCCGCACCGCCTGCGCCACCGCGTCGGCGCCCCGGCGACTGAGCACGATCGTGTAGTGGTTCACGTCGGGCACGGGCCGGACGTCGAGGTCGGGCCAGCGTGCGGCGTACGCGTCGACGGTCTCCTGCGGGTAGAGGCCCGGCGGGTCGTCGGCGAAGCCGCGTGGGGCATGCAGGAAGACCCGCGGCGGCATCGGCTGCTCCAGCGCCTCGAGGAACGCGGCGCCCCGGACCATGTCGACCTGGTCGGCCTCGACAGCTTCGGGATCGGCGGAGGGTCGCCCGGGTGACTCGGGGAGGTCGTAGTCGGCGTACTCCTCCGCCTCGGGCGTCCAGTCGCGAGCGAACGCCGGGTGCTGACGGAACCAGTCGCGGTAGCTCTCGCGCGTGTACGTCGCCTGCAGGCGCTGCTTGATCGGCTGGAGGCCGGCGAGGGTCGCGGCCTCGTCGGCGGACGGGAAGGGCAGGCCGCCGTCGACGAGGACGAGGGCGCGGACCAGGTCGGGGCGGCGGGCCGCCAGGACCGTGGCCACGAAGCCACCCATCGAGTGCCCCACCACGACCACCGGTGCACCGGCGCTCGCCTCGACGACGGCGGCGCAGTCCTCGGCGTGCCGGGCGATCCCGACCGGTCCGGGAAGCCGGTTCGAGCGCCCGCGTCCACGGAGGTCGGGCGCGAACACCGGGTTGTCGAGCGCCTGGGCGAGCAACGGCCAGGACCGCGACGAGGACGTGATGCCGTGGACGGCGAGCACGGGAGTGCCGGTGCCGAGCCACGCGGCGACCCGCAGGGTGCCGCCCGCGACCGGGACGTCGAGCGGGTCAGGCATGCGTCAGGTCTACCACCGGGAAGTCACTCGACAGCACGCACCTGGTCCGCTGAGGTGGAGCCATGTCGCGGCTGCACGACGACGAGATCGACGTCGACGAGGACCTCGTACGCCGGCTGCTGGCGACCGTCTCGTCGTCGTACGACGCGCTACCGCTGCGTCGCTTCGAGGCCTCCGGCTCCACCAACGCGCTCTTCCGGCTGGGCGAGGACCTCCTGGTCCGGGTGCCCCGCCAGCCGGGCGGCACCGAGACCATCGAGAAGGAGCAGCGCTGGCTGCCGTACGTCGCGCCCCACCTGCCGGTGGCAGTCCCGGAGATCCTGTCGGTCGGTGAACCTGGCTTCGGCTACCCGGAGAAGTGGTCGGTCGTGCGCTTCCTCGCCGGCGAGCAGCCCGTCGTACCGGAGCCGGGCGAGGCGCCGCGACACGGGCTCGCGGTCGAGCTCGCGTCCGTGGTCCGGGCTCTGGGCGAGCTGCCGGTCCCCGACGAGGCAACTCGCGACCCCGCACTCAGGTGGTACCGCGGGCGTCCGCTGGCGAGCATGGACGACGCCATGCAGGAGTACCTGCGCGACTCGCAGCACCTCGTCGGCCACCCCGACCTCGACCTCGACCTCGAGCAGGTCGCGTCGGCCTGGGCGCGGATCGTGCGGATGCCGGAGGCGCAGCGCGTGGTCGAGCCGCGCTGGTACCACGGCGACCTCAACGCCGAGAACCTCCTCGTCCGCGACGGTCGCCTGGTGGCGGTGCTCGACTTCGGCGGCCTCTCCGTCGGCGACCCGACGGTCGACCTCGTCGTGGCCTGGCAGCTGCTCGACCGGGCCGCTCGCGCGACGTTCCGCGACGCGCTCGACCCCGACGCGGACACCTGGGTCCTCGCGGCCGGCTGGGCCCTGGCGCTGTCGGTGATGGGGCTCCCCTACTACTGGGACACCATGCGGGACCGCTGCATCCGCGGCCTGCACACCGGGCGCGAGGCGCTCGCGGACCTCGCGGTCCTCGGGGCGAGCTGACCGCTCAGCGGGAGTTGGACCAGACCAGCAGCATCGCGAGCAGTGACCCGACGGCGCCGGCCACGATCGCGAAGTGGATCAGCCGCAACGACCGGTGCCGGAGCCGACGCTCCCGCTCGACGTCCCCGACGCGCCGCGCCTGGTGGATCTTCACGCCCACGGTGATCCGGTAGACGACGTACGCCGCGACCACGAAGTAGATCGCGAAGCGCCAGAGCATGCCCGGAGCATCGCATGCCGCCGGACGGCTCAGCCTGACGACGTACGCCGTGCGGCGCGGCGCCGCGGCTCATGGCCGAGCACGGCCTCCGAGCGTGCTGAGCCGGAGGGACATCATCGGTGGCGCGACGGCGCGCGGTACGAACCCGATCCCGGTGAAGAGCCGATGGGCCGCCTCGTTGCCGGCGTACACCTCGCGCACGTGGAGCGCCTCCCACTCGAGCACCCGGGCGCGGTCGACGAGACGCAGCAGGACGCGGTGGCCGATGCCCTGCCGGCGGCATCCGGGGGCGACCACGATCGGGATCGTGTCGGGGGCGAGAGTGACGTCGCCGACCGCCCCCCACGCACCGTCCGGCGTACGCCGCTCGATCAGGTAGACCTCGCCCTGGGCCTGCAACGCGGCGTACATCGCCGCCACCCGGTCGCGCGGATAGACCGCACTCCCCTCGCCGTCGACCAGGGCCACGGTCTCGGGGTCGCGGTACCAGGGCCAGGCGAGGTCGACGTCCTCCTCGCCGGCGTACGGCCGCAGTCGCAGCTCGTCGTCGACCGGGAGGTTCGGGGGGGTCATGTGGATGAGACGGTCGAACAGCCCGGTTGGTACGCCGCTCGGCCCTTCGCGCGAGGAACTCGCCTGATCACCTCGCCGGTCCGCTCACGCCGAGATCAGCTCGCCGACCCAGTCGTCCGCGCGGCCGAGGAGGATGTCGAGGTGCCCGCTGCCCTGCTCGAGGTGGGTGGTCACACCCGGGATGTGCTCGCGCAGCCACTGACCGTGGGAGTACGGGACCATCAGGTCCTCACTGCCCTGCCAGACGTGGGTGGGGACGGAAATCACGTCGAGGTCGAAGCCCCAGGGACGGGTGAACGCGAGGTCGTCGTCGAGCCAGCCGTCGACACCGACGGCGACGGCCTGACGGAACTCCGCAGCGAGGAACTCGGCGAAGTCCCCGGTGAGGGACGCGCGGTCGCCGGCGGAGATGAGGGTCTCGAGCGCCGCCGCGACCTCCCCGGCCGTGATGCCGACGTACCCGGGCCGAGCCTCGTCCAGCCAGGCTCGCAGCGCCTCCTCGCCCTCGAGCGCCAGCCCGAACTCCTCGAGGTTGTCCTCGCCCATCCCCTCCAGGAAGTCCAGGCCCTCCGCGTCGTAGGGCGCCACGCCGGCGATCGTGGTGACGGCGCGGAAGCGGTCCGGCAGCAGTGCGGCACAGGCCAGCGCGTGTGGTCCGCCACCCGACCATCCGGCGACGACACACGCCTCGACGTCCAGGTGGTCGAGAACCGACGCGGCGTCGGCGGTCTCGCTCACGACGTCGCGTCCGGGACGCCGGGTCGACGCGCCGTACCCGGCCCGCGACCAGGTGACGAGCCGGTGTCCGCGCGCATGCGCGCAGTCCGCGATCCTGCTCAGCTGGAACGATGCTCCAGGAGTGCCGTGGATGAATGCCATCACAGGTCCGGCGTCGGGACCGGTGACCTCGACCTCCAGGTCGCGGCCGTCGGGAAGCGTGATCGTGGGCATGGTGCTCCTTGTGCTCAGAAGTCGCGGCGACCGCGAAGCGAGTCGCCACGGTCGGGATGGTCACGCTCGTAGATCGCGACGCGTTGTGGGCCGGACCCGGTGATCTCGGCGCCGTGACCGAACGGGAACTCGAAGGTCTCGCTCACCGCGACGCCGTCGGTCCGGTACGCCGCGAGCGCGGCGGCCAGGTCGTCGACCCGGTAGACCAGGACCGGCCGGTCCCCCTCGAGGTGCTCGGCGAAGAGCACGGCCGGTCCGTCGCCGGGCTCGACGCAGGCGACGCGCGTCTCGAACCGCTCGACCGCGAACACCGCGGTGGCGCCGAGCCGGTCGACCCAGTGGGCGAGGTCGGCCGCGGCGTCGCGGCTCGGGCAGTAGACGAAGTCCAGCCGGCCGAGCGCCACGCCGTTCGCCCGGTCGGTCAACGGGCCGGCCCGTCGACGTTGACGGTCGGCTCACCTGTGCCGCAGCGCACGATCACGGCGTGGCCCGGCTCGTCGGACGGGTTGGACTCGCGGTGCACCGCGCCGGCCGGGACCCGCAGGAAGTCACCGGGACCGGCCTCGACCACGTCCTCGCCGCCCGGGCCGGACTCCATCCGCATCCGGCCGCTCACGATGTAGAGCGTCGTCTCGTACTCACCGTGGTGGTGCCAGCCCGAGGTCGCGTGCGGCTCGGTGTCGACGGTGCCGGTCCACATCCCCTCCCGGTGCATCGCCACTCGCCGCGACATCCCTTGCGTCGGGTCGGAGGCGGTCAGCCCGTCGGCCGCCACCAGGGAGCACGGCTGGGCGGGATCTCGGCTCACGCCGTCAGGCTAGACCCGTGGGATCCGGTAGTCCCCGACGTTCTGGTCGCTTGTCCACAGGCAGACCCGACCAGAACGTCGGGGACTATCCCTCGGACCGGTCGAGCACCGTCGTGACGAGGGTGGTGACGAGGAGGGGGCGCCCGTACGCTGGCCGGATGCAGGAGGACGCGGGTCGGCTGCTCGCCGACCGGGCGGCGGAGCTCGAGGCGCAGCTGGCCGAGCTCACGAAGCCGCCGGGCGAGCTCGGCACGATCTCGTTCGGCAAGCGGGTGGGTGAGGGCACCTCGATGGCGGTCGACCGGCTGGCGGCGGTCTCGGCACAGGAGCACCTGCTGGCGATGCTCGATGAGGTACGCCGCGCACAGTTGCGCCTCGCCGAGGGCACGTACGGCACCTGCGAGGTCTGCGGTGAACAGATCCCCGCGGGCAGGCTCGAGGCCCGGCCGTGGGCGACGCGGTGCATCGCCCACAGCTGACGCCCCCGCTCAGGTGCGCTCCGTGGCCTCGAGGATCAGCCGCACGGTGTCGTCGACGCGGCTGAACTGCGGCCAGTGACCGGAGTGCAGGTCGACCCACACGACGTTGCGCAGGGCCGCGATCTCCTCGGTGCCCGGCTCTCCGGCGTCGGTCCACTTCTTCAGCTGCTCCGCGTCGTACTCCGCCGTGATCATCGTGACCGGCAGGTCGTGGAGCTCGTCGTGACCGAACTCGAGCCCGTCGGTCACCGCGTGGAGCGGGGACGGGACCGAGCCCGTCCGGACCCGGGACCGGAGGTCGTCGTCGAGGTCGGCGACCATCTCGTCGTCGAAGAAGTCCCACGCCGGCAACGGGACGTCGTCGCCCTCGACCGGGAACATCGAGTCGGACTGATCGGGGATGCCCGGCTCACTGGCCAGGAAGACCACCCCCGCGACCCGGTCGAGCCGGGCGTCGGCGGCCGCCCAGGCGAGGACGCCACCCATGGAGTGGCCGACGAGCAAGGCCTTCGCACCCGCCGGCACCGCATCGATCGCGGCCACCACGGCGTCGACATGGTCTTGCCGGGTGACGGCCGATCTGTCGGCATCGACCGACTCCATGCCGGGCAAGGTCAGCGGGTGGACGGTGTGACCGGCCTCCTGGAGGTGGGGCACGACGTCGTCCCACGATCGTGCGGTCAGCCACAGGCCCGGGATCAGGATGATGTCCATGCGAAGGGACGCTAGACAGGACCACGGACAGGCGCCTCCCTCGCCGGGGTGAGGCGGCGAGCGCCCCGGTACGGCAGGGTCGGGCATGGAGGTGGCGACCATGCGACGTGGAGACGTGCTCGGCATCGTCCAGGCCGGCGGCGAGGGGTCACGGATGGACGTGCTCACCCGTGAGCGCGCCAAGCCGGCGCTCCCCTTCGGTGGGGTCAACCGGCTGGTGGACTTCGCGCTGTCGGGGCTCTACCACGCCGAGCTCGTCGACGTGTGGGTCAGCGTCCAGTACCAGGTCGCCTCCATCGACGGCTACCTCGCGGGCGGGCGTCCGTGGAGCCTGGACCGGAACCGGGGCGGCTTCCGCCGCATGGTGCCGCAGACCGGCACCGGACCCACCTCGGAGGAGGGCTTCGCGTCAGGGAACGCCGACCTCTTGCTGAAGCTGCACGCGGAGATCGCCGATCACGACGCCGAGCACGTCGTCGTCACCAGCGCTGACCACGTGTTCAACATGGACCTGGCGCCCGTGATCGAGGAACACGCCGCCCGCGGCAGCACCGCGACCCTCGTGACCGCCGAGGTCAGCCGCAAGGTGGCGGCCGACAACGTCGCGGTCCTGACGGGCCGCGGCGGCGTCGTCCGAGGTCTGGAGGTCAAAGCGTCACGACCCAGCACGGGCACGGTTGCGACCGAGGTCTTCGTCTACCGCACCGAGCCCCTTCTCGAAGCGCTCGAGACGCTGCGGGCCGAGCTCGACGACGAGACGGCCGATGACCCGGGGGGCTCGGGCCTGGGTGACTTCGGTGAGCACCTGGTCCCGCGGCTGATGTCGACCGGGACGGTCCACGCCGTACCGATGGACGGCTACTGGCGTGATCTCGGTCAGCCGCACACCTACCTCCAGGGCCATCGCGACCTGTTGGCCGGGAAGGTCGACGTCTTCGACCATCCTGGCCGACCCGTGATCGCCCACTGGCCCGATCGGCCGGCCGCCCGGATCCGCCCGTCGGCGCGCATCACCGACAGCCTGGTCTCGCCCGGCTGCGACGTCGCCGGCGAGGTGTCGGGCTCGGTGCTCGGGCCGGGAGTCGTCGTGGAGCGGGGAGCACGCGTGGCCGACAGCGTGGTCTTCGCCGACTGCGTGATCCGCTCCGGTGCCGTCGTGCAGACGGCGATCGTCGACGAGGACTGTGAGCTGAGGCGTGCCGCGCGCGTGGGGAACGTGCCGGCCGCACGACTCGCACGCGACGAGGACATCGTGCTGATCGGGAAGGGTTCTCGAGTGGAGTCGGTGATCGACGCCGGCGGACGCCTCGAGCCCGGCACCACCGTCTGAGCCTGCTGGGCGTCCGCTGGGGCGCGCCCTCTCCTGCCCGCTCAGGCGGACGACCCGGAGACCTGGACGCCGCGAGGGAGATGGCGGACCGCCGGGATCGACACCACGACGAGGGCGGCCGTGATCCCGACGACGGTCATCACGAGGAGCGCCGGGTAGACGCCGAACGTCGCTGCGAGCAGCCCGACCAGCACGTTGCCGAGCGGGATCATCCCGGTGCTGGACAGGTAGTCGTAGCTGGACACCCGCGACAGCGAGCCGGCCGGGATGTGCTCTCCGAGGGAGGTCTCCCAGAGCGTGAACGTCCCGGTCACGCAGATCCCGGTCAGCAGCTCGAGCAGACCGATCCCCCACACCGGCAGGTGGCTGCCGATGATGGCCGCCTGGCACGACGCACCGACGAGCATCAAGGCCCCCACCCGGAGCGCGTACGCCGGTCGCCACAGCAGGAGCAGCACGTCGCCGAGGATGTTGCCGATGCCGAACAGCGCCGTGATCACCGCCCACGACCGCGCGCCGTCGTAGTGGTCGGACATCAGCACCGGCCCGATCACGAAGATCGCCGGCAGCACCACGGCGTGGTACGCCGCGAACCCACCGAGGTAGCCCAGCACCCAGCTCCGCGAGCGCACCTCGTGCCACCCCTCACGCAGGGAGGTACCGAACGACGCGTGCGGCTGCTCGTCCTCTGCTGCGGCCTGGTCGACGACGCTCGACCGCAGCGGGAGCAGCAGCAGGACCGACACCAGGAACGTCGCCGCGTCGAAGACGAGGGCGGAGCCCGGCCCACCGGCGAAGCCGATCAGCACGCCGGCCACGACCGGCCCGGCGACGTTCGCCAGCGAGAAGCTCAGCCCCCGCAGCGCGTTGGCGGGTTGGATGTTGCCCGGGCTCACGGTCGTCGGCAGCAAACCGCTGAACGCGGGCGCGAAGAACGCGTCCGCCGACCCGAACACCGCGGCGAGCACGGCCAGGTGGACGACCTCGGCCTGACCGGACAGGAGCAGCACGGCCGCGACCGACTGCGTCACCAGGCGGACCAGGTCGGAGGAGATCAGGATCCGCTTGCGGTCCCACCGGTCCGCCCACACCCCGGCCGGGATGGCGAGCAGCACGAACGGCAGGAACTGCGCGGTCGACGTCAGGGCCACGTCCCGCACACCGCCGCCGACCGACAGGACGGCGAACGGCAGGGCGACACTCGTGACCCGGTCGCCGAGAACGCTGAGCACCTGGCTGCCGAAGAGCAGGCGGTACTGCGGCTCCTCGCGCAGGACCGTGGGCAACACCCCAGCCAGCACTCGTCGCACGAGGGGTCAGCATCCCCGAAGGGCCGGGGGTTTGTCGCCGGAGTTGTCCGCGGTCAGGCCGCGCCGCGCTTGACCTTCCGCATCAGGGCGAGTGCGCCCTCGATGTAGAGGTCGACCCCGAAGGAGTAGTACGCCGGGACGTCGTCGCAGTTGGTGAGCGGCTCGGCCGCGGCCCGGATGCGGGGATAGCGATCGGCCGGCAGGCCCTCGATGTGCGCGCGCTTCTCGGCCAGCAGCGCATCGCGCTCGTCCTGCGCGGCCTGGTTCTCCGAGCCCGGGAGCTGGGTCACCAGCATCATCGCGGTCTGCAGACCCATCCGGGCGAGGTCGGCCGCCTGCTGGGGGTCGAACCCGGCGTCCTCGAGCAGGGTCAGCGTGAACTCCGTGATCTCCAGGCCCGGCTCGGTCACCAGGATGCGGGGGAAGACCAGCTCCGCCGCCGCCGGGTGCCGCGCGATGTGTTCGATCAGCGTCTCGACGACCGCACGCAGCTGCACGGACCACGAGCCGGCGACGGCCGGAGGCGTCACGTCCGCGAGGAGGGCGTCGCCCATCGCTGCGAGCAGCTCGTCCTTGTTCGCGACGTGCCAGTACAGCGCCATCGGCGTCACGCCGAACTCCTGCGCGATGCGCCGGATGGTGATCGCGTCCGGGCCCTCGGTGTCCATCACGGTCAGGGCGCGCTCGACGATCGCGGCCCTGCTCAGCTCGACCTTCGGCCGGGTCGCGGTGGCGGTGCGGGGAGTCATAGCCAGAACTATACACCATAAGGCTTGACAACTATACGACGTACAGGGTTTCCTGTACGACATACATGTACGACGTATAGGAGACCAGAGATGAACCGGAACCGGTGGACGCTCGTGGCGGTGGGACTCGCCACCTTCATGACCTACCTCGACAACAACATCGTCAACGTGGCGATCCCCGACATCCAACGCGAGCTCGGGCTGTCCACGGCCGGGATCGAGTGGGTCGTGAGCAGCTACATCCTCACGTTCGCCGGTCTCCTGCTCGTGGGTGGACGCCTGGCGGACGCCTTCGGACGACGCCGGCTCTTCATCATCGGCCTCACGGTGTTCACGGCCTCGTCACTGCTCGCCGGGTTCGCCGACGGCGCGACCGCGCTGATCGCGGCCCGGGCGCTCCAGGGCGTCGGCGCGGCGGCCGTGACCCCGACGACGCTGGCGATCATCAGCGCCACCTTCACCGACCCGCGCGAGCGCAACGCCGCCGTCGGTATCTGGGGCGGCGTCGGCGCGCTCGCCCTGGCCGTCGGCCCGGTGCTCGGCGGGTTCCTCACCCAGCACGTCTCCTGGGAGTGGATCTTCTGGATCAACGTGCCCGTCGGCATCGGCACGATCGCCCTCGGCGCCTGGGCCATCCGTGAGTCGCGCGAGGAGGAGGCACGGCGTCTCGACCTGGCGGGTCTCGTGCTGTCCACGACCTCGCTGTTCGCGCTGACCTGGGCCCTGATCGAGGGTCACGACCGCGGCTGGACCTCGGCCGGCATCCTCGGCACGTTCGCCGTGGCGGCCGTGACCGCGCTGGCCTTCGTCGGAGTCGAGCGCCGGGTCGAGCAGCCGATGGTCGACGTCAGCCTGTTCGCCCGCCGCGAGTTCACCGGCGGCATCGTCGCCCTGATGCTCTGGGCGTTCGGGCTCTTCGGCATCTACTTCTTCACCTCGCTCTACCTGCAGGGTGTGCTCGGCTTCTCGCCGACCAAGGCGGGCACGGCCTTCGTCCCGATGGCCGTCCTGATGGCGGTCTCCGCGGTCGTCTCCGACCGGGTCGCGGCACGCTTCGGCGCCTACCGCTCGACGGCCGTCGGGATGGTCGCCATGGGCCTGGGCATCGCCTCGACGGCGCTGCTCGGCGCGGACGCGACGTTCCTGTCGTTGATGCCGAGCTTCGCCGTGATCGGCATCGGCGGCGGGCTGACGATCCCGCTGACCGCCACCGTGCTCGGCGTGATGCCGACCGGTCAGGCAGGGGTGGCCTCGGCCGTGTTCAACGCCTCGCGCGAGGTGGCGGGGCTGCTCGGCATCACCGTGATCGGCGCCGTGCTCACCAGTCGGCAGGCCGACGCGCTGGCGGCCGGTCACACCCCGGTCGACGCCTACCTGACCGGCTACCACGCCGGCCTCGTGCTGGCGGCGGTGCTCGTCCTCGCGGGCGGGGCGGTCGCCTTCGTCTCCCTGCGCCGGGCGCACCACGAGGCGCACCACGAGGTGGAGCCGGACGGGACGCGCGAGGACCTGGTGCTGGCCGGCTGACCGCGCTGCGACGACATCGGGCCCGCCCCGTGAGGGCGGGCCCGACGTTGTCTGAGGCTGAGGTCCGGTACTCAACCCCCCGTACGACGCACCGTGGCCGGGCCAGGGAACGGCCGGCGACGGGTGGTCGTGTTGCGTTGCCCATGGTGCTGCACCCGCGCCGAAAGCGCATCACGATCCGGCGAATCTTTGCCGAGCTGCAATCTGCCGGAGATTCTTGTCCGGGCGATGTCGAAGACGGGCCCGCCCGTTCGACCTAAGGACATGAACACAGACCTGATCTCCACTCGGACCCGCGCCATCCTCGCCCTGGCGGTCCTGGCGCTCCCCACCCTGCTGGTCGCGGTCGACATCTCGGTGCTCGCCGTGGCGCTGCCGACCATGGCCGCGGACCTGCACGCCGGACCCACCGAGCTGCTCTGGATGACCGACAGCTACAACTTCATGGTCGCCGGCGCCATGCTCACCACGGGGGCCATCGCCGACCGGGTCGGCCGCCGCCGGATGATCCTGGTCTGTGCGGCGATCTTCGCCGTCGCGTCCGGGTTCGGCGCGTTCGCCACGACCCCGGAGCTCGTCATCGTCGCCCGTGGCGTGATGGGTCTGGCCGGCTCGGCGATCCTGCCGGCGTCCATGGCCCTGCTCGGCGGGCTCTTCACCGACGAGAAGGCCCGGATCCAGGCGATGGGCGTGATGATGACCGTCTTCCTCGGCGGCATGGCGATCGCGCCGTTCGTCGGTGGCGTACTGCTCGACCACTTCTGGTGGGGCTCGGTCTTCCTGATGGGCGTGCCGGTGATGGCCGTGACGATCGCGCTCGTCCCGAGGCTCATCTCCGAGTCCAAGGCCGACGACCCGGCGCCGCTCGACCTCACCAGCGCCGGCCTGTCGATCGTCGCCCTGCTGAGCCTGGTCTTCTCGCTCAAGCGCGTCGTGAACACCGGCTTCGACTCACCCGTGCTCGTGTCGCTCGTGGTCGGCGTCGTCCTCGGCACCGTGTTCCTGCGCCGCCAGCGCCGGCTCGCCAGCCCGCTGCTCGACCTCGAGCTGCTGGCCCGGCCGCGCGTGCGTCGTACTCTCACCGCGCTGTTCCTGACCGCGCTGCTGATGGGTGGCACGTCGCTGTTCTTCAACCTGTACCTGCAGGAGGTCCACGGCCTCAGCCCGCTGCAGGCCGCCTGGTGGATGCTGCCGTCGATGGTCTCGATGATCGCCGCCGCGAACCTCGGGCCGCTGCTGAACCGTCGGTTCTCGCAGCGCACCGTCGTCGTCTCGATGATGTCGCTGATGGTCGCCGGGTTCGCCCTGTACGCCGTCGCCCCGGTGTCCGAGGTCGGTCTCCCGATCGTCGCGGTCGGTGCCAGCCTGGCCACCTTCGGGATCGGTGCCGCCTTCCCGATGCTGATGGACGGCGTGATGAGCTCCGCTCCCCCCGAGCGTGCCGCCTCGAGCGCGTCGATGGCGCAGCTGGCGAACGAGCTCGGCATCGCCCTCGGCCTGACCGTCCTCGGCTCGCTCGGCACCGTCGTGTACCGGCTGCAGCTGGGCCACGCCGGATCGGACGCCCGGCGGAGCGTGATCGACGGGGTCCGCGAGGGTCAGCACGACCCGGCGCTGCTCGCCTCGGTCAAGGATGCCTTCACCGACTCCTTCCACGTGGTCGGCCTGGTCGGCATCGTCCTGATGGCGGTCGTGCTGGTGCTGGTCGCCCGCGCCACGCGCGTGCCCGCCGCCACCGCGTCACCCGAGCAGGTCGGCGAGCGCGAGCTCGAGGGAGCCGCGGCCTGAGCCGACCCGGCACCGGCCGAACGTCGGTCGCGACGCCCCCTGAAATGATCAGGGGGCGTTGCGCTTCTTCTGCTGGGCTGCCTTGGCCGGGTTGCCGGAGCGCGAGGTCGGCTTCCCCGGCGCCGCGTTCCGGCTGCGCAGCCACCGCCACACCGCACTGATGACGATCGCCCCCAGCAGCGATCCGATGATGCCGCTGGCGTGCAGTTCGATGCCGTCACCGGCGAGCAGGCTGAACAGGAGGCCGCCGACGAAGGAGCCCGCCAGGCCGGCGACGATGGCCATGGTCCAGTCGATGCCGCCCCGCTCGCGGCCCAGGATCAGCTGCGCGCCGGCGCCGACCATCATGCCGAACAGGATGATGCCGAGGATGAGCATGGTGGCGACGCTAGTGCATCGACTCGGGACTCGTCCCGCTCAGTCCGTCCCGCGCTGGGTGGCGACCGGGTGCTCGAGGAGCTGCATCAGCTGGGCCCGCGTCCAGCCCGGGGCGAGAATCCCGTAGATCTCGAGCCGGGGATCCTGGCCGTCACAGCCCGCTGTCGTGTCGGGACACAGCCGGTGTCCGACGTACACCTGCGGCTCGCCGCTCGCGGGGTTCTTCGCGAACCAGTACTGACCGGGTGTGTCGACGTCGACCTTCTCGGCGTCCTCCGGGACCTTCAGGTCGTCCCCGAGGACGGCGTACAGAGGACCGGGATCGCCGTTGGTCGTCGCGAAGCTGAGGTGGAGTCCGGCGATGTCGAGGGTGCGGACGACTCGGTGACCCGAAGGACTCGCGCTTCCCGAGCTGGGCCCATCGCTCGGTACGGCGTCGGGGACCCGACGGTCGTTCTGCTGCAGCGCCGCCGGCACCAGGACCAGCGTCGCGGCGACGGCCAGGGCGGAGGTCGCGGCGAGCCCGGTGCCGTGCCGGCGCACGTGCGGTACCGGTCCGGCGTACGTCAGCTCGGGCAGGCTCTCGTGGAACGCGGCGCTCAGCCGCGTGGTCAGCTCCTCATCGGTCAGCATCGGCGATCGTCCTCTCCTGGGTGTGTTCGGGATCGAGCACGGACCGCATCCGGGCCAGTGCGCGCGCGGTCTGTGACTTGACGGTTCCTTCGGTGCAGTCGAGCGCGGCCGCCGTGTCGGCGACCGACAGGTCGTCGAAGAACCGCAGGACGAGGACCGCGCGCTGCCCCGCGGGCAGCTCCCGGATCGCGGCGAGCAGACCCTCGCGCTCCAGCACGGTGTCGTCGTCGGCCACCGCGACCTCGGCCTCGATCGAGGTCTGGGCCACCTCCGCCACCCGCCGGTGCAGCGTCCGCCACCGGTCCTTGGCGAGGTTCACCAGCACCCGGCGCGCGTAGGCCTCCGGCTGCCGGCGGGCGCGGGGCCAGCGCCGGGCCGTGCGGAGCAGTGTCGACTGCACGAGGTCCTCGGCATGGCCGCGGTCGCCCGACAGCAGGTACGCCGTGCGCATCAGCCGCCCCGACGCGTCCGCGACGAACGCCTCGAAGGCACGCTGCTCGCTCCGCGAACCGATCATCGGGCTCCTCGTCTCACACCCGTACCAACTCCGCCCGCCCCGGACGGGTTGTCAGCGCCGAGGAGAAACGACTCAGTGAGCCACGCGGCGCTCGGCACGCTGCGCGACCGCCTCGTCGAGGAGCTCGAGAGCGCGGAGGACCGGCGGGGCGTCGGCGGCGCCGTCTCGGACATGCACCACGATCCGGCGGCGGGGGCTCGGGTTGATCAGCTCGCGGCTGTCGACGCCGGCCATCGACTCCGGGAAGGCGAGACTCGGGATGATCGTCGCCCCCACGCCGGCGGCGACGAACGCGAGCGCGGTGTGGTGGTCCTCGGAGCGGGCGACGTAGCGCGGAGCGAAACCGGCCGCCCGGCAGGCGTTGCGGATGATCCGCGTGCAGGAGTTGCCGTGGTAGTCGTTGTCGATCAGCGCCTGGCCGGCGAGTGCGCCCATCGGGACCTGGGTGTCCCACTCCTCGAGGAGCTCATGGCCGCGCGGCGCGACGACGACGTAGTTCTCCTCGGTCAGCACGTGCCGGCTGTGACCGGGCCGCTCGATGCCGTCCATGTCGGCGTCCTCGGTGGTGATGTCGAGGTCGCGGCGGGCCGGGTTGGCCGGCTCGGGGCCGAGCTCGTTGAGACTGAGGTCCAGCACCAGGTCGGGGAACTCCCGGCGCAGCCCCTTGGCGACCTGCGGCAGCCAGAACTGCGCGGCGGACGAGAAGGCGCCGATGGTCAGGCTGCCGGTGCGGCCCTCACGCAGGTGGTCGACCACGCCGCCGAGGCGGTTGAGGCTCTCCATCAGGTCCTCGCTCTCGGTGGCGAGGACCTTGGCGGTCGCCGTGGGGGCGATGCCGCGGCCGGCCTTCTCGAAGAGGACGAGGCCGGTTTCGCGTTGCAGGGCTGAGATCTGCTGGCTCACGGCCGACGGGGTGTAGCCGAGGTGGTCGGCCGCGGCCTGCACCGATCCGCTCGCGACGACGGCCCGGAAGACACGGAGACGCTGGACATCGATCATGCCTCCAACCATACAGCATCACTACTGTGTTCGTAAGAAACATTCGCTTGTCCTGAACAGTCGGAGGGGGCACCATAGAGGCATGAACACCACTACCCACACCAGCAAGAGCCGCCGGTTCCGCACCTTCATGCGCTACGTCTGGGGCGACCAGGTCGCCGCCAACCGCGCACTCCTGCGGACCCCGCCGTACGACGACTACCTGCTCAACCACCGCGCTGAGCGCTGAGGTGGACACCTCGGACTGTCCACCGCCCCACCCACCCACTCCCTAGAGCCGGCCGCAGATCCAGCGGCCGGCTCTTCCCATTCCCGGCGCCGGCTGGGGCAGGATCGCCTCATGGCCATGCAGGGGACCTTCGACTGGCAGGGACGGCTCGAGAGCGAGGGCTCGGTCGCGTTCGGGAGCCGGTGGTTCTCCTGGCTGACCGGGAGCCGCCAGCTGGTGGTCACCCACGAGGGCGTCCGCCTCGGCAAGGGCCCGGTGGTCGGCTTCGACCGCATCGCCGCGGTGAGCACGTCCCGCGGGCGCCTCACGGTCCACTACACCCCGCTCGCGGACGAACGGATGAACCGGATCGAGCGGAGATCCGGGCAGAAGAGACTCGTCCTGGTGCTGCCGAGGCTGGGCTCGGTCCGGGCCGACGACCTCGCGGTCTGGCTGCTCAAGCTCAAGGGCGGTCCGATGGCCGACATCGAGACCAGGCCCACCGGCGTCGCCCGGATCCACCAGCTCCGCGAGTAGCGGCGTTCGTCGGGCGCGCGATCAGCGCTCGGCCCCGCGGGCGACCGTCCGCAGCAT
Organism: uncultured Actinomycetota bacterium; assembly: GCA_963812055.1. GTDB lineage: Bacteria > Actinomycetota > Actinomycetes > Propionibacteriales > Nocardioidaceae > Nocardioides. Next base: position 217,873 of record CAWEUA010000016.1, read on the forward strand.
GTGCTGGGTGGCCCGGCGGTGGCCGGTGCTGAGCATCAGACCCGTGCGGTAGGCGCGTCCGTGCAGGCCGGGGAAGGCGGCGTACGTGAGCGCGCTCAGGCGTGACCGGTCGTCGTCGGGCTCGACCCGGAAGACCAGGCGGTACGTCGAGAACCGGTGGCGGCCGCCGAGCACGACCTCGCGGGGCGGGTCGGTCGCGATGACCTCGAACCCGCTGCGCGGCACCGTGGCCAGGACCCGGGAGAGCACGCCGTGGGAGGCGGTGGTCAGGGCCTCGACGTACTCCTGGAGTGCGGTCCACGTGCGGTCCTGGCGAGCTCGGACGAGACGCACGTGCTCGTCCACGAAGGGCGGCTCCTGCTCCGAGGCCATGCTCCATCCTGCTCGGCGTCGGTCGCGACCCGCGAGCCGAATACCCGGCCTCAGCTGACCGGCGGCTCCTCGTAGCGCGGCCGTTCGGCCATCACCAGCCCGACCGCCACGAGCACGACCCCGCCACCCACCACGACCGGCCAGGTGATCGGCTCCGACAGCCAGGCCCAGCCGAGCAGCACCGCCACGACCGGGTTCACGTAGGCGTGCGTGGAGACCAGCGAGATCGGGGCGTGCGCGAGCAGCCAGACGTACGTCGAGTACGCGACGACCGAGGCCACGGTCAGGTAGCCGAGCACCAGCCACGCCCCGAGGGGGGCGTCGAAGGTCCATCGCTCGCCGAACGCGAAGCCGCCCAGCGTCAGCACGAGCCCGCTGGCGAGCAGCTGGTACGCCGTGGTCGCGAACGTGTTGGACGGCAGCTGGAGCCGTGGCTGCAGGAACGACCCCACCGCCCAGCACCCGGCCGAGGCCGCCACCAGGATCGACGGCCACAGCGGGAAGCCCGGCACCGAGCGGCCGCCGAGCAGCAGGATGGCCAGGCCGACGAAGCCCGCGACCACCCCGACCCAGGTCACCGGCCGCGGCCGGTCGCCGGTCGTGAGCCGGAGCACGACGATCGCGATCGGGGCGAGAGCGCTGAGCAGGGCGGCGGGCCCGGCCTGGACGCCGATGCTCTCGGCCCAGGTGACGGTTCCGTTGGTGAGCACCTGGAGGAGCATCGCCAGCAGGACACAGCCGATCAGGGCCCGCCGCCCGGCCCGCAGGGTCCCCGGTCCGCGCCGGGCAGAGACGTACACCACCAGCAGAAGGCCGGCGACGACGTACCGGACTCCGATCGAGAGCAGGGCCGGGAGGTCCGCCACGACGTACCGGACCGCGACGAACACCGAGCCCCACACGAGGTAGATGACGAGCAGCCCGGCGCCGATCTGGAGGGTCTCCCGGGAGAGCGACCAGGGAGCCCTCACCCGGCGCGCGTCGGTGGACATCAGCTCGCAGCGTAGGCCCGCGCAGACCCCCGGACGTCATACGTCTCGGTCGCTAGAACGACCAGGACGTATGACGTCCCGCGGGCACTCGTGCAGCGAAAACCGAGTGGCGCTTCCCCCGGTCCCTCGTGCTTGGCTGACCGTCTCCTGTCATGTCGAGCTCGTTCGACTCGTCAACCGGGTGACGGAAGCTGAAGGAGGAACCAGAAGTGCAGACCCAGGAGCAGCTCGCCGAGGAGTTCGAGGACCATCGCACTCACCTGCGCGGCGTGGCCTACCGCATGCTCGGCTCGATGACCGAGGCCGACGACGCCGTCCAGGACGCCTGGCTGCGGCTGGCGCGCTCGGACACCAGCGACGTCACGAACATGCGCGGCTGGCTGACCACGGTGGTCAGCCGGATCTGCCTCGATCACCTGCGGTCGCGGAAGTCACGGCGCGAGGAGTCCCTGGAGATCCACGTGCCCGACCCTGTCGTGACCCGGCTGGACATCGACCCCGAGGCTGCCGCCGAGCAGGCGGACGCCGTGACGCTGGCCCTGCTGGTCGTGCTCGATGCGCTGAACCCGCGCGAGCGGATGGCGTTCGTGCTGCACGACATGTTCGGCGTGCCGTTCGACCAGATCGGCGAGATCGTCGGCGCCAGTCCCGCGACCGCGACCCAGCTGGCCAGCCGCGCCCGTCGCCGGGTGCGGGCCACGCCACCACCGACGGCCGACCTGTCGACCCAACGCCGCGTGCTCAACGCGTTCACCTCCGCCGCGCAGGAGGGCGACTTCGAGGCGCTGCTGACGGTGCTCGACCCCGATGTGGAGCTCCGTGCCGACGGAGGCGTCGAAGGACTCTCCGGCTACATCCGTGGTGCGGCCGAGGTCGCGTCGGCGGCGTCCACGTTCCGGCGTACCGGTCACGAGCCGACACAGATCATGGTGCTCGTCAACGGCGCGGTCGGGCTGCTCGGGATGCGCGAGGACCGGCCGGTCTCGGTGTTCTGCCCGGTGATCCGCGACGGTCGCATCGTCGAGATCAACATCCTCACCGACCCCGAGCGGATCGCGCGGCTCGACCTGAGCGAGGTCCTCTGAGCGCGGGCCGCCGGCCGGGAAATCCTCGGAACGCCAGCGGACGGGGCGCCCGACGTATGTAATGGGGCGCGGGGGGTACGACCGCACGCCGCACCGAAAGCACCCCCCATGCCGAAACTGCTCGCGCCCACGGCCCTGTCCGTCGGCATCGCCCTGGCCACCGCCGCCGCCCTGCTCGCGTCGCCGGCGGACGCCGTCCACCACCGCGACAGCGCCACCGCGTCCGGGATCTCCCGCGCCGGGAGCACGGAGGACAACCCCTTCCTGACACACCCATGGGGTGTCTACCAGGGCAAGATGGAGCCGTCGTGGGTGGCGTGGAACAACGCCTCGGGCCCCGCCAAGGACCGCCTCGCCTACATCGCGACCAAGGCCAAGGACCACTGGTTCGGCCACTGGAACCCCAACGACCGCATCGCCGACCAGGTCCACGACTACATCTCGAACTCGCAGGACGGCGACAAGGACGCGCTGGTCCAGATGGCGATCTTCCGGGTCGTGCCGTGGGAGCACGACGCGTGCAACAGACTGCCCACCAAGGCCGAGCGCACGTCGTACAAGCAGTGGATCGACCGGTTCGCCGGTGCCGTCGGCAACACCCCGACCGCGATCGTGCTCCAGCCCGACGGGCCGTTCGCCCTGTGCGCACCGCACGGGTCGCACGCCCCGTCGAAGCTGGTCGCCTACGCGTCGCGGGTGCTCTCGGCGCAGCCCAACACCAGCGTCTACATCGAGGCCGGTGCGTCCGACTGGCCGATGTTCGGACCCCGCGGCGGCGTCACCGCGGCCGTGCGGATCCTGGTGCGCGGTGGCATCCAGTACGCGCGGGGGTTCGCCCTCAACGGGACGCACTACGCCTCGATCCCGGCCCAGGTCGACCGGGCCACCGCGATCATCAAGCGGCTCAACGCCAAGGGCTACCCGGGCCGCACCGTCGTGATCAACACCAGCAACAACGGACACCCGTTCGACTTCGGCAGGTACTCCGGTGGCGACCCGACCAACCCGGTCGTGTGCGACTCACGCACCACGCCCGCCAAGGTCACCTGCGAGACCCTCGGCGTACCGCCGACCGCGGACGTCGCGTCGGACCGGTGGAACCTGCCGGCCGACACGGCCCGGCTCGCGGCCAAGCACGTCGACGCCTACCTGTGGTTCGGCCGCCCGTGGCTCCACCACGAGGGCAGCCAGCCGTTCGTGAAGAAGCGCGCCGTCAAGCTGGTGCGGACGACGCCGTACCGCTGAGCGCCGCGCTCATCCGGAGGCGGGGGTCAGCCCGAGCTTCGTCGAGAGCCGGGTCGTGAACTCCTCGAGGTCGAGCTCGCCGGCGATCACGCGGCTCGTCGACCACGCGCTGACGTCGATGCCGGACAGGGCCGAGAAGTCGGCCAGGTCTGCGGCGTACAGGTCGACCAGCCGACCGATGTCGGCGGACGTCGGGGCGGCGCCGGTGTGGTCCTCGCGGGTCTTGTTCTTGTGACCCTGCTTCGGGTGCTGCTCGAACCGCGGGAGGCCGAGGAAGTCCGTCACCCGGTCCAGGGTGTCCCCCGGCGCCCGGGCGATGTCCGCGAAGTCCACCGCGAGGAACTGCTCCCGTGGGAAGACCTCGAGCACCCGGCGCACCTGCTGGGCATAGAGCCCCCGCGCGAACATCGTGTGCCGGAGGAACTCCCACGGCTTGACGCCGTCCGGGACCTCCGCGGGCAGCCGGTCCGTCGCGTACGCCGCGATCGCGTCCGGGACGTCGGGGAAGGTCGCGATGCGGTCGCGCTCCATCGACCACTGCGACATCGCGCGCTCGATCGGGTCACGCACACTGAGGATCACCCGCAGGTCCGGGTTGTACCGGTGCATCCGCTCGATCGCGTGCGGCCAGATCGCGTAGTCGGGAGTCGCGTCGCCGGCCACGTGCACCGACGCGCGCTTCGCCGGGCGGACGTACTCGGCGTAGTCGGGCTCGTCCCAGTCGACGTCCTCCCGCATGAAGAAGCGCATCTCCTTCTCGGGACCCCCGACGACCTCCGGGTGCTTGACCAGCATCCGGTAGAGCGTGCTCGTCGCGGCCTTCTGGGCGCCGATCATCGCGAACGAGATGGGCACGTGGCGCTCGGTGCTCTCGAGCATCTCCAGTCGGCGATTGCGTCGCTTCACGACCGGGTGCGGCATCGGTCCTCCTCGCTGGCGGCGTCCGCCACGCGCGAACGGCCTCAGGATACGGAGGCCCGCAGCGTGCTCGGCATCGTGGGCGTGCGCGCGCTAGAAGAGCTCGGGCCGCAAGGGCGAGGCGGCCGTCAGCCCGCCGTCCACCGTGAAGCACTGCCCGGTGGCCCAGGCCGCCTCGTCGGAGGCCAGCCACGCCACGATGTTGGCGATGTCCGCAGGGGCGCCGAAGCGGCCGAGCGGGTGCCGGCGTACGGCGTCGGCGCGCGCGGCGGCAGGATCCTGGGCGAGGTCGAAGCCCTCGTCGGCCATGTCGGTCTCGATCCAGCCGGGGAGAACGGCGTTGCACCGGACCCGCGGCCCGTGGTCGATCGCGATCGAGCGGGTCAGGGCGTGCACGAAGGCCTTCGAGGCGTTGTACAGCGCGCTCGAGAGGTCGGCGACGACGCCGGAGATCGAGCCGATGTTGACGATGACGCCGCCGTGCTCGGTCATCTGCGGGAGCACCGCCCGGCTGAGGTTGAACACCCCGCGGCAGTTGACCCCGACCTGGAGGTCCCAGTCGTCGTCGGTGGACTCGGCCACGGTCTTGGCGACGAGGACGCCCGCGTTGTTCACCAGCAAGGAGACCGGGCCGTAGCGCGCGCCGGCCTCCGCCACGAGCCGGTCCGCTGCGGCGGGATCCGCGACGTCCGCCGTCACCCAGCCGATCTCGTCGGGCAGGTACGCCGGTCGCTCACCGCGCCCGCAGGTCACGACGCGCGACCCGTCGGCGTACAGCCGCTCGACGATCGCCCGCCCGATGCCGCGACTCCCTCCGGTGACGATCGCGGTGTGCGCGGTCACGGCGCCTCCGTCCATTGGGATGCCGCCTGGGTGTCCGGGTTCGCCACGCGCTCAGGGTGCCCGGTGGGGCACTCCCGGTAAAGGGCGGGCCCGAGCCGGTAGAACTACGGCATGGCCGATGACGACGAGCAGCGCGCACGGAGCGCCGCCGATCGTCTTGCTGACCTCTGTGTCGACGTCGTCGGACCGGGTCTGCGCTCGGTGGTGCTGCACGGGTCGTTGGCGGCGGGTGGGTTCCGACCCGGGCGCAGCGACATCGACCTCCTCGCGGTCGTGGACGGCGGGCTGAGCGACTCCCAGGCGGCCGCCGTCGAGCACGGCGTACGCACGGCGGACGCCGGCCCGGCGGACCGAGTGGACCTGCACGTGGTGACGTCCGAGTCCGCACGTCACCCCAGCCTCGCGCCGGCGCTCGAGCTCCAGGTGGGCAGGTACGGCGACGAGGTCGAGGTCGCCCGCCGCGTCACCGATGCCGACCTGCTCGCCGAGCTGTCCATGGCGCGGGCGAACGGACGTGCGCTCCGTGGTGCCGACCCGGCGGAGGTGCTCGCACCGATCCCGCCCGACTGGGTCGTCGACCGCAACCGGTACTGGCTGACCACCTGGTGCGACCGCACCGACGACGAGAAGAACGCGGCGTTCATGGTGCTGACCGCCTGCCGGATGTGGCGGTTCGCCCTCGAGCACGTCCACTGCTCGAAGCCCGACGCCGCCTCATGGGCGCTGGCACGCGACCCGTCCCTGGACGTCGTACGTCAGGCGGTGCGGCAGTACGACGCGGATCCCGCTGCACCCGTCGACGCCGACGGGATCGCACGGCTGCTCGACCTCGTGCTGCGGGACACCGCACGGCCCCTCTGAGGCCGCTCGCGAGCCGCGGTCACCGATCGGCGCTTCCGTCCGCTGCCCGAGGAGGAGACGCGAGTGCCGTCAGTGCTCCTCCGCCCTCTCCATCCGACTCCAGCCGGACCAGCCTCGCGCCTCCATCAGCTCCTGGAGCCGCTCGACCAAGGGGTGCGACTCGGAGGCGAACGCGTCCACCAGCGCGACGTAGGACTCGTCGTTCATCTCCTCGTTCTGCCGGTCGAGGTCGCCGTGGGCGGCGGCCTGCTCGGCCAGCTCGGCGATCAGGTCGGCCACCTCGTTGAGCCGTTCGTCGTCGACACCGATGTCGCCACCCCGGTCGGCATCGTCGAGGAGCTGACCGATCAGCTGGTACAGCCGGATCGTGCGCGGGTCCTCCAGCTGGGCCAGCTTGTCGGCCATGAACTCCGGCATCTTCTCGGGCCAGCGCGCGGCCATCAGGATCCAGCCGTCGCGCTCTCCGTCGACCAACGCCTCCGGCACGCCCTTGACGCGCATCCGGTCGAGGTAGTCGACGACCTCGTCGGGCAGCGACAGGCTGTCGCCGGCGGCGAGCTTGGCGATCTGGCGACGGTGGTCCTGGCGTTCGCGGATCTCGCGGCGCAGGCGGACGTCGATCTCGCTGACCGCCAGCGCGAACTCCTCCTCGTCGGCCGCGAGCAGCTCCTGCACCCGGGCCAGCGGTACGCCGGCCTCGGCCAACGTCCGGATCTTGATCAGCTCCACGACGGCCTTCGCGTCGTAGCGCCGGTACCCGGAGTGGTCGCGCTCGGGCTCGGGCAGCAGCCCCTTGGCGTGGTAGTGCCGGACCGCGCGCACCGTGACTCCGGCGTACGCCGCGAGCTGGCTGATCGTCAGCATGGCGTGCTGTCTCCTCCGGTCACGCTCGCGCTCCCGGGTGTCCGAGCCGACGGGCCACGTCGCGGTTGAGCGACACCCGCCCCTTGTCCACCCACGACGGCGTGCCGCGCAGGCGCTCGTCGCAGAACGCGGCCACGTCCTCTCCGGTGACGTCCAGGACCGGCTTGCCGTCGGCCGCACTGGTCTCGAACAGTCGGAGCACGTCCCGCAGCACGGCCACCGTGTCCATGCCGTCGCCGGTGGTGAACTTCCACAGGTAGGGCTTGATCTCCGCGTACACGATCCGGTAGTCGCGGGGCAGGGCGTCGGCGCGCGCCTCCATGCTCCTCCACTCCTTCTTGTCTCCGATGACCTTCGTCCAGAAGCTGCTCATCAGTCTTCCCTCTCGATGGGTGGGTTTCGCCGGTCAGGCGATCTTGCGGTGGTACGTCGCCATGGCGACGGCGTACGCGACGGCGAGGATGCCGACGCACCAGGCGAGCGCGATCCAGGCGTCGTGGCCGACCGGCTGTTGCGCGAACAGGTCACGGATGGTGTCGACGATGGACGTCACCGGCTGGTGCTCGGCGAACACCCGCACGGGGCCGGGCATGCTGTCGGTCGGCACGAACGCCGAGCTGATGAACGGCAGGAAGATCAGCGGGTAGGAGAACGCACCCGCGCCCTCGACCGAGCTCGCCGACAGACCCGCGATCACCGCGATCCAGGTGACCGCCAAGGTGAACAGCACCAGGATGCCCGCGACCGCCAGCCACGCCAGCACCCCCGCACCCGAGCGGAACCCCATCAGGAGGGCGACACCGACGACGATGACGAGCGAGACGAGGTTGGCGCCCAGCGACGTGAGCACGTGCGCCCACAGCACGCTCGAGCGGGCGATCGGCATGGACTGGAAGCGCTCGAAGATGCCGCTCTCCAGGTCGGTGAAGAGCCGGACCGCGGTGTAGGCGATCCCGGAGGCGATCGTGATCAGCAGGATCCCGGGCAGCATGTAGTCCACGTAGCTGCTCGAGTCCGTCTCGATCGCGCCGCCGAAGACGTAGACGAACATCAGCATGATCGCGATCGGCATGATCGCCGTGGTGATGATGGTGTCGAGGCTGCGCGTGACGTGACGCATGGTCCGCCCGGTGAGGACGGCGGTGTCACTGAGGTAGTGGGTGCTCATCGTGGCTCCTTCAGGGTGGGTGAGTCGTGGGTCGGGTCGTGGCCGACGATCGCCAGGAAGACGTCCTCGAGGGTCGGCCGCTTCTCGACGTACTCGACCCGGGCGGGCGGCAGCAGCCGGGTGAGGTCGGCGAGCGTGCCGTCGGCGATGATGCGGCCCTCGTGGAGGATGGCGATCCGGTCGGCGAGCTGCTCGGCCTCGTCGAGGTACTGGGTGGTGAGCAGCACGGTCGTGCCGCCGCGGGCGAGCTCCTTGACGGCCTGCCACACCTCGTTGCGCGCGTGCGGGTCGAGGCCGGTCGTCGGCTCGTCGAGGAAGACCACCGGCGGGTTCCCGATCAGGCTCATCGCGAGGTCGAGCCGGCGGCGCATGCCCCCGGAGTACGTCGACACCTTCCGCTCCGCCGCGTCCGTCAGGTCGAAGCGTCCGAGCAGGTCGTCGGCGACCGCGCTCGGGTTCGCCAGGTGACGGAGGCGAGCCACCAGCACGAGGTTCTCCCGGCCGCTGAGGATCTCGTCCACCGCGGCGAACTGGCCGGTGAGACTGATGGAGGTGCGCACGTCCGCCGGCTGCGCGGCGACGTCGAACCCCTCGACGCTGGCCGTCCCGGCATCAGCCCGGAGCAGGGTCGCGAGGATCCGCACCAGCGTGGTCTTGCCGGCACCGTTGGAGCCGAGGAGGGCGACGATGCTGCCCCGTGCCACGTCGAGGTCGACGCCGCGCAGGACCTCGACGTCGCCGTACGACTTCTCCAGGCCCTGCACCTGAATCGTGTTCGTTGTTGTCATGCATCCAGCCTGGAACCCTGACGTTGCGTCAGGGTCAAGCCCGCGTGCTCGAGGTCACAGGAGCGTTATCCGGGTAGTCACGGGCTGCGCGATCGTGCCAGGGTGACCGGCCGTGAGCACCGACCCCACGCAGGGGGACCTCGACGTCCGCTGGATCCACGGGTCGCCGTCGCGGCGGCATCCCACGGACCCACCGTGGCAGGTCCACCGCTACCGCCCCGACACCCTGATCCTGCGGCAGAGCAAGGACGCGACCTTCGAGGCGCCGTTCACCTTCCTGCTGCTCGGTCGCGACCGCGCGTTCCTGCTCGACACCGGGGCGGTCGACGACCGCACGCTCCGAGACGCGGTCGACGAGCTCGTGGCCGACTGGCTGGTCGGTCATCCCCACCCCGGCTACCAGCTGGTCGTCGCGCACACCCATGCGCACGGCGACCACATCGCCGGCGACGCCTCCTTCGCCGACCGCCCGGACACCGTCGTCGTGGGCACGTCGCCGGAGGAGGTCCAGGAGTTCTTCGGCTTCGACGCCTGGCCCGGCCAGATCGTGGAGTACGACCTCGGCGAGCGTCGCCTCGAGGTGACCGGCATCCCCGGTCACCAGCCGGCCTCGATCGCCGTGTACGACGTGGCCTCGGGGCTGCTGTTCACCGGCGACTCGGTCTATCCCGGGCGCATCTACGTGCGCGACTTCCCGGCGTTCGTCGACAGCATGAACCGGTTGGTCGACCTCGCCGACTCGCGCGCCGTCTCTCACGTCCTCGGCTGCCACATCGAGATGACCCGCACGCCGAAACGCGACTACTTCTTCGGCTCCCGCTACCAACCCGACGAGCCCCCGCTGCAGATGACCCCGGACCAGCTCCGCGCCCTCCGGGACGCTGCGGTCTCGATCGCCGACCAGCCGGGCACGCACCGGTTCGACGACTTCGTGATCTACCACGGCGCCGGACTGAAGACCCAGCTCCCCGTGATCGCCCGCGGCCTCGTCGGTCAGGCCCGCGACCGGCTGCTGCGCCGCTGACGGGTCAGTGGGCCATGTCGACGAAGCGGGAGTAGTGGCCCTGGAAGGCGACGACGATGTCGCGGGTGGGGCCGTTGCGGTGCTTGGCCACGATCAGGTCGGCCTCGCCGGGGCGGGTCGACTCCTTCTCGTAGATGTCGTCGCGGTGGAGCAGGATCACCATGTCGGCGTCCTGCTCGAGGGAGCCGGACTCACGCAGGTCGCTCATCATCGGGCGCTTGTCGCCGCGCTGCTCGGGCCCACGGTTGAGCTGGGAGAGCGCGATGATCGGCACCTCGAGCTCCTTGGCCAGGAGCTTGATCTGGCGGGAGAACTCCGAGACCTCGAGCTGGCGGCTCTCGACCTTCCGGCCGGACGTCATCAGCTGCATGTAGTCGATGACGATCAGCCGGAGGTCGTGGCGCTGCTTGAGCCGGCGTGCCTTCGCCCGGATCTCCATCATGGTCATGTTCGGCGAGTCGTCGATGAAGAGCGGGGCGCTGGAGACCTCGGCCATCTTGCGCGCGAGCTTCTGCCAGTCGTCGTCGTTCATCTGGCCGTTGCGGATGTGGTTCAGCGGCACCTTCGCCTCCGCCGACAGCAGGCGCATCGTGATCTCGGAGCGCGTCATCTCCAGGCTGAAGAAGCAGGAGGTCATGTTGTTGTGGATCGACGCCGCCCGGCACAGGTCGAGGGCCAGCGTCGACTTTCCGACGGCGGGCCGGGCCGCGACGATCACCATCTGGCCGTTGTGCAGACCGTTGGTCAGGTCGTCGAGGTCGGCGAAGCCGGTCGGGACGCCGTACAGCCCCGCGTCGCGGTTGCCGATCGCCTCGATCTCGTCGAGGACGCCGTCCATGATGTCGCTCAGCGGCGCGTAGTCCTCCGACGTACGCCGGTCGGTGACCTGGTAGACCTCGGCCTGCGCGGCGTCCACGACGTCGTCGACCACGCCCTGGCCGGCGTAGCCCATCTGGACGATGCGGGTGCCGGCGTCGACGAGGCGGCGCAGGATGGCCTTCTCGCGGACGATCTCGGCGTAGTAGCCGGCGTTCGCCGCGATCGGGACGTTGGCCGAGAGCGTGTGGAGGTACGGCGCGCCACCGATGCGGGCCAGCTCGCCGCGACGGCCGAGGTCGTTGGCGACCGTGACGGGGTCGGCCGGCTCGCCGCGGCCGTAGAGGTCGATGATCGAGTCGAAGATGACCTCGTGCACGGGACGGTAGAAGTCCGCGCCCCGGAGCAGCTCGCTGACGTCGGCGATGGAGTCCTTGGACAGCAGCATCGAGCCCAGCACGCTCTGCTCGGCGGCGTTGTCCTGGGGCGGCGTCCGGTCACCCGGGCGGCTCGGCCGCTCACCGGGCTCGTACGCCGCGGGGCCGTCGCCCCAGTCGTCGCGCTGTGGCTCCGGCGAACCCGGGACGTCCCACGACCCCTGCTCGGTGATGCTCACGCAGGCACTCCTTCGTCCAGCGTCCGCGGGGGCCCCGTGCACCCGACGGATGTGACAGGAGTGACGCTAGGGATGGCCACCGACAGCGGTGGCTGACCTGCCCCGTGTCGGTGGCCTGTCGCCGCGACAGACCCACCGGGCAGGCAATCTAGGCGTCCCGCGAGCGCCCTGAGAAGCGGAGTTTCCACAGGGGCTGGGGATAACCACCGACGGAACGTGGACGACACGCGTCGACCTGTGGCCGACGCCGTGGAGAAGGTGTGGACAGAGCGCGCCGGTTCTCCTCTATCACGGCTCTGACCTGCACGTTTGCGGTTCCACAGATGTGCAGCCAGAAAAGTCGGCCAGGAACCCTGTTCACCTTGTCGCCATCTGAGATTCGCCGGTCAGTTTGTCGACACATCACCGCACCCGTGGTCGGATCGGGGGATATCCACCGGTCATACACAGGCGTAGGGCCCCGCCTATCCTGACCGCCGTGAAGCCGCTGCAGGCCGTGGCCATGGGCCTGGTCATCGTCCTGCTCGGCGCCACCGTGTCCGGTTACGACCTCCTGGCCGACCCGGTCGGCTGGCTCCTCGTGCTCGTGGGACTGGCCACCCTCCCGGTGCCCGGACGCGGGGCGCTGCAGGCCCTCGCGGCGCTCAGTCTGGTCGTCTCGGCCGTCGTCTGGTTCCCCGCCGCCCGGGACGCCCTCAACGTCACCGACCTCGCGCTCGCCTGGGCCGCCGGCCTGCCGGAGCTGGCCACCCTGGTCCTGCTCACCCACCGGCTCTCCCGGGTCGCCGGGTCCGCGGGCGACCAGCCCGCCCGTACCTGGCTGCAGACCGCCCGCACCCTGCTGGTCCTGGTCGCCCTGCTGCCGCCCGTCGTGCTCGGCGGAGGGTTCGACTCGCTCGACACCGCGGTCGGGATCGTCGGCAGCCTCGTCCTGCTGCTGCTGATCGTCCTGCTGTTCCGGTACTCCGGCCGGCCCTGGGCCCAGCCCGCCCCGGACGCCTGACGCTCCCGCGCGCATCTGCGGGCCTGAGCAACTAACTGGCATAGAGGCGACGCGATGGCGGGTCGCTGCACGTCGCCTTTGTGCCAGTTAGTTCGTGGTCGCCGTTCACGCATCCTCTGCCGGTGCCAGGCCCAGCCGCCCGAGCAGCCGCCTCCGGCCGGCCGCCGTGAAGCACGAGTCCCTCAGCAGCCAGTACCAAGCGTCGAGCCGTGCTGGAGCATGCTCGCGCCGCAGACTCCGATCGGCATCGCGCAGGATCTCGACCGGCCGTCGAAGTACCTCGAGATCGGTGTAGCCCCGACGCACCCATCCCGCTGCCTCGATGTCTCGATCGCGACGCAGGTCGGTCCGCTGCTGGAGGCGGTCGCGGTGGCCCGCGCCGTCGTACTCGTGGAACGCCTGACACCCGACGAGCCGCAGATCACCTCTGGCAACGAATCGTCCGTCGCACCACAGGTCGTGCTGAGGAACCACGCGGACGTCGCAGACGACGTGGAGGAGGCGGAGCAGCGACTCGTACGGCGACTCGGATCGACTGTCGGACAGTGGTGCGGCCTCTCTCAAGCGCCGCACGCCACGGCGTCGAGCGGCAAGAGCGTGGCCGAGCTGGCGTTGGCTGACGTCACCCCGCCGAAGTGCCGCGTCGAGGATCACCACCACGTCGAGAAGCCCGAAGTGGCGAGCCAACGCCAGGAGGACGTCTGTCGCGGACACGACAGGCAACCCTCGCACCCACTCGATGGTCGGCTCAGGTGTCGTGCGCATGATCCGGAGCTCGTCTCGGCGCGGGCGATTCCGGTTGTTCTGAGCTGCGAACTCCGGCAGCCCCGCGGGCAGCGGCGGAAGCCACCATTGCCTGATCCGGGCAGCGGTGACATGCGTGAACCCGGCGCCCCGGTGGAGTTGCGAGGCGAGGGCGTGCAGCGCGGCATCCGAGTCGGCATCCGTTGGTACGTAGAGGCCGTACGCGATCGGCTTCCAAGCCCGGCCCCGCGGACGTCCTTGGATGTAGGGAAGCTCATGGTCCACCACGTGAGCGTCGATCTCACGGGTCGGGGTCCGCCGGTCACTTCGTGGCGGCTGTGGAACAACGGCTCCGACGACCACGTGGTGCAGATCTCGTGGCTCGGCATCACCAACTAACTGGCATACAGACGACGTATCAGGCGCGGCGTGACCGTCGCCTGTATGCCAGTTAGTTCATCGCGCCCGGCCAGGACCCGGACCAGGACCCGGACGCACCACGACCCGCCGGGACCGGGGTCCGGGCGGGTCGTGGAGAGGTACGTCGGGTCAGGCGGGGATGACGTTGAGCGCCACCATCGCGGACACGTCGTCGTGCAGCCGCACGGACACCGAGTGGGCGCCGAGGGTCTTGATCGGGTTGCCGAGGGCGATCGCTCGCCGGTCGACCTCCTCACCGGCGACCGCGGCGAGGGCGCCGGCGATCTCGGTGGTGGTGACCGCACCGAACAGGCGGCCGGCCGAGCCGGCCTTGACCTTCACGTCGACCGGGCCGGCCTCGAGCTTGCCCTTGATCTGGTCGGCGTGCTCCTGGTCGCGGACCGCGCGCGAGGCACGGGCCTTCTTGATCGACTCGACGGTCTTCTCACCGCCGCGGGTCCAGCGGATCGCGACGCCGCGGGGCAGGAGGTAGTTACGGCCGTAGCCGTCCTTGACCTCGACCACGTCGCCTGGCTGGCCGAGTCCGGTGACCTCCTGGGTCAGGATGATCCTCATCGTCGTGCCTCCCCTCAGCGACCGGTCGAGGTGTAGGGCAGCAGCGCGAGCTCGCGGGCGTTCTTCACCGCGATCGCGACGTCGCGCTGGTGCTGCACACAGTTGCCGGTGACCCGACGCGCGCGGATCTTGCCGCGGTCGGAGATGAACTTGCGGAGCAGCGTGGTGTCCTTGTAGTCGACACCGGACGCCTTCTCCTTGCAGAACTGGCAAACCTTCTTCTTCGGCTTGCGCATGACTGCCTTGGCCATTGTGGTGCTCCCTCTCAGGTGAGCCCGGCCGCAACGAGTGCTGAGCCGGAATGGTGGGCTTGGACTGGGTATTCAGTTGTGTCGGCGAGGACCGTCAGAAGGGCGGCTCGTCCGACGTGACTCCGGGCGTGGCCCACGGGTCGTTCGCCGGGGCAGCACCGCCGGGGGCACCGCTCGGTGCGCCGCCCGAGCCACCGGCCGGAGCGCCCTGCGAGGACGGAGCCGGCGTGGCCCACGGGTCGTTGTCGGCCGGCGAGGACTGGCCGCCACCCTGCTGACCGCCGTACGACGAGCCACCCTGCCGCTGGGTGCGCGTCACCTTGGCGGTGGCGTACTTCAGCGAGGGGCCGACCTCGTCGACCTGGATCTCGAAGACGGTGCGCTTCTCGCCCTCGCGCGTTTCGTACTGCCGCGAGCGCAGGTTGCCCTGCACGACGACGCGCATCCCCTTCTGCAGGGACTCCGCGACGTTCTCCGCGGCCTGCCGCCAGACCGAGCAGGACAAGAACAGCGCCTCGCCGTCCTTCCACTCGTTGGTCTGCCGGTCGAAGGTGCGCGGCGTCGAGGCGATCCGGAAGTTGGCCACCGCGGCCCCCGACGGCGTGAAGCGGAGCTCGGGGTCGTCGACCAGGTTGCCGACCACGGTGATCTGGGTGTCGCCTGCCATGTCAGGTCTCCTCGGGATGTGCGAGTGCGTTGTGGCTCATCGTGGTCGGTGGCACCGACAAGCGCCAGCACCGATCCACAGGGTGCTCAGTGAGCAGCGGGACGCATCACCTTGGTGCGCAGCACCGACTCGTTGAGCCCGAGCTGACGGTCGAACTCCTTGACCGTCGCCGGCTCGGCGGTGAGGTTGATGACCGCGTAGATGCCCTCGGCGTTCTTCTGGATCTCGTAGGCCAGGCGACGCCGGCCCCAGACCTCGACGGTCTCGACGCTGCCGCCGTCCTTGCGGATGACGTTGAGGTACTTGTCGAGGGACGGCTCCACCGTCCGCTCTTCGAGACTCGGGTCGAGGATGACCATCACTTCATAGGCACGCACAGCGGTCTCCACCTCCTCTGGACTAGAGCGGCCACGGACCATCCGTGGCAGGAGGGCTTTGCGTAGGTGCGGCGTACGACGTGGGTCGGGCGCCGCGGGGTCCGAACCGGGGTCCGGACAACTGCAGCAGACTAACAGCGCGACGGGCGCCGGCCGAATCGGCCGACGCCCGTCGCAGGCAGTTCCCGAGGTGTCGTCAGGCGGTGGTGGAGCCGGCCGCGGTGGACTCGCGCATCCGCATCACCGACAGCGCACCGCCGGCGAGGACCGCCAGCAGGGCCAGCCAGTAGCCGAAGCCACGGCCGGTGTCGCACTTGATGCCGCCGAGCCCGGCGGCGTCGCCGCAGTCACCGCCCGGGAAGATGAACAGGGCGATGATCAGGCACACCAACGCGACGCCGAACAACACGGCTGCGACCTGGTGGACGGCCAGCGGCAGGCTGACGCCGAACAACCCTGCCGCCACGACGAGGGCACCAGCGAGGGCGACCCAGACGGCGAACCAGCCGAAGAAGCCGTGGTACGCCGACCCCGAGGTCGAGGCGCTGATGACGCCCGCGCTCACGGAAGCGGTGTAGAACGGCATGAAGCCGGCCAGCCACGCGATCACCCCCGCAGCGACGATGCCCAGGTCGAACTTGTGCGCACCCTGCAGCGAGGCCTTGGCGGCGCTCGTGTCGTACGAGGTCCCGCCCGCCGCGGGCGGAGCCGGCGCTGCCGGTGGCGGAGCCGAAGGCGGCGTGGCCGAGCTCTCCGGCTGGCTCGAGCCCTCACCCACGGGCTCGGTGGGGTTCTCCCCGTGTTGGTCGGTCATGTGGTCCCTCATTCTCCCGGATCCGACTCCTGGCGCGCCGAAGACCGGAGCGCCGGTTATCCACAGCACAGGAGGCGTGCTCCACGCCGCAGATACCGAGCAACCTACGGTTTCCGCGTGTCTCTGGTGGGCGGCTCGCGGGTGAATTTGCTCGACCCCTCGCTGCCGGTGGCAGCGCACGGCCGGGGCTGGGACGCCTCGACGGCTGTCGACGCGGGTTCAGGGCAGGAGCGCGGCGCAGTAGCCGGCGATCAACGCGTCGGCCACGGTCGCGACGTACGCGTCATCGGGCAGGTACGACGCGTCGTGCAGGCCGCCCCGCTCCGCGCCGGTGCCGACGAAGACCATCAGCCCGCGCACGTGCTCGCAGTACGCCGCGAAGTCGTCCGAGCCGAACGAGCGGAACGTCGGGTCCACCGCGTGGCCGAGCTCGGTCAGGATCTCGCCGGTCCGCACCGCCAGACCCACGTCGTTGACCAGCACCGGCTCGCCGCGACCGATCGTCACCTCGGCGTGGCAGCCGTAGCCCGCTGCCACCGACGCCGCGATCTCGGCGATCGCCCGGTGGGCGGTCTCGCGGTCCTGGGGGCGCATCGTCCGCACGGTGCCGGAGCACACCGCTCGGGTCGGCACGACGTTGTCGGCGCTCCCGGCGCGCACCTGGTTCACCATGCACGCCACCCCGGCGGTCGGGTCGATCCGCCGGGCCCCGATCTGCTGCAACGCCACCACGACCGCCGACATCGCCAGGACCGAGTCGTCGACCGTGTGCGGGTAGCCGGAGTGCCCGCCGCGCCCGCTGACCTCGACCCGGAAGCTGTCCATCGCCGCGTTCACCGGTCCCGGCGTCACCGCGATCACCCCCGCGTCGACCCGTGGCTGCAGGTGGGCGGCGACGACGGCCTCGATCCCGTCGAGGCCGCCCTCGTCGACGATGTCCTTGGCCCCCGAGTCCACGCCCTCCTCGCGTGGCTGCAGGAGCGCGACGAGCGGTCGAGGCAGGTCGAGCCCGGCCGCCGCACGCACCACGGCCGCGAGACCGGCGAGGTGTACGTCGTGCCCGCAGGCGTGCATCGCGCCGTTGCTCGACGCCCACGCGACGCCTGTCTCCTCATCGACCGGAAGTCCGTCGAGCTCGGCGCGCACCGCGATCGCCGTCCCCGCGCCATTGGCGAGCCGCAGCAGCCGGCCCGTCCCGGCGACGAGGTCACCGTCGCCGAGCCCGATCCAGTCCACGACCGCCTGGGCCGTCGGGGTCTCCTGACCGCCGAGGGAGGGCGAGCCGTGCAGCTGGTGCCGGAGCGTCACGGCCTCGGGCACGAGGTCGTGGACGGCGGCACGCCATCGGGCCATCAGGTCCGCTGAGGTCCCGTCGGCGGTCGCGTCCCCGGTCACAGTGCGTAGACCCGGCGCGCGTTCTCGCGCCCCACCAGCCCGGCGACGTACGCCGCGTCCGCGGCCGTGGCCTCGCCGGCCGCGACCAGCTCGCCCAGGACGGTCGACATCGACCGGCGGAAGAGCAGGGCGCCCAGCAGGTAGAGCTCGGCCAGGCCGTACGCGTCGGAGGAGAACAGCAGCTTGCCGAAGGGCACGAGCTCGAGCGTCTCACGCAGCACGCCGGTCGAGAGTGCCCCGGTGTTGTGGGTGGTCAGGCCGAGGTCCATGAAGACGTGGTCGAAGACCTGGGCGAGGTACGCCGCGTTCCGGTGGAAGGGCCAGTTGTGCAGCAGCAGCACCGGGACGCCGTAGCTCTGGGTGGTGCGCAGGAAGAGCGTCAGCTTCAGCGGGTCGCAGTCGAGCAGGTGCAGGTCGCTGTCGCCGTACCCCACGTGGAACTGCAGCGGCAGCCCGATCTCCACGGCCGTGTGCGCGAGCCAGCTGCTGATCGTCCGGTCGGCCAGCCGCTCGGGGTTGGCGCCGACGAGGGAGCGGCGGAGCTCGTCCTTGGTGGGCTTCTTCGCGTGCAGCCGCAGCCCGACGCGGTACGCCGCGATGCTCTTCGCCCCGGCGGCTCCACCGAGCAGGGCTGCCCGGAGTCGCGCTTCGACGTCGGCCGCGAAGTCGCGGCTGCCCGACGCCAGCACCTCTTCTGCCAGCGTCTCCAGCCGCACGACCTCGCGCGCCGTACCACCGCCGAGGTCGGCGAGCTCGGCCATCGGCGTGAGCACGGTGTCGGGCACCAGAGACGCGAGCCCGGTGTCGACGAGGAACGTCCCGATCCCCGCGGCCGCCATCATCCGACGGCTCACCTCGCGCCCGCCGAGCTGGGCCCGGCGCGTCAGGTAGTCGTCGGCGGACACCAGCGGCTCCAGGCCCAGCAGGGGGGCGCAGTGCCGCCGGATCGCCCAACCCAGGGTCGAGTCGAACAGCGACGTCCCGAGCGGGCTCGCCCGGACCGCCTCGTTCATCAGTCCCTCGAACGCCGCCCGGTCGAGGTCGTCGGTGAGGATGCCGTGGCAGTGGTGGTCGACGAGATCCCCGAGCTGGGCCGAGAGATCCAGGGCGTCAGCCACCCACGACCTCCGGCTCCTCCTCGGATCCCTCGTCGAGCTGACGGAGCCCCACGGCGAGCCGCTGGGCGAAGCCCGGGACGACGAAGGTCACCACCGCGACGACGAGCACCCATCCGCCGGCCGCGACCGGGAACCATTGCGCCGGGTTCGCGTCCGGGTAGGGCAGCACGTTGCGCCAGAGCGTGTAGACGATGACCACCACGGCCGCGAGCGGGATCACGATCTCCCAGGTCGGCACCTGCGGCATCTTCTTGTCGATCCAGATCAGCTTGATGCAACCGAGCGTCGCGAGCAGATAGGCGACCAGCAGGATCAGGGTGCCGACGGCGCCGCTCCAGAAGAACGTGTCGAACGGCTTGGCGCCGAAGAACACCGCGCAGATGACACCCATCACGAAGACCGTGCTGCACACGACGACCGCCGCCGCCGCCGGCGTCGCGTTCGCGCCCGGTGTGCCCGAGCCGGTGCCCGGGGGCCAGGTCCCGGGTGATCGCGAACAGCAGCCGAGAGGCCCCGACCACGCAGGCGAGGCAGCAGGCGAACGCCGAGACGCAGGCGCCGAGCGTGATCAGGTTGCCCACCCAGGACCCGATGTACGACGTCCCGAGGTCGCCGACCAGGGCCGGCGAGGCGATGAAGTTCGCGACCCCCTTGTCGTCCGGGCCGAACGCCATCATCTCGATCGCGGTCACGACGGTGAAGTAGACGCCGCCGAAGATCGCGGTCCAGAGGATCGCGCGCGGGATGTCGCGCTGCGGGTCCTCGGTCTCCTCGCCGAGCGTCGAGGCCGCCTCGAAGCCGGCGAAGGACAACAGGCCGAAGACGATCCCGAGGAACAGGGTCGACGTGCTGGTGCCCGGCTCGACGGAGAACACCTTCATCGTGAACTCCGCGTCGTCCGGCGCGCTGCCGGCCAGCAGCTTGACCAGGACGACCAGCGTCACCACGAGGATCAACGCCACCGTGATGCCCTCGGCGCTGAGCAGACACCTCGGCCGCCCGCTTGGCCGGCACGATCGCCAGGAGCAGCGCGAGCGCCAACGCGACGAATCCGACGACGAACCCGGCCCAGTCGGGCTGGTCGTTCCAGACGCCGATGATGTCGAGGAACGACGCCCCGAAGATCCCGGCCGCCGAGGAGGTGACCAGCGCGTAGAACACGTAGGTGCCCATCAGGCTCAGTCCGGCGACGGCGCCGGCGTGCGGAGCCGAGCGTCGCGCCGGTGAACACGTAGACCGAGCCGGCGTGCCGGTAGTACTGGCACAGCCGGACGAAGACGTAGGCGATCAGCAGCACGGCGACCGCCGCGAGGAAGAACGCCAAGCGGGGTGGCGCGGCCGACGGTGGCGGCCGTGCCCTGCGGATTGATGTTGGCCGCCATGCTCGGCGCCATCAGGGCCACCGAGAGACCGACGGCCTGCCAGACGGAGAGCGAGCGACGAAGCGACGTACCTTCACGGACCGGAGCGGTCATCGGGGGATTTCCTCTCACTGAGAAGTGGCCTCACCGGAGTGTGATCCCGGCCCTATTCTTTGTCCAGATGTGTCCAATCCGCGTGCACGGGAGTTCGGCACGCACGGATCCGAAGGGAACACGCGTGGACCTCGTCGACCGTGACCGCCGGCTGAGCCGCGCGGAGTCGATCCTGGCCGACCTGGCCGATCGTGGAGTGGTCGCCGTGGCCACCAGCTTCGTGGACAACGCCGGCATCTCCCGGGTGAAGTCCGTACCCCTCGACCGGCTGCCCGCGCTGGCCGCCTGGGGCGTCGGCTTCTCCACCGCCTTCGACTACTTCCGGTTCGACGACTGGGTGGCCGCGCCGCCGGGTGGCGCCGCTCCGGTCGGCGACCAGCGGATCGTGCCCGACCTCGACCGGCTGGTCGTGCTGGCCGCCCAGCCGGGCTGGGCCTGGGCGCCGGGCGACCGCTACGACCAGACCGGAGAGCCGTACGCACTGGACTCGCGGTTGCTGCTGACGCGGCTCGTCGACGACCTGGCCCGTCGCAGCATCAGCGTGCTGTCGGCGATCGAGATCGAGTGGGTCGTGTCGGAGGACGGCGACGACTACGTGCCCGCGGCCGCGGGGCCGGCGTACGGGCTGACCCGGCTGACGAACGTCTCCGAATACTCCCGCGACCTCCTGTCGGCCCTCGCGGAGCAAGGCGTGGCGGTCGAGCAGTTCCACCCCGAGTACGCCGCGGGGCAGCTCGAGCTGTCCGTCGCGCCCGAGTCGCCGGTGCACGCCGCGGACACGTCGGTGCTGGTCCGCACCACGATCCGGGCCGTCGGCGTGCGGCACGGGCTACGCACGTCGTTCTCACCGAAGGTCGACGCCGCCGGCGTCGGCAACGGCGGTCACGTGCACCTGAGCCTCGGCCGCGACGACCGCAACCTGATGGCCGGCGGCCCGGGACGGTTCGGCCTGACCGAGGAGGCGACCGGGTTCGCCGGCGGGATCCTCGAGCACCTGCCCGCGCTGCTGGCGGTCGGCGCTCCGTCGGTCGCGTCGTACCTCCGGCTGGTGCCGCAGCACTGGGCCGGCGCGTACGCGTGCTGGGGTCTGGAGAACCGCGAGGCCGCGATGCGGATGGTGACCGGGTCGCGCGGCAGCGAGGACTGGGCGGCCAACCTCGAGGTGAAGTGCTTCGACCTGCACGCCAACCCCTACCTGATGCTGGCCGGGCTGCTGGCCACCGGCACCGCCGGTCTGGAGGCAGGCACGGCGCTGCCGGAGCCGGTGGACGTCGACCCCGCCGCCCTCGACGAGGAGGACCTGTCGGCGCGCGGGATCAAGCGGCTGCCGGGCACGCTGCGCGAGTCGCTCGACGCCTTCGCGTCCGACGACGTGCTCGGGGCGGTGTTCGGCACACCCCTGACCGGGGCGATCCGCGCCGTCCGCGAGTCGGAGCTGGAGCTGTTCGACGGGGCGTCGCCCGAGGAGATCGCGGCCGCGAGCCGCTGGGCTCACTGAGTCAGCCGGTCTTGCTCCGGTTGAGCGCCACGGCGACGGTCATCACGGCCGCCGCGGCGATGCCCAGCAGCAGGAGGATCAGCACGACCAGCACGACGGCGTCCATGGGCACAGCCTGCCACTGACCCGTCCCGGTCGCGCTGTCGGTCGGGCTTCCTACGATGGCGGGCATGAGCACCGAGTCCAGCCCAGTGACGAGCCCTGCCCTGGGAGCCCACGTCGAGCAGACCGACCCGGTCGCGGAGGCACAGGCCCGGCGAGCACCGCACGTGCAGTTCTTCCTCGGTGACCCGCAGGGCTACAAGGGCCCCGAGGTCCGGTACGCCGGTGGCGCCGAGGGTCTGCGTGCCGACGCCGAAGCGGCGGGCATCGGCCTCTACGTGCACGCGCCGTACATCGTGAACGTCGCCACCACCAACAACCGCATCCGCATCCCCTCCCGCAAGCTGCTGCAGCAGCACATGGACGCCGCGGCCGAGATCGGGGCGCGCGGGCTGATCGTCCATGGCGGCCACGTGAACAAGGACGACGACCCGGCCGTCGGCTTCGACAACTGGCGCAAGGCGGTCGAGGCCACCGACATCAAGATCCCGCTGCTGATCGAGAACACCGCCGGGGGCGACAACGCGATGGCGCGCTACCTCGACCGGATCAAGGGCGTCTTCGATGCGATCGCCGCCGCCGAGCACGCCGACCGCGTGGGCTTCTGCCTCGACACCTGCCACGCCCACGCCGGCGGCATCCCGCTCGAGTCGGTCGTCGACGAGGTCCGCGCCATCACCGGCCGGATCGACCTCGTCCACTGCAACGACAGCCGCGACGAGTTCGACTCCGGCGCGGACCGGCACGCCAACGTCGGCAGCGGCAAGATCGACCCGGAGCTCCTGGCCTCGGTCGTCCGCGACGCCGGTGCCGCCGTCGTGTTCGAGACGCCCGGCGGTGCCGACGAGCACGTCGCCGACTTCGAGGCCGTGCGCTCGCGGCTGTAGGCCTCACGGCGATCCCGCTCGCGGCCGCCTCGCGGCCGGCATCACAACTAACTGGCACACAGACGGCACGCCAGCAGCTCGAAATCTGTCGTCTGTATGCCAGTTAATGGGAAGCCCGCGGCTCACCCGAAGCACACCAACGGCGCGGGTGGACCGTCGGGATCGACCTCGGCCAGAGCACTGGCCAGGGCAGCGGCGGGATGGAGTCCGGAGGACAACCCGCGGTGCACCCCGAGGAGTACGTCGTGCGCGACGGCGTCGTTGATCGCCGCGGCGGACGCGATCACGCACCGTGAACCGGCGTGCAGCCAGGCGGCGGTCATCCCGATCAGCTCCTCGCCACCGCGGAGCGTGGAGCGGCCGACCTCGCACGCCGAGAGCAGCACCACGTCAGGGATTGCGGTGAGCTGGTCGATGTCGTAGCCGAACCACGGTCCGTCGGCGAGCTCGAAGCCGGAGAAGAGTGGGTTCTCCGAGGAGTGGCGTCCATGGGCTGAGACGTGCAGCACGTCGACCGAGCCGGCCAGCCGGCTGACCGCGGCAGCCGTCGCCTCGGTGCCGTGCAGCACCGTCGCTCCGGGCCAGGCGGAGGCGGCCGCCGAGGTCTCGGCGTCGGCCTGAGCCACCCGCGGCCCGGCCACGAAGCCGGCAGACCGCGAGCGCAACGGCGACCCGGTCCGCTGCAGCCAGGCGGTCGCCGACTGGGCCACGGTCACCGGACGACCGCGATTGCTCGGCAGGATCGTCCACGGCACTCCGGCCAGCACGCCCGACGGCGTGAGCACGAGCTCGCGCTCGCCGATCACGCCGACGAGAGCCGCCATCAGCAGGTCGTCGAGACGTCCGAGCCGGTCGCGCAGCTCGGACCTGATGGCCTCGGCGAACATCCCGGGGAGCTCGGCGGCCGCCATGTCGAGGTCGGGCAGCAAGCCGCCGGTCAGCGCGTTCAGCTCCGACCGCGAGCCGAGATGGATCACCCACGCCGAGTCCGCCGTGACGACGAGGGCGACCACCTCGTCGTTGGTCACGACGTGAGCCACCAGCGCCCGTGCTGCTCCGAGATGGTGGTGGACGTCCGCCAGCGTCGCCGGGTCGGCGTACTCCCCCGACCCGCGATGCTGCCAGGCCCGCTCGCGCACGCGCTGCCGGAGCTCGCTCTGCCGAGCCGCGCCGCTGTGCGACGGGTGCTCGGTGCTGGCCAGAGCCCGCAGCTCCTGCAGATGACCCTGTACGTCCTCGTCGCCCGGAAGCCGCACCGGCTGCACCCGGCTGGCCAGGGTGCGGGCCCTCTCGGACCACTCGAACAGCACGTCGGGCTTGCCGGAAGCCACCGCCACGCGCAGGCCGCGCACCGCGAGCCGACGCCCGTGCCCGGTCACCATCGTCTGCAGGTCGAGACTGCCGAACGAGCTCTGCCACTCGTGCAGGTCGCCGAGCCCGCGACGAAGGTGCTTCAAAGCGTCGGTACGCCGACCCACGCGCTCGGCGAGGGCCGCACGCACGTCCCGCCCACGCAGCCGCACACCCAGCGGAGCCCGCTCCGAGACCCTGATGGCCGCGAGGCGGCGCCGACCTTCCTCTAGCTCGCCCCGCCGGATGGCGACCAGCGCCGCATCGAGACGGGTGTCGATCGCCCACCACGGCATTTCGAACCGAGCGAGCTCCTCGGCCAACGCATCCGCGCGGGTGACCAAGGAGGGCTGCGTGCGACCCAGACGCACCTCGGCGCCCAGCACCAGGGCCTCGGCCCGCACGCGCAGGGCGGGGGTGCGTGTCCGACTGAATCGCGACCGAGCCGCCCGTGCAGCCGCCAGCGCCCGCGCCGGATCCGAGCCCAGCGACGCACGGGCGATCGTGAGCTCGGCCTCGGCGCGGCGCTGTGCCAGGTGGTGGGTTCCGAACGTGCGAGCCGACTCGTCGAGCGCAGCGAGACCACGGCGAGTCAGACCCGCGGCCATCAGCACCTCGGCCCGATCCTGGTTGCAGATCGCCACGACGACGGAGCTCTGGGGCAGCAGGACGGGGCGTACGGCGTCCATGTGGTGCAGTGCCGAGACCAGGTCGCCCTGCAGGAGATCCGCGTAGCCCTGGTTGTGTTCGGCCATCGCGGCTTGGATCTCGTTGTCCAAGCCACGGAACAGCTCGACGCCCCGGGCGAAGTCCGAGGCCGCTCGGGACCCGGCCCCGCGCGAAAGGTGGACGCCGCCCCGGTTGATGTACGCCTTCCCGAGCTCCAACGGGTCAGTCAGCAAGGGGATCGCGACGTCGAACGCCTCGATCGCCTCTGCGGTCTCGCCGGTCCGCAGCAGGATCCACGCGCGCTGGGCGTGGAGCACACCACGTGTCTGGTTGCTGAGGCCATCGTTGCCCAGGGCCGCATCGCACAACCCCAGTGCGTCCTTCAGCTCGCCGAGCTCCGCTCGGAGCGACGCCTCGGTCGCGTCGATCCGAGCCAGTAGGTCGGGATGGTCCGAGAGCTCTCGCGCGCGCGTCAGCAGCCGCCGCGCGGCCGGCAGGCGTCGTACCTGCATCTCGGCCGAGGCGGCACGAAGCAGGTCGCTCGCGCTGGGCACCCGCTCATTGTGGCGCGCCCGGATGCCTCAGCGGCGAGGACGCTTCATGTCGGTCACGGCTTCGACGGCCTTCCACCCGCGGGTGACCGCGGATCGTGCACTGTCCTTCGACCGCGCCCCCATCCCCGGCCGTCCCAGGTCCTGGGAGAGCACCGCGGCGATAGCGCCGGCGACAGTCGGCGCCGCGAACGACGTCCCGCTCCAGAGACCGAAGCCACCTCGATGACGGCGGCCCACCGCCCCCCGGTAGTCGTCGGGATCGATCGACTCACGGATCCGCCCGTCGACCACAGTCCGCGCCAGCGGCTGAAGTCCGCCGCCGAACGGCGGCATCGTGCTCACCACCGATGCACCCGGTGCATAGCAGCGCACCCAGGGGCCGCCGTTGGTGAACAGCGCGTCGGTGCGGTTGGGGTTGAGGGCCCCGACCGAGACGATCGGCACGACGTCCTTGTCCGGCTCAACCGGGCCCTTGCCGTCGGTCCACGGCGTGAAAGCCGCCGGGTACGACGGGCGGTCGGTCGCGTCGTTGCCGGCCGAGGCCACGACCACGACGCCGTTACGGCTGAGCTCGTCGAGGATCGTCCGCATGATCGCGTCGACCATCTTGTCGGCCTCGTTCTCGTGGTAGTACCCCATCGACAGGTTCAGCACGTCGATCGGGTAACCGCCCTCCTCGTTGTGGCGGTGCCGGCGGGCCAGCTCGGAGATCTGGGCGAGCGTGTTGAGCCACTTGGACTCGATCATCGGCTCGGTGGCGGGGATGCCCCGCCAGGACAGGATCTCGGCGTCCGGGCAGGCCTGGTGAACGAGCCCCGCGATGAAGGTGCCGTGTCCGGCGATCCGGTCGATGGCGCCGTCGAAGGGACCGCTCAGGTCGCCGTGAAGCTCGGGATCCGTCCTCGACCGGGTCAGCCCGATCGGGTGCTCGTCCAACGTGACCTTGGTGTTGACCACCCCGTCGAACCAGAAGTGGGGGTAGCACCCGGTGTCCAGGACCGCGACCACCGGTCGCCGTCCGGCGATGTCCTTGTCGGGAGTCCGGCCCGGCTTCGGGCCCACGTAGGCGACCGGAGTGCGACCGCCGCTTCCCGGGGCGCCGTAGCTGGCCAGTCCTGTGGACACGCCGCCTCCGCCATCAGGGTGCGGCATGTCGAAGGGGTGCGGCATGTCGAACGGGTGCGGCATGTCGAACGGGTACGGCTCGAGCCAGGCGTTGGGATCCGGGGTGTGGGGCATGTCGAACGGGTTGGGCAGCATCGGCCGCGTGTCGACCACGTGGTCGAGTCCCACTCCTGTCAGCTCGTCCCGGTCCTTCCTCTTCAGGTGCTGCCGCGCCTTCTGCAGGAGGTACCACGCGTCCGGCGCCCGGTCGATCGAGTCCTTGCCGGCGGTGATCGAGACCGTGACAACCCCGACCTTCAGCCCTTTGGTCCTGGCCTTCTCGGGGTCCTCCCGGACCACCCAGCCCAGCGACCTCGCGACCTCCTTGAGGAGGTCGACCTGGCGCTGGCGGCGCTCGCCCTTGGCAACGATGAGCCGGTTACCGACGTAGATGGTCGGCCGAGCCGGGAATCCCTGCACGACGGGTGCGCTGTTGGGGTCGAGGATCCGTGCGTCCAGGTCCTTCCCCCCAGGGCGGCGCCGCAGGCGGGGCTCCGACGCGAGCGGGACGTGGGGGTGGTCGGCCATGCGAGGGTCCTCCGGACTGTGAACGGGTCAGATCTCGAACGCGGGCGTGCCGAACGTCTGGTCGTCGGCCAGCTGAAGCGATACACGGTAGAAGCCGGTCGGCAGGTCGGGGAACTCGAACCGGCCGCTGGTCTCGGCCACCCCGTCGAAGGTGCGGCCGGCGCCACCCACCTCGCGGACCTGCACCGGGGCACTCGCGGCGGGCACCAGCCAGCCGTCGAGCCGGGCACGGCCCTCGTCCTCGGAGACTCCGACACGCACGAGCAGGTCGACGCCCTCGCCGCCGAAGCGCAGGGTGTAGGACCGGGAGCCGCCCCGCGTACCGACGAGCTCGGCGAACCGCTCGACCACGAGCATCAGCTGGAGCTCGAGGTCCGGGTCGGCCAGGGCCACGTCGCGAGTCACGGCCACCATGCGCTCGATCATCCCGTCCGGGATGGGGTCGAACGTCTCGGTGACACGGCGTACGTCGCCGAACAGGCGCTCGTCCTCGAGGTGAGAGTCGCTCATCGAATGCCTCCTCGAGACGTCACGGCCAGGTCGAAGCCCTCGCAGGAGCATGCCGGAGCCGGCCGCCGCCGACAACGCCGGTCGTCGGACCGGTCGCCGGAGCAACGGGCGGGCTGGGTCATCGGTGCGAGGTCCACCGTCGTGTGTCCTTGTGTGTCATGCCCCGGCGGGTTGCCGGCTTCGCGCTGGATGTGGGGTCGGGCAGCCATACGACCCCTAGGAGCACCCACCTGCGGCGCTGATACACCCCGGTAGCCTCGACGCCGTGGTTCCGACTGTCCGTTCGATCTCCGCCGACGAGCACCGCGCGTTCGTCCGCGCGCAGCCGTGGGCGAGCTTCCTGCAGACGCCGGCGTGGGCCACGGTCAAGTCGGAGTGGCGCGGCGAGTCGCTGGGTTGGTACGACGGCGACCTGCTCGTCGGTGTCGGCCTCGTGCTCTACCGCAAGCTCCCGAAGCTGCGGCGCTACCTCGCCTACCTGCCCGAGGGCCCGGTGCTCGACTGGTCCCGGCGAGAGGTCGCCGACGACCTCGGCGACTGGCTGACGCCGATGACCGAGCACCTCCGCGCGCAGGGCGCCTTCGGCGTCCGGATGGGGCCGCCGGTGGTGACGCGTCGCTGGAGCGCGGACCAGGTCAAGGCGGGCATCGCCGACGACAGCGTGACGCGGCTCGGCGAGATCGCGCCGCTCGTCCGGTCCGCGACCGGCGCACGGGTGGTCCAGCAGCTCGAGGCGCTCGGCTGGCGACGCCAGGTCGCGGAGGGCGGCTTCGCCGCCGGCCAGCCGCAGTACACCTTCGTCATCCCGCTCGTCGACGACGACGGCTCGCGGCGTACCGAGGACGCCGTGCTCGGCGGCATGAACCAGCTCTGGCGCCGCAACATCCGCAAGGCCGACAAGGCCGGCGTCACGGTCACGAGGGGCACCACCGAGGACCTCAAGGCGTTCCACGACCTCTACGTCCACACCGCCCAGCGCGACCACTTCACCCCGCGGCCCCTGGCCTACTTCGAGACGATGTACGACGCGCTGGGCGCGGACGACCCCGACCGGATCACCCTGTGGCTGGCCCACCACGAGGGCGACCTGGTGGCCGCCACGATCGGCGTCCGCGTCGGCCGGCACGCGTGGTACTCCTACGGCGCCTCGTCCACCGAGAAGCGCGACGTACGGGGCTCCAACGCGGTCCAGTGGGCGATGATCCGCGCGGCCATCGCCGAGGGCGCCGACGTCTACGACCTGCGCGGGATCACCGACACCCTCGACCCCGAGGACCCGCACGTCGGGCTGATCCAGTTCAAGGCCGGCACCGGCGGCGAGGCGGTCGAGACCGCCGGCGAGTGGGACCTGCCACTGAACCGAGCGCTGTACCGCGGCTTCCAGCTGTACCTGAACCGTCGCTCCCTGATCCCCGGACGGCGTGGATGAGCCTCACCCTCACCGTCGACGGTGAGCGCTGGCGGCGTCACCTGCGCGCGGTCGCCGACCGGACGCCTGGGCTGACGCCGGTCGCCAAGGGGAACGGCTACGGCTTCGGGCTCGGCCGGCTCGCCCGCAAGGCCGACTGGCTGGGCGCCGACACCCTCGCCGTCGGCACTTACCACGAGCTGCCCGAGGTCGCGCAGCGCTTCGACGGCGACCTCCTCGTGCTGACGCCCTGGCGCCCGACCGGCTCGCCGATGCCGGAGAACCTCCCGCGACGGCGGGTGATCCACACCGTCAGTCGCCTCGCGGACCTGCTGGCCCTGCTCGACGAGGACCCGGACGCCCGCGTGGTGCTCGAACGGCTCACCAGCATGCGCCGTCACGGGATGACCGCCGACGAGCTCCGCTCGGCCGCGCGGCTGCTCGACCACCGTCCGATGACGATCGAGGGCGTCGCCCTGCATCTTCCGCTCGGGGCCGGTGGACACCTCACCGAGGTCATCGGCCACGTCAACGACGTCGTCGCCGCGGAGCTGCCGACCCGGCGCCTGTGGGTCAGCCACCTGACGTCGTCCGAGCTGACCTCCCTGCGCACGTCGTACGCCGACTTCGAGGTGCGGCCGCGCATCGGTACCGACCTGTGGCTCGGCGACCGCGACGCGCTCCGCGTGACGTCCACCGTGCTCGACGTCCACGAGGTCGACCGCGGCGACGTCTTCGGCTACCGGGGGCGCTCGGCCCCCAAGGCCGGCCACATCCTGGTCGTGTCCGGTGGCACGTCGCACGGCATCGGCCTGGAGGCACCCACCGGCGACCACTCCATCCGAGCACGTGCCGCGACCCTGGCCCGCGGCGGCCTCGACGCCGTCGGGTTCGTCCGGTCGCCGTTCACGGTCGACGGCAAGCAGCGGCTGTTCGGCGAGCCGCCGCACATGCAGGCCTCGCTGCTGTTCCTCCCGCACGGTCCGCGCGTGCCCGCGATCGGCGACCAGATCGACGTGCGCGTGCGCTTCACCGCCACCGACTTCGACGAGGTCGTCATCGCCTGACGCGGCCACCGCGCGACCGGACCCACGGCAGGGTGATCAGCGCCCAGCCACCCGCGACGATCGCCATCTCGGCGACGACGTACAGCGGCCACGGCCCCAGCACGTCCAGCACGGTCGCCTCCGACGGCTTGCCGTTCACGTAGCCGTAGTTCGACCCGAGCAGCGCGTTGAGGCACATCACCGCGACCAGCCAGCCGAAGGTCCACGCGACGGCCGTGCGGTACGACGCCCAGTCGGGGCCGTGACGCAGGGACAGGCACAGGTAGACCGCGCCCCAGATGATCAGCACGTGCTTGCCCCAGAACACGAAGAACTCGACGTCCGGGAACGGCTCGGTCAGCGTCGGCTGCACCAGTGCCTGGACCGAGAGCGTGAGGCCCCAGTAGTAGGCCATGGCCACGGGGAGCGGTCGGAGGCTCAGCAGCCCCCACGCGACGAAGATCCAGGCGATGTCGCAGATCTGCAGCGGGAGCGAGTGCCGAGCCGAGAACGGGAACAGCTCGGTGATCGTCGAGGCGACGCCGAAGAGGAGGTTGCCCCACGCCAGGGCCACGGCGGTCGGCCGCTCGAGCGGGGAGCCGCGGAGTCTCGAGCCGCCCACCAGCAGCCCGATCGTCCCGGCCGCGAAGATCGCGAGGACGACCAGGTGCGAGGGCGAGTACGCCGTGAACACGGGCGAGACCCAGCCGACCTCAGCCGCTCCCGGAACGGCCGAGCGTCAGGCGCCCCGGCTCCGGGGGCGGCCAGAGGAACGGTCGCGCCCAGCCGACGCGGCCGTTGCGCACCACGTCGTGCTCCGGCGCAAGGATGTCGCGGACCACGAGCGCGCCCAGGTAGAGCTGGGCGGCGACCCGGATGCCGACCGCGAGCCAGTAGAAGCCGGCATCGCCGCCGCCCGCCGGGTTGAGGTAGCTGCCGAGGTACCACCAGACCGCCGCGAAGTAGAAGATCTCGCCCCCTTGCCAGATGAGCTGGTCACGCAGCCGGGGTCGCGCCATCACCGCCAGCGGCAGCAGCCACAGGGCGTACTGCGGCGAGTAGACCTTGTTCACCAGCAGGAAGCCCAGCACCAGCAGGAAGCCGAGCTGTGCGAAACGGGGCGTCTGCGGGGCGAGGATCCCGATCGCCGCGACGACCGCGCACCAGAGGCCGAAGAAGACCCACGAGTCCACGTTGATGGTGTGCGTCCCGATGGTGGTGTTCGCCATCTGCTGGGCCACCAGCCAGACCGAGCCGAGATCGGCACCGCGCTGGGCGTTGAAGATCCAGAAGTGCTTCCACTCCTGCGGACCGGACAGCAGGGCGGGCGCGTTCACCACGAGCCAGGTGACGGCCCCGGAGAGCGTCGCGACGGCGAGATCACGCCAGCGGCGCTCGCGACCCCAGACCACGAAGAGCGCGCCGAGCAGGAACAGCGGGTAGAGCTTCAGGGCGGTGCCCAGTCCGATGGCGAACCCGGTCCAGCCCGGCCGGTCCTTGGCCTGCGCCCACAGGGCACCCGCGACGCAGACGACGGCCAGGAAGTCCCAGTTGATCAGGCCCTCGAGCACGAACACCGGGGACACCGCGAACAGCGCGGCGTCCCAGGGACGCCGTCGGTTCACCCCGGCGAGCAGCCACGCCGCCCCGAGCGCGCAGATCCCGAAGCCCACGACGTTCACGGTCGTGAAGATCAGGCTCTCGCGCTGGACGTTCGGGTCGGAGAACAGCTCGCCCTGCGACATCGCGCCACGCTGCAGCAGGTTCGGGGACCCGGACAGCCAGTGCGTCACCTCAGCGGCCCCGAACGCGTAGTAGGCGATCCCGACGGGATACTCGACCACGTCGTAGCGGTCGCGGACGTCCGGTGAGTTCGAGTAGGGCCAGTCCAGCTCGGCGAACCCGCGCCCGACGTAGAGGTAGGGCAGGTCGGAGTAGCACATCTCCGCGTAGCGGCTCTGGGAGTTGGTCCACTTCGCGTGGTAGCACGGCGCCTTCTGCACCATGCCGAGGGCGAAGCAGATCGCCGTCAGCACGAGGATCACGCGGACCGGCGTCCACCAGGGATGGTGCCCTGCCCGGCTCCCGACCGGCCCGCCGACACCGTGGCTCAGCGCGGCGACGAGCGGATCGTCGGAGGTGGGCCGGACCGCCGTCCCGCGGTCGTCACCCTCGTCCGTCACCACCACGGCTCTCGGGAGGCCATCACGAGCGGGCGGGTGCTGGCGCTCGGGTGCTGGGGCTTGGCGCTCGCGGACCCGCCCCCGCCGGGCGAGGACGAGCTCGTCGGGTCGGAGGGGCACGTCACGTTGGGGATGCAGCTCGGCGGCCCGTGGCTCGTCGTCTGGGACGACGGAGGCGGCGCCGACGAGGTCGGTTCGCTGGTCGGCGCACTGGACGTCGGCGCCGACGACGTCGTGTGCCGGGACGTCGGGGGCGGTGGCGGCGGGGTGTACGGCGAGTGGCCGGTCTCGGGCGGGTCACCGGTGACGTTCGCGGGCGGCGGGAAGGTCTCCTCCGGCACGCCGACGAGGTCGCGCTTCATCACCGCGGCCCAGGTGGCCGTCGGGTAGCCGGCACCGAAGTACCCGGACGCGCCGTTGTACGACGGCAGCCAGTCGTTGAGGGCGTTGTCGCCGTCGCCCCGCACGTACATCACGGCGGTCGCCAGCTGGGGTGTGTACCCGACGAACCACGACGACGAGACGTCGCCGTTGTCGTTGGTCGCGGTCCCCGTCTTGCCGGCCGCCGGGCGCTCGATCGCCTGGGCGTTCGCGCCCGTGCCGTGCAGGACCACCTGCTGCAGGGAGTAGCTCACGTCCCGGTCGATGTCCGGCTTGATCGCCTCGGTCGTGTGCGGCTTGTACTGGTACTTCACCTCGCCCGTGCTGTCGACGACCTTCGAGATCACGTGCACGTCCGCGCGCTGACCGCCGTTGGCGATGGTCGCGTAGGTGTTGGCCATGTTGATGGCGCTCACCCGCGCCTTGCCGAGCGTGATCAGGGCATCCGCGTCGAGGTCACGGGAGGTGTTCGGGATGCCGGGGTACTCCTGGTCCGCCTTGACCGGCGGGATCCCCATCTTGTTGGCCTGGGTGAGGATCTTCTGCGGGCCGTCCTTCATGCTCGTCGACATGTCCACGAACGCCGTGTTGACCGACTGCTCCATCGCGGTCACCGAGGAGATCGCCGAGCCGTAGTTGGTTCCCGTGCTGTCGCCCTCGTTGTGGACCTCGAGACCGTCGGGGAACGTGTACGGCGAGTTCCCGTCCCAGGTGCTCTTCAGCGAGTAGCCGTCGCCGATCGCGGCCGCGAGCGAGGCCGGCTTGAACGTCGACCCGACCATGCCCCCTGCCTCGGCCCAGTTGATCTGGGACTGCAGGTAGTCCTGGCCGGCGTAGAACCCGAGCAGCGCGCCGGTCCCGGGCTGGACGGTCGCCACGCCCACGTGGAGGAACTTGGGGCTGATCTTCGGCCGGACCTCCAGGACGCCCTGCCGGGCGGCGACCATCGCCTTCTGCGTCAGGGTGGTCGTGACCCGGAGCCCACCGCCGTCGATCTGGTCGTCGGTGAACCCGAGCTGGTGGAGCTCCTGGCGCACCAGGGTGAGGATGTGGCCCTTCATGCCGCCGTACCGGCTCGACTGCTGGAACACCGGGAACTTCGGCAGCCGCTTCTCGGCCTGGGTGGCCTCGGCGTCCGTGATCGTGTTCATCGACGCCATGCCCTGGAGGACGTAGCGGTAGCGGTAGAGCAGCGCCTTCTTCTCCGCGTGGCCGTTGGCCGGGTCGAACGCCGAGGGGTTGTTCAGCACGCTGGCGATGACGGCGCACTCCCGGAGGTCGAGGTCCTTCGCGTCCTTCCCGAAGTAGGCCTGCGCCGCTGCCTGCACGCCGTACGCCCCACGGCCGAAGTAGATGGTGTTGAGGTACCCGTGCAGGATCTCCTCCTTGCTGAGCTGCTGCTGCAGCTTCAGCGACAGGATCGCCTCGTGGACCTTGCGATTCAGGGAGCGTTCCTGGGTCAGGTAGAGGATCTTCACGTACTGCTGGGTGATGGTGGACGCGCCCTGCGTCGCACCTCCTCGAGCGTCGTTGAACGCGGCCCGGATGATCCCCTTGGGGTCGATGCCGTGGTTGGTCCAGAACGACCGGTCCTCGGCGGCGACCACCGCGTTGCGCAGGTTCGGCTTCATCTCCGAGTAGGAGATGCTCTGCCGGTTCTGCGTGGCGTACTGGCCGACCTGCGACTTGCCGTCGGCGTAGTAGACGAACGACGACTGGGTCTGGAAGTCCTCGTTCGGGTTCGGGATCGACGTCGTCTTGTACAGGTAGACGAAGGCGCCGATCAGCACCAACGAGCCGGCGAGCGCGGCGATCAGGAACCACTTGAGGATCCTGAGGGCGCGCTTCTTCGCGGTGCCGGGAGACGTCGGCTTGCGCTTGCGGGCCGGGCCTTCGGCCCTGCGCTTGGCGGTCACGGGGTCACTCCATGGTGCGTCGGGGGAACGTGCGCGACGGTCGCCGGGCCCAGGTCCGATGGACCTGGGGGCAACGGCCCGCACCGTCGGAGACGAGGGTACGGGGCAGGGCCAGACGGGACCGAAACGACGACGCTCTTGTCCCGCGATATATCGAACTGATACGTTCATTCGATAGAACGCCGCGACGCATCGATCGGGACCCCCGTGAGGTTAGCGGCATCCGTCAGAGCTCCTCGACTCAGGGTCGGGACAGACGCAGACAAGAGCCGAGGGAGGCATCGTGAAGGGCAAGGCAGCCTCGCTCGAGCTCGCGGTCCTCGGCCTGCTCCACGAGTCGCCCCTGCACGGGTACGAGCTGCGCAAGCGGCTCAACCTGCTCCTCGGCTGGGGTCGGCTGCTCTCCTACGGCTCCCTCTACCCGGCGCTGAAGCGGTTGCTGCGCGCCGGCCTGATCACCGAGGTCGCGGCCGCCGCGCCCGGCGTCTCCCGGCGCCAGCGGATCACCTACGAGATCACCCCGGCCGGCCGCGAGTACTTCGGTGAGCAGATCACCGACACCGGCCCGGCCGCCTGGGAGGACGACACCTTCGCCACCAGGTTCGCGTTCTTCTCGCGCACCGACGCCGACGTCCGTCTCCGCATCCTCGAGGGACGCCTGTCCCGCCTGCAGGAGCGGCTGGACCGCGCACGCCACTCCAGCAAGGGCGGCGACGACCGCTACCTCTCCGAGCTCCGCCGCCACTCCATCGAGTCGGTCGAGCGCGAGGTCGCCTGGCTCACCGACCTGATCAACGCCGAACGCACCGGCCCCTCTTCACCGGCGCAGACGGACCAGCCGTCCGAGCAGGTCGCCGGCAGCGGCGCCCTGAGCGACACCACCAGCAGCGCGGCCCCCGCGGCCGACGCGACCTCCGGAAACACCGTTTAGGAAGGAACAGAGCCTCATGGGTTCGGTACGAGTAGCAATCGTGGGCGTCGGCAACTGTGCGACGTCCCTGATCCAGGGCGTCGAGTACTACAAGGACGCCGACCCCTCGGGCACCGTGCCCGGTCTGATGCACGTGTCCTTCGGCGACTACCACGTCTCCGACATCGAGTTCGTCGCTGCGTTCGACGTCGACGCCAAGAAGGTCGGCTTCGACCTGGCCGACGCGACGCAGGCCTCGGAGAACAACACGATCCGCATCTGCGACGTCCCGCCGACCGGCGTCATCGTCCAGCGCGGCCACACCCTGGACGGCCTCGGCAAGTACTACCGCGAGACCATCGAGGAGTCCGACGCCGAAGCCGTCGACGTCGTCCAGGTCCTCAAGGACACCCAGGCCGACGTGCTCGTCTCCTACCTGCCGGTGGGTTCTGAGCAGGCCGACAAGTTCTACGCCCAGTGCGCGATCGACGCGAAGGTGGCGTTCGTCAACGCCCTCCCGGTGTTCATCGCCTCCGACCCCGAGTGGGCCAAGAAGTTCGAGGACGCCGGCGTCCCGATCGTCGGCGACGACATCAAGAGCCAGGTCGGCGCGACGATCACCCACCGCGTCATCGCCAAGCTGTTCGAGGACCGCGGCGTCGTGCTGGACCGCACCTACCAGCTCAACGTCGGCGGCAACATGGACTTCAAGAACATGCTCGAGCGCGACCGCCTGGAGTCGAAGAAGATCTCCAAGACCCAGTCGGTGACCTCCAACCTGACCGGTCCCCTGGGCGGCAAGACCCACCTCGACCGCAACGTGCATATCGGTCCGTCCGACTACGTGGCGTGGCTCGACGACCGCAAGTGGGCCTACGTCCGGCTCGAAGGTCGCGCGTTCGGCGACGCGCCGCTGAACATGGAGTACAAGCTCGAGGTCTGGGACTCCCCCAACTCCGCGGGCATCATCATCGACGCGCTCCGTGCGGCGAAGATCGCCAAGGACCGCGGCCTCGGTGGCCCGATCATCTCGGCGTCGTCGTACCTGATGAAGAGCCCGCCGGTACAGCTCCCCGACGACGAGGGGCGCGCCCGCGTCGAGGCCTTCATCAAGGGCGAAGAGTGAGCGTGAGGGCGACGCTCCTCGGCTGAGGACCTCGAGCTCATCGAAACAGGACCCCGGTTCCGCCTCGCGGAACCGGGGTCCTGTCGTCGAATCGGTCGCTCGGACGAGTGACAGGCGTGGTCGACCACCCCTAGATTGCGCGCCATGAGCGATCCGAACGAGCCTCCGCGTCCCGGAGGTCAGAGCGACGGTTCCGGCGACGGCTCGGGAGATGCGCCTGCTCCACCGCCACCGCCGCCGCCCGCGGGCGACAGTCCGTACGGCGCACCCGGAGGCGCGGGCGACAGTCCGTACGGCGCACCCGGAGGTGCGGGCGGCTACGGCGACGGCGGGTACGGCGCACCACCGCCCCCGCCACCCGGCGAGAACCCCCCCTACGGACAGCCGCCCGGCCCCGGGGCGTACAGCCCGGGCGACGCCATCGGCTACGGCTGGAACAAGTTCAAGGCGAGCCCGTCGACCCTCCTCGTCCCGATGATCCTGGTGTGGCTCGTGCTCGTGGTGGCCGCGGTCCTGCTCGAGATCCTCGTGTACAGCACGCTGCTGAGCACTCACGACTGCACGAAGGTAGTCCTGGGCAACCAGGTCGCGGCCCAGTGCAGCCCCAGCTTCGTCACGCAGCTGTTCGGTACCGCGCTGATCTCGGCCATCCTGATCGTGGTCTTCAACCTCGCTGCGGCCGGGCTCTACAAGGGAGCCACCAACGTGACGGACGGCAAGCCGTTCAGCGTGGGTCAGATGTTCGACGGCTGGGACAAGACGCAGGTCGTGATCGCCGCGCTGATCATCGCGGTCGCCACGGCGATCGGGTCCTTCCTCTGCTACATCCCCGGCCTCATCGTCGGGTTCTTGACGATGTTCACCATCCTGTTCGTGGTGGACAAGCAGATGAAGGCCGTCGACGCGATCAAGGCGAGCATCAAGCTGGTCACCGACAACCTCGGTCAGACCATCCTGTTCTACCTGCTGGCGGCCGTGTGCATCCTCGTCGGCGCCTGCCTGTGTCTGGTGGGACTCCTGGTGGCCGCCCCCGTGGTGCTGATCGCGCTGGCCTACACCTACCGCCGGCTCCAGAACGAGCCCGTCGTTCCCGCCTGAAAGTCCAGTAGCTTGCGATGCCCCACGCCCTTCGGCGTGGGGCATCGCTGGTTGGACCACCGGCCGCACTCGGCGAATCACCCACCCTGATGGGTGACACCGAATCGGATCCACCCCTAGATTGCACGCCATGAGCGACCCCCATGACCCCATGAACTCCGAGGGCATGGAGGGATGGAATCCCTACGACGGCCCCATCGACTCCACGCCGTACAGCGCTACCGCTGCGATCGGCTACGGCTGGCGCAAGTTCTGGGCCAGACCGAGCACCCTGCTGATCCCCGTGATCCTCGTGGTCGTCGTCGTTGTCGCCGTCCAGCTCCTCATCCAGTTCATCGTGAGCGGTGGCTTCTCCGGGAACAGCGACAACTTCTGGCGGCAGTGGCTGGGGCTCGGGTTGGGGACGGCGGTGATGTCCCTGGTCGTGAACCTGCTCGGCGCCGGCCTCTACCGTGGCGCCGTCTGCATCGCCGAGGGCAAGCAGCTCAGCGTCGGCGAGATGTTCCAAGGATGGAACAAGCTCCAGGTGGTCCTCGCCGCCTTCCTGATCGCAGTCGCGACGTTCATCGGCACCGTGATGTGCCTGCTGCCGGGAATCCTGATCGCATTCCTCACGCCGTACACGCTCTTCTTCATCGTTGACCAGAAGCTCGAGGCCGCAGAAGCGATCCAAGGCAGCGTGCTCCTGGTCTGGCACAACTTCGGACGCGCACTGCTCTTCGCCATCTTCGCCAGCGTGATCCTCGCCATCGGCGCACTGCTGCTGGTCATCGGTCTGCTGGTCGCGGTCCCGGTCGTCCTGATCGGGATGGCCTACACGTACCGGCGACTCCAAGGTGCGCCAGTCGTCCCGTGACCCGGTCGACGTGGGTCAGACGCCGAGCACCAGCGGGTGGACCTCGGTCGCTCCCGCCTCGCGCAGCGCCTTGGCGGCCAAGGTCAACGTCCACCCGGTGACAACCCGGTCATCGACCAGCAGCACCGGACCGGGCGGAACGTCCGCGTCGAGCCGGAAGCGCCGGGTCACTGCGGCCACCCGTTGCGCGGAGTTCATGGCGCCCTGACCTGGCTGCACGGCCGGGTCGGCGATCGCCCAGCGCCCGACGACCGGCTTCTTCAGGAAGCGGGAGAGCCCGTCGGCGAGGTCGGCCGTGAGTGTCGGTCGCGTCACCGACTCGACGACCACGATCGCGTCGACGTGGGGGCGCCAGTCGCTGAGCACCTCGATCACCGCGTGCACCAGGCGCTCCGGCACCGGCTGATCGGTCGTCGGCTCGGCGAACAGGTCACGGAGCGCCTGGCCGTGACCGAGGTCGGTCAGCCGTGCCACCGCCCGACCCGGCGCAGCGGCGTCACCGATCCGCCCACGGAGGTCGAGCCCGAGGTTGGTCAGGGCCGTCGGCCACATCGCTCGTGGCTCGACAACGACACCGGGGCGCGCGAGGCGGGTGCGCGCCTCGTCGACCGCGCCGTCGGTGACCGACGTCGAGAGCTCCATGCCGCCACAGGTGTCGCAGCGACCGCACCGGGTGGTCTCCTCGACGTCCGGGTCGTCGAGCTGGTCGCGCAGGAACCACATCCGGCACCGGTCGGTGTCGAGGTAGTCGAGCATCGCCGCCTGCTCGCGCTTGCGTGCCTGGCTGACCCGCTCGTAACGGTCGGCGTCGTAGGACCAGTCCTGCCCCGTCGCCTCCCAGCCGCCCTTGACCCGGCGTACGGCTCCGTCGACGTCGAGCACCTTGAGCATCTGCTCCAGCCGGCTGCGGCCGAGGTCGACCAGCGTCTCCAGCGTGCCGACGCTGGCGACGCCCTCCTCACCGAGCACCCGCAGCGTGTGGCGCACCTGGTCCTCGCGGGGGAACGCGAGCGAGGCGAAGTAGGCCCAGATGTCCTTGTCCTCCTGCTGCGGGATGAGGACGACGGAGGCGCTGTCGGTGCCGCGGCCGGCACGGCCGACCTGCTGGTAGTAGGCGACGGGCGACTGCGGAGCCCCGAGGTTCACCACGAAACCGAGGGTGGCGTCGAAGCCCATGCCGAGCGCGCTGGTGGCCACCAGGGCCTTGATCCGGCCGGTGGCGAGCGCGTCCTCGAGCTCCAACCGCTCCGTCGGCTCGGTCTGCCCGGAGTACGCCGCGACGTGGTGGCCGCGGGCGCGCAGGTAGTCGGCGACCTGCTGAGTCGCCGCGACCGTCAGGCAGTAGACGATGCCGGAGCCGGGCTGCTCGGCCAGATGGTCGGCCAGCCAGGCCAGTCTCTGCTCGGGTGTGGGCAGCCGGACGACGCCGAGGCGGAGCGACTCGCGGTCGAGCGACCCGCGCAGGACCAGCGTCTCGCCGCCGAGCTGCTCGGCCACGTCGCCGCTCACGCGAGCGTTCGCCGTGGCCGTCGTGGCCAGGACCGGGATGCCGACCGGCAGCTCGGCCAGCAGGGTGCGGATACGGCGGTAGTCGGGGCGGAAGTCGTGCCCCCAGTCGGAGATGCAGTGGGCCTCGTCGACGACCAGGAGCCCGCAGGTCGCCGCCAGGCGCGGGAGCACCTCGTCGCGGAAGCCGGGGTTGTTGAGCCGCTCCGGGCTCACCAGCAGGACGTCGACGTCGCCGGCCCGGACCGCCGTCTGGATCTCCTCCCACTGCTCGGAGTTGGTGGAGTTGATCGTCACGGCGCGGATGCCCGCCCGCTCGGCCGCGGCGATCTGGTTGCGCATCAGCGCGAGCAGCGGCGAGACGATCACCGTCGGACCGGCGCCCTCGGTCCGGAGCAGCAGCGTGGCCACGAAGTAGACCGCCGACTTGCCCCATCCGGTGCGCTGGACGACCAGCGCGCGGCGCCGGTCGACGACCAAGGCCTCGATCGCCGCCCACTGGTCGTCGTGCAGCACGGCGTCGTCGCGGCCGACCAGTGCCCGCAGGTGGCGCTCGGCGTCTGCTCGGACATCGGTGGTGGTCGGCACCGGTCCTGTCTAGCAGTGCGGTCCGACGCACGGCTCCGACCCTCCACAGGGCGACGTCCGAAGGGGTGCTGCCGTTCGCGGCGCCGAGCCCTACCGTGAGCGGATGGTGAGCTTCATCAAGTCCGTGACGTTCGACTGCGCCGATCCGCTCGTGGTCGCGGCCTTCTGGGCCGCGGCCGTGGGGTCGAACGTCGACGAGGACAGCACGCCCGAGAAGGCGTGGGTCGAGCCCGCCGGCTGGGGTGGCCCGACCCTGTGGTTCCAGCGGGTGCCGGAGGGCAAGGTCGCCAAGAACCGCCAGCACTTCGATCTGCGGGCCGTGGGCGGCATCCCCACCGAGGTACGCCGCCTCACCGAGCTCGGCGCCCGGCTCGTGAGCGAGCGGCCCGGACTCTGCGTGATGGTCGATCCCGAGGGCAACGAGTTCTGCGTCGAGTAGCTCCGCGGACAGGCGCGTCTTCATCGCCTACGATGCCCCTCGATCTCTGCGTGGCAGGACGCTCGGCCTACGATGCCGGGCGTGGAGGATCTGGCGGTCGAACTCAGCGCCGAGCTCGACTCACGGCTCGCGGCCGAGGACGACGCGCTGGTGGCGCGGTTCCCCGGCGAACGCCCCGGGCGCCAACCGGTGCACACCGTCTACGTGCCGGCCGACCGGTACGCCGCCGATCTCACCCGCTCCTGGGGCGCGCAGGCCCGGCAGGCGATGCGCGATCACGACGACGTCCTGCGCGACTGCCTCGGCGAGGCAGCGCCGGACCTGCTGCCGCTGGTCGAGGACAAGCTCGACCGCGAGCCGATCGAGGACCTGCGGATCGACTTCGAGGACGGCTACGGCACCCGCCCCGACGACGTCGAGGACGCCGATGTGGCGAGAGCCGCGCGCGCCCTGGCCCAGTCCCAGGAGGACGGGACCGCGACCGCGTCGTACGGGATCCGGTTCAAGAGCTTCGAACGGCCGACGAGGCGCCGGGGGCTCGCCACGCTCGTCGGGTTCGTCGACCACCTGCTCGCGGCCGGAGGCAACCTCGACGGCTTCGTCGTCACGCTGCCGAAGGTGACCTCGGTCGGCCAGGTCGAGGCGATGGCCCTGGCCGGTGAGCGGATCGAGGCGGCGCACGGGCTCGCGTCCGGCACGCTGCGCTTCGAGATCCAGGTGGAGACGCCGCAGTCGATCCTCGGACCCGACGGGACTGCCCTGGTCGCGCGGATGCTCCACGCCGCGCCCACCCGCGTCGTCGGGCTCCACTACGGCACCTACGACTACTCCGCGTTCTGTGGGATCGCGGCGCCCTACCAGTCGATGGAGCACCCGGTCGCCGACCACGCCAAGGCCGTGATGCAGGCCGCCGCGGCGGGCACCGGCGTACGTCTCTCCGACGGCTCGACCAACATCCTCCCGATCGGCGACGCCGAGCAGGTACGCCGTGGCTGGGCGCTGCACCTGCGCCTGGTACGCCGGTCCCTGGAGCGCGGCTTCTACCAGGGCTGGGACCTGCATCCGGCCCAGCTACCCACGCGGTACGCCGCGACGTACGCCTTCTACCGCGACGGCTTCGCCGGTGCCGCCGACCGCCTGCACCGCTACGCGACCCGGGCCGAGAGCGGCATCCTGGACGAGCCGGCCACCGCACGCGCGCTGGCCGACTTCCTCCTCCGCGGCCTCGAGTGCGGCGCCCTGCTGACGGACGACAGCCGGCAGGCATCCGGCATGACCATCGACGAGCTGACCGCGCTCGCGCGGCCCGGCCGCGGCTGAGTGCATCACCCGACAGAGCGATCACAGAGGAGACAGAGCATGGCGATCGTCCTCGGCGACAACCGCTACGGGAAGGCCGAGACCCGCGTGGTGCGGATCGTCCGCGACACCCCGCGGCACGAGATCCGCGACCGCAACGTCTCGACGGCCCTGCGCGGCGACTTCGCCGACGCCCACGCGACCGGCGACCAGGCGCACGTGCTGCCGACCGACACCCAGAAGAACACGGTCTTCGCCTACGCGCGGGAGCACGGCGGCGAATCGGCCGAGGACTACGCCATTGCCGTCGCCGACCGGCTCTTGAAGCCAGCCCCTACGCGACGAGCGCGCAGGTGCGGGTCGAGGAGTACGCCTGGGACCGGGTCGCGGTCGGAGGCGACAATCGGACGGCCACGACCACTCGTTCGTACGCCGCGGCACCGAGACCCGCACCTGCGTCGTCACCGTCGGAGGACAGCGACGCCGACCGTCGCGTCCACGTGCTGTCGGGGCTGACCGACCTCACCGTCCTCAAGTCGACCGGCTCGGAGTTCAAGGGCTTCCTCAAGGACCGGTTCACCACGCTGGCCGAGGCCGACGACCGGGTGCTCGCCACCTCGCTCACGGCCTGGTGGCGCTGGGGCGCCGACGGTCCCGGCCGAGTGGGACGCGTCCTACGACCGGGTGCAAGGCGGTGCTGCTGGAGACGTTCGCGACGACGTACAGCCGCGCCCTCCAGGAGACGCTCCAGCTGATGG
Organism: uncultured Actinomycetota bacterium; assembly: GCA_963812055.1. GTDB lineage: Bacteria > Actinomycetota > Actinomycetes > Propionibacteriales > Nocardioidaceae > Nocardioides. Next base: position 261,081 of record CAWEUA010000016.1, read on the forward strand.
GGACCGCGGCCCTGGAGGCCGAGCCGGGTCTGGCCGAGATCCGGTTCTCGGCGCCGAACAAGCACCACTTCGTCGTCGACCTCTCGGCGTTCGGGATGGACAACCCCGGCGAGGTGTTCCACGCCGACGACCGGCCGTACGGCCTGATCGAGGCCCAGGTCCGACGCGACGACGCTCCCGACGACGCCGTCGCGTGGCGTGACGTCCCGGGGTTCTGCTGATGAGGTTCGACGACCTGCCGGACGACGACGCCCGCGACCTGCTCCAGCGCTGCCTGTCCGCGCCGGTGTGGGCCGCGCAGGTGCTGGCGGGCCGTCCCTTCGGCACCACGGACGCCCTGCTGGCCGCCGCCGACCGAGCCGCGCGCGAGCTGTCGCCCGAGGACCTCGAGGCGGCGCTGGCCGGCCATCCGCGGATCGGCGAGCGGGCCACGGCCGGACACAACGCCGCCGCGTCGGCCACGGAGCAGAGCGGTGTCGAGGCGCACGACCGCGAGCGTCTGCTGGCGGGGAACCTGGCCTACGAGGAGCGCTTCGGCCACGTCTTCCTGATCCGAGCGGCCGGCCGCACCGGCCCGGAGATCCTGGCCGAGCTGGAGCGCCGGCTCGGCAACCCGCCCGAGGCCGAGCGTGCGGAGACGGCCGACAACCTCCGTCAGATCGCCCTCCTCCGACTCGCGAACGAGGTCCAGCCCATGTCATCCCTGAGCACGCACGTCCTCGACACGGCGCAGGGCCGGCCCGCCGCCGGCGTACCGGTGGAGCTGCTCGACGCGGCCGGGGCCGGCATCGCCACCGGCATCACGGACGAGGACGGCCGGGTGGCGACGCTCGCCGACGACCTCGTAGCCGGGTCGTACACCCTGCGGTTCGACGTCGCGGCGTACCAACCCGGCGGCTTCTATCCCGAGGTGGCGGTGACGTTCACCGTCGCCGAGGGCGAGAGTCACTACCACGTGCCGCTGCTGCTGAGCCCCTACGGCTACTCCACCTACCGTGGCAGCTGAGCTCGACCTCGTCGTCCGCGCGCGGCGGGCGGTCGTCGACGGTGCCGAGCGGGCGGTCAGCGTCGGCGTCGCGGGCGGACGCATCGCCTCCCTCACGCCGTACGACGAGCCGCCGGCCGCCGCCCGCGTCGTCGTCCTCGAGGACGACGAGGTGCTGCTGCCGGGGCTGGTCGACACCCACGTCCACGTCAACGAGCCGGGCCGCACGGAGTGGGAGGGGTTCGACACCGCGACCCACGCGGCCGCGGCCGGCGGCGTGACGACGATCGTCGACATGCCGCTGAACTCCGTCCCGCCGACGGTGACGGTGGAGGCGCTGGAGGTCAAGCGCTCCGTGGCGCGGGGCCAGGCGTTCGTCGATGTCGGGTTCTGGGGCGGCGCCGTGCCCGCTCACCTCGGCGACCTGGCCGCGCTGCACGAGGGCGGCGTCTTCGGCTTCAAGTGCTTCCTGCTCGACTCGGGGGTCGCGGAGTTCCCGCCCCTGTCGGCCGACGAGCTGACGGTCGCGATGACCGAGACCGCCCGGCTGGGCTCGTTGCTGCTCGTCCACGCCGAGGACGGTCACCTCATCCGCGAGACGGACGCGCCCTCGTACGGCGACTTCCTCGCCTCGCGGCCTCCGGAGTCGGAGCAGGCGGCCGTCGGGTTGGTGATCGACGCGGCTTCGCGGACCGGGGGCCGGGCCCACGTCGTCCATCTGTCGGCGGCGGGCGCCCTGCCCCACCTGCGCTCCGCGCGGGCCCAGGGCGTCGACGTCTCGGTCGAGACCTGCCCGCACTACCTCACGCTGTGCGCGGAGGACGTGCCCGACCGGGCCACGGAGTTCAAGTGCTGCCCGCCGATCCGCGACCTGTCCAACCAGGACCTGCTGTGGGCGGGCCTCGCCGCGGGCGACATCGACTTCGTCGTGACCGACCACTCGCCGAGCACCGCCGATCTCAAGGTGCCGGACTTCGGACACGCCTGGGGAGGCATCTCGTCCCTGCAGGTCGGCCTCGCCGCCGTCTGGACCGCTGCCCGGTCCCGGGGCGTCCCGCTCACCGACGTCGTCCGCTGGATGTCGACCGCTCCCGCCGATCGGGTCGGGCTGTCCGCCAAGGGCCGGATCGAGGTCGGCCGCGATGCCGACCTGGCCGTGCTCGCGCCCGAGGAGTCGTTCGTGGTCGACGTGTCGCGGCTGCACCACAAGAATCAGGTCTCGGCGTACGCCGGCCGCACCCTGCAGGGCGTCGTACGGCGTACCTTCCTGGCGGGACGCGAGATCGGCGACGAGCCCCGCGGCCGGTTGCTGGCGAGAGGAACACGATGAAAACCACCCCACGCCGTTCTTCAGCTCCCCCGCTTCGCTCCTCCGCCGAACAACGTCGCAGGGACCCCGGAAGAACCTACGCCGTACCCCCCGGTGGCCTGCCGCCACAGAGCCGGCTGACCACCGACCGCGCGCGCTTCACCGAGGCGTACGCCGTGATCCCGCGCGGCTCGATGACCGACATCGTCGCGTCGTACCTCCCCCACTGGGAGCTGGCCCGCGGCTGGATCCTGGCCCGGCCGCTGACCGGCTTCGCCGAGACGTTCAGCCACTACCTGATGGAGGTCGAGCGCGGCGGCGGCTCCGACGACCCCGAGCCGGACCCGGAGGCGGAGGCAGTGTTGTTCGTGACCTCGGGCCGGCTGCGACTCAGCCTCGACGGCAGGAACCATGATCTGAGGCCGGGCGGCTACGCCTACGTGCCGCCGGGCGCCGAGTGGTCGCTGCGCAACCGGCTGGCCCGGCCGGCGACGTTCCACTGGATCCGCAAGGCCTACGAGTCCGTCGACGGCCTCGACGTACCGCCGGCGTTCGTGACGACGAGCAGGAGGTCGCTCCGCTGCCGATGCCCGGCACCGACGGCGCCTGGACCACGACGCGGTTCGTCGACCTGGCGGACCTGCGGCACGACATGCACGTCAACATCGTGAACTTCGAGCCGGGCGGGTCCATCCCGTTCCCGGAGACACATGTGATGGAACACGGGCTCTACGTGCTGGAGGGCAAGGGTGTCTACCTGCTCAACACCGACTGGGTGGAGGTCGAGGCCGGCGACTACATGTGGCTGCGCGCCTTCTGTCCCCAGGCCTGCTACGCCGGCGGACCCGGCCCCTTCCGCTACCTGCTCTACAAGGACGTCAACCGGCACCCGGGCCTGCGGCTCTAGGTACAATCGCGCACGGCCTGTTGTTCGCATGGATAACCAGCAGGCACGCGGCAGGAACGCAACCATGCCTCCGGTGCCCCGCGCACACCAGGACGGAGGGAGTGGTGATGGCCGAGATCACGGTCAACGGTGAGCCGCTGGTGCTCGACGGCGTCACGCCGCACACCACGGCGCTCGACTTCCTGCGCGACCGCGGGCTGACCGGCGCCAAGGAGGGGTGCGCCGAGGGCGAGTGCGGCGCGTGCTGCGTGCTGGTCGCCCGTCCTCCCGCCGACGGCACCGCGGGCACGGAGTGGACGTCGGTCAACAGCTGCCTGGTCTCCGCGGCGTCCCTGATCGGTCAGGAGGTCGTGACCTCCGAGGGCCTCGGTACGCCGGCCGACCTGCACCCCGTGCAGCACGAGATGGCCGAGCGTGGCGGGTCCCAGTGCGGCTACTGCACGCCGGGGTTCGTCTGCTCGATGGCGGCGGAGTACTACCGCCACGACCGCCGGCCCTCGCCCTCGGCCAACGGCACCCACGGGGACAACGGCTTCGACCTGCACGCCTTGGGCGGCAACCTGTGCCGCTGCACCGGCTACCGCCCGATCCGCGACGCGGCGTACGCCCTCGGCCCGCCCGTCGACGGCGACCCGCTCGCCGTACGCCGGAGCACGCCGGCGGCGCCGCCTCCGCCGGCCCGGGTCGACGGCGACGGCGCGGCGTTCGTGCGACCCGACGACCTGGCCGACGCGTTGCGACTGCTGACCGACGAGGAGGCCACGCCCGTCGCCGGGGCGACCGACCTCGGTGTCGAGATCAACCTCCGCGGCTCTCGGCCCGAGCTGATGGTCGCGGTCGACCGGCTGGACGAGCTCCGCGAGCTCCGCTGGTCCGCCGACGAGCTCACGATCGGCGCCGCCCTGTCGCTCACCGAGATCGAACGCCGCCTGGCCGGGCGGGTCCCGGTGCTGGACGAGCTCTTCTGGCAGTTCGCGTCGCGGCCCATCCGCAACGGCGCCACCCTCGGCGGCAACCTCGGCACCGGCTCGCCGATCGGCGACAGCCCGCCCCTGCTCCTCGCCCTCGGCGCCGAGGTGGTCCTGGTCTCGCTCGCCGGCGAGCGCCGCGTTCCCTTGGCGGACTACTTCACCGGCTACCGCGCCAGCGTCCGGCAGCACGGTGAGCTGATCAAGGAGGTCGTCGTCCCGCTGCCGCTCGCGCCACTCACGGCGTTCCACAAGATCGCCAAGCGCCGGTACGACGACATCTCCAGCGTGGCCATCGGGTTCGCCCTCGACGTGGGCGACGGCGTCGTCCGGTCCGCACGCATCGGACTCGGCGGGGTCGCCGCCACCCCGATCCGGGCGCTCGAGACCGAGGCCGCCCTCGTCGGCCGGCCGTGGACCCCGGAGACCGTCGACGAGGCGGCGACCGTGCTCGCGGCCGCAGGCACCCCGATCGACGACCAGCGCTCCTCGGCCCGCTACCGGTCCGCGATGCTCGGCCAGTCGCTGCGACGGCTCTTCGTCGAGACCGCCGAGGGGGCGACCGTATGAGCGACCTCTCCCAGCGACCCGACGGCGCCGTCGTCGGCGAGACCATGCCTCACGAGAGTGCCGCGCTGCACGTCACCGGTCGCGCGCTCTACACCGACGACCTCACCCCGCGCACCAAGGGCGTCCTGCACGCCTGGCCGGCGCAGGCCACCCACGCCCACGCGCGGGTGACCGCCCTCCGCGTCGACGCGGCGTACGCCGAGCCGGGCGTCGTGCGCGTGCTGACCGCGGACGACGTCCCCGGCGTCAACGACTCCGGGATCAAGCACGACGAGCCGCTGTTCCCGACGGAGGTCATGCACCACGGCCAGGCGGTCTGCTGGGTGCTCGGCGAGACCCTCGAGGCGGCCCGTCGGGGAGCGGGCCGGGTCGAGGTCGACTACGAGCCGCTCCCTGCGCTGCTGACGATCCGTGAGGCGATCGAGGCCAAGAGCTTCCAGGGGGTTCTGCCCGGAGCGGAACGCGGGGACGTCGAGCAGGGACTGGCTCGCGCCGCCCACGTGTTCGAGGGTGAGACCGAGATGGCCGGGCAGGAGCAGTTCTACCTGGAGACCCAGGCCTCGCTGGCCGAGGTCGACGACGGCGGCCAGGTGTTCGTGCAGTCGTCCACCCAGCACCCGACCGAGACGCAGGAGGTCATCGCCCACGTCCTCGGTCTCGCCAGCCACGCCGTCACCGTGCAGTGCCTGCGGATGGGTGGCGGCTTCGGCGGCAAGGAGACGCAGGCCAACCCGTACGCCGCGGTGGCGGCGCTCGGCGCGACCCTGACCGGCCGCCCGGTCCGGGTACGGCTCACCCGCACGCAGGACATCACCCTGACCGGCAAGCGACACGGCTTCCACGCGACCTGGCGGGTCGGCTTCGACGACGACGGCCGCCTGCTGGCGCTCGACACCACCCTCACCTCCGACGGTGGCTGGAGCCTCGACCTCTCCGAACCGGTGCTGGCCCGGGCGATCTGCCACGTCGACAACGCCTACTGGATCCCCGACGCGCGCATCCACGGCCGCGTCGCGAAGACCCACAAGACGTCGCAGACCGCCTTCCGCGGCTTCGGCGGACCCCAGGGGATGCTGGTGATCGAGGACATCCTCGGCCGCTGTGCGCCCCTGCTCGGGATCGACCCCCTGGAGCTGCGCCGCCGCAACTTCTACGTCGAGGGCCAGGAGACGCCGTACGGCCAGCCGGTCCGGCACGCCGAGCGCGCGGGCGTCGCATGGGACCAGGTGCTGACGACAGCGGACGTGGCCGGGCGGTCGCGGGAGATCGCGGAGTTCAACGCCGCCCACGAGCACACCAAGCGGGCGCTGGCGATGACGCCGGTGAAGTTCGGCATCTCGTTCAACCTGACGGCGTTCAACCAGGCCGGCGCGCTGGTGCACGTCTACAAGGACGGCTCGGTCCTGATCAACCACGGTGGCACCGAGATGGGCCAGGGCCTGCACACCAAGATGCTCCAGGTCGCGGCCACGTCGCTCGGCGTACCGCTGTCGAAGGTGCGGCTGGCGCCGACGCGCACGGACAAGGTGCCCAACACCTCGGCCACCGCGGCGTCGTCCGGCGCCGACCTCAACGGCGCGGCGATCAAGAACGCCTGCGAGCAGATCACGGCCCGGCTCGTCGAGGTCGACGACGGACGCGACCTGCCGTGGGAGGAGCTCGTCCGCGCGGCGTACTTCGCGCGCGTGCCGCTGTTCGCCGCCGGCTACTACCGCACCGAGGGACTGCACTGGGACGCCACCGTGTTCCGGGGTTCGCCCTTCAAGTACTTCGCGTACGGCGTGGCCGCGGCCGAGGTGGAGGTCGACGGCTTCACCGGCGCCTACCGCACGCGCCGCGTCGACATCGTGCACGACGTGGGCGACAGCCTCTCGCCGCTGGTCGACCTCGGACAGATCGAGGGCGGCTTCGTGCAGGGTGCCGGCTGGCTGACCCTGGAGGACCTCCGGTGGGACCTCTCCGACGGGGAGCACCGGGGGCGGCTGGCGACCCAGGCCGCCAGCACCTACAAGCTCCCGAGCTTCTCCGAGATGCCCGAGGACTTCCGGGTCGCGATGCTCGAGCAGGCCCACGAGGACGGCGCCGTCTACGGCTCCAAGGCCGTGGGCGAGCCGCCGCTGATGCTGGCCTTCGCCGTCCGCGAGGCGCTGCGCCAGGCCTGCGCGGCGTTCGGGCCGGAGGGGATCAGCGTCGAGCTGGCGAGCCCGGCCACACCCGAGGCGGTCTACTGGGCGCTGGACGCGGCCCGCCGGACGACGACCGCCCCCGAGCCGGCGGGGGCCTGACGCGATGCGGTGGTTGCAGGCGGTCGAGAAGCTCCGGGACGAGCGACGGGCCGGCGTGCTGGTGACGTTGATGTCCGCGCGTGGTCACGCGCCGCGCGAGGCCGGGGCGAAGATGGTCGTCGCCGCCGACGCGACGTGGGACTCCATCGGCGGCGGCAACACCGAGGCGACCGCGGTCGCCCGGGCGCGCGAGCTGCTGGCATCCGACAACCACGCGCCGGTGACGTTCTCCGTCGACCTGTCCGACAAGGCGCCCGGCGAGCACGGCGTCCAGTGCTGCGGCGGTGAGGTGACCGTGCTGCTCGAGCCGCTCGCCGTACGACCGGCGGTAGCGGTCTTCGGCGTCGGGCACGTCGGCCTGGAGCTCGCCCGCATCCTCGCCCGCCACGACCTGGACCTGCACCTCATCGACTCGCGGCCCGCACAGCTCGGCGCCGAGGTCCTGGCCCCGCTGGCCGACTCCGACGCCCGGGTGCACGTCCACCACGAGGCCGTCCTCCCCGAGCTGGTGCTCGCCGAGCTCCCGGCCGGCTGCCAGGTTCTCGTGATGACGCACGACCATGCCGAGGACCTCGCGATCCTCGATGCCGCCCTGCGGACGACGCATCTCGGACGGGTCGGCCTGATCGGCTCCTCGGCGAAGTGGTCGCGCTTCCGCTCGACCCTGCTCGCCGACGGGCACGACGTGGCCGCCGTCGATCGCATCGTCACCCCGATCGGCCTGCCCTCACTGGCCGGGAAGGACCCCGCCACGATCGCGGTCTCGGTCGCGGCGGCTCTTCTGCAGTCCTTCGCCGACGAGACGACGCCCCAGACACACCATCGCGGAGCCGCCACATGAGGCTGTTCCGCGGCTCGTTCCTCGACACCCCCGACGACCCGTTCCGCGGGGGTGTTCTACGTGCCGAGGAGGACGGCGGGCTGCTGGTCGACGACGACGGCATCATCGCCGCCCGAGGCTCCTTCGCCTCCCTGGCGTCGGCGTACCCCGAGGCCACGCTCGTCGACGTCCGCGGCGGTCTGGTGCTGCCCGGCCTCGTGGACACCCACGTCCACTTCCCTCAGCTGCGCTGCATCGGGGCTCTCGGCATGCCGCTGCTCGACTGGCTCGACCAGTGCGCCCTGCCGGAGGAGGCGCGGCTGGCCGACCCGGCGTACGCCGGCGAGCTGGCGCGCGCGTTCGTCAATGCCCTGGCAGGTGCGGGCACGACGACGGCCCTGGTGTTCGGTGCGCACTTCCTCGACGCCACCGACGCCCTGTTCGCCGAGGCCGACGCCCTGGGTCTGCGCATCACCGCCGGCCTGGTCGTCAGCGACCGCGACCTGCGCGCGGACCTGCTCGTCCCCGCGGGCCGCGCCTACGACGACTCGCTGGCGCTGGCGAAGAAGTGGCACGGGGTACGCCGCAACCGCTATGCCGTCACGCCCCGCTTCGCGCTCTCGTGCACCCCGGAGATGCTCGATGCCTGCGCGAGTCTGCTGAACGACGTCCCGGGCTCGATGCTGACCACCCACGTGAACGAGAACGCCGCCGAGATCGCCCGCGTGCGGGAGCTGTTCCCGGACGCCACGTCGTACGCCGACGCCTACGCGCGGCACGGACTCCTGGTGCCCGGCAGCGTCCTGGCTCACGACGTACACCCGACCGCGGACGAGCTCGGCGCCCTCGCCGCCGCCGGTGTGGCCGTGGCGCACTGCCCCACCAGCAACCTCATGCTCGGGAGCGGCCTGTTCCCCCTGCGCGCGCACCTCGACGCCGGCGTACCGGTCGCGCTGGGTTCCGACGTCGGCGCCGGCACCGGGCTGTCGTTGTTCAAGGAGGGCCTGCAGGCCTACTTCGTGCAGCAGGCCCTGGCCGGCGAGGGCGTCCCGCTCACGTCGGCGCACCTGCTGCACCTCGCCACGACGGCGGGGGCGGCGGCGCTCGACCTCGCCACGACCGTCGGGTTCTTCGGGGAGGGGATGGCCTTCGACGCCTGCTGGCTGCGCCCCAGCACCGGGACGCCGCTCGACATCCTGCTCCGGTTCGCGGCCTCCCCCGAGGACGCTCTGGCGAAGGCGTTCGCCCACGCGACGTCCGCCGACGTCGCCCAGGTGTGGGTCGCCGGCGAGGTGGTCTCGGCCGACCAGTGGTGGCCGCCCGCCGCCCGACACACCGGGAGCTGAGGACGACCCATCGACTTTGTCGATGAGTGGCAGTGAATCTTGGCATTAGACGTATGGATCGGACGGCATCACGCTGGATGTCATGACCACGACCACCGTGCAACCCGTCCATCACCTGACCGACCTGGTCGACGGCGTCCGCTCCGTCGTCGCGGAGCACGCGGACTGGGCCACCACCGCCCAGCTCGTCGCCGAGGAGCTGCGCACGCACCTCCCGAGCCCGGAGGTCCTCACCGCCGAGCAGCGGCTCGGGTCGGCCGACGACTACACCGCTCACACGCTGTACGTCGAGCCCGACGGCACGTTCTCGATCATCGCGCTGGTCTGGCGGCCGGGGCAGATCACCCGGATCCACGACCACGTCACCTGGTGCGCGTTCGGCGTGCTCCAGGGCGTCGAGCACGAGGACCTCTTCGACGCCGACCTGAACCTGGTCGGCAGCAGCGACAACCAGGTCGGTGACGTCAGCGGGTTCGCGCCGCCGGGCGACATCCACCGCGTGCACAACACCGCCGACACGACGGCGATCTCGGTCCACATCTACGGCACCGACATCACCCGGATCGGCTCCAGCGCCCGTCGCTACTACGACTGATCCGTGGAGGCCGACCCATGTCGCAGACCTTCGTCCACCAGTTCACCGTCTCCCTCGACGGCTTCGGTACCGGTGAGGGCCAGACCCGGGAGGAGCCGTTCGGTCATGCCGGCGAGCGCCTGCACCAGTGGATGTTCGACACCCACTGGTGGAAGTCACGTGGCAGCGTGAGCGCCGGTGGCGTCGACGACGCCTTCCTGCAACGGCACGACCAGGGGATCGGCGCCGAGATCATGGGCGCCAACAAGTGGGGCTTCAAGGGGTGGCACGAGGACCCCGACTGGAAGGGCTGGTGGGGACCCAACCCGCCGTTCCACACCCCGGTGTTCGTCCTCACCCATCACCCTCGCTCGTCGATCGAGATGGAGGGCGGGACGACGTTCCACTTCCTCGACGCCTCCCCGGCCGAGGCGCTCGAGGCCGCCGGCGAGGCGGCCGGTGACCTGGGCGTCCGCATCGGCGGCGGCGCGACGGTGATCCGCGACTTCTTCACGGCCGGGCTCGTCGACCACGCGCACATCGTCGTGTCGCCGATCCTGCTCGGGCGCGGTGTCCGGCTCTGGGACGGGTTGGAGTCCTTCGAGGACCAGTACCAGATCGAGCAGGTCTCCTCACCGAGCGGCGTCACCCACGTGACGTTCACGCGCAACACCCTCTGACGCTTCCCAACAGCGACCGGGCGCCCGTCGGGTGTCGGTGACCTCGGGCATCATCGGGCCCATGACCTCCTTCACCGGGTCCGACGACCTCACGCGAGCGACGTTCACCGATGTCGAGCTCAGCGGGGCACGGTTCGTCGGCTGCGACCTGTCCGGCGTGGTCATGCGCGGGGTCCAGGTCGAGGGGGCCGAGGTCGACGCCCCGTGGCTGTTCGAGGGCGACACGTTCCTCCGGGTCAACGGCGTCGACGTGATCCCCTACGTCGACGCCGAGCTCAACCGCCGCTTCCCGGGGCGCGAGCTGCGCTTCGCTGCAGACCCCGACGGGCTGCGTGCGGCGCATGCCGCGCTCCAGGACACCTGGGCGGCCACCCTCGACCGGGCCGCGGCCATGCCGGCCGGCACCGTCGACGTCCGCGTGGATGGCGAGTGGTCGTTCGCCGAGACGCTGCGGCACCTGGTCCTGGCCACGGACACGTGGCTGGGCAAGGCGATCCTCGAGCGTGAGCGGCCCTACCATCCGCTCGGCCTGCGCGATGCCGGATCGGCCGACGAGGAGGTCGACACCTCGGGGTTCAGCAGCGAGACCCCGACGTACGACGAGGTGCTCGCCGCGCGTGCCGACCGCGTCGCGATGGTGCACGACTTCATCGCCGGGGTCACCGCGGACGAGCTGGCCGCGGTGCACCGCAACCCCCACGACCCCGATCATGCCGAGACCACCCTCGACTGCCTGCACGTCATCCTCGACGAGGAGTGGGAGCACCACCGGTACGCCGCTCGCGACCTCGACTCGATCGCGGCGACGCCTCCCGCGTGACCGGAGCCTCATCTCTGCGGAAGCTCAGGAGGCGCCGGGACGTGGCCACGCTCACGCCGAGGGCGACCAGACAGGCGAGGCCCCCGCTGACCAGAGCGATCGACGCGCTGGTGGCCTGGGCGACAGCGCCCGCTCGGACGTTGCCGACGTCCGGGCCGCTGATGCCGACGATCAGCTCGATCGAGGAGATCCGGCCGCGGAGCTCGTCGGGGGTGGCGAGCTGGATGAGGGTGCCGCGAGAGACGACGCTGACGGTGTCCGCCGCCCCCGCCACCACGAGCATGAGGAGCCCGAGCCACGGCGACGTGACCAGCCCGAACGCCGCCAACGCGGCGCCCCAGCACGCTGCGGCGCCGACCATCGCGGCACCCGGGCGCGACCGCCGGGTGAAGGTTCCGGAGAAGACCGACGCCGCGGCGCCGCCGAGGGCGATGGCGCTCAGGAAGAGCCCGAGGGTGCGCGGGTCGCCGCCGAACCGCTCCTGGTTGATCAGCGGGAACAAGCTCACCGGCATCGCGAGGACGGTCGCCGCGAGGTCGGTGATCATGGCGCCGCGGACGATGGGCTCGCCGACCACGAACCTCAGCCCGTCGACGACGCCCCTCGCCCCCCGGCGGGCGACCTCCCCGAGCGGTCGCATGGGGGGCAGCCCGATGACGCCGTACATACCGGCGGTGAACGTGGCCGCGTCCACCAGGTAGCAGACCGGCAGTCCGCCGTAGCCCAGCATCACCCCGGCCAGGGCCGGCCCGCCGAGCAGCGCCGCCTGGCCGCCGAGCCGCGACAGTGCCAGGCCGGCGGCCACCTGATCGGCGGGCAGGAGTCGCGGTACGAAGGTCCGGGTCGCCGGCTGGCTCACGGCCAGGAACGCCGTCTGCACGCCCAGCAGCACGAACACGGCGGCGACCGAGGGACGCACGGCCGCCTGGGCGGCGAGCAGCAGGGAGCAGGCGAGCTGCCCGGTCGTGGCGACCAGCACGATCCGGCGCCGGTCGCCCCGGTCGACGAGCCCGCCGCCCCACAGGCCGACGACGATCATCGGGATCGCCGACACGATCGCGGTGGCGCCCGACCACCAGGGGCTGTGGGTGGCCTCCCACACCTGGTACATGACCGCCACCAGCGTGAGCTGACCGCCCACGGCCGAGATGGAGCCGCCCAGCCACAGCCGTCGGAAGGCCGGCGTCGCGAGAGGGCTCGTGTCGAGCAGGAGCCCCCTCACGCCGGGCCCTGGTCCTGCCCGTCCTGCTCCCGGCTGTCCGAGTCGAGCCGTTCGCTGAGCCGCTGGTAGAAGCTGGTGCGGTCGAGAGCCGCCTCCAGGTCGCGGACCGCCTGGCTGAGCGGGTACGGCGTCTCCGCCTCGAGCTCGGCCAGCACCTGCTCGGTGGCCTGCCACTCGGCCCGCATCCGACCGACCAGCCCCCGCGCGCGGTCGGTGAGGTGGACCTGGCGCATCCGTCCGTCTTGCCCGACCCGCGTCTCGACGAGACCGGCCCTGCCCATGGCGGCGACCTTCTGGCTCAGCGCCGAGTGCGTGCGGCCCACGGAGTCGGCGAGCTGGCGGATCGTCATCGGTCCCTGGGAGTCCAAGCGCAAGATCTCGAGCACCCAGGCCGGGCGGAGGCCCTCCGCGTCCGGCATTCCGGCATACACCCGGGCGATCTCGTCGTCCACGCGTTGCATCAGCAGCCGCAGCGGGCGCCACAGGCTCGCGGCGGTGACATCCTCAACCATGACAGCACTATAACAGTGCTTATGTATCCCGGCCTTTCGACGCAGTGACCGGATGGTCGGGCCAGGGAACGGCGTACCCGGTCGACCAGCCAGTCCGCCCCACCACGAGCGAGGTCCGCAGCGCGTGCGCCTCGCGACGGTTCACTCTCCATGCGTGACGACCGGTGGTGCCTGCGGGTCGGCGTAGTCCCAGTGGGCTCCCGCCTGGACCTCTCCGGAGAGGATCGCCACCGCCGGCTCCCAGAGCGGCCGATAGGGCAGCGCCCGGAGCAGCCGCACCGCCTCGTCCGGGGTGAACCATCGAGCCTCCTGGATCAACCCGTCCGGATCGCTCACGCTCAGCGTCGGGTCCCGGACGTCGCCGGTGAAGTTCCACGCCCGGCTCACCCGATCCAGGGTCGCGACCGCCGACGTGCACCACAGCTCCAGGTCGCCGGACGGGACGACGAGACCCGTCTCCTCGGCCAGCTCCCGGGACGCGCCCTCGGCGGGGCTCTCGTGCGCCTCGACCCCTCCGCTGGGGATGTTCCAGTGCGCGCCACCCCAGGAGGGGTACTCCTCACGAACCAGGACGACCTGCCCCTCGTGACGCGCGAGCACTCCGGCGAAACGAGCCGGGTTGTCGGTCGGCATGGGGCCATTCAACCCGTCGCCGGGCGGGCCGGGCGCCTCGGGTCGAGGTCGTCCGGCCGAGGAGCTCACCCACCCGCGCGCAGCACCTCGTCGTACGCCGGGAGCGTGAGGAAGTCCGCGAAGTCGTCGTCGAGCGCGGTGGCCAGGAACAGGTCGCGGGCGGTCGACAGCTGGGCGGCGTACGGGCCGGCGGCCGCGACCAGCGCGTCGTACTCCTCGGCGACGACGCGTTCGACGAGCGCCCGGTCGACGACCGTGCCGTCCTCGAGCTCGACCGAGCTGTGGGTCCACTGCCAGATCTGCGAGCGCGAGATCTCGGCGGTCGCGGCGTCCTCCATCAGGTGGTGGATCGCGGCGGCGCCGTTGCCGCTGAGCCACGCGGCGACGTAGGTGATCCCGACCTCGACGTTCGTGCGGAGCCCGTCGAGGGTGCGGGCGCCGGGGGTGGCGGCCACGTCGAGCAGGTCGTCGGCCGTGACCTCGACATCGCTCTGCCGCGAGATCTGGTTCGGCGCCGGCATCAGCTCGTCGAAGATCTCCGCGCACAGCGGCACCAGGTCGGGGTGGGCGACCCAGGAGCCGTCGAAGCCCTGCGTGGCCTCGCGGGTCTTGTCCTCACGCACCTTCGCGAACGCCGCCTCGTTGACGGCCGCGTCGCGGCGCGAGGGGATGAACGCCGCCATCCCACCCATCGCGAAGGCGCCGCGGCGGTGACACGTCGCGACCAGCAGGTCGGCGTACGCGCGCATCATCGGGGCGTTCATGGTGACGACGTTGCGGTCGGGCAGCGTGTGGTCGCCCGGTGCGTCGCGCAGGGTCTTGATGATCGAGAAGAGGTAGTCCCAGCGGCCGGCGTTCAGGCCCGAGCAGTGGTCACGCAGCTCGTAGAGGATCTCGTCCATCTCGAACGCCGCCGGGATCGTCTCGATCAGCACGGTCGCCCGCACCGTCCCGTGAGGGATCCCGAGCGACTCCTCGGCGTGGGTGAAGACGTCGTTCCACAGCCGCGCCTCGAGGTGGGACTCCATCTTCGGCAGGTAGAAGTACGGGCCGCTGCCGCGCTCGACGAGCTCGCGGGCGTTGTGGAAGAAGTACAGCCCGAAGTCGACGAGAGCGCCGACCACCGGCTGGCCGTCCAGCGTCAGGTGCGCCTCCGGGAGGTGCCAGCCGCGGGGCCGCGGCAGGATCACCGGCACCTGGTCCGGGTCGCGCAGCCGGTACTCCTTGCCCTCGTCGGTCGTGAGCTCGATCGTGCGCCGGACGGCGTCGTACAGGTTCACCTGCCCGCCGACGACGTTCACCCAGTGCGGGGTGTTGGCGTCCTCGAAGTCGGCCAGCCAGACCTTCGCCCCGGAGTTGAGCGCGTTGATCGCCATCTTCCGCTCGGTGGGTCCGGTGATCTCGACCCGCCGGTCCTGCAGGTCGGCGGGCGCCGTCGCGACCTGCCAGTCGGCCGCGCGCACGTCCGCGGTGTGGTCGAGGAAGTCGAGGCGGCCGGTGCGGCCGACCTCCGCCCGTCGGGTACGCCGCGCGGCGAGCAGCTCGTCGCGACGGCTGCCGAAGCGGGTCTGCAGATCGGCCACGAACGCCAGCGCCTCCGGCGTCAGGATCTCCCCGCCGCGATCGACCGACGGCCCGTTCACGATCAGCTGAGACATGGACCGATCGTGTCAGGTCTGCTCGGCCCACCACGACTGCAGGGCGGCCTTCGCGTCGTCGTAGGTGTGCGGGCCGTCGTCGAGGCGCAGCTCCAGGAGGAACCGGTACGCCGCCCCCACGGTCGGCCCGGGCTCGATGCCGAGGATCTCCATGATCTGCGTGCCGTCGAGGTCGGGACGGATCGCGGCCAGCTCCTCCTGCTCGGAGAGCTGGGCGATGCGCGCCTCGAGGTCGTCGTAGGTCTGGCGGAGACGCTCCGCCTTCTTCCGGTTCCGGGTCGTGCAGTCGGCGCGGGTCAGCACATGCAGGCGCTCGAGCTGGTCACCGGCGTCGCGGACGTAGCGCCGCACCGCCGAGTCGGTCCACTGCCCGCCGCCGTACCCGTGGAAGCGCAGGTGCAGCTCGACCAGGGTCGAGACCGCGTCCGACTCGTCGCCGGAGAACTTCAGCGCCTGCATCCGCTTCTTGGTCAGCTTCGCGCCGACGACGTCGTGGTGGTGGAAGGTCACGCTGCCGTCGGCCAGGAAGCGACGGGTCCGCGGCTTGCCGACGTCGTGCATCAGGGCGGCGAAGCGCGAGACGAAGTCCGGTCCGCCCAGCCGGCCCTCGAGGTCGATGGACTGCTCGAGGACGGTCAGGGTGTGCTCGTAGACGTCCTTGTGCCGGTGGTGCTCGTCGCGCTCCAGCGCCAGGGCGGGCAGCTCGGGCAGGACCAGGGCGGCCAGCCCGGTCTCGACGAGGAGCGACAGCCCCAACCGGGGGTACGCCGCCAGCACCAGCTTGACCAGCTCGTCGCGGACCCGCTCGGCGGAGATGATCTCGATCCGGCCGGCCATGTCCGTCATCGCGGAGACGACGGCCGGGTCGACCACGAAGCCGAGCTGCGCGGCGAAGCGCGCGGCCCGCATCATCCGCAGGGGGTCGTCGGAGAACGAGTCCTCGGGGCGTCCCGGCGTACGCAGCAGCCCCTGCGCGAGGTCGACCACGCCGCCGAACGGGTCCACGAACTCGCGCGACGGCACGCGCACGGCCATCGCGTTGACGGTGAAGTCTCGGCGCCCGAGGTCGCCCTCGAGGGTGTCGCCGAAGTCGACCGCGGGCTTGCGCGAGGACGGGTCGTACTCATCGGACCGGTACGTCGTGATCTCGACCTGGAACGGCCCCTTGCGACTGCCGATCGTGCCGAACGCGCGACCGATGTCCCACGTCGCGTCGGCCCAGCCGGCGAGCATCCGCTCGATGTCGTCGGGTCGTGCCGACGTGGTGAGGTCGAGGTCGTTGTGCCGGCGACCGAGCATCGCGTCGCGCACCGGTCCCCCGACCAGGGCCAGCTCGAAGCCGGCCTCGGAGAACCGCCGGCCGAGCTCGTCGATCACCGGCGCGATCCGATCCAGCTCCGCAGCGACGTCGCGCTGGGCGTCGGCCAGCCGGACGCTGCCGGGAGGTCGGCGCTCTGCTGCTTCGGACACGATGAGCCAGCGTAGTGGTGGGAGCGCCCACGCTGGCCCCTACCATCGGGGGGTGCTCCGCCCGTCCTCGCTGCCGCATGCCCCGGCAGTGGTGGCGATCAGGCTGGCAGGGACCGCCCTCGCCCTCGCCCTGACGGTTCTCGGGACACTCGGCGTCCTCGCTCCACCGGCCCCGGCGCACGCCTCGACGGCCCGCACGCTCGACCCGCAGCAACCGCTCGTGCCGCGGATCCGCACGATCACGCCGAACTACGTTCCCGACCAGGGTCCGATCGTCGTCACCGGCACCGTCACCAACGTGTCCGACCAGACCTGGACCGCGATCAACGTCCACGGCTTCATGGGCGACTCGCCGCTGACCACGACGGAGGAGCTCAGCGCTGCCGTGAAGACCCCGATCGACGCCGACGTCGGCGGCCGGATCACGGTCCAGGGCACCTTCGACAGCATCCCCTCCCTCGCACCCGGGGAGACCCGATCCTTCTCGCTCCGGCTGCCCCACGGGACGCTGCCGGTGTCCTCGCCCGGCGTCTACTGGTTCGGCGTCCACGTGCTCGGCGACGACGGCGAGGGCGGGGCTCGGGTGGCGGTCGGACGCGACCGCACGTTCCTCCCCTATGTCCCCGCGAGCGCGATCCCCGCGAACGGGCACGAGGACGCCGCCCTGGTGCTCCCCCTGCGAGCCGGTGTCACCCGGGCCGCCGACGGCTCGATCTCCGATCCCGAGGGATGGGCCACCAGCCTCCGCACCGGGCCGCTCCGCGCCGTGGTCAGGACCGCGCGCGCAGCCCAGGGCCGGCCCCTCACCTGGCTGATCGACCCGGCCGTGCCGGACGTCGTACGCCGTCTCGCGCACGGCAACCCGACGCGCACCCTGACGGCTCCCTCCACGTCGGGGACGGGCCCGTCGTCACCGTCACCGAGCGACTCCCCGTCCACCGCAGACTCCAGCGCGGCGGGCTCGTCCGATGACACCGAGTCCACGGCCAAGGCGGCCCGGCGATGGCTCAGTCAGCTGCGGCCCCTCCTGGCCGCCCAGACCGCTCAGCTGCTCGGACTGCCGTACGGCGACCTGGCGGTGGACAGCGCCGCGCGGTTCGACTCGCCCCTGCTGCCCGGGGCCTTCCGGCGTACGGGCCACGCGTTGCGACCGTGGGGCCTCCCGCTGACCCGCGTGGTCTCGCCGCCCGACGGACGGATCGTCGGCGACACCCTCTCGCGCCTCCCCCACGACACCGACGTGCTGCTCGCCGACTCCGGCGTCACGGGCGCCGACTCCGTCGTGAACCGCGTCGGCGTCCACCCGGTCCTGCTCACCTCCAGCGCGGCGCTCCAGGGCGGGCCGGGGCCGGCCCCGCCGCAGAGCTCGCTGGCCCTGCGTCAGCGCGTGCTGGCCGAGGCGGCCGTCCGCGTGCTCGACGACCAGCAACCGCTCCTGCTCGAGCTGCCCAGCGAGCTGCAGCACCCGCTGCACCCGAGCTTCTTCAACGGCCTCGACGTGCCGTGGCTCCGCCTCACCACACTCTCGGGCGCGACGGCCGTGCCGCCGCAACGCCTCGACGCCTCGGCCCTGCTCAAGCCCTCGCCGGACGAGCCCCAGCTCGGAGCCCGCGTGTACGACGCCGCCGCGGACGTCCTCCGCTCCAGCAGCACCCTGCAGTCCGTCCTGTCCGGCAACCACGTGCTGGAGCGGCGCCTGTTCGAGGAGACGACCGGCAACGCGTCGTACACGGCGGCCGAGACGCCGTACCTCGCGCTCACCCGGATGCGCGGGACCGACACCTGGATCCACGACAACCTCGACGCGATCGCCCTGTCGGCGCCGCAGTCACTGACCCTGGCCAGCGACTCCGGCCGGTTCTCCGCGATCGTCAGCAACGAGCTCGACGTACCGGTCACGGTGAAGGTCCGCGCGACCGCCGACCGTGAGGCGACGATCACGGGCCCCGAGAAGGTACAGCTGCCGCCGCACGGGCGCACGTCCGTCCTGATGCATGCGTCGACCCACGCACGCGGCGTCCTCAACGTCACCCTCGAGCTGACCAACCTGGAGGGGCAGCCGCTCGGCGCGCACGACACGTTCCCGATGCGCGCCGAGCAGGTGAGCAAGCTGATCTGGGTGATCATCGGCGTCGGTGTCGCCCTGCTCTTCACCGCGATCGCCGTCCGGCTGACCCGACGGATCATCGCGGCCCGCGCCGGACGGGGCGGGCTGTGACCGCCCCACGCGGGGGCCCCGGGTGAGCGACCTCTCCGAGAGCCGCGGGATCCTCACCTCTTCGGCGGTGATGGCGACCGGCACCATCTTCTCGCGTGCCAGTGGCTACGTCCGGAACGTGCTGCTGGCGGCCGCGATCGGCAACGAGCTGCACGCCGACCTGTTCAACATCGGCAACACGATCCCGAACATGCTCTACATCCTGCTGGCCGGCGGCGTGTTCAACGCCGTCCTGGTGCCCCAGCTGGTGCGGGCGCAGAAGGGCGACCCGGACGGCGGCGAGGCCTACACCAACCGCGTCATCACGCTGGCCGTGATCTTCCTCGGCGCGGTCACGATCCTGCTCGTCGTGGCCGCGCCGCTGGTGATGCGGCTCTACCTCAGCGGCGCGTACAACGACCCCGCGCTCGCCGCCCAGCGCGACTCCGCGATCACGTTCGCGCGCTACTGCCTGCCGCAGGTGTTCTTCTACGGGATGTTCGTGCTCCTCGGGCAGGTGCTGAACGCGCGCGGCCGCTTCGGCCCGATGATGTGGGCGCCGATCGCGAACAACGCGATCTCGATCGTCGTGCTCGTGATCTACCTCTTCTGGTTCGGCGCGCTCTCCAACGGCGACGGGTGCACGGCGTTCACCAACGCCCAGGAGCTGGTGCTCGGTGGTGGCGCGACGCTGGGCATCATCGCCCAGGTGGCGGTCCTGATCCCGGTGCTGAAGGCCGCCGGCGTGCACTTCCGCCCGCGTTGGGACTTCCGCGACAGCGGGCTCGGCCACACCTTGCGACTCGGCATCTGGACCGTGCTGTTCGTCGTCGTCAACCAGGCCGCCTACACCGTGGTCGTCCGACTCGCCTCCGGCGGCACGGCCCACCCGCACTGCGGTGTCCACCACCACGCCGACGCCACCGGCTACACGGTGTACGCCTCGGCGTTCTTGTTCGTGATGGTCCCGCACGCGATCGTCACGGTCTCGCTGGCGACCGCGATCCTGCCGCGGCTGTCCGCGAAGGCCGCCGACGGCGACCTGACCGGCCTCGCCGGCACGCTCGCCGGCACGCTGCGCACCGCGCTGGCGGTCGTCATCCCGTTCGCGTTCGCGCTCCCGCTCCTCGCGTATGACGCGGCGAAGGTGTTGTTCGGCTATCTCGCGACCAGCGACACCTTCGACCACTACGTGACGTCGATGATCCTGTTCGGACCGGGCATCGTCTTCTTCACCGTCCACTACCTGATGCTGCGCGGCTTCTACGCCCTGGAGCTGAACCGCACGGTCTTCTTCATCCAGTGCGCGATCGGGGCCACCAACGTCGTCATGGCGATCCTGCTGGTGCGCCAGGCCACGGCCGCGCAGACCTCGCCGGCGCTGGTCATCGCCTACGGCTCGTCGTACGTCCTCGGCTCGGTGATCTCCTACCTGATTCTGCGTGGCCGGCTCGGCGGCCTCGAGACCCCGGCCCTGATGCGGTTCGTGATCCGGGTCGTGGTCGCGGCCGGCATCTCGACCGCGGTCGCCTGGGGCGTGGGCCGGGTGCTGCCCGGCGACACCGACGACGTCACTCACGTCCTGGCGGCGATGCGGGTCGTCGTGCTCGGCGGAATCGACGTCGGGGTGTTCCTCCTCCTGGCCCGCGCGATGCGGATCTCGGAGGTCACGACGATGGTCGACACACTGGTCCGCCGGATTCCGGGGGCCCGTGCCTCCTAACATGGGGGAAGCCAGCGACGCGAGGGGTTGATGAGGTCGTGTCTGGTGCCTGAGAACACCCGGCCCGGCGACGTGCTCGCCGAGCGGTACCGACTGACCGACCTGCTCACCGAGAGCAAGGGCGGTCGGTTCTGGCGAGCCTTCGACTCGGTCCTGCAGCGCGACGTCGCGGTGCACATCATCGGCTGCGAGGACGAGCGGGCACCGCTGCTGCGGGAGGCGGCACGTCGGTCGGCGACCGTCCTCGACCGCCGGATGCTCCGCGTGCTCGACATCGACATCGACCAGTCCGCCGACCGGTGCTTCGTGGTCAACGAGTGGGGTTCGGGCACCAGCCTCGACATCCTCCTCGCCGACGCCGGACCGCTCTCGCCGACCGTGAGCGCCTGGATCATCGCCGAGGTCGCCGACACCCTGGCCCTCGCGCACGAGGCCCACGTGGCCCACGGACGGCTCGTCCCCGAGAACGTCCTCATCGACACCGACGGTTCGGTCCGGCTGATCGGCTTCGCGGTGGACGCCGCCCTGCACGGGCTGCCGGACGGCCGCGTCGCCACGGACATCGCCGACCTCGTCGGTCTGCTGTACGCCGCGATGACCGGCAAGTGGGCCGGCGTCAGCCGATCGGCGGTGCCGAGCGCGCCGTCGACCCACGGTCACGTGCTGCGCCCCCGCCAGGTGCGAGCCGGCATCCCCCGCGACCTCGACGCCGTGTGCGAGTACGTCCTCAACCACGGCGGCGACACCGAGGTCACCGCCGCGACCCTGGCGGACTCTCTGCGCGACTTCCTCGGTTCGTCGGCCCCGGCGGCCGAGGCCTGGCTGGCCCGGATCGAGCACCCTCAGCGCGGCGAGGGCATCGTCGTCCTGCCGCCGATGCCGGACCCTCCCGTCCGTGAGGCACTGCTCGCCGCGGAGATCGAGAGCCCGACCGACACCGCCGAGGGCGAGTCGGTCGGCGTCCCGGACGGGGAGACGGACCCGGAGCAGCAACAGCCCTCGGAGGAAGGCCGCCCGACCGAAGCCGGCCTGCCGATCTTCCACGAGGACACCGACGACGTGACGTGGTTGCGCCACCACACCGAGAAGCCGCCACCACCGCCGGCGTTCGAGCCGCCCCCCGAACGCCCGCTCTTCGCCCCTGACCCCGACCCCGGCCAGCCGGTACGCCGTCCCCGCGCGGCCCCGGTCACCCAGGGCGGCGCCAACGCGTTCTGGCCGTGGGAGACCACCGGCCCCGGCACGACCACCGGCAGCGGAGTGCTGCCGGCGTTCGTCGACGAAGACGACGAGGACGACCGTCGGCCTCCCGGCACCAGCATGCTGCGCCTGGCCGGCATCATCGCCGCCTGCCTCCTGGTCCTCGTGGCCGTCGTCATCGCCTTCAACCTCGGCCGGGGCAAGACCCCCCTCGGCACCGCCAAGGACGACACGACACCGAGCCCGACGCACTCGACGTCCGCGTCCAACGGCACGACCCCGACTGCGATCACCGGAGTCACCGCGCGCGCCTTCGACCCGCAGGGGACCGACGGCTCGGAGAACGCCGACGAGGCACCGCGCGCCGTCGACGGCAACCCCACGACGTTCTGGCAGACCTCGCGGTACGACCAGCAGTTCGGCCCCGCCGGCCTGAAGACCGGGGTCGGTCTCGTGCTCGACCTCCACCGCAGCCACGAGGTGAGCGAGGTCGACCTGACCACGATCGGGTCGCCGACCGGCGTGAGCATCTATGTCACTCCCACGGATCCCCAGACGCTGCAGGGCCTCCAGGTCGCCGGCAGCACCGACATCTCCGGCACCAAGGCCACCGTGTCCTTCGACAAACCGGCCACCGGCCGATACGTCGTGGTCTGGCTGACCGAGCTGCCCGCCGTCCCCGGCGGGTTCCGCGGCACGGTCGCCGGGGTGGTGGTCAAGGGTGACTGACGAGCCCACCGACGCCGAGCTGCTCGCCGCTCATGTCGCCGGTGACGCCGAGGCGTTCGGCCGGCTCTTCACCCGCCACCGCAACCGGCTGTGGGCGGTGGCCCTGCGCACCATGGGCAATCCGCATGACGCGGCCGACGGCCTGCAGGACGGCATGGTCGCGGCGTACCGCCGGGCGGACTCGTTCCGCGGTGAGGCCGCCGTCACGACCTGGCTCCACCGCGTCGTCGTCAATGCCTGTCTCGACCGCCTCCGGGCGGCGAAGGTACGTCGGACCGAGGCTCTGCCGGACGACGTCGACGAGCAACGAGACCGCGGGTCGACCCTGACCGCCTCCAGCGCTGCCGACGACCCGGAGGAGGCCGCCATCCGCGACGAGCGGCGGCGTGCCCTGCTCGCGGCGCTGGCCACGCTTCCGGCCGAGCAGCGCGCGGCGCTGGTGCTGCTCGACATGGAGGGCCACTCGGTCGCGGAGGTGGCGCAGATGCTCGACTGCGCCGAGGGCACGGTGAAGTCCCGGTGTGCTCGCGGTCGCGAGCGCCTGGCCACCCTGCTCCGAGACCGCCTGGCCGATCCGCCCGGCCGTGACGCGGCTCACGCGGAACCGGACCCGGCGGTGGCCCGTCCGATCGCAGTCCCCCCGAATCCCACCGCAGCCGGCGAAGGAGGTGCCCCGTGAACGATCGTCCCGACGAGTCCCCCGAGATCGCGGAGGTACGCCGCCTCCTCGCCGAGGCTCGCCACACCGAGCCGATGCCCGACGACGTGGCGGCACGGATGGACCGCGTGCTCGCCGGTCTCGGTGACGAGACCACGTCGGTGGCACCGGTTCGCCCGGCCGCGGCCGAGGTCGTCCCGATCACCGCCCACCGACGCCGTCGGGCCGTCCAGCTGCTGGTGGCCGCGGCCGCGGTCGTGGTGGGCGGGGTGGTCGTGTCGCACTGGCACCCCTCGTCGTCCAGCGACAGCACGACGGCCGACACGGCCGCCGGGAGCGAGGCGCAGGCCAACGAGCCCGACAACCAGAGTCTCAACGGCACGGACAAGGCGACGGGCAAGCAGGATGGGCCGCGGTCTCCCGACAGAGCCAAGCCGCTCGTGCGCCACGACCGGCTGGTGGTCCGACCCCGACACTTCGCCGACGACGCACTGGCCGGCCGGAAGCTGCTGCACACGAAGGCCGCGGACACCACCCATGATTTCGCGGCGCCGAGCGACTGCAGCGTCGGCACGGGGCACCGTTCGGAGCTGCTCGCGGCGCTGTACCAGGGCGCCCCCGCCGCGCTCCTCTACCGGCATGCGCAGGACAGCGCCCAGATCGTCGACCTCTTCGTCTGCGGTTCGACGACCCCGATCAGGACCATCACGCTGCCGGTGCCCTGACGCGGGAATCCCGCTCGCCTACGATGCGTTGTAACCGTTGGTCGATCAGCCCCGCCGGTGGCCCGACCGCACTCGACCGGTAGCTGGGAGCGTTACATGTCGCAGTCGCAGGACGTTCGCAACGTCATCATCGTGGGCTCGGGCCCGGCCGGGTACACCGCCGCGGTGTACGCCGCCCGCGCGTCCCTCCAGCCCTTGGTCTTCGAGGGCTCCGTCACCGCCGGTGGCGCCCTGATGAACACCACCGAGGTCGAGAACTTCCCCGGCTTCCGGGACGGCATCATGGGCCCCGCCCTGATGGACGAGATGCGCGCCCAGGCCGAGCGCTTCGGCGCGGAGCTGGTGTCGGACGACATCGTCTCGATGGACCTGTCCGGGGAGATCAAGACCGTCAGCACGGTCACCGACACCTACTCGGCCCGGACCGTCATCCTGGCCATGGGGTCGGCGTACCGGAAGCTCGGCCTCCCACGCGAGGAGGAGCTGTCCGGTCGCGGCGTCTCGTGGTGCGCCACCTGCGACGGCTTCTTCTTCCGCGACCAGCACATCGCCGTGGTCGGCGGTGGAGACTCCGCGATCGAGGAGGCGACGTTCCTGACGCGCTTCGGCAGCAAGGTCACGATGATCCACCGACGCGACGAGCTCCGCGCGTCGAAGATCATGCAGGAGCGGGCGTTCGCCGACCCGAAGCTGGAGATCCTCTGGGACTCCGAGGTCGCGGCCATCAACGGCGAGGACCGGCTCGAGTCGATCACGCTGCGCAACACCCAGGACGGCACCGAGAGCCAGCTGGCTGCCACCGGCCTGTTCATCGCCATCGGCCACGACCCGCGCTCCGAGCTGATCCAGGGTCAGATCGACCTGGACGACGACGGGTACGTCGTGGTCGAGCACCCGTCGACGGGGACCAACCTGCCGGGTGTGTTCGCCGCGGGCGACCTGGTCGACCACCACTACCGGCAGGCGATCACCGCGGCCGGCACCGGGTGCGCCGCGGCTCTCGACGCCGAGCGCTACCTCGCCGACCTCGACCACGCCGCTGCCTCCGCCGAGCCCGCGACGGCCTCCGTCTGACCCGGGATCCGGCCGACCCGGCCGCGCCTGCGACAGGGGAACAACCGTCGGCGGCATGATGTTGACTCGTTGATGTCCCCTGGTGGGGGCGTCGACCCGAACTACCGGAAGGAACTCACGTGGGCGCGAACTTCGCTGCCGTCACCGATGCCGACTTCGAGACGACGGTGCTCAAGTCCGACAAGCCGGTCCTGGTCGACTTCTGGGCCGAGTGGTGCGGCCCGTGTCGCCAGGTCGACCCGATCCTGAGCGAGATCGCGGAGGAGCACGGCGACAAGCTGACCTTCGTGAAGATGAACGTCGACGAGAACCCCGTCGTCCCCTCGTCGTACCGCGTGAACGGCATCCCGACGATCAACGTCTACCAGGGCGGCGAGGTCGTGAAGTCCATCGTGGGCGCCCGCCCGAAGGCCGCGCTGCTGCGCGAGCTCGAGGAGTTCATCGCCTGAGCGAGGACGCTCGAGAGGCGGTCGAGCCGAAAGGCTCGGCCGCCTCTTGCCGTTCTCCACTCGTCAGGACCGCGCCGAGGTCCGGGGGTGGTCGGTGGTGGTCTTCGGCGCGGGACGTACGGCGCCGAGCAGCTTCTCCAGCGCACCCTCGAGCTCCTCGCGCCAGGTCAGCGTCGTGCGCAGGTCCATCCGCATCCGCGGCGTGACCGCGTGGGCGCGCTGGGTCTTGAACCCGACGCTGGTCAGGTAGTCGACCGGCGTCACGCAGGTCCGCGCTCCGGGACGCCCCGGGCCTCGGGTGTCGCCGAACGCCTCCACGGCTGCGATGCCGCCGCGTTCGATCAGGTCGCGGGCCATCCCCTGCACCAGCATCCGGCCCAGGCCGCCTCCGCGTGCCTCGGGCGCGACGTACACCGCGGAGAGCAGGACGGCGTCGGGGGAGATCGGTGCGGTCGGGAAGGCGCCCGCGCCCGGGAGGTACGCCGGCGGCGCGTAGATGACGTAGCCCACCGGGCGGTCGTCCACCATCACCACCCGGCCGCACGAACCCCAGTCGCGCAGCACCTCGGACATCCAGGCTTCCTTCTCGGCGGCCGGCTCGTCGACGCGGCCGCGGCGTACCGGGTCCAGCTCCCAGAACACGCACGAGCGGCAGGGCGCATCGAGCTCGACGAGATGGTCGAGCGTCATCCGGACGACCTTGCGCGACATGGCACCCCCCGATCACGAGCGAGGAACAGAGCGGACACCATCGTAGGCGGGCTTGCGAGGCTGGGAGGATGAGGCGGTGCGCCGGATCCGCCAGAGCCAGAAGCTGCAGCACGTGCGGTACGACGTCCGCGGCCCGATCCTGGTCGAGGCGCAGCGGCTCGAGGCCGAGGGCCACCGGATCCTGAAGCTCAACATCGGCAACCCCGCGCCGTTCGGGTTCGAGGCGCCGGACGCGATCGTCGCCGACGTCGTCCGCCACCTGCCGGAGGCGCAGGGGTACAGCGACAGCCAGGGGATCTACCCGGCCCGGACCGCGGTCGCGCACTACTACCAGGAGCGCGGACTCCGCGGCGTCACGGTCGACGACGTCTTCATCGGCAACGGCGTCTCCGAGCTGATCTCGATGGTGTTGCAGGCATTCGTTGACGACGGCAACGAGATTCTGGTGCCGGCGCCCGACTACCCGCTCTGGACCGGCGCCATCACCCTCTCCGGAGGCACGCCGGTCCACTACCGGTGCGACGAGACCAACGGCTGGGACCCCGACCTGGCCGACATCGAGTCCAAGGTCACCGAGAACACCCACGCCCTGGTCGTGATCAACCCGAACAACCCGACCGGCGCCGTCTACAGCGAGGAGACGGTCAAGGGGTTGGTCGACATCGCCCGGCGCCACGATCTGGTCCTCATGGCCGACGAGATCTACGAGAAGATCCTCTACGACGACGCGGTGCACCACCACACGGCGACGTACGCCGGCGACGACGTGCTCTGCCTGACCTTCAGCGGGCTCTCCAAGGCGTACCGCGTGTGCGGCTACCGCGCCGGCTGGGTGATGATCTCCGGCCCGAAGGAGCTGGCCACCGACTTCCTCGAGGGCCTCACCCTGATCGCGAACATGCGGATGTGCGCGAACGTGCCCGCCCAGCACGCGATCCAGACGGCTCTGGGCGGCTACCAGTCGATCGAGGACCTGATCGCGCCGAGCGGCCGGTTCCACGAGCAGACGATGCTCGCCGACAGGCTCCTCAACCAGATCCCCGGCGTGACGTCGGTGCGACCGCGCGGCGCCCTGTACTGCTTCCCCCGGCTCGACCCGGACGTCTACCCGATCGTGGACGACGAGGCGTTCGTGATCGACCTGCTCCGCGCCAAGCGCATCCTGGTCACCCACGGCACCGGCTTCAACTGGTTCGAGCCCGACCACTTCCGGCTGGTCACGCTCCCCGACGTCGAGGTGCTGACCGAGGCGATCGGCCGGATCTCCGACTTCCTCGCCACCCGGCGCTGAGCTCCGGTGCCCGAGCTCGTCTACTCCTCCATCATCCGGATGGCGAAGCTGGGCTTCCGCGCCCTCGGCCAGCGGATCGACATCATCGGCCTCGAGCACCTCCCGGCGACCGGCGGAGCGCTGCTGGCGGTCAACCACGTCGGGTACGTCGACTTCATCTACGGCGGCGTCGCCCCCGAGCGGCTGGGGCGCCGGGTGCGGTTCATGGCCAAGCGCGAGCTCTTCGACCACCGGCTGACTGGCCCGATCATGCGGGCCTGCGGCCACATCGAGGTCGACCGTGCAGTCGGCGAGTCATCCCTCGCCGTCGCCGAGCGCCGTCTCGCCGCCGGCGAGCTGGTCGGGATCTTCCCCGAGGCCACGATCTCGCGGGCGATGGAGATCAAGGACCTCAAGACCGGAGCCGTCCGGATCGCCGCGTCGGCCGGCGTCCCCCTCGTGCCGCTGGTGCTCTGGGGGACCCAGCGGCTGGTCACCAAGGACCACCCGCGCGACCTGTCTCGTGGCACGGCCGTCACCATCCGGATCGGAGAACCGATCTCCGTCACCGCCGACGACCCGGCCGCCGAGACCGCCGATCTGAAGCGGTCGCTACAGACGCTGCTCGACGAGTCCATCCGCAGCTATCCCCAGCACGAGGACGGCGCCTGGTGGGTCCCCGCGTCGTACGGCGGGACGGCCCCGACCCTCGAGGAAGCAGCCCGTCTGGACGCCGCGGAACGCCGGCGACGCGCCGAGCACCGGGCAGGACGGGCCACCTGACCTGCGCAAACACTCGATTGTCGTTCCGATCGACCAGTCGCTTTGTCGACAAAGCGCTAGATCGACGGGGGTCAGATCGGGCGGTCCGTGCGGTTCCGCGGATCCATGATGTCGACGATCCTGCGCAGGTCGTCGAGCGAGGCGAAGTCGACGGTGATCTTTCCCTTGCGCTGGCCGAGGTCGACCTTCACCCGGGTCTCCAGCCGATCCGAAAGTCGGTCGGCGAGCTCCTTGAGTCCGGGCGCCGTCGGTCTGCGTCGACGTACCTGGGGTTCCTGCTCGGTGCGGTCCCCGACCGCCACGATCTCCTCGAGCCCGCGGACACTGATGCCCTCGGCCACGACGCGACCCGCCAACCGGTCCTGGAGGTCGGCGTCGTCGATCGCGAGCAGTGACCGGGCATGGCCGGCCGAGAGGACGCCGGCGGCGACGCGTCGCTGGACGGGCGGAGACAGCTTGAGCAGCCGGATGGTGTTGCTGATCTGAGGACGCGACCGGCCGATCCGCGAGGCGAGCTCGTCATGGGTGCAGGAGAAGTCCTCGAGCAGCTGCTGGTACGCCGCCGCCTCCTCCAGCGGGTTGAGCTGCGACCGGTGCAGGTTCTCCAGGAGAGCGTCGCGCAGCATGTCGCTGTCGTCGGTCTGGCGGACGATCGCCGGGATGGTCTCGAGGCCGGCCTCCTGGGCCGCGCGCCAGCGGCGCTCGCCCATGACCAGCTCGTAGGAGGTGTCGCCCGTACGCCGGACGACGACGGGCTGCAGCAGCCCGACCTCCCGGATCGAGTGCACCAGCTCCGCCATCGCCTCCTCCTCGAAGACCTGGCGGGGCTGCACCTGGTTCGCCGAGACCTGCCCGATCGGGAGGTCGGCGAAGTAGGCGCCCTCGGGCGTCGGCGGGACCTCGGCGGCGGCCGACTCCTGCTGCTCGGCGGTCTCGGCGGGCGGTGCGGTCGGGATCAGCGACCCGAGTCCACGGCCGAGCCCCCGGCGCTGCCGTTCCTGAGTCATCGTGGCGCACCCTTCGTGGCGATCTCACGGGCGGCTTCGAGATAGGAGAGCGCCCCCGGTGAGGCGGGATCGTAGGTCATCACGGTCTGGCCGTACGACGGCGCCTCGGACACCCGCACCGACCGCGGGATCGCCGTCCGCAGCACCTGGTCGCCGAAGTGGTCGCGGACCTCCTGGGCCACACCCGACGCCAGCCGCGTGCGGGCGTCGTACATGGTGACGACGATGGTCGAGACGACCAGGCGCGGGTTCAGGTGGGCCTTGACCATCTCGACGGTCTCGAGCAGCTGCCCCAGACCCTCGAGCGCGTAGTACTCGGCCTGGATCGGGATCAGCATCTCCTGGCCGGCGACCAGCGCGTTCAGGGTCAACAGCCCCAGCGACGGGGGGCAGTCGACGAAGACGTAGTCGTATCGGTCCTCGCCGGCGGACTCGGCCGTGCCGACCAGGGGGTGCGCGTCGATGGCCCGGTGCAGCCGGTTCTCCCGGGCCACCATGCTGACCAGCTCGATCTCCGCCCCGGCCAGGTCGATGGTCGCCGGCACCGCCTCGAGGCGCGGGAGATCGGGCACCGGCGAGACGAGCCCGGCGAGGTCCTCCCCGTCGACCAGCGCGTCGTACGTCGACGGTGCGCCGCGTTGGTGGTCGATCCCGAGCGCGGTCGAGGCGTTGCCTTGCGGATCGAGGTCGATGACCAGCACGCGCTGCCCGAGCTGGGCCAGGGCGGCCGCCACGTTGACCGTGGTGGTGGTCTTGCCGACCCCGCCCTTCTGGTTGGCGACCACGACGATGCGGGTGGACTCGGGGCGAGACATGTGCGGCCGGTGAGCGGCTTCATGCCGCGCTCGGATCGTGTCCTCGGCCATCCGGGCCAGCGGCGTGGTGCCGTCGTCGAGGCGTGCGGCGACGCCGGCGAAGTCGGCGGCGGTCTTGACCGCCGGGATCAGCACCGCGTCGATCGGCGGCTCGATGGCCGGCGACGGAACGTCCGGCACCGGATCCGAGGTCTCGATCGGGTCCGCCACCGGCTCGGCGACTGCCTCATCCGCGCCCTCGAAAGCAGGATCCGTGGATGTTTCACGTGAAACAGGGGTCGTCTGGTCGGCGGGCGGACTAGTCACAGGCGACTGTGGAAAACCAGGGTTCTCCTGTGGATGGCCACGCTCAGAGGGCCACCCCAGACCGGTGGAAAACCCTGCGGAGCCATCTGCCTCCGGCACCGATTCTGGCCACCCGAGACCGCTTCCGGCCCCACTCACCGCTTCAGCGGCAGAGTCCTGACTCACGCATGTCCCCCTGGTCTGCGGCCGGTCCTCGACGGGCCCCAACCTATCCCCGTCGAGGCGCCTCGGACCACCCGTACCACCGTCGTGGTGGACGACCCTGGAACCGACGACGTCACCACCTCGGCGCTGGCCCGCCACCGGCGCAGCTCCGCCTCAGCCGCGGCGATCTCCTCGGCGGCCGACGAACCCTTCATGGCGAGCAGCTGGCCGCCATCGGCGACGAGGGGCATCGCCCATCCCAGGAGCTTCGGCAGGGCCGCGAGAGCGCGGGCGGTGACCACGTCGAAACGCCGCTGCTCGGTCCACTGCTCCGCTCGCTCGCGGACCACCTCGACCCCCGTCAGGCCCAGCCGCGTGCATGCCTCGTCGAGGAAGGCCACCCGGCGAGCCATCGGTTCGACCAGGGTCATGCGCAGATCGGGGCGCGCGATCGCCAGGACGAGCCCGGGGAGGCCGGCGCCCGAGCCGAGGTCGGCCACGGTGGCGTCCACGGGCACCAGGGGGGCGAGCAGGCCGCAGTTCACCAGGTGTCGATCCCACAGTCGGGGTACCTCGCGCGGCCCGATCAGGCCGCGGATCACCCCCTCGGTCGCGAGGAAATCGGCGTACGCCTCGAGCACGGGGAGTCGGTCCGGCGGGAAGATCTCCGCCAGGACGACCGGATCGGGAGCCGACGATGTTTCACGTGAAACGTCGGCCATCACGCAGGAAGGATCACCACGTAGCGCCGCGGCTCCACGCCCTCGGACTCCGACGTCAGACCGGCCGCCGCCACCGCGTCGTGCACGACCTTCCGCTCGAACGGGGTCATCGGTCGCAGTGCCGCACGCTCGCCCGACTCCTTGACCCCCGCCACCATGGTGGCCGCCAGCTCCTCGAGCTCCCGGCGACGGGCCGCCCGGTGACCGGAGATGTCCAGCATCAGCCGCGAACGCTCGCCGGTCTCCCGGTACACGGCCAGGCGGGTCAGCTCCTGCAACGCGTCGAGCACCTTGCCCTGGTCGCCGACCAGCTGCTGCAGCTCCGCGCCCACGATCGAGACCAGCGCCCGCTCGCCCTCGACGTCCATGTCGAGATCGCCGTCGAGATCGGCGATGTCGAGCAGCTCCTCGAGGTAGTCCGCGGCGATGTCGCCCTCGCGCTCGAGCTGGTCCTCGATGGAGACCGGCGCCTCGGACCCAGAGCTCCCCCTCCGCAGCGTCCTCCGACGCCTCCGCGGCGTCGTCCGTGGTCTCCGCGACATCACCCGGCTCGATCTGCTCGGCTTTCTTTTGCTCCGCTTGATCTGTCTGCTCGGTCTGCTCGGTCTCGCTCATGCGGACTTCCCCTCGTTCTGGCCGTCGTCATCGCTCTTCGGAGTGGAGGGCGGTCTCGCGCCTCCCGAGCGCTTGCGCTGCTGCTTGGACTGGCGTTTGGGCTGCTGCCGCGGTTTCGGGCGCGCCTGCTCCTCGACCTCCGTCGTCGGTGCGCCGTTCGCCGTGGCCGGCTCGTCGACCACGCGGCCCTTGGCCCGGTCACGGTTCTGCTTCGCCTCGAACGCCAGCGTCCCCGGGGCCGGGTTCCGTCGGATCACGTAGAACTGCTGGCCCATCGTCCACAGGTTCGTGGTGGTCCAGTAGAAGAGGACACCGATCGGGAACGCGATACCACCGACGGCGAACACCACCGGCAGCACGTAGAGCAGCATCTTCTGCTGCTGGGCGTACGGGCCCGACATCGCGTCCTTGGGCATGTTCTTGGTCATCAGCTGGCGCTGGGTGGTGAAGGTGGTGACGGTCATCGCCACCACCAGCAGGGCAGCCAGGATCTGCACGCTCAGCAGGCCGTAGTTGTTCAGGAACGTGGCCTTGATCGGGATGGTCCCGAACAGCTTGGCGTTGCCGAAGCTGGCGGCCTGTTCCTCGCTCATGAAGCCGTTCGCGGTCGTGTTCTTCGCTGCCTGGTCGAGCAGCCGGAAGAGCGCGATGAAGATGGGGGACTGCACCAGCAGCGGCAGGCACGAGGCGAACGGGTTCGTCCCGCTCTCGCGGTACAGCGCCATCGTCTCCTGGGCGAGCTTCTCGCGATCGTGGCCGTACTTCTTCTGCAGCTCCTTGACCTTCGGCTGGATCAGCTGCATGTTCCGGCTGGCGTTGATCTGCTTGACGAACAGCGGGATCAACGCCGCCCGGATCACGACCGTGAGGCCGACGATCGACAGGACCCACGACATGCCGCCGTCGTAGGGCAGCACCAGGCTGAACAGCCAGTGCCAGCCCAGCAGGATGGCGGAGACCGCGTAGTAGAGGGGCGTCAGGATGAAGTGGCCGATGGCGCCGATGCTGTCCACGGGTCAGGCTCCTTGGGTGGGGGTCGTCGTCCGGGGCGGCACGGGGTCGTAGCCGCCAGCTGCCCACGGGTGGCAGCGCAACAGTCGCCGAGCAGCCAGCCAGGAGCCGCGGATCGCGCCGTACTCCGTGACGGCCTGCAGTGCGTACGCCGAGCAGGACGGGTGATAGCGGCAGACCTGGCCGTACAGGGGACTGATGAAGAAGCGGTAGAGGCGCAGCAGGCCGATCAGCAGGTACCGCATCGATCAGCTCACCGTCCCGGGCTTCGGGGAGTCGTCACCGAGGGCCCGCTGGAGACAACGGTCGAGATCCGCGTCGAGTTCCTGGTACGTCGCCCCTGCTGCGGGCGCGAGAGCGCGCACGACCAGGGCACTCCCGGCAGGGAGGTCGACGAGTCGGGCACGGCACAGGTGGCGGAGACGACGTTGGACACGATGACGGATGACGGAGTTCCCGACGGCACGGCTGACGACGAAGCCCACGCGCGGGAGCCGGTCGGGCTCACCGCGCGTCTCGACGAGCAGGTGGACCACGAGCGTACTGCTCCCACTCCGACGCCCCGCGCGCGAGACCAGGCGCAGGTCATCGCCACGAGTGAGGCGATGCTGCGCTGGGAGCACGGACGCGAAGGCACGGGGCCGGTCGAGCCGTAGCTCAGACGGCGAGACTCTTGCGGCCCTTGCGGCGACGCGCGGACAGGATCGAGCGGCCCGCGCGCGTGCGCATGCGCAGCCGGAACCCGTGCGTCTTGTGACGGCGGCGGTTGTTCGGCTGGTACGTACGCTTGGTCACTGCTTCTTCTCCGATGGGTCAGGGACGGATCACGCCGGCATTCCGGCCAGGTCGCCCGATGGCGTCGGACGGAGCTGATCGAAACCCCAGAACAGGGCCTGTGGTTTCGGCCGGCACCGCCCACCCACGCACTCCGAGGAATGGCATGGACATGCGGCACCCGTCGACACCGGGTGACCGAGGAACGGTACGCGCGCGCGAATGACCAGGTCAATCATCCGGTCCGTCCCCGGCACCGGCTGCACTCAGCCGGTCGCAGGTGTGGATATCGCCACGGCACACTACCCCGCTCCTGCGGCCCCGCAGCCGTTCGACAACCTGTGGATAGCGCCTTGCCGGAGCCGTCCGCGCGGCGTTATGTTCGGACCTCGTCGAGTTTCCCCGCGTTCGCCTCGACCCTTCCCCGCAGGAGCGCCGGCACCCCCGCCAGAAGGCCCGTTCAGGGCGTCTGACCTGCGGTGATCTGGTTCTTGCCGGTCCCGCGTGAACGTCTCGGCAGGCAGTTTCCACAAGGAGACGGCCACGTTCACAAGGTGTGGACAAACCTGTGGAACCACTGACTGATGAGACAGCCGCAACCGGGCTGTCCGAGTCATCGGCACACGCACGACGAGAGAGCGGGACTACCTGTGGACAACGACTCCGAGCTCGCGACCGCATGGCAGCGCGTCATCCAGGAGCTCCAGCCCAACCAACAGGCCTGGGTCAATGCCAGCGAACCGGTCGGCTGGCACGGAAACACGGTGATCATCGCCGTCGGAGACGACTTCACCCGCACCCAGCTCGAGGGGCGGCTCCGTGGCCAGCTCGAGGACGCGCTGACGGAGAGCTTCGGCCGCGAGATCCGGCTGGCCGTGACGGTCAACGCCGGGCTGATGCCGCGTGAGCCCCGCGTCGTCCCCGAGTCGACGAGTCCATCAAGAGATATGTCGACAGATCTCCATGTCGCCTCGCCGCCTCCTCCGATCCACGAGGCGCCGCGCGCCAACACCGGCGAGACCCGGCTCAACCCCAAGTACGTCTTCGAGAGCTTCGTCATCGGCTCGTCCAACCGGTTCCCGCACGCCGCGGCCGTCGCCGTCGCCGAGGCGCCGGGCAAGGCCTACAACCCGCTCCTGGTGTACGGCGACTCGGGGCTGGGCAAGACCCACCTCCTCCACGCCATCGGTCACTACGTCCGCTCGCTCTACAACGGCGCCCGGGTGCGCTACGTCTCGAGCGAGGAGTTCACCAACGAGTTCATCAACGCGATCCGCGACGACCGACAGGACCGCTTCAAGCGGCGCTACCGCGACGTCGACGTGCTGCTGATCGACGACATCCAGTTCCTGGAGGGCAAGACCCAGACCCAGGAGGAGTTCTTCCACACGTTCAACACCCTCCACAACGCCAACAAGCAGATCGTCCTGACCTCCGACCGCGCGCCCAAGCGGCTCGAGGCTCTCGAGGACCGGCTCCGCAACCGGTTCGAGTGGGGCCTGATCACCGACGTCCAGCCCCCCGACCTCGAGACCCGCATCGCGATCCTCCGGAAGAAGGCCGCGATGGACCGGCTCTCGGCGCCGGCGGACGTGCTCGAGTTCATCGCCAGCAAGATCCAGACGAACATCCGCGAGCTCGAGGGTGCCCTGATCCGGGTGACGGCGTTCGCCAACCTCAACCGCCAGGAGGTCGACATGACCCTGGCCGAGATCGTGCTGAAGGACCTGATCCCCGAGGGCGGGGAGCCCGAGATCACCGCGGCACTGATCATCGCCCAGACCGCGGCGTACTTCGGGCTCTCGATCGACGAGCTCACCGGGCCGAGCCGTGGCCGGCACCTCGTGATGGCCCGGCAGATCGCGATGTACCTGTGCCGCGAGCTCACCGACCTCTCGCTGCCCAAGATCGGCGCCCAGTTCGGCAACCGCGACCACACGACGGTGATGTACGCCGACCGCAAGATCAACCAGCTGCTCGCCGAGCGTCGCGCGGTGTTCAACCAGGTCAGCGAGCTCACCAACCGGGTGAAGCTCCAGGCTCGGCAGGCGTGACCAACCCTCCGGTGAATCACATCGGTGCAAGATGTGCAGGCGCATGTGGGCCGGCGCGGCGCGTCGTCCACAGCCCGTGTGCATCGGCGTACGGCGAGCCGGTGCCCTCGGCGCGACACCACAGGAACCGTGGGATTCGCACGGCTGGTTCCACACCCCCTGTGGACGCGAAATCCCGGGTTGACCAGCCGATATGTCGTTCCTCCACAGTTTCCACCGTTGCTACGACTACGACGAACCTCTATCTGGGTCCGGACTCTCGACAGCCCCTGCGCACCGGCCCACCTGGGGACAAACTGCCCGCCCCTCCCGCGTGGGGGTGCCGCGTGGCAGGATGCACACCCCAGAATTCCCCCAGAACTCCCAAGAGCGCGCCTCAGCTGATTCGCGCTCGTCCTCCAGAGCCTTGCGAAGGAACCGTGCAGTGAAGTTCCGCGTCGACCGCGACGTACTCGCGGATGCCGTCGCTTGGGCGGCGCGCAGCCTTCCCGTCCGCCCGAGCGTTCCCGTTCTCTCCGGCCTTCTCATCGATGCGAGTGACGACGGCCTGGTCCTGTCGACGTTCGACTACGAGACGTCGGCCCGCGCCACCCTGTCCGCCGAGGTGTCCGACGAGGGCCGCGCCCTGGTGTCCGGGCGACTCCTCTCCGACATCTGCCGCAGCCTGCCTGCCAAGCCCGTCGAGATGGTGCTCGACGGCTCGCGGGTGAGCCTGACCTGCGGCTCCGCACGCTTCAGCCTCCAGACGATGCCGGTCGAGGACTACCCGGCCCTGCCGGACATGCCGGCCGCGACCGGCACGGTCTCCAGCGACGTCTTCGCCCACGCCGTGCAGCAGGCCGTGACGGCCGCCGGCCGCGACGACATGCTGCCGGTCCTGACGGGCGTCCGCATCGAGATCTCCGGCAGCTCGATCTCCATGCTGGCGACAGACCGCTTCCGGCTCTCGCATCGCGAGCTGGAGTGGCAGCCCCACAGCCCGGACGAGTCGCTGGCGGCGCTGGTGCCGGCACGGGTCCTCGGCGAGACCGCCCGCTCGCTGACCGCGGGCAGTGAGGTGACGATCGCTCTGGCCGCGGGCGGCACCGGCGAGGGCATCATCGGCTTCGAGGGCTCGGCACCCGGCGGCACCCGGCGTACGACGACCCGGCTGCTGGACGGCGAGTTCCCCAAGGTGCGCAGCCTGTTCCCCGCCGAGCACCAGACGACCGCGACCGTGGACAAGACCGAGCTGATCGACTCGCTCAAGCGCGTCGCCCTGGTCGCCGAGCGCAACACCGCCGTCCAGCTCGCGTTCTCCGACGGCACGCTGACGCTCGACGCCGGGTCCGGCGACGAGGCTCAGGCCAGCGAGTCGATCGAGGCGACGATCAACGGCGACGACATCACCACCGGCTTCAACCCGCAGTACCTCCTCGACGGCCTCCAGGTCATCGACGAGGCGGTGATCGAGCTCGCGTTCACCGTGTCGACCAAGCCCGTTGTCATCAGTGGCTCGATGGGAGACAGTGACCCGACAGGTGATGGCACCGGTTTCCGTTACCTCCTGATGCCGAGGCGCCTGCTCTCCTGAACCCGAATCCCGCAGAGGAGCGATGCATGGAACTCGGACTCGTCGGCTTGGGCAAGATGGGCGGCAACATGCGCACCCGGTTGCGCAACGCCGGCCACACCGTGATCGGCTACGACCGCAACCCCGACGTCTCCGACGCGGGCAGCCTCGCCGGAGATGGTCGAGCAGCTGCCCAGTCCCAAGGTGGTCTGGGTGATGGTGCCGGCGGGTGATCCGACCCGCGACACCATCAAGGAGCTCGGTGACCTGCTCGGCGAGGGAGACCTCGTCGTCGACGGGGGCAACTCCAAGTGGACCGACGACCAGGTGAACGCCGAGCTGCTCGCGCAGAAGGGGGTCGGCTTCGTCGACTGCGGCGTCTCCGGTGGCGTCTGGGGACTGCAGAACGGCTACGCGCTGATGTGCGGCGGCTCCGACGACAACGTCGCGAAGGTCCAACCGGCGTTCGACGCCCTCAAGCCCGAGGGTGAGTTCGGCTTCGTGCACGCCGGCAAGGCACCCGGTGCCGGTCACTTCTCGAAGATGGTCCACAACGGCATCGAGTACGCCGTGATGCAGGCCTACGCCGAGGGCTGGGAGCTGCTCGACAAGGTCGACATGGTCGAGAACGTCACCGAGGTCTTCAAGTCGTGGCGTGAGGGAACCGTGATCCGGTCCTGGCTGCTCGACCTCCTGGTCGCCGCGCTCGAGGACGACGCCCACCTCGACAAGATCGCCGGCTACGCCGCCGACTCCGGTGAGGGTCGCTGGACGGTCGAGGCCGCCATCGACAACGCCGTCGCGATGCCCGCGATCGCGGCCTCCCTGTTCGCCCGGTTCGTCTCCCAGCAGGACGAGAGCCCGGCGATGAAGGCGGTGGCCGCCATGCGCAACCAGTTCGGCGGTCACGCGGTCCGGACCGAGGCGCCTCCCGGCGGCGACGCGCCGACCGGCTGAGCCTCCGAAGAGCCGGACCCCTTGTACGTCGCACACCTGACGCTGGTCGACTTCCGCTCGTACGCCACCGCGGACGTGTCGCTGGAGCCGGGGGCGACCGCGTTCATCGGCCGCAACGGCCAGGGCAAGACGAACCTGGTCGAGGCGATCGACTACCTCTCGCGGCTGAGCTCGCATCGGGTCGCCAGCGACGCCCCCCTCGTCCGGTCCGGCGCCGACCGCGCCCTGGTGCGTGCCGCGGTGGTCCGTGACGGCCGGGAGGCGATGCTCGAGATCGAGATCCACCCCGGCAAGGCCAACCGCGCGCGGGTCAACCGGGCCGACCTGCCGCGGGCGCGCGAGCTCGTGGGCCTGGTGCGCACGGTCATCTTCGCGCCCGACGACCTGGCTCTGGTCAAGGGTGACCCGGCCGGGCGACGGGCCTTCCTGGACGACCTGCTCGTGCTGCGCACGCCGCGACTTGCCGGCGTACGTCAGGACTACGAGCGGGTGCTGCGCCAGCGGAACTCCCTGCTGAAGACGGCCGGCCACGCGCGGCGGGGCTCCTCGTCGGAAGAGGGAGCCCTCTCGACGCTCGGGGTCTGGGACGCCCACCTTGCCCGCACCGGAGCGGAGATCCTGGCCGAGCGACTTCGGCTCGTCGCCGAGCTCCGCCCCTACGTCGGCAACGCCTACGCGACCGTGGCGCGCGGGGCCACGAGCGACGACGCGGGACTCGAGTACCAGCCCAGCCTCGACATCGGCGACCTCACCGACCGGGCGTCGCTGACCGACCGGCTTCTCGAGGAGCTCGAGCTGCGCCGGTCAGACGAGCTCGACCGCGGCGTCTCGCTGGTCGGGCCGCACCGCGACGAGCTGTCCCTGACCCTCGGCAACGGCGAGCCCTCGACGACCCGACTCCCGGTGCGCGGCTATGCGTCCCATGGGGAGTCGTGGTCGTTCGCGCTCGCGCTGCGTCTCGCGTCGTACGACCTCGTGCGGGCCGACGGGGACGACCCGATCCTGATCCTCGACGACGTCTTCGCGGAGCTCGACGGAGAACGCCGGGCGCAGCTGGCGGAGCTGGTCGCCGGCGCGGAGCAGGTGCTGGTGACGGCGGCGGTGGCCGCCGACGTGCCCGAGAAGCTGGCCGGCACCCGCTTCGTCGTCGCCGACGGGGAGGTGACTCGTGAGCCCTGACGAGCCTCAGCCCCCGGAGCAGCCCGGGCAGCAACCCGAAGCGCCGCCCGAGCATGCTGCCGACGGGCTCGACCTCGCGCGCACCTTGGCGCGCGTGACGGCGCGGTCGACGCCCGGACGCAAGAGTGCCGCCCGGCGGACCACCGCGCGCACACCCCGGACAGGCCGGGTCTCGGGTGCCCACCCCGACGACCGCGACCCCCAGACGCTCGACGCGGCGCTCACCCGGGTCGTGGACGACCACGGCTGGCAGGTCGACCTGAAGGTCGCCTCGATGTTCGCCCGCTGGGGTGAGCTGGTCGGGTCGGAGATCGGGGCACACAGCCGGGCGGAGTCCTTCGCCGACGGCAAGCTGGTGGTGCGCACCGACTCGACGGCGTGGGCGACCCAGCTCCGCCTGCTCGCCCCCAGCGTCGTACGCCGCCTCAACGACGACCTCGGCCACGGCACCGTGGTGGTGATCGAGGTCCTAGGCCCCCACGCCCCGTCGTGGAAGCACGGCACCCGGACGGTCCGCGACGGCCGTGGGCCACGCGACACGTACGGGTGACCCGAGGCTTGACAAACCGCGCGGCGAGGGTGGCGAAATGCCGATCTGGCGGCTTCGCGGAGGTATGGGGACCTGTCCGACCCCCCGATCGGCGCTCCGCGACCGGTTTCCGCGCCGTCTGAGGCCGAATTTCGTCCACAGACGTCCCCGTCCTGGGGACGGCAGCGTGGAATGCGGCCTCTGAACCGGTATCATGGACGTCGAGGCCGCGAGCTGTAGGCACGCGGCCTGATCCATGCCAGATCCGGCCGCGCGCACTCCCTTCAGCGGGGTCGCGGCCCCGAGGAAGAGGTGCGCGTGAGCGACGTGACTCCCGAGCAGTCCCTGCCAGACGCCAGCGTCGAGTCCCCCGCATCCGCACCGGTCCCCGAGCCCCCCAACGGCGTGGAGTACGACGCGTCCGCGATCCAGGTCCTCGAGGGTCTCGAGGCGGTCCGCAAGCGCCCCGGCATGTACATCGGCTCCACCGGCGAGCGCGGCCTCCATCACCTGATCTGGGAGATCGTCAACAACGCGGTCGACGAGTCGCTGGCCGGCTACTGCGACCGGATCGTGCTCACCCTCCTGGCCGACGGCGGCGTCCGCGTCGACGACAACGGCCGCGGCATCCCCACCGACACCGCCCCCGGGCAGGAGCTCCCGGCGGTGACCACGGTGCTGACCGTGCTGCACGCGGGCGGCAAGTTCGGTGGCGGTGGCTACAAGGTCTCCGGCGGTCTCCACGGCGTCGGCGTCTCGGTGGTCAACGCCCTCGCGAGCCGACTCGTCGTCGATGTCCGCAACCGCGGGCACGAGTGGCGGCAGAGCTTCTCCGTGGGCGTCCCCGATGGCGAGCTGGAGGACCTCCGGGAGCTGGAGCCGGACGAGCGCACCGGTACGACGGTGACCTACTGGGCCTCGTCCGACGTCTTCGAGACCACGACGTACTCGCTGGAGACGATCGCCTCGCGCATGCGCGAGTACGCGTTCCTGAACAAGGGCCTGGAGATCGTGGTCCGAGACGAGCGGCCTGTGGCCGCCGAGGTGCTCGAGGCGGTCCAGGACGACACGGTGTCGGCCGAGATCGACCAGGTGTCGCCCGACGCGATCCACGAGGGCGTGGGCGGCGGGCTCGAGCAGACCTTCCGCTACGACCGCGGACTCGTCGACTTCGTCGAGTACCTCAACCGACGCAAGACCCTGGCCAACCCGACCGTGATCTCGTTCGAGGCCGAGCAGAGCGAAGGCACGAACGGCGGCACGCAGGACCTCAGCCTCGAGATCGCGATGCAGTGGAACGTCTCGTTCACCGAGTCGGTGCACACCTTCGCGAACACGATCAACACCCCCGAGGGCGGCACCCACGAAGAGGGGTTCCGCTCCGCCCTCACCTCCCAGGTCAACCACTGGGGCGAGGAGTGGGGCCTGATCAAGAAGCGCGAGGACCGGGTGTCCGGCGACGACGTCCGCGAGGGCCTGACCGCGATCATCTCGATCAAGCTCACCGACGCCCAGTTCGAGGGCCAGACCAAGTCCAAGCTCGGCAACACCGAGGCCAAGGGCTTCGTGCAGCGCGTGGTCAACGACCAGCTCGGCGCCTGGCTCGAGCAGAACCCCGCCGAGGGCCGCGAGATCGTGCGCAAGGCGCAGGCCGCGGCGAGTGCGCGCATGGCCGCGCGCAAGGCACGCGACCTCGCCCGCAGCCGCAAGGGCCTGCTCGGCGGTGGCGGTCTGCCCGGCAAGCTCTCCGACTGCCAGTCGACCAACCCCGAGGAGTGCGAGGTCTTCATCGTCGAGGGCGACTCGGCGGGCGGCTCCGCGCGGCAGGGCCGCGACCCTCGGGTCCAGGCGATCCTCCCGATCCGCGGCAAGATCCTCAACGTCGAGAAGGCCCGCATCGACAAGGTGCTCGCCAACACCGAGGTGCAGTCGATCATCTCGGCGCTCGGTACCGGCATCCACGAGGAGTTCGACCTCGACAAGCTGCGCTACCACAAGGTCGTGCTGATGGCCGACGCCGACGTCGACGGCCACCACATCAACACCCTGTTGCTGACCCTGCTGTTCCGGTTCATGAAGCCGCTGATCGAGCACGGCTTCGTCTACATGGCGCAGCCTCCGCTGTACCGGATCCGCTGGAACAAGCCGCACGAGCACGAGTTCGTCTACTCCGACGCCGAGCGCGACCTGCTCTCGGCCGACGGCCTGACCAACGGCAAGAAGCTCCCGAAGGAGAACCCGGTCCAGCGCTACAAGGGCCTCGGCGAGATGAACGCCGAGGAGCTGTGGGAGACCACGATGAACCCCGAGCAGCGGCTGATGCTGCAGGTGACCCTCGACGACGCCGCCCGGGCCGACGAGATCTTCTCGGTGCTGATGGGCGAGGACGTCGAGCAGCGCCGGTCGTTCATCCAGCGCAACGCCAAGGACGTCCGATTCCTCGATATCTAGGTGTCTAGCGGATTTCCTAGATCGTCGCAGAGTTGACCAGAAGGACGAAGACACGTGACTGAGACCCCGAGCAACCTCGGTACCGGCAGCGGCGGGGACGGCCCCGGCAGCGGCGGACGGATCGAGCCGATCGAGCTGCAGACCTCGATGCAGCGCGCCTACATCGACTACGCGATGGCGGTCATCGTCGGCCGCGCGCTGCCCGACGTACGCGACGGGCTCAAGCCCGTGCACCGCCGGGTGCTCTACGCCATGTACGACGGCGGCTACCGCCCCGACCGCGGCTTCTCGAAGTGCTCCCGCGTCGTCGGCGACGTCATGGGTCAGTACCACCCGCACGGCGACACGGCGATCTACGACACCTTGGTCCGGCTGGCGCAGCCCTGGGTGATGCGCGCCCCGCTGGTCCACGGTCAGGGGAACTTCGGCTCGCCGGGCAACGACTCCGCTGCCGCGATGCGCTACACCGAGTGCCGGATGGCGCCGCTGGCCCTGGAGATGGTCCGCGACATCGACCAGGACACCGTCGACTTCCAGCCCAACTACGACGGTCGCTCGCAGGAGCCGATCGTGCTCCCGGCCCGCTACCCCAACCTCCTGGTCAACGGCTCGGCCGGCATCGCGGTCGGCATGGCCACCAACATCCCGCCGCACAACCTGCGCGAGATCGCCGACGCAGCCACCTGGGCGCTCGAGCACCCGGACGCGAGTCGCGAGGAGCTCCAGGACGCCCTGGTCGAGCGGGTGAAGGGCCCCGACTTCCCGAACGGCGCTCTGATCGTCGGCCGCGACGGCATCGAGCAGGCCTACCGCACCGGCCGAGGCTCGGTCACCCAACGCGCGGTCATCGAGATCGACGAGGACAGCAAGGGCCGCACCTGCCTGTCGATCACCGAGCTGCCCTACATGGTCAACCCCGACAACCTCGCGCTGAAGATCGCCGAGCTCGCCGACTCCGGCAAGGTCCAAGGCATCTCCGACGTCCGCGACGACTCCTCGGGACGCACCGGCCAGCGCCTCGTCGTCGTGCTCAAGCGCGACGCGGTCGCACGGGTCGTGCTCAACAACCTGCTCAAGCACACCGAGCTGCAGACCAACTTCAGCGCCAACATGCTGGCACTGGTCGACGGCGTGCCGCGCACGCTGACCGTCGACCAGTTCATCTCCAACTGGGTCTCCCACCAGATCGAGGTCATCCAGCGCCGGACGCAGTACCGCCTGGACGAGGCCGAGCGACTCGCCCACGTGCAGCGCGGCCTGGTCAAGGCGCTCGACGCGCTGGACGAGGTGATCGCGCTGATCCGGCGTTCGCCCGACGTCGACGACGCGCGCACCGGCCTGATGGAGCTCCTCGAGATCGACGAGATCCAGGCGCAGGCGATCCTCGACCTCCAGCTGCGACGGCTCGCCGCGCTGCAGCGCCAGGCCATCATCGACCGGCTGGCCGAGCTCGAGCGCACCATCGCCGACCTCGAGGACATCTTGGCCAACGAGGCCCGGCAGCGGCAGATCGTCTCCGACGAGCTCGGCGAGATCGTCGAGAAGTACGGCGAGGAGCGGCGTACCCAGATCATCGCCGCCGACGGCGACCTCTCGATGGAGGACCTGATCCCCGACGAGGACCTCGTCGTGTCGATCACCCGCGGTGGCTACGCCAAGCGCACCCGCGCCGACCAGTACCGCACGCAGAAGCGCGGCGGGAAGGGCGTGCGCGGCGCGACCCTGCGGGGCGACGACGTCGTCGAGCACTTCATCGCCACCACCAACCACCACTGGCTGCTGTTCTTCACCACGGCCGGCCGGGTCTACCGCACCAAGGCCTACAACCTGCCCGAGGCCTCGCGCGACGCCAAGGGCGGTCACGTCGCCGGGCTCCTCAGCTTCCAGCCGGACGAGGACATCGCGCAGGTGCTGGCGATCCGCGACTACGAGCAGGCGCCGTACCTCGTCCTCGCGACCCGCAACGGCCTGGTCAAGAAGACCCGGCTGGGCGACTACAACAGCCCGCGGCAGGCCGGTGTCATCGCGATCAACTTCCGCGAGGACGACGACGAGCTGATCGGGGCCGAGCTGGTCGGTCCGGACGACGACATCCTGCTGGTCTCGCGCAAGGGCCAGTCGATCCGGTTCCGCGCC
Source organism: uncultured Actinomycetota bacterium (assembly GCA_963812055.1). GTDB lineage: Bacteria > Actinomycetota > Actinomycetes > Propionibacteriales > Nocardioidaceae > Nocardioides. Next base: position 305,611 of record CAWEUA010000016.1, read on the forward strand.
GACGACAGCCAGCTACGCCCGATGGGTCGGGCGACGTCGGGCGTCACCGGGATGAAGTTCCGCTCCGGTGACTCCGTGCTGTCGATGTCGGTGATCCGGGCCGACCAGGTGGCCGCGGAGGAGCGTGACGCCGTCAAGCCGCAGTACGTCTTCACGATGACCGACGGCGGCTTCGCCAAGAGGTCGCGGATCTCCGACTACCGGCAGCAGTCGCGTGGTGGCATCGGGATCAAGACGATGTCGCTGGCCAACGAGGACCGCGGCGGCCTGGTCGGGGCGTTCATCGTGGTCGAGGGCGACGAGATCCTGTCCATCACCCAGGGTGGTCAGGTCGTGCGCAGCCCGATCAACGAGGACTTCCGCGCCACCGGTCGTTCGACCATGGGCGTGAAGTTCGTGACGCCCAAGGGCGGGGACGCGGTGGCGGTCGTGACGCGCTCGGTTGAGTCACCCGAAGAGGTCCTCGACGAGGCCACCGGGGCCGTCACCCCGGCGGGTGAGTCGGGTGCTGAGATGTCCACGGAAGAATCCGTGGAATCGCCGGATGTGGTCTCGGATGCAACAATCGAGGGCGAGGCGCCATCTGACGAGGTGACGCCCGAGTAGGACGACATCGGACCTGCCGACGATCTGAGAGAGTGAGGGCTGATGACAGACCGCTCTGCCGAGCAGGCTCCTGTCGACTCGCGCCCCCAGGGTGCAGACAGCCGTCAGGACACCGCACGGATTCCTCTGGCCGAACGCCTCCAGCGCCGCATCGCGGCCGCTGACGACCGCCGCTCGAACGGCGCGAACGGGTCGAACGGCTCCCATGGCTCGAACGGGCAGTCGTCCGCGCGGGTGCTGCCGCCGATGCCGGCCGACCTGGCGCCGCAGCAGACCGAGGAGCGTCAGCTGCGCACCGCGGAGCCGACGCCGGCCCCCGCGGCGCCGCGACCGGCCGAGGCCGAGCCGACCCAGCGCGCCGTCCAGCCGGTACCCAACGACAACACCGCGGCCGTGCCGGTCGTGCCCGGCCGCCAGGCCGCACGGCGTACGCCGGGAGCACCGGCACGCGCCCCGCGTCGCGCCCGCCTCCGGCTGAGCCGCATCGACCCCTGGTCGGTGATGAAGGTGTCGTTCCTGCTGTCGATCGCCTTCGGCATCGTCACCGTGGTCTCGGTGTTCCTGGTCTGGTCGGTGCTCGGCGCCGCCGGCGTCTGGGACTCGATCAACAACACCGTCTCCGACACCGTCTCCAGCGGGAACAACGTCTCGACCTTCGACATCTCCGACTACCTCGGGATGTCGCGGGTGCTCGGTTTCACCATGTTGGTCTCGGTCATCGACGTCATCCTGATCACCGCGATCGCGACGTTGGGGGCGTTCCTCTACAACATGGCGGCCTCGCTCCTGGGTGGCATCGAGGTCACCCTGGCCGAGGACGCCTGAGCCCCGACCGCGATTCGGTGGGCGTTCGGCCGCTGCGGTAATGTTCCGCTCCGGCCGCCTGCCTTCGCGGGAGGCCGCTCTGGTCTCTCGACCAACTCCGGGCCTATAGCTCAGACGGTTAGAGCGCTTCCCTGATAAGGAAGAGGTCACAGGTTCAAGTCCTGTTAGGCCCACCGGTTCACGCACCTCACGACGAACCCCGGGAGACACGATGAAGAAGCTGTTGCTGCTCGCCCTCGCCGCCGCGGGCATCCTGTTCGCGAAGAAGAAGCTCGACGAGGGTCAGCGCGAGCAGGCCCTCTGGGCCGAGGCGACCGACAAGGTCGACAACGACTGACCGTCCACCGACCCACTGCCGGGCTTCCGGCACTGATGCTGGTGACACGGGGCCTTGGCGCAATTGGTAGCGCACCTGCTTTGCAAGCAGGGGGTTAGGGGTTCGAGTCCCCTAGGCTCCACCACTCCATGACGTCCGTTCAGAACGAAGAGCTACACGGAGCCCTGGCCTGGGCGGCCCGAGACGATCGGCCCGGTCACCGGCGTACGCCGGCTCAGCGGCGGCTGGACCTCCACGATGCTGGCGCTGACGAGCGCGCACGGGGAGACCTCGGTGCTCCGGCTGATGGACCGGGAGCCGTGGCGGACGCACGGGCCGGCGCTCACCGCGCGCGAGCACCTCACGCTGGAGATGCTGGCCGGCTCGGGACTCCCGACCGCCACGCCCCTGGCCCTCGATGCCGACGGACGGCACTGCGGTCATCCGGCACACCTGATGTCCCTGCTTCCGGGCTCGGTCCAGGTCGGGCGGCACGACCACGACTCACTGGCCCGGCTGGCCGACCTCCTCGCCAGCATCCACGCGGTCGAGCCGTCGGCGGCGGTGCGGCCCTTACGAGTCGTGGGCGTTCGAGGCGAAGTACCGGGTGCCGAGCTGGGCCACCGACGCCGCGACGTGGGAGGCGGCCTTCGACGTGCTCCGGTCCGAGCCACCCACTTTCGCGCCGACGTTCATCCATCGCGACTTCCAGCCGCGCAACGTGCTCTGGGACGACGGCGAGATCTCCGGCGTCGTGGACTGGGTGGAGACGTCGATCGGCCCCGCCTGGCTGGACGTCGCCCACTGCCTCACCAGCCTGACGCTGTGGCACGGCTCCGACGTCGCGGACGCCTTCGCGGCGGCGTACGTCGACCGGACAGGCGCGACTCCGCAGCCGTACTTCGAGGTGATGGACCTGGTCGCCTTCCTGCCGGCCCCGGGCCGGCAGGAGTACGTCGTCGACCCGGGGGAGCGGGTGAGGTTCGAGACGCGGCTGGCGACCGTGCTGCGTCGCCTCAGCCGCCGTACGGAACCGTGATGATCTCGAGGTTGTGCCCGTCCGGCCCCTCCCAGTAGAGGCCGCGGCCGCCGTCGTTGGTGTTGATCTCACCCTCGCGACGGTGGAAAGGGTCGGCCCAGTACGGCCAGCCGCGGTCGACGATCCGCTGCCGGATCGCCTCGAACTCCTCCGCACTCACCAGGAACGCGTAGTGCTGCCCGTCGGGCTGTCCGTGGTCGTCGGCGAAGTCCAGCGACACCCCGTTGGCGAGGGTGAGGACCCGGAACGGTCCGTACGTCGTGGGTGCGGCCACACCGAGGATCTCGGCGAGACCCTCGGCCGCGGCGTTCTTGTCGGAGACGTGGACGATCGTGTGGTTGAGCTCGACAGTCATCGCGGTGCTCCTTGCTGCTCATGCGTCTGGTCGTGGTCGAGCCTGCCCGGTTCCGTCGCTCGGTGCGAGCGCCGGGTCAGACCGGTCACGACCAGGATCGCGACCAGGGCGAGGGCGGCGGCGACCCAGCCGGCCAGAGGCGGCGTAGCCGTGGACGAGGGCGGCCCGGGGGTCGGGCGAGCCGGTGTAGTCGCGGGTCGCCGAGACCGCGATGCTGTTGAGGACGGCGACACCCAGCGAGCTTCCGACCTGCATCGCGACGTTGGCCAGTGCGGCGGCGACGCCGGCGTCGCGAGGCGAGACGCCGCTGGTCACCAGCTGGATCGCGGGTGTGAACACGCCGCCCATACCCAGACCCAGCAGCACCATCGCGGGCAGCACGGTGGTCAGGTAGCCGCTGCCGAGTGAGAGCGTCGACAGGATGCCCAAGGCGGCGGCACCGAAGGCGACGCCCCCCGACACCAGCCAGCGAGCGGAGACCGTGCGGGCCAGGACGCCGGAGACGGCGTACCCGGAGAGGGACACGGCGACGCTGAGCGGCAGGAACGCGAGCCCGGTGCGCAACGGGCTCCAGCCGAGGACGGCCTGGAAGTAGTAGGTCAGCATCAGCGACAGGCCGAACGACGCGACCACACCGCCGGCGATGGCGACGTACGCGACGACCCGGCGACGATCGCCGAGAAGGAACAGAGGCAGCATCGGCGCTGCGCTCCGGGACTGCCGGAACGCGAAGCCGGCCAGCAGGACGAGCCCGGTGACAGCCGGGGCCCAGACGCCGGCGGAGGTCCAGCCGTGGTCGGCGGCCCGCGACGCGGCGTACACCAGCGAGGCGAGGCCGGCCGTGGCCAGCCCGGCCGAGGCGAACGGCAGGGGCGTGTCGGGATGGGGCTCGCTGCGCGGCAGCAGGCGCGTGCCGGCGACGAGGGCAGCGAGCGCGAAGAGCACGTTCACCAGCAGGCACCAGCGCCAGCTGACGAGCTCGGTCAGCGCGCCGCCCACGACCAGGCCGATGATGGCGCCACTGCTGGCGACCGCGCCGTACACGGCGAACGCGCGGCCGCGCTCGCGGTGGTCGGTGAACATCACGGCGATGGACGACAGCGCGGTGGGGGCGAGGAGGGCCGCGAACGCGCCCTGCAGGGCACGGCCCGCGACCAGGACCTCGAACGTCGGTGCGACGCCGGCGATCGCCGAGGCGACGGCGAACCCGCCGAGGCCACTGAGCAGGGCGGTACGCCGCCCGACGCGGTCGGCGATCCGGCCACCGATGAGCAGCAGGCCGGCGAAGGTCAGCGTGTACGCCGTGATCACCCACTGCCGCTGACCGTCCCCGAAGCCGAGATCCTGCTGGGCCGTCGGGAGGGCGATATTGACGATCGTCGCGTCGAGGGCGGTGAGCAGCTGGGCCACCGCGATCACGCCGAGGGCACGCCACCGTCCGGAGAACGGGGGTGCCGGGGGCTGGGCGTTCATGGGTCTCCTCCTTGTCCGAGCCTTCGGCATCTATTGTTAGACCCCTAAGGAATAGATGTCAAACGTTTAGGTATCAAAGGAAAGGTGCTAAGGTCGGAGCATGCCCAGACCCACCGGGATGCCGATCGGGCTCCGCCTCGCCGATGTCGCGCGAGACGTCGGACGTGCCTTCGACCAGGCCCTCGCCGAGCACGGCGGCTCACGGCCGCTCTGGATGGTCCTGCTGGCGCTCAAGTCCGGCGCAGCTGCGAGCCAGCAGCAGATCGCCGACCACATCGGGATCCGCGGCGCCACCCTCACCCATCACCTCGGCGGGATGGAGGAACGGGGCCTCGTCGTCCGCACGCGGGAGCCGGGCGACCGGCGTACGCAGGTGGTCCGTCTCACCGACGAGGGGGAGCGACTCTTCGTCGCCCTGGCCGGGGCCGCTCGGGAGTTCGACAAGCGGTTGCGCCGGGGTCTCAAGGCCGACGACGTGGCGCAGCTCGACGCCCTCCTCCAACGCCTGCACGCGAACGCCGGCGTCCGGGGCTCCCTGTTGCCGGGTGACGTCGCTCCCTAGCGCGCGCCGTGGAGGGACGAGCGGGTGCCGTCGGCACGAGGCCCGGGCCGTAGCCTGACCGCGTGCCGCCGGACGCCACCGCCCTGCCGGCGAGGCGCGCCCTCGCCCTGCGCTACTGGCCCGGGCACCTCCTGCTGCTGGCGGCGGTCGTGGTGTGCGTCCTGCTCGGCCGGTGGCAGCTCGGCGTGTGGCAGGACCACCGCACCGACAGCTCCGCGACCGTCACCCGCGAGGACCCGATCCCGCTGGACGACGTCCTCGGCCGCGACGCGGCGTTCCCGGCGTCCGGGGTCGGCCGCCCGGTCGTCGTCGAGGGACGGTGGGACCCGAAGCACACCGTGTACGTCGCGGACCGCCCTCGGGAGGGCCGGACGGGGGTCTGGGCGGTGACGCCGGTGGTCACCGGCACCGGCTCCGCGATCCCGGTCCTCCGCGGATGGACGACGAGTCCCCAGGACGCACCGGCGCCGCCCACCGGCCCGGCTGCCCTGGTCGGCCTGTTGCAGCCCTCGGAGGACACCGGAGCGACGGACAGCGACTCGCACGACGACGTGATCCCGGAGCTGAGCACGACCGACCTCCTGCCGCGCGCGCCGTACGACCTCTACGGCGGGTACGTCGTCGCCACCGACCGCGACCTGCCCTCGGGCGACAGCGCCGTGACCGGGATGTCCGGCCTCGACGCGGTGACACCGGCCCACCTGCCCGGCGCCGACGCGTCCAGCGGCCTGCGCAACCTGCTGTACGCATTCCAGTGGTGGGTCTTCGGCGCCTTCGCGGTCTTCATGTGGTGGCGCTGGGTGCAGGAGGAGGTGCTGGGCCGCCGGTCACCTACCGCCGGATAGGTTCGCCACGTGTCGAAGCTCTTCCCGGCGTACCGGGTGCTGGCCATGCTCGTAGGCGTCCTGCTGGCGTTCTGCTCGCTGGTCGTCGCGCCCGCGCGCTACCTCGCCCCGGAGGGCAGCGGGCTGCAGCAGTGGGGCGAGACCTGGAGCATCCTCTGGGCCGCCCACGGCTGGGTCTTCATCATCTACGTCGCGGTCTCGTTCCTGCTCTGGCGGCAGACCCGCTGGTCGCTCCCGTTCGCACTCCTCGTCCTGGTCTCGGGCCTGATCCCGCTGGTGATCTTCTACGTCGAGCGCGTGGTCACCCGCCGGATCCGAGCCGAGCACCCCGAGCTCGCCCCCGCCGGTCATTCGCCGTCACCGGGATAGTCCCCGACGTTCTGGTCGCCTTTCGAGGGGTCAACCCGACCAGAACGTCGGGGACTACCCGAAGATGGACCCATGACGACGGCGTACGTGCTCGGGGGCGGTGGCGTCCTCGGGGCGGCCGAGGTGGGCATGCTGCGGGCGTTGTTCGAGATCGACGTGACCCCGGACCTCGTGCTCGGTACCAGCGTGGGGGCGCTCAACGGCGCCATGGTTGCCCGCGAGCCCACTCCCTCGGTGATCCAGCGGCTCACCGACCTCTGGCAGGACGCCAGCACCGCGCGCGCGATCTCCGACCGGCCGTTCCGGACGGTACGCCGCGCGGTCTCGAGCGGGACCCACCTGTACTCGCCCTCCTTCATGCAGCAGCGACTGGTCGACGAGTTCGGGGAGACGACGTTCGACGAGCTGCCCGTCCGGTTCCAGGTGTGCGCGGCCAGCATCGAGCGCGCGGCCGAGCACTGGTTCACCTCCGGGCGCCTGGTCGACGCGATCATGGCCAGCGCCGCCGTGCCCGGGCTCCTGCCGCCGGCCGAGGTCGGCGGCGAGCACTTCCTCGACGGCGGCATCGTCAACTCCATCCCCCTGGGTCGCGCGATCTCCCTGGGCGCCGACCGCGTCTTCGTGCTCCAGGTCGGCCGGATCGACCGCCCGCTGAAGCCGCCGAGGCGACCGTGGGACGTCGCGCGGGTCTCGTTCGAGATCGCCCGGCGGCATCGCTTCGCGCGCGAGCTGGCCGAGGTGCCCGATGATGTCGAGGTGCACGTGCTGCCCGCCCGCGGTACGTCGCCTCGGGACGACTCGCTGCTGGCCCACCGCGACTTCTCGCAGGTCCGCAGCCGGATCGACGCCAGCTACGAAGCCTCGCTGAACTACCTGACGAGCCTGCGTTGACCGGGCCTGCGATCTGGCTGCTGCGACGGCTGGTGATCGCCCCGGCGATGATCCTGCTGGCGGTCGCGCTCTGGGTCCTGCTCCCGTTGTGGCTGATCGTGGTCGCCGCGCTGGTCCCGATCCTGCCGGGCCGGTGGCGGCTCCTCCGCATCCTCTGGCTCACGGTCGTCTGGGTGACCGCCGAGAGCGTGCTGCTCGTGATCCTCTTCGGCTGGTGGATCGCGTCGGGCTTCGGCCGCCTCATCCGTACGCCGTACTGGGAGGGCGTGCACTACGACCTGGTGCAGGGCCTGATGTACGTCGTGTTCCGCGAGGCCCGGCGCGTGCTCGCGCTGCGGATCGAGACGGATGGGCCGGCACCGGACGCCCACCCGGGCCACCCGCTGATCGTCGCCTGCCGACATGCGGGACCCGGCGACTCGTTCACCCTGATCCACGCGCTGATGCACTGGTACAACCGCGAGCCACGCGTCGTCCTCAAGGACACCCTGGCGTGGGACCCCTCGGTCGACGTCGTGATGAACCGGATCCCCGCCCGCTTCGTCTCGCCGAGCAAGGGCGGTCAGAACTTCGAGGAGCAGATCGCCGCGCTCGCGCGGGGGCTCGACGAGAACGACGCGTTCGTGATCTTCCCCGAGGGCGGGAACTTCACGCCGGAACGCCGCAAGCGCGGCATCGACCGACTCCGCAAGCTCGGCCTCGAGCGGATGGCCCGACGAGCCGAGCGGATGACCCACGTCCTGGCGCCCCGCCCCGGTGGACTGCTCGCCGCGCTCGACGCCGCTCCCGACGCGGACGTCGTCCTGGTGGCACACACCGGTCTCGACCACATGCTCACCGTCGGCGACGTCTGGCGGGAGCTGCCGATGGACAAGGTGATCGTGATGCGGTGGTGGCAGGTGCCACGCGACGAGATCCCGGTCGAGCGCGAGGCGCGCATCGACTGGCTCTTCGAGTGGTGGGAGCAGATCGACGAGTGGGTCGCCGAGCACCGGCCGCAGGAGCTCGGCCGACGCCGCGGGCGGCGCCGTACCGCCGAGGTGGGTTAGTCCGAGCGGTCAGCCCTTGCCGCCCTTGTTGGCGGCGGCCTCCTCGCTCGCGTCGAGGTCGACCACCTCCGCCGGGGCATCCGGGGTGGTGACGTCGTGGGACTCCTCGGCGGCGTCCGCGAGCGCTTCGTCCGGGGCCGCGCCTCCTTCGTCCGCACCCTCGGTCGTGGCTGCGGCCGCGTTCGCCGCGGCAGCGTCCGCGATGGGCGTGTCCGTGCGGTCGGCGTCCCGCGGCGGCGGCGTCGGGGTGTACGACGACTGCCAGTTGTCCTGGTCGCCCTTCGCGGTGAGCTTCTTGGCCACGAACCCGAGCGCGGCCGCGATGCCGGTGATCAGCAGCAGCTTGCGCAGGCGGTGCTTCTTCTTCTTCGGCTTCCCGGTGATCTCGGCGGCCTTGGCCGTCGCGACCTCCTTGCCCTGCGCTGCCTTCTCGGCGGCGAGGGCGGCGCTCTGCGCGATCAGCGGCGCGGCCTTGTCGCGGGCGTCGACCAGCACGGGCCCGGCCTGCTCGCGGGCGTCCGCGATGGCCGTCCCGGCCTTCTCCTTGGCGTCAGCCAAGATCGGGCCCGCCTTCTCGACCGCGCTGTCCACGGCCGCTTCGACGTAGTCGGCGGCTTGCTCCAGGATCGTCTTGTTCCGGCGGATGCGCATCGGGACCCTTCCCTTCGTCTCGTCTCCCTATCCCACCACGATCCTCTCCGTACCCAACAGGCCGGGCTCCACCACGAGACTCGCACCGGCCGCCAGGCGTGGGGCTCGACACGGGTCCTGGTTGGGGGCCATGGGAGGATCGGCAGCACCAGCACGCACACGCGAGAGGCAGACATGGCTGACCAGCAGGCCGTCCTGAAGACCAACCGGGGCGACATCACGATCAACCTGTTCCCGAACCACGCTCCCGAGACCGTCGCCAACTTCGTCGGCCTCGCCGAGGGCACCAAGGAGTACCGCGACGACGCCGGGCGCAGCGGCCAGCGCTACTACGACGGCCTCGCCTTCCACCGGATCATCGACGGCTTCATGATCCAGGGCGGCTGCCCGCTCGGCACCGGGACCGGCGGCCCCGGCTACACGTTCAAGGACGAGCCCCACCCCGAGCTGACCTTCGACAAGCCCTACCTGCTGGCCATGGCGAACGCCGGGCCGGGCACCAACGGGTCGCAGTTCTTCGTCACCGTCGCCCCGGCGACGTGGCTGAACTTCAAGCACACGATCTTCGGCGAGGTCGCCGACCAGCCCTCGCGCGACGTCGTGGACGCGATCGCGACGACGGCGACCGGCGCGGGCGACCGCCCGGTCGACGCGGTGGTGATCGAGTCGGTCGAGGTCCGGGCCTCCTGAGCACGCCCGACGGGCCCGGCACCGGGTCCTCCACCCCGGCGGAGGACCCCGCCGGCGTACCGACCTGCTATCGGCACCCCGGCCGCGAGACCTACATCCGCTGCCAACGGTGTGCGAAGCCGATCTGCCCCGACTGCATGCACAACGCGGCGGTGGGCTTCCACTGTCCCGACTGCATCGCCGAGGCGCGCAGGAGCACCCCGAAAGCGCGTACGACGTTCGGCGGCGTGCACCCGGGTAGTGGTGGTCTGGTCTCGAAGACCCTGATCGGGATCAATGCCGCCGTCTGGCTGCTCATCCTGGCGACCGGGGGGAACAACAGCCTGTGGGTGTACCGGCTCTCGCTGATCCCGCGCGGACTGTGCGCCTCCACCGACCATCCGGGTCGCTACTACCCCCGGGCGGACACCGAGGCGCTGTGCACAGCCGGGACGCCTGACGGCCACTTCTACGGTCTGGCGGCCGGCGACTGGTGGGAGCCGCTCACCTCGATGTTCGCCCACGTCGAGGTGCTGCACATCGCCTTCAACATGTTCGCGCTGTGGATCCTCGGCCCGCAGCTGGAGATGGTGCTGGGACGTCTGCGGTTCGCCGCGCTCTACCTCCTGTCCGGTCTCATCGGCTCGGCGGCGGTCTACCTGCTGGCGCCACCCGACAGCAGCAGCCTCGGGGCCTCGGGCGCGATCTTCGGCCTGATGGCCGCCCTGCTCGTGTTCGCCTACAAGATGCGCGCGGACGTCAGTCAGCTGATGGTCTGGATCGGCATCAACGCGGCCCTGACGTTCTTCGCCGCCGGGATCTCCTGGCAGGCGCACGTCGGCGGGTTCTTCGGCGGTCTGGCCCTGGCCGGGATCCTCGCCTACGCCCCGCGCCAACATCGGACGACCTGGCAGGCGGCCGGCTTCGCCTGCGTCGCGATCCTGGTGGCGCTGGCCTTCGCGCTGCGAACCATGACGCTCAGCTGACGCGTGGTTGTCCCCAGGTGTGGATCAACCTGGGGAGAACTACAAGGGTGTAGTTATCCACAGGAGAGTGCACACCTGTGGGCGAGCTCCGGCGGTGCGGTGGGCGTTTCCCGGTTTCATCATGAGAAGTGGGTGAACCGACGCTTCTCACGGTGAGCTCACCATGAGAAGCGGCGGTTCACCTGCATCACATGATGAACCGGTGACAGGTGGGGTCCGCCCGACTGGGCTCATTCCCAGCGCGTCGCGTAGGAGAACCCGACCGCCATGAAGCCGATGCCGACGACGAGGTTCCACTGGTCGAGGTCGTTGAAGACCGGGACCTTGTGCAGGTTGTCGCCCGAGATCACGTAGAACGTGCAGATCCACAGCAGGCCGAGGATGAACGACGTCAGCATGCCGACCACGACCCCTTGGCCGCGGCCGAGCGGGGTGGACGGGTGGGCGGCGAGCAGCATGCCGAGGAAGATCAACCCGAACCCGACGACGTAGTTCCACTTCTCCATGTTGCCCATGAACGCCGGTCCGGTCGCCTTGGCCGGCGGGATGGCGTCCGGGTCGGGACGGACGCCGACGTAGTAGAAGACGATCCAGGCGATCCCGACGATGATCAGCAGCACCGAGATCAGGAAGCGGACGCTGAACCACGGCCCTCGGTCGGGATCGACGAACGACTGCTTGGCCTTCGGTTTGGCCACGCAGGCCTCCTTCTCGGACGCGACGCCGTCTCGTGCCGAGCGGCGTCCCTCTCAGGTCGCGGGCTACCTTAGTCGGCATGACCGAGCGTCCACACCGCCGCCTCAACGTCTGGCGGATCGCGACGCCGGTGGTGGGTCTGCTCAGCGGTGCGCTCTTCGTGGTCAGTGCCCACAGCAGCGAGGGCACCGACCTACGCCCCGGCCGCTTCACCGACCTGGCGTCGATGGTCCGGTACGACGCGACCCGGGTCGCCGGGCTCAAGGTTCGCGTCGCCGACCTCAAGGGGCAGGTCACCGAGCTGAGCGGTTCGGTCGACAACCGCCAGGTCCGCCGTTACAACCGCAGGGCCGAGCAGGTGATGGGTCCAGCCGGTTTGCGCCCCGAGGTCGGCCCGGGCGTCACCGTCACCTTGTCCGACGCGCCCCAGAGCACGGGCGAGGAGACGCCGGACACCGTCGACAACCCGAACCTGCTGCTGGTCCACCAGCAGGACATCCAGGCCGTGGTGAACGCGATGTGGCAGGGCGGCGCCACGGCGATCACGATCCAGGGCCAGCGCGTGGTCAGCACGACCGGCATCCGCTGCATCGGCAACTCCGTGCAGCTGCAGGGCGTGCCCTACAGCCAGCCGTACCGCATCTCCGCGGTCGGGGACGTCGCCTCGCTGAGCCTCGCGATCGCGAACGACCCCTACCTCCAGGTGTACCGGGCCGACTCCGCCGACCCCGACATCAACGTCGGCTGGGACGAGACGGTCGAGAACCGGATCGAGGCCCCGGCGTACAACGGGCTGACCGACCTGCAGTACGCCAAGGCGCTCCCGGCCAGTCCCGGTAGCTGACCGCCGCGCGCTACGTCGGCGGCGAGATCGGCACCCCGGTCGTGGGCGAGGTCGGCTCCGAGGTCGGTGGTGACGTGGGTGGTGACGTCGGCTCGTACTGGGAGACGGTGATGAAGACGGTCGCTCCCTGCTGCAGCGTCTGGCCCGCGGCCGGCGTCTGACCCGTCACGGTGCCCTTCGGTTTGGTCGAGGTGTTGTCCGGCGAGGCCGACGGGACGAACCCGGCGTCCCTGAGCTGCTGCTCGGCATCCGCCTGGGTCAGGTTGACCACGTCCGGCACCTTCTTCGGACCCCGCGAGATCGAGACATTGACGTCGGTGTCGCGCGGCACGGACTCGCCCGGGCCCGGGTCGGTCTTCACCACCGACCCCTTCGGCTGGTCGGACTCCACCGGTTGGAAGATCGGGTTCAGATGGGCGTCCTGCAGCTCGGAGGCCGCCTGTTTCTTCGGCTCCCCGATCACGTAGGGCACCTTCGTCGGGTGCGTGCCGCGGGAGAGCTTGAACGTCACGGTGGCGCCCTTGTCCACGAACTCGTCAGCCGGCGGGTCCTGGCTGATGACGTGGTTCGCCGGCACGTCGTTGTCGAACCCGTAGTCGGGCTTCCCGGCGATCAGCCCGGCGTCGGCCAGCTTGGCCCTCGCCTGGTCCGCCGTCAGGCCGGCCAGACGCGGGACCTGCACCTGGTCGCTGGGGCTCGCGAACATCTTCGGCAGCAGGTACGCCGCGAGCCCGAGCACGATCACCAGCAGGATCGCGAGGAACACCAGCAGACCCGGTCGGGTGCCGCGCTCGCGGTCGTCGTCCTCCTCATCCGGCAGAGGCACGGGCGCGACCACGGAGGTCGCATCGGTCACCGTCGTCGGCGGGTCGATCGGCGGCGGGGGCACCGTCACGTGCACGGCATGGCCGGCGAGGTAACGCTCGATGTCGCTGCGCATCGCTGCCGCCGACTGGTAGCGGTCCTCGACGCGCTTGGCCAGGGACTTCATCACGATCGCGTCGACCTCCGGCGGGAGGTCGGTGTCGTGGTCGGACGGCGGAGCCGCGGGTTCGCGGACGTGCTGGTAGGCCACCGCCACGGGGGAGTCGCCGATGAACGGCGGACGCCCCGTGAGCAGCTCGTAGACCAGGCAGCCGGCGGAGTAGACGTCGGAACGCGAGTCGACCGGCTCGCCGCGGGCCTGCTCGGGTGACAGGTACTGCGCGGTGCCGACGACCGCGGCCGTCTGCGTCATGGTGCTCGACGCGTCGGAGATCGCCCGCGCGATGCCGAAGTCCATCACCTTGACGTCACCCGACGGCGTCAGCATGACGTTGCCGGGCTTGATGTCGCGGTGGATGATCCCGGCCCGGTGGCTGTAGTCGAGCGCGGACAGCACGCCGCTGGCGATCTCGAGCGCGCGCTCGGGCAGGATCTTGCGACCCTCACGGAGGATGTCGCGCAGGGTGCGGCCCGCGACGAACTCCATCACGATGTAGGGCTGGGACACCCCCGAGCCGTCGCTCGCCGGCACCTCGCCGGTGTCGTAGACGGCGACGATCGCGGGGTGGTTGAGCGAGGCGGCGCTCTGGGCCTCCCGGCGGAACCGGGCCTGGAAGGTGATGTCGCTGGCCAGGTCGGTGCGCAGGCGCTTGATCGCGACGGTGCGCCCGAGGCGGGTGTCGACGCCCTTGCGGACCTCGGCCATGCCGCCGCGACCGAGCAGCTCCCCGAGCTGGTAGCGACCGCCGATCAGCGGATCGTCGGAACTCATGTCGGGACTCACTGGTGGCCCTTCCCCTGTTCGTGGCCATGGCCGGGACCGCTCCCGCTGCCCTGGTTGCCCTGGTCGCCGGCGGCGCTGTCGCTCTCGGTGGCGCTCGAGCTCTCCGTCGCGCTCGACGCCGGACTGGAGGTCAGGCTCGAGGTCGCGGTCGAGGTCGGTGCGGACGTCGCGCTCGAGGTCGGACTGGACGCCGGACTGGAGACCGGGCTCGAGCTCGGCGAGGTGGCCGACGACTCCGGCGAAGGCGGCGGGTCGCTGGTGGTGGTGCCGGGCGACGGGTCGTCCGTCCCGGTGGTCAGCGCCGCCACCGCGGCGACCGCGACCACGAGCACCAGCACGCCGGCAGCGGCCCACACCGCCACCGGCACGCGGCGGCGGCCGGAGGCGTCACCCGCTGCCACGGCGGTGGTCGCACCGGCCGCTGCGGCACCGACCGCGGCGCCGGCACCCACGACCGGAGCCGCCAGCACCCTCGTCGCGTCGGGGTCGACCACGGCGGCCGCCTCGCCGGCTTCCCGCTCGGCGGCACGTACGGCAGTCGCGAGCGCCGCGCCGTCGGCGTACCGCTCCTCCGGCGACTTGGCCATCGCCCGGCGTACGACGGACGCGAGGGCCGGAGGGACCGTGTCGGGGAGCTCGGGCACGGGCTGGCGCAGGTGCGCGATCGCCGTGGCCACCGGGCTGTCGGCCTCGTACGGCCGGCGGCCGACCAGGCACTCGAAGGCGACCGCGCCGAGCGAGTACACGTCGGACGCGGGCGTGGCACGGCGGCCCTGGGCCTGCTCGGGCGAGATGTACTGCGGGGTCCCGAGCACCTCGCCGGTGCCGGTCAGCGCGACGGCGTCGGCCGCCCGCGCGATGCCGAAGTCGGTGATCTTCACCTGCCGGTCGTCGGTGACCAGGATGTTCGCGGGCTTCACGTCGCGGTGGACGATCCCCTGCGCGTGGGCGGCGCCGAGACCGTCCGCCGTGGCGGCGATCAGCTCGGCCGCGGCCGAGGCGTCCATCGGCTGCCCCGGCCGCAGGATCGCCGACAGCGGCCGGCCGTCGACGTACTCCAGGACGAGGTACGGCCGGTGCTCGTGGTCGCCGGCGCCGAAGTCGAAGACCTGGGCGACACCCGGGTGGTGCAGTGCGGCGGCGTGCTGGGCCTCGATCTCGAAGCGCGAGCGGAAGATCGCGTCGTCGGCGTGCTCCTGCTTGAGCAGCTTCACCGCGACGAGGCGGTCGAGCACGGTGTCGGTGCCGAGCCAGACCTCGCCCATGCCGCCGCTGGCGATGCGGGAGTCGAGGCGGTACCGGCGGGCGTCGTCGGCGTACGACGGCGGGCCGCTCGGGCCATCGGGCGTCTGGTCAGCCACCGGAGTTCAACACCGCCTCCATGACCGACCTGGCGATCGGTCCGCCGAGGGTGCCGCCGTGGATCTCGTCGGTGGCTCGGTCGACGTGCTGGATCATCACGGCCACCGCGACCTTGGGCGCGTTGGCCGGGGCGAACCCGACGAACCAGGCGTACGGCGGGACCTCCTCGCCGTTGGCCTGGGTGAGGCCGCTCTGGGCCGTGCCGGTCTTGCCCGCCACCTGGATACCGGGGATCGCGGCCGGTGCAGCGGTGCCGGACGCCACGGTGGCGACCATCATCTTGGTGACCTCGCTGGCCGTCGTGGACGACGTCGCCTGGGCGAGCTGGGTGGACTCCGTCTGGCGCACGGTCTCGAAGCTGGTCGGGGACTGCTCGGTGTCCCAGACGTAGGGCTTCATCACGACGCCGTGGTTGGCGATGCCGGCGGTGACCATGGCCATCTGCAAGGGACTGGCGGTGACCGATCCCTGACCGAAGCCGGACAGCGCGGTGCCGGCGTCGTCCATGCCCGCGGGGTACCGCGAGATCGCCTGCCCGGGAAGCTGGGTGGGCTCGAGGTAGCTCTGGTTGAAGCCGAACCCCTCGGCCGCCTGGTGCATGTCGGTCGCGCCGACCTTGACGGCCAGCGGGGCGAAGGCGGTGTTGCAGGAGTACTTCAGGGCCGTGGTCAGCGTGATCTTGTCGGCGCAGCCGGGCACCTCGTTGTGGACGACGCTGTTCGACTGCGGCAGCGTGTACGACGGACCGGCCGGCACCAGGGAGTTGGCGGTGAGGCCGTCGTACTGCACGCCGGCGCCGGCCGTCAGGATCTTGAACGTCGACCCCGGCGGGAGCGTCGTCTGGATGGCGCGGTTGAGGAGCGGCTGCGACTTCATCTTCGACAGCTGCGAGGCGTAGGCGTTGGCCTTCTTGAAGTCGTGGTCCGCGAGCTTGTTCGGGTCGTAGCTCGGGAGCGACACCATCGCCAGCACCTTGCCGGTGCTCGGCTCGATCGCCACGACCGCGCCCTCGACGTCGGGCCGAGCGCGCGCAGCCCGTTGTACGCCGCCTCCTGCGCCGCCGGGTCGACGGTGAGCAGCACGTTGCCGCCCTTGGTGGCGCTGCCGTTGACCAGGTCGACCAGGCGGTTCACGAACAGCGAGTCGTCCTCGCCGGAGAGGAAGGAGTTCTGTGCGCGCTCCAGACCGGTCTGGTTGCCGAACGTGTACCACCCGGTGATCGGGGCGTACATGAACGGCTTCTTGTAGACCCGCTGGTACTTGTACTGGTCCTGGGACTCCACGCTCTGGGCGATCACCGTGCCGCCCTTCGGGCCGGCCAGGATCGCGCCGCGCGCGCGGGAGAACGTCGCGGCCGCCACCCGCCCGTTGTCGGACCGGTCGTTGAGCGCGTTCGCGTGGTAGTACTGCAGGTACGTCGCGTTCACCATCAGCGCGAGGAACAGCAGCAGGCAGAAGATCGAGACCGTTCTGATCGGCTTGTTCACTGCAGCTTCACCACCTGGGTCTCGTCCATGGCGGCGTCGTCGGGCACGGAGAGGTCGGGCGGTGGCCGGCGGGCGGAGTCGGAGATCCGAAGCAGGATCGCGATGATCACCCAGTTCGCCACCAGCGAGGACCCGCCGTACGACAGGAACGGCGTGGTGAGGCCGGTCAGCGGGATCAGGTGGGTGACACCGCCGACGACCACGAACACCTGCAGCGCGATCGCGCCGCCGAGTCCGGTGGCCAGGAGCTTGCCGATGTCGTCGCGGCTGATCAGGGCCGCGCGCAGGGCCCGCTCGACGATCAGGCCGTAGAGCAGGATCACCGCGATCGAGCCGGTCAGCCCGAGCTCCTCGCCGATCGCGCCGAAGATGAAGTCGCTCTGGGCGAACGGGATGCGCCAGGGCGAGCCCTGGCCGAGCCCGCGGCCGATCAGACCGCCGTACGCCATCCCGAACATCGTCTCCACGGTCTGCCGGCCCTTGTCGTCGGTGCCGCTGCCGTAGTGGGCCCACACGTCCGACCAGAGCAGGAAGCGCTCGCGGACGTGGGAGACGAGGACGTAGACGGCGTACGAGCCGACGATGAAGAGGGTCGCGCCGACGACGAGCCAGCCCGGTCGCTCGGTCGCGACGTACAGCATGATCAGGAACAGGCCGAAGAACAGCAGGCTCGAGCCCAGGTCGTGCTGGAAGACCAGGATGCCGAGGCTCACCACCCACATCGCCAGGATCGGGCCGAGGTCGCGGCCGCGGGGGAGGTCGACCATCGCGACGCGGCGACCGGCGAGGGCGAGCGCGTCCCGGTGGAGCACGAGGTAGCCGGCGAAGGTGATGACGAGCAGCACCTTGGCGACCTCGCCCGGCTGGAAGCTCATCGAGCCGACGTGGATCCAGATGCGCGCGCCGTTCACGGTCTTGCCGATGCCCGGGGCCATCGGCAGCAGCAGCAGGAGGATGGCGAGGAGCCCGCTGGTGTAGGTGAACCGCTGCAGGACGCGGTGGTCGCGCAGGAACACCAGGGTCGCGACGAACAGCGCGACGCCGAGGGTCATCCAGATCAGCTGCTGGCGCGCGTAGTGGTGGTTGGTGGCGAGGTCGAGCCGGTGGATCATGGCCAGGCCGAGGCCGTTCAGAGCGGCGACGATCGGCAGCAGGACCGGGTCGGCGTACGGCGCGACCAGGCGCACCGTGATGTGCGCGACGATGATCAGCACGGCCAGCCAGCCGCCGTACGAGACGATGTCGGCCGGGACCTTCCCCTTCACGCCGAGCCCGACCGCGGCGTACGCGCCGACTCCGACGAGCAGCGCGAGGATCAGCAGGAACAGCTCGGCCCCGCGACGACGGCGGTGGACGAACTGCATGAGGGCACCCGATTGCTGGGCCATGTCAGCCGCCGCCCGTCGATGACCCGGTCGTGGAGGGTGCCCGGTTGACCGCGAGCCGCCGGACGGTGCGCTCGGCGTCCGCGAGACTGCCCGCGCCGATGCCGCCCTCGACCGTCCCGGCCGTGTAGTCGCCGAGGTCGTCGACCGACACGTTCGTCGTCTCGTACGGGTGTGAGAGCTGGAGCCCGGGTACGTCGGCCTGCACGCCGCGGAAGATCGTCACGACGCCGTCCTGCTCGCCGACGTAGTACTGGTGCTGGGTCCAGGTCCAGGCGGCGGCACCCACCATCCAGGCGATGCCGAGGAGCCCGAGGAGCAGGAAGCCGCGGCGTACGAGCGTATGGCGATGGGGCTCGCGCGGGGCGTAGCGGGCGGTCTCGGGATCGGACTCGATGGCGAAGTCGACGCCGGGCGGCAGGTCGTCCGGGATCTCCGCGGCGATCGGCTCGAGCTCGCCGGTGTCTCCGGCGCGGTGGCCGCGGAAGAACGACGATCCGGCGCGCGGCCGGCGCCTCAGCTCGGCGGCCGAGCCCACCACGACGGGAGCGGACTGGCTCGTCGTCCGTGGCCGCCGGGACGACGTCGGCCACGATGCACGTGACGTTGTCGGTGCTGCCGGCCTCGAGGCTCGCGCGCACGAGCTCGACCGCCGCGAAGTCGGGTGAGCCGGTGGCCAGGATGTCGGCGAGCCGCCTGTTGTCGAGCGAGCCGGACGCGCCGTCGCTACAGAGGAAGATGCGGTCGGACTCGGCGAGCTCGACGGTGAAGAGGTCGGGGTCGACGTCGTGGACGCCGTCGAGGGCCTTGAGGATCAGGTTGCGGTGCGGGTGGGTCCGGGCGTCCACCTCCGAGATCCGCCCCTCGTCGATGAGGCTCTGCACGAACGTGTGGTCGCTGGTGAGCTGGCTGATCTGGCCGGCGCGGTAGAGGTACGCGCGGCTGTCGCCCACGTGGCCCATCGCCAGGCGGGAGCCGTCGAACAAGGCCACGGTCGCGGTGGTGCTCGTGCCGCTGAGGGACGGCTCCTCGTCGACCAGGTCGCCGATCTTGTCGGACGCGCGGTGGAGCGCGCCGGCGACGAGCTCGAGCCGGTGTCCTTCGTCGTGGTCGTCGTCGGGGGCCGCGTCGAGCCGGCGGAGCTGGCCGATCGCCGTACTGGAGGCGAGGTCGCCCCGGGCGGCGCCACCCACGCCGTCGCACACGGAGAGGAGCCAGGGACCGGCATAGCCGGAGTCCTGGTTGTCCTTGCGTACGCGCCCGACGTCGGAGATCGCGGCGTACTGCAGTCGGAACGTCACTTGCGCAGCTCCAGGAGGGTCTTGCCGATGCGGACCTGGGTGCCGAGCGCGAGCGTGGTGGGCTGGGTGATGCGGGCGCTACCGATGTAGGTGCCGTTGGTGGAGCCGAGGTCCTCGACGAACCACTGGTCGCCGCTGGCCGCGATCCGCGCATGCCGCGTCGAGACGTAGTCGTCGTCGAGCCGGATCGCGGCATCGGCGCCGCGGCCGATCAGGATCGGCGCCTGTGCCAGGTCGGCGCGCTCGCCCTTGTTGGCGCCGTCGACCACGAGGACGTGGGTGGGAGATCCCTTGCGCGCCTTCTGCTTGGGCTGGCGGCGGGTCTTCGGGGCCGCGGCCTCGCGCGCGGCCGCGGGCATCCGGGCGCCGAACATGTCGGAGCGGACGACCGAGATGGCGGACAGCACGAAGATCCACAGGATCGCGAGGTAGGAGACCTTGATCAGGAACAGCGTCAGCTCAGACATCGACGTCCTCCTCGACGCGCACCGTCATGACGGTCCGTCCGATCTTGACCTCCGAGCCGTCCTGCAGTGCCGTGCTGGTGATGCGGTGGCCGTCGACGAGCATGCCGTTGGTGGAGCCGAGGTCCTGCACGGAGATCCTGATGTCGCCGGTGACGGCGTCGTTGACGGTGAACTCGACGTGCCGGCGGCTCACGCCCGGGTCGTTGATCCGCAGGTCGGCCTCGGTGCCGCGGCCGACGACCAGTCCGGGGGACTGGAGCGGGTGGCGGGTGCCGTTCACCTCGAGGAACGCGCGGGCGCGGCGTACCTGGGTGTGGGTGGCGTTGCTGATCACCGCGGCGTGGGCCTGGCTGCGCACGCGGAAGCGGCCGATGGTGAGGTCGTCGGCGCTCTCGAACGCGATCGTCACCGGACCGGCGAAGACGTAGCTCTGCTTGTCGGCGTGCTCCTGGAGCTGCAGGGTGAGCTCCTTGTTGAGCGCCGAGTCGTACGGCGAGAGCCGGTCGATGTCCTGCTGGGACAGCTCGACGTGGAAGTCGTTGGGCACCATCCGCCGCTGCCGCGACAGGATCTGGGTGTTGTTGTCGCACTCACGCTGGAGAGCCGCGGCGATCTCGACCGGTTGGACGGCGCTGCGGAACGCCCGGGCGAAGGCCCCGGAGACCATGGCCTCGAGCCGCTGTTCGAACTTCTGCAGCCCGCTCACGCCGCACCTCCTCTCGTCTTGCTGCTGGCCCCGTGGTCTCGCCTGCCTGTCATCAACGTCCCGCCAGGATGGGACGGGGCCCGAGCGTGCTCGGGTTGCGCTCGATCGTATCCATGAGTCAGGAGCGAGCCGACGCGGCGGAGCCGACCCGTGTCCCGGTCCCGCATGCGTTTTGGGCCGTCGAGCGGCTCTGGGATAACCTTGCCGGGCTTCTGGCGCGAGTGGCGGAATAGGCAGACGCGCACGGTTCAGGTCCGTGTGCCCGAAAGGGCGTGGGGGTTCAACTCCCCCCTCGCGCACTGAGTGAGGACGCTCCGCCACGGCGGAGCCGCCGCGAGCGAGCGGCGAGCGCGCTTGCGCGCAAGCCGCACAGGACCGGCGACGGTCGGTTCCACCAGTTTCATCATGTGAAGCAGTCGAATCGACGGTTCACACGGTGAGCCCACCGTGTGAACCGGGGCTTCACCACGTTCACATGATGAAACCCTCCAGCTACGAGCCCGCACGACGGTGTGAGCGCATCCGGCAGGATGACGCGCATGAAGCATCCCGGCGAGACACCGACCGAGCGACAGCGGCGTGTCTGGGACAAGTCCGCGTCCAGCTACGACGGCCAGATGGACTTCGTCGAGCGGCTCCTGGGGCGCGGTGACCGGGAGTGGCTGGGTGAGCGGGCCACCGGCCGGGTCCTCGAGGTCGCGATCGGCACGGGGCGCAGCCTCCCCTTCTACGTCACCGCCACCAGCCTGACCGGCGTCGACCTCAGCCCGGAGATGCTCGCCGTCGCGCGACAGCGTGCGGAGGACCGCGGCCTGCCCCTGGACCTGCTCGAGGGCGACGCCGAGGCGCTGCCGGTCGAGGACGCGGCGTACGACACCGTGCTCTGCTCGCTCTCGTTGTGCACGATCCCCGACCCCACCGCCGCGATCGCCGAGATGAAGCGGGCGCTGGTGCCGGGCGGCCGGCTGCTCCTGCTCGACCACGTCGCCAGCAGCTGGCCCCCGGTGTACGCCGTGCAGTGGCTGGTCGAGCGGATCAGCATCCGGGTGGCCGGCGAGCACTACACGCGGCGCTCGTTACCGCTGGTCGAGGCGGCCGGGTTCGAGATCGTCGAGAGCCTGCGGCAGAAGGCCGGGTCGATGGAGCGGATCCACGCGAGGAAGCCGGCCTGATCTGCGCCGGTCAATGCCCCGTCCATGCCCCGTAAATGCGAGGCGCCCCCGCCCGTCGGCAACGGGCGGGGGCTGTGGCGCGCGCTTTTCGTCCCCCCGGGCGATCAGCGGACCCCCCAGCAACCTCGCCCTTCCCCCCGGTCGAGTTCGGCTGCTCCGAGTGTGGATCCGGAGATCCTGCCCTCGTGACTAGGAAACGACCGGATCCGCAGTACGTGACGGCATCAACGACGGTTTTTTCGAGATTTCGGCCGTTCCACGCTCAATCCAGGTCCATCTCGGCTGTTTGAGTGCCGAATGTGACCGCCACCTGGCAAACCCGGGAAAACATTCGGGCAAGTCCTTCCCCGGCCGCAAGATGTGTCGTTCCATTATCGCAGTGGTCATGATCCTTGGATCCGCACCACGATCGGCCCGGAAGCAACCGGGGGGATGCCCCAGGCCGATGGAGGTCCGCTACCGCCGGGGGACGGAAGGCGCCATGGCCCCCGCTCGCACGTCGAGCGGGGGCGCCTCGCATTCAGCGGCTCGCACCGCTCAGGAACGAGCCGAGCAGCACGTCGCCGAGATCGGTCAGGATCGACTCCGGGTGCAGCTGGACGCCCTCGACCCGCAGCGTGCGGTGGCGCAGGCCCATCAGCACGCCGTCGCCGGTGTACGCCGTCGCGACCAGGTCGTCGGGCAGGTCGGTGACGACCAGCGAGTGGTAGCGACCCGCGGCGAAGGGCGCGCCCAGCCCGGCGTACACGCCGCGTCCGTCGTGGTGCACCAAGGAGCGGCGTCCGTGCACGGGCCGCCCCGACCGCACCACCCCGGCGCCGTACGCGAGCCCGATGCACTGGTGGCCCAGG
This sequence comes from uncultured Actinomycetota bacterium, assembly GCA_963812055.1. Classification (GTDB taxonomy): domain Bacteria; phylum Actinomycetota; class Actinomycetes; order Propionibacteriales; family Nocardioidaceae; genus Nocardioides. The sequence goes on from CAWEUA010000016.1 coordinate 328,286, forward strand.
CACACGCCGAGCACGGGTAGGAGCGGACCGAGCGCGGCGACCGCGTCGACGCTGATCCCCGCGTCCTCCGGGCGGCCCGGCCCCGGCGACACGACCAGGTGCGTGAACACCCCCGACTCGGCGCCCTCCCGGAGCTCCTCGACGGTGGTCCGGTCGTTGCGTACGACGTCGACGTCGGCGCCGAGCGTCCCGAGGCGCTGCGCGAGGTTGTAGGTGAACGAGTCGTAGTTGTCGAGCACGAGCACCCGCGCACCCTCCGCGACCTCGGGGGCGGACGGAGCGCTCGGACCCGGCTGGTCGAGGCGGTCGCTCAGCCACGTCGTGAGCGACCCCACCCCCCACGTCGCCAACCCGGCGCAGCCGACGACGGGCTGGACGCCCCTGATCGAGCTCGTCGTGCACACCTCGACGGCCGAGCCGAGCTCCATCAGCGTGACGGGTCGCTCCACGACCGGGATCCGGTGCTCCCGCAGCAGGTCGAGCACGCGAGCCCGCACCGTCCCGGGGAGGATCCGGCCGTCGAGCGGAGGCGTGACCACCAGGTCGTCGAGCACCACGAACACGTTGGCCATCCCGCACTCGAGCAGCAGGTCGGCGTCGTCGACGAGCAGGACGTCGTCCGCCGCCTCCACGTCGACGACGAGCCGCCGGTCGGTCCACTTGTGCTCACCGAGCCCGCCGGCGACTCGGCGCAGCGCCAGGGTGCGTGGTGCCGGCTCCGGCTCCTCGATGACGAGGGCCTCGATCATCCACTCGCCGGCGCCCGGGTCGTACGACGTCCGCACCCGCGCGGTGGTCATCCCGGTCGCGTCCGTGCGGATGCGGTCGGCCAGGGCTCCGCGGTCGACGGTCACGCCGTACAGCTGCGCGACGGAGTCGGCGAGCCGGTCGAGGTGAGCCGTCAGCGCGACGGGTTCGCCGTCACGGACCAGCAAGGTGTCGAACACCCCGAGCGCCGGGTCGGGGAGGCGGCCCTCGGCCGGGGCGACCTCGGGCGGTGACGCCGTCTCGCGCGGTCGGGGTGGGGGTGCGGTGGTGCTCCGGGTCGCACCGACGGCCGCGAGCAGGGGGTCGACCTTGGTGAACACCTCGGCCAGCTCCCGGTCGGGCTCCGAGTCGGCCACGATCCCGCCGCCGACGCCGATCCAGCAGTCCTGCCCGTCGACCTCGAAGGTCCGGATGACGACGCTGGTCTCGAGCCCGGCCACCGGGCTCAGGTAGCCGATGGCGCCGGTGTACACCTCGCGCCCGGTCGCCTCGAGCTCGTGGATGACCTCCATCGCGCGCACCTTGGGCGCACCGGTCACCGACCCGGGCGGGAACGTCGCACGCAGCAGGTCCCCGTCCGTCGCGCCGTCGGTCAGCGTGCCCCTGACCTCGGAGACGAGGTGGCGGACGCCCGCTCCCGGCTCCGGCTCGGCGAGCGACGTCACACGGACCGTCCCGGTCTCGGAGACGCGGCCGAGGTCGTTGCGCATCAGGTCGACGATCATCACGTTCTCGGCGCGGTCCTTGGCCGACCGCTCGAGCACGCGCGGGTCCTGTGACGCCGGAGCCGTGCCCTTGATCGGCCGGGTCACCACCTCCCGACCCACCCGCCGCAGGAACAGCTCGGGCGAGAGGCTCGCGACCTGCCGGTCGCCCGTGTCGAGGTACGCCGCGTGATCGGGGGCGAGCGCGTGGACGCCGGCGCAGAACACGTCGAGCGGGTCGCCGTCGAGCCGCGCGTCGAAGCGGCTGCAGATGTTGGCCTGGAAGATGTCGCCGGCCCAGATGTGCTCCCGGGCCGCAGCGACGGCGCTTCGGTAGTGGTCCGCACCTCCCGCCATCGCGAACGGCTCGAACGCGAACCCGCGTTCGACCTGCGGCCGCTCCAGCAGCCGCAACGCCTCGTCGTACGCCGTCTCGGCCGCCGCCCCGGAGAGCAGCGTCTCGAAGGCCCACTGCCCGGTCTCGGCGGCGTACCGGAGGACCCAGTCGTAGCGGGCGACCCAGGAGTCGGGCTGCGGGCGCGGTCGCGGCGGCGAGGGAGGAACCTCCTCGAGCAGCCGGTTGAGCTGGTATCCCCACAGCCCGATCCAGCCACCGCCGAACCCGAGCCCCGGGCCGACGCCTTCCCAACGGTCGGGCAGCACGAACGGGTCGCCCTCGTGCACCTCGGCCGGCTGGCAGGCGATGATCGCGCCACCCCCGGCCCACGCGCCGACCAACCCGACCAGGCCGGGCTCGCCGCGCAGCCGGCGCATCACGGACGTCGGTCGGTCCGCGAGAGACAGGAGCCGCACGAACGGCTCCCGGGATGCGGCCATGCGCTGCCCTCCTGGCCGGATTCCTACCAGACGATGAGTACGCCGACTCACGCCGGCCGGGTAGGCCCCCGGTCACCCTGCACGTGTGACCGCCCTCACACCACGATCCTCACCCGGTCGTCGACCGCCGACCTGGCTCCGATGGGTCCTCTACGTGGTTGCCCTCGTCCCCGTCACTCTCGTGGTGCTCGACGTCACGACGGCGCTCAGCACGGTCGGCTATCCCGAGTGCGGCGAGCCCGGCGACGCATGCAGCCAGGAGTACGTCGGCTGGTTCCTGGGGCTCGCAGTCATGGCGATCGTCGTGGTCGTGGTGGTGGTCGTCGAGGTGGTGGCGGCGGTACGCCGGTTCCGTCGTCGCCGCGGCCGCTGATCCCCGGAACGGCCCGTCATACTGGCGCTCATGAGCAAGGGACGCGAGGGCATCCGCTGGAGCCGGGTGGTCGTCGTCGTGCTCGCCCTGGTCGTGATCAACGTCCCGTACGCCGTCTTCCAGTGGCAGCAGCACCGCGTCGCCACCGATGGGGACGAGGTCGTCGCCAGCGTCGTGTCCGTGCACAAGGCAGGTGACGACATCGACGTCGCCTTCCGCCTCCCACGGAGTGTCGACGAGGGCCAGAAGGCGCGGGTCGTGAGGGTGCACCGCGACGTCGGACTCGCGGCCGCCAGGACCCAGCAGCTCGAGGTCCGCGTGCTGCACGGCAACCCGGACGTGTACCACGTCGAGGGCCAGGTCCAGGGCTGGGGCGGGCTGATCCTCACGCTCGTCGCGGACGCACTGGTCCTCCTGATGGTCCTGCTGTTCTGGCGCTTCGGTGGCCGCATCCGGCGGCCGACCCTGGTCGGCGTCGCCGTGGAGGACGTGCAGGACGGTGAGGAGGGCTCGCTCCTGGACAAGCAGGAGGACGGCACCTACGTCATCAACGGCGAGGTCGCCAGCACCGGCCCGTCGTCCCTCGTCCTGACCCTGCGGGACCGCGACGTGGAGATCCAGCTCCGCGAGCACGAGAACCCGGTCACCGTCGGAGGCAGGGCCAAGGTGCGGGCACACCTGGTGGGCTGATGCTCGAGAAGGTCGTCCACACCCTCCTCGCCGTACCTCCCTGGATCGCCCTCCTGATCATCGCCGGCCTCGTCTTCGGCGAGGCGGCGTTGTTCTTCGGCTTCGTGCTGCCGGGCGAGACGGCGGTCGTGTACGGCGGCGTGCTGGCGGACGCAGGGAAGGTCTCGGTGGTCGTCGTGCTGGTCGTCGTGCTCGTCGCGGCTGTTGTGGGGGACAGCGTCGGCTTCGAGATCGGGCGCAAGCTCGGGCCGCGCATGGTCCGGGCGCCGGTCCTGCGCAACCATCCCGACCGCATCGTCTCGGCGCAGGAGTACCTGCGACGCCGTGGTGGCCGGGCCGTGGTGATGGGACGCTTCACCGCGTTCCTGCGTGCGGTCATGCCCGGCCTGGCCGGCGCGAGCCGGATGGAGTACCGGCGGTTCCTGGTCTTCAACGTGATCGGCGGAGTGCTCTGGGGAAGTGCCTGCGTCCTGCTGGGCTACTTCGCCGCGCACTCGATCAGCACCATCACGCACGCCCTCGGCATCACCAGCGGCGTGATCGTGGCCTTCATCGTCGTCGGCCTGATCTGGGCGTGGCATCGGCGTTCCCGCGATGCCTGACGACACCAGCGGCCCGCAGACACCGACGCGGGGGTGGACCGGTTGGCGGACGGTGATGTGGCTGGGCGTGGTCAGCCTGCTCGTGGACATGGTCTACGAGGGCGCGCGCTCGATCACCGGTCCGTTCCTCGCGTCGCTGGGCGCCTCCGCCCTGACCGTGGGGCTGGTGACCGGTGCCGGAGAGGCGGCGGCCCTCGGCTTCCGCCTCTTCTCCGGTCCCCGCGCCGACCGCTCCGGCCGGTACTGGCGCTGGATGGTCGTCGGCTACGCCCTCACAGCCGTGTGCGTGCCGCTGATGGCCCTGGCACCCGCGCTCGGAGCAGCCGGGCTGACCTTCGCCGTCGCGATGGTGCTGCTCGAGCGCACCGGCAAGGCCATCCGCAGTCCGGCCAAGTCCGTGCTGCTCGCGGTCGCGGCCCGCAAGGTCGGCCGCGGCCGCGGGTTCGGCGTCCACAAGGCGCTCGACCAGGTCGGCGCCCTCCTCGGCCCGTTGGTGGTCGCCGCCGTGATCGCCCTCACCATGCATCAGTGGGCCGGGCTGCTGGTGCTGGCGGTTCCGGGCGCGATCGCGCTGGGCGTCCTGGCGTGGATGCACCGGCACGTCGGTGATCCGCGGCACGAGCCCGTGCCCGCGGACGTCTCGCTGCAGCACCTGCCGCGCAGGTTCTACGTGTACGCCGTCGCCTGTGGCCTGACGACCCTGGGGCTGATGACCTTCGGCGTGATCTCGTTCCACCTGGTGCAGGAGCACCTGGTGTCCGCGGCCGTCGTCCCGGTCGTGTACGCCGCCGCGATGGGGATCGACGCCGTGGCCTCGCTCGGCACCGGCTTCGCCTACGACCGGATCGGTGCCGGCACCCTGCTCGTCCTCCCCGTGGTCGTGGCGGCGGTGCCGGCGCTGGTGTTCACCGACCGGGTCGGCGTCGCGGTCGTGGGGGTGCTGCTGTGGGGCGCGGCCACGGGCGTCCAGGACTCCACGGTCAAGGCCTTGGTCGCCGAGCTCGTCCCGGCGTCACGGCTCGCGACGGCGTACGGCGCGTTCGCGGCGTTCCAGGCCGTGGCGGCCCTGGCGGGGGGTGGCCTCGCCGGGTGGCTGTACGACGTGCACCGCGGCGCGCTGGTGGGGACCATCGTCGCGGCGCAGGCGGTGGCGCTGGTGCTGCTCGTCGGCGTTGTCCTCCGGTCGCGGAGCGGTCGCGAGCCGTTCGTCCGGCGTGGCTAGTCTGAGGACCATGTCGGCCACCCCGTCGTCGTACTCGATCACGATGCGGCTGCACACCGCGCCCGACCACGGGGTCGTCGGAGCCGTTGCCACGGCGATCGCCTCCGCCGGCGGCATCGTCACCGCGATCGACGTCGCGGACTCCAGCCACGAGCGTCTGGTGGTCGACGTCACCTGCTCGGCCGCCGACGCCGACCACGCGGAAGAGGTGGTCGCCGCGGTCGAGGCCGTCAAGGGCGTCGAGGTGTACAAGGTCAGCGACCGCACGTTCCTGCTGCACATCGGCGGCAAGATCGAGGTCACGTCCAAGGTGCCGCTCCGCACGCGCGACGACCTGTCGATGGCGTACACCCCCGGGGTCGGCCGAGTCAGCCTGGCGCTGGCCAAGAACCCCGAGGACGTCTCGCGACTGACCATCAAGGGCAACTCCGTGGCCGTGGTGACCGACGGGTCGGCCGTGCTGGGGCTCGGCAACATCGGTCCGGGTGCGGCGCTGCCGGTGATGGAGGGCAAGGCCGCCCTGTTCAAGAGGTTCGGCGGCATCGACGCCTGGCCGATCTGCCTGGACACCCAGGACACCGACGAGATCGTGCGCACCGTCGAGCTGATCGCGCCCGGTTTCGGCGGCATCAACCTCGAGGACATCGCCGCGCCGCGCTGCTTCGAGGTCGAGCGCCGGCTGCGCGCCAGCCTCGACATCCCGGTGTTCCACGACGACCAGCACGGCACCGCCATCGTCGTCCAGGCCGCCCTGACGAACGCCCTGCGCTGCGTCGAGAAGAAGCAGCCCGACGTCCGGATCGTCGTGTCCGGCGCGGGCGCGGCCGGCTCCGCGATCGTGACCGTGCTGCTCGCCGGTGGTGCCGGCGATGTGGTCGTGGTCGACAAGGACGGCATCCTCTCCGCGGACGACGAGACGTTGAGCCCGGCGATGGCCGAGCTGGCCACCCGCACCAACTCGAGCCGGATGCACGGTGGTCTGCACGAGGCGCTGCGCGGCGCCGACGTCTTCATCGGGGTGAGTGCCCCCGGGATCCTGCCGGCCGAGTGGATCGCCGACATGGCCGAGCGGGCGGTCGTGTTCGCGCTGGCGAACCCCGACCCCGAGGTCGACCCGGCCGAGGCCGAGAGGTACGCCGCGGTCGTGGCCACGGGCCGCTCCGACTTCCCCAACCAGATCAACAACGTGCTGGCGTTCCCCGGTGTCTTCCGCGGGCTGCTCGACGCGCGCGCGAAGGAGATCACCACCGAGATGCTCCTCAAGGCGGCGCAGGCGATCGCCCACGTCGTCAAGGACGAGGAGCTGAACCCGAACTTCATCATCCCGACCGTGTTCCACCCCGACGTGCCGAAGGCCGTCGCTGCCGCCATCAGAGGAGCTGACACATGACCCTGCCCACCACCCTGGGTGACTTCCACGCGACGACGATCGACGGGAAGGACCAGGATCTCGGGACCTACGTGGGCGACGTCGTTCTCGTGGTCAACACCGCCAGCAAGTGCGGGCTCACCCCGCAGTACGAAGGGCTTCAGCAGCTCCACGACACCTACGCCAGTCGCGGGCTGACCGTCCTGGGGTTCCCGTGCGACCAGTTCGGCCACCAGGAGCCGGGCACCGAGGACGAGATCGCGACGTTCTGCGAGCAGAACTACGGCGTCTCGTTCCCGATGTTCGCCAAGATCGACGTGAACGGCTCGGACACCCACCCCCTCTACCAGTGGCTGAAGAAGGAGAAGAGCGGGCTCGGTGGTGGCTCGATCAAGTGGAACTTCACCAAGTTCCTGGTCGCCCGCGACGGCACGGTCGTCGACCGGTACGCCCCGCAGACCGAGCCCGCCGCGCTCGTCGGCGACATCGAGGCCCAGCTCGCGATCCAGGCCGACTGACCCAGCTCCGAACGGAAGCCGGTCAGTCGTTGCTCTCGGTGGCGTAGAGGGCGGCCCCGATGATCCCGGCCGCGTTGAGCAGCTGGGCCGGGATGATCTCGGTGTCGATGTCGATCAGTGGCAGGAACTTGTCGGCCTTCTTGCTGACTCCGCCACCGACGACGAAGAGGTCCGGGGAGAACAGCAGCTCCAGCTTGCGGTAGTACGTCGTGAGGCGATGGGCCCAGTCCTCCCACGACAGGTCCTCGCGCTCGCGGGCACTGGAGGCGGCGCGCTTCTCCGCGTCGTGGCCGTCGATCTCGAGGTGACCGAGCTCGGAGTTGGGGACCAGGACGCCGTCGTAGACCAGAGCCGAGCCGATGCCGGTGCCGAGCGTGGTCACCAGGACCAGGCCTCCACGGCCCTTCGCGGCGCCGTACCGGGCCTCGGCGAGGCCGGCGGCGTCGGCGTCGTTGACCACGTGGACGTCGCGGCCGGTCGCCTTCGTGATGAGCTGGTCGGCGTCCTCGCCGATCCAGTGCCGGTCGATGTTGGCGGCCGAGTGCACGACCCCGCGCCGCACGATCCCCGGCACGGTGACACCCACCGGCCCGTCGCTGTCGGGGAACGACGTCAGCAGCTCGGCGAAGACCTGGGCGACCGCCTCGGGCGTCGACGGACTGGGCGTGTCGATGCGCATGCGCTCCGCGGCGAACTCGCCCTTCTCGAGGTCGACGGGGGCGCCCTTGATCCCGCTTCCTCCGAAGTCGATACCGAACGGAACCGCAGCACCCGTCGCCGTCATGGCCCCAATCTCCCGGTCCCGGCCGCGCGGAGCAACCTCCCGACGGGCGAGATCCTTGCCAGAGGTACTTTACAAATCATAGGGTGATGTAAACCTGACTCTGGACCAGCTCGGACCCTGCGCGAGGAGGCGGTCATGTCGTCCGGGATCGTGAACAGCACCGTGCCCCACGGCTCCACCGAGGAGTGGCGCGACCGGAAGCGGTATCTCTGGCTGATCGGCCTGGTCGTTCCGTCGCTGGCCTTCATCGCCATGGGGATGTGGCGCCTGACCGGCTGGGGCGTGTGGTTCTGGATCGGCCCGCTCGTGATCCTGGTGATCGTCCCGGCCATCGACCTGCTCGCCGGGCTCGACCGCTCCAACCCGCCCGACGACGTCATCGAGGCGCTGGAGAAGGACCGGTACTACCGCTGGATCACCTATCTCTTCCTGCCGATCCAGTACGCCGGCTTCGTCGGCGCGATGTACCTCATGACCCATGCCGACCTCGCTCTGGTCGACAAGGTCGGCATCGCGGTCTCCATCGGCTGCATCGGTGGGATCGGCATCAACACCGCCCACGAGCTCGGCCACAAGAAGGAGGCCAACGAGCGCTGGCTGTCGAAGATCGCGCTCGCCCAGAGCTTCTACGGACACTTCTACATCGAGCACAACCGCGGCCACCACGTGCGCGTGGCGACGCCTGAGGACCCGGCGTCCGCGCGCGTGGGCGAGAGCTTCTACCAGTTCTGGCCGCGCACGGTCGGCGGCTCCGTCCGGTCGGCGTGGAACCTGGAGAAGAGGCGGATCGGCCGCCGCCGGCAGCACCCCTACCGGCTCTCCAACGACGTGCTGAACGCGTGGCTGATGTCCGCCGCGCTGTGGGGGGTCCTGATCGCCTGGCTCGGCGTCGGGATCACGCCGTACCTCCTGATCCAGGCGGTCGTCGGCTTCTCGCTGCTGGAGGTCGTCAACTACATGGAGCACTACGGGATGCTCCGGCAGAAGGTCGGCGTCGGCGAGCGCGAGCGCTACGAGCGGGTCGACCCGTCGCACTCGTGGAACTCCAACAACATCGCGACCAACGTGCTGCTCTACCACCTGCAGCGGCACAGCGACCACCACGCGAACCCGACGCGGCGCTACCAGTCGCTGCGCGACTTCGAGGAGAGCCCGGTGCTCCCGACCGGGTACGCCGGGATGATCGTGCTCGCGATCGTGCCGGCCGTCTGGCGGCGGGTGATGGACCCGAGGGTGGTCGCCCACTTCGGCGGGGACATCGGCCGCGCGAACATCTCGCCGCGCAAGCGGGACAAGATCGTGCAGCAGTACGCCGTCCTGCCGCTGGTTGAGGAGGTCGCGCAGCGACCGGCTCGCAACCACCAGACCAGTGACGGTGGTTTCGGGACAGGCGCCAGGGCGCCTTCCTCAACTGACGGTGCGGACGAGGCGCTGGCGTGGCGGTGTCCGGGGTGTGGGTACACCTACGACGTGGTCGTGGGGGAGGAGCGGGAGGGTTTCGCCGCTGGGACCGCGTGGTCGGAGGTGCCGGAGTCGTGGTGCTGCCCGGACTGCGGCGTACGCGAGAAGGTCGACTTCGTGGCGGTCGGGGCGGCGACGACCGGCTGAACCATTCCCCGGACGGGGTAGTCGATCCTCCTTTACCGTCGAACCTTGTGTGGGCCCGCAAGAAGCAGCAGACGGCGCTCGTCGACACGCCCGACCTGGACGAGCTGATCCAGTCGCTCCGGGGTGTCGTCGCGACGAACGCGCGCCCCGAGGTGGTCGGGCAGCTGATCTCGCTGCTCACGATCCGCGGCACCCTCGAGGTGCAGACCGAACGGCCGGAGCGGGCGCTCGAGGATCGGCGGGCGGCAGCCGGGCTGCTGCGCGGGTTCGACGGGCAGCCGTCACCCGCCGACCGGCACACCGACCTGCTGGCCCGGATGGCTCTCGTGGCCGCGGAGCGCGCGGCCGGCAACCTCGACGCGGCGATGGACGCGGCGGTGTGGGCGATCGACCACATCGGGCCGGTCCGCACCGAGGACACCGACGTATGCGAAGCGTTCGTGGCCGACCTCGACCGACTGCGTGGCGACCTGAACGCCGCGAAACGCCGCGCCGAGGCGCTCAAGGCCGCGGAGCTCGCGAGCGACCTGGCCACCCGGCTGGCCGAGCTGGACGAGTCGGCGTACATGGCGCTGCTGGGCAGCTCCTGGGTCAACGAGGCGGGGGCGCGCGCCAACGCGGGTGACCACGACGGCGCGCAGGCTCTGAACAACGAGGCCATCGCGCTCCTCGAGGAGTACGCCCCGACCTGGCCCGCTCTCACCACGGCGCTGACCAACCGCGCGCACCTGCAACGGCGCAGCGGTGAGTGGGAGGACGCGATCACCACCGAGAAGCAGCTGCTCGACGGCGTCCGCGCCGACCAGCCGTCGTCTCGCGAGGAGATCGAGCGGCTCAAGAGTCTCTTCCTCACGCTGGTGCGGTCCGGGCGGAACGAGGAGGCGGAGCAGACGATCAGCGAGGCGATCGCGGTGAGTCGCCGGCTCGCGCTGCAGGACCCCGCGCAGTCCCTCACCCTGTCGGTGCTGCTCGGCAACCAGGCGAGCGTGCGGGGTGAGCTCGGCCGGTACCAGGACGCGTTGACGTCGTCGGAGGAGGCGCTCTCCCTCCGCGAGCAGCTCGTGCTGGCGGAGCCGTCCCCGGCTGCGGACGAAGGTCTCGCGATGACGCTGAACAACCACTCCGCCGTGCTGCGGCGGCTCGGTCGCAACGCGGATGCCGCGGCAGCCTCCTCGCGCTCGGTCGAGCTCCGGCGCCGGAACGTCGATCACGAGAACCCGAACTCTGTCGCGCTCCTCGCCAACTCCCTGAACAGCCACGCCGAGCACCTCGCCCTGCTGGGCGACGCCGAGCGCGCGCTGGCCGAGGCGCTCGAGGCCCGCGACCTGTTCGCCGGGCTGCCGGCTCCGGGCGCGAACACCTCCTATCTCCGCGCCAACCAGGACACGTTGGGCACGGTGCTCGCCATGTCCGGCCGCTACGACGAGGCGGTCGAGGCCGCGGAGCAGGCGGTCGAGCTGGGCCGGGCGGCCGCCGCCGAGACACCCGGGGACATCCCCGAGCTGGCGAGCTGCCTGGAGGCTCTCGCCGCCCGACTCGACCAGGTCGGCCGCACCTCCGACGCCGAGGCGTCCCGCGCCGAGGCGACGCAGCTCCGTGCGTCGCCGGCTTCCTAGACTGGCCGGGTGACCACGGCCCCGGCTCTCAGCACCCACGAGCGGGTGGTCGGGGCGGCCGCCGAGCTGACCCTCGAGGTCGGCTGGGCCGGAGTCACGATGGCCAAGCTGGCCGAACGCGTCGGGGTCTCGCGGCAGACGGTCTACAACGAGGTCGGGTCGAAGCCGCAGCTCGCCGAGGAGATGGTGCTCGCCGAGCTCGCGAAGTTCCTGGCCGTCGTCGACCTGGCCTTCGACCAGCAGCCGGACGACCTGATCGAGGCGATCCGCGGCGCCTCGCGCGCGGTGCTCGAGCTGGCGCAGCGGAATGCGCTGCTGCAGGCGGTCGTGTCGGCGTCGTACGGCGCGGAGACCGAGCTGCTCCCGCTCCTCACCAGCCGGAACGACGCGCTGGTGACGGCGGCGACCCAGACCGTGCAGGCGCGGGTCGCGGCGTACCGGATCGCGATCGACCAACGCCACCTCGACGCCGCGATCGACATGGTGGTCCGGCTGGTGCTGTCCCACGTCGTGCACCCCGTCGGCGAACCCGCCGACACCGCCGACGACATCGCGTGGATCTCGGGCCGGACGCTGCGTGCCTGACCCGACAGCACGCGTCGTAGTGTCACCAGGGTGAGTGCCGGGACCATCGAGTACTCCTCGACCGTCGGCCGCGGGGTGGTCATCGCCGCGGTCCTGGGCTCGGGGATGGCGATGCTGGACGGGACGGTCGTCAACGTCGCGCTGAAGACGATCGGCAAGGACCTCGACGCATCGCTCGCCCAGCTGCAGTGGATCACCAACGGCTACCTGCTGATGCTCGCCAGCCTGATCCTGCTCGGCGGTGCCCTGGGCGACCGGCTCGGGCGCCGCCGGGTGTTCCTCATCGGCGTCGTCTGGTTCGCCGCGGCATCCGTGCTCTGTGGCTTCGCCACGGACCCGACGACGCTGATCGCCGCGCGGGTCCTCCAGGGCATCGGCGGCGCACTGCTCACGCCGGGCAGCCTGGCGATCATCGAGTCGGTCTTCACGCCTGCCGACCGGGGCCGCGCCATCGGCTCGTGGTCGGGGCTCGGCAGCATCGCCGCGGCGATCGGCCCGTTCGTCGGCGGAGCCCTGGTGCAGTACGCCGACTGGCGGTGGATCTTCCTGATCAACGCGCCGATCGCGGCCGTGACGGTGCTGGTCGCGCTCCGGTTCGTCCCCGAGACCCGCGCGCCCGACCAGGGCCGCTTCGACGTGCTCGGGGCGATGCTCGCGGCGGTGTTCCTCGGCGGGCTCACCTACTGGCTGATCGAGTGGCACTCCTCGCTCGCGCTGCCCGCCTTGGTCATCGGTGTCGTCTCCGGCGTCGCGTTCCTCGTCGTCGAGCGACGGTCCCGCAACCCGATGATGCCGCTCGACATGTTCGCGTCCCGCAACTTCAGCGCCGCCAACGCGATGACGCTCCTGGTCTACGCCGCGCTGGGCGCGATCACGTTCTTCCTCGTGATCGACCTCCAGACGGTCCTCGGCTACGGCGCCCTGAAGGCCGGTGTCGCGACTCTTCCGCTCACGGTGATCATGCTGCTGCTGGCAGCCCGCGGCGGTGCGCTCGGCGCCCGGATCGGGCCGCGCATCCCGATGACCGTCGGTCCGATCGTGATGGCCGTCGGCGTCGCCTGGCTGTCGCTGGTCGGCGCGGACACGTCGTACTGGCTGGGCGTGCTGCCGCCGCTGTGTGTCTTCGGGCTGGGACTGGCGCTGATGGTCGCGCCGCTGACGATGACGGTGCTCGCGGCGGCGCCCGACGATCGTGCCGGGATCGCGAGCGGGGTCAACAACGCGGTGGCCCGCGCCGGCTCCCTGCTCGCCGTGGCCGCGCTTCCCGTGGCGGTCGGGCTGGGGGGCGATCAGTACGACGACCCGGTGGCCTTCGACGAGGCCTACGGCCAGGCGATGCTGATCTGCGCCGCCCTGCTCTTCGTGGGCGGCATCATCTCGTGGTTGACGATCACCCACGGTCCCGTCGTGACCTCGGACGACGAGCCGGCGGCAGCGGGACCGGGCCACCAGCTGGAATGCCCGACGCGGGGTCACTGAGGCCGAGTCCGCTCGTGGATGTCGAACTACCCTTGCGCGTCATGGGGGGCACTCGGGCTGGTCATCGCGCCGCCGCGGTCGCGGCGCTGCTCGCGCCCGCTCTCCTGTTGAGCGCGTGCGGCGACGGTTCCTCGAGCACGTCCGCCCGGTCCAGCAGCTCACCGTCATCGGGTCCGAGCACCGGCGTCCCGAGTGTCGACCCGTCGTCGACGGACACCGTGGGCGACCACGCGGTCGATCGGCCCGGTCCGTTCCGGGCACCGCTCCAGACCGCGGACATCCTCGTGCTGCGACAGCAGACGCTCAGCCCCGGGATGGTGCGCCGGATCCGGCACCTGCGCGGCGTCACCAGGGTCGAGCAGTTCAGCTGGGCCCAGGCCAGCATCGAGGACCACGCGGTCAACGTCGCCGCGGTCGACCCCGCGACGTACCGCAACTTCACGATCGGCCGGGTGGCGACGTTCCAGCCCGAGTGGAACCGGGTCGCCGGCGGTGAGATGGCGCTGCGCCAGGGGTTCAGCAAGCAGGTCTCGAAGAAGGGCTTCGTGCGGCTCGGTGCCCGCTCCGACGCACCCGAGGTGCACGTCGGTGCCTACTCGCCGCAGGTGCCGCAGGTCGACGCCGTGGTCAACCAGAGCTGGATCAAGACCCTCGGGATGGTGCCGGGAAACGCCCTGCTGATCTCGACGGGCTCGAACACGCCGGCCGACGTCCGCAAGCCGGTCCAACGCGTGGTCGGCCACTCCGCCTCCGTCCAGCGACTCGACATCGCGGCCCGTCTCGGCCTCGACCCGCAGGCCGTGCAGAACGTCGTCCTCGTCGGCAGCGTCGGTGACGCCGTCGGCAGCTACAGCTACACCGTGCTCGGCGGCTGGCCGGATCGCGCCGCAGCAGGCGTGGGTGACCAGCCACATCTCGACCGAGACCATGCCGATCATCGGGTCGATGACCTGCAACACCCGGATGTTCCCCCAGCTGCGCGCGGCACTCGACGAGATCGTCGCCGACGGCCTCGACGTCGGCTATCCATCCCCAGCAGTACGGCGGTTGCTACGTCCCGCGCTTCATCGCGGGCACCACGACGCTGTCGAACCACGCCTTCGGACTTGCCTTCGACGTCAACGTCCCGGAGAACCAACGCGGAACCGTCGGCCAGATCAGCCGCCAGGTGGTGGCCATCTTCCAGAAGTGGGGCTTCACCTGGGGCGGCACCTGGCACTACACCGACCCGATGCACTTCGAGCTGAACCGGATCGTCCGCGCCGAGTGAGAACGTTCCGACCCGACGAAGTCGGGGCGGAATGGCCGGCGCGAGCCCGAAGCGAGCTTGCTCGCGAGGGGGCCTCTACCTCAGCTGACAGAGGACGCGCACGTGGGTGGTGCGGTGCGCATGCAGCCGGACGGGCCCGAGTGCGCTGCACTCGACCCGTCCACCGTCGTATGACGGGCTGGTCGCGGTGAATCGGTAGGTGCCGGCCGTCAGGATCCCCGAGAAGTGCCCGCGGCCGTCCGTGCGGAGCGACGTGAGGACGATCCCGTTGACGCGGATCGTCCCCGGCCAGTGCCGCGTCGCCGTGCCCGCCGGACCGCCGACGCCCACCAGGCTCCCGACCACCCGAGCGTCCTGCTGAGGCGGGCAGCAGCCCAGGGCGATCGATGACGACGACGACGGTGAGGACGCGCAGGCCGAAAGAAGGATCCCGAGGATCGACACGAAGAGGAGCCGCGTGTGAGGCACATCCCTCGGACGCTCCGCGCCGGCGAGGGGTTCCTCGGCGATCGTGATCTGTTCGTGACATCTACCTCTGGCGCGACCCCCACGGCGCGCTCTACCTCGTCGACCACACCGGCACCCGCGCCCTCAGCGACGTCGCCTGACCGGCACGCCGATGGGTCGACTCAACCGCGTCGGTGACCACCGGCCCGCAGTCACGTGGACGATCTCGGTGGCCAGGTCGGAGGTTGCCCTCCGACCATCAAGCACGGTTGCTCCGACCGCCTGCATCTCATCCTCGAACACGGGTCGCCCGTCGATGATCGGCTGCCAGAGACTCCGGCTCCCGTTCACCGGCAGTCGCTAGTCGTTCGATCTGCGTCGCGGCATCGATCGACAGGAGGAAGACCTGATCGAAGAGGTCCAGCATGTCGCGCAGGTTGATCGCGATGCCGCAGACGAACAGGTCCGGAGTCAGCTCGATGGCCTTCTCCAGACGGCCGCGGTCCCACGTCCAGCGACGTCCATCGGGGCCGTCCTCCCAGCGGGCGATCCCGTCGTCCGCGTCGATGGCGTCGTGCCCGAGGCGGATGAGTTCGGCGGCCATCGCGGTCTTCCCGGAGCCCGGGTTGCCGGTGATCAACACCGTGCGGCGGCCCGAGGTCATCGGTCGAGCGTAGGCGGATGACGTCCTCACATGCCGCTGTCCAGGCCTCCACTACCCGTCGATCAGCGAGTTGCCGAAGTCGGCGGGCGGCTAGCTCATGCCGCAAGATGGCGCCCATGCGAGCCGTTCAGGTGGTCGAGCCCAGCGGTCCCTCCGGCGTCCGGCTGGCCGACGTCCCGGAGCCCGAGCCCGGGCCGGGCGGCGTGCTGGTCGACGTGCACGCCGTCGGGGTCTCGTTCCCCGACCTGCTGCTCAGCCAGGGGCAGTACCAGGTGCGGCCCGAGCCGCCGTTCACCCTCGGCGTCGACCTCGCCGGCACCGTGGTCTCCGCGCCCGAGGGGATCGCCGGGGTCGAGCCGGGTGCGCGGGTGGCCGGCGTCCTGCCGTACGGCGCTGCCGCGGAGCGCGTGGTCGTCCCGGCGTCGGCGGTGTTCCCGCTGCCCGACCGCACGTCGTACGACGAGGGCGCCGCGTTGCCGATGAACTACCTGACCGCGCTGTTCGCGCTGCGAGAGCGCGGCCGGGTGACCGAGGGCGAGACACTGCTGGTGCACGGAGCCTCCGGCGGCGTCGGTACGGCGACCCTGCAGGTGGCGCGGGGCTTGGGCGTCCGGACGATCGCGGTGGTGTCCACCGAGGAGAAGGCGGCGTTCGCCCGGGCGCGTCGGTGCCGACGAGACCGTGCTCCTCGACGGGTTCAAGGACGCGGTGGCCGAGCTCACGGGAGGCCGCGGGGTCGACGTCGTCCTCGACGTCGTGGGCGGGGAGGTGTTCACCGACTCGCTGCGCTGCCTGGCCGAGCAGGGCCGGCTGCTGGTGGTCGGCTTCGCGTCCGGTCAGGGCATCCCCGAGGTCAAGGTCAACCGCCTCCTGCTCGGCAACATCGACGTCCGCGGCGTCGGATGGGGTGCGTTCGCGATGACCAAGCCGACGTACCTGCGCGAGCAGTGGGACCTGCTGCAGCCGATGCTCGAGTCCGGCGCGGTCTCGCCGCCGATCGGCGCGACGTACGAGCTGGCCGACTTCGGCCGGGCGCTGCAGGAGATGGCCGACCGTCGCACCCTGGGGAAGAGCGTCGTCCGCGTCCGGTGACCTAGGCTCCTGCAGGTGAGCACGCTCGACGACGCCCGCGACGGCATGGACCTCGCCGTTCGACCGCAGGACGACCTCTTCGGCCACGTCAACGGCCATTGGCTCGCGACCGAGGAGATCCCGGCGGACAAGGGGAGCTGGGGGCCGTTCCTGCAGCTCGCCGACATCGCCGAGGAGCAGGTCCGCGCGATCATCGAGGAGCTCGCCGAGCGGGTCGCCTCGGGCGAGCAGGGCCTCGACGGCGACGCGATGCGGATCGCCTGCCTGTACGCCTCGTTCATGGACGAGGCGACCGTCGAGGGCCTCGGCACCGCTCCCATCAGGCCGCTGCTGGACGCGGTGGCGAGCCTGCGTGACGTCCGTGACCTGGCCGCGTTCCTCGGCGAGTTCGAGCAGGTCGGCGGCAGCGGCCCGTTCGGTGTGTACGTCGACGTCGACGGCAAGAACTCCGACCGCTCCCTGGTGAACCTCACCCAGGGCGGCCTCGGCCTACCCGACGAGTCGTACTACCACGACGAGAAGTTCGCCGAGATCCGCCAGAAGTACGTCGACTTCCTGACCCGGATGTTCTCCCTCGTCGGTCACGAGAACGCTGCCGCCGACGCGGCCACCGTGATGGAGGTCGAGACTCGGCTCGCGCAGGGTCACTGGGAGCGGGCCGAGACCCGCGACGTCCAGAAGACCTACAACCTGATGACGCTCGCCGAGCTGCAGGGCCTGTGCCCGGCGTTCGACTGGGAGGTCTTCATCCGCAACCTCGGCGGCGCCGAGGGATCGATCGACGAGACCTGCGTCCGGCAGCCGTCGTACCTCGAGCACCTCTCGAAGGCGCTCGAGGAGGTGCCGATCGAGCAGTGGCGCACCTGGCTGGCGATCCGCGTCGTGCGCGCCGTCGCGCCGTACCTGCCGGCGGAGTTCGTCGAGACCAACTTCGACTTCTACGGCCGCACCCTGAGCGGCACGCCCCAGCTGCGCGAGCGCTGGAAGCGCGGTGTCGCGGTCGTCGAGGGCTCGATCGGCGAGGCGGTCGGTCGTGAGTACGTCGCGCGGCACTTCCCGCCGGCGTCCAAGGCGATGATGGAGGAGCTGGTCGGCAACCTCCTCCGGGCCTACCGCGAGTCGATCGCGGCCCTGGAGTGGATGAGCGCCGAGACCAAGGAGCGGGCCTACGGCAAGCTCGACATGTTCCGGTCCAAGATCGGCTACCCCGAGAAGTTCCGCGACTACGGCGAGCTCGACCTCAAGCCCGACGACCTCGTCGGCAACGTGCTGTCCGCCAACGCGTTCGAGACGCGGCGGCAGCTGGCGAAGGTCGGCGCCCCGGTCGATCGCGAGGAGTGGCTGATGCTCCCGCAGACGGTCAACGCCTACTACCGCCCGGGCATGAACGAGATCTGCTTCCCCGCCGCGATCCTGCAGAAGCCGTTCTTCTCACCCGAGGCCGAGGTCTGCGAGAACTACGGCGGCATCGGCGCGGTGATCGGTCACGAGATCGGCCACGGCTTCGACGACCAGGGTGCGCAGTACGACGGCAGTGGCAACCTGCACGACTGGTGGACGCCGGACGACAAGGCCCGCTTCGAGGAGAAGTCGAAGGCCCTGATCGCGCAGTACGACGGGCTGGCGCCGCGCGACCTCCCCGACGAGCACGTGAACGGCGCGCTGACGGTCGGCGAGAACATCGGCGACCTCGGTGGTCTCACCATCGCGCTGATGGCCTACAACATCGCCCGCGACGGAGACATCGGCCTCGAGGACGCGCAGAAGCTGTTCTTCAACTGGGCCTACTGCTGGCGCACCAAGCGCCGGCTGGAGCTCGCCCAGCAGTACCTCACGATCGACCCGCACAGCCCGCCGGAGTTCCGCGCGAACATCGTGCGCAACCTCGACGAGTTCCACGCGACGTTCGGCACCGAGCCCGGCGACGGCCTGTGGCTCGAGCCCGAGGCACGCGTCCGTATCTGGTGAGCGACCACGTCGGCGCGGGGCACGGACAGGCGGCGTACCAGCGCCGCTTCGACTGGGGTCCGACCGGTGCCCAGGCAGTCGTCGGGGACGCGCGGCCGGGTGATGTCGCGGTCGTGGTCGACGTGCTGTCCTTCACCACGACCCTGTCGGTCGCCGTCGAGCACGGCATCGCGGTCTATCCCTACCCGTGGGCGAGCGAGGCCGCGCCGGCGTACGCCGAGGAGCGCGGCGCCGTCCTCGCGCTCGGCCGGCGGTCGGGGCGGGCCGAGGGGCGGGTGAGCCTGTCGCCCTCGTCGTTCGACGGGATCTCCGGGATCGAGCGGGTGGTGCTGCCGTCGCCCAACGGGTCGGCGATCTCCTTCGCTCTCCGCGAGTCCGGCGTGACCGTCGTGGGCGCCTGCCTCCGCAACGCCCGCACGGTCGGCGAGTGGCTACGGTCCGTGACCGGTCGCGTGATGGTCGTCGCGGCCGGTGAGCGCTGGCCGGACGGCAGCCTGCGTCCTGCCGCGGAGGACCTGTGGGGCGCCGGAGCCGTGCTGCACACCCTCGGGATGGACGACGCGTCGCCCGAGGCGCGGCTGGCGGCAACGGCGTACGCCGGCGTGCGGGACGACCTGCCGTCCGCGCTGACCGACTGCGCCGGCGGTCGCGAGCTGATCGAGGACGGCTTCCCGCGCGATGTGGAGATCGCGTCGGCCGTTGATGTCAGCGAGGTGGTCCCGGTCCTGCACGGCGAGGCTTTCGTCGACGCGGTGGCTCAGTCGCTGAGCTCCTGACACCCCTGCCTGATGAGCGGACCGCCAGGTGAGCTTCCCGACGACGCCGTTCTGGGGAAGCGTCGTATCCGCCTGGACCTGCTTGATCGCCTGGACCATCAGTGGATCGATGTGACCGTCGAAGTGGTGGTCCAGTCTCAGCAGGTGCATCGACGTGAGCAGGTCCTCGAGGTAACGCACGTAGACGCCGTCCTCCGGGGCGACGACCTGCCCCGGTGTGAGCTCGGGCAACGAGGCCCGGTCGAGGACGCACAGGCACTGCACCGCCGCCTCGTTGCCGTCGCGGAGGTGGGTGACGAAGGCGCCCCGGACGCTTCACCCGCTCCGTGCACGCCTCGAAGCGGGTGTCGTACGGTCCGAGGTACGCCGCGTAGCCGTCCGTGACCGTGCCCCGCGGTCTCCAGGCCGTGGGGCATGAGCCGGTCGATCGCCAGGTAGTGCGCGTGGTCGGGGTCCGGCGAGATGCCGGGCCCCAGGTCCGCTCTCGGTCGTGCCGACGGCGGTGACCAGCAGGTACTCATCGGTGCACGGACTGGTCGACCATGGCCACGTCGAGGTCGCAGCGGGTTGGGGCCCTGGACTGCCCGTCGTCCATGAGCACCGCGGCGCCCGCGCCCCCGGCGATCCCGAGCACCGCGGACGCGGCGACGGCGACGATCCGGGCGAGGCGTGACACAGGCGCAGGATATGCCTGTGGCGGCTCCCGTCAGACGACCATCGTGGCAGCGGCGGGCTCGACCGCGTGCTGCGGCTTGCGCGGCAGGAACCACGCCGGCACCAGGCAGAGCCCGACCAGCACGGTCGCGACCAGGAACACCCCGCCGAACGCCTCGCCCATGAAGTGCAGCCCCACCGAGGTGATGGCCTGCACCTGGTCGGGAGACAGCCCGAGCTTCGCCGGGTCGGCGCCGTTCTGGATGGCCAGCGTCGGACCGATGGTGGCCGGGTGCTCGTTGTAGGCGTTGGTGAGCAGCACCGAGAACATCGCCGTGCCCATCGAGATCGCGATCTGCTGGGTGATGTTCATCAGGGTCGAGCCACGCGCGATGTCCGTGACGCTTGAGGCTGGCGAGCGCCGCGGTGAAGACCGGCATCATCGTCGAGCCCATGCCCAGGCCCATCACCACGAACGAGGTGATGATGTAGCTGTACGGCGTCTTCTCGTCGATCGGGATCAGCATCGCCATGCCCAGCGTGTCGAGGACCAGCCCGGTGAGCACGACCTTTCCTGGCCCGATCTTGTCGGCCAGGAATCCCGCGATCGGCATCGTCACCATCGCGCCGAAGCCCTGGGGGGCCACCAGCCAGCCGGAGGCCAGCGGCGACTCACCGCGAACCTGCTGGAAGTAGAGCGTGAACAGCAGGGAGGCGCCGAAGAACGCCATCGCGAACAAGGTCATGGTGATCACCGCGACGGTCATGTAGCGGTTGGTGAACAGCCTAGCTGGACCAGCGGGTGGATGTTCTTCTTGCGCAGCGCCCAGGGCACGAACGCTGCGACCAGGGCGAGGCCGAGCACGCTGCTGATCACCACCGTCTTGGTGTACATCGTGCCGTGATCCTGCTTCGCGGCCGGGATCGAGCTCACGCCGTAGAGGAACAGGGCGAGGCCCGGCGACAGCAGCAGCATGCCGACGAAGTCGAAGCTCTCCGACGGGTGGACCTCGTCGCGGTCGAGCACGCGCCACGCGTAGACGGTGGCGACGATGCCGATCGGGACGTTGATCAGGAAGATCCAGTGCCACGACGCGATGTCGATCAGCCAGCCGCCGAGGATGGGGCCGAAGATCGGGCCGAGGAGCATCGGCACGCCGAGGATCGCCATCACCCGGCCCAGCCGCTCCGGACCTGCCTCGCGGGTCATGATCGTCATGCCCAGCGGCATCAGCATGCCGCCGCCCAGGCCCTGGAGGACCCGGAAGAACACCAGCATCTCGAGGGTGGTCGCGGTCGAACACAAGGCCGACCCGGCCGTGAACAGCACGATGGCCAGGATGTAGAGACGTTTGGTCCCGAACCGGTCGGCGGCCCAGCCGGTCAGCGGGATCACCATCGCGAGCGCGAGCGTGTAGGCGGTCGCCGTCCAGGCGACCTGCGCCTGGGTCTTGTCGAAGACTTCCTGGAAGGTGCGCTGAGCGACGGCCACGACGGTGATGTCGAGGATCGACATCACGGCGCCCAGGACCACCACCCCGGCGACCACCATCACGCGCTTGTCGAGCTTGCCGTCCGCCGTCCCGGTCGGCCCGCCCACCTGGGCGTCGGTCTCAGTACTCATCTCTGCTCCCTGTGCGTGTGTCTCGTCCCGAGCCTAGGCACTGCCGCCGACAACGGGCGAATGCATTGCCAACGGCAGATGATGTCCAGGTGTTCCTCGTTCTCCAGACGAGTCAGCCGAGGAGAACGTGACACCACCGCAACCCCGGGTCACGGCTCGACCGCGGTCGTCGGCAGCGCGGCCGCCTGTGGGCCGTCGGTGACCGGACGGCGTAGGTCGGAGGCGATCTGGTCTCGCAGCAGGGTGGCGATGTACGCGGCTGCGAGCGCCGTGACGCACGCCATGAGCACGAAGATCTGGCGATAGCTGAGGATCACGACCAGCAACGAGCCGAGCGCCAGCGAGATGGCCTGCGGGGTGGCCATCACCACGTCGACCGCCGTCGACACGCGACCCATGATCGCCTGGGGAGTGCGGCGCTGGATCAGAGTCATCAGCGACACGATGATCATCGGGATCGCCGCCCCGAACACGGCTGCGCTCGCGCACACGACCACGAAGCTGTGGGTGCCTGCCATCACCAGGACACCGGCCACCACCAGGACCAGCCCGATGACGCAGGTCGCGACCTCGCCGAGGCGCTTCACCACCGCGCTGGAGGCGAGACCGCCCGCGACCGCGCCGACGCCCTGCACGGAGACGATCACCGACACGTACGTCGCGGGCTTGCCGAAGGCGTCCAGCAGGGCGTAGACCGCCGACTCGGTGAATCCCATGACGAGGATGCAGACAGCGAAGCCGATGAGCACATGCTTGAGCACCCGCTCGCCGGCGAGGTGGCGCAGGCCCGCCGTCATCTGCGTCCAGAGGTGGGTCTGCTCGGCCTCGGGCCGGACCTCCGTGACGGCGAGGGTCGAGATGACCAGCGCGGCGGCGAAGAACGAGGCCGCGTCGAGCACGGCGACCGCCCACCCGCCGAGCCAGGTGAACAGCAGGGCGCCGATCAGCGGGCCGAACAACCGGAACGACTCCTGCGTCGTCTGCAGCGACGCGTTGGCGTCGACCAGCATCTCCTCGGGCATCAGCTCCTTGAGCAGCCCGTTCAACGCGGCAGGCAGGACGATGAAGGAGACGCCGTAGAAGGCGGCCACCATCCAGATGATCCAGACCTGGCCGGCCCCTCCGACCAGGACGAGCGGCAGGACCATCAGGCCCGAGGCGATGTGGCCCCACACCAGCAGCGGCTTGCGCCGGACCCGGTCGATGCCGAGGCCCATCACCGGCGCGAAGAACGCGGGGATCGCGAGGAAGAAGAAGGTCAGCCCGGCCTGGGCGTTCGAGCCGGTGATCGTCTTCACCCACATCGAGAGGACCAGGAGCATCGCCGAGTCGCCGAACATCGAGGCCGTCAGGCCGGCGTACAGGCGGGTGAAGCCGGGCTGGCGGAAGGCCTGCCTCACGAGGCGTCCACGTTCGCCGGGGCGTCCTCGGCGGCGACGGGCTCGAGTCCGGGCAGGAGCAACGGCGCACCCCACGCCACGAGCTCGCAGAGCCGCGAGCCGGCCGGGCGCAGGGCGGGGTCGGTGAGGCGGTCGGCGTACCGCTCCAGCACGGCCCGGATCTCGAGGTTGAGCGAGTCGAGCTCCTCGGTGGTCAGCCAGCTGGCGTGCTGGGTGCTCGAGGCCGCCTCGGCCCACGCGCGCTCGCCGTCGTCGAGCAGCTGGGCACGGGCCTGCTGGAAGCGAGTGACCTGGCGTTGGAGCAGGAGCTCCTCGAGAGCACGACCCGCGCGGAGCTCACCGGGGGTGGCGTCGACGTCGTCCCAGGCGAGCCCGATCGAGCGCACCTGCCAGGGACGCCGGCGCCCGATGCCGCCGCCCGCCTCCTCGACGAACGCGTGCTCGGCCAGCTTGCGGAGGTGCCACGAGCAGTTGGCCGGCGTCTCGTCGAGCAGGTCGGCCAGCTCGGTGGCGGTGAGCGGACCGCTGACCGTCAGCAGCTCCATGATCCCCAGGCGGACCGGGTGGGCGAGCGCCTGGAGCTCGCGAGGGTCGCTCAGCCGTCGGTACGACGGTCCTTGGCCCGCTTCTCCTGGTCCTGTGGACGTGAGCGCCGCTTCGCGCGTCGCTTGGCCTGTCCCTTGCGTCGTGTCGTCACGGCGCTCCCCCTTCGTTGTCGGCATCCGTCGAAAGTAGTCTTTCGAAAGAGTTCTTGCAATAGGTTGTGACAACGCCTGTCGGCAGCTGCCGCTACCGTCGGCAACCTCGCCACGGGGGCGTGCATTCCGCCGGCTCGTGGCCTGCGTCCCTGACCGTGTGCCGAACGCGTCCTGGAGGTGTCGGTGAGCTTCGTGCCCCTGACCGGGCCGGCGACGTTGCACGCCGCCGACGCGCCGCGCGAGGGCACGGTCGAGTTCACCGACGCGACGACGGGGCGGCGCACCGTCATCCTGCCCATCCGCGCGGCGCTGCCGGTGCTGGCCAAGGCACGGGCCGTCGACGACGCCCACCCCTCGGTGGTGTTGCTCGCCTCGGCCTCGATGCTCGCGCTGCGCCTGGTCGCCGCCGGCAAGTTCGAGCCGGGCGACGGCGTCTGGCGCCCGTCGGCCTTCGACGCGGAGGACGACGACCGACTGCATCGGCTCGCCGAGTCGCGGGCCTACGCCGGGCTGCCGGCCGACGCGGCCGAGGTCGTCGTACGCCGGTTGGTGGAGGCCGTGGTCGACACGATGCCGCGGGCCGCCCCGTCCGCGGCCACCGTGGCCGCGTCGCCGACCCAGCGCTACGACCGCGAGGCGTTCGCCCGCCGCCTGCAGGACGTCGTCACGCGTCACCGGGGCGAGCGTCACGACCTGCCCCAGCTCGTCACGCTGTCGCTCCGGGTCGAGGCCGACGAGGAGGAGCTGGTCGCCGGAGCGTGCCGGCTGGTGCTCCAGGTCCACGACGAGCGCGACCCGCTGCACGTCTGTGACGCGGCCAGCCTCTGGCAGGACTCCGCGACGGTGCACGGGTTCGGTGACCGGGCGCGCACCCACACCACGCTGGCTCTCCGCGACGCCGCCCTGGCGTGGCCACCGCTGGAGCGCCTCCTCGAGCAGCGCGTCCCCGACCAGCTGACGCTCGACACCGACGACCTCGTCAGCCTGCTCGAGTTCGGCGTGGGCGCACTCCGCGCGGTGAGCATCGACGTGCTGTGGCCACGCAGCCTCGGGCGTGACCTGAGCGCACGGGCCACCCTCGACCGGGCGCCCGACAAGCGCGAGGGTCAGCTGGTCGAGGGCGTGCTGAGCGGTGACGCGCTGTTCGCGTTCAACTGGCAGGTGGCGCTGCGCGGCGACCCCCTGAGCGAGCAGGAGATGGACCAGCTCGCGCAGGCCTCGTCGCCGATGCTCAAGCTCCGCGGCGGTTGGACGGTCGTCGACCCCGCGATCGCGCGGAAGGCCCGCAAGCGGCTGATCCGCACCGTTCCAACAGCGCAGGCCGTGGCCGCCGCCCTGACCGGTGTCGTCGAGGTGGAGGACGCCCCGGCCGAGGTCGTGGTCGGGGCGAGCCTGCTCGAGCTGCGCGAGCAGCTGCTGGGCGCCGCGACAGCTCCACCGCTCCCACCGCCTGTGGGCCTCGCGACCACGCTCCGCGACTACCAGCGCCACGGGTTCACCTGGCTCGATCGGCTGACCTCCCTCGGGCTGGGCGCCTGCCTCGCCGACGACATGGGGCTCGGCAAGACCGTCACCCTGATCGCGCTCCACCTGCACCGCGTCGCGCGCCGCCCCGGTCCGACGCTGGTGGTCTGTCCCGCGTCGCTCCTCGGCAACTGGGAGGCCGAGGTCCGACGGTTCGCGCCCGGCGTCGACGTCCGCCGGTTCCACGGCGGGCAGCGCTCGCTCGACGACCTCGTGCCGACCGATGCGCGGCCCGATCCCGGGTTCGTGCTGACGACGTACGGCACGCTCCGGCGCGACGCCCCGACCCTGGCGGCGGTGCCGTGGGGCCTGGTGGTGGCCGACGAGGCGCAGCACGCGAAGAACGCCCGGTCGGCCACCGCGCGCGCCCTCCGGTCGATCCCGTCGCCGGCGCGCGTCGCGCTGACCGGCACCCCCGTGGAGAACAACCTGACCGAGCTCTGGGCGATCCTCGACTGGACCACGCCCGGGCTGCTCGGCAGTCGCCAGGCGTTCCGCAAGGTGTGGGCGGGGCCGATCGAGTCGGGCCACGAGCCGACCAAGGCGCGTCAGTTCGCGGGCCTCATCGGGCCCTTCCTGCTGCGACGCCGCAAGAGCGATCCGGGAGTGGCACCGGAGCTGCCGGAGAAGACCGAGACCGACCACCTGCTCGGCCTCACCCGCGAGCAGGTGGTGCTCTACGAGTCGTTCGTGCGCGACACCATGGAGCGGATCGAGCGCGCCGACGAGGAGACCCGGCGCGGGCTGGTGCTCAAGCTCCTGACCGGCCTGAAGCAGATCTGCAACCACCCGGCCCACTTCCTCAAGCAGTCGGGCGGGCGCCTGACGGGCCGCTCGGAGAAGCTCGACCTGCTCGACGAGCTCGTCGGCACCGTGCTGGCGGAGGAGCGGTCGGTGCTGGTCTTCACCCAGTACGTCGCGATGGCCCGGCTGCTCGAGGACCACCTGAGCCGTGCCGGAGTCCCGCACCAGTTCCTGCACGGCGGCACTCCCGTACGCCGCCGCGAGGAGATGGTCGCGGCGTTCCAGGCCGGCGAGGTGCCGGTCTTCCTGCTGTCGCTCAAGGCCGGTGGCACGGGCCTCAACCTCACCCGCGCCGACCACGTCGTCCACGTCGACCGCTGGTGGAACCCGGCCGTCGAGGACCAGGCGACCGACCGGGCCCACCGCATCGGTCAGACCCGACCGGTGCAGGTCCACCGGATGGTCACCCAGGGCACCGTCGAGGAGCGGGTGGCCGAGCTCCTGCGTCGCAAGCGGTCCCTGGCCGACTCGGTCCTCGCCCGTGGCGAGACGGCGCTGACCGAGCTCAGCAACGACGAGCTGCTCGACCTGGTCTCGCTGCGGCGGACGCCATGAGCGCGGCGACGTCCACCGCGGTGACCTTCGCCCGCATCCCGCCCCGACGCTCCACCTCACGGGCCGCCACCTGGTGGGGCCGGGCCTGGGTGCGCGCGGTCGAGGAGGCGGCGTACGGCGAGAGCGACCTGCACACCGGTCGCGCCCTGTCACGCAGCGGTGGCATCGGTGGCATCACCGTCGACCGCGGCTCGGTCGTGGCGGCCTGCTATGACCGGTCCGGCGTGTGGTCGGTGAGCGCGACCGTCCCGGAGCTCGATCCGGTGAGCCGACGGGCGTTCGTCGAGGTCGTGGCCGGCGAGTCCGGACACCTTGCCGCGCTGATGGCCGGCGAGCTGCCCCATCGGCTCGTCGAGCAGGCCGAGGAGGCCGGCGTCGAGCTGCTGCCCTACGGCGGCGAGCTGGGCTCGGCATGCACCTGCGACGCCTGGGTCGACCCCTGCCCGCACGCGTTGGCGGTGATGCTCCAGGTGGCCTGGCTGGTCGACGGCGACCCGTGGGTGCTGCTCCGGCTGCGCGGCGTCTCTCCCGACGACCTCCAGACCGAGGTGGCGGCGACGTCCGACGCGCCGGACGAGTCGACCGACGACCTCGCCGTCGCGATGGACGCGGCGCTCCGCGCCGCCCGGGTCGTGGCGCTCGCCGACGACCCGGGGGCGGAGATCGCCCACCTCCTGTGAGGCTGCCGGTTCAGCTCCCGACGGCGTACAGGATCGCGTGCTGCATGGCGTACGACGTGCCGTCGGGCCCGATCACCGTCATCGTGTACGCCTGCCCGGCCGGCGGCCCGATCTCGAGGTCGTCGACGAGCGCTCCGGTCTCGAGGTCCCAGCGGTAGACGTGCCCGTCCTCGTTGTTCGCGATGGCCGAGCCGGTCGCGGGGTCGACGACGATCGAGTTGACGCACCACTCGTACCGCGAGCCCTTCGGGCTGTGCGGGACGTGGACAGGTGCGAGCACCGTTCGCACCTCCCGCATGACCTGCACGTGGGAGAACCGGTCCTTCTGGGCGGCGCCGGGGTCGAGCAGCGCGATCTCGTTGCGGCCGTCGCCGTGCTTCCCGATCAGGTAGTTGTTGTACTTGCTCACCAGCAGGTACGACGACCCGCCGGTGTAGCTCGGGACGGAGCTCGACGGGATCACCGACACGGTCTGGTCCCACCCGAACGAGCCCGGCGTCTTCAGGTGCTTGAGCGTCGGGTCGAAGTGGAGGAGCCAGCCGCGGACGTCGTGCTTGAGGATCGGGTTGCCGAGCACGCCGTAGAAGACGTCGCCGTCGGGGCCGATGGTGGGCGTGGCCGTCGACGACCCGGAGATCTCCGCCCAGTTGTGGGTCTGGGGGTCGCGCAGACGGTGGACGTACTTCGGCTTCAGCGAGGTCGCGTTGAACCCGACCAGGCGACCGTTCTGGCCGGTGACGACGGTGACGTAGCCGGTGGTGCCGTCGTGGGAGAGAGCCGGCGCACAGTTGAGGGCGATCCGGGTGACCTTGTGGATGCCGCCCAGCTTGCGGGCGGACACCCAGCTGCCCTCACCGGACGGCGAGATCCGGGCGAGGCCGTTGCGGAGGCCGCCGGGTGCGCCGGAGGCGGCGGAGAACCCGAAGTACAGCGAGCCGTCGTCACCCGTCGTCAGCGGGGTCGTGATCTGCACGGCGTCGCGGTACTGCGCGCGATGGGCGCGGTAGTCGTCGATCCCGTAGAACGCGACGCGATGGACCGGTCCGGTGCCGTCCGGGCTCGAGCGGATGAGGATCGTGCCGCCGGCACCGGCGACGGCGACGGAGTCACCGTCCAGCGTGGCCGGGATCGGAGCGGGCCACTCGAACGTCGCGCCGAGCGGTGGCGTGTAGTCGGTGGGGAGGGTCCACTTCTTGGTGCCGTCGGCCCCGTTGAACGCCTTCAGCACGAACCCCTTCTTCGGGCCGAGCCGGACCGGGACGACCACGGTGTTCGCGCCGGTGATCATCGGCGAGGCGTAGTGCGCGATCGGGCCGTCATCGCAGCAGGGGGGCTTGTGGTCGACGGTCACCTGCCAATGGACGCTGTTGAGCGGCTGCGGCGACGCCGGTGCGACGGCCGTGTGCTGGGCGTTGTTGGCGAAGCCGGTCCACGCCGGCTCGATCGCCGACCCCCGGGCGTAGGAGGTGGAGCTGCTCGCGGCCAGCGCCGCGACGGCGACCGCGGCTGCCGCGCCCACCAGGCCATGTCGGAACCCGATCCTCATGTGTCTGTCACGCTCCCCGCTGCTCGAAGGTTGTCAGCAGAGGGCAGTGAACCACGAGGCCGCACGGGCTCAGCGACCGACCAGTGCCCCCATCGCCATCCGGTGGAGCACCCCGCGCATCGCCTCGTCGGGGATCAGGCGGGTGTGAGGCGTGGAGTTGATCAGGCCGAACGCCGCGTGCGCCATCGCCCGGGCGCGATCGGTGTGCAGTCCGCGGTGCAGCCGGCGCAGCTGCCCGGCCCAGAGGTCGACGTACTCCCGCTGGAGGTGGCGGACGCGCTCCCGGGCCGCCTGCGGCAGCGACGGCCAGTCGCGCTCCTGGACCACGATCAGGGAGCGGTGCTGCAGGGCGAAGTCGGTGTGCCAGGCCACCAGGGACTCGAGGGCTTCGCTCGGGGTCCGGGCCTTGTCGACGCGGGCACGCCCCTCCTCGAGCAGGCGCTCGCTGATCCCGACCAGCATGGCCGCGAGCACCGCGTCCTTGGACTCGAAGTGCTTGTAGAGGGCCGGTCCGGAGATGCCGCACGCCCGGCCGATCTCCCCGACGGAGACGCCGTGGAAACCCTTGCTCGCGAACAGGTCGGCGGCGCTCTCGAGGATCTGGTCGCGCCGGTTCACGCGGCCAGGTTAGCGGTCATTAACGATGGGCCGCCGTGACGATCACCGTGGCTTCGGGTGATGATGACCGGGCCCCGTCCCGTCGAGCGAGAGCCGCCCATGCCCACCATCCTCGCGTCCGTACGCCGCCCGGCAGCCGTCCTCACCGCCCTCGTCCTCGCCGGCACCGTCGCGGCCACGACCGTCGAGGCCCCGGCTTCGGCGGGAGACCGTGGGGCCGCCCGAGCGCACAGCGGAGCGGTGAAGGTCCACCGCGGTGGACCCGACCGCACGGTCACGTTCCACCGCGGGCGGAAGGGCGAGGCGTTCCTCAGCGCGACCGTGTCGGCCCGGGGGGTGAGCTGGGCCCAGCGCAAGAACGAGTCGGCGGTGGTGTCGGTGTACGTCGACGGCCACTACGCCACCGACATCGTGATCATGTCCTCGAGCCCGGCGAACCGCGAGTTCGCCCTCGGCAAGCTCGGCCAGGGCCGGCACACGTTGCGCCTGCACTACGCCGCCGCGAAGTCGCGCAGCCGGGCCGGCGTCGCGAAGCTCGCGCACCTCCGGGTGACGACCGTGCGCCCCTCGAGCCCGGCGTACGCCGCCGCGCGGTACGCACCCGTCCTCTACGGCCGCGCTCTCAAGGCGCTCGGCGGGCGGTTCCAGAACAACCGCACGGACACGCCGCTCGTCGCCTGGCACCAGACCCTGCCGGCGGCGAAGCCGGGGCACTCGGTGATCGAGTACTCGGTCATCTGGAGCAACGAGGACGGCGGCACCAACACCCCCGCGCTGATGGCGGAGTGGGGACGCACGACGGACATCGAGTGGGTCTACCGGGTCGAGGTGGACGCGCACGGCAAGCGGGTGCCCGGCAGCGGCGTGATCCAGGCGGCGAACCACGTGACCAAGAAGTTCCGCGGGAAGTACGACGGCACGCATCCGCTGATCCAGACCTGCACGTCCAACAACAACGTGTGCGACAAGGTCACCGACCCGATGCGCTTCGCGCTCTCCACCCGCGAGGTGCTGCCGAGCAGCCGGCCGCGCGAGCACGAGATGGACGTGCACCCGTGGACCTACCAGGTGATGGCCCGGGAGATGATCCGCGAGCACCAGATCGAGGCGCCCTCGGATCCCCTGACGGTGGGCGTCGGAGACCAGCGCACCTACCTGTACGTCGCGGTCGACCACGACACGGCGCCGTCGAGCTCGGCAGCGTCCATCGGGCTCGCGGTCGACGTCCGGTTGAAGCTCGACCCCACGGTCTACGAGTCGAACCACGACATCACCGGCTGGACGATCCTGCGCGACGGCCCCGCCGCCACCACGGTCGAGCTTCCGGTCGGGACGAGGCCGGTCGATGTGGAGTCGATCTCGGTGCGACGGGTGCCGCTCGGAAACGACGACGACTCGACCTTGACGGTGACGCGCCTGCAGCGCGCCTTCTTCCTCCGCAGCGGCTACCGGCCCGAGTCGTCGTTCGCGGCGTGGCGCGGCGCGGCCATCCTCACGACCGCCTCGCCCACGGCGCAGATCTGGCCGGCACCCTGACCGATCGGCTGGCACGCCAGGTTAATGATCGCTAACCTCGACGTATGGTCTCCACCATGTCGACCGGCGCGGGGCTCCTCGACCTGGTCGAAGAGCTCCGTCAGCATCTGTCCGTCGTACGCCGTGGTGGCAGCGATGCGGCCCGGAAGAAGCACACCGACCGGGGCAAGCTGTTGGTGCGGGACCGGATCGACCGGCTGCTCGACCCCGGGAGCCCGTTCCTGGAGCTGAGCCCGATGGCCGCGTTCGGGATGTACGGCGCGACGCCGGACGACCACTACGCAGTTCCGAGCGCGTCGATCGTGACGGGGATCGGGCGCATCCACGGCCGCGAGTGCATGGTCGTCGCCAACGACGCGACGGTGAAGGGCGGCACGTACTACCCGCTGACGGTCAAGAAGCACCTGCGTGCCCAGACCGTCGCCCTGGAGAACCGGCTTCCCTGCGTCTACCTGGTCGACTCCGGCGGCGCGTTCCTGCCGATGCAGGACGAGGTGTTCCCCGACCGCGAGCACTTCGGCCGGATCTTCTTCAACCAGGCGAACCTCTCCGCGCGCGGCATCCCGCAGATCGCCAGCGTGATGGGGTCGTGCACGGCCGGTGGCGCGTACGTGCCGGCGATGAGCGACGAGAGCGTGATCGTCCGCAACCAGGGCACGATCTTCCTCGGCGGCCCACCCCTGGTGAAGGCGGCGACGGGCGAGGTCGTCACCGCCGAGGAGCTCGGTGGCGGTGACGTGCACGCGCGCACCTCCGGCGTCGTCGACCACCTCGCCGACGACGACGCGCACGCGCTGGCGATCGTGCGGTCGATCGTCGACACGCTGCCGCGACAGGGTGGTTTCGAGACAGGCGCAGAGCGCCTTCCTCAACCACCGGTCGAGGCGATCGAGGAGCCGCTGGAGTCGCCGGAGTCGCTGTACGACGTGGTGCCGGCCGACACCCGCACGCCGTACGACGTGCGTGAGGTGATCCGCCGGATCGTCGACGGCAGCACGTTCCACGAGTTCAAGAAGCTGTACGCCGAGACCCTGGTCTGTGCGTTCGCCCGCATCTGGGGGCGCGAGGTCGGGATCATCGCCAACAACGGGATCCTGTTCAGCGAGTCCGCACTGAAGGGCGCGCACTTCATCGAGCTGTGCAACCAACGCGGCATCCCGCTGGTGTTCCTGCAGAACATCACCGGCTTCATGGTCGGCCGCGAGTACGAGAACGGCGGCATCGCCAAGGACGGTGCGAAGCTCGTGACGGCCGTCGCGTGCAGCGTCGTCCCGAAGTTCACCGTCGTGATCGGCGGCTCGTTCGGCGCCGGTAACTACGGGATGTGCGGGCGCGCCTACGACCCGCGCTTCCTCTGGATGTGGCCCAACGCCCGGATCTCGGTGATGGGTGGTGAGCAGGCCGCGTCGGTGCTCGCGACCGTCCGGCGCGACGGCTTCGAGGCACGCGGTGAGGACTGGAGCGCCGAGGACGAGCAGGCGTTCAAGGCGCCGATCCTCGAGTCCTACGAGCACCAGGGCTCGCCCTACTACTCCACCGCCCGGCTCTGGGACGACGGCGTCATCGACCCGGCCGACACCCGGCGCGTGCTCGGGATGGGTCTCGCCGTGGCGTCCCACGCCCCGGTGCCCGCCCCGTCGTACGGCGTCTTCAGGATGTGAGACACGCAGTGACGCGCGAGGAACGAGCGTGGCGCGTGGGCGTGGCCAGGTCGAGCAAGCCCTGCGACCGAGGAACGAGGGCGCAACGGGCGCGTCGAGACCCACCGAGAGGAGAGGGCACATGATCCAGACCCTGCTCGTCGCGAACCGGGGCGAGATCGCGCTCCGGGTGTTCCGCACCTGCGGGCGGCTGGGGATCCGGACCGTCGCGCTCTACACCGACGTCGATGCCGACGCTCCCCATGTGAAGGGTGCCGACGAGGCCGTCCACGTGCCCAGCTACCTCGACATCGAGGCCGTCGTCGCTGCCGCGGTGGCGTGCGGCGCCGACGCCGTCCATCCCGGCTACGGGTTCCTGTCCGAACGGTCCGCCTTCGCCCGAGCGCTCGAGGACGCCGGCATCCGACTCGTCGGGCCGACCGCGGACGTGATGGACGCGATGGGTCGCAAGGACCACGCCCGCGAGATCGCGACGAAGGCCGGGGTCCCGGTGGTCCCGTCGTACGCCGTCGACGACGACCCGGCGGCGTTCGCCTATCCGGTGCTGGTCAAGGCCGCGGCCGGCGGTGGCGGCAAGGGGATGCGGGTCGTCGCGTCTCCTGATGAGTACGCCGACGCGCTCGCCGCGGCGAAGCGCGAGGCGGGCTCGGCCTTCGGCGACGACACCATGCTCGTGGAGAAGTTCGTCGAGTCCGGCCGGCACATCGAGGTGCAGGTGCTCGGCGACACCCACGGGAACGTCGTCCACCTCTTCGAGCGCGACTGCTCGACCCAGCGCCGGCACCAGAAGGTGCTCGAGGAGGCGCCTGCCCCCACCATCTCCGCCGATCTCCGCGACCGGATCACGAGCGCGGCCGTCGACCTCGCCCGCCAGGTCGGCTACACCAACGCCGGCACCGTGGAGTTCCTGCTCGACAACGCCACCGGCGACTTCTACTTCCTCGAGATGAACACCCGCCTGCAGGTCGAGCACCCGGTGACCGAGTCCGTCGTGCGCATCGCGGGCGGCGAGCTGGACCTGGTCGAGCAGCAGCTGCGCGTGACGGCCGGCGAGCCCCTGGCGTTCGGGCAGGGAGACGTCGCCCTGGCGGGGCACGCCATCGAGGCCAGGGTGTACGCCGAGGACTCGTTCGGCGGGTTCCTGCCCCAGGCAGGACGGACGTCCCTGGTGAGATGGGCCGAGACCCGCGTCGAGAGAAATCCGGATGATCGGGCGATCCGGGTTGATCATGCACTCTTCAGCAACCAGGTCGTGAGCACGGCGTACGACCCGATGCTGGGCAAGGTGGTCGCGTACGCCGAGGACCGCGAGGCCGCGCGCCTGGCCTTGGTCGCCGGCCTCGACGAGACGGCGATCCTCGGGCTCACGACCAACGCCGGCTTCCTACGGGCACTGGTCGCCGGCGACGAGTTCCGCGACGCGACGATCGACACCGGGTGGCTCGACCACCACGAGGTGCCGGCACCCGACGCCACGGTTCCGCGGGTGATGGCCGCCTGGGTCAGCGCGATGCTGGCGGCGTTCGACACCGGCCACCCGTTCCAGGCCGACGGCTTCCGGCTGGGCGGGACACCCGCCCCGACCCTGGTCGAGCTCGACCGCGACGTCGTGGTCGACCGAGCGGCGGGCACGGTGGACGGCGTCCCGGTGCACGAGCTGCACGCCGAGCAGCACACCCTCGAGCTCGACATCGACGGCCACCGGGCGCGCGGCGTCGTCAACGTCCAGCCGGACATCGTCGAGGTGAGCTACCAGGGTCAGCGCTTCGTCCTGACCGGCCCCGACCGGCTCGGCGACCACGTCGCGGCAGGCGACGGCACGATCACCGCGCCGATGCCCGGCACCGTGCTCGAGGTCCGGGTGGCCACCGGTGACCGGGTCGAGGAGGGCCAGGTCCTGGGCATGATGGAGGCGATGAAGATGGAGCTGTCGTTGAAGGCGCCGTTCGCCGGCACCCTGACGTCCGTCGACGCTGCCGCAGGTCAGCAGGTGCCGCTCGGCGCGACCCTCTTCGTCGTCGCGACCGACGAGGGTGACGATGACTGAGCTCCCGATGCGGGTGGCGGACCAGGAGATCTGGGGCCCGGTGACCATCTACGAGGTCGGGCCGCGCGACGGGCTGCAGAACGAGGCCGGCCTCGTGCCGACCGAGGTGAAGGCGGAGCTGATCCGGCGCCTCCTCGCCGCGGGCCTGCCGATCGTCGAGGCCACGTCGTTCGTCCACCCGTCGTGGGTGCCCCAGCTCGCGGACGCCGAGGACCTGATGCGGATGCTCGGCGAGGACGGCCGCGACCTCCCGGTGCTGGTCCCCAACGAACGTGGCCTCGACCGCGCGCTCGAGCTCGGCTGTCGCCACGTCGCGATCTTCGGCAGCGCGACCGAGACGTTCGCCCAGAAGAACCTCAACCGGTCGCTGGACGAGCAGTTCGCGATGTTCGAGCCCGTCGTACGCCGTGCTCGCGACGCCGGCGTCGACGTTCGGGCCTACGTCTCGATGTGCTTCGGCGACCCGTGGGAGGGCGCGGTGCCGATCGAGCAGGTCGTGTCCGTCGGCCGGCGGCTCTTCGACCTCGGTGCCTCGCAGCTGAGCCTGGGCGACACGATCGGCGTGGCCACCGCGGGACACGTGGGGTCCCTGGTCGACGCGTTCGCCCGGGCCGGCATGCAGCGCGGCGACCTCGCCCTCCACTTCCACGACACCTACGGCCAGGCGCTCTCCAACGTCCAGGCCGGGCTGCGCGCGGGCGTCACGACGTACGACGCCAGCGCCGGCGGCCTCGGCGGCTGCCCGTACGCCAAGAGCGCCACCGGCAACCTCGCCACCGAGGACCTGGTCTGGTTCCTCACCGGCCTCGGCATCGAGCACGGCGTCGATCTCGCGGCGCTCGTCGAGACCTCCACCTGGCTCGCCGGCCACCTCGGCCGCCCCAGCCCCTCCGCCGTCGTCCGCGCGCTGTCGGGCTGACAGAATCCGGGGATGAGCCGGAGGGTGTACGTGCACATCGGTGCGCCCAAGACCGGCACGACGTACCTGCAGGACCGGCTGGGGCGCAACGTCAAGGAGCTCGCGGCCCACGACGTCCACATCCCGACCCGTGCCCCGCTGATGAGCTCGGGGACGTTCCACTTCCGGGCGGCGCTCGACCTGATGGGGCAGGACTGGGGCGGGCCGCCGGGTCATGCGCAGGGTGCCTGGGACGCCATGGTCCGCCGGGTACGCCGCGCCAACGGCACCTCGATCATCAGCCACGAGATCCTGGCGCCCGCGGCCCCCGAGGCGGTCGCCCGGCTCAAGGCGGACCTCGCGTCCGACGACACCGAGATCCACGTCGTCTACTCGGCCCGCGACCTCGCCCGCCAGGCACCGGCCGGCTGGCAGGAGAGCGTCAAGCAGGGTCGGCGGTGGAAGTACGGCCGCTACCTCAAGCGCGCGCGAGAGGGTCGCTCGTGGTTCGCCCGGGCGTTCGACCTCCCCACCGTCCTCTCCACCTGGGGCAACGGGCTCCCGCCCGACCGCGTCCACGTCGTCACCGTGCCGCGGGTCGCGACGGTCGAGACGGAGCCCGACCTGCTCTGGCAGCGGTTCTGCGGCGCGTTCGGCATCGAGCCCGCGTGGGCTCCCGAGGACAGCGAGCGCGCCAACACCTCCCTCGGCAGCGCCGAGACCCTGGTGCTGCGCGCCCTCAACGAGCGCATCGGCCGCAGCACCCGCACCCACCCCGGCTACGACGCCCTGATCCTCGGGATGCTCGCCGACGAGACGCTCGGCGGCCGGAAGTCGCGTCCCATCCTGCTGCCCCCGAAGTTCCACGACTGGGCCCGCGAGCGCGGCGAGGAGTGGGTCGAGTGGCTCGAGCAGAGCGGGGTCGAGGTGATCGGCGACCCGGCCGACCTCGTGCCCGAGCCGCTGCCCGAGGGCCAGAAGTTCAAGCATCCCGACCGGGTCTCGAGCAAGGCGCAGCTGGCGTCGGCGCTCGACGCCCTCGCGGCGATGACGGAGGAGGCAGCCTCGCGGCCCGATCCGGACGCCTCGATGCTTCGCCGGCTCAAGCGCGCTCGAGAGGCCTACCGCCGGTGAGCCGGGCGACCGCCGCCGACGTCCAGCGCGAGCACGAGGCCCACGCCTGGGGCTGGGTCGCCCACCTGCGCGACGGCGGTACGACGCCCTGGTCGGCGTGGAGCACGTCGGCCTCCGCCGACGAGCAGTCCGGCCGCTACCTCCCGGGAGCCCAGCAGCTCGAGCTGCTCCGCCGCCTCAACCAGGTGCGCCTGCCGTCGCCGGAGCTCGCCGACCGGGTCCTCGGCGCCAGCGCACCCGGACGCGGACGACCCGACCTCGGCCTGGTCGGCGTCCTCGAGGAGTCGGCGTTCGGACCTCCGCCGGTCGACCCGAGCGAGCTGCCGGCCGACGAGCTGGTCCGCGTCGCCAGCGCCCTGATCGCCGAGGACGTCGTCGCCGCCGGTGACCCGCTCGAGCCCCGCACACCGCGGCTGCTGCGACGCCGCTACCGCATCCTGGGCGACCCCGACGTGACCGACGTCGTGCGCGACGCCCTGGTCGCCGATGGCCGCCCCCCTGGCGGTCGCCGGGCCACGGTCGTGGTCACGGGCACCGACCTCCCCTCGATGCTCGTCCACGTCTGGACCGCGCGGGCGCTCGGTGCCGGCGTCCGACCGTGGCCGGAGTGGCTCGCCGCCGAAGTCCGCCGACGCCGGGTCCCGGGGCGGATCGACCTGCCGTCCCTCGCCGCCGCCTGGGTGCCGCAGGTGGGCGCGAGCCGGGTGCATGTCGTGCTCGACGACCCGCGACGAGCGTGTCGCCTGGTCGGGCGCCGCCGTCGGGTCGCCGCCGCTCCACCCCTCTCGGCGGACGCCGTCGAGCTCGCGCGCCGCACCGCGCCGGTGGTCGGCACGCTGGTCACGCCCGAGCGCCGGACCGCGCTGATGCGTCACCGTCTCCGACCGGTGCTCGCGGCCTACGCCGGACCGGGCTTACGGGTCCCCCGGCGGTACCGACCCTGGATCGCGGAGCACACCGCCGACCTCCGGCGACGCCTCGCGACCGGTGACTACGCTGTCCACGGCGCTCTTCCCGAGCCGTCAGGGCGGCTGTCCGGACGGTCAGGGGTCACGGTGCCGGACGAGGACGGCGTGCTCGCGCTGGCCCTGCAGGTGCTGCTCGGACCCCCGATCGGCACCGAGCTGGCCGAGCGGCCCGTGGAAGTGGAGGAGTCATGACCAAGAAGGTCACCCTCCACGTCGGGACCCCGAAGACCGGCACGTCGTACCTCCAGCACGTCCTGTTCCACAACCGGCGCCAGCTCCGTCGCCACGGGCTCGCCTATCCGGCCGACCGGCACGACGCGCACTTCCTGGCCGCGCTCGACCTGATGCAGATGCCGTGGGGCGGGCTCGAGGCCCAGGCCATCGGCTCCTGGGACAAGCTCGCCGAGGGGGTACGCCGCGCCAACGGCGACGCGATCATCAGCCACGAGATCCTCGCGACCGCCTCCCGCGCTCAGATCGGCCGCGCTCTGGAGAGTCTCGGCCACGGCAGCGGGACCGAGATCCACCTCGTGCTCTCGGTGCGCGACCTGGTGCGGCAGATCCCGGCCGAGTGGCAGGAGAACGTCAAGCACCGCGCGGCCCTCTCGTTCGGCAACTTCCTCAAGCAGATCCAGGACCCGCGGCGCGAAGGACGCATCCCGACGTGGTTCTGGGGTGTCCAGGAGGTGCCCGACATCCTCGACCGCTGGGGCCACGACCTGCCGCCCGAGCACGTCCACGTCGTCACGGTGCCGCCTCCGGGTGGGTCGCCCGACCTGCTGTGGAAGCGCTTCGTCGAGGCGTTCGGCCTCGACGGGATCGACCTCCAGCTCGACGGCGAGCGGATGAACCCGTCCCTGGGGTCGGCCGAGACCACCCTGATCCGACGGATCAACCGGGCGGCCAACGAGTCCCTGGAGCCGGCGTACTACCGGCCGCTGGTCCGCGAGCTCCTCGCCCACCAGACGCTGTCGCGCCGGACCAGGACGCCACGCCTGGCGCTTCCGCCCGACGTCCACCCGTGGGCGACCGAGCTGCAGGACTCCTGGGCCCAGGAGATCCGCCGTCGCGGGTACGACGTGATCGGCGATCTCGAGGACCTGCGCGGAGCGCCGCCGGTGACCGAGTACGCCGACCCGGACCACCCCGACGAGTCGCTGGTCTCCGGTGCGGCCGTCGATGCCCTCAAGGCCGTGCTGCTCGACCACGCCCGGCTCCAGCGCGAGCTCGGCCAGCGCGACGCGGAGCTGCGCGACACCCAGCGGTCCCTGGAGAAGGCCTACCTACGGCCGACGTACCGCTGGCGCGAGAAGCTCGTGCGGCGCCTCGAGAGCGGCGGCCCCGGTCAGCTGGCGATGAAGGCCTACCGCCGCGCGAGGGGCAGGAGCTCGCGGTCGGCGTAGCGCCCGATCTTCCAGGTCGAGTAGCCGTCGGCGCCCATGCCGACCAGCCCGCCGACGAGCGGGATCCGTCGGGCGGCGGCCGTGCCCGCGAGCTGCTTGCCGGCCACCTTCTGCACGAGGTCGGAGGCGACCTCCGCCGAGATCATGTGGTCGAGCGTCGGGTCGTGGACCATCGCGGTGGCCAGCGCCATCGGGGGCGCCGGCAGCTTCTGGGCGCTGACCAGGTCCTTCACCGACTCCTCGCCGAGCAGGCACACGAGGACGGCGTTGCGCACGCGGGGGTCGTCGAGGTCGTAGCCGCGCAGGTGCGCGATGGCCGCGATCATCCGGCACTC
Source organism: uncultured Actinomycetota bacterium (assembly GCA_963812055.1). Classification (GTDB taxonomy): domain Bacteria; phylum Actinomycetota; class Actinomycetes; order Propionibacteriales; family Nocardioidaceae; genus Nocardioides. The sequence goes on from CAWEUA010000016.1 coordinate 367,743, forward strand.
CACGAGCGCGAGCCCGGAGATGTTGGTCGGGACGGTGAAGGCCATCGTGGCCACGCCACCGAGGTTGGTCACGAAGCCCTGGGCGCCGGCGTACCGCACGTGGTTCTCGATCAGCTCGTGGATCGCGAGGTCGACGTCGCCCTCGTGCTCCGACAGCTTCCGGCCCGCGACGGTCGCGGCCGCGGCGAGCGGACCGATGCCGCGGACGGCGCGGTGCAGCGCCTCGCGCACGAGCGCCGCGGTCAGCCCCGGCCCGATCTCCGTCAGGCGCTGCGGCAGCCGGCTGCTGCTCGTCGTCGTCGCCCTGCCGGCCATACGTCGATCCTACGGTCGCACTAGCGTGGGTGCCCGTGCCGGTCGACCCGCCTCCGACCATCTGGGAGTTCCCGCCGCCCGCACGCTTCCACCCCGGCGACGACCTGGTGGCCACCGGCGCCGACCTCGAGCCGGGGACGATCCTCGAGGCCTATCGCCGGGGGATCTTCCCGATGCCGATCGGCGGCCGCCGCGCACCGATGGCGTGGTTCAGCCCGGTCCGTCGCGGCATCCTGCGCCCGCGCGACCTGCACGTGTCCCGATCGCTCGCCAGGTCCGTGCGGCGGTTCGAGATCCGGGTGGACACCGCGTGTGCGGAGGTCATCGATGCCTGTGCGGATCCGACACGGCCGTCGGGGTGGATCGACGACCAGATCCGTGAGGCGTACCTCGGGCTCCACGCGCTGGGCTGGGTGCACTCCGTCGAGACCTGGCGCGAAGGCCGACTCGTCGGCGGCCTGTACGGCGTGGCGCTCGGCGGCCTGTTCGCCGGTGAGTCGATGTACCACCACGAGACCGACGCCTCGAAGGTCGCGCTGGTCGGCCTGGCCCGCCTGCTCGACGACGGTCATGACCGGCTGATCGACACCCAGTGGCAGACCCCGCACCTCGCGTCGCTCGGTGTCGGCGAGGTGCCCCGCGACGCGTACTTCCGACTCCTGAAGGAGGTGCTGCCGATGCCGGACGTCGACATCGAACGCTTCCGGCGTGACCTGCGTACTCCCGGGGGAGTGAGCCCGGTGGACGACACCGCGGACGACGGCGTCACCGATCGTTGAGGAGTCAGATGGCTCAGATGGCTCAGATGGCGGGGCCTCGGATCCTGGTCGCCGCGATGGCGCTGGGCGTGGCCACCTGCCTCACCGCCTGCGGCGGCTCCTCGTCGTCCGGCGCCTCGGCGGCCTCGAAGGAGGACTTCTGCCGGACGTTCGACCGGCTCGGGTCCGGCAACACGCCCGCGCACGCGGCCGACGAGCTGCGCGCGGTCGGCACGCCGGACGACATCGGCACCACCGCTCAGCACGGCTTCGAGGTCTTGATCGACCACCTCCGCGACCTGCCCGCGGGAACCCAACCTCGTCAGGTCACCCAGATGGTGCAGGGGTTGAGCGCCGGCGACGCCGCCGACGTGCGCGCCTTCATCACCTACTACGCGAGCGAGTGTCAGGACGTCCCGTCCGGCTCCTCGTCCTGAGTCAGATCACCATCGGGGGCTGTTCGCCGTCCGCGACCAGCTCGCGTCCGGCGGAAGCCCACGCGACGAGGCCGCCCTCGAGGTTGACCGCATCGATGCCCTGCTGGATCAGGAACCCCGCGGCGTACGCCGATCGGCTGCCCACCCGGCAGACGACCAGCGTCTGCCCCGCTGGCGGAAGCTCGGCGTACCGCTGGCCCAGCTCCATCAGCGGGACGTGCACCGAGCCCGCGACATGGCCGGCCTGCCACTCGTCGTCCTCGCGGACGTCGAGCACGAGCAGCCCGTCGGGCAAGGGGTCGGGGATTCCCGAGACCGCGGCAGTGGGGATCTCCATGGACCCATTCCACCAGCCCGGTCAGGGCACGGCTGGAACGGTCTCGGTGCCGACGGAGGCGAACGGACCGTTGCTCGGCTCCGGGCCCTGGGGGTCGGGGTGCGTGGCGTGGAACGTGCAGGCGACCACCAGCGGAGTGCCCGCGACCAGCAACGCCAACATCGCGGCGGTGCGTCGCATCGTGAGACGACTCGTCATGCCGCTCCCCGGTTCCTACTTGAGCAGCCGAGACATCCTGCGATCTGCGAGAGGCTTGCCACCAGTCTGGCAGGTCGGGCAGTACTGCAAGGACGTATCCGCGAAGCTCACCTCGCGCACGACGTCGCCGCAGACGGGGCACTTCTCGCCGGCGCGGCCGTGGACCTGCAGGTTGGTCTTCTTCTCGCCCTTCAGCTCGCTGGCGGCGAGACCGCGGGACCGCTCGACCGCGTCACCGAGCTCGTCCTTGATCGCGGCGAACAGCTGGTCGAGCTCGTCCGAGGTCAGGCTGTTGGCCGGCTTGAACGGCGACATCTTCGCGGCGTGGAGGATCTCGTCGCTGTAGGCGTTGCCGATGCCGGCGATGGTGCCCTGGTGACGCAGCACGCCCTTGATCTGCGACCGGCCGGCGTCCTCGAGGATGTTGGCCAGGATCTCGCGGGTGAACGCGTCGTCGAGGGGGTCCGGCCCGAGGCTGGCGATGCCGCGCACGTCCTGGGGTGACCGCACGACGTACGCCGCGAGGCTCTTCTTGGTGCCGGCCTCGGTGACGTCGAGCCCGCTCTGGTCGTCGAGGACCACGCGGACCGCGAGCCCCGATTTGCTGTTCGGGCGGGGCGGGGCCGCCGGGAGCTCGTCCTTCCAGCGGATCCAGCCGGCGCGGGCGAGGTGGAAGATCAGGTGGAGCCCGCTGGCCTCGATGTCGAGGAACTTGCCGTGCCGGGTGACGTCGTCGACCAGGGTGCCCTCGAGCGCCTGGACCGGCGGGTCGAAGGTCTTCAGGGCGCTGAACGCCGCCAGGTGGATCTTGGCGATGGCGTGGCCGTCCAGCCGGCCCTTGAGATCGAGGGCCAGCGCCTCCACCTCGGGCAGCTCGGGCATGGGTCAAGTATCCCCGAACGCGGTGACAGATAACCGGGGCGGAGGGAGAATCGATCATGGCCACCGCACGTCCGTTGCCCGCGACCGGGGAGATCTTCCTCGACGCACGCGGTGACGATCGCGCGCTGCGGATCTCCTGGCACTACGACACCGACCTCGTGGTGCTGTCGCTGTGGCGCGAGAACGTCTGCACCGGGTCGTTCCGGCTCACCGTCGACGAGGTGCCGGAGCTGATCGCGATGCTGCGTGGCGGGTTGGACACGGCGTACGCCGTCGCCCGCACGCGACGCCACGAGGTCTGCTGACCCCACGGCCCCCGGTCAGCCGTCGAAGTGCCGGTCGGCGATCTTGCGGAGCACCGGGACGGCGGCGGCCAGGGCGGACCGCTCGTCGGCGGTGAGGTCGGCGAGCTCCTCGCTGAGCTGGGTCGCCGACTCGTCACGCAGGGTCTCGATCGTCTTCCGCCCGACCGGTGACAGCACCAGCAGCAGGCAGCGCTGGTCGGCCGGGTCGCGGCGACGCTCGACCCACCCCGCCTCCTCGAGGATCTCGACCAGGCGGGTCATGCTCGGCGCGGACATGAACATCCGCTCGGCGAGGTCGCCCTGGCGGACGCCGTCGGGGTAGCGGGTCAGGGCCGAGAGAGCCGCCAGCCGCGTCGGCGTGATGCCGGAGCGGGTCGCCGGCGTACGCAGGTGGTAGGCCAGCCGGCCGACCTCGGTCCGCATCTCGCCGGCCAGCCGGGAGACCTCCCGCGACGGCGCACGACGGGTGGTCATCGGCGTGCGACCGGCTGCTGCGACCGGCCCTTCGCCTCGTCGGGCACGTGGTCCTCGTCCTCGGGCGGGCCCGCCTCGGGTTGCGCGAAGTCCAACGGCGTCTCGTGGTCGTCGTCGGCGTTCACGAACTTCTCGCCCATGAACCACGACGCCGCGGCCGCGATCAGGCAGGCGGCGATGGCGAAGGCGAAGGCGACGATCAGCCCGTCGTGGAACGGCCCGGAGATCAGCGAGGGGAAGAACGTGTGTCCGGTCAGGTAGTGCGCATCGGACGGGTGCAGCTGGGACAGCGTGTGGTCGCCGAGCAGCGACTGCACCGGGTTGTAGCCGAGCAGCGACGCGAACAGCACCGCGACCGGCGGCAGGCCGGCGACCGCCTGCGCCTGGCCGGCCGGTACGCCGTGGGCCGTGAGGCCGGACTGCATGGTCCCGGGCAGCGAGCCTGCGAGTCCGACGATCATCAGCGAGAAGAAGATGCCGATCGACAGCACCATCGAGGCGTTCTGGAACGTCGTGCTCATGCCGCCGCCGACGCCGCGCCGGTTGGCCGGCAGGGAGTTCATCACGGCCGCCCGGTTGGGTGAGGCGAACAGGCCCATGCCGAAGCCGTTGAAGAAGAGCGCCGCCGCGAACATCCAGTAGCTGAAGTCCACCGGCATGGCCGCGAACCAGAAGAAGCTCAGGGCGGCGATCAGCATGCCGCCGGTGGCGAACCAGCGGGCGCCGTAGAGGTCGGAGAGCCAGCCGGAGAGCGGGCCGGCGATCAGGAACCCGACGGTCATCGGCAGCATGAAGATGCCGGCCCACAGGGGCGTGGACTCGAAGGAGTACCCGTGCCGCGGCAGCCAGATGCCCTGCAGCCAGATGATCAGGATGAACATCAGTCCGCCGCGGCCGAGGCCGGCGAGCAGGCTCGCGATGTTGCCGAAGGTGAAGGCCCGGATCTTGAACAGGTCGAGATGGAACATCGGGTGCGCGACCCGCGTCTCGATCACGCAGAAGACCACGAGGAGAGCCACCCCGCCGATCATCGAGGCCAGGACCCACGGGTTCGTCCAGCCCATCAGGTGGCGGCCGTACGGCTGGATGCCGTAGGTGATCGCGACCAGGACGCCGATCAGGCCGAAGGCGAACGTGATGTTGCCCCACCAGTCCATGACGTGGTGGCGACGCGGGCTCAGGTCGCGCAGCTTGAGGTAGCCCCAGATCGTGCCGAACACGCTGAAGGGCACCGAGACGAGGAAGACGTAGCGCCAGTGGACGGGGGCGAGGACGCCGCCGATCACGAGGCCCAGGAACGAGCCGGCGATGCCGGAGACCATGTTCAGGCCCAGGGCCAGCCCGCGCTGCGTCGACGGGAACGCGTCGGTGATGATCGCCGACGAGTTGGCCATCAGGAGCGCGCCCCCGACGCCCTGGAGGATCCGCATGATGATCAGCCAGAGGACGCCCGACGTACCGGTCATCCAGGTGATGCTGAGCGCGACCGAGAAGAAGCTGAAGATCGCGAAGCCGGCGTTGAACATCTTCACCCGGCCGTACATGTCGCCGAGGCGGCCGAAGGTGACGACCAGGACCGCCGTGACCACGAGGTATCCCATGATCAGCCACAGCAGGTAGCTGGAGTTGCCGGGCGCGAGCGGGTCGATCCTCAGCCCGCGGAAGATGTCGGGCAGGGCGATCAGCAGGATCGAGGAGTTGATCGTCGCGATCAGGACGCCGAGCGTCGTGGTGGACAGGGCGATCCACTTGTAGTTCGGACCGAGGGTGCTGGGAGAGGCAGTCGAGTTCATTTAGTTCAAGGGTACTAACGAACTGGTTGAGATGGTCAACCGACCCCGAGATTTCATCGACGCGCCAACCTGGCGACGGCGCCCGCTCATCTCCTCCCGCGAGAAAGGTCCCGTCCCGACCGCCTTCCGCTGACCAACCTCCGCCCCACCCCGGGCTCCTCGACACGCGCTGTCGAGGAGCCCGGTCTGAAATCTACGGAATCAGTTAGAGACCCGGATACGGTCCGAGCATGGACCCGATCCGCAACCCGTACGCGCCCGGGGCCGGCCAGCGCCCGCCCGAGCTGGCCGGCCGGAGCGCGCAGCTGGCGGCGTTCGACGTGGTCCTGGAGCGCATCGCGCACGGGCGCCCGGAGCGGAGCATCGTCCTGACCGGACTCCGCGGCGTCGGCAAGACCGTGCTGCTCAACGCCATGCGCTCGGCCGCCGTACGCCGTGGCTGGGGGACCGGGAAGCTCGAGGCCCGGCCCGACCAGGGCCTGCGACGGCCGCTCTCCTCGGCCCTGCACCAGGCCGTCCGCGAGCTCGGGCACCCCGACGAGGAGTCGATCACCCACGTCCTCGGTGTCGTCCGGTCCTTCGCCGAGCGGGACGCGGGCGCGAGTGCCAAGCTCAGGGACCGCTGGCATCCCGGCATCGACGCGCCGGCGGTTCGGGGCCGGGCCGACTCCGGCGACATCGAGATCGACCTGGTCGAGCTGTTCACCGATCTCGGGGGGCTCGCTGCCGACCAGGGTCGCGGCATCGCGGTCTTCGTCGACGAGATGCAGGACCTCGGGCCCGACGACGTCTCCGCGCTCTGCGCCGCCTGCCACGAGATCAGCCAGTCCGGACTGCCGGTGATCGTCGTCGGTGCCGGGCTGCCACACCTGCCGGCCGTGCTGTCGGCCGCGAAGTCCTACTCCGAGCGGCTCTTCGGCTACCAGCGGATCGACCGCCTCGACCGCGAGAACGCCGACCTCGCGCTGCGCGTCCCCGCCGAGGCCGAGGAGGCGGCGTACGACGACGACGCGCTGGTCGCGCTGTACGACGCGACGGGCGGCTACCCCTACTTCATCCAGGCCTACGGCAAGACGGTGTGGGACCTCGCCCCGCGCTCGCCGATCACCGCGGACGACGTCGCGGTGGGCGCCCCCGAAGCCGAGCGCGAGCTGGCCGTCGGCTTCTTCGGCTCGCGTTACGAGCGGGCGACACCGGGGGAGCGGGAGTACCTCCGGGCGATGGCCGACGCCGCCTCCTCCCTCGCCGACAGCGGCGAGGTGCTCGACGACATCGAGTCCGTCCCGACCGCGGACGTCGCCGCGGTGCTGGGCAAGAAGCCGCAGTCGCTGTCCCCCGCGCGCGACGCGTTGCTGAAGAAGGGCCTCATCTACTCCGGCGAGCGCGGCCGGATCGCCTTCACGGTCCCGCACTTCGGCGCCTTCCTGAGGTCGAGGTGACCCCGCACGTCAGGCTCCGTCCGCTCGTGCTCCGCGACACGGAGGACGCCGCCCGGTGGGGAGAGGACCCCGACTTCTGTGCGTACGCCGGCTGGACCGTCGACCGGCCCACCGCCGACCGCGCGCGCCTGTGGCGCGACCTGGTCACGGACCCGCGCGACGACCTGCTGCGGCTCGCCGCGGTGGACGACGCGGGTTCCCTGGTCGGCTACGTCGACCTGGCCGGGCTCGAGCCCGACCGCCGCGAGCTCGGCTACCTGGTCGGCTCCCGGGAGCACTGGGGTCGCGGCTGGGGTACGTCGATCGCCGACGCCGGACTGGACCACGGCTTCTCCGTGCTCGGGCTGCGCGAGATCTGGGCCGAGGCTCTCGACGCCAACACTCCGTCGGTCCGGATCCTCCAGCGCCTGGGCCTGACGGAGACGGGTCGTGGCGACGACGGCGCGTTCCTGGGTGAGCCGACCTACTTCCGGCGCTTCGCGACCACCCGTGAGGCCTGGCGCGCGAGATCCTCGTCGGTCTGAGACCCGCGCTCGCCCACGTACAGTCCCGGCGTGGACGTTGACTGGAACGCCGAGGTGGTCGACCAGCTCGAGTCGCACTGGCGGGACCGGCTCCGGCCACGGCTGAGCGGACTGACCGACGACGAGTACTTCTGGGAGCCCGTCCCGGCCTGCTGGACGGTCCGTCGACGGGGAACCGGCTCGGCCTCGGCGTCCTACGGCGCGGGTGAGTTCACCATGGACTTCGACGACGCGCCGCACGAACGGGAGCCGGTCACGACCATCGCCTGGCGACTGGCGCATCTCATCGTCGGGTTCGCCGAGACGAGCGGGACGCACTTCGGTGGGCCGCCGGCGGACATGACCACGTTCGCCTTCGCGGGGACCGCCGACGAGGCCCTGCAGCAGCTCGACGAGACCCATGAACGATGGGTCGAGGGCGTGCGTTCCCTCGGCGGATCGGGACTGGCGCGACCGCAGGGCCCGACGCAGCCGCCGGAGTTCGCCGACGCGCCGATGGCCAGGCTCGTGCTGTACACGCACGTGGAGGTGGTCCACCACGGTGCGGAGATCTGCCTGCTCCGCGACCTGTACGCGCAGGAGACCGATCGGTTATGACGTCCAAGGGCACATTCGGGGCTGGTCCATCGATATCGTCGATGGATGCTGAACCTCGTCCACCTCCGGATCCTGGCGGCGATCGCCCGACACGGGTCGGTCACCGAAGCGGCTCGGGAGCTGCATTACTCGCAGCCGTCGGTGAGCCATCACCTGTCGCGGCTCGAGGCGGAGACCGGGGTCAAGCTCGTCCAGCGCGTCGGTCGAGGCATCCGGCTGACGCCGGAGGGGCGGCTACTGGCTCATCGGGCCGCCGAGATCGTGGGCCGGGTCGACGCCGCCACCCATGAGCTCGCGGCGCAGGTCGGGTTGCAGGCGGGGCGGGTCCGGCTGGCCGCCAACGCGTCGGTGCTCAGCACGATCGTGCCCGCGGCGGCCGAGCGATTGGCGGACACCTATCCCGGGATCGAGCTGAGCCTGGTGGACGGTCACCCGGTCGAGGCGCTCGAGATGCTGCGACACGGCGAGATCGACGTCGCGGTGGTCTTCCGGCGCGCGGACGGTCCGGGCGAGGGCGAGGGTTTCCGCGTCGTGCACATCGCCGACGACCCGATCTACCTGATCAGCGGCGAGCCGGACGACAGCCTGGCGAACCATCGCGACTCCGCCTGGATCGGTGGCTGCGAGCGGTGCCAGGCCGAGCTGCTCGCCACCTGCGGGCGCGCGGGCTTCACGCCCCGCATCGACTCGCTCAGCGACGACATGGTCGTGGTGCAGTCCCTCGTCGCCGCGGGCGCCGGCGTCGCCACCCTGCCGGGCCTCGCCCTGCAGGCTCATCGCCGGCCCGACGTCCACACCACGGAGATCACCGGCGCCCATCGCGAGATCTACGCCGCGACGTACGGCGACCCACCGGACCCACCCGCGGTCGCCGCTGTCCTGACCGCCCTGACGGGGACCACACCGGCACCGGAGGTTCGGTGATCACAGCCGACCGGAGGGTCAGACCTTCGGCCGCGCGAGCAGGTGCATGACGCCGTTCGAGTACTGCTCCACGGTCACGAGCTCGAACGTCCCCTCGACCCCGTCGGGGAACGGGCGCGGTCCACCACCGCGGGTGACGGGATACACGAACAGGTGCAGGTCGTCGACGAGCCCGTCGGCGACGAGGGCGCGGACCAGCGTGGCGCTGCCGCTCACCCACAGGTCGCCGTCCACCTTTTCCTTGAGCGCCCGGATCCGGTCGGCGTCGTAGGCCCCGATGATCTCGCTGTTGCGCCACGTCGCCTCGGTCAGCGTGCCGGAGACGACGTACTTCATCGTGTCGTTGAAGAACGGCGCCCCGGGGTCGTCCTCGACCGTGCGCACCGACCACGCCGGCTCGAACTCCTGGTACGTCGTGCGGCCGAGAAGGATGCCGCGGCAGGGCTCCATGACGGACGTGAGCAGCTCGCCCATCTCGTCGGTGAAGCCGTACTCGAAGGTCCACAGCGGCGCGTCGATGACACCGTCGAGGCTCATGAACTCGTGTACGAGGATCTTGCCCATCTCGCCCTCCCGCATCGTGGGTGATCCACCACCTTCGCAGAGGCGGCGTACGTCGGGCGACGTCACGTGCCCCGGTTCTTCGGACGAGTGCCGCCGGGGCCGCTAGCCTCCCGCCATGCGACGCGTGGTCTCTCTCGGGGCGGTCGTGCTCGCCCTGGTGCTCTCCGCCCTGGCCGGCTCTCCAGCGGGTCACGCCGCCCCGGCGACGGACCCGCCGGAGCCGACGGTCACCCACTCGGTGCGGGTCCTCCATCGCCAGATGGACCTGACCGAGGGCCCCAGGAGACTCGTGCTGCGGGTCACCGCCCACGCCGCCCGCACTCTCGACCTGACTCGCGGCATCATGACCAGCGCGACCCCTTGGGCGATGTTCGGCGTCAACATCGAGACCGAGTACCACAACACGTACGTGATGGGCTCCCACCCGATCAAGAAGCTGAGCGGTGGCGACCGCGGCGGCGTGTGGCGGGTGCGCATCCCGCTCCAACGTCACCTGCCCGCGGACGCCTACCACCTGTCCCTGGACTGGAACGTCGGCGGCGTCGAGGCCGAGAGCACACTCACGAAGACCGTCGTCGTCACCAACCCGCACTCCGACACGCACGCGCCGGTCCTGGTGTCGCTGAACCGACCGGCCGAGGAGGCGACGTTCTCCCGCCACGATCGCCCCCAGGTCTCGCTCCACCTGCGCGACCGTGGCGCGGGGATCTCGCTGGTCTGGGTCTGCTACCTCGACACCGACGACGTCAACGAGGAACCGTGCGACGAGGCGCACCTGGCGTCCGGGACGATCCACGACGGGACCTGGACGACGAGGATGACCAACCTGACGATGCTGCACCCGGGTGACGGGGCCTTCCGGATCCAGCTCAACGACCGGGTCACCTTGTTCGACGTCTGGGACCCGGCCGACCAGCCCATCGACGACTTCTCGGGCCGGGTCATCCCCGATGGTCGCGGCGACTTCACGCTGACCAGGTAGGGAACGGGTCAGGCGTCGCGGTAGGTGTCGGCCGCCGCCTGGATCTTCCCGACGTACGTCGCCCAGTGCTCGTCGTCGCCGATGTCGGCCTGGTCGCCGCCGCCGCGACCGTCGATCAGCTCGCGCACGATGTCGCAGTGACCGGCATGGTGGGCGGTCTCGTCGACGACCCGCACGACGAGCTCGCCGAGCGTCGTCTCGCGGTGCTCCTCCGACCACCAGGCGACCGAGGCCGGGGCGTCGAGCGACAGCGTCTCGAGCGACTCGTCGCTGTGCTGCCACGCCCGCCGGTAGAGGCCGAGCAGGTAGTCGCGCGACTGGTCGGGGGTCGCCCACATGTCGGCCGACTCCCAGACCGAGCCGTCGTCCTCCCACGGCAGCGTGACGGGCGAAGGCCGACCGACGCAGGCGCCGAGGTAGCCCAGCTCGATGCCGATGAGGTGCTTGACGAGGCCGAGCAGGTTGGTGCCCGACGGCACCAGCGGTCGGCGTACGTCGTACTCCGACAGGCCCTCGAGGGAGCTCACGACGTCGTCGCGCGACCGCTGCAGGTGGCGCTGCAGGTGGAACGTCAAGGTCGGCGTGCTCATCGGCGGGTCAGCTCCTGGTAGTCGGGGTGCCGACGGAGCCACATGTTGACGAAGGGGCAGAGCACGGTCACCTTCCGCGCGCCGTCGGCCCTGATCTGGTCGAGCATCTGGCGCACCATCGCCGATCCCACACCCTGTCCCTCGTAGGCGTCGTCGACCTCGGTGTGCATGATCATGATGCCGCCGTCGGTGAGGTCGTACGCCGAGAAGCCGGCCAGCTTCTCGTCGACGTACGCCTCGAACTGCCGCTGCTCGGGGTTGTCCCGCACCACCACGTCCGTGCTCATGGCGACGACGCTAGTCGGGGGCATCCCCCACGGTGACGGAGGGTGACGCGTCGAGGAAGAGTCGATGAACACCGCCGCGGCTCGCCTCAATTTCCCTCGCGATGCTTGCCTTTCAGGTCAGACTTACTGTCATGAGGCCGCAGGTCGTCGCCCACCGTGGCGCGAGCTTCGAGAAGCCCGAGCACACCCTGGCGGCGTACTTGGAGGCGATCAGCGAAGGCGCGGACGCACTCGAGTGCGACGTGCGGCTCACCGCCGACGGACATCTGGTCTGCGTGCACGACCGCGACCTCCGGCGTACGGCGAGCGCGAACGGACTGGTCTCGACGATGGAGCTCGCCGATCTCGACCAGCTCGAGTTCGCGTCCTGGAAGAACCCGTGGGCCGTCTTCGACGAACCTCCCGATCTCGCGAAGGTCCTCACGCTGCGGCGGCTCCTCGAGACCGTCGCCGAGGCCGATCGACGAGTCGAGCTGGCGATCGAGACCAAGCACCCGACGCGGTACGGCGGGCTGGTCGAGCGGCGCCTCGCGGAGCTGCTGGCGGAGTTCGGCTGGACCGGCGAGGACACCCCGGTCCGGGTGATGAGCTTCTCCTACGTCGCCCTGCAGCGGATGCAGAAGCTGGCGCCCCAGCTGCCGTTGGTGATGCTGATCGACAAGGCCCGGCACTGGCCGGTGCTCAAGCCGGTGGTCGAGCCCGGCTGGATCCTGGGCCCGGGCATCGACGCACTGACCAAGAACCCGAGGTTCGCGGCGAAGATGGTCGAGAGCGGCCGCGAGATCCACGTCTGGACCGTCAACTCCGAGGAGCAGCTCGAGCTGTGCCGCTCGCTCGGCGTCCGCGCGGTGATCACCGACCGGCCGAGGCCGTGCTCGGTTGGCTGGACGGCGTGCGCACGGCCTAGTGCCGCGCGTCGGATGTTCGTGTGCGCTTCGCGCACACATGGCCCGCATCTCGCTGCGTTGCCGTCGCTCGCGAGACGAACGGGTATGGCTTCGCTCCGACGCCTTGCGATGCACGCACCCTGTTCACGCCACCCGCTCACCAACGTCCAACACGCGACACTAGATTCGCCGCCATGGCCAAGAAGTCCCGCACGAAGGCACGCGACCGCGCGACCGAGGGCGAGGTCGGGCCGCGCGAGCCCTGTCCCTGTGGGTCCGGCAAGCGCTACAAGGCGTGCCACGGCTCGGCCGGCGGTGCCTTCGTGGCCCGGCCGTTCGCCGGGCTCGTCGCCGAGTGCGACCTGGTGGCACTGCGCGAGTTCGTGCCGTCCGCGACGGCGCCGCTGGTCGTGGGCGACCGGACCGTCCTGCTCGGCTCGTTGCTCCCGATGGCCGCACCGGCGATGGTGCGCGAGTCCGGCGAGGTCTGGCTGGGCCTCCAGGTGCGGCACAGCTTCGGCGATCCCTCCCGCGACCTCGGGGCCGTGCTGGAGAAGGCCCTGGCGACCGACGAGGACGGCGTGGTCGGACTGGTCGACCCTCCCGGGGTGGGCGCACGACTCCAGGAGCTGGTGGCCGACCGGCCGCTCGAGGTCACCGTCCACGAGGGCTTCGAGTGGTGGCTCGGCGACGTCGCCGAGCGGGACCAGGCCATGGTCGACGCGCTGGAGCAGGCGAACGGCGCGGTCGCGCCCACGGCTCGGCTGTCGTCGGTGGAGGCGGCGTACTGGGTGGATGCCGGGAGCAAGGAGCACCTGCGTTGGGTGCTGCCCCAGGACGAGAACGCGCTCCTCGACGCGCTGTCACGGCTTCACGCCGCAGGGTGACGACTCGATCGCCGAGGGCTCGAAGCTGGTCGGGATGTTCCGCGCCCACGGGCTCCTCACGCCCGTGTGGGACCTCCCGTCGGGCACCGGTGCGGCCGCGATCGAGGAGCCGGTCGCCGCGTTCGGCGAGCGGCTGGGGGAGGCCTTGGCGTCGTCCTCGACCCTGGGTCCGGAGGAGCGTGCGGCGCGTTCGATGCTCGCCAACCAGCAGGTCACGCTGCGCTGAGAAACGCGCTGACCTGGACCGATCCGGTCTCGCGAAAAAGACACGCCCACAGAGGTTGATCCGCCGACCCACGGTTCGCTAACGTCGCGGACGGCCCGGTCGTTGTTGCCTCCCCCGTCGACATCGACCGGGCCTTCTCATGCCCGGCGCGAAGCCGCGGAGTCTCAGGGGTTCCAGGTGTCGAACTGGGATCCGTGCGTCTGGTTCTCGATCGCCGCATAGTCGACGTGGCTGTTCCCACGGCTCTGGTCCGTGGCCCGGACCAGCATCCGTCGCTTCTTCCGTCCGGCGGTGAGCCAGTCGACCGCGAGCAGCGCGGTCACGACCACGACCAGTCCGCCGATGACCCACACGGCTGCCGGCATGCCGCCTCCCTCGGTTGGCGCCGCGGACGGCGCACTCACCTGTTCAACGCTCTGAGGGTGCGCTCCGTTGCCCGGATGCGCAACAAATGTGTGCTCCCACCGCGTCTTCCGAGCGTGCGGATGACCGTGGTGGCCTCGGTGGCGACGCTGCTCGCCCTGGCCGGCTGTGGGTCCGACGACCATGCGGACCAGCCACAGGCAACGCCGTCATCACATGTCGCCGTGACCACGACGGCCGATGCGGTCGGCCCACCGCCCAGGATCTCGTGGTGGTCGGACGGGAAGCTCCACTTCTCGGACGGGGTGATGAGAACCCGGATGCGCCGGATCGTGGAGCGTGGTGGGACCACCATCGTCGGCCGCGAGACCGAGCGGGACAGCCACTGGGCGGTGGTGCGCGAGCTCGGAGTGGCGCCCCTCCCCACGGGACCGGCGCCCAGTCGCCCGGTGGTCTCGGCGAACGGGCGGTACGCCGCCTGGACGACCTCCTCCGACACGCAGCGGTACGGCCGCTGGGAGGCGGACACCTCCTTCACCGTCACGGCGTACGACGTCGGCCGCGGTCGGGTGACCGGGACCACGGTCCTCGAGTCACACACGAGCTGCTGCGACGGTGGCGGCGCGATCGCTGTCGCCGGCGTCGACAACGACGGGTCCGTGGTGATCGGGCGGTATCGCGGACCGCGCCTGGATATGGCGGCCGGGGCGTCCACCGATCCAGCTCGTGGCCCCCGCGCGACCGCGCTACTTCTCCGGCAACGACCAGTGGCCGGGCGGGGTCAGCTGGACCACGACGGGGGACAGCGGTGGCCCGGCCGTCTTCGCCCGCGTGTCCGCCACCGGTGTCGTGACGCCCGTGGGCCGCGTGCCGCAGACCCAGGGAGGACTGTGGTCTCCGCAGGGGACGGCGTACGCGTACTCGCCCGCCATCAAGGAGATCCAGGCCCGGCCCGTGGTCTGGCGCGACGGCCGACGGCTGGCGCTCCGAGCGCCGCGCGGCTCGTGGCCCCTGGCCTGGGAGTCGGACCGCCGCGTGCTCGTGGTCGACGGTGACCTGGACAGGTCGATCCGGTTGCTGCGCTGTTGGGTCGGCAACGGAAGGTGTGAGCAGGCGGGGCCGACGCTTCGTCACGCGCAGGTGCCGGACACGACGCCGTTCTGAGGAGTCAGCCCAGCGGGTCGCGCTCCACCGGGCAGCTCATGCAGCGCGGTCCGCCGCGCCCCGACCCCAGCTCGGAGCCGGCGATGCGGACGACCTCGATGCCGGCGTGCTCGAGGCGGGAGTTGGTCTCGTCGTTGCGCTCGTAGGCGACCGCGACGCGGGGCGCGAGGGCCAGGGTGTTGTTGCCGTCGTCCCACTGCTCACGCTCGGCGGTGACCGGGTCGAGGCCGGTGTCGATCTGGTGGAGCGTGTCGATCTCCATCGCCTTGGCCGCGGCGACCAGGAAGTGCTCGGCCGGCGCGACGTGGAGCTCGAGCCCCGACGCGTCGTCGTCGCTGGTGCCGTCCACCACGGTCACGGCGTACGCCGTCAGGGTGTCGGCGACGTTGGGATACATCACGACCTTGTCGACGTCGACCATCGTGCAGACGGTGTCGAGGTGCATGGTCGCCCGCTCCTGGGCGATCGGGACCGCGAGCACGGTGTGGGCCAGGCCGGCGGTGAACACCTCGCGGGCCAGCTGCTCGGCCCCGGCCGGCGTCGTCCGCTCGCCGACGCCGATGGCGAGCACGCCGGGAGCGAGCAGCAGCACGTCGCCGCCCTCGACGTGCTCGTTGCGCCAGCCGTGGAGTCGCGGAGTGCCGGTGAAGCGCGGATGGGCGCCGTAGATCAGCTCGGTCAGCTGGGTCTCGCGCGAGCGCGCGGGCATCGCCAGAGACGTGATCGTCACCTGGTCGCGCACCCAGACCGACGAGTCACGGGTGAAGAGCAGGTTGGGCAGGGGGTCGATCAGGAAGTCGTGCCGCGGCAGCAGCGACGTGACCAGCCCGAAGCCACCGCGGACCTCGTCGTTGCGGACGCCCGCGGTCAGGTGGGCGGTCAGCTCCTCGGGCGACGACTCGTGGAGCATCGGCCCGAGCCAGCGCCGCATGGTCTCCCCGAGGTGCAGGCTGCCGAGCGCCGTCTCGATGGCGCGATCGCGCGCCCCGGCGTCGGCGAAGGTCTCGGTCAGCAGGTCGGTGAGGTACAGCACCTCGACGTCGCGCTCGCGGAGCGCAGCGGCGAAGGCGTCGTGCTCGTCCTGCGCGCGGGCGACCCAGGGGATGCCGTCGAAGAGCAGGCGGTCGTTGTTGCGCGGCGTGAGCCGCTGCAGCTCGGGGCCGGGCCGATGGAGCATGACCGTGCGGAGACGGCCGACCTCCGAGTCGGCGCCGGTCGGACGACCGACGCCGGGCGTGGGGTTGCTCGACATGGGGCGCACTCTAGTGGGGCCGGTCGAGCGGTGGTCACCCCGCAATGAGCTGGACGGCCGTGACGACGGCGAGCAGGAAGCAGACGGCCGAGCCGACGTAGTGGATCGTCGACAGCCGCAGGTAGCGCAGCAGGAAGCGCCCGGCCACCACGGCCAGGCCCGAGACGACCAGGAGCGCACTCCACGCTCCGATGAAGACCGAGACCGCGTCGTGGTAGCGGCCGACCAGGCTGATGGTGAGCAGCTGCGAGAGGTCGCCCCACTCCGCGGCGAACAGCACCAGGAAGCTCGCCCCGATCGCGGCGAGTCCGGCCTTCGGCGTGGCCGCCTTGGCGGCGTACTCCTCCTCGGTCCGGGCCTCGGCGGCGTCCGCCTTGGGGGCCTCGCGGAGCAGGAGGACGGCTCCAGCCAGGAAGATCAGCCCGGCGACGATCTCGACGACCTCGTGCGGCAGCAGCGTGACCAGGCCGCCCACCGTGCAGGCGATCAGCGTCTGGATCAGGAACGCGAGGCCGACCCCGATCCACACCGCCCACGGGCGGTAGCGCGTGGAGAGGACGAGGGCGGCGACGAAGGTCTTGTCCGGGAGCTCGACCACGAAGATCGCCCCGAACGTGATGGCGACGACGGCGAGATCCACTCCTCGGAACCTATCCGGTCGCGTTGGGGCAACGTTCACCGTGTCGAGAGCACCGAGCCGTTGCCACCGTCGGCGGACGGGTGTTGAGTCGTGTCCGGGGTCGACCCACCTCACCAGGGAGACGACGATGGCGAAGTTCGAGCACTACGACCAGGGCACGCCCAGCTGGATCGAGCTGGTGACGCCCGACCAGCAGGCGGCCCAGACGTTCTACGGCCAGCTGTTCGGCTGGTCGTTCGACGACCACGACATGGGCGACATGGGCCACTACTACATCCCGAAGCTCGACGGCGACGAGATCGGCGGGCTCAGCGGGCAGATGCCAGGCATGGAAGGCCATCCGGCGTTCTGGGGGGTCTACCTGGCGGTCGATGACGTGGACGCCACCACCGCGAAGGTCGAGGCGGCGGGCGGGAAGGTGGAGGCAGGACCGTTCGACGTCGACACCAACGGCCGGATGTCGTCGATCCAGGACCCCACCGGCGCTCGGGTCGGTCTGTGGCAGGCCGGCACGACGATCGGCACCCAGCGCGCCAACGAGCCCGGCACCCCGACGTGGAACGAGTGCGTCACCGGCGACGTGAAGGCCGCGGTCGCGTTCTACTCCGCGGTGCTCGGCATGGGCAGCGAGGACATGGACATGGGTGAGGCCGGGAACTACACGATCCTGACCAACGCCGAGGGCCGTCAGATCGGTGGCTGCATGGATCTCGGCATGTTCCCCGAGGGCACGCCGCCCCACTGGAACGTCTACTTCAACGTCGAGGACGTCGACGCCAGCGTGGCCAAGGCCGAGCAGCTCGGGGCGAAGACCGCCGTCCCGGCGATGGACGTCCCCGGGGTCGGCCGGATGGCGATGGTGGGAGACCCGCAGGGCGGGATGTTCTGGCTGATGGCCGCGGCCGCCGCGGCGTAGCGCCTAGCTCGACCGGAAGGGGTCGGCGGGGTAGATCCCGAGGATCTTCACCTCGGTGGTGAAGAACGCCAGCTCCTCGAGCGCGCGGGCGACCGGTGGGTCGTCCGCGTGCCCGTCGACCTCGGCCAGGAACTGCGTCGCGGTGAACTCCCCGCCGACCATGTAGCTCTCGAGCTTGGTCATGTTCACGCCGTTGGTGGCGAAGCCGCCGAGCGCCTTGTAGAGGGCGGCCGGCAGGTTCCGCACGTTGAACACGAAGGTCGTGACGACCGGCCCGTTGCCCTGCGCCGCCTTCACGAAGTCGTGGGAGAGCACCACGAACCGCGTCGTGTTGTGGTCCTCGTCCTCGATGTCCTCGAGGAGCACCTCGAGGCCGTAGATGCCGGCAGCGAGGGGCGGCGAGATCGCGGCTTGCGTCGGGTCGCCCGCCTCCTTCACCTCGCGGGCGGCGCCGGCGGTGTCACCGGAGATGACCGGCACGAACCCGTGCTCCCGGATCACCTGGCGACACTGCCCGAGGGCGTGCACGTGGCTGTGCACGGTCTTCACGCCGTCGAGGGTGGAGCCGGGTACGCCGAGCAGCGCGAAGCGGATGCGGAGGAAGTGCTCGCCGACGATGTGCAGCTGCGACGTCGGGAGGAAGTGGTGGATGTCGGCGACGCGCCCGGCCAGCGAGTTGTCGATCGGGATCATGGCGAGGTCGGCGTCCCCGGCGTCGACCGCGGCGAAGCAGTCCTCGAAGCTCGGGCAGGCGACTGCCTCCGCCGCCGGGTAGCGCTCCTGGCAGGCCAGATGCGAGTTGGAGCCCGGCTCGCCCTGGTAGACGATCCGGGGCGCCTGCTCCTCACCGATGCTGGTGCTCACGCGCGTCAGTGTCACATGTCGGCGCCGACCGCCATTAGGCTCGTTCAGCGTGTGGATCCTCGACGTCGTCGCGATCGTGCTGGCTCTCGCGGCCGGTGCGCTCGCCGTCGTCGCCCTACGCCGCCAGGCGGCGTACCGGCGGACTCCGGGGACCGAGGCGCTGCCCGAGGACGTGGTCGGACTCCGCCAGGAGGTCGCCGCCCTGCGGGTCGAGACCGGAGACGCGCTGCGCCATCTCTCCGTCGTGCGGTACGACGCGTTCGGCGACATGGGCGGCCACCTGTCGTGGTCGCTGGCGCTTCTCGACGACTCGGGTGACGGCGTGGTGCTGACGTCGATCCACGGCCGGTCCGACTCGCGCACCTACGCCAAGAGCATCAGCTCCTGGACCTGCGAGCAGCAGCTGTCACCGGAGGAGGACGACGCGATCGCACACGCGCGCCCCTAGCGCGAAAGGTCACGACTCGGCCACGTTCGCCCGGCGAGGCAACTACGCCACGTCCCGATGCGTCCTTCTTGTGAAGGGGTAGCTCGGGGACATCAGGGGGCGTACATGGCCACCACGGACGCATCAGGCACCGGGGTCGGACCGATGGGCAAGCACGGGCGGCGCGCGACGATCGTCGCGGTCGTGGCCCTGGCGTTCGCTGCGATCGTGGTTCCGTTCGCGTTACGCGCCCTCGGGGGGAACGGGGGTCAGGCCTCGGCCGCCACCCCGGTGGCTCATCCGCCCGTGGCTCCGGTGGCCCATCAGCAGGCGGGAACGGATCCCGCGCTCGGTCGCCACGATGGCCTGCCGTCCCTGCTGCCCTCCCGGTCGATGTTGACCCCCGGCGCTCGCGTGCGCCTGGGCGACGTCACCGACGGCGTGCTGCGACGTACCCCGGCCGGCGCCTGGCAGGTGCTCGTCCGGTGGAACGGCCGGCTCCAACCCGTCCCCACCCGGGGGCCGGTGCAGCTCGCCGCCGGTGCCGCCTCGTCGTGGATCGCCGACGACGGACTGGTGTACACCCGCGTCCCGACCGGGAGCCCCGACCGCTTCCGCGTGTACTCCTGGGATCCGCGCGGTGGTTCGGCGTACACGCCGCCGGCTCTGGTCGCCAACCCCCTGGGCCAGGTCTGCTTCAACCGGTCCTTCACCGCGTTCGGCGACTGCCGCTCCGCCGGCTAGGCATGCACGGGGACAGGAGGTCGCGATGACCACCATGGACCCCACCCGGGACGTCGGGTCCCAGCCCGATCCCGTCGGGTCTCGCCGGCGTCGGCGACGCCGCTGGCTGACCGCGGGCGCCTGCCGCTGAGGCGGATCGATCCGGTTCGGACAAGCAACCTCCGGGCCGCCCGAACGTCTGATGAGATGACGGACGTCGACGACGTGGGCGAAGAGTGACCCTGCCGTCCGCACCAAGGGAGTGGGCCATGCAGGTCATCGCCGGTCGAGTGCTCACCGAGCACGACCTCGGCGAGCTGTACGTCGCCCACCGGCTGTCCCTGGTGCGGCTCGCGGTGCTCCTGGTCGACGACCCGGGTCTCGCGGAGGACGTCGTGCAGGACGCCTTCGCCGGGCTGGCCGCCAAGGGTCGGTTGCGTGAGCCGGACGCCGCGCTCGGGTACCTGCGGACGGCCGTGGTCAACCGGTCCCGCTCGGTGCTCCGCCGCCGGCGTACGGCGCGCGGGTACGCCCCGCCTCGCGGGATCGAGGACGCGCGTCCCGACGAGCGAGCGGTGCTGGCCGAGGAGCACCGGGAGATCCTGGCGGCCGTCGATCGGCTGGCGCCTCGGCAGCGCGAGGTGCTGGTGCTGCGCTACTGGTCCGGCCTGACCGAGGCCGAGATCGCCGAGACTCTCGGCATCTCCCGGGGTGCCGTCAAGTCGACGGCCAGCCGAGCACTCGACCAGCTGGAGAAGATCATGGGAGGGAAGCCGGCATGAGCACCCTGATGGAGGACCGGCTGACCGCCGCTCTGCGCGCGCGGGCCGATCTCGTGCAGCCGGAGGACCTCCAGCACCACTCTCCGCAGCCGACGCGTTCGACGCCGTTGTGGAGACGTCCGGTCGTGATCGCGCTCGTGGCCGCGGCGGCCGTTGCGGCGGTCGTCCTCCCCCTCGCGCTCCGCGGTGACAACACGACCGAGCAGCCCTTGAAGCTGAGCCATCACTGGCCGCCGGCGCCACACCACGGGCAGCCCACGCAGAAGCTCACCGACCACCTGACCGGAGACGTCGACGGCGACGGCATCGCGGACCAGATCCGGGAGTCCGGTCACACCCTCACCGTCACTCTGGCCGCCGATCCGGCACACCCGTTGACGCAGTCGAACCCCCACCTCGGGGGCCTGGTCGGGCTCGCCGACATCGGAGGCCAGGGGCGGGCGGTCCTCGAGTCCGTCCACGACCTCACGGACGGCGTCGAGTGGCAGGCGATCGCGCTGCGGAACGGGCAGCTCCGGCTCGTGCTCCTCCATCGGCCGCGCGAGGCGTCGAGCCTCGCCGTCGTACCCGGATACTGGACCAGCTGGCTCACGCCACAGGGCGTCGCGATGACCGGGCAGCTGGACCCGATGCAGAAGGGCGAGCGCCACTTGGCGGTGCTCGCGAGCCGGGTGGAGTCCCGGGCGGGCCGGTCGGTGGTCAGCCCGGTCGGCCGCTGGTGCTGGGACGTCGTCACGCAGGACGTGCCGGCCCCCTGCCCCGACGGCGTCGACAACGCGTTCGATCCCGGGTCCCATGGCTCGCTCCCGGCGTTGCTGCCACGCTTCTCCGAACAGCGCACCGCCGACCGGTACAACGCCTGGCAGCAGGGCTCGACGTCGCTGCGCCTGGTCAAGGACCCGGTGCACGCACAGTCGGTGTTCCACCAGGTCTTCGACGTGGTGGGCACCATCGACGGCCACGACGTCTCGGCCCGCGCCGGGGTGTTCGGGCCCACCCTGTTCAAGACGTTCGTCGACCTCGGCCACGGTGTGCGGGGGCTGGCAGTGGACAACATGGGTGCTGAGCAGTCCTGGACCCTGCTGTCCTTCGTCGACGGCAAGCTCGTTCGGCTACCGATATCAGGGGGTCTGCATGGCCTCCATCCCGGCACACAGGTCGTGCCGTACCGCGGCAAGGGGCAGGTAGGCGTGACCTGGATCGGTCCGGACGGCCAGGTCTTCACCAGCCTGCAGACGGGCGGTCCGGGCCAAGACGAGCTCTTCGAGTGGCAGGTCACCGACGGTTCCGGCACCGAGCTCACCGCCGTCGATCTGGGGCGGCTGTGCATGGACGACTACTGGGGCACCTACGGCACCTGCGCACGGTGACGGCGTACGCCGGTCAGCGGGGCACGCGCACCAGGACCCGGCCGTGGAGGCAGGTCATCCGGAGCTCCTTGCCGGCGCCGAGCGGGTCGCCGTCGAGCTGGCGCGGAGTGGGCGAGGCGGCGCGGATCGTCACGGCCCCGCCGCGCATCCGGGCGATGGTCTCGTCCGTCCGAGGTCGCTTGGCGAGCACCCGGAACGCCAGCGGGAGCCAGGAGACGAACCGTTTGGGATAGAGCAGGACGACGTCGAGCACACCGTCGTCGATGGCGGCGTCCGGGAGCAAGGGCATGCCGGCTTGGAGGAAGCCGACGTTCCCGACCACGACCGTGCGCGCCCGGTGGGACGTGAACTCCCCGTCGTCGATGGAGATCTCCATCCGCACGACCGGCGACATCAGCGCCTTGGCCCCGGACAGCACGTAGGCGAACCAGCCGACCTTCGCCTTGATCTGCTCGTTGACGCCCTCCATGATCGCGGCGTCCAGGCCCATGCCGGCCATCACCATGAAGTGGGTGTCCGCCATGTCGTCGCCGGACACCTCGACCAGGTCGATCGCCCGGTCCTGCCCGGTCAGTGCGACGTCGATGGCCGCGCGCAGGTAGAGCGGGATGTCGAGGTTGCGGGCGAGCAGGTTGCCGGTGCCGGCCGGGATGATCCCGATCGGGATCCCGGTGCCGGCGAGCTCGGCGCACACCTCGCGGACGGTCCCGTCGCCGCCGCAGACGAGCACGAGGTCGGCTCCGCCGACGGAGGCCGCCTCGGCCATCCCGGTGCCCGGGTCCTCGATGGTCGTGTAGTGCCAGGTGGGTCGCGACCAGCCCGCCTCGTCGGCCATCGCGCTCACGACCGCCCGGAACTGGCCGACGTCCTCGAGCTTCGACGGGTTCACGATCACCGCGACCTTGCGGTCGGACGGGACGGAGATCGCCAGCGGCTCGGCGAACTCCGCGTGGCTGTGGGGCACCGGACTGTAGATCGACAGGCACAGCAGGACGACGGTGGCGCCGAGCAGCCAGCCGCCGAGCACGTCGCTCGGGTAGTGGCGACCCAGGAGGACGCGGTCGGCTCCTACGACGAACGCGAGCAGGACCGCGCCGGCGTAGACGGAGCGACGGAACACGGCACGGCGGATGAACATGACCGCGAGCACGATCAGGACACCCGCCAGCGCCGCAACGCTCGACGCGTGCCCGGACGGGAACGACTTCGAGGTCAGCGTGCCGACCGGGTCCTGCCAGGTCGGCCGGTCGCGCCCGTACATCAGCTTGATCGCGGTGGTCAGCAGCGAGGTCGTCAGGATCGCGGCGACGGTGAACACTGCGGCGCGTCGGTGTTTGCGGAGCAGCAGGGTCGCCGCGATCAGGGTCGTCCATACCGTCATGCCGACGGTCCCGAAAGCGTTCTCGATGACGCGCAGGGCCTTGATCAGTCCAGGCTTGTCGGCGGCCCAGCTCGCGGCCGTGTGGCCGAAGTCGTCGATCCCGGTCAACGGCGCCCGGTCCAGGTGCACCAGCCAGGCGAGCACGAGGAACAGGACCGCACACACCCCGGCCCAGGCCAGGAGGACGCGGGGGCGGTCGAGCACGCGCGCCAGTATGCCGGGAGCGCGAACCGTCGGCTCCACCCCGACGACGGGGAGGAACTCGTGTGCTGTCGACTCGGCGGCGCCGATAGCCTGACGTTGTGATCGACCCCAAGGTGCTGCGCGAGGACCCCGAGCGCGTGCGCGCCGCCCAGGCCAAGCGCGGACTGTCCGGCGATGTCGTCGACCGGGCCCTGGCGGCCGACTCCGCCCGGCGCGAGGCGATCACGGCCTTCGAGGCCCAGCGTGCCGAGCAGAAGCAGCTCGGCAAGCAGATCCCGCAGGCGCAGGGGGACGAGCGGGCCGCCTTGCTGGCCCGCACCAAGGACCTCGCGGCCGACGTGAAGGCGGCCGAGGCGGCGCAGACCGAGGCGGAGGAGGAGTGGCGCCAGGCGCTGATGGAGATCCCCAACATCGCCGCGGACGAGACGCCGGCCGGGGGCGAGGAGGACTTCGTCGTCCTCGAGACGCACGGGACGCCCCCGGAGTTCGACTTCGAGCCGCGCGACCACGTCGAGCTCGGCCGGATGCTCGGCGCGATCGACCTCGAGCGGGGCGCCAAGGTGTCGGGGTCGCGCTTCTACTTCCTCACCGGCATCGGCGCCCAGCTCGAGTTCGCGCTGATCAACATGGCCCTGGACCAGGCCCGCGCCAACGGCTTCACCCAGGTCGTGGCACCGTCCTTGGTCAAGCCGCGGGCGATGGAGGGCACCGGCTTCCTCGGCCAGGCGGCCGACGACGTCTACCGGATCGAGGGCCAGGATCTCTACCTCGTCGGTACGTCGGAGGTCCCGATGGCGGCGTACCACTCCGACGAGATCCTGGACGTCGCCACGCTCCCCTTGCGGTACGCCGCGTTCAGCCCGTGCTTCCGCAAGGAGGCCGGCTCGCACGGCAAGGACACCCGCGGCATCTTCCGCGTGCACTGGTTCGACAAGGTCGAGATGTTCGTCTACACGACCCTCGAGGACTCGTTCGCCGAGCACCAGCGCCTGCTGGAGTGGGAGAAGGAGTTCCTCGACAAGCTCGAGCTCTGCTACCGCGTGATCGACGTCGCCGCCGGCGACCTCGGTCTCTCCGCCCAGCGGAAGTTCGACTGCGAGGCGTGGATCGCCAGCCAGCAGCGCTACCGGGAGCTGACGTCGACCTCCAACTGCACCGACTTCCAGACCCGGCGACTCGACACCCGGGGCCGGTTCGCCGACGGTGGGATCGGCCCGGTCGCCACCCTCAACGGCACCCTCTGCTCGACCAACCGCCCGATCATCGCGCTGCTCGAGACCCACCAGCAGGGGGACGGCTCGGTGCGCGTGCCCGAGGCACTCAGGCCCTACCTCGGTGGCCTCGAGGTGCTCAAGCCGGTCTCGGCGTAGGGGTCGGCGTGGTCTCGACGAGCTCGACCGACGAGTCGTGGCGGCCCCGGCTGGTCGCGCTCGACATCGACGGCACCCTCTTCAAGTGGGTCGAGGGGGTCGGCACGACGTACGAGCAGATCAGCCCGGCCGTGTACGACGCGGTGCACCGCGCGCTGGCTGCCGGCGCACACGTCGTGCTCGCCAGTGGACGGTCGCCGCACGGCATGACCAACGTCGCCGACCTGCTCGACCTGCACCCGGGCGACAGCGAGCGGCTGTGGGTGGTGGCGAGCAACGGCGCGGTCGTGTTCCGCTACCCACCGCTCGAGGTCGTCCACGAGGTGACGTTCGACGCCGCGCCGGCGGTCGCGGCGGTGCTGGAGCACCATCCGTCCGCGCTGGTCGCGGTCGAGGAGCGCGGCGTGGGGTACCGCGTGAACGGCCCCTTTCCGACCGGCGAGCTCAGCGGTGAGTTCTCCATCGCCGACGTCGCCGACCTGGTGGCGGTGCCGGTCAGCCGGGTGATCATCCGCGACCCGGAGGCGACGGCCGACGACTTCGTCGCCCTCGGCCGCCGCCTCGGTCTCCAGGGGACCGACTACGTCGTCGGCTGGACCGCCTGGCTCGACCTCGCACCCGTCGGCGTCAGCAAGGCGTCGGGCCTCGAGTACGTCGCGCGCGAGCTGGGCGTCGACGCGGCCGACGTCCTCGCGATCGGCGACGGGCGCAACGACATCGAGATGCTCCGCTGGGTGGGCCGGGGCGTGGCGATGGGCCAGTCCGTGGACGAGGTGAAGGAGGCCGCCGACGCCGTCACGGCGACCGTGTACGACGAGGGTGCCGCCATCGAGCTCGACCGCTGGTGGCCGGCGTCATGAGGACGCCGAGCCCGCCCCGGCTGGTGGCCACCGACCTGGACGGCACGCTGCTCGACGACGACGGGCGGCTGAGCGAGCGCACGCGCGACGTGCTGCTGGCGCGTGCAGGAGCAGGGCGTGCGGGTCGTCATCGTCACGGCCCGCCCGCTGCGGTGGATGGACGAGCTGTGGGCGCAGGTCGGCGGTGGCCGTGGCGTGGGGATCGTGTCCAACGGCGCGATCACCTACGACATCGGGAGCCGCGAGGTGCTCGAGCTCCACGGCATCCCGGCCGAGGTCGGCCTGCCGATGGTCGAGGCCATCCGCCGGGCCGCGCCCGGCACCACGTTCGCCCTGGAGTGCCTCGGCGGCTACCGCCACGAGCCGGCGTACGTCGACCTCCACCCGACGCCGCCCGACATGCGGCTCGGTGCCCTGGGCGAGCTCTGGGACGAGCCCGCGGTGAAGGTCCTCGCCCAGCACCTGACGCTCGACCCGGACGACTTCCGCACACGGGCGATCGAAGCCGTCGGGCAGAGCGCGACAGCGACCTGGACCGTCGACCACCTGATGGAGATCAGTGCGCTCGGGGTGACCAAGGGCGGCGCTCTGGCGGCCCTGTGCGAGCGGCTCGGCGTGGCGCAGGAGGAGGTCGTGGCGTTCGGCGACATGCCCAACGATCTGGCGATGCTGACCTGGGCCGGCACGTCGTACGCCGTGGCGAACGCCCATGAGTCCGTGCTCGCCGCGGCCGACCACGTCGCCCCGCGCAACAGCGAGGACGGGGTGGCCGTGACGCTCGCTCGCGTTTTCGGCCTGTGATGTGATGGTCAGGTGACCAGGCGCGCCCGATCCGTGCTGGGCACGGCGATCGTCGCCGTGCTCGTCGGCGGTGCACTCCTCGTCGCGTCCGGCGGTGCGGCCGACGCGGCGCCCGCGGCGCCGTGCAAGCCCCAGGGCCTGAACAAGGAGATCCGCCAGGCGGACGTCGTCTTCCGCGGTGTCGTCGACAAGGCACGAGCCGTGCGCGGCAAGGGCGACCAGCGCACCCGCACCTACAAGGTGACCGCCGACCGGGTGTACCAGTCGTCGCTCGTCGCCGACAAGGTCCGCGTGACCGCCGAGATCGGCGCCGCCTGTCCGCCGCCGGAGCTCACGGAGGGCAAGCGCTACATCTTCTTCGTCACCGAGCAGGGCTCACGGCTCGTGTCGACCTCGGCGACCGCGCGCGCCACGCATCGGCTCACCACCCAGGTGGAGGCCAAGCTCGGGAGCGGCAAGGCACCCCACAGCGCCAAGCCGCCCAGCGTCGAGTTCACCCGGGTCGCCGACGCCACCCCGCCGCGGCTGTCGCGCCTGCTCGCACCCGGTGCGGCCCTGGTCGTCCTGAGCGCGCTGGGACTGTTCGTCGTCAGCCGCGTGGGCCGGCGTACGACCTGAACGAACCTGAAGGAACCTGTGCGAATCGGGGAACCCCAGCGGGGGCGCGCCGGCTGGACCTGCGTAGAACGCGGTCTCAACCCCGACCGACGCGCCTCCGCTCCCCCGTTCAGGAGAAGGCGTAGCACGAGGTCTGGGTGAACGATCTCGTCAAGCCGAACCGACCCTAGAGATACATCCCGCTGCGGCCGCCCTCGTCGTCCTCTCCCGGGGGCACGCCCGGCGTCGGCGGCATCCCGGGATGACCCGGCATGGCGCCCGGCGGCACGCCCTGTCCCTGCCTGCCGGGGAGCGCCCGGCGCATCTGCTCGAACTGTGCGCGGGCCGACACCTGCTGGGCGTAGATGGCGGTCTGGATGCCGTGGAAGAGCCCCTCGAGCCAGCCGACGAGCTGGGCCTGCGCGATCCGGAGCTCCGCGTCCGAGGGCGTGGCGTCCTCGGTGAAGGGCAGCGAGAGCCGCTCGAGCTCCTCGACCAGCTCCGGGGCGAGGCCGCTCTCGAGCTCCTTGATCGACGACCGGTGGATCTCCTTGAGCCGGTTGCGGCTGGCGTCGTCGAGCGGAGCCGACTTCACCTCCTCGAGGAGCTGCCGGATCATGCTGCCGATGCGCATCACCTTCGCCGGCTGCTCGACGAGGTCGGTGAGCTCGCGCAGGTCGTCCGCGTCCTCGGCGCCGTCCTCGGCCTGACGCACGGCCTCGGCAGGTACGGCGACGGGCTGGCCGTCCGGACCGACCACGATGACGTGCTGCTCTCCGGACTGCTCCTCGCTCATGCGGCCACCCTACAAACCGGCGGGTGCGATCAGGCGACCAGCACGATCTTGCCGGTGCTCTCGCCGCTCTCCATGAGCCGGTGTGCCTCGGCCGCCTCGGCCAGCGGAAGGGTGCGGCCGACGATCGCCCGAACGGTCCCGTCCGCGACCAGCGGCCAGACGTGCTCCGCGACCGCCGCGCAGATCGTCGTCTTCTCGGCGACGGGTCGCGCGCGCAGGCTGGCGGAGAACACGGCGCCGCGCTTGTGGAACAGGGTCCGTAGGTCGATCTCCGCCTTCGACCCGCCCTGGAAGCCGAGGACGATCAGCCGTCCCTCGATGGCCAAGCGTGTCGAGGTTGCGGGTGAGGTACGACGCCCCCATGTTGTCGAGGATGACGTCCGCCCCGTGGCCGTCGGTCACCTCGGCCACCACCTCGACGAAGTCCTGCTCGCGGTAGTGGATGGCGACGTCGGCGCCGAGCTCGCGGCACAGGGCGAGCTTCTCCGGGCTGCCCGCCGTGGCGATCACCCGGGCGCCGAGCGCCTTGGTCAGCTGGATCGCGAACGTCCCGATGCCGCCTGCGCCGCCATGGACCAGGAACGTGTCGCCCGCCCGCAGACCGGCCACCATCATCACGTTCGACCACACCGTGGCCGCCACCTCCGGCAGGGCCGCGGCGGTGACCAGGTCGACGCCGTCCGGGAGGGGCATCACCTGTCCGGCCGGGACCGCGACGCGGGTCGCGTAGCCGCCACCGGCCAGCAGGGCACACACCTCACTGCCGATCTCGACGCCCTCGACGCCGGCACCCAGGGCCGCGACCGTGCCGCTGCACTCCAGCCCGAGGATCTCCGACGCGCCCTCGGGCGGCGGGTAGTAGCCCTGCCGCTGCACGAGGTCCGCGCGGTTGACCGCCGTGGCGGCCACGTCCAGCAGGACCTCGCCGGGTCCGGGCTCGGGGTCCGGTGCGTCGGCGTACCGCAGGACCTCCGGGCCGCCGCCCTGGGCGATCGGAAGGATCGCCTTCACTCGTCGTACTCGTCGCCCGTGTGGTCCACACCCGTGTCGTCGGGGACGTCGTCGTCGATGTCGACAGGATCCGGGGCACTGGAGGGGCGGTCCCATCCCTCGGCCAGGGCCTGGGCGCGCGCCGCCAGCTTCTCGACGCCCTCCTCGTCGGCGGCCGCACCGCCGGCCGCGTACCCGAGCAGGTACGTCGTGATCGGGGCGGCCATCCGGACCACGTTGTCCGCCGTCACCTTCGCCAGGTCGAGGATCAGGGCCTCGTCGACCTCGGTCTCGATGTCGAGGGTGTCGCACAGCTCGTCGATCCAGTCGTGCAGGTTCACGGCCCCAATCTGATGGATGGGGGCCGGTCCTTCAAGTCCGCCACGGAGTCGATTCGTCCGGTGGGTCGTCGCCGCGCAGGCGCTGGAGGTCGTCCCAGGTGTCGACGTCCTCCGCCTCGGCCCCTTCAGCGGGTACGTCGCGGACCCGCCCGGCGGTCATCACCGTGCGCATGGCCGCGCCCGCCGCGTCCTCCGGACGAGGGACCAGCGACGGTCGCACGACTCCGAGGAGCTGTCGTCGGCCATCGGCGTCGGTCAGCCACGCGGCGTCGGCCTCCTCGGCGGCGTCGAGGAGCCGTCGGAGGGTGCCGGCGCCGACGTGCGGCATGTCGACGGCCAGCACCACGACCCACTCGTGAGGTCCTGCGAGCGCGGCCACACCCGCGGCCAGGCCGGCCACCGGCCCGCCTCCCGGGGGCGACTCGCGGGCGAACGTCACCGGACGCGACGTCTCGACATCGGGACCCACCACCACGGTCTCGGCGGCGTCCGCCACGGCCGCCAGCGCGTGCTCGAGCAGGGACCGGCCCTCGTGCTCCACCGAGGCCTTGTCGGTGCCCCCGAGCCGCTGCGCACGACCTCCGGTGAGGATCACCGCCGCCCACGTCACGGCTCCATCGTGGGCCATCGACGGCCGCGGTGGCAGGCTGGGGGCATGCAGGTGGTGCTGGTGCAGGAGGCGTCGACGCTCGATCCCGAGGAGAACCGCGGCCGACTCGAGTCGCTCGTGCCCGAGGGCGCGGACCTGGTCGTGCTCCCCGAGGCGTACGCGTGCGACTTCGGCGAGCCGGGCTCCGACCTCTCGGCGTACGCCGAACCGCTGGACGGGCCGTTCGTCGCCGAGGTGGAGCGCGTCGCCAAGCTGCGCGACACGACCGTGGTGGCGGGGATGTTCGAGAGGACCGGGGGCACGCCGTACAACACGGTCGTGGTGCGTGGCCGCGCACACCTCGACTACCGCAAGATCCACCTCTACGACTCGTTCGGCTACCGCGAGTCCGACGTCCTCGCGGCCGGCCCGGTGGAGCCGGCGACGTTCGACCTCGACGGGACGACCGTCGGCCTGATGACCTGCTACGACCTCCGCTTCCCCGAGCTCGCCCGGCGTCTCGTCGACGCCGGCGCCGAGGTGATCCTGGTGCCGGCGGCCTGGGTCGCAGGTGCCCGCAAGGTCGACCACTGGACGACGCTGCTGCGCGCCCGGGCGATCGAGAACACGGCGTACGTCGTGGGCGTCGGCCAGCCGACCGCCCGCTACTCCGGCCACTCCATGGTCGTGGGTCCGCTCGGAGACGTGCTGGCCGAAGGTGGGTCCGGCGCCGAGATCATCACCGCCGAGCTCGACCCCGCGGCGGTGGCCGAGGCCCGTCGTACCAATCCGTCGTTGGCCAACCGCCGCCTGTAGCCTCACCGCAGTGTCCAAGGCCGTGTCCAGCGCTGCCCCTCGCAGGCGGGCGGAGCGCCGCTCTCGTCGGGTGGCCGACGAACCGGCTCGTCCGTCGTTCGCGTCGCGCGCCTGGCACGGGCTGGGTCTCGTCGCCTGGCTGGCTGTCGTGCTCGCGGGGGCGGCGGCACTGGTCGCCGCGATGCTCGGGTACGCCGGGGACTGGCTCGCCGATGCCGGCGCCGTGGCCGTCACCACGGCGTACGCCTGGGGGCTGGCGGCGCGCACCGGCGGCCGGCCGGTGATCTTCGCCGCGCTCGCCCTCGTGCTCGGCGGCGCCGTCGTCGTCATCGACGAGAACGCGCTGCGGAGCGGAGCCGCCGTCGTCACGGCCGTGCTGACCGCCGTCTTCGCGCTGATGATCACGGTGCCGGCGGCTGGGTTCGTCGCGGCCGTCCGCGAGACGGTCGTCGCGCTGCTGGTGTCCGCGATCGGCGCGATGGCCACCCTCGGCTGGGCGCCCGTGGTCGACCTCCACAGGTTCGAGTACACCGTCCTCGGCCTGGCCCTCGTCGCGTCGTTCCTGACCGTCTTCCGGCTCGGTTCCGGCTTCCACGGGCTCGGCTCCCGGGGGATCGTCATCGTCGTGGCCGGCAGCGTGATGCTGGCGCTGACCGTCGGGTACGCCGAGCTCCTGCAGCGCTACGGCACGCACAGCCTGGTCGAGACGCTCGACGACGCGGTGCGGTGGAGCCACCACCACCTCGGTGCCTTCCCCCGCCCGATCATCGCGCTGCTCGGCGTGCCCGCCGTGGTGTGGGGCACCCACATGCGCGCGCGCCGTCGTCAGGGCTGGTGGGTCTGTGCCTTCGGGATCGCCCTCACCGCACCGGTGGCCTACGCGCTCGTGGATCCCGGACGCAGCGTCCGGGAGGTCAGCCTCGCGACCGGGTACGGCGCGGTCATCGGCCTCGTGATCGGGTTCGTGCTGATCCGGATCGACCTGCGCCTGAGCGGCCGCCGGAGCGCCCGCGGTCGCCGACAGGCGGAGATCGACGAGGTCACCGCTCTCCGTCCGGAGCCGGGACGCACCCATGCACTCGGCTGGACCCGGGCACCTCGGTGACGCCGCGACGGGTGCGCCAGCACCCCGCCGACGTCCTCCGGGCATCCACTAGGTTCGGAGCGTGGCGCGCGAGCAGACGATCCGGATCCTGGCCGAGATGGTGGCCAACGTGATCGTGGTCGAGGTGGCCGTCGGGGACGACGTGGCTCCCGGCGACCCGGTCTGCCTGATGGAGTCGATGAAGATGGAGATCCCCGTCCTCAGCGAGGAGGGCGGGGTCGTGTCGGCGATCAAGGTCGCGCCGGGTGACGTGGTCCAGGAGGGCGACATCCTGGTGGAGCTCACCGCCCCACGCTGACGCGTCATCCGGCGTACGGGTCCGGTCCGCGAGCTCCTGGCAGAGGGGGCGGGATTCGAACCCGCGGCTGACATCTCTGCCAGCGACCGCTTTCAAGGCGGTTCCGATCGGCCACTCCGGCACCCCTCCGAGCGCGAACCAACGGGCTCCGCACCGGGGAGGAGTCTAGGTCGTGCGGACCCGGACGGCCGGAAGTGATAGCCCCCGACGCAATGGTGGCCGCCGGGGGGCTGGACGACCAGAGCGTCGGGGACTATCGGCCCGTTGGGGACGGGCCGCGGCATCGGTTGTCTACTCCGAGCCGCCGATCTCGAGCTCGACGTCGTCGTAGGCGAGGTCGTGGACGCGCTGGTGGTGGTGCTCGATGTCGACCAGCAGCCGGCTGAGCCGGTCGGCGAGAGTGTCGAGGTCGGGCGTGACCATCACCTGGGAGGTCAGGCCGTTGAGGCGGGCGAGCAGGTCGTCGCGCTCACGCAGCGCCCGGGTCGCGCGAGCCGAGAGCCAGGCCTCGCGGCGCGCCGGGTGCTCGCGCAGCAGTCGGTCACGCACCGGAACGAGGTGACGGCGTACCGACCAGCGCCAGGCGCCGGCGTTGTCGCGGTCGTGCCCAGGCCGCAGAAGATCATCGAGGGTGGCGCTCATGGCCGTCATGCGGACCTCCCGAGTGCCGGCGAACTCGAATAGGGGGGTGACGCCTTGCCTCCACTGTGGACCCTCGCGGCCACGGCGACAAGGGCGGGACCGGTGTGGATTCGCCCGGGGGGCGACCGGTTCAGTTGAATGGCCGGGTGACCGACCCGGCGCCGATCCCCACCACGACGTACGGGCTGGCCCCGGCGCTGGGCGCCAGGTTGGTGGGCCGCAGCCTGGTGTCGCTCGCCGTCCTGGTCGCGCTGGCGACGTTGCTCGGCCTCCTGACCGGCCTCGGCTGGAGGCTCGCGGGCGCCGTCACGCTCGTCGGAGTCGTCATCGTCGGGCTCTGGTCCCTCTACCTGTTCCGCCGCGCCTGGGCGGTGCGCCTGACCGACGCCGGGTACGCCGTGCGCCTGCTGGGCGGCATCGGGGCCACGGCGGCCGCGTGGGACGACGTCGAGGAGGTGGTCGCCGCGACGCCGGCGGGCCGACCGTGCCTCGTGATCCGGCTGCGCGACGGCCGGGCCACGCGGCTCCCGACGGCGGCTCTCGCCGGCGATCGCGACGCCTTCGCCCTCGACGTACGCCGTCGGGTACGCGGCGCGCACACGCCTGAGGCGCCCGGGTCCTGATTGGGTCGCCACCGGCGACGTCCTTGTAGCCTGTCCGGGCTGACGGGGAGGCGTCGCCTAGCCCGGTTTATGGCGCCCGCCTGCTAAGCGGGTTGAGGGTAATCCCCTCTCGCGGGTTCAAATCCCGCCGCCTCCGCCAGTGTTCGCAGGCCCTGCCGCCCACGAGACCGCTGACGGGTGGCAGGGCCTGTGACGTACCGTGAGCAACCACGGGCGCGATGGCTCTCCCGACTCGGGGTTGCAGAAAAGTGCATTGCAACTAATTGAGCCACCGCGGCTGTGTCCTGCCGCGAGCAGCACCCCGAAGATGGGTACTTGGGTGAACACGAGGCCCAACCCCCGGGAGGATGTGCAACACATGAAGATGATCCGGAAGACGAGCCTGACGCTGGCAGCGGCGATTCTCAGCGTCGGCGCGATCGGCATCTCGGTTCCTGCCCACGCCGACACCAACTGGCCCTGCGGGGCATGTCTCAGGGCGGGGCACCGCTGAGGTCCTGCACCTGACGTGACCGCGGGTGCGCGCGGACCCCATGACGCGTCGCCACCGCTCACACCAGGAAAGCCCCACGACGGCCCGGGAGCATCGCTCCCGGGCCCAGTCGTGCGGAGTCGGGGTCCTGTGCGGTCACTCCTCCTCGCGGCCGGAGACGCCCATCTGCCCCATCGTGTAGCCGAGCTGGAACCTGGTGTCCGCGTCGTACTCGGCCTTGAGATCGGCGACGTACCCCGCGAAGGTGCGCGCGCTGACGCCCAGGCGCTTGGCGCTGACCGGGTCGGAGTGACCCTCGATCAGCATCCGGATGGTCATCGCGCGCTGCTCGCGGGCGATGTCGTGCATCATCGACCGCTCGGTGTTGGTGAACGGGCGGGCGCGCTCCCAGGCACGCTCGAAGACGTCGACGAGGTAGGCGACCAGAGCGGG
The DNA here is from genome assembly GCA_963812055.1 of uncultured Actinomycetota bacterium. GTDB lineage: Bacteria > Actinomycetota > Actinomycetes > Propionibacteriales > Nocardioidaceae > Nocardioides. The sequence continues at coordinate 401,988 of CAWEUA010000016.1, forward strand.
CTCCTGGACGGCGATGGCGATGTCGTCGCTGGTGGGACCGGGGATCACCGCGAGCCGCCGGTCGACGACGATCATCCGGTTGAAGAACTCGTCCAGGGTCCGCACCTCGGCTCCGGCGGAGCTCACCGCGGCGACGTACTCCCGGGTCAGCGCGTGCCGGCGGGCGCTGTGCTGGTAGAGCGTCCGCATCCGGACGCCGCGCTCGATCGCGGACTTGTCGCGGTCCGCGGCCGCCTTCAGGCTCGCCCGCTCACGCCCCGTCTGCGGCTGGGCGGTGAGCAGCTCCTCCTCGGCCTCGGCGACGGCCCCGTTGATGAACGTCTGGATGGCGCGGCCGTGGAACTCCGTGATCGGACCGCGGACGGCGGTGGGCGAGCGGCGCCATGCCTGTGACAGACCGCCGAACGCGCGGGCCCAGTCGGAGGACTCGCCGAGCAGCTCCACCCCGCGTGCGCTCATCGGGCCGATCACGTGCGACTGCACGGTCGTCGGGTCGACCGGGACGTAGATGGCGTTCGGGTGGTCGTGCACGAGGAGGTTGAGGGACACCAGGAGCAGGAGGGCCGCGTGCAGCTCTCCGTCGGCGGCGATCCTGGGATCGTCCTCCTTGAGGCCGCCGTTGAGCGCGGCCTCTTCGTACAGCGGCGTCGCCAGTGACTCGAAGAGCTCCCGCTCCTCAGGACCGAGGTCTGCCACCGGTCACGCTCTCACCTTGCCCCACGTCTGCATCGTCGCACATCGGACATGGGCCCATCACAGTCTCCTGCGCGATCGCGCGAGCTGTGATGACCTGCGGACGACGGGCGCGGGCCCGGCGGCTCACATGCCCAGGCGCGCCTTGAGCCCGTCGAGCTCGGTCCACAGGACGGCCGGGAGCTGCTCGCCGAACTTGTCGAACCACTCCTGGATCTGCGGGATCTCGGCCTTCCACTCCTCGGGGTCGACCGCGAGCGCCTGCGCCAGCTCCTCGGGAGTCATGTCGAGGCCGTCGGTGTCGAGCGACTCCGGCGTCGGCACGTGGCCGATCGGGGTCTCGACGGCGGCGGCCTGGCCCTCGATCCGCTCGATGACCCACTTCAGCACGCGGCTGTTCTCGCCGAAGCCCGGCCACAGGAAACCACCGTCACTGTCGTCATCGGTCTTGGCGCGGCGGAACCAGTTGACGTAGAAGATCCGCGGCAGCAAGGCCTCGTCGTTCTCCTTGCCGACGGTGATCCAGTGGTTGAAGTAGTCGCCGGCGTTGTACCCGATGAACGGCAGCATCGCCATCGGGTCGCGGCGGACGACGCCCACCTGACCGACCGCGGCGGCGGTGGTCTCGGAGCTCAGCGTGGCGCCCATGAACGTGCCGTGGGTCCAGTCGCGGGCCTCGGTCACCAGCGGGATCGTGGTCTTGCGGCGACCACCGAACAGGATCGCGTCGATCGGGACGCCGCGCGGGTCGTCGTACTCGGGGGCGAGGATCGGGCACTGCTTGATCGGCGTGCAGTAGCGGCTGTTCGGGTGGCTCGACAGCTCGTCGCTGTCGGGAGTCCACGGCTCGCCCTTCCAGCTGGTGGCCTTGGCCGGGGGATTCTCCATCCCCTCCCACCAGATGTCGCCGTCCTCGGTGAGGGCGACGTTGGTGAACACCGAGTTGCCCTGGCTCAGGGTGCGCATCGCGTTGGGGTTGGTGTGCTCGTTGGTGCCCGGAGCGACGCCGAAGAAGCCGTACTCGGGGTTGATCGCCCACAGCCGGCCGTCGTCGCCGATGCGCATCCAGGCGATGTCGTCGCCGAGCGACTCGACCTTCCAGCCCGGGATCGTGGGCTCGAGCATGGCGAGATTGGTCTTGCCGCAGGCGCTCGGGAACGCGGCAGCGACGTACTTGGTGACGCCCTGCGGCGAGGTGAGCTTGAGGATCAGCATGTGCTCGGCGAGCCAGCCCTCGTCGCGGGCCATCACGCTGGCGATGCGCAGCGCGTAGCACTTCTTGCCCAGCAGCGAGTTGCCGCCGTATCCCGAGCCGAAGGACCAGATGGCCCGCTCCTCGGGGAACTGCACGATGTACTTGGTGTCGTTGCACGGCCAGGCGACGTCCTGCTGGCCGGGCTCGAGCGGCATGCCGACCGAGTGCAGCGCCGGGACGAAGGCGGCGTCGAGCTCCTCCATGCGGCGCAGCACGTTGGTGCCCATCCGGGCCATCACCCGCATCGAGACCACGACGTACGCCGAGTCGGTGATCTCGACGCCGAACATCGGCTTCTCGGCCTCGAGGTGGCCCATCACGAACGGGATGACGTACATCGTCCGGCCCGTCATGCAGCCGGCGTACAGCCCGCGCATGAGGTCCTTCATCTCGCCGGGGTCCATCCAGTTGTTGGTGGGCCCGGCGTCCTTCTCGTCGCGGGAGCAGATGAAGGTGCGGTCCTCGACCCGGGCGACGTCCGTGGGGTCGGTGCGTGCCCAGAACGAGTTGGGCTTGGCGGCGGGGTCGAGCCGGGTGAACGTGCCGGTGGCGACGAGCGAGTCGGTGAGCTCGGTCCACTCCTCGTCGGACCCGGTGCACCAGTGGATCCGGTCCGGGGTGGTCATCGCCGAGACCTCGGCGACGAAGTCGAGGATGCCCTGGTGCGTGGTCGGAGCGGGCCCCGAGTCGCCCTGGGCGGTGGGCCGAGTCTGCGTGTCGGCAGTCATCTGCTGTTGTGTCCTTCCGTACGTCGCGATGGCCACCCAGCCCCCGTGGTTCGGGGTGAGTCCGAGATCGGCCACCGGTCCGTCTTGCGACGGGGTGAACGCGAAGTTGTGGTCCGCCATCGGCCGGCGTCGTTGTCGCCCGACGTGTGGCGGGGACGTTACCCGTGTCAGGAGTCCTGACATATTGGATCGATCAAGGCTCCGTGACCCCCGTCACATCCTGTGACGTTCCCGCGTTCGGCGCCCTCATGCAACCCCTGAATGGGGCAGGCCGACCACCACCTCGCCCGCGCTGACGCGCCAGGTCAGGCACGCCGCGAACCGATTTCGAGGGGCGCCGAGGGTCGGCTATCCTCGTCCAGTCCTCGTCGCGGCTTCCACGTGGCCTGGACACCTGCGCCCGTAGCTCAACGGATAGAGCATCTGACTACGGATCAGAAGGTTGGGGTTTCGAATACCTCCGGGCGCGCCACACGTTGGACGGTCATCGGAAGCCCTTCTCACTCGGCGCGCGATGGCGCGCGATGGCGACGCTGGTGCCGGGCCTGGCGCGCGCGGTTGCCGCACGCGGTCGAGCACCACTCACGTCGGGGATGCCGCCTGACGAAGTACAGCACGCAGCCCGGTGCTCGACAGGCGAGCAGTGAGCCGTCGGACTCGGCGGCCAGGAGCGCGACCGTCGACCGCGCGAGCTCCGCGACGAAGACCGACCCCGCGTGGGCGTCCGAGACGCGGGTCTCGCGCGGTCTCCCTGTCTCCGGCCACACCAGGGCCGGCCAGGTCGGCGCGGTTGCGGCGTACTCGTTCACGGTGATGAGGGCTGCGGCGGTCTCGATCGGAACCTGGCCGGATGGACGGTCGTCGTCGGTGAGGCGTGCCGCGAGTCGGCGCGCCGCGTCTCTCAGGTCTCGCAGGTCAGCGTGTGTCCTCGTCAGGTCACGCTCCGGTGCCGCCTGCAGCCAGGCGGCCAAGTCGTCGGACCGCTGGTCGTCCCGGGCGGCCGCAGATCGCAGCCAGGCGACCGACTCCGGTGCGGACCCCAGGGCGTCGTGCACGTGGCCGCGCTCGGCCCAGATGGTGTTCATCAGCTCGACCGGGAGGGGCTCGCCGAGCAGTGGTGCGGTCGTCGCCGGCGTGCTCATGTCGACCAGACTAACGGATGGAGCCAGGATCACCCGTTTGACTTGGCGAGACGTGGCGAGGCACCATGACTAACGGTAGAGAACGATCAATGCCGTTATACGATCCGAGGGAGAGCGTCATGCCGGACGACGTCGTCGGGGGCGGCCGCGGGTTCCACGCAGGCGAGCTCGCGGTGCAGGAGCGGGCCGGCGTACGACGTGACGCCTCTCGCCTCGAAGGCATGCTGGGCCCGGTGAGACTCGGTGGGGGAGTCGCCGGGTTCCTCGCGGGCCGCAGCGTCGCGGCCCTCACTGCCCGGGACGGACACGGCGTCCTCTGGACGTCGCCCTTGATCGGTGAACCCGGGTTCATCCGGGTCGTCGACGACGACACCCTGCGGGTCCTCGCGGCGCCGGGCCCGGGCGACCCGCTCGAGCGGATGCCCGCGGGCCAGCCCGTCGGGCTGATCGTCATCGACTATGCCCGGCGGCGTCGGTTCCGGCTCAACGGAAGGCTCGTCGAGAGCTCGGACACCGGACTGACGGTCGAGGTCTTCGAGGCGTTCGGGAACTGTCCGCAGTACCTCCCGCGACGTACCGTCGACCGATCCAGTTCGGGAGTGGAGGAGCCGGGCACCGACACCGTCGTGGGTGCGGTAAGAGGGACGATGAGCGATGCGGACCGCGACACGATCGGTCGATCCGACACTTTCATCCTCGGTTCCACCCACCCCCATCGCGGGAACGACACGTCTCACCGTGGCGGCGCCCCCGGATTCGTCCGCACCGACGAGCACACGCTCTGGTGGCCCGACTACGCCGGCAACAACATGTTCACGACCCTCGGCAACCTGAGCGTCGACCCCGAGGCAGCCCTGCTGTTCCTCGACTTCCGCGATCACACCGCCCTGCACCTCAACGGCATCGCCGAGCTACGCGTGGTCGAGCCCGGATCGCCTGGCGACGACGGTCACACCGGACGGCTCGTGGTCTTCACCCCGCGCCACGTCACCCGCAGCCCCCTGGAGGCGGGCTCGGAGCTCCTCGAGGCCTACGCCGACAACCCGGAGGTCGGCTCGCCGGCGGCGACCGGGTCAGTGGGGCGGTGACTTCACCAGGACGGCCCGCGTGTAGAGCAGGTGGAACCCGCTCCGCTGGGCGTTCTGGTGGGACTTCGACCCGGGTTGGGTGACGATCACCGCGAGGTCGCAGCCCTCGGCATGCGCGTCGGCCAACCGGGTGGCCAGCAGAGCGCTCTGGATCCCGCGTCGACGATGGGCGGGGGCGGTCGCGGCGCCGGCGAACTGGGCGATCCCGTCGACCACTCGCAGCTCGGCCCCGCCGGCGATCGAGCGGTCGCGGACGGCGGCGTACCGGCGGACCCCCGCAGCGGCGGCGTCGCGCATCGCGTCCTCGTAGATCGCCTGCGGGAACTCCTCGTGCCAGGGCAGACCCTCGGTGTCCGGGTGTGCCGAGGCGTCGGTCATCACCGCCAGCCAGGCGTCCCACTCGTCGTCCGGGCTCCGGCGTACCTCGACTCCGGGCAGGGCGGGCGGCGTGACGGGCTCCTCGAGCGCGCGGCCCAGGACGTTCTCGAAGGACTCCAGCCGGTAGCCCCGCGCCGTGAGCGCCTCGCCGACCGCGGGATCGGCGAGGTGTGCCAGCTCGACCTGGGTCGGTGCGCCCTGCTGGTGGAAGGCCTGTTCGACCCGGTCGAGCTCGGCCCCGTCGGGACGCCCTCGAAGCCCAGGCCGACGACCTTGTTGTACGGCGACCCGTCGCCGGCGAAGCTCGCCAGACCTCCGGCCACCGGGATCTGGAAGCCGGCTCCGTGACGTTGCCGGGCCGCGGAGCCCGCGGCGCCGATGAGGTCGACCTCGGCGCGCTCGATGCGGTGCGCGAGCGCGGGGTCGCAGAACAGGGAGGCGGATGCGCCCAGCATCGACGGGTCTCTCTCTCGGGTGACGTGCAGTGACCTCGGAGAGTGCGCGCGAGCCCGCGCTTCGTTACACGAACGCCGGGTCGGGGCTCAGGCCTCGCTCGCCTCGGCCGCCTCGCGGGCCGCTCGGGCGGCGTCCTGCTCGCCCTTCGAGCGGAGGATGCAGAACTCGTTGCCCTCGGGGTCGGCGAGCACCACCCACCCCGTGCCGGGCCCCCAGCTACCCCTCATGTCCTGGACCTCGGTCGCACCGTGGGCGAGGAGCCGGGCGAGCTCCTCGTCGCGCGTCCCCTCGCGCGGCATCAGGTCGAAGTGCATCCGGTTCTTCCCCGCCTTGCCCTCGGGCACCTCGATGAACAGCACCAGGTGACCGGTCTCGGGGTCGCGGATCATGCACTCCTCGTGCCCCGGCTCGTTCGGGTCGCCCTCCATGTCGGCGTACCCGAGCACGGGCTTCCACCACTCGGAGAGCTCGTAGGCGTTGCGGCAGTCGATGGACGTGTGGGAGATGAACGACGTCATGGCGTCACTGTGCCGGTGACCAGGCACCGAGCTCAACAGCGTTCTCCGCGTGGTCACCCCTCCCGGTGAAGACGAGGGGGTCGTGAATGCGAACAATCCGGCGCATGTCGGCGTCACGCAGGTTCTCGCCACCGTCCGGGCGGCCGGTCGGCCGGACGGCTCTGGTCCTCGTGGTCGGCTTCGGCGTGCTGTGCGCGCTCGTGGTCGCGGCCGGGTGGCTGTACACCCACCCGTTGAAGTCGACGCTGCGCGGCGAGAACGGCGTGAACCGCTGGTTCGTGCACCAGCGCACGGGCACCTGGACCGATGTCGCGGACGGCGGGACGATGCTCGGGGAGACCGTCACCGGCCTGGCCGTGCTGCTCGTGCTGGGTATCGCATTCGCGGTCTGGAGACGGACGTGGTGGCCCCTGGTGTTCGTCGGCGTCTTCGATGCCGGGCTCGGCCTGTTCTACCTGGCCGGCACCCAGCTGGACCCGCGCCAGCGCCCGCCGGTCCACCTCCTCCAGTCCGGTCTGGTCCCGGACGCGAGCTTCCCGTCCGGCCATACGGCAACCGCGACCGGGATCGGTGGCGTGCTCGCGGCGTTGCTGTGGGCGTACACCCGGGTCGCCCGGTGGGTGGTCGTGCTCCTGGTCGTGGTGCCGGCGTACACCCTGGTCTCACGGCTGTACGTCGGCGCCCATCACGTCAGCGACGTGCTGACGGCGTTCGTCTACGCCGGGTTGTGGCTGCTGCTGTGCGCGCGGATGCTGCTCCCGGCGCGCACCCCCGAGACTCAGCCGGGGAGCGACGCCGGCTCGCCGTCCTTGAAGAGCGTCGCCAGGTAGATCACGACGGGCACGGTCCCCTTGTTCATCGCGTGGTGGTGGTCGCTGGGCTGCTCGATCAGCCAGTGGCCGGGTCGCACCTTGGCGGTCTCGCCGGCGTGGATGACGCGGACCAGGCGAGGATCGTCGCCGGTGCCGGCCATCAGCTTCGCCCTGCCCTGCTCGACGGTGTAGGTCAGTACGCCGCGCTCGATGTAGCCGATCTGGGTGCCCGGGTGGTGATGCAGGGCGAGCGTCGTACCGGGCATGACCGTGACGCGCGACAGCCCGAGGGTGCGGTGGACGGAGCCGCGTGGGTGGCCGGCGCTGGCGAGCGGCTCCCGGGTGACGGTCACCGGGGCCGGAGCCCCCGGAGCGGCGAGGGCCTGGGTGAGCTGGATGCCGCCGGTGAGGACGACGGCGGAGGCCAGGACGACCGCGGACCGGCCGCGGGCGAGTGAGAGGAGAGACATGGCCGCAGGCTAGACCGGCAGCCGACCGCTCACCGTCGGGCGAGGCCCGCCGGGACCAGGACGAGCAAGGCACCGAGCACGACGGCGAGAGCGATGCCCGCGATCAGGCCGGCTGACCAGGTGGCGACCACCGAGAAGATCAGCACGACCATGCCGACGATCATCAGGGCGACGGCGCCCATCACCACCTGGATCAGCACGTGACCCACGCCGACGACGCGGTCCTTGCGGTGCTCCCGGAAGACGCGGCGGTGCAACATGATCGGCGTCATGTTCACGCCGACGGCGATGCCGGCGACCACGACCAGCCCCAGGTAGAGCGCCTTCTGTCCGTGGTCGAGGGACGGGAAGAGCTGGGTGAAGGGCAGCGTCAGCAGGAACCCGGACAAGAGCTGGAGACCGGTCTGGGTGATCCGCAGCTCCTGGAGCAGCTCGTCCCAGTTGCGGTCGAGCTTCTCGCTCTCGGACTCGCCGCGGTCGTCGCTGGTGTCGGGGACGTCGCGGTCCTGCGGCTCGTCGTTCGCGTCATCGGGAGGCGGTGTCATGGCGGATCCAGGCTCTGCCGAGGTGGGTCTATTCCGGGCTAGCGGGCACCCGAGGCCAGGTCGTCGCCCATCGATCGCACGCGGTCCGGCTGGAACCCGTGGTCGATCCCCCACAGGATCGCGCGCGACCGCGAGGTCACCCCGATCTTCCGGTACGCCGAGCGGATGTAGGACTTGATCGAGTTGATCGAGAGCATCGTCGTCTCGACGATGTCGTTGTTGGAGTAGCCCTGGGTGATCAGCGACAGGACCTCCGACTCCCGCGCTGTCAGGCCCTCCTCGCGACCGGGCCAGTCACCGCCGACGAGCGGCCCGTGCCCGGAGTCGTGGAGGCGCACCGGGTCGCCGGCGTGGACGCGCTCGAGCATGTCGACGAGGTCGGCAGCGGCCAGGCGCTTGCTGATGTACGCCGAGATGCCGGGCACCCGGGTCTGCCCGACGGCTGGGTCGTCGGCGGTCCAGGTGTAGACCACGACCTTGCCGATCCGGGGGTCGGAGACCAGCCGAGCGATGCGGGCTCGGTCGCGGAAGCTCTGGGCGAACGTGTCGAAGAGCGCGATGTCCACCGCGGAGGCCGGGTGGGCGTTCACGTCGACCTCGACCACCTCGACCCGGTCGCTGTAGGACCGCAACATGGACGCGAGGCCGTGCACGACGACCTCGTAGTCGTTGACGATCGCGAGTCGGATGGTCACGGGCCGCACTTTAGGCGGGAAGGGGTACCCCTGTGGCTCACCTGTAGGGGTGTATCGCATGGTCCGCGCCCACGAAAGGGTCCCCGAGGTATTCATCCGAACCGGGAGGTGCGTTTCGTCATGGTCGTCCTCGGACTGATCCTGCTGATCATCGGCCTGATCGCGTCGATCTCGATCCTCTGGATCATCGGCTTGATCCTGGTCATCGTCGGACTGGTGCTGAACCTCGTACCCGTGGGTGGCACCCGCCGCCGCTGGTACTAGCCGACCAACGTCCCGACCACGACCCCCGCGCCCGTGATGCGGGGGTCGTGGTCTGTTCGGAGCACCGTCGGAGTCACGTCCTAGGGTCATGTCGTGAGCCTCCACCTGCATCGATCGGTCCGCGCCGACGCGCTGGCCGACGGGCTCGGCCGGCTCCTGTCGACACCGTTGCCGGACCCGTTCGCGAGCGAGCTGGTCGTCGTACCGGCTCGCGGGATGGAGCGGTGGCTGAGCCAGCGGCTGTCGCACGTGCTGGGAGCCGGACCGTCGGGTGACGGCGTGTGCGCCGCCGTCGCGTTCCGCACGCCGGGGTCCCTCGTCGCCGAGATCACCGGCACCCGCGACGACGACCCGTGGGCTCCGGACGCGCTCGCCTGGCCGCTGCTCGAGGTGCTCGACGGCTGCCTCGACGAGCCCTGGGCGGAGACCCTCGCGCGGCACCTCGGGCACGGACAGACCGGCGAGGAGGCCGACCTCCGACTCGGTCGCCGCTTCTCGGTGGCCCGCCGGTTGGCGGGTCTGTTCGCGTCGTACGCCGGACAGCGGCCGTCGCTGGTCACCGACTGGTCCGAGGGCCGCGACACCGACGGCGCGGGCGGGCCGCTCGCCGCAGACCTGGCCTGGCAGCCGGAGCTCTGGCGCCGACTCGTCGAGCGCGTCGACGCCCCGTCGCCGATCGAGCGTCATCGGCACACCGTCGAGACGCTGCGCGAGGACCCCGAGGCCTTCGACCTCCCGACGAGGCTCTCGCTGTTCGGCCACACCCGGCTGTCGGTGACCGAGATCGACCTGCTCACCGCGCTCGCCGCCGAGCGCGACGTGCATGTCTGGCTGCCGCACCCGTCGCCGGCGCTCTGGGACCGGCTCGGCGGACGCCGCGGCGCCGCCAACCGTGCGGACGACGACAGCCATCGGGCCGTCCGTCATCCGTTGCTGTCGAGCCTGGGACGCGACACCCGTGAGCTCCAGGCCGGGCTGGCGCTCGCGGATCCCGCGGCCGACACCGAGGAGCCGCTGGCCGCTCCACCCGACACGTTGCTCGGGTGGCTCCAGGCAGACATCTCCGCCGACGACGCTCGTCCGGCCGGGCGCACCCTCGCCCCGGGCGACCGGTCGATCCAGGTGCATGCCTGTCACGGCGTCGCTCGCCAGGTCGACGTACTCCGCGAGGTACTGCTCGGCCTGCTCGCCGACGACCCGGACCTCGAGCCGCGCGACGTCCTCGTGATGTGCCCCGACATCGACACCTACGCACCGTTGATCGAGGCCGGCTTCGGGCTCGGCGAGGTCGTCGGGGACTCCGGGCACCCGGCCCATCGGCTGCGGGTGCGACTCGCCGACCGCTCGCCGGTGCAGACCAATCCGCTGCTCGCGGTCGCGCGGGCGCTGCTCGACGTGGCAGGCGGTCGCGCGCCGGCGACGCAGGTGCTCGACCTCGCCCGGTCCGAGCCGGTCCGTCGTCGCTTCGGCTTCAGCGACGACGACCTCGAGCAGCTCGACACCTGGGCGCGTGAGTCCGGCGTCCGGTGGGCCTTCGATGCCGGCCACCGCGCCGACTTCGGCCTCTCGACGTACGTCGCGAACACCTGGGAGTTCGGACTCGATCGGCTGCTCGCCGGCGTCGCCCTCTCCGACGACTCCTCGGCCTGGCTCGACCGGGCGCTCCCGCTCGACGACGTCGGCAGTGCGCAGGTCGACCTCGTCGGCCGCCTGACCGAGTACGTCGACCGGCTGCGCGCGGCCACCGACCGGCTCACCGGCACGCACCCGCTCGACCACTGGCTCGCGGCGCTGGACGACGGTGTCGCGTCACTGACGGCGGTGTCCTCGCTCGACGGCTGGCAGCCGGGCCAGGTGCAGCGGGAGCTCGGCCGTGTCCGTCGCGCAGCGACGGGACTCGGCGACGTCGACCTGCGACTGCCGGACGTGCGGTCGCTGCTGTCGGACCGGCTCGCCGGGCGACCGACCAGGGCGAACTTCCGCACCGGCACGCTGACCGTCTGCACGATGGTGCCGATGCGCTCGGTGCCCCACCGGGTGGTGTGCCTGCTCGGTCTCGACGACGGGGTGTTCCCGCGGCAGGCCTCGGTCGACGGTGACGATGTGCTCGCCCGCGACCCGTTGACCGGTGAGCGCGACGCCCGCAGCGAAGACCGGCAGCTGCTGCTCGACGCGATCCTGGCGGCGACGCAGACGCTGGTGATCACCTACACCGGGGCGAACGAGTTCTCCGGCCAGCCGCGCCCGCCCGCCGTACCCCTGGGCGAGGTGCTCGACGCCCTGGACGGGACGGCGTCGACCGGCGACGACCGGTCGGTGGCCGAGGCCGTCACGGTCCGCCACCCGCTCCAGCCCTTCGACGCGAAGAACGTCTCACCCGGGGAGCTGGTGCCCGGCGCGACGTTCTCCTTCGACGCCTCCGCCGCCGCGGGAGCCCGCGCCGCGGCCGGGCCGCGGTCGGCACCGGCGTCGTTCCTCGACGGTGCTCTCGACGCGACCACACCAGGCGATGTGGCGCTGGCCGACCTGGTCCGCTTCTGGGGCGACCCGATCAAGGGCTTCCTCGGCCGCGACGGCGTCGACGTCGCCCTGGCCGCCGACGAGGACCAGCCCGAGGACGCCCTCCCCGTCGAGATCGACAACCTCGCGCAGTGGGCCGTCGGCGACCGGGTGCTGACCGATCTCTTGGCCGGCCTCGACCCGAGCGTCGTCAAGCAGCGCGAGTGGCGCCGGGGTGAGCTGCCGCCTGGTCAGCTCGGCTGGCGGATGCTCGGGCAGATCCTCGACCGCGCCCGACCGCTGCAGCAGGCGGCGGCCGAGCTTCGGGTGACGCCGCCCCGGGCCGTCGACGTCGCGGTCGACCTCGGCGGAGGACGCCGGCTGGTCGGCACCGTCCCCGAGGTGTACGGCGACCGGCTCGTCCCCGTGCACTACTCCCGGCTGGGCGCCAAGCACCGCATCGCCTCGTGGGTCCAGCTCCTCGCGCTGACGGTCTCCGACGAGGACCGCAACTGGACCGCGCACACCGTCGGGCGGCCGCACAGCCGCGCCCGCGACGCGGTCGCCACGTCGTTCCTCGGGCCGCTCGACCACACCGCCCGCGAGGTCCTGCACGACCTCGTCACCTTGCGTGACCACGGTCTGCGGGCGCCGTTGCCCCTGCCGCTCAAGGCGTCCCTCGGCTACGCGCGGGCACGGCGTACCCGCGCCGACATCCCCGATGCCCTGCTGAAGGCGGGCTACGACTGGAAGGACTCCAGGTTCCCCGGGGAGCAGTCCGAGCCGGCCGCGCTGAAGATCTGGGGCCGGCTCGGAGAGCCGCCCGAGGTTCGCGAGACCCCGCCCGCCGGCGAGGAGTTCCCGGGTGAGACCGGGCGGTTCGGCTCGCTCGCGATGCGCGTGTGGAGTCCCCTGATCGAGGCCGAGCAGGGGAGCTGGTGATCGCGGATGGCAGCTGAGATGGAGTCCTTCGACCTCGCTGGTCCGCTCCCCGTCGGCACGACGTTGCTCGAGGCCAGTGCCGGCACCGGCAAGACCTTCACCGTCGCGGCCCTCGTCACGCGCTACGTGGCCGAGCAGGGCGTCCCGCTCGACCAGCTGCTGGTGATCACGTTCGGACGCGCCGCGAGCCAGGAGCTGCGTGAGCGGGTGCGCGACCAGCTGGTGCAGGCCGAGCGTGCGCTGGCCGACCCGGCGTCGGCCGACCGCGACCACCCGGTGATCGCGGCCCTGCTGAGCGAGGACGTCGAGCTGCGGCACCGCCGTCTGCGCGACGCGCTCGCGTCGTTCGACGCCGCGACCATCGCGACGACCCACCAGTTCTGCCAGACCGTGCTGCGCTCACTGGGCGTCGCCGGCGACACCGACACCGGCGCCACGCTGGTCGAGTCGCTGGACGACCTCGTCGTCGAGGTGGTCGACGACGTCTACCTGCGGCGCTTCGGACACCTGTCGCAGGCCCCGCCGTTCGGTCGCGACGTGGCTCTGACGCTGGCGCGCACCGTGGTGGGTGACGCCCACGCCGTGCTGGCCGCCGCCGGCGACCCTTCGACAGGCTCAGGACACCGGGCGGAGTCCGAGGCCGGCGCGCGGGTGGACTTCGCCCACGAGGTGCGGACCGAGGTCGACCGCCGCAAGCGGCGACTCGGGATCCTGTCCTACGACGACCTCCTCGGCCGGCTCGCCGACGCGCTCACCGACGACGACGCGCCGGCCCGCCAGCGGATGCGGCAGCGGTGGAAGATCGTGCTGGTCGACGAGTTCCAGGACACCGACCCCAAGCAGTGGGAGGTCCTCCATCGCGCCTTCTCGGGCCACGCCACCATGGCGTTGATCGGTGATCCCAAGCAGGCGATCTACGCGTTCCGTGGCGGCGACGTCGTCACCTACCTCGCGGCCGCCGCGACCGCGACCACGCGGGCGACCCTCGACACCAACCGCCGCAGCGACGCCGACCTGGTCGAGCGACTCCAGGTGGTCCTCCGCGGCGCCGCCCTCGGTGATCCGCGCATCGTCGTCCGCGACGTCACCGCCGCTCACCCCGGCTCGCGGCTCGCCGGGGCGCCGTACCCGGCGCCGTTCCGGCTGCGGCAGGTCGAGCGGCGCGGTTTCCCGCTGGCGCGTGGACTGATCCGGGCCGACGACGCCCGCCGGCACATCGCCGCCGACTGCGCCGCCGACATCGCGACCCTCCTCGCCTCCGACGCGACGTGGGACGGCGAGCCGATCGCCGCCCGACACGTCGCGGTCCTGGTCGGTGAGTGGTCGCACGCGGAGCTGGTCCGCGCGGCCCTCGCCGAACGCGGCATCCCGGCCGTGGTGGGCGGCGGCACGAAGCTGCTGACGTCACCGGCCGGTGACGAGTGGCTGTGCCTCCTCGAGGCCCTGGAGCAGCCGCAGCGGTCCGGACGGGTCCGGGCCGCCGCCCTCACGTCGTTCCTCGGCCGCACCCTGAGCGAGCTGGACGCCGGCGGCGAGGAGCTCACCGACGAGCTGTCCGACCGGTTGCGTGGCTGGGCCCTGCTCCTGCGCGGCCGTGGGGTCGCCGCACTGTTCGAGGCCACCGAGGAGCGCGGGCTCACCGCACGCGTGCTCGGCAGGGTCGGGGGTGAGCGCGAGCTGACCGACCTGCGTCATCTCGCCCAGACGCTGCACGAGACCGCGCGGCGGGAGTCCCTCGGCCTGACCGGGCTGCTGGAGTGGCTGCGGTCCGAGCGCGCGAACGCCGCCTCCGAGCGCGTTCGTCGCCTCGACAGCGATGCCGCCGCCGTCCAGATCACGACGGTCCACCAGAGCAAGGGCCTGCAGTACCCCGTCGTGCACCTGCCCTTCGCCTCGATGAACTTCGTCCGGTCGGTCGACGTCGCCCGCTACCACGACGAGCTCGGCACCCGGATGGTCGATGTCGCCGGAGGTGGCAGTGCGTGGGCCGCGCACGAGAAGGCCCACCTGACCGAGGAGGCGGGCGAGGAGCTGCGCGACCTCTACGTCGCCCTGACCCGCGCGCAGTCCCAGGTCGTCACGTGGTGGGCGCCGACCCGCAACACTCCCGACGGCGGTCTCCACCGGTTGGTGTTCGGGCGCCAGCCGGGGCAGGTGGACGTGCCCGACAGCCAGGCGGTGAAGGACGACGAGTACGCCGCGAAGATCCTGGGTCTCCTCGGCGAGCTCGGCGGTCCCTCGCCCGAGGTGTCGGTGGTGGCGGACGACGCGCCCACGGCCGAGCACCGGTCGGTGGGCGAGCTCGCGGCGCGCGTCTTCGAGCGCGAGGTCGACACCGAGTGGCGGCGCACGTCCTACTCCGGGCTGATCCGGGTGCAGGAGCAACCGGCGGGGGTGAGCTCCGAACCGGAGGTGGAGCCGACGGACGACGAATACGAGGACGAGGAGCCGGCGACCTCCGGCTCGGCGGCGCCCGGACTGTCGTCGCCGATGGCGGATCTCCCGTCCGGCGCGGTCTTCGGGAGCCTGGTCCACGGCGTCCTCGAGCTGGCCGACCCCGAGGCTTCGGACCTGCGCGACGAGCTGGTGACGCGCACCCGCGAACAGCTGCACTGGTGGCCGGTGGGGGTCGAGGCAGACGAGATCGCCGATGGCCTGCTGCCCTCGCAGTACACGCCGCTCGGCTCCCTCGCGTCGGACCTGCGGCTCGTCGACATCCCGGTGCGCGACCGGCTGTGCGAGCTCGACTTCGAGTTCCCGCTGACCGGCGGCGACCGGCCCGCGACGGCGAGGGCCGGCGTACGGCTGGGAGATGTGGCGGGGCTGCTGCACGCCCACCTGCCTGCCGGCGACCCGCTCGCGTCGTACGCCGACCAGCTCGTCGGGCCGTTCGGCGAGCAGGCGCTGCGCGGCTACCTGTCCGGGTCGATCGACGTCGTGCTGCGGGTGCCGGACGGAGCGGAGGGCCACCGATACGTCGTGGTCGACTACAAGACCAACCTGCTCGGCGAGCCGGGGACGCCGCTGACCTCTGCCGACTACGGCCGCACGGAGATGGCGGGCGCGATGCTGCACAGCCACTACCCCCTCCAGGCGTTGCTCTACTCCGTCGTGCTCCACCGGTACCTGCGCTGGCGACTCCCGGCGTACGACCCCACGAACCACCTGGGCGGCGTCCTCTATCTCTTCCTCCGCGGCATGTGCGGCCCGGAGACGCCGCAGATGGACGGCCACGTCGCCGGCGTCTTCGACTGGTCACCGTCCGCGGCGCTCGTCACCGAGCTCAGCGACCTGCTGGAGGGCGTCGGATGATCGAGCCGTTCGAGACCGAGGACCGGCACGACCGGCGGTTCGCGCTGTCGCTGACCGGCGTCCTCGCACGCTTCAACGCCGCCGGGGTCGTCGAGGCCTCCGACGCCCACGCCGCCCACCGGATCCAGGCGCTCGCCGCCGAACCCGACGACGAGGTCGCGCTCGCGCTCGCGCTGGCGGTGCGGTCGTTGCGCCACGGATCCGTCTGCCTCGAGCTGGCCGGCCTCGTCGCCGAACCGCTGCCCGACGGGCTGGCATGGCCCGGCACCGGCTGGGTGGAGCGCGTGGCCGCGAGCCGGCTCGCGCGAGGTCGGCGCAGTCCGGGTCGAGGGCGACGTCCTCTACCTCGACCGCTACTGGCGCGAGGAGTGCCAGGTGCGCGACGACCTCGTCGCGCGGCTGCGGCTGCCTCCGCCGGTGGTCGACGAGGCGCGACTGGAGAGGCTGGCCCCGGCCCTGTTCGACGACCGGTACGCCGAGCAACGCGCAGCCGCGCTGACGGCGGCCCGGCAGTGGACGACAGTGCTGACCGGCGGGCCGGGCACCGGCAAGACGACCGCGGTCGCCGGGCTGCTCACCCTGCTGGCCGACCAGTCCGACCGGCCGCTCCGGATCGCCCTGACCGCTCCGACCGGCAAGGCGTCCGCGCGGCTTCAGGAAGCCGTCCGCACCGCGCTCGCCGGTCCGGCGTTCGACGGCCACCGCGACGCCGTAGGCCGGCCGGTGGCCCAGACCCTGCACCGCTTGCTGGGCTGGAAGCGGGGCAGCCGCAACCGGTTCCGCCACGACCGGCGCAACCGGCTGCCGCACGACGTGATCGTGGTCGACGAGACGTCGATGGTGTCCTTGACGATGATGGCCCGGCTGGTCGAGGCGGTCCGATCCGACTGCCGGCTGGTGTTCGCCGGCGATCCCGACCAGCTCGCCTCGGTCGAGGCCGGGGCGGTGCTCGCGGACCTCGTCGACGGCCTGACCCGGCGGGGCCCGGACACCGTGGCCTCGCTCGAGACGTCGCACCGGTTCGGCCCCGAGATCGGCGGCCTGGCCGACGCGGTCCGGGCCGGCGACGGGGATCGCGCACTCGACCTGCTGCGAGCGGGCGGCGACCACGTCGAGCTGCTCGACGCCTCCGACCCCGCGGTGCTGGCGTCACTGCGCGACCGACTCGTGCGTCATGCGCTGCGCCTGCGTGAGGCAGCGACCTCGGCGGATGCCGGTGGGGCGATCGAGCTTCTCGACCAGCATCGGCTGCTGTGTGCGCACCGCGACGGACCGTGGGGCGTCGGCCACTGGAACCGCCTGGTCGAGAGGTCGCTGGCCGAGCACACCGGGCTACCGATCGGCGGTGGCTGGGGGCAGGAGTGGTACGCCGGGCGGCCGCTGCTGCTCACCGCCAACGACTACGGCCTCGACCTGTTCAACGGTGACACCGGCGTGGTCGTCGCCACCGGCGACGGCGTACGCGCCGCGATCGCGGTGCCGGGCGGGCATCGCGACCTCGCCACCTCGAGGCTGACCGATGTCGAGACCATGCACGCGATGACGGTGCACAAGAGCCAGGGCAGCCAGGCCGCCGAGGTCACGGTGCTGTTGCCTCCCGACGACTCCCGCCTGCTGACGCGCGAGCTCCTC
Source organism: uncultured Actinomycetota bacterium (assembly GCA_963812055.1). GTDB lineage: Bacteria > Actinomycetota > Actinomycetes > Propionibacteriales > Nocardioidaceae > Nocardioides. The sequence goes on from CAWEUA010000016.1 coordinate 419,417, forward strand.
TACACCGCGCTGACCCGCGCCGAGCAGAAGGTGACCCTGGTGGCCACGCCCGACGCCGTACGACTGGCCGTGCAACGCCCGGCGCAGCGCGCGAGCGGCCTCGCCGCCCGGCTGGCTCACGAGTCGGGAAACGAAACCCCACCGTCATGAGACGCGGTTAGGGTCGACACATGCTGCTGCTGAGGGTGGAGCTGCCGAACGTGCCCGGGTCGCTGGGCCGGCTGGCGACGGCCATCGGCGCCGCGGGAGGCGACATCGAGGCGATCGAGATCGTCGAGAAACGCCTCGACGGCACCGACGTCGACGACGTGCTGCTCGACATGGTCGACGGCGTCATGCCGGACTCGGTGGTCTCGGCGTGCAACGCGGTCGACGGCGTCGAGGTGCTCTGGATCAGCCGCTACATGGCCGGCGGCAACCTCTTCCCGGACCTCGAGGTCGTCGAGTCGCTGACGGCCGACCCGCAGATCGCCCTCGACGCGCTCGTCGGCGCCCTCCCGGTGGCCTTCCGCTGTGAGTGGGCCGCCCGGATCGCGGTCTCCGACGACCACTGCGAGATCGAGCGGGCCAGTGAAGGCGCGCCGACCACGATCGAGCTCAAGCCCGGCTCCGGCCTCGACCGGCAGGTCGTCGGCGACGACCTCGTCGCGCTGGCTCCGGCCGGTCACGCTCGGGTGGTCGCCATCGGTCGGCGCGGCGGCCCGGAGTTCCTCGACTCCGAGCTGGCCCGGCTCGGCCACCTCGTGGGCCTGGCCGCGTCGATCGCGCGGTCTGCCTAGGGCCGGAGGGTGGTGCGGATCAGTCCGTCCGCTCGAGCAGGAACACCGGGATCTCCCGGTCGGTGCGGGTCTGGTACTCGCCGTACGTCGGCCAGGTGGCGACGGCGTAGTCCCACCACTCCGCGCGCTCGTCGCCGGTGACGAGCCGGGCGGCGTAGGTGTGCTTCTCCGGGCCGTCCTGGAGCTCGACCTCGGGGTGGGCGAGGAAGTTGTGGTACCACTCCGGGTTCTTCGGCGAGCCGCCCATGGACGCGATCGCGACGTAGGTGCCGTCGCGTTCGACGCGCATCACCGGGTTCTTGCGCAGCCGGCCACTCTTCGCGCCGAGTGAGGTGATCACGACGATCGGGTCGCCGGAGGAGCGGAGGGTGTTGCCCCGAGCGCCGTCGGACGCCTCGAACTCCGCCACCTGGTCGCGGACCCACTGCTGCTGGCTGGGTGCGTAGCTGCCTTCGAGTGTCATGCAACTTTCAACCGACGGAGTGCTCGCGTCATTCCACGGGTACGCCGCCGAGTAGGTTCGCGCCATGAGTGCCATCGAGGGCGTGAGCGAGATCTTCGACCCCGCGCAGTGGGACGACGTCCCGGGGTTCGACGACCTCACCGACCTGACCTATCACCGGGCGAAGGAGCACGGCACGGTCCGGGTCGCCTTCGACCGTCCCGACGTCCTCAACGCGTTCCGCCCCCACACCGTCGACGAGCTCCTCCGGGTGCTCGAGCACGCGCGCAGGTCGAGCGATGTCGGCTGCGTGCTCCTCACCGGCAACGGTCCGAGCGAGAAGAACGCGAAGTGGGCCTTCTGCACGGGCGGCGACCAGCGCATCCGCGGGCGGACGGGCTACCAGTACGCCGCGGGCGAGACCGCCGACTCCGTCGACAAGGCCGCGCTCGGCCGGCTCCACATCCTCGAGTGCCAGCGGCTGATCCGCTTCATGCCGAAGATCGTGATCTGCCTGGTGCCGGGGTGGACCGCCGGCGGCGGCCACTCGCTCCACGTCGTCTGCGACCTCACGGTCGCCAGCCGGGAGCAGGCCCGGTTCAAGCAGACCGACGCCGACGTCGGCTCGTTCGACGGCGGCTTCGGGTCGGCGTACCTCGCCCGCCAGGTCGGCCAGAAGTTCGCCCGCGAGATCTTCTTCCTCGGGCAGGAGTACTCCGCCGAGGACGGCGTCCGGATGGGCGCCGTCAACCGCGCCGTGCCCCACGCCGAGCTCGAGGCGACCGGCCTCGAGTGGGGCCGCCTGGTCAACGGCAAGAGCCCCACCGCCCAGCGGATGCTCAAGTACTCCTTCAACCTGATCGACGACGGGCTCGTGGGCCAGCAGCTGTTCGCCGGCGAGACGACCCGCCTGGCCTACATGACCGACGAGGCCGCGGAGGGCCGCGACCAGTTCCTGGAGAAGCGCGAGCCCGACTGGTCGCCGTTCCCCTGGTACTACTGATCTGAAGCGTTCAAGCAGGTCAGAGGCCTATTGGGTGTCGATCTGTGGCAGTGATGTGGCAAAAGTGGCCGCCGCCATGCCTGACGGGTGCCCGGCCGCCGCGATCTTGGTCGCCAAGGCGCTCCGGGGCGCTTAGCATGGCTGGTCTGGCAACTCTCGTCCCACCCACGTTGAGGGCGGTGGACACATGCCCGTGCCAAGCGTCGCGTCTTCTCTGCTTCTGGGGCGCGAGCCTGAGATCGCAGAGCTGGATGAGGCTCTCGCCATGGCGGCAGAAGGCACCTCGCAGATCGTGCTCGTCGGCGGCGACGCGGGAATCGGCAAGACCACGCTCGTGGCCGACCTCGAGCGCCGCGCTCCGGGGCTCGGGTTCACCGTGGCGGTGGGACACGGGCTCGACCTTGAGGCGGGTATCCCGTTCGCCCCGGTGATCGAGGCGGTGCGCTCCCTCCTCGGCGGGGTCGACGACCTCGGATCGCGGCCCTCAGCACGTCGCATGCTCACTCTGCTGGACCCGGAGGCACCGCGGAGTCGGGAGGCGTTGCATGTGTTGGACGACCTCACCGCAGTCATGCACGAAGCCGCGGCGGCCGGTCCGGTGCTGCTGGTGCTGGAGGACATGCACTGGGCAGACCGCTCCACTCAGGGCTTCGCGGCCACGTTGTCTCGGACCGCGCGTGGGGCGCTGCTCTTGGTGCTGACGTTCCGCAGCGACGAGCTGCACCGCCGCCACCCGTTCCGGAAGACCTTGACCGAGATCGGTCGGGCACCCGGGTCCCGACGCGTCGACCTAGCCGGGTTGGGTCGCAACAGCATCGCCAGCATCGTCGCCGCCCACACCGACGGGTCGCCCGACCCGGCGGTGGTGGGTTCGGTGCTGGCGCGGTCGGGGGGCAATCCGCTCTACGCCGAGGAGCTCCTGGCCGCCACAGACCAGCCGGGAGTCCCGGGTCACCTGGCCGATCTGCTGCTGGACCGGATCGACGCCCTCGACGAGGGTCCGCGGGGACTGCTGCGCATTGCCTCGGTCAACGGGACCCGGCTCGACACCGAGACGCTCCCAGAACTGGCGGGACTCGACCAGACCCAGATGGAGGGCTATCTGCGGGAGGCGCTGGACGCCAACGTGCTGCGTCAGGCAGGCGACCACCTGGAGTTCCGGCACCCGCTGCTGCGTGAGGTGGCCTATGACGACCTGATGCCCGACGAGCGCACTCGGACCCACGCCAGGCTCGCCGAGATCCTCCAGGCCAGGGTCGACGGTGACCCGGATCCCGGACTGGCGACCCTGAGCCGGCTGGCGTTCCACTGGAACGCCGCCCACGACGTGCCCCACACCCTGGCGGCGTCGGTGCGCGCGGGGCTGGTGGCGAAGCGACTGGGAGCGGCCGAGTCCATCACCCAGTTCGAACGTGCGTTGTCGCTGTGGGACCGAGTCCCCGACGCCGTGAGCGTGGCCGGCCGTCCGCAGGCCGAGCTCGTCGTCCTCCTGGCCGAGTCGGCAGTCGAGCAGGATGACGAGGAGCGCTGGCGCACGCTGGTCCGCACCGCGGTGGGGATGCTCGGGCCAGAGCCTGACCGGTTGCTGGCCAGCCGCGTCTACTCCGCGTTCGTCCCCGTCTCCCACGATGGGGACGCGATCAGCAAGGAGGAGGCGATCCGGCTCGCCGTCGAGTACGCCGGCGACGCTCCCACCGAGGAGCTGGCAGGGGCCCTGAACGCCCAGTCGCTGTATCTGAACCGGCACGCCCACTTCGCCGCCAGTCTCGAAGCGGCACAACGAGCCGCCGCCGCCGCCACGAAGGCGGGTTCCGCCCAAGCCGAGATGGATGCCCTCTACCTCGGGTCCCTGTCCCTGTACTACCTCGGCCACATCGCTGACGCCCTTGCGCGGATGGAACGAGCCCAAGCCCTGGGACGGGCAGCGGGCCTGGTCGCGCAGGTGCTCGGCGGGTATCTCCCCGTGCAGTACATGGAGGCAGGACAGATCGACCGTGGCCTGTCCGTCGCCACGGACGGCTTCGAGGAAGGCATGGCTCTGGGTCTTCCCCTCCAGGGGACCGTGTCCGGGGGCGCGGCATTGCTGGCGCTCCTGTGGCGCGGCCGCCTCGACGAGGCCGAACAGCGGCTCGAAGAGCTCCGTGAGCTCGGCCTGCCGGCCTACAACGATCGCTGGGGCGTGCCGCGGGCCGAGCTGCTGCTGGCACGGGGTGACACGCACGCGGCGACCCCGCTGGTACACGACGTAGCAGCCTATGTACGGCAGATCGGGCGGACGCCGTGGGACACCGAGGTCCTGACCAAGCTGAAGCTCGCAGTCATGACCGACGACCAGCCCGGCGCTCTGGAGACCGCTGCGTCGTACCTGGCGCAGCTCGACGAATGTGACTCCCCGCTGACCTCGGCCGGGGCTGCAAGGATCGGCTTCCAGGCCCTTTGCCTGGCTCGGTCGACCCCTGGGGCCTGGACCGACGAGCTGGCTGACCGGGCCGCGCTTCAGCTCCGGCGCGCGGACGCCGGACTCACCGACCAGTGGCGCCCGACCTACCACGGGGTTCAACTCGCCCTCGCCACGGCCTACGCCGCCCGGTACGCCGAGGAGCCGGCGGTCGCGCAGTTCCGTGCGGCGACGGTCCGGGCGGAGCCGTTCGGCGCCTACTTCGCCCTCGAGCCGCGCCTGAACCTCGCCACCGAGCTGCTGGCCCACGGCGGCCGGGACGAGGGCCGCGAGCTCCTCGTCGCCTGCTGGGGCACCGCCCACGACATGGGGGCACACGACCTCGAGCGCCGCGCTCTCCGGCTGGCCACCCGCGCCCGCGTTTCCCTGCCCCATGCGGCATCGCGCGAGGGACCGTTGAGCCGGCTGACGCCCCGTGAACGCGAGGTCCTCGACCTCCTCGCCACCGGAGCCACCAACAAGGCCATCGCGATACCTGTTCATCACCGAGAAGACCGCGAGCGTCCACGTTTCGAACCTGCTGGCCAAGCTCGGGGTCGCCAACCGCGGCTCGGCCGCAGCCCTGGCCCGAGATCTGGTCGGGTGACCGTCATGCCTGCGCCAAGCCCTCGTGAACCACAGAGGAAACCACTCAATCGTGACCACCCCACAGCGCCGACAGACCAACGCCCGCTGGACCCAAAGGGCAGGAGATGAACCGCACGATCACAGCCCTGGGTGCGCTCGCCGCGGTGGGCGCGTTCGTCGTGAGCGCCTGTGGTGGCTCGGGGTCCGCTGGGAGCTCGGCGGGTAGCCCAGGCAATCGCCAAGTCGGGAACACCGGTACCGGCCAGGACCCGACGGCACAGGGTCCGGTCACGATCGCCGGCGCGAGCAAGGGCGGCACCGTCACCGTCCTGACCCAAGACGGCCTGACGACCACGATCGACCCGAGCGAGATCTACTACCCCGACACAGTGTCGATCATGAGCGGCCTGGTCACCCGGTCGCTGACGCAGTACAAGTACGACCCGGCCACCAGGCAGATGGTGCTGGTGCCCGACCTGGCCACCGACCTCGGCACGCACAACGACAACTACACCCAGTGGAGCTTCACCATCCGTCCCGGCGTGAGGTGGGAGAACGGTCAGCCGGTCACGGCCACGGAGGTCGCCTGGGGCATGTCCCGGTGCATGGACGCCGCCACGTTCCCGACCGGCGCCTGCCAGTACTACTCGAACGTCTACTACAAGGACGGATCGAGCGACAAGGGTCCCTACACGTCCCACCAGAAGCCCGGCACCCTGGCCAAGGCGATCACGGTGAACGGCAATCAGATCACCATCCAGATGGCCGAGCCCTTCCCGGACATGCCCTACTGGGGCACCTTTCCGGCCAACGGCCCGATCCCGCTGGGCAAGGCGGCTTCGGACCCGAAGACCTACAAGAACCACCCGCTGTCGACCGGTCCCTACAAGATCTCGAGCTACCACCCGGCCAGCGAACTCGTGCTCGAGCGCAACAAGTACTGGGATCCCAGCACCGACCCCGCGCGGACGGACTACCCCGACGGGTACGACATCAAGGGCCGGCAACAGTCGGTCAGGATCGACCAGATCCTGCTGGCCGACTCCGGCACCGCTCAGACGACGCTGACGTACGACACCCTGCTGGCGCCGGACTTCCAGCAGATGCAGCAGCAGTCTCCCGAGCGGCTGACCCTGGGCGGCTCGCCGTGCACCTTCTACTGGGCTCCTGACAACCGGAAGATCACCAGCAAGAAGATTCGTGAGGCTCTCTCGTGGGCCTACCCCTACAAGAACGTGATCCTCGCCCAAGGTCTGATCCCCGGGGTCACCGCCATCCCGGCGTCCAACCTGATGCCTCCGGGGCTGCCCGGTCGCACGGCCTACAACGTCACCGGTCGCACGGGTTTCGACAACGACCCGCAGAAGGCACGACAGCTGCTGCAGCAGGCTCACGCCCTCGGCTACGAGATCCGGTTCTTGTTCCCTGTCGACGACCCGACCAGGGTGAAGGTCAAGGACGCGATCCTCAAGGCGCTCACCGAAGGCGGCTTCAAGGCCACCCCGGTGCCGACCACGACGGGGAACTACGAAACGGCGCGCGCGAACCCCACCGAGGACATCAACGTCCGGTCGGGCGGCTGGTGCTCGGACTGGCCCTCCGGCGCGACCTGGATCCCGGCAAACTTCGAGTCGACCAACCCGGGCAAGACCCACACGCTGGGGTCCAACTCCAGCGCGTTCAGCAGCAAGTCGGTCGACTCCCGGATCAAGGCGATCCCGAGCCTGCCGATGAACCAGCAGCCCGCAGCCTGGAACAGCCTGGACAAGACCATTGCCCAGACCTACTTTCCGCTGTTCCCCACCTGGTATTCAGGCGTCGCCATGGCCCACGGATCGAAGATTCAGGGCGACTTCGACGACAGCACTCTCGGGATGCCCACCTGGAAGGACATCTGGATTTCCCAGTAGCGGCGCCTAGATGTGCCATGACATCGCGTGGGCGTGTAACGGAGTGTGACGGCCGATCCCCGCCGGGCAGGACCGCTCAGGCGCGGGTGAAGCCCGCCATCGACTCGTAGAGCGCGAGGCGCTTGGCCTTGAGAGAGCCGGCCTTGTACTTCAGCTGCCAGCTGTCGTCCTCCGCGAGGAACAGGCTGGCGTCGAGGACGGACTGCGGCTCGCCGGCGGTCGCCTCGGTGACACTGCGGAAGTAGTAGTGGTTGAAGATCCGGTTGAACTCGGTGGCGTAGATGTCGGCGGTACGCCGGTCCCCGCGGACGACGACCATGTTCTCGTCGTTCTCGGTCGTCGACGCCTGGCTGAAGTTCGCCGAGCCGGTGACGACGATCGGGTCGTCGCCGAGGGGGTCGATCAGCAGGAACTTCGAGTGCACGTAGCTGACGTGCTGGTTGAGGCCGAGCAGACCGGCGTTCGTCTCCTTGGCCCATTGGTAGACCGGGTTGTCCAGGAACGACCCCCACGCCTCGTAGACGTTGTTGCTCGCATTGATGCGCACGAATGCCGAGGGGTCGTCCGGGTCGGGCTTGTCGCGGGTCTCGAGCAGCATGAACACGATGGCGTTCTGCGACGTGTTGTCCTGGAGGAGCTCCTTGAAGCCGGCACCGACGCCGAACGCGAACGTGATGCAGCCCTCGCGGGTGGCGGTGTCGAGCAGGACCTCGTAGGAGTCGAGCACCGCTGTCGTACGCCGCGGGCTGAACACCGGTGTGACGCCGACCGGCACGTCGCGCAGGTCGGTCGGCACCGGTGACAGCTGCTCGACGGCGTCCCGGAACGCCTTGTTCTTCGCCAGGACGTCGGAGGCGGTGTCTCCGGTGCGGCCGCCGGGGTCGCCCGCCAGCAGGTTCCAGTAGCCCTGGAACGCCAGCGCCGTCGCCGGGTCGCGCACCCAGTGCCCGACGTTCGTCTGCCCGGCGATGCCGCCGAGCGTGAGGTTCGTCGAGCCGGTCCAGACCTGGGTCGGGACGGACCCCGCGGGGACGTGGACCATGAACTTGTTGTGCGCGATCGCCGACTTCCGCGCCTGCCGGAGCGTGTAGTTGGCATCGGTGATGCCCGCGTCGCCCAGGGTCGCGAGGTTCTCGTCGCGGGGGTACGCCGGCGACGTCGCGGTCGCGTTCTCCTTGCCGTCGACGACGAGGTGGACGTCGACCCCGCGGTCGATGGCGTTCTTCAGCGCCGCGGCCGCCGGCTGGTAGGTGAACTCGTAGAAGCAGCCCAGCAACGTGTCGCCCGGCTGGGTCTCGTCGACGAACCGCAGCAGGGCGTCGTCCAGGTCGCGGCTGAGCCAGCCGAGCGCCTGCTTCTGCCGATCGGGGTCGAGGTCCTCGATCGGGGTGTTGCCGTACTGCTCGGTGTAGGCCTGGCTGCTCGCGGTGCCGCGGTTGAAGAACACGTCGTGCCGCTCGCCGTACAACGCCTCGGTGCGGATGGTCAGGGTCAGCGGTGTCGCCGAGCGGACGAGGTTCCCCGGCGTCCCCTTGAGCGGGTGGAACACGTAGCGGTAGCGGCTGCCGGGCTGGCAGGTGAAGTCGTCCCAGCTGAAGCTCTGCACCGGCTGGTCGTAGGTGCTGACCCGTTGGCCGGGCAAGGGGTTCGGGACGAGGGTGTGGAAGACCTTGAACCCCGGCATCCAGGCGTCCGTGCCCGCGGCGAGGTCGTAGCGGCGTACGGCGAACCCCAGCAGGCCGGCCTTCGTGACATCGCTCGCGTCGATCGCGAACGACACCGTGTTGGTGCCGGTGACGGCGTACACCCTGCCCGCTGCCGCGGTGCGTGACCTGAAGCGCATGGCGCCCTCCCCGTTGTTCCGACGGTACTGCTGAGAAGGAGGCGCGTCGGCGCTTTCACGGACGAACGTGCGGCGTGCGCCGGGGGAGCACGGTCAGGCGTGGCGGGGTCAGCCGGTGAGCTTCGTGGAGCTCTCCCGCAGCAGGGCGACATGAAGCGCCCTGGTCTCCGGTGACGGGTCGACCCCCAGCTCCTCGGCCAGGCGTCGGCGATAGTCCTCGAAGTCGCGAAGGGCGGCCGCGATCTCACCCAGGGCTGCGTGTGCGCGCATCAGCAACCGGTGGGCGGTCTCGTCCATCGGGTCGAGCTCGACTGCCAGCGTGGCGAACGAGAGTGCCTCGCGATGCTTCTGTCCGACCAGCGCAGCCTCCGCCGCGTCTCTGGCCATCGTGCGTCGGAGCTGCTGGAGGCGCGTCCGCTCGGCCACGGCCCACGGGCTGTCGTCGTCGTCGGCATGGAAGTCGTCCCGGTAGAGGCGCTCCGCCGCCCGCGTGATGGGCAGGACGGCGGCGTGATTGCGACGGTCCGCCGCGAGCCCGGCCCGCACGGCCAGGACCGCGAACTGGTGCGCGTCGAGCACGGCGTCTCTGAGCAGGTAACCGTCGGGGTGTCGCTCGACGCTGTGGTCTCCGAGCGTGACCCGGATCTGGCTCACCGCGGTCCGTAGGCTGTTCCGGGCGCGGTCGTGGGGAACACCGGGCCACAGGAGCTCGGTCAGCCGGTCGGCCCGCAGGGGTCGGCCGCCACCGAGCGCAAGCAGGCGCAGCAGGTCACGGGTCTTGCCCGTGCGCCACTCCTCGACGCGCACATCCGTGCCGTCTCGGCGCGTCACCCGGAGATCTCCGAGCACGCAAACGTGCACCACATGGTGTTCGTGCATCATGGCCCCCCCGGTCCTGATGACCCGCACCCCCAGACGCAGGTCATCGATGCAGGTCAGCAGTCTATGCGCGACGCTCGAACAGCCAAGGAAAATCTTCCGGGCCCCGCCTGGACAGCGGCCGAGATACCAGATTTGGGTGACGTCAGCGGAGGACCGCGACGGGCCTTTTCCAGTCCGACTCGTAGGCCAGGCTGACGGCGGCCAGCTGGGAGGTGACCGTGAGCTTCGACAGGATCGACTTCACCTGCTCGCGGATGGTCGCCTCTGAGACGAAGGAGAGGCCCGCGATCTCGCGCACCGGCCGCCCCGACATGAGGTGGCCGAGTACCTCTCGCTCGCGACAGGACAACCGGTCGAGCCGGGAGCGGATCTCCTGGCGCCGAGCCCTCTCGTGGAGATGCGCAGCGACGAGCTGTTCGCGCTCGGCGCGTCCCGGGAGGGGACTCCCCTGGGCGATCAGACGCAACGCCTCCCGGATCGACTCCAGAGTCGCCGACTTGGGGAACACGGCGCGCGCCCCCTGCCGGAGGCACTCACCCCACCGGAGCCGGTCGTTGCTGGCGGTCACGACGACGACAGCGGCACCCGCCTGGGTGAGGGGATGCACGAGGTCTGTCGCGTCGCCGCCGCGCCCCAGGTCGAGGTCCAGCAGGACGACGTCGGGACCATACGACCGGATCCGGTGCAGCAGCTGCGGCGTCTGCATGTTGCGATCCTCGAGGTCGACGCGAGCCACGTCGTAGCCGTCGATCCTGAGCGCCGCCTCCAGCACCTCGGCGAACAGGACGTGATCGTCGACGACGACGATGCGATTCAAGCCGCTCGAGGCAGGCATGCGGCACCTTCCCTTGAGGCGGGCAGCATCCCCCGACGAGTCCGTACGACGTCCTCTGACGTCATGGTGGCGCGCTCCTGGCTCTCGCCAGCGCGCGCAGCAATAGAGATACGCATATGTCACCCCCCCGTACCTAGAAGCCATGAACTCACCGCCCCGCGAAATGTCTGGCAAAGGTGCGGCAAATTCCTCGAAAACTTCTCGCGGTACCCACCACGACCTCGTATCGAATCCGCTTCGAGGGCGGCGACATGGGCACCTTCGGAGGCTCACTCCACGGAGGTGATATCGGCGTGCGTCGCGTTCCCAATAAAGGGGATTACCTCGCCTGTGCCCGTGATTAGCGTCGAATGCGCAGTGGTGTCCGGTTCGGCACCGACTGTCGCAGGAGGCAACGGCCTTGGGGGGTCGTTCGCCGCTTCTGACCGGGGGAAGAATGAAAGTCGCCGTTCTCGGTTTGGGATATGTCGGCACCGTCACGGCAGCCGGCCTTGCGGCCAGTGGCCACGACGTGGTGGGCGTCGACGTCGACCCGTTCAAGGTCGGTTGCATCGCGGCCGGCCGCAGCCCCGTCGTGGAACCCGGCATCGACGAGCTCGTGCATCGAGCCGTGTCCGCGGGTCGCCTCCGCGCGACCGATCGGATCGCCGATGCGCTCGCCGCCGCGGAGGTGTCGCTGATCTGCGTCGGCACGCCGTCGTCGTCGAACGGTGGGACCGACCTGCGTTTCATCGAGCGCGTCGCGAGCGAGCTGCGCCGGGCGATGGAGTGCGTCGCGCCGCCGGCGTCGGGTCACCACTCGATCGTGGTGCGCAGCACGGTGCCACCCGGCACGGTCACCCATCTCGCCGACACCTTCTTCGCCGACGTGCCCGACGGCTGGGACGTCGGCACGGCGATGTGCCCGGAGTTCCTGCGCGAGGGCTGCAGCGTGACCGACTTCTACGACCCACCGATGGTGGTCGTGGGCACCTCGCAGAAAGCCACCTTCGACCAGGTGAGTCGCCTGTTCTCGTTCCTGGACCTGCCGGCACAGCAGGTCGCGGTCGGCACGGCCGAGGCGCTGAAGTACGCCTGCAACGCCTTCCACGCCACGAAGATCTCGTTCGCGAACGAGATCGCACGCGTGTTCCGCAACTACGACGTCGACGCACGCGAGGTGATGTCGATGTTCGTGATGGACGAGAAGCTCAACATCTCGCCGGCGTACCTGAGGCCCGGTTTCGCCTTCGGCGGGTCGTGCCTGCCCAAGGACCTCCGTGCCCTGCACCACCTGGCGCGGGCCAGTGACGTCGATGTCCCGCTCCTGCTCGGCACGACACTGACCAACGAGATGGTGCTGAGAGACGCCGTCGACCGCGTGCTCGCGGCAGACGGTCATCGGGTGTGCCTCTTCGGCCTCAGCTTCAAGATGGACACCGACGACCTGCGGGAGAGCCCCAACGTCGAGCTTGCCGAGCGGCTCCTCGGCAAGGGCTACGACGTGTGGATCTACGACCCGATCATCCGTCCCGAGCGTCTGGTCGGTGCGAACCGGCAGGAAGTCATGACCCGGCTCCCGCACGTGGGCCGGCACCTCGCCTCCTCGGCGGAGGAGGCCATGAAGGACGTCGACATCGCCGTGGTGTCGTCCAACGAGCCCTCGGTCGTGGCCGCCCTGTTGAGCTCACCCCCGCCGCACATCATCGACCTCAACGGCCGGCTGGGCCCTGAGGTCGAGGCGCTGCCCGGCTACGAAGGAATCGGCTGGTGACCGCTGACCTCCGCGGGACCAAGCCGGCCGTGGTCGGCCAGGGGCGACGGCCTCGGGTGCTCATCATCATCCAGAACCTGGCGGTTCCGTTCGATCGTCGGGTGTGGCTGGAGTGCCAGTCACTGCGCGACGCCGGGTACGACGTCACCGTGGTCTGCCCGGCGGGTCACGACTCCGTGCCACACCGGGTGCTCGACGACATCGAGATCTACACCTACCGGCCCTACGCGCCAGGCGGCGGCGCCGCGGCGTTCGTGGCCGAGTACGCCTACTCGTTCGCGGCCACCGCGCGCCTGGTCCTGAAGGCGCGGCGCCGGAGCGGGGCGTTCGACGTCATGCAGGCCTGCAACCCGCCGGACATCTTCTGGCCGCTGGCTCGCCTGCTGCGACGCCGCGACGGCACCCGCTTCGTCTTCGACCACCACGATCTGTGCCCGGAGCTGTACCGGTCGCGCTTCCACGACCAGCGGACCCTGGCCTACGTCGGCCTCGAGCTCCTCGAGCGGATGACCTTCCGGACCGCCGACCGGGTCACCTCGACCAACGAGTCGTACGCCGCGGTCGCCCGGCACCGTGGCGGGAAGGAGGCCGAGCACGTGACGGTCGTCCGTACCGGCCCGGACCCGCAGCGGCTGTTCAGGGGCCCCGAAGCCCCGGAGGTACGGCGTGGTCGAGAGCACCTGGTGGCCTACATCGGGGTGATGGGCCCCCAGGACGGCGTCGACCTCGCGATCCGCGCGGCCGGCGAGATCGTCCACGAGCTCGGGCGACGGGACATCTCGTTCATGTTCATGGGGGCCGGCGACAGCTATCCCGAGCTGGTGGCCCTGCGGGACGAGCTCGGGCTCCAGGACTACGTCGAGCTCCCCGGACGCGTGCCGGACAGCTTCGTCACCCAGGTCCTCTCCACCGCCGACCTCGGGCTGTGCCCCGACCCCATGAACCCGCTCAACGACGTCTCGACGATGAACAAGACGATGGAGTACATGGCGTTCGGCCTGCCGGTCGTCGCCTTCGACCTGAAGGAGACCAAGGTCTCCGCCGGTGAGTGCGCGGTGTACGTCGAGCCCAACGACGTCGGCCTCTTCGCGAAGGTCGTGGTCGGGCTGCTCGACCACCCGGAGCTGCGCGCGCCGATGGGCGCGATCGGTCGCGAACGCGTCGTGGACGAGCTGGCGTGGGAGCACCAGCAACGCGCCTACCTCGGGGTCTTCGACGAGCTCGTGCACTCGACCGCCGGGTCGGAGGGCTGACTCGCATGTGTGGCATCGCCGGCGCCTTCCAGCAAGCCGAGGGCAAGGTCCTCGCGAGCACCATGATCGAGCGCATCGCGCACCGTGGTCCTGACGCGTGCGCGATCCACGAGGTGGTGCGGCCGCACTACGCGCTGGCGCTGGCGCACGCGCGGCTGTCCATCATCGACCTGTCGACGGCGGCGGACCAGCCGTTCGCCAAGGACTCCCTGACGCTCGCCTACAACGGCGAGCTGTACAACTACCGCCAGCTGCGCGAGGAGCTGGTCGCCGAGGGCGCGACGTTCACGACGCAGTCGGACACAGAGGTCGTGCTCGAGGCCTGGCGGCACTGGGGGACCGAGGCCCTGCCGCGGTTCCGCGGCATGTTCGCGTTCGCCGTGCACGATGCCGAGACCGGCGACCTCACCCTGGTCCGCGACCCACTCGGCATCAAGCCGCTGTACGTGATGGAGCGTGGCGACGGGATCCTCTTCGCGTCCGAGCTCAAGGCGATCGTGGCCGCCGTCGGTGACGAGCTCCGGGTCGATCCGGCCGGGATGGTGGCGTCGGCGCTCTACTACTGGCTGCCGCAGGAGTTCGACGCGATCGAGGGCGTGCACAAGCTGTCGCCTGGCTCCTGGCGGACCTTCCACGTCGACGGCTCGACCAGGTCCGGGACCTACTGGAGCGCCCGTGAGACGGCCTCGGCGGCTTCGCGCGCGGAACGTCCGGACCTGGCCGCCGTGCTCGAGGAGTCGGTCGCGGCACACCTGGTGGCCGACGTCCCCGTCGCGTCGTTCCTGAGCGGCGGTCTGGACTCGAGCATCGTGACCGCCCTCGCCTGGCGGCACGACCCCAGCATCGAGGCCTACTCCATCTCCTTCCGTGAGGCGGACAACCGACTGGAGGCCATGCCGGACGACGCGAGGTACGCGCGCGTGATGGCCGAGCACCTGGGGATCCGGCTGCACGAGATCGAGATCAGCCCCGACATCGCCGACGAGCTGCCGCGCATGGTCGACACGCTCGACGAACCCATCGGTGACCCGGCGGCGTTGAACACCGAGCTGATGTGCCGGGCCGCGCGCGAGGCCGGGGTCAAGGTGCTGCTGTCCGGGATGGGCGCCGACGAGCTCTTCGGCGGCTACCGCAAGCACCTGGCCTGCCTGCTCACGGGCCACTATCGGCGCCTGCCGAGAGGTCTGCGCGAGCACGTCGTCGGACCGACCGTGCGCCGGATGCCCGTCGTGGTCGCCGGCCGCGGGATCCGGACGACCCGCTGGGCACAGCGCTTCCTGACCTTCGCCGAGCTCGAGGAGGAAGCGGCGTTCCGCCGCAGCTACACCCTCTTCGACCGCGCGGAGCTCGGCGGTCTGCTCGACCCCGCGCTCGGGCCGGTGGTCGACGAGGTCCTCGACGCTCACGCGCTCGTGTACGCGGACACGGACCTCGACGACCAGGTCAACCGCATGTGTCTGGCCGACAGCCGGATGTTCATGACCGGGCTCAACCTGACCTACACCGACCGGGCCAGCATGGCTGCTTCCTGCGAGGTCCGCGTGCCGTTCGTCGACCCGCTGGTCTTCGAGGCGGCCTTCGCGCTGCCCGGCTCGGAGAAGATCCGGGGGCGGACCCAGAAGGCGGCCCTCAAGGACGTCGCCCGGGCATGGCTCCCGCGACGAGATCATCGACCGCCCGAAGGCGTCGTTCGGGGCACCGCTGCGTGCCTGGGTCACCCAGGATCTGGCGCCGGTGATCGACGACACCCTGGTCGGCGGCGAGCTCGTCGCCTCGGGGTTCATCCAGAAGCAGCCGCTGCTCCGCATGGTCGAGGAGCAGCGCGGTGGCAAGCGGGACTGGTCCAAGCAGCTGTGGGAGCTGCTGACGTTGGAGACCTGGTACCGCAACGTACGAAGCGCCGGCGTCGGGAGCCGGTAGCGCAGAGCGGAAGCAACGCGGGGGAGTGGGAAGCAATGAAGCAGGTGGCGCAGAACTATCGCTCGGGCGAGCTCAGCGTGCTCGACGTGCCGTCGCCGGCGTGCAAGCCGGGCGGCGTACTGGTGCGTACGACGCACTCGCTGATCTCGACCGGCACCGAGCTGATGAAGGTCAGCGAGGCCAGGCTCTCGCTGCTGGGCAAGGCCAAGGCGCGGCCGGACCAGGTGCGCAAGCTCCTCGACTCGGTCGCTCAGCAGGGCGCGCTGGCGACGTACCACAAGGCCATGGGCACGCTCGACAGCTACACGCCCTTGGGGTACTCGCTGTGCGGCGTCGTGGTCGAGGTCGGCGCAGGAGCGGAGGAGTTCTCGGTCGGTGACGTCGTCGCCGCGGCCGGCAACGAGTTCGCCCTCCACGCCGAGGTCAACTGGGTGCCGACCAACCTGTGCGTCAAGGTGCCCGCAGGCATCGTCTCGGAGCACGCCGCGTTCGCGACGGTGGGTGCCATCGCGATGCAGGGCGTACGTCGCGCCGAGCCGCAGCTGGGTGAGCTCTCGTGCGTGATCGGGCTCGGGCTGATCGGCCAGCTGGTGGTCCGGCTCCTGGTGTCGGCCGGGATCCGGGTGGTGGGCTTCGACACCGTCGACGAGCGATGCCGCCTCGCCGAGAAGGGCGGAGCGCTGGTCTGCGCCGCTCCGGACGACGACGGCGTCGCCACGGTCGAGCGGGCGATCGGACGCGCGACCGGTGGCCTCGGCTGCGACCACGTCTTCCTCGCCGCCGGCGGCAGCTCCAACGGTCCGGTCGAGCTCGCGGTGAAGGTGGCGCGCGACCGCGCCACGGTGGTCGACATCGGCAAGACCAAGCTCGACCTGCCGTGGAACTCCTACTACGAGAAGGAGCTGGACGTCCGGTTCTCGCGGTCCTACGGACCCGGCCGGTACGACGACAGCTACGAGCTCGACGGGATCGACTACCCCGCGGGATATGTGCGCTGGACCGAGCGTCGCAACCTCGAGTGCTTCCTGGATCTCATCGCCGGCGACCAGCTCGACGTCGAGTCCCTGGTGTCGGGAACGTTCCCGATCGAGGACGCCACCACGGCGTACGCCCGGCTCCAGGACGGGACGTTGTCAGGGGTCGGCTATCTCCTGGAGTACCCGGACGCGGACGCCGCCGTCACCACCTCGCCGGTCACGACCACGCGATCCGACGCCGTGTCGCCGACGCGGCGCGTCGGCAACGAGGTGCGCATCGGTTTCGTCGGAGCCGGCTCCTACGCAACCTCCATGCTGCTGCCGCACCTGGTGAACCACGCACACGCCCGCCTCGTCTCGGTCGCGACGACGCGCTCTCTCAGCGCCGTCAACGCGCGCTACAAGTTCGGGTTCGAGAACGCCTGCACGGACACAGACGCCGTGCTCGGCGACCCCTCCATCGACGCCGTCTTCGTCGTCACCCGGCACGAGAGCCACGCCGATCTGGTCTGCCGTGCCTTGCGGGCCGGGAAGGCGGTCTTCGTCGAGAAGCCCCTGGCCCTCAGCGAGGAACAGGTCGGCCGGATCCTGGCGACGGTGGAGGAGACCGGGAACGTCCGGGTGATGGTGGGCTTCAACCGCCGCTTCGCCCCGCTCTTCGTCCACCTCCGGGAGCAGGTCCGTCGCAACGACGCTCCGGTCACCGCTCGCTACCTGGTGAACGCCGGACGGCTCGACCCGACCAGCTGGTACCTGAAGTCGGACACCGAAGGGTCGCGGTTCGCCGGCGAGGGAGGTCACTTCATCGACACGCTCTCCGCGCTCGTGGGTCACGACCCGCTGCACGTGGAGGGACAGACCGGGCCGACGGGAGACGTGCTCGTGTCGCTCCGCTATCCCGACGGCTCGCTGGGCTCGGTGTCCTACGCCACCGGAGGGCACCGACGCTTCCCGAAGGAGACCCTCGACGTCACCGGCGGCGGGGCCAACGGCCGCCTCGACAACTTCACCCGGGTCTCGACCTGGACGCCGTCAGGACGCGGGAACAAGCGCTCACTGAGCGGGCAGGACAAGGGTCAGCGCGCGGAGGTCGGAGCGTTCCTCCGATCCGTCCAACGCGGTGAGCCGATGCCGATCGCTCTCGACTCGTTGGTCGCGACGACGCGAGCCACGTTGCGGGCCGAGGCCGAGCCGGTGCCGGCCGATCAGAGAGGAGCACGACGGTGAGTCGGGTGGGCTGGTACGCCCGGCGGCTCAGAAAGATGTCGGCGGGAGAGGTTTCACGCCGGGCGATGGTGCGCGCCCGGCAGCAGAAGTGGGCAACCCGGCGTGTGCGTCAAGGATCCGATGCACCGCCTGCGGCGGGCTTGGCTGAGGAGCTCCGTAGTCCCGTGGGTGTCCACCCGGTCGCCCGTGACCCGGTTCCCGCCCGGGTCCGGGCGACCGTTCACGCAGCCGGAGACCGGATCCTGTCCGGTGACTGGCCCTTGCTCGGCGTCGTCCGGACGGACCTCGCCGAGCCGGACTGGTTCCTCGACCCGGTGACGGGCCGGCAGGCTCCCAGCGACGTCCTGGCGTTCTCGATCAACCAACGAGACGAGTCGGTCACCGGGAACGTCAAGCAGGTGTGGGAGCTCTCGCGCCACCACCACCTGACCCAGCTCGCCGCGGCGTACTGGATCACCGGCGACGAGCAGTACGCCGAGGCCGTCGATCGGCAGCTGCGCTCCTGGTGGGCCGAGAACCCGTTCCTCTCGGGCATCCACTGGACCAGCGGGATCGAGCTCGGCGTTCGCCTGGTCTCGTGGGTCTGGATCCGACGACTGCTGGACGAGTGGCCGAAGGTGCAGGACCTGTTCGAGCACCACGAGGCGTGCCGCCGGCAGGTCCGCTGGCACCAGGAGTACCTCGCGGCCTTCCGCAGCGAGGGCTCGTCGGCGAACAACCACGCCGTCGCCGAGGACGTCGGGCTGCTCGTGGCGGCTTGCGCCTTGCCGTGGTTCGAGGAGAGCGACTCCTGGCGCGAGCCGGCCCGGAACGCTTCAGCGCGCACTTCCGGCCAACACCTTCGCGGACGGGCTCAACCGCGAGCTGGCCACCGACTACCACCGGTTCGTCACCGAGCTCGCCCTGGTCGCCCTGGTCGAGGCCGAGGCGCGTCCGGGCACGACCTGGGCGATGACCTCTGGGCGCTCGTCACCTCGAGCCTGGACGCCGCCGCTGCCCTGCTCGACGTCCGCGGCCGCGCTCCGCGGCAGGGCGACGGCGACGAAGGGCGCGCCCTCGTGCTCGACGGCGACGACGACCCGTGGGCCCTGCTGCTCTCGGCCGGTGCGGCGACCGTGGGTCGCCTGACGACTGGTGGCCCGAGACCTCGCCGAGCCTCGTCGGGTCGTTGCTCGGCTGGCTCGCCGACCGGTCACCCGAGACCGAGGGCCGGCCGCCACAGCGACCGCGTTCCTTCGCCGACGCCGGGCTGGTGCTGCTCCGGACGCCGCCGGAGCGCGGGCCGGAGATCTGGTGCCGTTGCGACGGCGGGCCGCACGGGTTCCTGTCGATCGCGGCGCACGCGCACGCGGATGCGCTGTCGATCGAGGTCCGCCACGACGGGGTCGACATCCTCGCCGACCCCGGCACCTACTGCTACCACGGCGAGCCCGAGTGGCGGAGCTACTTCCGCTCCACGCGGGCCCACAACACGATCTGCATCGACGGCCGCGACCAGTCGGTCTCGGGCGGGCCGTTCATGTGGACCAAGCACGCACATTCGGTCTCGTTGCGGGACGAGTCCATCGGGAGGGGGGACCAGGCCTGGGCCGCCACCCACGACGGCTACAAGGCCCTGCCCGGCGGCGGGGTGCGCCATCAGCGCGTCGTACGGCTGAGGGCCGATGACCACACCTTGGTGCGTGTCCGACCTCGTGCGAGGCCACGGCAAGCACCAGGTCGAGCTGCTCTTCCACCTCGGGCCGGAGGTGAGCACGCGACTGGACGACGATCACGCACTGCTGTCGTGGTCGGCGGGAGGTAGCGACGCGCGACGCCACTCTGACCCTCCCTCGCGAGCTCATCTGGAGCGCTCATCGGGGAGAGACCGATCCCGTGCTCGGTTGGTACTCGCCCGGATTCGGGGAGCGGGTGCCGTCGACCACCCTGGTCGGTGTCGGTGTGGTGGACGGCTGTCTGGCGCTCTGTACCGAGCTGAAGTTCCCCGAGGGCGTCTCGCCCACCCCGCACGCCGATGGGGGTGGGTCGATGAGCGAGCAGGCAGTCGACCTCCAGTCGGTCCTCTCGACGATGCGCCGGCACCGCCGGCTGCTGGTGCGCGCTGACCGTCGCCGGCGCGCTGCGCCGGCGCTGCGTTCGTCCAGGTGCGGCCCCCGATGTACACCAGCCGCGCGCAGGTGCTGCTGCCCCCTCCGCCCGATAGCGAGCAACGGTGCCGGCGCGACTCGGCCACCGACATCCGGGTCGCGCTCAGCGACGTGGTCCTCAGGCCGGCAGGTCGCGTCGGTGTCGCCGCAGTCTCAGCCTCAGCCAGGCCAGGGACCGGGTCATCGTCGCGGCTTCCAGCTCCAACGTCCTGCGCATCGCCGCCGAGGGCCGGACGGCCGCGGAGGCCGAGGCCCTGGCGGGCGCGCTGGCGAACGCCGAGGTGGACTACCAGGTGGCGACCGCCAGCTCGCTGTCCGCCGCGCAGCAGAGCGATCTGGAGAAGACGCACGCAACGCGCTCCAGCCAGCAGCACGACGCCGTCGGTCAGCAGATCGACAAGACTCGCGACGATGAGGCTCGAAGAGCCGAGCAGCAAGCGAGTGGCAGCAGCGACGCGACCGCCGTGGCGGCGCTGACCGCGCAGCAGGACCGAGCTCCGTCTGCAGGTGGAGAGCTGAAGGAGCAGGCGACCCCCAGCCAACCGGCGGGACGCGCGCAGATCATCGAGGCAGCCGACGCCGGCGAAGCGGAGCGACCTCGTGCTCTGGACGGCGTTCGCGGTGCCTCGGCGGCGCTCTGCTGGGCCTGGCGGCTCGTCGACGCTCGTGCTGTCGATCTTCAGCCGGCGCGACCGCCGGCTGCGAACCCGGGACGAGATGGCCGACGCCATCGGCAGCGCCGTGATCGGGTCCGTGCGCGCCCGCCCTCAGCGGGCGGCAGCGGGCTGGTCGGCGCTCATGGAGAGGCTATGAGCCGTCGGTGACCGACGCCTGGTCGCTGCGGCAGGCGCTGGACCACGTCGGCCTCGGCGACCTGACGGTGCGGACTCGACGCGCCGGGACGAACGGACGTCGGCGAGCGCGGTCGGTCGCGGGTCTTGACCCTGATCATCTTGTCGGAGGATCCGCGCGGCCTTGCCGTCGGTCCCCAGCTCGCCTCCCATGCCGCCTCGCTCGGCCTCCGCACCAGACTGGTCGCGAAGCAGGGTCACGAGTCGTCGTCGGCGCTGTGGGCGGCCTGCGCGGCGCTGCGCCGGACGACGAGGTCCGGCCGGCCTCTACGTCGACACCCGGCGGCGCAAGGGGGTCGACGACCTGATCGTCGAGATCGTGGTGGTGGACCGTCGAAACCCGCAGTTCCTCGGCTTGGACGCAACGCGGTCACGATGCTCGCGGTCGTCGTCGAGCTCGGCCACGGCGGAGGACCTGGCGCGGACCGCGGTCGCGGCGTACGAGGCCGGGGGCCGCATCTCGGGCGTGATCGTCGCCGATCCCGGACGCGCCTCGACCGGACCACGGGCCGGATGCTGCTGCAGCAGCGGTCCGAACAGGTGCCGCTGCCGACCCGGATGACCGGCCTGGATCCGACGATCGGGATAAGCCCTCCGAAGGAGGTGGCCGATGAGCGGCACGACCTGGCGGATCGAGGATCCGGAGCCCAACCCGACACCACCCGGTGTCGTCCAGGGTCATGGGTGAGCCTGCACTACCTGCGCTCCACGCTGCAACGCAGATGGTGGGTCATCGCTGCGTCCACCACCACGGGAGTCCTGCTGGCCCTGGTCGCGCTGTTCCTGCTGCCCGGCTCGACGACCGCAACCAGCACGTTCTCCTCGCGCACAACCCGCCGTCGACCCGGCTACCGCCCTCGCGACCGATCAGAGCCTGCTCGAGACGCGCACGGTGGCGCAGAAGGTCATCGAGCAACTCGGGCGCCGCCTCTCCCCCGAGCCTTCCTGAGCACCTTCAAGCCGGTCGAGATCTCCACCCAGGTGCTCCAGATCGACCTGAAGGCACCAACCGCGCAGGAAGCGGTGGATCGCCTGAGCTCGCTCAGCCAGAAGTTCCTGGACTACCGCAACCAGCGGCTCAAGACGCAGGCGGATGCCATCGTCCTCGAACCAGGCCACCATCGCGACCCTGCAGGGCCAGGTCGCGGACCTGGGCGAGCGCTACAACGCCGCAACGGCCAAGGGCAACGGCCAGCTGGCCACCGACGTGCTGCCCAGGCAGTCGCAGCTGAGCTCGGCAGATCGCGACCCTGCAACAGACCATTCAGTCCACCACCATCCAGGCCGACTCGCTGGCGGCCGCGAGCCAGGTGATCTCGCCGCCGCTGCGTGCCGGCAGGGGGAAGAAGACGGATCGCGCTGGGCGTGATGTCGGGGGCTGATCCTCGGTGCGGCGGTCGGCGGGGCCGTGGTCTTCGCCCAGGCGCTCATCTCCAACAGCCTCCGCCGCCGGGAGGAGGTCGCCACCGCACTCGGCCGTCCGGTGAGCTTCAGCGCCGGCAGGGTGCGCGGCCGCATGCCCGGGGACCGACGCGGGCGCCGGCGGAACCTCGAGGTGCTGGCGACAGGTCTCCTGTCCGCGCTCCCCGAGAGCCGTGGCCCGAACGAGCACCTCGCCCTGCTCGGAGTAGGCGACCTGTCCTTGGCCGCCATGGTCCGACGCCGGCCGGCCGGTTGCTGCAGGAGTCCGGGCGAAGACGTGTTCCTGGTCGATCTCACGACGCAGAGGTTGGCTCGCCGGCACCCCGCACGGGGACCTGCCCGTCTACGCTCCGGAGGAGCGCCCCCAACGTCGGACGGCCCGCTCTCGCTGGTGGCCTCCGCCCGGGCGGAGGTCCCCCCGAGGGCGACCCTCTCCAGCGGAGTGGGTGGGACCGAGCAGACGTGGTGCTGGTGCTGGGCGAGATGGACCTCGGGGTCGGCACCGGACACCTCAGCACGTGGACGGAGCGCGTCGTCCTGCTCGTCGGAGCGGGCAAGGCCACCGCGGAGCTCCTGCGTTCCATCTCGCGGCATGCTCACCAGGACCGGCCCGCAGCTCGAGTTCGCGATGCTGGTCGGTGCGGACCGGACGGACCAGAGCCTCGGCATGCCCAGGCGGGTCGCAACCGAGGAGCAGCGACGAGGGGCGCGCTGATGGTCACCCGTCTCTGACGCTCACCGGATCGCCGGTGTCCACCGAATTCCGAAGGACACCACTCCTCCTACTGGGTCGCATGGGCCGCCCTGTTCTTCAACGTGCTGGCGTTCAGCACGGTTCCCACTGTCGTGCCGATCCCGTCGTCGCGGGTCAACTGGTGACCAGGGCGCTTTGCCGCTGCCTCTTGCTTGCCCTGATGATGAACCCCAAGGGCGTCCTACGACCAAACGTCTTTCTCGTGGTGTTCTCCGTCGTGGCGGTCCTGGCGCTTGCGGTGAGCATCCACAACGAATTCCTCATCGGGTCGACGTTCCGCGCCATCCGGTTCCTGGCTTCCTCGGGTGATGTGGCTGCTCTCGCCGTGGTTCGGCCGACGAGACATGACGTTCCTTCGGTGCTACAGGGTCTGCTTGCTCGCCGTTCTCGGCTCCGTGATCGCTGGCGCCGCGATCTCACCCGGCCTGGCGTTCTCGTTCGAAGGTCGCCTCAGCGGGGTGCTGTGGCCGATCCCAGCCACCCAGGTCGCCCACTATGCAGCGGTCTTGTTCGGCACCACCGCGATGCTGTGGATGTGCCAGGTTCTCGCCGGCCGTCGCGCGGCCCTGATCGTGATCCTGTCGGGCGCCGTTCTGGTTGCCACCCACACTCGAACCGCTCTGATCGGCCTCTTCGCCGGGCTGCTGGTGGGTGGGGCGTCGCTGTTCCTCGGAAACGCGCGAGTCCGGCGTACGGCCGTGATCCTGGCCGGAATTTCCTTCGTCACCATTGCTCTCTTCGCCAACGAGCTGAGGACCTGGGCCCTGCGTGGGCAGGACAACGGTCAAGTCTCGGACCTCACAGGGAGAACAAAGGTCTGGTCTGCCGTGATGTCGCAATCCCGGCCGACGATCGAGAACTGGTTCGGGTCTGGACTGTCGAACATGTCATTCAACGGACTCCCGATCGACAGTAATTGGGTAGCCACCTTGCAGGACCAAGGCTGGTTCGGCGTCGGCGTCCAGGCGGTGCTCCTCCTCTTTCTACTCGTCACCGCGATCGGTCGTGCGCGCGGCCCGCGCAAGGCGATCGGCCTCTTCCTCGTCATGTACTGCCTCTTTGCGTCCATCACGGAGGCAGGGCTGGACGGCCCATCGGCCTATTTGTTGGACCTCACCGTGGCCGCATCCCTGCTCACTGGCTCGGATGAGTGGGGGCAGGCGTGAAAGCGCGCCCTTCGTTGAAACCCGCGTCTGCTCACCTCCTCGGCGAAGCAACCCCAGCTTCACCGACGACGGAGGGCGGTCGACGTGTTCGGTGATCGCCTTTCCACCCGTCAAAGTGGCCGGTCCTCGTGGATTGGAAAGTCAGCCGTGATCAGCGCGGCGTC
Source organism: uncultured Actinomycetota bacterium (assembly GCA_963812055.1). Lineage (GTDB taxonomy): Bacteria > Actinomycetota > Actinomycetes > Propionibacteriales > Nocardioidaceae > Nocardioides. The sequence goes on from CAWEUA010000016.1 coordinate 443,770, forward strand.
TCGGTTGGGCTGGGGTCTCACGGATCAAACGATTTCGAGCTTGACGGACTTCGTGTGCGCTGCCACCGCAGCTCACGTCCTCTCGACGACCGAGTTGGGTGGCTACAGCCTGGCGTTCGTCACCTATGCGGTCGCCTTGAACTGCTCACGTGGCTTGGCCACGGACCCTTTGATGGTGCGACATCGGGCGACGAACACTGACGAGTGGCGAGCGGACATCCGTCAGTCCAGTGGAACGGCGCTGGCGGTGGGTCTGGTCGCCGGCGCGCTGATGATGATGGGGGCACTTCTCCTGCCGGAGCCGACCAGGGGCGCCCTGCTGGCCATGGGTGCCGTTGTTCCGCTCCTTCTGCTGCAGGACAGTTGGCGATTTGCGTTCTTCGTCGCCGGCCGCGGCTCTCGGGCTCTGCTCAACGATCTCGCCTGGGGGGTTGCCCTGATTCCGGCACTGATCCTCGTGGTTCGCGCGCCCGACCCGTCGGCCTTCGGATTCGTTCTCGCGTGGGGGTGTGCGGCAGGTTTCGCCGCAGCTCTCGGCATCTGGCAGGCGCGCGTCGTCCCGTGGCCGCATCTCGCCGTGGGTTGGCTGCGCACCCACCGCGACCTGGGGTTTCGCTACATGCTCGAGGGAATGTCGGGCAGTCTCGCGACTCAGCTGGGTGCTTATGGAATAGGTCTTGCGGTCGGCCTCGCCGCTGTTGGTCACCTGCAGATTCTGAACACGCTCATGGGTCCGTTCACCATCGTCATGCTCGGGACGGGTGCGGTCATCGTCCCGGAGCTCGTCGCCGTCTTGGGTTTCTCGCCGCGACGCATGCAGTACGCGTGCCTGTTGTTGAGCCTGGGGCTCTGCACTGTCGCGGCCGCTTGGGGGGTCGTCGTGTGGGCGGCGCTCCCACACGGCCTCGGCAAAGCCTTGGTGGGGCCGGGATGGGCGGATGTTCACTCGCTCGTGCTCCTCGCGGCCTTGGGTTTGGTGTGTGGATCACCGGCTGCCGGTGCTGGCGGTGGCCTCCACGCCCTCGGCGCGGCGCGAAGAAGCCTGCGGGCAATGGTCGTCAGCGGCGCCCTCAGGGCGTGCCTGACGGTCGCCGGGGCCATCGCCGGTGGGGTGCGGGGCGCCCTGATCGGCATCGCGGTGGCTACGACGTTCAGCTCGTGCTACTGGTGGCGCGAGCTTCGCGCGGGCGTGAGGGACTACGAAGCGCTGCAGCGGCAGCGAACCGACCACGTCCACGGGGACCCCAGCCCGAGAGCGGCGGCGGCGTCATGAGAGGAACGACGAGTCCGTCATTCGAACCGGTGATCATCGCCTCTTTGGCGCGGGAACGGGGCATCACAGGGGTGCACACCCACATCCACCAACTTCGCGAGTACGTCGCCCCAACGGCTGATGTGGAGCTGCTGACGCCGCACACCTGGGCGGGACGGTCACCCTTCCGGCAGTTGACGGTGACAGCACTCTTCGGGGTCGGAGTCGTGCTCGACACCTCGTCAGTCCGGCCCACGTGTGGTGGTACCGGACGTCCCATGAGTGGTTCTTGCGCGGCGCGTTGCGGCGCCGGCTCCAGAACTCGGGGCCGTGCGTGGTCTACGCCCAGTGCCCACCGTCGGCGCACGCGGCGTTGAAAGCGCGAACGGGGCCTGAGCAACGTGTGGTGCTGGCAGTCCACTTTCGCATCTCTCAGTCCGACGAGTGGGCGGACAAGGGCTACCTCAAGCGCGGCGGGCGGCTGTACCGGTCCATTCGTGAATTCGAGCGGCGGACTGTGCCAGCCGTCGACGGACTCGTGTTCGTATCGTCGTGGGCGCGGTCGGCGGTTGAGGAGTGGCTGCCTCAGGTCGAGAGCGTCACGGGAGCGGTCATCCCGAACTTCGTGCGGGCTGTGCCGGGCTCAGTGGTGGCACCTCGGGCCGATCTCGTCAGCGTCGGCAACCTGGAGGCGATCAAGAACCATCGCTACTTGTTCCGCGTCCTGGCGGCAGCCAAGGAGCGAGGCTTCCGTTTCACACTCGATGTGTTCGGTGAGGGCGTCGAACGAGGCAACCTCCTGGCACTGGCGGCCGAGCTCGGGATCGACGATCTGGTGCGGCTGTGTGGTTTCAGGCGCGACGTACCAAGTCTGCTGCCCGGTTACAGGGTGTACGTCCACGCCTCGTACTCGGAGTCCTCATCGCTGGCGATCATGGAGGCTATGGGCGCCGGACTGCCGGTGGTTTCCAGCGATGCCGGTGCCCTTCCGGAGCTGTCGAGGACCCGGAACAGGGCCGCTTCTGGCCGATCGACGACCCTCAACGTGGTGCCGAAATCCTCATCGAGCTTCTCGGGTCTGAGCAGGAGCTGAGTCGGGCCGGCCGCGCTGCGCGCGAGAGGTTCAGGAGCGACTACGACGCGGAGGTCGTCGCCCCACGGCTGGTGGCCTACCTGCAGGCCGCAAGGTCGGCAACGACCGGCCCATCGCACAGCGTGAACACACCTGCGGGTGTCTCGGGTGACGTCCGTCATCACGTCTGCACGCCGCTCCCGCGCGTGCGGACCGGCGTCGGCCAACCGGGTGCGATCCGACCGAGACCAACGCAGTTGAGGGGAACTCAAGTGAGTACGCAGAAGAAGGGTCGTCCCGGCGTCCTGCTGGATCGCGACGGCACGATCATCGAGGACCTGGGGTACGTCGGGATCCGTCGACCGCGTGGTCCTGATCGACGGAGCCGCCGAGGCGATCGCCGCGCTGAACGCGGCCGGCATCCCGGTGGCCGTGGCGACCAACCAGGCAGGGGTTGCCCGCGGCTACTACGAGATCGCGGACGTCCGCGCCGTGCACACGCACCTGGACCGGCTGCTGGCCGAGCACGACGCCCACGTGGACGCCTGGCTCTTCTGCCCCTACCACCCGGACGGCGTCGTCGACGAGTACGCGCGCTGGAGCTCCGACCGGAAGCCGGGTCCCGGCATGGCGCTCGCCGCCGCGCACCGGCTCGGCTTCGACCTTTCCCGCTCGTGGGTCGTGGGGGACCGCGACACCGATGTGGCGTTGGCCCACACCGTGGGCGCGCGGGCCGTCCGGATCGGCCTCGAGGGAGACGCCCCACCGTGGTCGCGGTGCCGGACCTCGCCACCGCGGTGGACCACATTCTGGGCGAGCTCGCGTCCGCACCGACGTTCTTCCCGAAGGGCGCCTTCCCCCAGGTCCGGTACGAGTCGGCCTACCTCTTCGCCGAGCACTACGCCGGGGAGCTGGGCCAAGCGATGGCCACGGTGGACCTGGCGGCGTTCGACCGGGCGTCCAAGGTGCTCGCGGACGCCTACGACCGCGACGCGGCGGTGTTCGTGTGCGGCAACGGCGGCTCGGCCTCGATCGCCAACCACCTGCAGTGCGACCACGTGAAGGGCGTGCGCGTCGGCACCGAGCTGCACACACGCGTCACCAGCCTCGCGACGAACGTCGAGATCTCTGAGCGCGATCGCCAACGACATCGGGTACGACGCGGTCTTCGAGTATCAGCTCGAGTCGCTGGCCCGGCCCGGTGACGTGCTGGTCGCGGTGTCGTCGTCCGGTCGGTCGCCGAACATCGTCCGGGCACTCGCCTGGGCCGAGAGCAACGGCATGCAGACCATCGCCATGACCGGGTTCGGCGGTGGCGACGGCGCGCACCATGGCCGGCGTCTCCATCCACGTGGACGCCGCCAACTACGGGATCGTGGAGGACGCGCACCAGGCCTGCATGCACCTGCTCGCCCAGTACGTCCGACAGTCGAGGATGGCGCCCGATGCGGTCGCGACGACGGTCTTCTGACGGCATGCGGGTCGCGGTCAACCTGCTGACCGACGACCCCCGCAACCCGTCAGGTGCCCACTGGTTCTGGACCCGGGTCATCCCGGAGATGGCGGTCCGGATGCGCGAGGGCGAGGAGTTCCGGCTGCTGGTCAGCCCGCGCCTGCGCGCCGATGCACAGCGGCTACCCGGGCGGGGTCGGCCACCTGATGTTCCCATGGTCGAACGAGCGCAGCCGCCTGCGCACCCTGAGCGAGCAGATGTACGCGCCCGTCCGGCTCCGCCTGGACGGCGTCGACGTGTTCAGCACCCTGATCGCCCCGTGCGTGCGGCCGGCGCCCGCGGTGGTGGCCCACTTCAAGACCATGCACGCGTTCACGGCGCCGGAGCCGTGCGGCCCGCTGGTCCGGTGGTACCGGCAGAAGGGCTACCCACACACGGCGAAGATCGCCGATGCGGTCATCATCAACTCCGAGAGCCTGCGGCGCGAGGTCGACCGCTATCTCGACGTGGATCCCGCCAAGCTGCACCTGATCCCGGAGGCCGTCGACCACGATCTGTTCCGTCCCGGTGACCCCGACGAGGCACGTGACCACCTGGCGCAGCGGTACGGCGTCAGGGCCCGTTCGTGCTGTTCGTCTCGTCGCTGTGGCCGTACAAGAACTGCGACGGTCTGCTGCGGGCGTTCGCACGGCGAGCCGAGCTCGGTGACCACCGCCTCGTCGTCGTCGGGCCGGGCCGCGACGTCGCGTACGTCGCGGAGCTCCGGGCGCTGGCCGACAGCTCGGCATCGCGGAGCGCGTCGACTGGGTCGGTGGCGTGCCGCTGGAGGAGACCGTCCACTTCTACCGTGCCGCCTCGGTGTTCGCCTACCCGTCACTCAACGAGACCTTCGGCCTGCCCGATCCTCGAGGCGATGGCGTCCGGCTGCCCCGTCGTGACATCGGACCGCAGCGCGATGCCCGAGACGGCCGGTGGTGCGGCCTTGCTGGCCGACCCGGACGACCCGGCGAGCATCGCCGACGGCGCTCGAGGCGGCCTGCGGCCCCGAGTCGAGTGCTGCTGCGCAAGCTCGGGCTGGAGCGCGCCAGGACTTCACCTGGGCGGTGACCGCAGAGCGCACGCTCGAGGTGTATCGCCAGGTGCACGCCCGCCGGAAGGAGCGATCATGAGGATCCTGGTCACGGGCGGTGCGGGCTTCATCGGCTCGCACACGTGCGACCGCCTCGTCGAGCTCGGGCACGAGGTCACCGTGCTCGATGCCCTGACGGCACCGGTCCACCGCGACGGCGAGCCGTCGTACCTCACCCCCGGTGTCGAGCTGTACGTCGGCGACGTCCGCAACCGTGACCTGCTCGCCAACCTGCTGCGACGCACCGACGCGGTCTACCACTTCGCGGCCTACCAGGACTACCTGCCGGACTTCGCCACGTTCGTGGACGTGAACGTGCGGTCGACCGCGCTGATCTACGAGATCGCGGTCGCCGAGAAGCTCGACCTCCAACGGGTCGTGGTGGCGTCCTCCCAGTCCGCGATGGGCGAGGGCCTGTACCGCTGCCCGGAGGACGGTGAACAGCTGCCGGGCATGCGCCCCGAGTCGGCGCTGACGGCGCGGATGTGGGAGATCCCGTGCCCCCGGTGCGGCGGCGAGCTCGAGCTCGCGCGAACCCCGGAGCGGATCTCGAACCCGCAGAACGCCTACGGAATGTCCAAGTACGCCGAGGAGATGCAGGCGATCAACCTCGGCAGGCGCTACGGGATCCCGACTGTCGCGCTGCGCTACAGCATCGTCCAGGGGCCGCGACAGTCGGTCTACAACGCCTACTCCGGCGCTTGCCGGATCTTCTGCCTCCACTATGCGCAGGGCGGTGCGCCGACGGTCTACGAGGACGGCGGCGCGATCCGCGACTACGTCAACATCGAGGACGTGGTCGCCGCCAACGCCCTCGTGCTCACCCACGATGACGCGATCGGACGGGTCTTCAACGTCGGCGGCGGAACGGCGTACTCCACCTGGCAGTTCGCCGAGATCGTCCGTTCTCACTACGGCTCGGATCTTCCCGCCCGGGTCACCGGGGAGTATCGCTTCGGCGACACCCGGCACATCTTCTCCGACACCGAGGCGCTGCAGAGCCTGGGTTGGGAGCCTCGCAACACCCCGGTGGAGTCCGTCGCGGCGTACGCCGAGTGGCTGAAGTCGCAGTCCGATCTCGATCGAGTGCTCGAGGTGGCGGACGCGTCGATGCGGTCGCTGGGCGTCGTGAGGGGGTCGACGGCATGAAGGCCGTGCTCCTCGCCGCCGGGCTCGGGACCCGCCTGCGTCCCCTGACCGATGCGACACCCAAGTGCCTGGTGCGGATCGGCGAACGGACGCTCCTCGACATCTGGCTCGAGTCGCTCGGCGAGCTCGGGGTCGACGAGGTCCTGGTCAACACCCATCACCTCGCGGACCAGGTCGCCGCTCACATCGCCACTCGCGTGACTGGTCCGCCCGTGCGGCTCCTTCACGAAGAGTCCCTGCGCGGCAGCGCCGGCACCCTGCGGGCCGCGCGCGACCTGCTCGAGGACAGCCCGACGTTCCTGGTGGTGAACGCGGACAACCTCACCGACTACAAGCTCGCCCGGCTGGTGACCGCCCACCTGGAGAGTGACGCCCCGGCCACGCTGACCGCGTTCCACGCGCCGCGGCCGAGCGAGTGCGGGATTCTCGAGGTGGACGCCGACGGTCGGCTCGTCGGATTCGAGGAGAAGCCGGCCCGCCCGCGCAGCGACCTCGCCAACGCCGGGCTGTACGCCTTCGACCGTGAGGTGCTCGACCTCATCGACGTTCCGGATCCGTGCGACGTCGGCACGCATCTCCTGCCCCGGCTCGTCGGTCGGGCCCGGGTGATCGGCATCGGCGACACCTACCTCCGCGACATCGGCACGCCCCAGGCGCTGGCCGAGGCGCGATCCACCTGGCGCGAAGGAGCCCACCGATGATCATCACCCAGACACCCTTGCGGGTCGGACTGGTGGGCGGCGGCACCGACCTGCCGTCGTACTACCGCGAGCACGGCGGCCGCGTCCTGAACGCCGCGATCGACAAGTACGTCTACGTGGTGGTCAAGCAGCGCTTCGACGACGACATCTACCTGAACTACTCGCAGAAGGAGATCGTCAGCCGGGTCGAGGACCTCCGCCACGATCTCGTCCGCGAGGCGATGCACATGGCCGGCGTGCGGCACGGCGTCGAGATCACCACCCTGGCCGACATCCCGTCGGCGGGCTCGGGTCTGGGCTCGTCGTCGTCGATCACGGTCGGGCTGCTCCAGGCGCTGTTCGCCTATCAGGGCGTCCAGCTCTCGGCCCAGGAGCTGGCCGAGCGGGCCTGCGCGATCGAGATCGACCGATGCGGGAAGCCGATCGGGAAGCAGGACCAGTACGCCGCGGCGTACGGCGGCATCTGCGACCTGCGATTCGGTCCCGGCGACCGGGTCGCCGTCGAGCAGATCCGCCTCGAGCCCACGCTGCACCGCCACGTGCAGTCACGAGCTGATGCTCTTCTACACCGGGCTCACGCGCAGTGCCGACGCGATCCTCCAGGAACAGACCGCCAACATCGGCGCGAAGCTGGCGCAGCTCGACCTCCTCCGCGACCTCGCCGGCGGAGCCGTCGGACGCTCTGCGCGAGGGCGACACCGACCAGATCGGGGTCGCCCTGAACAAGAGCTGGGAGGCCAAGCGGTCCCTGGCTTCCGGGGTGTCGAACACGGTGCTCGACGCGGCCGTGGACGCCGCGGTGGACGCCGGTGCGACCGGCGCGAAGGTGGCCGGTGCCGGAGGCGGCGGCTTCGTGCTGGTGGTCTGCCCGGTGCAGCACCAGGCGCGCGGTCCGCGTTGCTCTCGCGGAGATGAAGGAGCTGCCGATCAAGATCGACCCCTACGGCTCGAGGGTGGTGCTCAATGTCCATCGCGACATCTGGGGCTGACCGCGCCCGACGGACCGGGTCAGGTCGCGGAACGGTCGGACGACCGTTCGGGCAGCCGGAAACGATGACGTCGGCCGCGATGGCTCGGCCCGCCGTCGGGTCCGGCCACCAGCGCCTCGAGACCCAGCACGACTCCCGCCACCAGGCCCCCGCCGACGATGTCGGCCAGCCAGTGCAGCGCGACGTACAGCATCGCGATCGCGAGCACCGCCTCGAGCAGCAGGCACCCAGCGCGCTGCCACCAACGGGTCGGGCAGCTGACCAGCATCGCTCCGGTGGCGACGCACGCGAGCAGGACGGCGCTGTGGCCGGACGGGAAGCTGCCGCCGAGACTGGTGTGCTCGCCCCTGGGATCGGCGCGGTCCACCAAGAACTTCAGCACCAGGACGGCGCCGCCGGTCGCGGCGACCACACAGGCGGCCTGGATCAGCGGCCACAGCGTCAGACGCCAGGCGCTGACGACCGCGGATCCGATGGCGAGAAGCAGGACCATCCGGTCGGGACTCAGCCACGAGACGACGTGGCTGGCTCGCTGCTGGTCCTGGCCCCAGACGAGGTCGGGTCGGAAGTGCTCGCGGGCCGAGACGTCGAGCGAGTCGGTGAGACCGGCCGCGACCGCGGCGGTCAGGGCGACCAGGAGCCCAAGGCAGATGAGGGTGCCGATCAGGGCGTGTCGACGGTAGGGGTCCGCCGGCGCGCGGATCGTCACAGCTCCGTGCCGTGCTCGGCTCGGATCTCCGCCAGTCGATCGGTGAGCGCCGACAACGGCGCCGCCCTCCGGTCGTTCTCCGACATCGCTCCCGGCGGCAGCGGCCACTCGACCGCGAGCTCGGGGTCGTTCCACGCGATGGTCAGGTCCTCGGACGGCTCGTGGCGCCGGTCGATGCGGTACGCCGTGTCGGCGGTCTCGGTCAACGCCTGGAAGCCGTGCGCGCAGCCGGGCGGGATGAAGACCGAGGTCTGGTGGTCCCCGTCGAGCTCGAACGACTCCCAGGTGCGGTACGCCGGGGAGCCGGGCCGCAGGTCGACCACCACGTCGTACACCCGTCCGTGCGAGCAGCGCACCAGCTTCCCCTCGCCCTGCCCCACGCGCACGTGCAGGCCGCGGATCACGGCGTACGACGAGCGAGACATGCTGTCCTGCAGGAATCGGTCCGCGTCCACGCCGGCGCTGCGGGCGACATCGGCGTCGAACGTCCGGCTGAAGAACCCACGCGCGTCGCGCGCGGGCTCCGGCCGAAAGACCACGACGCCGGGCAGGCGCGTGCGCTCGAACTCCATGCGACCCCCCTCCGCACCAGTGCCGGTCCGTCGGTCACGGACCCCGGTTGTCACCAGTGTCGCCGACGCGACGCGACGAGGAAGGTCGACTTCATGAATCCGTTGTGCCGGCTCTGCGGGGCCGAACTGACCAGCACGTTCGTCGACCTCGGGATGTCGCCACCGTGCGAGACGTACCTCCTGCCCGAGGAGCTGGACCGGAGCGAGCGCTTCTACCCACTCCACGTACGGGTGTGCGACGCCTGCCTCCTCGTCCAGCTGCCCGAGTACGTCAGCGCCGAGGAGATCTTCGGCGAGGAGTACGCCTACTTCTCGTCGTTCAGCGACTCATGGGTGCGGCATGCCGCGGACTACGTCGAGACCGCGGTCGAGCGACTGGGACTCGACCAGGACTCGTTCGTGGTCGAGGTGGCGAGCAACGACGGTTACCTCCTCCAGCACGTCGTGGCGCGCGGCATCCGCTGCCTCGGCATCGAGCCCGCCGACAACGTGGCCGCGGCCGCGGTGGCGAAGGGCGTCCCGACCGAGGTGTCGTTCCTCGGGGAGAAGACCGGAACGGACGTCGCGGAGCGCCACGGACCGGCGGACCTCGTGGCGGCCAACAACGTGTTCGCCCATGTTCCGGACATCGTGGACTTCGCCCGAGGGCTGCGGGCCCTCGTGGCCGACCAGGGACGGGTCACCATCGAGATCCCGCACCTCCTGCGGCTGATCGAGCACCGTGAGTACGACACGATCTACCACGAGCACTTCTCCTACCTCTCGCTCCTCACCACACAGCGGGTCCTGGCCGCCGCCGGGCTGACGGTGGTGGACGTCGACGAGCTGAGCAGCCACGGCGGTTCCCTGCGCACCTGGTCGATGCCGACCGAGCACGCGGTCGAGCCGTCCGACGAGGTCGCGAGGGTGCTCGACGTCGAGGAGGCCGCCGGGCTCCACACGCTCGAGGGCCACGCGGGTTTTGCCAGAGCGGTCGCGGAGGTACGCAACGACCTGCTGACCTTCCTCATCGGGGCGAGTCGCGAGGGCAAGCGCGTGGTGGCGTACGGCGCGCCCGGCAAGGGCAACACCCTGCTGAACCACTGCGGCATCCGGGCCGACCTCGTGGAGTTCGCGGTCGACCGGAACCCTTACAAGCACGGGCGCTTCCTGCCCGGGACCCACATCCCGATCCATCCGGTGGAGGCACTCGCCGAGGCACGGCCCGACTACGTGCTGATCATGCCGTGGAACCTGCGACGCGAGATCTCCGAGCAGCTCGCGTACGTGCGCGAATGGGGTGCGGAGCTCGTGGTGGCGCTTCCGCGGCTGGAGGTCTTCTGATGCGGACGGTCGACTTTGGAGGATGCAGGAAAAGCCTCATGAAGGTCGTCCTGTTCTGCGGGGGCCTGGGGATGCGCATGCGCGCTGACAACCAGTCACTCCCGAAGCCGATGATGCCGATCGGTAGCCGGCCGGTGCTTTGGCACGTGATGCGCTACTACGCACACTTCGGGCACAACGAGTTCATCCTGTGCCTGGGCTACGGCGCGGAGGCGGTGAAGAACTACTTCCTGGACTACCGCGAGACGGCGTCCAACGACTTCGTTCTGACCAAGGGTGGGCAGCACGTCGAAATGCTGAGCACCGACATCAGCGACTGGACCATCAGCTTCATCGACACCGGGCATCGACACCGCGATCGGCGAGCGGCTGCGCCGCGTACGGCCCTATCTCGAGGGTGACGAGGTGTTCCTCGCCAACTACGGCGACGTGCTGACCGACGCGTCGCAGCACGACCTGGTCGACGCGTTCGTGGACACCGACGCCGTCGCGCAGTTCCTGGCGGTGAAGCCGCAGGACTCCTTCCACGTGGCGGACATCGAGCCCGACGGGCGGGTCACGCGGCCTGGAGCCCGTGGCCGACATGGCGATGCGCATCAACGGCGGCTACTTCGTCCTGCGCCAGGGAATCTTCGACTACCTCGAAGAGGGCGACGACCTGGTCATGGACGGGTGCGTGCGGGCTGCCCGGGACGGTCGCCTGCGTGCGGTCTCCTACGACGGGTTCTGGGCACCGATGGACACGCTTGAAGGAGCGGCCGCAGCTGGAGAGCAACTATCAAGCAGAGGCATCAGCCCCTGGGCGCTGTGGCGCGACAACCCATCGAGGAGGGGCGGCCGATCGTGGCCGTCGCGATGCCCGGCTGTGATCTAGAGGTCCGATGGAGATCGAGCGGGAGGGTGAACCGAGGATGAACAAGACCAGGGAGCGTGCGGGATCCGAAGAGTCGTCGAGCGGGGCCTGAAGACGATGGACGGTTTCGCGGTGGGAGACGTGGTGCAGGTCAAGTCTGCGGAGGAGATCTTGGCCGGTCTGGATGAGACGTGGAGAGTTGGACGCCCTCCATTCATGCCGGAGATGCTGCAGTTCTGCGGACAGAAGTTCACGCTCGGGGCATCGCCCACAAGACATGTGACACCGTCAACATCACCGGGCTCCACAAGATGGAGAACACCGCTCACCTGGCCGGTGTTCGATGCGATGGCCAGGCGCACGGTGGATGCCAAGCGGGTTGCCTGATCTTCTGGAAGACCGAATGGCTGACTCGTGTTCCAAGATCTGATGTCTCCGGACCCGACGCCCAGGCCTCGAGCATCGCGAAGGGCTCGGCCACCGAAGCGGGCCCGACTGGCGGCTGTACCCGGGAGAGGCTCGTCGAGGTGGCCCACGGTGCATGCCGGAGCAGCGATGATCCTGCCGCCAAAGCCGAAGCCGTGTACTCCTGTCAGGCGACTGAGCTTCCTCGAGCCATGGGTGACTTCATCTCGCGCTGGAACGCTCGCCCAATACGTCGATGACGTTCGCTACGGCAATGCTCCGTTGCGCCGTGTCCTCAGGGGAATCGCGGTGGGCATCTTCAACCTGGCTCAGGCTGCGTCGCGTCGGATTCTCCCACATTGGTTGCGCATCAAGGGGGGCCTGACGTACCCCTTCATCGTCACTGCAGGCCACTCGACGCCGCCGGTCACCCTCGACCTCGAGCCCGGCGACTGGGTACGCGTCAAGTCCGCCGAGGAGATCGGCAAGACTCTCGACGCGAACCAACGAAACCGGGGGCTCTACTTCGACCGCGAGATGATCAGGTACTGCGGTCAACCCGCAGGTGCTCCGCAGGGTTGATCGGATCGTCGAGGAGACCACCGGTCACCTGATCACGATGCAGACACCCTGCATCATCCTGTCCGGCGGCGTCTGCACCGCCGACTATCACCGCAGCTGCCCGCGGGCCATCTACGCCTACTGGCGAGAGGGCTGGTTGGAACGTGTGGCGCGCCTCTGTCGGCCGGTGATGCGCCGTGACTACGATCCCCGACCTGACGTCGAGCTCCCGCTCTACAACGGGGAGAACACGGGGTCCCTGTGGTCGTCGCAAGCATCTTCCGCCAGGAAGGCGCCACCGGTATCCACACGCACGTACGTCAACTTCGCCAATACCTGCACAAGATCGGGGTCACCTGTGAGGTGATCACGCCCTTCTCCTGGGGCCGACTGCTCACCTACCCCGTGTTCGCCCCCAGGCCGGCGCTCGCGTGGGTCAACGGGCCCGCAAGCGTTGTGTGGTACCGGCATTGGCACGAGGTGTTCCTCAGGAACGCCCTACGTCGGCGCCTCGCCGAACTCGAGGATTGCATCGTCTATGCACAGGGGCCGTTGGAGGCCGAAGCTGCTCTTCGCGCGCGCCGAGGCCCACACCAGCGAGTGGTGATGGCAGTCCACTTCAGGGTCTCCCTTGCCGACGAACACGCAGAGCCTGGTCGGGAGATCCGTCGTGACGGGATCGTGTTTCGCCGGATCCGTCAGGCAGAACGAGACACGATCCCCCGGCTCGACGGCATGGTGCACGTGTCCGCGTGGGGCCGGGACTCCTTGTTGAGCTGGCTTCCGGAAGCAGGAGCTGTCCCGTCGTCCGTGATCAGCAACTTCGTGGACGCGCCCGACGCTCGGCCCAGTCAGGAGCTACTGGCCGATCTGGTCAGCACGGGGAAGCTCGAAGACAGGAAGAACCATCGCTTCCTGCTGGAGGTCCTGGCCGAGGCGAACCGGGCTGGGCGACGCTTGACCCTCGACGTGTTCGGCGATGGACCGCTTCGCAGGGAGTTGCCGCATCTTGCCCGTTCCCTCGGGCTGGAGAGCCAGGTCCGCTTCCGCGGCTTCCGCACGGACGTGCGCGAGTTCTTGCCGCGATACCGGGTATACGTCCACGCCGCATCGGCCGAGTCGGCAGCCTTTCCCTTGCGATCATCGAGGCGATGGCCGCTGGGCTTCCGGTTTTGGCGGCGGACGTCGCCGGCATCTCTGATCTGTGTCATGACGGGGTCGAGATCCGGACTGGTCCCTGGATGATCCGACCGAGGCTGCTGCCGCCTTGATCGGCCTGCTCGACGACGAGCCCGGCAGGTTGAAGGCCGCCGTCGCGGCGAGGGAGCGGTTCCGTCGCGAGTTCGACGCCGACGTCGTCGGGCCTCGACTGTGGTCCTTCCTGCGAGGTCAGGGTGAGCGGTCATGACTGGGCACCCGCGGAGGCGACCGCGAGTACGCCTCGGCTGAGCATCGGACTCCCCGTGTTCAACGGCGAGAAGTACGTCGCCGCATCGATCGAAGCCCTTCTCGGGCAGACGAGGAGGGACTTCGAGTTGATCATTTCCGACAACGCCTCGACGGACTCGACTACGGACATCTGCCTCGCCTACGCAAGGAGCGATTCACGCGTCCGGGTCATCCGGCAGAAGCGGAACATCGGTCTCGCCCCCAACCACAATTTCGTCCGGGACGAGGCACGGGGGAGTTCTTCAAGTGGGCGGCCGCGGACGACCTCTACGGGAAGGATCTGTTGAAGTCGTGCGTCGACGCACTCGATCGCTACCCGGACGTCGTGCTGGCGCACGCCTACCAGGCCGTGTTGAACGCGGACGGCGAGGTCACGCAGGCCATGGAACACCCACTGGTCACCGATGCGGGCCGGCCCTCCGATCGGTTTCGCAGCTCCCTCTTCGGCGGCAGCGGCCTGTTCGACAGCACCGATCCGGACCACCCGGGCCTCGTGCGCGTGGACCACGACGGCATCCTGTCGTTCTGCGACGAGTACGGCGTGATTCGGATGTCGGCCCTGCGCAGCATCAAACCGTTCGGCAGTTACCACAGTGCCGATCGGATCGTCGTCCTTGAGCTCCTGCTGCGCGGCAAGTTCCACATCACGCCGGAGTGGCTCTACTTCCGGCGCGACACGACGATCGGTCCTACAACGTCTCGACGAAGATCCGCTCGCGCTGCGAGATCCTGGATCCGGCGCGCAAGAACCGGCTCAAGCACCCGACCGTCCGCCTGCTCGGGGAGTACATGCTCGGGTACGTCGACGCGGTGCGAAGGGCTCCGATCTCCGGCGCGCGAGAAGCGCGAGTGCTACCGCCACGTCGCGGCCTGGTCTCTCGACCGCGCGACGAGCAAGGTGACAAGGCGGAGATGCTCTCCAAGGCCGATCGGTTGGCGGCGGGTGACCATCGCGAGGAGGTCTCCCTGCGTGACGCCGTGGCGGGTTGGAAGGAGTCCGCGCGGTGAGTCGCTTGGGCGGCGTGGACCGATGCTGAAGGGAGTCCCGGACGACCCGGGTAGTAGCCACATGCAACGCGCGCTACGGGCCCTGGCCGCCGTGCCTCGGAAGGGCCGCGGGCTCACCTGGGGAGTTGCCGACCAGGCAGTGTCCAGCCTGTCGAACTTCGCGGTGAACATCTACGTCGCACGCCTCCTCGGCGCGGAGCAGTACGGCATCTTCGCGTCATATTCGTCACCTATGCCTTCGCCCTCAACGCTTCGCGAGGGCTGGCGACCGACCCACTCATGGTCAGGTTCAGCCATGTGGACCGGCGGACCTGGCGGCGAGTGGTCGCCGCTTCCACCGGAACCACCGTCTCCGTCGGGCTTGGTGCTCGGCGCCGCTGTCCTGGTGGCGGCGGCAGTCCTGGGTGGCCGGCTCGGCCTCGCCTTCGTGGCGCTGGCCGTTGCCTTGCCGGGTCTGCTGCTCCAGGACTGGTGGCGCTTCGCGTTCTTCTCCTCGTGGACGCGGGGCTCGGCCTTCCTCAACGACCTGGTCTGGCTTGTGGTCGTCATCCCGGCCCTTGTCGCGCTCCAGCTGGCGCACGCGGCAAACGTCTTCTGGTCCGTGCTGGCGTGGGGGGAGCTGCTACGGTCGCGGCCGCGATCGGGACCCTTCAGGCCGGCGTGGTGCCACGCTGTGAGGCAGACCCGGCAATGGCTTACCCAACAGCGGGACCTCGGCTTCCGCTACATGGTGGAAGGGACGACGAACAGCGCCTCCAGCCAGCTACGGACCTACGGCATCGGTCTCCTCCTGGGCCTGGCCGCTGTCGGCTATGTCCAGGCGGCGAACACGCTCGATGGCTGCCGTGGTGGTGCTCGTCAACGGGAGCGGCCTGATCCTGCTCCCGAAGCGACGCGTATCTGGCGCGACTCTGCGGAACGGTTCGTGAGGTTCTGCGCGGTCATCAGCGTCTCGTATACGGCCCTGGCGGCGCTCTGGTGCGTCTTCCTCTTGGTCGGCCTGCCGCTGGGGCTCGGACAGGCATTCTGGGCGCCATCTGGCGGCCGACCTATCCCCTGGTGCTGCCGACCGCCTTGGCCGTTATCGGGGGCTGTCTTGCGGCGGGCGCCGGAACCGGCCTCAAAGCCCTGGAGCCGCGAACCGAAGCCTCCGGGCAGCCATCATGACGTCCGTCATGTATGTGCTGTTCTCGCTCACCGGCGCCGTCGCGGGCGGGACACGCGGCGCAGTGCTCGGCAGCGCGGTTGCGATGTGGTGCGGGGCGTTCGTCTACTGGTGGCAGTTCGTGATCGCACTTCGTGAGTCCGGCAGACACCTATCTCGCGTGCCCGTGGCGGGTTGAGGTCTTGTCAACGGCTACTGCCGCACCGGCCCACATCCAGCGCAGCCCCCAGCTGGGTCAGGGTCACTGTCCGTGCTTGCCGTCCGTGCACGAACGACACGTTTGTCAGGTGATCGCCGCCGGGTGAGCACGTAGGCCATGCCGCGGGACACGCCTGGCCCCGGTGGTCGTCCGATGCAGCCGGTCGGCCCGGTCGATCCCGCGACCGTCTGCTGCACCGGAGGGCTTACCGCCTGGTGCTGTGCGCGTCCTGGCCGAAGTGCCCCCTCCACCGTCGCCAGGAAACCGGGTTCCCGAGCGTGTAGGCGAGCCATCGCCACGGGCCGACGTAGGTGTTGCGCTTCCACTTGTTGTGCTGGTGGAAAGTGATGTTGCGCGGCACGACGTACGCCTTGTACGGCGACCAGTCCGGCACGGTCCCGTAGTTGGAGACCAAGCCGTTCCACCCGCACCCGGCAGCGGCCGTGCAGTGCGGGATGCGCGATCGGTCCATCTCGAACCGGTTGTGGGTGACCGCGAGCCTCTTGGTCTTCCACCGACAGTCGTCGAAGTACGGCTGCGTCCCGATGAGGTCTGGATCGCTGCAGTGCTTCTCGGTGGCGACGCCCGGCGACACCAGGGTCGTGAAGCCGGTGCTCGAGTTGAAGGGTGATCCCGCGAACCGGTCCGGGTTCTCCCACGCCAGGATGCCCGCCCAGTTGTCGACGAACCGGTTGCGCGAGATCAGCAGCGAGTGGCGGAACTTGGTGTGGACTCGGCGATCGCTTCCCGACTCCGAGACGTAGATCGCCCCGATCGGGAAGCCGGGGCTGCTCGGTCCCTCCTCGATCGCGTTGCGAACGAAGGTGTTGTGCACGATACGGGCGTTGTAGCTGATCTCGTAGAAGATGCCCGAGCTGTCGTTGTCGCTGAGGTAGTTGCCACGGAAGAGGAAGCCCCGATCGTTGGTGTCCGCCCAGAGGCCGGGCCCCCGGTTGTGGTGGACCCAGTTGCCGATCACCCGGGCACCGTGGTATTCCAGAACTTTCCGCCCCCGAAGCACCCGCAGCCGGGCTGGATGGAGTCCCAGTCGTCGACGTTGTTGTGGGCGATCTCGTTGTGGCGCAGAACCACGTGGTGAGGTCCGGGCTTCAGTACGACTGAAACCCGTACTGGCCGTTGTACGCCAGGCAGTTGCTGATGGCTCGGGTGCGCGTGCCCAGGAAGACGCCCGCCCCTGCGCTGTGGGAGATCGTGTTGTGCGCGATCACCCACCCGCGTCCCGAGTCGTGGTTGACCACGCCCTGCCCACCGTTGTCGCCGTGCTTGCCGAAGTCGGTGATTGTGAGGTGTTCGATCCGCACATGCCGGGCCTTGCCGCTGAAGGCGTAGAGGTTCTTGTGGTGACCGTCGATCACGGCACCGGGGGCGCCGATGAAGACCTGACGGGCCTTCGGGATGACCTGTGAGTACTGACGCTTGCCCAGGCGGTGGACTCCGGGCGCGAGCCAGAAGACGCGGCCCTTGCGGCTCCGCAGCGCCAGGTTTCCGAGGTTCTGGTGGCGCACCACCTTGGCCCCGGGCGGTGGTTTGCTCGGTCCCTCGAGGCCGCGTGAGCCACAGATCCGCGCCGGCACCTTCCCGGGCAGGCTCGTGGAGAGCAGCCGCGACGGCGTCTCCAGGGAGCCTGGGATCGCAGCGCTCGCGCCGGAGGCCGAGAGCCCGGTGAGCACCAGCATCGCGCATGTCGCACGGACGACGAGACGACGGCGAGTTCCGAGGGGTTTCCGGCGCGAGTTCGACCGGGACGTTGTGGGAGGGATCATGGCGTCGGCCGCTTCATGCCTCGGGGATGTGAACAGACCCTCGTGGAGGGTCCATCGAGACTAGCGAACGCAACCGGTGACCTCCTACGGATAGGGACGTTCGGTCGGTGGGTGCGGTCCTGTCCACCGTCCACCGTCCACCGTCCACCGTCACGTGTGCCCGTTGAGGCGCCAGCCCTTCGTGCCGATGTGCTCAATGATTAGAGAGCATCGTCGTGTTCTTTGCGAAGTCGGTGAACGCGTAGCGATTGACAGGTCGCCCATCGGGAATTGCCCCGGGCACCGCGTATGCCTGCACACCAGCGGCCCAGTAGACGTTCCCTTCGCGCAGGAGCTCGTCCCCTGTTTGCGGGAGGATGGGTCAGCCAGCGAAGGAATACCCTTGACGTAGCTCGCCGGAGCCTGGCGTGCAGGGAAATGGGACGGCAGGGGGGGCAGTGCCATCGTGGCAATGTGCGCTCGTAACGGGTGCATCTTCGGGCATTGGTGAGGCCTTCGCTGACCAGCTCGCGTCGTCTCGAGTCGATGTCATCCTCGTCGGCCAGAACCACGTTGCCCTTGATTCGGTGGCCAGCCGAGCCGAGGCGCAAGGTGTCAAGGCGCAGGTCCTCTGCGCCGACCTCTCGACCGAGAGCGGCATCAGCCTGGTCGAGTCAGTGATCCACGCATCCCATTCGATCGACCTTCTGGTGAACTGCGCCGGCTTGGGGCAATGGGGCACGTTCGCCGACCTGCCCGTGCAGAGGGCCACCGAAACCGTTCTGGTCAACAACCTGGCTCTCGTACGTCTCACCCATGCCGCACTTGCCACCATGCTGGAAAACGGCCGTGGAACGATCGTCCAGGTCTCGTCGATGGCCTCGATGGCTCCCGGGCCGCAGCAGGCGGTCTACGCCGCTACCAAGGCGTTCGTGTCAAGCTTCGGCCAAGCCCTGACAGCCGAGCTCGAACCGACGCCTGTCACGTGCACCACGGTCCTGCCGGGATTCACCCGAACGAGCTACTTCGAGAGGGTTGGACTGTCGCCGGAGGTGCCCGAGTCCTACTGGTGGACGCCCCAGCAGGTCGCGTCGATGTCCCTCGCCGCGGCGGCGAAAGGCCGACCACTTGTCATCCCCGGAACCAGGAATCGCCGCAAGCTCGCGATCGCTACGCCGTATCCGAGTCTCACTAAGGGGCATGCCCTCGCGGGGGCTCGCGCCGTCCGAAACTGGGTACGTCATCCCACGCTCGCGACGCCGGGGAGAGCCCGAGGCGACGCGACCAGGGACTAGGCAGTGTGATTCCGGACAGGGGAGTACGGCTGGGCGGGCGCCAGGGGCGGCGCCAGGGACGCCGAGACGACCTGCTGTGCGGGAGCTACCCGCCTTCACGGGCCGGGCCTTTTCGTGGTGGACCTTCCTCGAGCCGCCGTCGCGGATCCGGCACCGTCGCAGGCGAGCGAATTTTTACCGTGAGAAGGCTGTGGCGGCCTTATCCTGTGTGTGAATGGCTTGGGCCAGTTGACGCCATTCCTTCCTGCAGGGGGCAGGGGGCAGGGGGCAGGGGATCGTGGTCAACTGCGTGGTTTTGCCACTCTGCATGCCCTCGGCCCACCGAGTTTGTGGTGATGCGTCGTGCTGAGCCTCGACCTGCCGAGCGGTGCGCTGAGCGTGCTGTGCCTCGGCGCGCACCCTGACGACATCGAGATCGGGTGCGGCGGCACGTTGCTGCGGCTCGGGCGCCGCGACGCCACCACGGTCTCGGCGCTGGTGATGTCGGGGACGCCGGACCGGGTCGCCGAGTCGCGGGCGGCCTTGGCATCGTTCGCCGGCGTCGAGAACGCGACGTACCTCGACTTCCCCGACGGCCGGTTGCCGAGCCGCTGGGACGACGTGAAGCAGGCGCTGGAGGATCACGCGGCCACGGGGTCGAAGCCGGACCTCGTCCTGGCGCCGCGGGTCGACGATGCGCACCAGGACCACCGACTGCTGGGGCGACTGGCCCCGACGGTGTGGCGTGACTCCTTGGTGCTGCACTACGAGATCCCCAAGTGGGACGGCGACACCGGGCAGCCGACCCACTACGTCGGCCTGTCCGAGGAGGACGCCCGCCTGAAGGTCGAGCTGCTCGACAAGCACTTCCCCAGCCAGCGGGCCCGCGACTGGTGGGACGAGGAGCTCTTTCTCGGGCTGATGCGGGTGCGTGGCGTCGAGTGCCGGCACCGGTACGCCGAGGGGCTGTTCGCCACCAAGGTGCTGATCGGCGTCGGGGACGACGCAGAAGGGGGACGGTCATGAAGGTGCTGGTCACAGGGGACCGCGGCTACATCGGGGCGGTGCTGGTGCCGCTCTTCCGCGAGGCCGGGCACGAGGTCGTCGGCCTCGACATCGGCTGGTACGACGGGTGCGACTTCGGTCCGTACACCCCGGACTACGAGTCACGCACCGGTGACATCCGCGACCAGCGGCCCGAGGACGTCGCCGGCTTCGACGCGGTGGTCAACCTCGCGGCGATCTCCAACGACCCGGTCGGCCACCTCAACCCCGACGCGACGTACTCGGTGAACGCGCACGGTGCGGCACACCTCGCCCGGGTCGCGAAGGAGGCGGGCGTGCCGCGCTACGCCTTCTCCTCCTCGTGCTCGCTCTACGGAGCGGCCGGCGACGCACCGGTCACCGAGGAGAGCGACTTCCACCCGGTCACGCCGTACGGCGAGAGCAAGGTGATGGCCGAGCAGCTGATCTCCCCGCTCGCGGACGACGACTTCAGCCCGACGTACCTGCGCAACGCGACGGCGTACGGCTCGTCGCGGCGGCTTCGCGCCGACATCGTGGTCAACAACCTGACCGGGACGGCGTTCACCCGGCACGAGGTGCGGTTGCAGAGCGACGGCACGCCGTGGCGTCCGCTGGTGCACGCCGAGGACATCTCGCGCGCCTTCCTCGCGGTCGTCGAGGCAGACCGGGAGGTCGTGCACGACCAGGCGTTCAACATCGGGCGCGACGAGGACGTCGTGCAGATCCGCGACATCGCCCAGACCGTGGCCCGACGCTTCGACGTCCCCGTCACCTTCGCCGAGGGCGCATCGGCGGACAGCCGCGACTACCGGGTCGACTTCGGCAAGGTCACGCGCCTGCTCCCGGGCTTCCAGCCCCGCTGGACGGTGCCGGACGGGATCGAGGAGCTGGCCGCCGACATGGAGCGCTACGGCCTGCGCGCGGAGGACTTCGAGGGACCGCGGTTCGTGCGGCTGCAGCGCATCAACCAGCTGCGCGACGAGGGGCGTCTGGACGACGGCCTCCGACTGCACCCCGTCGGCTGACGGCGTGATGGGCGACGGGGACGACGCGGAGAGCGAGGTCAGGCGTACGCGGATGCGCGACCGGATGGAGCGTCTCTATCCCCTCCCGCGGAGCCTGACCGGCGACGGCGTCCGCGAGACGCTGCGCATCCTGGGCGAGGCCGTGCCGCTGCAGACGGTGCGGGTCCCGTCGGGGACGGAGGTGTTCGACTGGACGATCGGCGACGAGTGGAACGTGCGCGAGGCGTACGTCGCCGACGCCTCGGGCCGCCGCGTGGTCGACGTCGCGGAGCACACCTTGCACCTGGTGGGTTACAGCGTCCCGGTCCGCACCCGCCTCCCGCTCGCCGAGCTACGGCCCCACCTGCACACCCTGCCGGACCACCCCGACTGGATCCCCTACCGCACCAGCTACTACCACCGCGACTGGGGATTCTGTCTCACCCAGCGTGCCGCGGACGCTCTCGGGGACGGCGAGTACGACGTGGTCGTCGACGCGTCGCTCGAGCCCGGCGAGCTGGTCTACGGCGAGCTGCTCGTCCCCGGGGACAGTGACGAGGAGGTGATCGTCACCTCCCACGTCTGCCACCCGTCCCTGGCCAACGACAACCTGAGCGGGTTGACCGTCGCGGTGGAGCTGGCGGCGTGGCTCTCCGCCCGGCCGCACCGGTACTCCTACCGGTTCGTCTTCGCGCCCGGCACGATCGGCGTCCTCACCTGGCTCAGCCGCAACCCCGACGCGATCACCCGGATCAGGCACGGGCTCGTCCTCACCGGGCTCGGCGGTGGTGGCCGCCTGGTCTGGAAGCGGTCCCGGCACGGTCGCCGTCCGGTCGACGTGGCCGCGTCCCACGTCGTGCGGCGTCTCGGCGGCGAGGTGCGCGACTACTCGCCGTACGGGTACGACGAGCGGCAGTTCAACGCGGTCGGGTTCGACCTTCCGGTCGGCCGGCTGACCCGCACTCCGCACGGCGAGTACCCGGAGTACCACACGTCCGCGGACGACCTCGCCTTCGTCACCGACGACGAGCTCGAGGAGTCGTTCGTGGCGCTCACCCGGATCGTCGACGTGCTCGAGGACGATGCGACGTACCTCAACCTGAGCCCGTACGGCGAACCGCAGCTCGGCGCTCGTGGCCTGTATCCGACGATGGGCGGCAAGGCCGCCTCCGACGCCGTGATGGCGATGCTGTGGACGCTCGCCTATGCCGACGGCTCCACGTCCCTCGTCGAGGTCGCCGACCTCGCGGACCTCGACTTCGCGCTCATCCGGGCCGCCGCCGACGACCTGCTCGGCGCCGGGCTGCTCGCACCAGCCCGGACGCCGAGCACACGGGGTGACGAACGCCCCGGACGAGCCGCTGGCCCTAGCTGACGGCGCTCGCGATGAAGGCCGATCCGACCGCGGCGCTGGGGCTGATCAGCACGGTCGCGTCATGGCAGGTGCGCGGCAGGTCGAGCTGGACCCGGAACCTCGCGTCGCCATCGGGGATGCTCATCGGCATCGGGCCGCTGTCGGCGACCTGCTCACCACCGCAGTAGACGACGGCGTCGATCATGCCGACCGGGTTGTCCCTCGTGCCGTCCGCACGCGGGACCTGGAGTCCCTCGATCCGGACGTCCATCCGGCCGTTCTGGCGGAGCCGGACCTCACCGCGGTCGAGGACCCAGGGCAGGCTGCCGGGGTTCACGCCCACGATCGGGTCGTCGGTGGTCATGCTCGGGGTGAGGTCCATCCGGATCAGGTCGTGTCCTCCGTGGTGTCCGTGATCGGCGAACGCCGATGACGGGACGAGGGCGAGCGCCAGTGCGGGGACCGCGCCGAGCAAGGCCGCGCAGAGCTTTCGGTACATGGGTGAGACCTCTCTGTGGTTGGCGCCGGACGCGTCGCCGGGGACTACGGGCTGGGGTGTGATGCGGTTCAGACCTCCGGTGGTTTCGAGACACCGACCGGGTAGGCGGTGGGAATGTCTGCGGCTGGGCGTAGGTTGCCGACACGTGACGACCTCCTCGACGCCTCGGGTGGCGCGCTCCGAGGTGGGCCTGCGCAGCGAGCGCGGCCCGATCCTGCTGGCGGTGATGCTGAGCGTCGGCCTGGTGGCGATCGACTCCACCATCCTGGCCACGGCCGTGCCGTCCGTCGTCGCCGACCTCGGCGGCTTCACGTCGTTCCCCTGGCTGTTCTCGATCTACCTGCTCGCGCAGGCGATCTCCGTGCCGCTCTACGGCAAGCTCGCCGATCTCTACGGCCGCAAGCCGTTGATGCTGTTCGGCGTCGGACTGTTCATTCTCGGCTCGCTGCTGTGCGGCGTCGCCTGGGGGATGACCTCGCTGATCGTCTTCCGGCTGGTGCAGGGCCTCGGCGCCGGTGCGATCGGGCCGATCGGGATGACGATCATCGGCGACATCTACACGTTGCAGGAGCGGGCGACCGTGCAGGGCTACATGGCCAGCGTCTGGGCGATCGCGGCCCTGGTCGGCCCGACGCTCGGCGGCATCTTCTCCGACACCATCGGCTGGCGGTGGATCTTCTTCGTCAACCTGCCGCTCGGCGCGGCCGCCGCGTGGGTCCTGTGGCGACGCTTCGAGGAGAACGTCGAGCGCCACCGGCACCGGATCGACTACCTCGGCTCGGCCCTGCTGGGTGTCGGCGGCACCCTCCTGCTCCTGGCCCTCCTCGAGGGCGGGGTCGAGTGGGGGTGGGCCTCGCCGGTCAGCCTCGCGCTGTTCGTGGCCGCGGTCGCGCTGCTGGTGGGATTCGTGCTGGTCGAGCGGGTCGCGGCCGAGCCGGTCCTGCCCCTGTGGATCTTCAAGATGCGGGTCCTCAACGTCACCAACGCCGGCTCGCTGGTCGTCGGCATCCTGCTGATGGGGCTCTCCTCCTACGTCCCCCTCTACTCGCAGCGCGTGCTGGGCACGGGTGCGCTCGTGGCCGGACTGGCGCTGGCCGCGATGACGATCGGCTGGCCGGTCGCCGCGGCGACGGCCGGTCGGCTGTACCTGAGCATCGGCTTCCGGGCGACGCTCTCGATCGGCGCGTTCTTCTCGGTGGCCGGCGCGTTGATCCTGCTCAGCGTCGACGCGAACAGCTCCGTCTACCACCTGGCGTTCGCCTGCTTCGTGATGGGACTCGGCTTCGGATACGTCGCCAGCCCCGGCGTCGTCGCCGCCCAGACCGCGGTGTCGTGGTCGAGCCGCGGCGTCGCCACCAGCGCGAACATGTTCGCCCGCTCGGTCGGGAGTGCCGTCGGCGTCGCCGTGTTCGGTGCGGTGGTGAACAGCTACGTGAGCAGCCACACGGGCAGCTCCGACCCGAACATCGAGCACCTCTCCGCCGGGATCCTCGAGCCCGCGATCAACGACGTCTTCCTGGTGACGGTCTTCATCACCCTGGCGCTGCTCGTCGTCGGCTTCCTGATGCCGACGCGGGTGGTCGAGGCACGAGAGCCGGTCGTCGAGCCCGCGGCCGTCCAGCCCGACACGGTCACCTGAGCACTGGCTCAAGGAGCACGCCCGTGCTCATTGAGCCAGAGGTGCCGAGGGTGCCTATGAAGGGTCGCCGAGCTCCTCGAGCCACGGGCGGTACTCGGCCTCCGCCGTCTCGAGGGCCCGGCCGAGGCTGCAGCCGGGCAGGCCGGCCGCGGCGATCTCGTCGAGGACGCTGCGGGTGAGGGCGATCCGGTCCAGGGAGGGCGGTGGTCCGTCGTCCACGCCGTCGCGGTCGTCGGCGAATCCGTCGTGCAGTAGGACGACGGCCGCCGCCGGTCCGGTGGCGCGGAGCTGGGCGAGATAGTGCTCCGGCGCGTGGGTCTCCCAGTCGTGACAGGTGACGGACCAGAGCACCGGCTGGAGACCGACGTCCCGCGCGGCGCGCCACGACGCGACGTCCTGGGCGCCGTACGGCGGGCGCGACCAGCGCACCGCCGCACCGACGAGATCCTCGAGCTCGGCCTTGCCGTCGCGGAAGCGCGCGAGGTGGACGTCGCCCGGCAGTTCGGTCAGCCGCCGATGGTCGACCCCGTGCAGTCCGATCTCGTGGCCGGCGTCCAGCACGTCGCGGAACAGCCCGAGGCTCGCCCGCACGCGTGTGAGCAGGACGAAGAAGGTGGCGGTGGCGCCGGCCGCGGCGAGCACAGGAAGGAGGAGGTCGGTGGTGCCCGGCGTCGGGCCGTCGTCGTAGGTGAGCACCGTCGTCCGGGCCGGCGGCCGGAGCGCGACGAGGGACCGACCGACCGTTTCCGTCGGCATCGGGCCGCTCACAGGCCGGGGTCGGTGGGGAGCCGACCGTGGAGGTGGCAGTCCTCCCGCTCGTCGGAGCCCGGGACGGCGTACCCGGAGCGGATCGTGCCCTCGAGGACGAACCCGGCCGCGTCGGCGACCCGGCAGGACGCGGCGTTCTGGGTCGAGTGCTCGAGCTGCACCCGCATCAGCCCGCGTGACTCGAACGCCCAGCGGGTGACGGCGTCCACCATCTGTCGGGCGACACCACGGCCACGGGCTGAGGGCAGGACCCGATACCCGATCTTGGCGACCAGGTCGTCGGTGTCGATGGCGAACAGGCTGACGTTGCCGACCATCCGCGCGGTGCCCCGATCCACCGCGTGCCACGTGGCGTGGGAGCCGTCGGACCAGTCCGCGCCGTCGCGACACCACGCCGCCGCGGTCTCGAGGTCGGGGCAGTCACGGGCGGGGTTCCAGAGCTTGACGTCCGGGTCGTTGAGCAGCTCGTACGCCGCGGGCGCGTCCTCCTCGACCGGTGGCCGCAGCACCAGGTCGGGCGTCTCCAGACGTTCCACGCCGCCACCCTAGAGCCGCGCCGCCGTCGGGGGTCGAGCCTGCCGAGACCCGTCACGCCAGGCGCATCAGCACGCCCGCGTGCGGCGGGAGGGCGAGCCCGTCGGCGCTCACGGTGGCGGCGCTCGGCGTGGTGAAGAGCAGGGAGCCGACCTCCGGCAGCGTCACCGCCACGTCGGAGAAGTTCACCACGATCAGCAGATCCCCGCGTCGCAGGGTGAACACCCGGGACTCCTCGTCGGCCGTGGCCGTGAGCGAGGGGAACGCCGGGTCGGTGAGCTCGGGCAGCGACCGCCGGAGCGCCGCCAGCTGCCGGTAGACGTCGAGGAGGACGGCATGGCGGCCCTCCGAGAGCTCGGTCCAGTCGAGCTTCGACCGCTCGAACGTCGCCGGGTCCTGCGGGTCGGGGACCACCGAGGGGTCCCAGCCCATCCGGGCGAACTCCTCGATCCGTCCCTCCGCGGTCGCCCGCCCGAGATCCGGCTCCGGATGAGAGGTGAAGAACTGGAACGGCGTCGACGCGGCCCACTCCTCGCCCATGAACAGCATCGGCGTGAACGGTCCGCACAGGGTCAGCAGCGCGGCACAGGCGAGCTGGTCGTCGTCCAGGTGCTCGGTCAGCCGGTCGCCGCGGGCGCGGTTCCCGATCTGGTCGTGGTTCTGGCTGCAGACGACGAGCTTCCAGGTCGGCAGGTGCGCGGTGTCGATCGGGACGCCGTGGTCGTGTCCGCGGAACGACGACCAGGTGCCGTCGTGGAAGAAGCCCTTCTCGCACACCTTCGCCAGCGCCGACAGGGGAGCGAAGTCGGCGTAGTAGCCGGTGGTCTCCCCGGTCAGCGCGACGTGCAGCGCGTGGTGGAAGTCGTCGCTCCACTGGGCGTCGAGCCCGTACCCGCCCGCCTCGCGCGGGGTCACCAGCCTGGCGTCGTTGAGGTCGGACTCGGCGATCAACGTCAGCGGCCGCCCGAGGTGGGCGGAGAGGGCGGCGGTCTCGATCGCCATCTCCTCGAGGATGTGCACCGGTGACGAGTCCGACAGCGCGTGCACGGCGTCCAGACGCAGCGCGTCGACGTGGTAGTCGGCGAACCACTGGTGCACGTTGTCGAGGATGAAGCGGCGTACCTCGGCCGACCCGTCGCCGTCGAGGTTCACCAGGTCGCCCCACGTGTTGCGACCCGGCTTCAGGTAGGGGCCGAACAACGGCAGGTAGTTCCCCGACGGGCCGAGGTGGTTGTAGACCACGTCCTGCACGACACCGAGCCCCGCGCCGTGGCAGGCGTCGACGAAGCGCTGGTACGCCGGCGGCCCGCCGTACATCTCGCTCACGGCGAACCAGTCCACGCCGTCGTAGCCCCAGTTGTGCGTGCCGTTGAACGCGTTGACCGGCATCAGCTCGACCAGGTCGACCCCGATCGAGCGGAGGTGGTCGAGCTTCTCGATCGCCGCGTCGAGGGTGCCCTCGGGCGTGAACGTCCCGAGGTGGAGCTCGTAGATCACCGACCCCGCGAGCTGTCGGCCGGTCCAGCTCTGGTCGGTCCAGGCGAACGTCGACGGGTCGTAGGTGCGGGACAGGCCGTGCACGTCGTACTGCCGGCGCGAACGCGGGTCGGGATAGTCGTGCCAGTCGTCGTCGAGGATGTAGCTGTAGTCGGTGCAGGCCTCGTCCGCCGCGGGCGGGAGCGGCTCGGCCGGAGACCACCAGCCGTCGTCGGCCTTGGCCATCTCGACGACGGCCCCGCCGACGTTGTCGCCGCACACGAGCCGGACCCGGTGACGCTCCGGAGCCCAGACGGAGAACGGCGCATGGCGGCCCCCGTCGGTCGAGCTCGTCGAGACCATGCTCACGACGCCTCCCGGATGAGCAGCGCGACCGGGTAGTCGGCCAGCAGGTCGTGGAGCTGCGCGGCACCGGCGTACTCGCGTCCGGTCAGCAGGTCCGCCCAGTCGCCGGCGGGTAGCGACAGCGTCGTGTCGCCCCAACCTCGCTCGGCCAGTCCCGACGGGGAGTCGGGTGGCGACCGTGATCGCGCCGCCGCGGTCGAAGGCCACGACGTGACCCGCGGCCGGGCCGTGAATCTCGATCGGGTCGTACGTCGTGAAGCGGTGCGGCTGGTTCCGACGCAGGGTGAGCGCAGCCTGGGTGACCAGCAGCTTCGCGTGACCGGGGTCGGCGACGTGGGGTGTGAGCACGGGGCGCTCCCCGGCGAGGACGCGGGCGAGCAGGTCGCGGCGTACGCCGAAGTCGACCGGACGCCGGTTGTCGGGGTCGACGAGGGACTGCTCCCAGAGCTCGCTGCCCTGGTACACGTCGGGGACCCCGGGCATCGTCAACGCGATCGCCTTCGCCGACACGGCGTTGCTCCAGCCCGGCCCCGCGATCTCCGCGAGCAGCTCGTCGAGGATCGCCGTCACCGCGGGATCGTCGAAGGCCGCGTCGACCGCCGCGTGCACCGCGCTCTCGTACGTCGCGTCGGGCGCGGTCCACGTCGTGCGGTCACCGGCCTCGCGCATCGCCTTCTCGGCGTACGCGTGCAGACGCCCTCGCGACGCCGGCCAGGCGCCGAGGACCGCCTGCCAGAGCAGGTTGCCGAAGGAGGGGTCGGGGAGAGGGACGAGCGCCAGCAACCGGTCCAGGGCGTCCGTCCACCGGTGCGGGACCTCCGCGAGCACGCCGATGCGGGCGCGGACGTCCTCGCCTCGTTTCGTGTCGTGCGTCGACGTCGTCGTCATCGCATCCGGGCGCGATGCCTGACGCTCCGCCATCGCCGCGTGGAACTCCTCGACGGTGATCGACCACTCGCTCGGGTCGCCCCCGACCTCGGTCAGCGACGTGAGCCGGGACGTGCGGTAGAAGGCGCAGTCCTCGACGCCCTTCGCCATCACCGCACCGGTCGTCTGCTGGAAGCGCAGCGCGGCCGGCTGCTCCGGGTCGCCGAGCAGCGGCTCCAGGTCGTCGAACGTCGCGACCAGGTCGGGACGTCGCCGGCGCGCGTCGGAGAACGCCGTACCGAGGGGTGGTCGACCCTCGGGCAGGTACGAGCGGTACACCGGGAAGCAGGCCGCCAGCTCGGCGAGCGCATCGACGAGGAGGTCGTGCGTGGGCATTCCGGTGGTTGAGGAAGGCGCGCTAGCGCCTGTCTCGAAACCACCGGAACCCACGACCGGGACAGGGTCGGCGTGGTGGTCCCTGTGGTCTCGTGACGGTCGCAGAGCGACCTCCTCGACCAGCGGGGACGCGGACGCCACCATCACCTCCCGCGCGACGCGTCGGATCTCGGAGCCCAGGATGCCGTCGGCGACGGCGCGCTTGGTGTCGTGGACCAGCTCGTGGAAGTCGAGCGGCGTCCCGCGAAGGCGCGTCTCCAGCGCGGTCAAGGGAGCCTGTCCATCGGGGTCGGTGAGGACGCGGTCGACGAGGCCGAGGACGTCGTACCCGGTGGTCCCGGCCGTGGCCCAGGACGCCGGCAGGATCTCCCCGGGCTCGAGGATCTTCTCCACCAGCACGTAGGCACCGCCGGTCAGGTCGCGCACGTCGTCGAGGTACGCCGCGGGGTCGCGGAGGCCGTCCGGGTGGTCGACCCGCAGCCCGTCGACGAGTCCCTCGTCGAACCACCGGCGGATCTCCGCGTGCGAGTCCGCGAAGACTGCGCGGTCCTCGACCCGCACGCCGGCCAGGGTGTTGACCGCGAAGAAACGGCGGTAGTTGAGCCCGTGGTCGGCGACCGTCCAGTGCACGAGCTCGTAGTGCTGCTCCGCCAGCGCGGTCGTGCCGGGCGCCAGCGGGAAGACGTGGTCGTGGTAGCGCGCGACGCCCTCCGAGTCATCGACCAGCACGGCATCGAGCCCGTCGTCGCCGAGCACCGGGATGCGGATGCGCCCGCCGCCCGCGTCCCAGTCGACGTCGAAGGCATCGGCGTGCGCGGAGGCCCGACCGTGCCGGAGGAGGTCCCACCACCAGGCGTTCTCGCGCGGGGTCGCGACCCCCATGTGGTTCGGCACGATGTCGACGAGCACGCCCATCCCGAGCCGCTTCGCCTCGGCGGACACCGCGGCCAGGCCCTCGGCGCCACCGCGGTCCGGGTCGACCATGGACGTGTCGACCACGTCGTAGCCGTGGTCGCTCCCGGGCTCCGCCCGCAGCAGCGGGGACAGGTAGACCCAGTCGACGCCGAGGTCGTGGAGGTACGGCAGCGTCGCCACGGCGTCCTGCAGCGTGAAGCGCGCGTTGACCTGGAGTCGGTAGGTGCTGGTCGGGACGCGCATCGTCATCCCGCCGTCTCGCCCTTGCCGTTCTGCTCATGGGCGGCCGACGCGGCCGCGACCGACGCAGCGGCCGACGACTCGGGAACGGCCGTCGGAGCACTGTGCTCGCGGAGCACCAGCACGCTCCGTCCGGCCACCTTCGAGCGGACGCCGGCGCGCATCGGGCCCTTCCGCCGTCGTACCTCCGCGGTGTCGATGACGACGTCCCACGCCGCGGCGTACTCCTCGGGCGGAAGCGTGAGCGGTACGTCGTCCGCGCCGGCGTTGAAGTACAGCAGGAAGTGGTCGTCCTCGACGTGTCGACCGCGGCTGTCGGGGCTCTGGATGCCGTGCCCGTTGAGGTACATCCCGATCGACCGCGCGTCGGGTGCGCTCCAGTCGTCGGCCTCCATCGGCCGCCCGTCGAGGTGCAGCCAGACGATGTCGTTGAGCCGCTCGCCCTCGCCGCTTCCGGTGCGCACCGTCGTCCCGGTGAAGAAGCGGCGGCGACGGAACGTCGTGTGGTCGCGGCGCAGCTGCGCGACCCGGGCGGTGAACTCGACCAACGGCTCGTCGACCTCGTCCCAGTGGAGCCAGGAGATCGGGCCGTCCTGGGCATAGGTGTTGTTGTTGCCGTCCTGCGTGCGGCCGGCCTCGTCGCCGTGCAGCAGCATCGGCACGCCCTGGCTGAGCAGCAGCGTGGTGAGGAAGTTCCGTTGCTGCCGAGCGCGCAGGGCGAGCACCTCCGGGTCGTCGGTGGGGCCCTCGACGCCGTGGTTCCACGAGCGGTTGTGGCTCTCGCCGTCGTTGTTGTCCTCGCCGTTCGCCTCGTTGTGCTTGTCGTTGTAGGAGACCAGGTCGCGCAGGGTGAAGCCGTCGTGCGCGGTGACGAAGTTGATCGACGCGACCGGTCGGCGGCCCGACTGCTCGTACAGGTCGCTCGAACCGGACAGCCGGCTCGCGAACTCCCCGAGCGACGGCTCGCCGCGCCAGAAGTCGCGCACGGTGTCGCGGAACTTGCCGTTCCACTCGGTCCACTGCGGCGGGAAGTTGCCGACCTGGTAGCCACCGGGGCCGACGTCCCACGGCTCGGCGATCAGCTTCACCTGGCTGACGACCGGGTCCTGCTGCACGAGCTCGAAGAACGTCGACAGCCGGTCGACGTCGTAGAACTCGCGTGCCAGCGCCGACGCCAGGTCGAAGCGGAAGCCGTCGACGTGCATCTCGATCACCCAGTAGCGCAGCGAGTCCATGATCAGCTGCAGCGAGTGGGGGTGGCGGACGTTGAGGCTGTTCCCGGTGCCGGTGTAGTCCATGTAGTAGCGCGGGTCGTCCTCGACGAGTCGGTAGTACGCCGGGTTGTCGAGGCCCTTGAAGCTCAGCGTCGGGCCGAGGTGGTTGCCCTCGGCGGTGTGGTTGTAGACCACGTCGAGGATCACCTCGATGTCGGCCGCGTGCAGCGTCCGGACCATCGACTTGAACTCCTGCACCTGCTGGCCGAGCTGACCGGCCGCGGCGTACTCAGCCTGCGGAGCGAGGAAGCCGAGGGTGTTGTAGCCCCAGTAGTTGCGCAGGCCCTGGTCGAGCAGGGTGCTGTCCTGGACGAACTGGTGCACCGGCATCAGCTCGACCGCGGTCACCCCGAGCCGGGTCAGGTGGTCGATCACCGACGGGTGCGCGAGACCGGCGTACGTCCCCCGCTCGTTCTCCGGTACGTCGGGGTGCAGCTCGGTGAGCCCCTTGACGTGGGCCTCGTAGATCAGCGACTGGGAGTACGGCGTGTTGGGCCGGCGGTCGCCCTCCCAGTCGAAGAACGGGTTGATGACGACGCCGAGCATCATGTGCGCTCCGGAGTCGTCGTCGTTCTGCGAGTCGGGGTCGCCGAAGTCGTAGCCGAACAGCGACGGGTCCCAGTCGATGTCGCCGACGGTCGCCTTGGCGTAGGGGTCGAGCAGCAGCTTGCTCGGGTTGCAGCGCAGGCCCTTCTGCGGGTCGTAGGTGCCGTGCACCCGGTAGCCGTAGCGCTGGCCCGGCTGCACCGACGGCAGGAAGCAGTGCCAGACGAACGCGTCGACCTCGGTCATCGTCACCCGGGTCTCGTTGCGCGCGTCGTCGAACAGACACAGCTCGACCTGCTCGGCCACCTCGCTGAAGATCGCGAAGTTGGTGCCGACGCCGTCGAACGTCGCGCCGAGCGGGTACGGCGTACCCGGCCAGACCTCCATGGATGACCCTTCCCGGCCGGGGCGACCCTCGACCAGCCGAATCCCACCACACACCGAGGCCGTGACTCACATCCGTCACCCTTCGGTGCATGCATCGCGTGGGTCGAGGAGATCGTCAGTAGTCCTGCGGCTGGGTGAAGAAGCCGTCGGGGTCGTACGTCGTCCGCGCCTGCGCGAGGCGACCGGCGTTCGACCCGAAGTAGGCCTCTTGGTAGTCCGCGATCGAGGAGTCGGCGTAGTTGACGTACGCCCCGGTGCCCCAGCTCGGTGCCATCGCGCTCCGGAACCCGCGCACGTAGGCCGTTGCCGGCGTGGCCGGGCCCGAGTCGTACGTCGCGGTGTACTGCACCGTGGTCAACGCGCTGCGGTGGCCGAACGCGGTGGCGCCCCCGCCGACGTCCTTCACCTTCCCGCCCAGGGCGTCGATCGAGATGCCGGCCTCCTTGAGCCCGCTGCTCTGGGCCGACTCGACGTGGTCGAGCAGCTTGCCCATGTCGAGATCGGGCGAGTTGATGATGTGGGAGGTGGCGGCGAACGCCTCGCGGTCGAGCGACCCACCCGGCCCCGTGTGGCACTGGTCGACCGGGATCGACGAACACCCGGCGTAGGTCAGCATCGTGTCGAGGTAGCTCGCGGTGCTGCGGGAGTCGGTGGACGGCCGGGGCACGGTGGAGAGGAAGGGCTTCAGGACCCCGTCCATGGCGGAGGCCGGACCGGTCCAGGTCGCCGACATGAACAGCGCCGGGCCGCTCGGGTGAGTCTTGCCGCCGAGCAGCTTGAGCGTCGCCCACAGCCGCGGGTCTAGTTGCGGGATCGTCCGCAGCCAGCTCGGCACCACCTGGTCTGCCGCTGAGAACGGCCACGCGACGTACGCGCGGGTGATGGTCGGTGCCGCGAAGGTGCGGAACGTGAACGACGTGACCACGCCCAGGTGCCCCCCGCCACCGCCCCGGAGGGCCCAGAACAGGTCGGGCTCCTCGTCGGCGCTCGCCGTGACGACCGTGCCGTCGGCGAGAACGACCTGCATCGCGGTCACCGAGTCGCAGGTGAGGCCGTAGGCGCGGGTGAGGACCCCGACGCCGCCGCCCTGGGTCAGGCCGGCGATCCCCACGGTCGCGCACGAACCGCCCGGGATGCCGCGGCCGCGCGTGCCCAGCCCGTCGTACACCTGGACGAGCGAGGCGCCGGCGCCGATCGTGGCGGTCGTGCCGTTCAGGGAGACACCGTCGAGCGGTCGGACGTCGACCACGAGCGCGCCGTCGCCGGCCGACCAGCCGGGGTAGCTGTGGCCGCCCGACCGGATCGCGACCGGCACGCCGTGGTCCCGGGCGAAGGCGATCCCCCTGGCCACGTCGTGCGCGCTCGCCACCGAGAGGACGGCGAGCGGGCGGGCGCCGTCGTACCGGGGGTTCTGGGTGAGCCGCACGGTGTTGTACGTCGTGGAGCCGGGCCGGGCGAGCGTGCCGTCGACGTGCCGGGCGAGGTGCTTCCAGTCGGCGGGCGTCGGCGGCGTCGGCGACCCGGAGCCCGACGGGTTGACGGAGGGTGCGGGGGAGGCCGGCGCCGGCTCGGAGTCCTGGGCGGCGCACGCCTCGGCGATGCCGGCGATGCCGACGACGCCGCCGGCGAGCACCGAGCGTCGCGCGAGCGGCCTGTCCACGCGGTCAGGCTAGGCCCCGCCACCAGGCCCGGAGCCCGGACGCACCGGCCATGAGCGCAGGCTTGCCTTCCTTGCGAGCCCCTGCGCGGCTGGGGAGGATCGACGACGTGAGCACGGAGATCGGGACCGACGAGGAGCCGCAGCACTGGCACGACGACATCGGCGAGGACGTCGGGAACCGGCTGAACTGGCTGCGAGCCGGCGTGCTGGGGGCGAACGACGGGATCGTCTCGGTGGCCGGCATCGTGATGGGCGTCGCAGGTGCGACCTCGGAGCGGTCGCCCGTGTTCGTGGCGGGTGTCGCGGGTCTGGTCGCCGGGGCGTTGAGCATGGCGGCCGGTGAGTACGTCTCGGTCAACGCCCAGCGTGACTCCGAGCAGGCGATGCTGGCGCTCGAGGCCGAAGAGCTCGAGAAGATGCCGAAGACCGAGCTCCGCGAGCTGGCCCGGATGTACGAGCAGAAGGGCCTCACCCGCGAGACCGCGCGGAAGGTGGCCGAGGAGCTCACCGAGCACGACGCGCTGGCCGCGCACGCCGAGGCCGAGTTCGGCATCGACAAGGACAACCTGACCAATCCGTGGAGCGCCGCGCTGGCCTCGATGGTCGCCTTCACCGTGGGGGCGATGCTTCCCCTGCTCGCGATCACGCTGTCGCCACTCGCGGGGCGGGTGTGGGTCACCGTCGCGACGGTCGTGGTCGCGCTGGCCGTCGCCGGCTTCCTCCAGGCCCGGCTCGGGATGAGCCCCTGGGGTCGCGCGGTGGCGCGCAACGTCGGTGGCGGTCTGCTGGCCATGGGCATCACGTACGCCGTCGGATCGGTCGTCGGCACACACGTCTGAGTGCGCCCGATGCGGATGTTCGTGGCGGTGGTGCCGCCGCCGGAGGTGGTCGAGCACCTCGACGAGTTCCTCGAGGTACGCCGCGCGTCCGCGGCGTACCGCTGGGCTCAGGTCGAGCAGCTCCACGTCACCCTGGCCTTCCTCGCCGACGTGCCCGAGCGGAAGCTCGACGACCTGGTGGAGCGGCTGGGCCGCGGGGCCTCGCGGCGGCACGCCTTCGCGGCCACGGTGACGGGAGGTGGCGCGTTCCCCGACGTCGGTCGCGCCCGGGTGCTGTGGGCCGGGCTCGACCTCGACGACGACGGACGGACCGAGCTGTCCCGGATGGCGACCGGTGCCCGCGCGGCGGCGAGCCGGGCCGGCGTACCGGTCGACGGGCAGCGGTTCCGCCCTCACCTGACGGTCGCTCGGCTCAAGCAGCCCGACGAGGTGACCTCGTGGGTCCGGCTCCTCGACGCCTACCGCGGCCCCACCTGGACCGTCGACCGGATGACCCTCGTCGCGTCGTACCTCGGTGAGGGCCCCCGCAACCGCCCCCGCTACGAACCTGTGGAGGAGTTCCTCCTGTCCGGGTAGTCCCCGACGTTCTGGTCGGGTTTCGGGCTCTCGACCCGACCAGAACGTCGGGGACTACCCCGGCAGTCCTGTGGACAACACTCGGGCGGGGCGGGAGGAGATGTGCGGGCGGCGTGGGGCGATGCCCTAGGTTCGACCGCGTGAGAATTGCAGTCGCGAAGGAAGCTCGGGACGGCGAGGCCCGCGTCGCGATGGTGCCGGAGCTGGTCGGCAAGCTGACCGGGCTCGGGTACGACGTCGCGGTCGAGCCCGGAGCGGGGCTGCACGCCCTCATCGCCGACGAGGAGTACGCCGAGGCCGGCGCGACCATCGACGCCGACGCGTTCCAGGGTGCCGACCTGGTGGTGTCCGTCCAGCCGCTGGCCGCCCAGCAGATCCGCGCGCTCGCCGAGGGCACCACGACGGTCTCGTTCCTGCCGACCGCGAACGAGCACCCGACCGTGGTCGAGCTCCGCGACCAGGGCATCACCGCGCACGCCGTCGAGCTCATCCCGCGCATCTCGCGGGCGCAGTCGATGGACGGCCTCAGCTCGCAGGCGCTGGTCGCCGGCTACCGCTGCGCGATCGTCGCGGCCGGCATGCTCCGCCGCTTCTTCCCGCTCAACATGACCGCCGCCGGCACCGTCCAGGCCGCCGAGATCGTGGTGCTCGGCGCCGGCGTCGCGGGGCTCCAGGCCATCGCGACGGCCAAGCGGCTCGGCGCCGTCGTCCGGGCGTACGACGTCCGCGCGGCCGCCGCGGAGGAGATCCGGTCGGTGGGCGCCAAGGCCATCGACCTCGAGCTCGACACCCTGGAGGGGTCAGGCGGCTACGCCCGCGAGATGACCGAGGACCGTGCGGCCCGTCAGCGCGAGCTGCTCACGCCCTACATCGCGGCGGCCGACGCCCTGATCACCACCGCGGCCGTGCCCGGCCGTCCCGCCCCCCTCCTGGTGACCCGGGAGATGGTCGAGGAGATGAAGCCCGGCTCCGTCGTCGTCGACCTCGCCGCCGAGAGCGGTGGCAACGTCGAGGGCTCGGTGGCCGGCGAGGTGGTGCGCATCGGCAACGCCCAGGTCTGGGGCGGCCGCAACGTGCCGAGCCAGATGCCCGGACCGGCCTCCCGGCTCTACGCCCAGAACGTCGTCAACCTGGTCACCCTGATGACCGCCACGGACGACGACGGCAACCCGGCGTTCGCGCCCGACTACGCCGACGAGATCCTCTCCGGCAGCTGCGTCACCCAGGGCGGCCGGATCGTGCACGAGCCGACCCGCGAGGCGATCGAGGGCCCGGCCTCCCCGCCCGCCGAGAACGCCGAGAACGTCGAGAGCACCGAGACCGTCGAGCCGGTGGAGAACGCCGAGACCGAGCCTGCCGCCGCCGAGCCACCCGGCGTACCCGCCGACGAGCAGCTCGATCTCCCCTACGACCAGGAGGCCGACCAGTGACCCTCGACACCGGAGTCGTCTGGCTGACGATCTTCGTGCTCAGCGTCTTCGTCGGCATCGAGGTGATCTCGAAGGTCTCCTCGACACTGCACACCCCCCTGATGTCCGGCGCGAACGCCATCCACGGGATCATCCTGCTCGGCGCGATCCTGGTCACCGGCACCACCGACAACAACCTCGCGCTCGCCGTCGGGCTGATCGCGATCGTGCTGGCGTCGGTCAACATGGTGGGCGGCTTCGTGGTCACCGACCGGATGCTGCAGATGTTCGTCCGCAAGAAGCCCGCACCCAAGAAGGACGAGCCGACGGGTGGGGCCGCCTGATGCCGACCTGGATCCAGCTGGTCTTCCTCGCCTGCGGCGTCTGCTTCATCCTGGCGCTCAAGGGCCTGTCCGGTCCGAAGACCGCCCGCAACGGCAACCTGCTCGGCGCCGCGGCCGCGGTCGTCGCCTGCCTGATGCCGTTCTTCTGGACCGACCTGCACCTCCAGCACATCCCGCTGATCATCATCGCGATCGCGATCGGCACCGTCATCGGTGTGTACGGCGCCCGCACCGTGCAGATGACCCAGATGCCCCAGATGGTGGCGCTGTTCAACGGCGTCGGTGGTGGTGCCGCGGCGCTGGTCGCGCTGCTCGAGTTGCACGACGTCATCGAGACGGGTGCCGACCCGGGTTGGTTCACCCTCGCTGCCGGCGCGTTCACCGTCGCGGTCGGTGCGATCTCGTTCGCCGGCTCGATCGTCACCTTCGCCAAGCTCCAGGAGCTGATGACCTCGCGGCCGGTGGTCTTCCCCGGTCTGCCGGTCGTCTTCGGCGGCTCCCTGGTCGCGGCGCTGCTGCTCGCGGTACTCCTCGTCGACGACCCGCGGATGTGGGTCGCCATCCTGCTGGGCCTGGTCGGCCTGCTCATCGGCGTCCTGCTGGTGATGCCGGTCGGCGGTGCCGACGTACCGATCGTGATCTCGATGCTGAACGCGTTCACCGGGCTGACCGTCGCCGCCGGCGGCTACGTGCTCTCGAACGTCCTGCTGCTGGTCGCGGGCACCCTGGTCGGCGCCTCCGGCACGTTCCTCACCCTGCTGATGGCCAACGCGATGGGCCGGTCGGTCGCGAACATCCTGTTCGGCGCCCTCAAGGGCGGCTCGACTCTTGGCGCCGGCGAGGCCAGCGACCGCCCCGTGCGCAGCGTCAACCCCGAGGACGCCGCGATCATGCTGGCGTACGCCGACCGCGTCATCATCGTGCCCGGCTACGGCCTCGCGGTCGCCCAGGCCCAGCACGCGCTGCGCGAGCTGGTCGACGTGCTCAGCGAGAAGAACATCCAGGTCGACTACGCCATCCACCCGGTCGCCGGCCGGATGCCCGGTCACATGAACGTGCTCCTCGCCGAGGCCCAGGTGCCCTACGAGCAGCTGCGCGAGATGGAGCAGATCAACGGCGACTTCAAGGACACCGACGTCGTCCTGATCGTCGGCGCCAACGATGTGGTCAACCCCGCGGCGAAGACGACTCCCGGCGCCCCGATCTACGGCATGCCGATCCTGAACGCCGACGAGGCCCGCCAGATCATCTTCATGAAGCGGTCGATGCGACCCGGCTTCGCCGGCATCGAGAACGAGCTGCTCTTCGACGAGAAGACCTCGCTGCTGTTCGGCGACGCCAAGGACTCGATGAGCAAGCTCCTCAACGCCGTCAAGGCGCTCTGACACCGGTCGCGCCATCCGGTCAGAGCCGTGGACGGCTCAGCCCGTATGACGTTGCGGGCGTTCGCTCGTTGTGAGGGCATGAGCCAGAACGACGACGAGCCGATGCTCAAGCCCGACGGGCATCGCTACGAGAAACCCGAGTCACGCGAGACCACGGTCAGCAAGGAGGTCGTGTACGGCGTACTCGGCCTGGTCGTGGTGGTCATCGCGGTGCTGATCGCGACCGGCACCGTCCCGATCTTTCCCGGCGGCTGATCCCCAGAGGGCTAGTCGGCGAGGCCGTACAGCCGGTCGCCGGCGTCCCCGAGCCCCGGGACGATGTACCCCTTCTCGTTGAGCTTCTCGTCCATCGCCGCGGTGACGACCGTGACCGGGACGTGGAGTCCCTCGAGCTCCTCCTCCAGCCGCCGGCAGCCCTCGGGCGCGGCCAGCAGGCAGATCGCGGTGATGTCGTCCGCGCCGCGGTCGGTGAGGAACCGGATCGCCGCGGCCAGGGTGCCGCCGGTGGCGAGCATCGGGTCGAGCACGTAGCACTGCCGGCCTGCGAGATCGTCGGGCAACCGCTCGGCGTACGTCGAGGCCTGCAGCGTCTCCTCGTTGCGCATCATCCCGAGGAAGCCCACCTCGGCGGTGGGCAGCAGCTTCATCATCCCCTCGAGCATCCCGAGCCCGGCCCGGAGGATCGGCACCACCATCGGCTGCGGCGCGGAGAGCCGGACGCCGGTCGTCGGGGACACCGGTGTCGTGATCTCGAACGGCTCGACGCGCACGTCGCGGGTCGCCTCGTAGGCCAGCAGGGTCACCAGCTGGTCGACCAGCCGCCGGAAGGTCGGTGAGTCCGTCCGCTCGTCGCGCAGGGCGGTGAGCTTGTGGGCGACGAGCGGATGGTCGACGACGATCGTGCGCATGGGCGGCACCTTATCCATGTCCGATCCCTGCCCGATCCTTGTCCGACGATTCACCTGAGCGTCGCGGCGCCAGGGTTGGCACGGCGAAATGCCTCTGTCACTCTGGACGTGTCCTGCTGGTCCACATGCAGTCCTACATGGTGATCGGAGGTGGCCATGAGCGAGCAGATCGACGGCATCGACTTCGCGTTGGCCGCCTACCGCGAGGAGGGCCAGTGGCAGGTCGAGGAGCTCGTCCACGAGGTCCTCGGCGACGTCCCGGCCCTGGCCGGTGCGCTGCGTCGCTTCCCCGGTGACGGGGGCGCGATCGGCCTGATCGCCATCGACGAGGACTTCTTCGTGATCGTGCGCGTGGCCGGCCCGTCGGTGCGGATCCTGCTGTCCGACATCACCGCGGCCGAGGAGTGGGAGCTGGCCAGCTCCGCGGTCGACGAGCTCGGCCTCCCCGAGCCCGAGGACGAGGACGAGCAGGCCCCGGCCGGCGACCTCGACATCCTCGGTGACCTCGGCATGGCCGCCATGGACATGGGTGTGCTGCTCGACGACTTCGACCTCTATCCCGACGAGATGCTCTCCGACGTGGCCCGCCGGCTCGGCTTCGGCGTGCTGTTCGACGAGGCCGTCGGCCTCACCTCCGCCTGAGGCCAGGGCAACCGCCGGTGGCCGACCTCACGTACGACGTCGCCATGCGCGCGGCCCTCGACGAGGCGCGGCGTGCGCTGGACTCCGAGGACGTGCCGATCGGCGCCGTCGTGCTGGACGCGACCGGCGAGGTGATCGGTCGCGGGCACAACGTCCGGGAGCGGGACGGTGACCCGACCGGCCACGCCGAGCTGGTCGCCGTACGCGAGGCAGCGGCGGCCGTCGGCGAGTGGCGCCTGACCGGCTGCACCCTCGTGGTCACCCTCGAGCCGTGCACGATGTGTGCCGGTGCGATCGTGCTCTCGCGGCTGGACCGCCTGGTGTTCGGGGCCTTCGATCCCAAGGCCGGCGCCGTCGGATCACTCTGGGACGTCGTCCGCGACCGGCGCCTGAACCACCGCCCGGAGGTCGTTCCCGGAGTGCTCCGCGACGAGTGCTCGGGCCTGCTGGACGATTTCTTCGCCCACCAACGCCTCGGGTAGCCTTCGCGGCGGTGGCGTGTCCGAGCGGCCTAAGGAGAACGCCTCGAAAGCGTTTGTGGGCGCAAGTCCACCGCGGGTTCAAATCCCGCCGCCACCGCCAGGGCTTCAGCCGAATCCGTGAAGCCGCCGACGAGAGTCGCGCAGACGCCGTCCCGCTCCCTTGAAGAGGTCGCCGGGGCGGCGTCGCTGCTCCAAGGGCGCCGCTGCGTGAGCATGGAGTGACGTGTTCAGCGCGTCCGGGAGGTCTCGGGGGCCGTGGCCAGGCCGGTGAGCAAGGCCGAGAGCGCGTCGCGCCACTCGCGCCGGGCTGTCGCCGGTGACATCGACCTTCGGCGTTCCATCGTCACCAGCCCCTCACACAGGGCGTTGAAGTGCCGGGCGGCCGTGGACGGTTTCCGTCCGGGCAGTCCCCCCGCATCCTGCAGTCGCCGGAAACGGGACTCCAGGATGTCCCACGCCTCTCCCGCCGCCGGAGTGAAACCGTGGACGATCGCCGAATCGATGGCCGTGTGCCGGACACCGATCTCGAACAATGCCGAGCGGGTGACCGAGAGGTGCCGAAAGACACCGACACCTGCCTCTACCAAGTCGGTCGCCGGGTCGTCGGTCTCGGGCAGCTTCGCCACCCCTTGTCCCAGCAGCACGAACAAGCGGGTCCCGAGTGCCGCGAGCAGTCCGGCCTTGGATCCGAACACGCTGTAGACGGCGCGGGTGGTCGTCCCGCTCCGCTCCGCGACCGCGCGCACGGATACAGCTCCCGGCCCACCGGATGCCGCGAGCGCCTCGGCTGCATCCAGGAGGACCTCACCTGAGGCTTGGTCGTACGTCTTGGGTCGACCCATGTTGCCACAGTACCGCAACACTGTTACGTTACAGCGTGACGAAACAAGAACTGAGGGAGACGATGGACCGGTTGATGGTGACATCCCCGCCGCGAGACGTGGCCGCGAGCGGGCCTGCGAGGCTCCACGAGCTTTTGTCGAACGGAGATCGGGCCGTGTGGGCGACTGCTGCGCTGGCCCTGGTAGCCGGTCGGGGAGGCTCGCCGGAGCTCCGTCGTTCGGCCGACGCGGTGCTCGCCGCCCTCGGTGTCGTGATCGACTCCCAAGACGACCCGACAGACAACCAGGCCGGCGACCACAAGGTCGACCGCCGCGGGGTCGCTGCCCAGGCCGCCGCACCCCTCCATCAGACCTCGGCGCTGCTCACGGATGGGCGTGCGTGGGGAAGCCAGCCGGACGAGGCGCTGCTCGCACAGGGCAGGGCCAGCGCGCAGGGCGCCGCGGCATTCGAACATCTGGGGCTGCCGTTCATGACCGGCCTCACGGAGGCGCTGGCGACTCCCGGCGCGCGGATGCTCGACGTCGGGACCGGGGTAGCCGCGATGGCCGCCTCGTACGCCGAGCTCTTCCCCGAGCTCACCGTGGTCGGGATCGACGTACTCCCTCGGGTACTCGCGCTCGCCGAGGACCTGCTGAAGAACAGCGACGTGGCCGACCGGGTCGAGCTCCGAGAGCAGGACGTGAGCGAGCTGACCGACGAGGCCGCCTTCGCCCTGGCATGGTTACCGGCTCCGTTCGTACCCGCGGCAGCGCTGCGGGCCGGAGTGCCTCGCATCGTCCGGTCCCTGGTGCCCGGAGGGTGGCTGGTCGTGGGGCACGGCAAGTTCGCTGACGACCCGCTGGATGTGGCGTTGACCCGTTTCAAGACGGTGGCCTACGGCGGAACGCCACTGAGTGATCCGCAAGCGCAATCGCTCTTGGTCGAGGCCGGGCTCCGAGACGTCAGGACAGTCCCCACTCCGGTGGGGGTGCCC
This sequence comes from uncultured Actinomycetota bacterium, assembly GCA_963812055.1. GTDB lineage: Bacteria > Actinomycetota > Actinomycetes > Propionibacteriales > Nocardioidaceae > Nocardioides. The sequence goes on from CAWEUA010000016.1 coordinate 486,148, forward strand.
GCCATCACGGTGGGTCGCCGTGCGGGGCTCGACCAACCCCGACGCCACGAGCATGTCGGCGCGCGTTGACCCGTGGGTGCGACGATGACCGGGTGCTCGATCGCGACGCCATCGTCGATGCCGCCCGGCGGATCCGGGGCCACGTCCGTCGTACGCCGATCCTGGTGGTCGATCCCGGTGACGACTGGCTGCCGAGCGGCGGGTGCCTGAAGCTCGAGGTGGTGCAGCACACCGGGACGTTCAAGGCGCGCGGTGCGTTCAACCGCCTCCTGTCGGCCCGCGAGAGCGGCGCGCTGGATCCCGGGATGGGCATCGTCGTCGCGTCCGGCGGCAACGCCGGCCTGGCGAACGCCTTCGCCGCGCACGCACTCGGCGTACCGGCGACGGTGTTCGTTCCGACGATCGCGTCGCCGACCAAGGTCCAGCGCCTGCGTGAGTACGGCGCGACCGTGGTCGCGCGCGGCACCGAGTACGCCGACGCCTACGACGCCGCGATGGAGCACGTGGCCGACACCGGCGCGGTCTACGTCCACGCGTACGACCAGCCCGAGGTCTGCGCCGGTGCCGGGACGCTCGGGCTCGAGCTGCTCGAGCAGGTGGCGGCGACCGGTGGTGAGGTCGACACGGTCCTCGTCGCGGTCGGCGGCGGTGGGCTGATGGCCGGTGTCGCGACCGCGGTGGAGGGGACCGCCCGGGTGGTGGGCGTCGAGCCGGTCGGAGCGCCGACGCTGCATGCCGCGCTCGCGGCCGGGGAGCCCGTCGACGTCTCGGTGTCCGGTGTCGCGGCCGACTCCCTGGGCGCGCGCCGGGTCGGGTCGATCGCGTGGGAGGTGGCCCGGCGTACCGACGTCACCAGCGTGCTGGTCGATGACGCCGCGCTGGTCGACGCGCGTCGGCAGACCTGGGACCGGTACCGGCTCGCCCTCGAGGCCGGAGCAGCCGCACCGGTCGCGGCGCTGCTCTCGGGTGCCTATGGCCCCGCGGACGGCGAGCGGGTCGCCGTCGTGCTGTGCGGCGCGAACACCGACCCGACCGACCTGGCGCGGGCGGTGCCCTCGGCGGTGTCGTAGCCGAGACGCCGCTGCCCCGGCCGGGGCAGTGGCCGGGGCCGGGGCAGCGAGCGAGATGACGTTCCGAACGAACGGGATCGATCAGTTGTTGAGGTTGACGGTTTCGACCGGGACGCTCGTGGTCGGGATGCAGAGCGCCCAGACCTTGAGGTTGTCGGTGTATTTCCCGTTTCCGAGCACGATCCACCCGTCGAGGCGGTCAGGCTTCGGCGTGCCGGTGTCCCAGTCCATACGGCCGGGGAAGGACGCCGAGACTCCGAAGTCGTTCGTGCCGGTGTGGCCGGCCTCGACACCACCGGCGATCGCGGTGTACTTCTGCGACTTCTTCTCGGTGTCGGCGCACGCCACGGTGGCGTCACCGCCGCCACCGTTCTCGTAGTTCTCGACACGGTAGACGGCACCCGCGAGGGAACCGGCGGCACTCAGGTCGCGGTTGATCTTGTCGGTCAGGTCGACCTTGTGGACGGCACCGTCCTTGATGTCGGCACTGGTGATGAAGGTGGTGGCCGCGGAGGACGCTCCTGCGGTGAGGGCGAGCACCGCCGCCGCCGACCCGACTGTGATGACGCGTGACTTGTTCATGTCTCTCTCTCCATGAGGCAAGAACGGCGCGCTCGAGGCGGGATCGCGACCCGAGTCCACGGTCCTTGCGGTGTCTCTGGCAATCCGGTGTTGGTTGCCGAGGACATCGGTTCTATCTCGCCCGCACGTGGCTGTCAGCGGAACGCCGGAATCGCCGCGGAATCCTGGCCGATCGGTTGAGCGTTCGCTCAATGGAGGCTAGTGTGAGCCCTTGAGCATTCGCTCAAGGAGGTTCGACGATGGCGGAGATCACGACCCGCGACAAGCTGCTGGACGCCGCCTCCCGGGCGCTGGCCGAGGACGGCGTGGCGGGGGTGTCGGCGCGGACGGTGGCAGCCCGCGCCGAGGTGAACCAGGCCCTGGTCTTCTACCACTTCGGCAGCGTCTCCGGGCTGCTCGAGGCCGCCGTACGTCGGTCGGTCGACCTGGCCGTGGCGACGTACCGCGACCGGTTCGCCGATGTCTCGTCCCTGCCGGAGCTGCTCGCGGTGGGGCGCGATCTGCACGAGGCCGAGAAGCGGGCGGGGAGCGTGCAGCAGATGGCTCAGGTGATGGCGGGTGCGTCGCAGGACGAGGCGCTGGCCGCCGCCGGCCGCTACGCCATGGAGCGCTGGAGCGCCGAGATCGAGGTGGTGCTCAGTCGCGTGCTCCGGCCGACCCCGGTGCACGGTCTGGTCGACCCGCATGGCCTGGCCCGGACGGTGGCCGCCGGGTTCATCGGTCTCGAGCTGTACGACGAGGTCGACCCGGACGCGGCCGGGTCGGCGTTCGACGCATTGGACGCGATCGGCGCGCTGGTGTCCGCGCTCGACGGGCTCCCGCCGCTGGCGGTGCGGGCGTTGCGCAGCCGGGCACGGCGAGCGGTGACGCGCGCCGCCGCCCGAGCGAGCGCGCGGTGAGGATGGACGGCGACTCCGTCCGCGCCTTCGTCGGCTGGTGCGTCGCCGGCGCGGCGGGGTGCTTCGGCGTCCTCTCGTTGCTCACCGTCGGACCCTTCGTCCTGCTCGGCACGCTGTTCCTCTCGGCCTGGCTGCTGTGGCGGTTCAACTTCGGGTGGGCGATGGGCGGCCTTCTCAGCGGCGCCGCCCTCCCGGTGCTGTTCGTCGCCTGGCTGAACCGCGATGGCCCGGGCGATGTGTGCAGCCGCACCTCCTCCAGCGTGACCTGCACCCACGAGTGGAGCCCGTGGCCGTTCGTCGGCGCCGCGGTCGTGCTGGTGGTCGCCGGCCTGGCGGTCTTCGCCCGTCGCCGCCGAGGCTGACGCGTCCGGGACTCAGCCGCAGTCGGGCGGCGGTGGAGGGATCTTCCGGTCGACGCCGTTGTGGACGTACGCCGGCGTTCCGCAGACCGTGCCCACGTCCTGGTAGTGCTGGTCGAGCGTCTTCTGCACCAGACCGTCGGGGTCGATGTGCCACGCGTCCAGGGGCGTCAGCGCGAGGACGTACGTCGGCGCGTCCGGTCCCGACAGCAGCGCCCGGAGGTCCGCGAGGTCCGGGTCGAGGACCCGCATCGGCAGCGTCCACATGAACGGGTACGCCGGATGCAGCCGCGATGTCTCGTAGATCGCGGCCTGCCCGTACAGCACGACCATGCTGTCGCCCGGCTGCTTCATCTGGTCGAGCCAGGCGGTGCTGCCCCCGACCCAGGTGTGGTCCGGGTTGGTGCGGTGGGCCCACGAGTCGGTGACGTGGTACCCGGTGATCACCACGCTGGCGATCACCAGCGCGGACAGCAGGCGGGGCCAGGCGACCTTGCCCGCGGCGTACGCGGCGAGCAGGGCCGTGACCGGCACCAGGCCGAGGGCGTAGTGGATCCAGTACTGCCCACCACCCACGATGCCGACCAGGGCCATCAGGAGCATGGCGAGCAGGGCCAGCGTGATCGGGTCGCGCCACCAGCGATGGCGGAGCAACCACAGGGCGGCGAGGTCGATCAGCACGATCCCGCTCCGGATCAGGGAGCTGACCAGGTTGTCCATGCGGTCGCCCTGCGCCGTGGTCGGCTGCGTGAAGAGCGTCTGTCCGCCCTGCGCCCGGAACCCGAAGAGCTCGTAGACCAGCTCGTGGACCCCGGCCGATGCGGTCGCGGCCCAGATGAGGGTGATGACCGTCGGGATCGCGATCCCGACGACGAACCAGACGAGGTCCATCACGGCGGCGCGGCGCTCGCCCTTGTCGAGCACGCCCGCGGCGACGATCAGGACGCCGCCGAAGGCGAGCGAGTCCGCGAGGTTCTGCTTGGCCAGCAGCGCGCACACCGCGAGGACGCCGCCGCCCACCAGCAGCCAGGCACGCGCGCGGGACCCACGCGGCCGGCGGTACGCCGCGAGCAGGAACGCCGTGGCCGCCATGCCGAACGGCAGCCCGACCGTCTCGGCATCGACCTCGCGGGAGCCGAGCATCGGATTGGTCATGAAGGCGGCGCTGACGACGGCCGCGGTGATCGCGCCACGGCGACCGGCGAGCGAGGAGCCCGCCCATGCCGCGGAGGCGACGATGATCGCGACCAGGCCGAGGCCGAGCACCCGGACGGCCATGATCCCGCCGAGCTCACCGGCGATCCGGAAGAACAGCATGATCAGCGGAGGCCGGGCGAGGAAGAGGTCGCCGTACAGGTAGGGGCCGTTCGTGTGCCACTCGCGGGCCACCACGAGCATGCCGCCCTCGTCGGGATAGGTCCCGTTGTGCAGGAACGGCAACCGCGCCAGGATCGCCACGACGACGACCACGCCGACAACGACGTACGTCGCCCGCGTGCTCAGGCGATGCGTCCGCGTGTGCACCCGGCACACCCTAAGTGGGACGACCTGATGATCTCCTGACCGGTGGGGCTGGAACCCTCACCGCGTGACCTGGAGGACCTGGCTCGTCGCCGTACCGCCCGACCCGAGGAATCCGTCGGCGCGCAGGCCGGCGAGCGCGTCGCGGACCGAAGGATCCGTGGACGCGTCGACGGCCGCGGCGCCGCGGACGTAGTGGCGGAGGTCGTGGTTGGCGGCGATGGACGTCTCGTGGTCGTCGAACTGCACGGTCGTCTGGGCCACCGAGTCGGCGTTGTCGTGGCCGTCCAGCAAGGGGACGACGTCGCCGCGGTTCTCGAGTGAGAGCACGTGGCTGCCGGGTGGGTAGTCGTGGATGCCGGCGATCGGGGAGCCCGCGGTCACGACGTGGGTGACGTCGAAGCCCGACCCGTGCGCGAGCAGGGACGCCGCCTCCATGCCGCCGAGACTGTGGCCGACGAGGAGCACCGGGTCGTGCCGGCCGATGCCGGCGTCGGCCATCGCCTGCCGGATGCCCTCGGCGTACGTCGTGTCCGCGCTCGAGATCACCCGGAGGTCGGCGGGGAGATCCCGGGCGTCGCCGTCGGTGTGCCAGGGCGTGGTGGTCAGGTCGTCGGTGCCGGGCAGGTAGACGATGTGCCGCGTCGTGCCGTCGGGACCGTGCAGGGTCTGGACCTCGATCGTGCCCTGGTCGCCGGGGCGATCGGGGGGTGAGAGGGCGCTGGTCTGCTCGAGGTGGTGCATCAGGCCGGCGAGGTCGGCCGGCGGTGTGCCGGCAAGAGGCACATCGAGGTCGGGTCTCCGATGGACGGCCGCGGGTCCCTCGGGCGGGTACAGCCCGGCCAGGTCGGACGCCGCGTCGGCCGCGGTCGGATGGAACGGCCGGAGACCGAGGAGCCCCGGCAGGAACGGAGCATCGGCGGTCAGCCCGTCGAGCAGTCCACCGGTCGACTCGACCCCGTGCTGGACGACGGCCGGGTGCTCGTCGGCCCACTCCTCGACCTCGTCGCCCAGCCGCCGGCGCGTGTCGGGCGGTAGTCGCCGCCACGCCGGGACGGCAGCCGCGCCCAGCAGCAGGAGAGCGGGGACGGCGCAGCCGAGCTCGCGGCCGAGGGTGTAGTCGAGCGCGTCGAACGACGACGCGACCAGGTGGTCACACTCCTGGAACGCCGCGACGGTGGCGCGGACCAGCACGGCGTCGGCCTCGTAGGCCAGCGACAGCTCGGCGGCACCGTGCACGCCCGCGCCGGCGGCGGCGACGCTCGCCTCGGCCTCGGCGAACGTCATGGGTGACAACGGCGCGGACTCCAGCAGGTCGGGGTCGAGCAGCACCCGGGCGTCGTCCGCCGCCCAGCCACGGAGCAGGTCGCCGGCGCCGGCGTACCGGTCGGCCAGCCCCCGAACGGCCGCGTACGTCGCGCTCGTCCCGGCGACGCCTCCGGTGACGCCGGTGATCGGTGGCGGGCTGCCGACGGTCATCGGGTCGCCGCCCACCGCGCCACGTCGCGGGCGAGGTCGTCAGGGGAGCGCCGCTCGAGCCGGACCATCGCGCGGGCCCGGTCCCGCCGGTCGGAGTGGCACGGCGTGAGCGAGCACCAGCCGCCGGGGACGAGCACCCAGCTCACCCAGCCGATCCGTCGACGACCCGGCACGAGGCCGACCGCTCGGAGCCGCCCGAGCGTGGCGCGGTGCAGGCGCCCCAGCTGGTCCCGGGCCCCGTCGTCGGTCTGCGCCGTCAGCTCGGCGTAGAGGTCGGGCCGGTCGGCCGCGAGCGCGGCGCCGCCGCCCACGACGAGGTCCCACGGGATCAGTGCGCCGTCATCCGGTGGAGTCGCCCGGTCATCGGGTGCCGAGACCCGGCAGGCGTCGGCCAGCTCGCCGGGCCAGGCACCGACGTCGACCCACCGCGCCCGGACGCCACCCTGGTGCGACTCGAGCACGTGGACGGAGTGGCCGCGCAGGGCGTGCCTGGCCCTGCGGTGCTCCACCGTCCGGCCACGGCGGACCGCGAGCTCGAGGTCGACGACCAGGTCTGCGGCGCTCATGCGACGTCGGGCAGACGGACGTCGAGCCAGGCTCGGCTGCCATGGGGTGGCGGGTCGAAGCTGCGGGCCCAGCGGTCGAGTGGGCTCGGGACGACCTGGCCGACCAGGCCCGCCAGACCGGACGCGGCGGCGTCGATCGCTCCGAGCACTCGCCGCTCGATGCTCGCGATCAGGTCCTTCAGGTGGTCGACCTCGCGAGCATGCCGCTCGAGCGCGTCGGCGGCACGGTCGTGCGCAGCGGCGCAGGCCTGCAGCTCCGCCGCATGCTCCCGAGCGAGCCGGCGCATGGCCTCGGCCGCGAGGCCGGTCCAGGGCACCGCCTCCGCGTCCCTCAGCACCGCGTGCGCCTCCGACCGGATCTCACTGCCCCGCTCGCGCATCCGGCGTGCGTGGGCGCGGATCGCCGAGGTGTCGCCGTACATCACCGCCTCCTCCCGCCGCCGTTCGGCGGCGGCTTCGCCGGGCACACTGCCCGACCGGCGCGCGCAGCAAACCGGGGTTCGCACCGCCTGTGGAGGAGAGTCGTCACGCATTGCCCGACCAGCCCTCCGGGTTTACCGTCGAAGCCTCGCCACGGGGGTGGGGCGCCGAGAAGGCGTCAGGAGATTCGGGGGAATCCCATGAGTACGTTCGCGTTCGGTTCGTGTCGTCACGTTGCAACCGTCGGGGGCGCACTCGCCCTCGCTGCTGCCTTCCTCGCACCCGTCCATGCGGATGCCGCGGTGGCCGATCCCCACCAGGTCAGCGTCAGCACCGGCGGGGTGCCGGGTGACAACGTCAGCAGCGATCCGGCCAGCAGCGCCGACGGCCGCTACATCGTCTTCACGTCGGTGGCCACCAACCTCGTCGCCGGCGACACCAACGGCGTCAGCGACGTCTTCCTCCGGGACCGGATCGCCGGCACCACCGTCCTGGTGAGCCGCGGATCCGCGGCGGCGAACGGCGCGAGCTACGACGCGTCCGTGAGTGACGACGGCCGCTACGTCGCGTTCACGTCCGAGGCGACCAACCTGGCCGGCGGCGTCGCCGGCGCCGACGCGTTCGTCAAGGACATGGTGACCGGTGTCGTGACCCGCGTCGGGAACGGCGCGACGCAGGCGAGGATCAGCGGCAACGGCCGGTTCGTCGCGTACGTCGTGGGGTCGGGAACGCGCCGGTTCGACCGGGTCAACGGCACGTCGGTGCCGGTGAACGCCGGTGCACACCCGGCGATCAACAGCAGTGGCCGCTATGTCGTGACCCAGTCGTCCGACGCCGACGGGCCGGCGTACCTCGACACCGACCTGCAGTCCGGCACCACGACCGACCTCCTCGCGGACGCGAAGGCGTCACCGGACTGGTCGTGGGGCAGTGAGGCAGGGGCGCCGGTGGTGAGCTCCACCGGCCGCTACGCCGCCTTCCACACCGACGCCACCGGACTGAACGCCGCCGACGACACCATCAGCGACGACATCTACCTCGTGGACACCACGAACGGGAGCTACATCCGGGCCACGGGCGAGTTCCGCGACGCGTTCACTCCGCGTGCCTGGGACCAGGACCAGTTCAACCACGCGGACCCGGCCGGCTTCGCGCTCAGCGGCAACGGTCGCGTCCTCGCCTTCATGATCGCCGAGGTCCCCCTCGCCGAGTTCCAGGACATGGTGACCCTCGACCGCGTCACCGGCCTCGTCTCCCGGGTCCACCAGGACTTCAGTGGCAGCGCGGCCTTCGACAACGCGGGCACCCGGATCGCCTACTCCAACTCCTCCGACGTCTTCACCGGCGGAGTCGCGGCGTGCACGGTCAACGGCACCGACGGGCCCGACGTCCTGACCGGTACGTCGGGGGCCGACGTCATCTGCGGTCGCGGCGGCGACGACACGATCGAGGGCCTCGGCGGCGACGACGTCCTGGCCGGTGGTCCGGGCACGGACACGGTGTCCTACGTCCACTCCACCCATCGCGTGTGGGTACGCATGTACGCGTGGTTCGCGCGGGGTGCGGGGGAGGACGAGGTCTTCGGGTTCGAGAACGCCGACGGCTCGTCGTTCGACGACACCCTCAACGGGGACTTCCAGGTCAACCGCCTCCGCGGTTTCGCGGGCAACGACACGTTCGAGGGCCGCAGCGGGGCTGACACCTGTGTCGGCGGTGCCGGCACCGACACCTCCCACAGCTGCGAGACGACGGTCGGCATCCCCTGACCTCGACGCGGGGCGGAGTCAGCCCGCCGGCCAGGAGAGGCTGTGGACGGCCTCGTCGAGAGCCCCGAGGTGCGAGGTGTTGCCGGTGAAGATCCACGACCAGACCACCGTCGTACCGCCGCCCGGGAGGCGGAGGGCGGTGTACTCCGCCGCCATGTCGCCCCAGATGCCGGTCGGAACCCCGTCGCGCTGGTAGGTGATCGCGTGGCACCGGTAGCGGACGTTGCAGATCGCGTCTCCCGTGGCGGCGTGGTGGGCGAGGACGACCCGCACCTGCCACGCACGGTGCCCGTCGATCGTGGTCCTGGTGACCTTGCCGGCGTCCAGGTACGGCCGGGCGGCCACCCAGTCCACGAACGCCTGGGGGCCGTCACCGACGCCGCGCGCCGGGAACGTTCCGTCGGGTGAGGCCGCATGGACACGCTCGAGCACGGTGAGTCCCGCGGTGGGGCCCACCTGGCGGTAGCTCTCGACCTGGCCCGGGCTGACGCCCCCGCCCGAGGCGACGCCGAAGCCCGGCGGAGGCGCGTAGTCGACGGGCCGGTGGAGAGCGAAGCGGTAGACGCCGTCCCCCAGGCACGTCACCCCCGCGACCTGGCAGACCTCCTCGGTCGCCTGGCTCGGGCCGGGATTGACCGGGAGCTGCGAGTCCTCGGCCCCGGAACGGCTCATCAGCCATCCGGCCGACCAGCCCAGCCCGAGCGCGAGGGCGACGGTCGCGGCTGCCGCGACGAGGGTACGGCGCCGGTGCTGTGCCTGCCGGACGTGCAGGTCCGCGAGGCCGGCCTCGACGTCACCGGTGGTGCCGGTGCGGAGCTCCTCCGCGCTGGCGCGGGCGACCTGCTCGATCATGACTGCTCCTCCGTGGTCCCGAGCCGGGTGGCGAGCTCGGCGCGGGCACGTGACAGGTGGACCTTGACCGTGCCCTCGGCGCAGCCGAGCGTGGTGGCGACCTCGATGACGGAGAGGTCGAGTGCGTAGAACAGGGCGGTGACCTGGGCCTGGCGCTTGGGGAGGCGGCGTACCTCGGACCAGAAGCGGTCTCCGTCGGCCGCGAGCGGGTCGGCGGTCGAGACCGGACGGGTGGCGAGGCGGCGTACGGCGCGGCGTTCCGACAGGCGTCGGCGTACGAACGAGACCGCCTTGTGGGCACAGATGCCGCGGACGTAGCCGGCCGGGCTGGACAGACCGACAATCCGCGACCACTGGCCGTAGGCGGTGAGCATGGACTCCTGCGCGATGTCCTCGGCGGCGATGTCGCCGGCGAGGGCGCGCGCCAGCACGAGCAGGCGAGGCAGCTCGCGCCGGTAGAAGTCCTCGAAGGACTCCACCTGCGGGAGGTCGGTCGCGGCCGCAGGGAACCCTGGACGTGAGGTCTCGTCGACGAGCTCGATCACGTCGCGTGAGCGCGGGCGCTGCGACTTGGTCATGTCCGTGAGTCGTTCCGGTCGGTGGGTTCGGTTTACCACGGATGCGACTTTCGGCGCTGCGGTGGCGGCGTACGCGCCCGGTAAACTCGGGCATCGCAGCGCGCTCGCGCGCCCGGCGACCCATCCCCGCTCGCGACAGCACGGACGAGGAGAGGCCTCCACCATGACCTTCGACGTCCACCAGCTGGACGAGTTCGTCCTGATCGGGGCCGGGGTCACGCTGCTGGCGATCCTCGCCGTGCGGGTCAGCTCGCGGGCCGGGCTCCCGAGCCTGCTGCTCTACCTGCTGATGGGTGTCGCGCTCGGCGAGAACGGCGTCGGCATCACGTTCGAGAACGCCGAGCTCGCGCACGCCCTCGGGTTCGCCGCCCTGGCGCTGATCCTGGCCGAGGGCGGTCTGACGACCAGCTGGCCCGAGGTGCGGCCCTCGATGCCGCTCGGGCTGTCGCTGGCGACCCTCGGCGTCGCCGTCTCGATCGCGATCGTCGCCGTGATCGCGCACGTCGTGCTCGGCCTCCCCTGGGAGCTCGCCGTGCTGCTCGGCGCGGTGACGTCGCCGACGGACGCCGCGGCGGTGTTCTCGGTCCTGCGCGGGCTGCCGGTGTCGCCGCGACTCGTGGGCGCGCTGGAGTCCGAGTCCGGCTTGAACGACGCCCCGACGGTCGTGCTGGTGACCCTGATCTCCACCGGCGCGGTCGCCGACCACGGGATCGTCGTGACGGCGCTGGTGATCGCCTTCGAGCTGGTCGGTGGCGTCCTGGTCGGTCTCGCGGTCGGCCTCGGCGGCGGGTGGCTGATGCGGCGGGCGGCGCTTCCGTCGTCCGGTCTCTACCCGCTGGCCGTGCTCTGCCTCGCCCTCCTGGCGTACGGCGCGGCCGCGGGCATCCACGCCTCCGGGTTCGCCGCGATCTACGTCGGCGCACTGGTGCTCGGGAACTCCGAGCTCCCGCACCGCAACGCCACCCGGTCGTTCGCGGAAGGCATCGCGTCGCTCGCGCAGATCGGCCTGTTCATCATGCTGGGGCTGCTGCTCACGCCGAGCCGGCTCACCTGGTCGGTGGTCGGGATCGCCGTGGTCGGCAGCCTGGTGCTGACGTTCGTCGCCCGGCCGGTCTCGGTCTGGGTCAGCTCGGTCGTGCAGCGGATGCCGCCGCGCGAGATCGCGTTCGTGTCGTGGGCAGGCCTGCGCGGTGCCGTGCCGATCGTGCTCGCCACGATCCCGTTCGCCGAAGACGTCACCGACGCCCATCGGCTGTTCGACATCGTCTTCGTGATCGTGGTGATCTCCACGCTCCTCACCGGCCCGACGCTGCCGTGGGTCGCCCGCCGGCTGAACGTGACGCGTCAGCTCGAGCCGCGCTCGCTCGAGCTCGAGGTGGCTCCGCTCGAGCGGATGGCGGCCGACCTCCTCCAGGTGACGATCAGCCCGGTCTCGCGGCTCCACGGCGTCGAGGTGGGGGAGCTCCGGCTGCCCGAGGGTTCGCTGGTGTCGATGGTGGTGCGCGAGGGACGCGCGATCGTGCCCGAGCGGCGTACCGTCCTGAAGCGGGGGGACGACGTCCTCGTGGTCACCCCGCGTGGTCTGCGCGAGCCGACGGTCGCGCGGCTGCGGACCATCTCCGAGCATGGCCGCCTCGGCAGATGGCTCGACTGAGGACGTTCGGACCCGGCGGAGCCGGGGCGGAAAGACCGAGGGAGCGCCGCGCCCGCTTGCGGGCAAGGCGACAGACTGCAACGGGGACAGTCAGGCCGTCGGCGGCGAGCAGATCGTGGTGGGCTCGGTGACCTTCGTCGACTGTTTGCCCTGCACGAGCTTGGTGAACCTCGGGCCCACGAGCACGGTCACGCCGGGGCCCTTGGACCTGTGCTCGATGACGTGGGCGCGCGGCCCGAGCCGGCTGAGTACCAGCTGGACCGCCGGGCTGGTCCGGTCCCTGGACCAGATCTGCGCGTAGACCACGATGGTCCCCTTGGGCGCGTTGCCCACGCTGCCCGGACCGAAGCCCTGGTCCTCGAAGCTCGACATGGTGCGCTCGGCCAGGCCGGACCGCTCGCTGGCGTTGAAGACGCTGACGGTCACCTTGGGCGCGGAGACGCGATCGCCGGGCTGGAGCTGGGTGGGGTAGCAGACCTTCGGAGTCGCCTTGTGTGGAAAGGGGTCCGTCAGGGCGGACCACCCCCAGACCACGCCGACGAGCACCAGCACCGCCAGGACGGCGAGCGTGAGGACGGTCTTGATGTGGATGTTCATCGGCCACTCACCCGCGAGCCCGGACGTTCGTGGGTCGGGTCATGCCTCGGCCATCTCGTGCACCCGAGCGTGCAGCACGTGCCGCTGGTGGAGGGCGGCCCGCAGCGCCCGGTGGAGGCCGTCCTCGAGGTAGAGCTCGCCGCGCCACCGCACGACGTGGGCGAACAGGTCGCCGTAGAACGTCGAGTCGTCGTCGAGCAGGGTGTCGAGCCGCAGCGTGTCCTTGGTGGTGACCAGCTCGTCGAGCCGCACCTGGCGCGGCGGGAGGTCGGCCCAGGCGCGGGACGTGAGGTCATGCGGGGGGTACGGGCGCCCGTCGCCCACCCGCTTGAAGATCACGGCGCGAGTCTACGCAAAGCGCTCGCTGCCCCCGGCTGACTAGATTTCATCCCGTGACCGACAACCCCATCGTCGCGGCCGTCGCTCCCGGGTACGAGTTCACCGGACCGGCGCTGGAGCTCGGCGGGCTGATGCTCGACGAGACCGACCTCTCCGACGTCCACATCAAGATCCCCCTGGGCATGCTCAACCGGCACGGCCTCGTGGCCGGGGCGACCGGCACCGGGAAGACGAAGACCCTGCAGCTGCTCGCCGAGCAGCTGTCGGCGAACGGCGTCCCGGTGTTCGCCGCGGACATCAAGGGCGACCTCTCGGGGATGAGCGAGCCCGGGGTCGAGGACGACAAGATCAAGGCCCGCGCGTCGTCGGTCGGGCAGACGTGGGAGGCGAAGGGCTTCCCGGTCACGTACTACGCGCTCGGCGGTCAGGGCACCGGCATCCCGCTGCGGGTGACGATGACGGCGTTCGGTCCGGTGCTGCTGAGCAAGGTGCTCGGCCTCAACGCCACCCAGGAGTCCAGCCTCGGCCTGGTCTTCCACTACGCCGACCAGGCCGGTCTGCCGCTGCTCGACCTCAAGGACCTCCGGGCCGTCGTCCACTACCTCAACAGCGACGAGGGCAAGCCCGACCTCAAGGAGATGGGTGGGCTGTCCAGCGCCACGGCCGGCGTGATCCTGCGCGAGCTGATCACGTTCGAGAACCAGGGTGCCGACGTGTTCTTCGGCGAGCCGGAGTTCGAGTCCTCCGACCTGCTGCAGCTGGCGCCCGACGGCCGTGGTGTCGTCTCGATGCTCGAGCTGCCGAACCTGCAGGACCGGCCGGCGTTGTTCTCGACGTTCCTGATGTGGTTGCTCGCCGACCTGTTCCACGACCTGCCGGAGGTCGGCGACGTCGACAAGCCCAAGCTGGTCTTCTTCTTCGACGAGGCACACCTCTTGTTCGACGACGCCTCGAAGGCGTTCCTCGACCAGATCGCCCAGACGGTACGGCTGATCCGCTCGAAGGGCGTCGGTGTGTTCTTCGTGACGCAGAGCCCGACCGACGTACCGAACGACGTCCTCGCCCAGCTCGGCTCGCGCGTCCAGCACCAGCTCCGCGCCGCCACCCCGAACGACGCCAAGGCGCTCAAGGCGACGGTGAACACCTACCCGACCTCGTCGTACGACGACCTCGGCAAGGTGATCCTCTCCCTCGGCATCGGTGAGGCGATCGTGACCGTGATGAACGAGCGTGGCGCCCCGACCCCGGTCGCCTGGACGCGCCTGCGCGCCCCCGAGTCGCTGATGGGCCCCGCCGACGCGACCGCGATGGACGCCGCGGTCAAGGCCAGCCCCGGCTGGGCGACGTACTCCCAGAGCGTCGACCGGGAGTCCGCCAGCGAGACCCTCGCCGCGAGGATGCAGGCCGGCGCGGAGAAGGCGGCCCAGGAAGAGGCGGCCACGGACTCCGCCAAGCCCGCCGCCAAGGCGAAGGCCTCGAAGCCCCAGGACAGCACCTTCGACAAGGTCGTGAAGTCCAGCACCTTCAAGTACGCCGTCCGCTACGCCGCCCGCGAGGCCGTGCGCGGGATGTTCAAGGTCGGCCGCCGCTGAGGCGGTCGGCTCCGGTCAATCGGCACACACCGCGAAGCGGTCAGTTGGGCCTGGTCCGATTCGCAGGTGAAGAGGAGCCGGGATCGAGGTCCGTGATGTCCGCCCATCCGTAGATCGTCAGGGGCAGCAGATAACCCTCTTCGTCGTCGGTGCCGTGCCCGATCTCGCGGCCGCCCATGGCTTCGTAGAACGCCCTGGCCGGGCTGTTGGCGGACAGGACGCCGATGCGGAGCTCGGTGAAACCGAGGTCCCCCAGATGTCTGGCAGCCGCACGCAGAAGCGCCCTACCGATGCCTTGACCATGATGCCGGGAGTGGACATACAGGGCACCGATCTCGCACGTCGTGGGTGAAACCGCACCCTCCGCCGCGCCGCCGGACACCAGGCCCAGAAGGCCGCCATCGTCCTCGGCGACCAGAACGACGTCGCGGTCCGGGTTGCCGTCGGCGAGTTCCGCCAGGGCTCTGGCCCATCCCGCCGCCGACACGTCCGGGGTCCATTCGTCGACGCGTTTCTGATAGGCCGCATCAGGCATCTGGCCGCGGTGCGCGTCCAAGAACGACTCGACCATCACCAGCCCCAACGCCGGCGCATCGTCGACCGCTGCCACGCGAACGTCGAAGGGCCGCATCGACCCATTCTCGCGTCCTGAGGCGGGTCGTGTTGGATCCTCGCGGGCTGGCTGTCAGGACGCCGCCGAGAGAGCGCTCGAGATCGCGGCGGCCGTCTCCTGCGGAGCCTCGTCCGGGAGGAGGAACACCGAGCCGGGGATCGTCACGACGGTCACGTTGGGAGCCGCGTGGAGGGTGGCCCGCTCGGAGTCGGTGAGGCCACCGTCGCCCTTCTCGGCGTGGACCACCCACACCGGATTGCCGGACGCCGCCAGCTCGGCTGCGAAGTCCCGGTCCTCGGCGATGTAGTCGAGGTACTCGACGCACCCCTGGAGCGCATCGCTGGCTCTGTTCTGCTTGAAGTCCTCGATGAGCTCCTTCTTGTGGAGCTGAGTCGTCTTGGCGGTGCGGGCCATCAGGGGCATGAGCCGGAACAGGGTGGCCATCGGCCAGCGACCCACCTTCTGCGACGCCCGCACGACGCCGCGGAAGAACGCCGCCTCGTCCTCGGTCGTCAAGCTGATGCCGAGCAGCACCACCGGGCCCTGGAAGTGACCCGACAGCACCATGTCCAGCGCCACGGTCGCTCCGTGGGAGAAGCCAACGACGACGTCGCACCCGTGTTCGTTGGCGAGCTCTCCGGCCCGACGGGACAGCGCGCGAATGGACATGTCCTCGGCCGCCGGCGCACCTGCCATGCCCGGCATCGTCGTGGCCACCAAGCGAACACCCGAGAGTCCCGGGTCGGCCATCACGAGGTTGAACGAGCGGGCCGCATTGGCTCCGCCAGGAAGGAGCAGGACCGATTGCTCCGCGTCCTGCGGTCCCGCTGTCAGCAGCTCCCAGGCTTCTCTCATGGCTACCTCCCCATCAGCGCCCGGATCTCCAAGAACGCTAGGGCGCATCCACTCCATGTGGAAGGTCGCAGTCCTTAAGAACAGGTGACGCACGTGGGCATCAGAGCCACGACTTGGTCGCCGAGGATCCCACACCAGCCCGGGGCGCCTGTGTGCCCGCGCGTCCGACTTCAACTCCTAGGCTGCGTCCACCGATCGTCTTCCCAGCTCGGCGAGCGTCGCGTTGTCTGCGGGTGTCTCGTAGAGCAGCCGGGCAATGGCTTGGAGTCGGTCGTCCCGTGGCTCTGGCAGGTGCAGGGGCTGTTCGTGTGCTTCGAGGAGCTCATCGACGAGGACTCGATGCGAGGCGTGACCGTGAGGAGGGGCCGTAGCCGGGCGCGGCGTTCGTGGAACTTTCGGGGCTCGGTAAGGGCGAGCAAGACCTCGCGGGCGAGGTCGGAGGCCAGGAACACAGCGGGATGGTCTGGGAGGAGTCGGGCGAGGGATGGCGCGAGGAAGACGATCCGCATATCGGTGTCGCCGTGGGCGCGGTGGTAGTGCGTGAACCCGCGGGGGTCCAGGAGACCCGGTTCGCGGGAACGATCGACGTGCCGCGCTCGGTGTGAACGGCCAAGACGCCGCTGGCGGCGTAGACCAGGTGTCCCCGTGCGTGGGACGCACGGCGCTTGCTTCGCCGGATGGCCAGAGGTGGCGCCCGCCGGACGGCCAGATATGTGACGTCATATCGGTGTCCAGGCGAGGTTGGCGGCGAACGGTCATCAGTTGGCATTTTATCGGTAGTGAGCCACGCCTTCCTCCGGTGAGACTTCCTTCATGCGGAGTGGTCTTCAGTCGCGCCGAGGCGCACGGCCGAGCCACGTGTCGTCGAGGCAGAGTGCCTCGATGCCGCGGATTGAGAAAGAAGGAGAAACGCATGACGACGTTCGTCCTCGTACCCGGCGCGTGGAAAGGCTCATGGGCGTTCGAGGCGGTGGTTCCGTTGCTGGAGCGTGCCGGTCACACTGTCCACGCCCTGACCCTGACGGGCCTGCGGCCAGACGATGACAACGCGACGGTCGCGAACGCCAACCTCGACACCCACGCCGACGACGTACTGCGACTCTTCGACCGCGCTCATATCACCAGCGCGACCCTGGTCGGCCATAGCTACGCGCGGGATGGTGATCGCCGCCGCCGCGGACCGCGCCGGAAGACCGAGTCTCGCGGCTCGTGCATCTCGACGCCTTCGTACCGCGCGACGGCGAGTCGTGGTGGTCATCGACGAACCGAGCACTCTCCGGGAGGCTGTTCGCTACGGGCGCCGCAGACACTGGCTATGAGGGTCCGACCGCCGGACGGCTGGCACGAAGATCCCCGCCGCCGTCCCCATCCGCTCGCTTCGGTGATGCAGTCGATCAGACTGACCGGCGGGTATCGCCCGGGTCCCGCGTCGCGAGTTCATCTACTGCTCGGGATGGGAAGACCGGACGCCGTTCGTTGGACTCCGCACCCGGCTCCAAGCCGATCCGGAGTGGCAGGTCCACGAACTCCCGACCGCCCACAACGCCATGCGGGAGGCACCGGAAGCGGTCGCCGCACTTCTGCTTGCCGAGCCGATGGCCAACGCATCGGCACACTCGGAAGAGGCGGGCACTGCCGGCGGATGCGGTGGAGATCCGAGGCCGACGTCGCCAGAATGAGGAGTGCTGGCCAAAGGGGGTGCGGGTGTCACGCTCCGATCAGCTCCGGCTCCACGAGGAGAAGCGCCGCCGGTGTCGGGCGGCGACGGCGCCCTTCGCCCCTGAGGCCTTGGTGTCGTCGCCGCGCGAGCTCCTACCGCGGAACGGGACGCCGGACACGATCGCCGGGTGGAAGACCGTCGCCGATGGTTTCCTCACCGATCAGGCCTGCGCCTTCCACCGCAACGTGGAGATCTCGTCGCGGTATGCATGGATGTACCGGCTCCTGCCCAGCTGCTTCAAGTGGGCCGGGATGGCGGCGATCGCGTCGCACCACGTGCGGCTCGCTCTGTTCCCGCTTCACTCGGATACCGACTTCACACACGTGAATCTCCCGCGCAGTCGTCCGGCACAAGGGGCTGCGGTGGCGGTGACCGGATTCAGGCGACGAAAATGGATCTTCGACGACATCTTCTGAGCCCACCTCGCGTATGCGAGTGCCGACGACGGCATTGCGTGCCTTCGCGGACTGCTCCAGGGGGACGGCCGACGGATCGCCAGACCACGCGGCCTTCGAGAGTGATCGATCGAGGACGTCGTGTTCTCGAGGACGAGACCAACTGTGCGGAAGATCGGCGCGCGGCTGAGGAGCTGATCTGGGCGGGGAACGTTCAGCTCCTCGAGCACGAGCAGCGTGCGTTGGTCCAACCTCACTTCGACCGCCTCTCGTGCGCCTTCGCGCGTCTGTGTTCGCTCGGGCGACAGCGCCGGCTCCCGCCAGGCGAGCTGGACGACCTCGACGCCGCGGTCGCGGGTGACCAGACTGCCGCGACCGGCCGGCGCGGGGGTCGGTCGGACATGGCCGATCAGCGCGCCCTCGTCGGGGCTGCCCGACAGCTGGAGGCCCGGCATCGCCAGGTCGCGCAGCGACTGGATGACCGGCTCGTACAGCGCACGCGACGCACCGCCCGACCTGCGGGCGAGGGCCAGGTGCAGCCCGACGTCCCGGGCCTGGGCCAGCAACGGCTGCAGCGCCTGGACCGGCGAGCTCGTCGTCGTGGCCACCAGGTCGTAGTCGTCGACGACGACGAACACCGCGGCCCCGGTCCACCACGAGCGGCTGCGCAGCTGCTCGGGCGTGACGTCGGGGCCGGGGATGCGGGTCTCGAGGTACGCCGCGAGGTCGGCCAGCGTGGGCGTGGCCCGGGCCGCGGAGGTGAGGTAGTCGAGGAGGTACTCCTCGGGCACCTCGCCCAGCAGCGAGCGCCGGTAGTCGACGACGACGAGCTGGGCCTCCTTCGGCGTCCGGGTGCGCATCACCTCGTGCACGTAGCTGCGCAGCGCGGCGCTCTTGCCCGACCGGGCGTCGCCGAAGATCAGCCAGTGCGGCTCGGCGTCCGGGTCGAGGCCGACCGGCGCGAGCTCCTTCTCGTTGACGGCGAGCAGGAGCCGCCCGCTCTCGCGGGTCGGCTCGTCGGCCTGGGACAGCAGGACGTCGACCGCGAGCCGCTCGGGCAGCAGCCGCAGCTTCGGCCCCGGCGGGCCGGTCCAGGCCTCGCCGATCCGCTTGACCAGGCTCTCGACCCCGTCGCTCAACGTCGCGACGTCCGGGTCGCCGTCGATGCGGGGGAGGGCGGCCAGGAAGTGCAGCTTCCCGGGCACCAGACCGCGCCCGGGCCGGGACGGCGGCACGAGATCGGCGAGCCGCCGGTCGACCTCGGAGTCCATCGCGTCGCCGAGCCGCAGCTCGAGCCGCGTGCCGAGCAGGTCGCGGACGGCGGCGCGGTAGTCGGCCCAGCGCGACGACGCCGTGACGATGTGGAAACCGAAGGTGAGGCCGCGTGACGCGAGCTGCTGCAGCTCGAGCTCCAGGTCGTCGAAGTCGGCCCGCAGAGAGCTCCACCCGTCCACGACCAGGAACACGTCGCCGTAGCCGTCGTCGGCCCGACCCTGCGCCCGCCGGCTGCGGTAGGTCTCGATCGAGTCGATCCCGTGCGCGCGGAAGTACGCCTCGCGCCGGTCGACGATGCCGGTCACCTCGGCCACGATCCGGCGTACGACGTCGGGCTCGGACCGCACGCCGATGCCGGCCGTGTGCGGCAGCGACTGGAACGGCGCGAAGGTGCCGCCGCCGAAGTCGAGCACGAAGAACTGCGACTCCACGGGCGTGGTCGTCAGCGACAGGCTGGTGACGAGGGTGCGCAGCAGCGTGCTCTTGCCGGATCGCGGCCCGCCGACGACGGCGACATGACCGCCGGCCCCGGCGAGGTCGACGGTCAGGGTGTCGCGGCGCTGCTCGCGCGGCCGGTCGACCGTCCCGAGCGGGACGGTCAGTCCGCCCAGGGCGCGCCACTCCCGCGACACGAGCCCGATCTCGGGGTCGGGGGCGAGGTCCGTCATCAGCTCGTCGAGGGTGTCGGGGACGTCGAGCGGCGGCAGCCAGACCTGGTGGGCCTCCGGGCCGAGGCCCGTCATGCGCCCGACCGCGACGTCCAGCAGTGACCTCTGCTCGGACGGCGAGGGCTCGGGCTCCGGGTCACGCACCGGCTCGAGCTCGTCCGGAATCCGCACCTCGGTAGTCGTCCACGGGAGGATCCCCTGGAGCACTCCGGACTCGTCACGGGTCACGGCCTGGTGGCGTGCACTGGCGGGAGGCCCGCTGACGTACGCCGCCTTGAACCGCAGCAGCGTCGAGTGGTCCGGCCTGAGGAACCCCAGCCCGGGCATCGGCGTCAGCTCGTAGGCATCGGGTACGCCGAGGACCGTGCGCGACTCCTGCGCGGAGAACGTCCGCAGCCCCACCCGGTAGGAGAGGTGTGACTCGAGGCCGCGCAGCCGCCCCTCCTCCAGCCGCTGCGAGGCGAGCAGCAGGTGCAGGCCGAGCGACCGGCCGAGCCGGCCGATGGCGACGAAGAGGTCGATGAACTCCGGCTTCGCCGACAGCATCTCGGAGAACTCGTCGACGACGATGAACAGCGACGGCAGCGGCGCGAGGCGCTCGCCCGCCATCCGTGCCCGCTCGTAGTCGCGCACCGACGCGACGTTGCCGGCGTCGCGCAGCAGCTCCTGCCGACGCACCATCTCGCCGGACAGCGCGTCCTGCATCCGGTCGACCAGGGCCAGCTCGTGGGCGAGGTTGGTGATCACCGCCGACACGTGCGGCATCGCCGACATCCCGGCGAACGTCGCCCCGCCCTTGAAGTCGACCAGCACCATGTTGAGCTGCTCCGGAGAGTGCGTCAGAGCGAGCCCCAGGACCAGCGTGCGCAGGAGCTCCGACTTCCCGGAGCCGGTGGCGCCGACTACCAGGCCATGCGGCCCCATGCCCTGCTGCGCCGACTCCTTGAGGTCCAGGTGGACCGTCGCCCCGCCGTCGCCGAGACCGATCGGCACCCGCAGCCGGTCGCGCGCCGGCCGGGTGCGCCAGGCCGACGACGCGTCGTACCGGTGGACGTCGCCGAGCCCGAGCAGGTCCATCAAGTCCGCTGGTCCGGTGATCTCGCCGGCGCCGCTGGCCTCGGCCGCTACGACGTGCAGCGGCGTCAGCCGTCGGGCCACGGCCTCGGCGGTCGCGAGGTCGCACTGGTCGGCCGCGGCGCGGACCGGGGGCTCGCGCAGTCGTAGCGCGCTGATCACCGGCCGGCCGTCGTCGACCTCGCCGTCGTCCGCGAAGAGCAGCCGCAACCGGCTGCTGTCCGCCAGCTCGTCCCACCGCGACGGCAGGTCGAGCACGGTCATCCCGTGGTGAGCCGGGCGGCAGCTCCGCACCGTCGACCACCACGAGGACGTGCGCGTGCGACGGCAGCAGCGAGGCGAGCTCGGCCATGCTGGTGGAGACCATCCGGCGCGGTCCGATCGCGTCCGAGTCCTGACCGGACAGGGCATGGGGGAGCCACTTCACCCAGTCCCACTCGGCCAGCGACTCCTCCGAGGCGAGGACGGCGATCGCGAGGTGCTCCGGCGACTGGAACGTCGCGGCCGAGCAGAGGATGGCCCGGGCGAGCGCGCGCGCCTCCACGTCGGGCCCGCACACCTCGATCCGGTCGAACGCCCGGAGGTCCACCACCGTCGGCAGACTCGGCTGCACCCGGTGGACCGCGAGCAGGCGGGAAAGGGCGGAGGCGGCGGCCGGGTCGACCTGGTCGATCGGCAGCTCGTCCGGCGGGACGAGCTCCAACGAGAGCGGCCGGCTGCACACGCCGTACCGCACGTGGAGGAACAGCGCGTCGGTGACGACGTGCTCCCAGACCCGGGACCGCTCCGCCGCCAGGATGGGCAAGGCCCGCGGGTCGGGGTGCTGCCAGAGCAGCGCCGCTCGCTGCTGCGCTGCGGCGTCGCGGGCCATCTTCCGGACGGTGCCGAGGTAGCGGAGGTACTCCGTGCGGGGCCCGGTGACCGCCTGCGTGCGCTGCTTCCGCTGCCGGTCGAGCTGGACCACGACGAAGCCGAGGGTGGCGAACAGGAACATCCCGGCCGCGAGGAGGCTCCGGCTCTGACCGCCTGGAGTCGAGCCGCCCATCGTCGCGACCAGGACGATCGAGCCGAGGCTGCCCAGCATCGGGACCACGACGCCGAGCACGGCACCGTCACCTCCCGGCGCCGGCAGCAGCGGCGGTGGTCGGAGCTCGACCACACCCGAGGGCTCCTGCGGAGCCGCGGCCGCAGGGCTCCGGCGGGGGGTGTCCAACGGTGTCCTCCCGAGACGACGTGGTGGGCGTCGGAGGCTAGGAGTGGCAGACCCTTCCGTCCAGTGCGGCGCCGCTGACCTGTGGATGGCAGCGCGTCCGTACCTCCCTCGGTGACGGCCTGTGGAGAGCCGGCGCAGGACCGGCTCGCGCGGAGTAGACCAGTCCCTCGTGACGAGCACCTCGGCAGTGGGCCGGTCGGGCTCGTGGAAGGAGCGAGATGTCAGCAGCACCCGAGATGGGACAAGGACAAGGCACGCTCTCGGCAGCCGCCCTCCTGGTCACCGACGCCCGGCGGGACCTCGACCGGCTCGATGCGGAGCTCACCACGCACCTCGCCGATGCGAGGGCCACCTGGGGCGGGCAGGGAGGTCTGGCCTTCCAAGCGCTGGGTGTCGCGTGGTCCGACAAGCAACGCGCGATCGTCGGCGCCCTCGAGGGGTTCGAGGAAGCCTTGGGCTCCACCGAGCGCGACAACGTCCGCACCGACGAGGAGCAGACCGCCGCCTTCGTCCGCACCGAGCGGCGTCTGGGATGAGCATCGCGACCACCCGGGAAGGAGCGCCGCGATGGAGCTGGACGGACTGAGGGTCGTGCACGCCGGTCTCGACCGAGCGGCCGACGAGCTGATGGGCGTGGTCAACGCGATCGATGCACGTCTCCAGCGGCTCGACCAGGAGCTGCAGCCACTGCGTACGGCGTGGATCGGAGACGCGCAGCAGGCCTACGCCGCAGCCAAGCAGCGATGGGATGCGGCGATCACCGACATGCGCGACCTGTTGGCGCACACCTCGCGCCAGGTCGGGGTGGCCAACGCCGCGTACCGGGCGGCGGACGCGCGTGGCGCCCGGACGTTCGACGCCTGAACGAGGCGCCTGGTCGGGGCGCGTGTGCGTCACGGTGATCTCGGGAACGCGCTGCGTCGACCTGGCTCTGCCCTCCGCGGTGTGCGTCGCCGATCTCGCTCCCGAGCTGGCGCGCTGCGTGTCCGTCCTCGACAGCACCGTCCACGGAGGCGTCCATGTCCTGGCCCGTGACGGCCGGGAGCTGACGCCGAGTCTCGGCCTCGCCGCCCAAGGGGTCGAGCACGGAGACGTGCTCACTGTCGCGACGGGCTCGTTGGACGATCCTCCCTGGGCGTACGACGACCTGCCCGAGGCGGTGGCCGACCTCGTCGCGGGTGAGGTCGCCGCGTGGAGCCCGGCGTCCGGGCGGCGTACGGCTCACGTGGCGGCGGTCGCCCTGCTGCTGACCGGGGCTGCCGGGTTGGTGAGCCAGCGCTCCGTCCGTGTCGTCCCGACAGCCGTGGCGGCGGCCGCGGTCCTGCTCATGACCGCCGTGCTCTTCGCTCGTGTGCGGGGTGATGCGATCGCGGCGGCGGCGGTGGCCAATCTCGGCTGCGTCTACGCCGCGGTCGCGGGCCTCTGCTGGGGGTGGGGAGATCGGTCCGCCGGCGGCTGCGTCGCGTGCGCCGGCGCCGGCCTGATGGTCGCCGGTCTGCTCGCCGCGCTCGGGCTCGTCATCGGGCGCCTGTGCTCTCATGCCGGCCGTCCTCACCGGCGCCGTGGCCATGGTGACCGGAGCACTCACGTCGACCTCGACGCTCGACCCCGCTCTTCTCCCGACGACTCTCCTGGCCCTCCTCGTGATCGCGAGCAACGGTTTCCCAGGACTCGCGTTGAGTGCCGCGGGGACGGGTCGTCATGTGCTCACGGGCACCGGAGCGGGCCCGGAGTGCACTCCCTCGGCCATCGACCAGCACCGGTTGGCCGCCGATGTGCGGCTTGCTCGCGAGATCCTGGTGGGTGCCTCCGTGACGATCGGGCTCCTCGTCTCGGCGCTGGCCCCGGTCGCGGTCTCGTACGGCCCCCTCGGCTTCGCCGTACCCGTGCTCGGCTGTGCCGTCGTGATGTTGCGGACCCGTCGCTACCGCGCGTCTCTCGACGTCTCCATCGGTGTCTTCTCCGGACTGGCGGGCCTCATCTCGACCGGCGCAACGATCCTGTGGCTCGATGACTCCCGCGCCATCGTCGCGGCACTCGCGGCTGTGGCGGCCGGGGATGGTGCTGCTGTGGCAGAGCCTGGCGGCACGAGGCGACCGGGTCCGCTACGGCCTGCTCGGCGACCGGGTCGGTGACTGGGTGGAGACGGCGGCGCTGGTCGCACTCCTCCCGGCACTCGTGCTCGCCGTCTCGGTCGAGAGGCTCTGAGCGGAGCATGACGACGAGTCGCGACCGGGCCGAGGCAGCGGCCTTCGACCGTCGCCGCCTGGTCCGGGCCTTCGTCTCCACCCATCCGGCCGGCGCGAACGACGAGCCAGCTCGGCCGCTCCGCTGCGTCCTCGGGGGGCTGGTGCTCGCCGTGATCACCGTGGCCGCCACGGCGACCGGCAGCACCCTGACGGGTCATCCCACCGTCAGCTGGGGCGCAGTCCTGGAGAGGACCTTCCGGTGACCCGCCTCAGCTCGAGTGTTCCTGGCTGAGGCGCCGCGGAGGAGTTGCGCATCGTCGACTGTTTCATCATGTGATGTAGGCCGACCCGCACTTCTCGTGCCGAACTCACCGTGAGAACTGCCGGTTCACCTACATCTCATGATGAACCTGGGACGGAAGAGGACAGCGCCACTAGCCACCCGGCACCGTGACCGTCGCCGACGCGGGTGCGTGCTTCCGGGTGGCGGGCAGCCGGACGACGTACGTCGTGCGGGTGGGGCGTGCCTTCACCCCGAACGAGACCGAGCCGCCGGCGTCGAGCCGACTGTGCCGGAGCCGGACGAGCCGGCCCTGCGCCCGCCGGAACAGCACGACCCGGTCGCCCGCCCGGGCCCCCTGCGCGGTGGCGGACACCGTGACCGTGGTGCTCGATCGGTTCGCGGAGGCGCTCAGGCCGGGGACCTCGACGACGCGCCACTTGACGCTGGCGACGTGGTGCCCGGTGCGCAGCCGGAACCGCGACGTGGCGGTGATCGCCGGGGTCGCGATCGACACGTGACCGGCTGCGTCGCTGGTCGCCTGTCCGACCGGCCGCCAGCGGAACGGCCCGCGACGGAGGAGGACGACCCTGCGGCCCGGCAGGGCGTCGCCCGAAGCCGCGGTGACGGTCCCGCCGATCGCCGTGCTCCCGCCGGCCGCAACGCGGGTCGCGGAGCCCGCGATCGTGACGTTCGCCGCAGCGGGCGGTACGACGCGCACCCGAGCCCGGGTGGCCGCATGACGCTTCGTCGGCAGCAGTCGGACGACGTACGTCGCGTGCCGCCGCGGGGTCAGGACCGACACCGCGGCGGTGCCGGAGGTGTCGACGCGCCCCCGGCGGACGAGTGCGGCGCGGCCGGCGAGGTGCCGGAACACCTGGAACCGGTCACCCGCGCGCGAGCCCTGCGTGTCGACCGCGAGCGTGGTGCGACTCCCACCGACGTCGGCCGACAGGGTCAGGGTCGGCACCATCCGGACCAGCCACCGGGTGCTCGCGATGCCGTGGTCGGCGTGCCAGCGGAAGCGGGCGCTCCGGGTGATCGCCGGCGTGACGGCGGTGGCGAGCCCGGACGTATCGGTCGTGGTCTCCACCACCGGACGCCAGCGCCTGGGGCCGCGCACCTGGAGGACGACCGCCTGGCCGGGCAGGGGCTCGCCGGCCACGTCGGTGACGAGTCCGGTCAGGGTGAGCGTCTGTCCCAGTCCGACGCGATGCGCCGGGGCGCTCATGGTCATCGCCGACGCCGACGCACCGCTCGTGGTCGTCGGTGGTGACGTGGCGCCCGAGGACGGGTCGTTGCTCGGACCGTCGTGCCCGGGGTCCGAGCCCGCGGGGCGGTCGTGGTCACCGGACGGCGACGAGGTCGGCACTCCGGTCGAGGACGACGGCGAGTCGGTGGGGCCATCCGTCGGGGCGCTCGTTGCGCTCGGGTCGGTCGACGGCGCGACCCCGTGGCCATGAGGTCCGGACGCGGCACCGTGATGGCGCGCATCCGTGTCGGGGGCGGGCGCGCCGATCACCGAGTGGGCGACCTGCTGGACCGGGTCGGGCAGGTTCCCGGTGAACGCCGCGGCCACGCCGCTGGTGAGGGCGACGGTGACGACCACCGCCGTACCTCCGGCGCCGAACCGCCCGGCCGCACGCCGCGGCAACGAGCGCACGGTGGAGCGGCCCGCCTCGCGGAAGGCACCGACGTACTGCTCCTGCTCGGCGAGCTCGGTGGCGGTGCCGGGGGCGCGGAGCGCGCGGACGAGGTCGTCGTCGGCCCACGGGGCCAGGTCGTCGGCCAGGTCGTCACGGTCGCCAGGACGCTCGGTCATCTCACACCACCTCTCTACCTGTGGTCTGGCCCTCGGAACGGTCGCTCGCGGGGAGGGCGCGCGGGTCACGCGACAGGGACTTGAGGGCGCGGTGGACGGCCACGCGGACGGCGCCCGGCTTCTTGCCGACCAGCTCCGCCACGGCCGCGACGTCCAGCCCCGCCACCACCCGCAGCATCACCATCTCGGCCTGCTCCGCGGGCAGCGTCGCGACGAGTCGCAGCGCGGCGGCCGTCGCCTCGCGCTCGACGGCGTCCTGCTCCGCGCTGGGCGCAGCATCGTGGCGGCCGTCGCGAGGTTCGGCCATCGGGACGACGGGTCGGGCCGCGCGTGCCCGTCCCTGGTCGACGGCGCGGTGCCGAGCGACGGTGAACAGCCAGGCCCGGAACTCCGGTACGCCGCCGGAGAAGCCGCGTAGGTCGCGCACGACCTGGAGCCAGGTCTCCGCCGCCACGTCCTCCGGGGCCTCGTCGCCACGCACCGTGAGGTACCGCAGCAGGGGCGGGTGCAGAGTCCGCCAGAGGACGGCGAAGCCGGCCTCGTCACCACGGCGCGCCCGGTCCAGCGCCCGGTCGAGGTCCACCTCTGGCGGCAGCGGGGCAGGCTGCCGCCCACCGGTCCGTTCCCCCGTCGGGTCGGACTGGTGGGCGGCTGCTCGGGGCGGGCGGTGCAGCGCCGGTCCCTCTCGCGGTGAGCGGACGGCCTCAGGAGACGACGGTCCCGCTGGTGCTCGGCGCGAACCGCGGGCCACCCGCATAGGCGAGACGGTAGCCCGTGCCCGGGGTCAGCGCCTCGTGGAACTTCACGAAGCCGTGGCGGTTGGTGCGTGCGGTGCCGGCGTCGGTCCAGTCGGCCGAGCCCGATGCCTGGGACTGCACCGTGACGGCGCGACGGGCGAGCGGGTGTCCGCCACCGAACAGCGTGCCGCTGACCACGAACTCGGTGCCGGTCGCCCGGCCCCGGATCGACAGCGTCGTCGGGAAACGGACGGCGACCCGTGCCGCGTCACTCAGCGAGGCGCGCACGCCGTCGGTGTGGACCAACCGGAGCCGGTACGACGTCGTCACGCGCGGTGACTCGGTGAACGCGACCGAGCCGTCGCCGGCCGTCGTGCCGGCGGCCACGGCGTGGACCCGGTGAGTGCCGGCCTTGCGCGCCAGCAGCTTCACGGTGGCCCCGGCGATCGGCGTCCCGTCGTCACTGGCGACGCCGGAGATCGTCGTGCTCCCTCCCTTGACGATGCGGGCCGGGTCGGCGGCGATGGTGAGGTCCGGCCGGGTGGCGATCCGGACGACGGCGCTGCGCGCCGGCTGCAGGAGGGGCGAGCCGAGGAAGACCATCCGGTACGCCGTGTTCTCGTCGGGCTTCACCCGGAACGCGATGGCGCCGAGCCGGCGGGTGCGGTGCGCGCCCTCGAACGCCCAGCTGTCGCTGTCGGCGGTGCGCGACACCAGGATCACGACGCGGTGCGGCAGCGGGACGCGGCGTGCCCGCAGGTGACCGCGGATCAGGTCGGAACCGTTGGGCTTCACCACCCGGTGGACGGCGCGGATGGAGAGCGACGTGTCGATCCGTTGGGCCGGGTGCTGCGGCGTACGGACGCGGACGGTGGCGATGCCGCTGACGCTCGGCCGGGCGTCGGTGTCTCCGGCGTAGTGCCAGCGGTAGCGGGTGGTGACGTCGGGCATGACGGACTCGCGCAGCCCACCGCGGTGGCCGGCGGTCGCCGTACCGACCGGGGTGAAGGAGTCGGTGCCCATCGGCTTCGCCTCGAGGGTCACCGTCCGACCGGCGGAGGTGAGGGGACCGGCGATGCCGAGGTGCCCGGTGACGGTGTCGCTCCCGCCCGGACGGACGGCGGAGTGGACGGTGCGGATCGACAGCGAGGTGGCCGCGCGGGTGGCTTCGTCGGCTGCGTGGGCGCTGGTGACGGGTGCGACGGCCAGGCCGGCGGCGGTCGCGGCGAGCACGGCCACCGGGGCCGCCGTACGTCGCAGGGCGGTGAGGCTCATGGGTTCCTCCTGGGTGTGGCGCCGAGGCGCGGGTCACCCAGGAAGCGGATGCGGACCCGATCCCGTTACATCGAGTCGGCGTCCAAAACGACTGAAACCACGCCGAGTCGTCACCTGCCGAGTCGGCGTCGGGTGAGGCGCTAGCCTGCTGCCTGGCTGCCGCCCGACTCGGCGGCATTAAGGGAGAGCCATGAGCTTCTGGGACATCATCTGGTTCATCATCGTCAGCTTCGCGTTCATCGCGTACCTGATGATCATGTTCAACATCCTCACGGACCTGTTCCGCGATCGGGATACGTCGGGCGGGATGAAGGCGGTCTGGGTCGTGTGCCTGGTCTTCTTCCCGCTGATCACCTCGGTCGTGTACCTCGTCGTCAGGGGCGGTGGAATGGCGCAGCGCCAGGCGAAGGCGTTCGATGCCGCCAAGTCAGCCCAGGACGACTACATCAAGAACGTCGCCGGTGGGTCGCCCGCGCAACACATCGCGGAGGCCAAGGGCCTGCTCGACGCCGGCACGATCAGCCAGGAGGAGTTCGAGTCGCTGAAGGCCAAGGCGCTCGCCTGACGGACCGGGTTTCCACGCCGGGTACGTCCCACCCGGTCCATCCCCCTCGGTCCTGGTCGTCGGAGCCGTAGCGCTCGCTCTGGCGTCGTCTGATCTCGCGCCATGGACGTGCAGCACGCGGTTGATCCGGCGGCGATCCAGGCGCTCGGATCGATGCGGAGCACGGGCCACGATCGTCGGCCGTGCGCCATTGAGGCTCGGCGCGTGATCAGGGGCCGCGGTGAATGAGGTCGAGGCCTTCCGCTCGCTGGCGTACATCGTCGGCGTCGGCGCCGCCGTGCCGATCGTGCTCGGCCTGCTGCCGCGGGTGCGCCTGGCCGAGGTGGTGCTCCTGCTCGCCGGCGGCATGGCGATCGGCGAGAACGGGCTGGGGCTCGCGCACGCCGGCGCCGAGGTCTCGTTCGTCTCCCAGCTCGGCCTCGGGATGCTGTTCCTGCTCGCCGGGCTCGAGGTCGACCCACTCGGGATGCGGTCGCGCGACGGCGCCCGTGCGGTGATCGCGTGGGTCACCACACTGGTGGCCGCCGTGGTCTGGATGTACCTGCTGTCACGGGTCTTCCACGTCGGGGCGTGGGCGGCCATCGCGATCGCGATGACCTCGACGGCCCTGGGAACACTGCTCCCGATGCTGCGCGACACCGGGCTCCAGCGCCAGCGGATGGGCCGACTCGTCCTCGCCAACGGTGCGATCGGCGAGTTCGGGCCGATCATCGCGATGAGCGTGTTCCTCACCCAGGGCAGCACGTGGGGCGGTCTCCTCAGCCTGCTCGCGTTCTTCCTGGTCGCGCTGGTCCTGGGCTTCCTCCTGGTGCGGCACAGCCCGCGGGCCGAGCGTGTGATCGCCATCGTGCGCCGAGGTGCCGACACCACGGCCCAGGCCCCGGTCCGGCTGGTGATGCTGCTGCTGGCGGTGATGCTCGCGACGTCGGCCTCCTTGGGGCTGGACGTGATCCTCGGTGCGTTCGTGGCCGGCGCGATCATCCGGATGCTGCTCCCGGCAGACGCCCACGAGGACTTCCTCACCCGCCTCGACGGCATCGGGTACGGACTGCTGATCCCCGTGTTCTTCGTGGTCTCGGGGATGGGCATCGACCCCGCGGTCCTCCTGCACAAGCCGGGCACGGTGCTGTTCGTGTTCTTCAGCATCCTGCTGCTGCGAGGTGGCCCGGTGTTCCTGCTGAACCACCACCTCCCGCGGCGCGAGCGCCTGCAGCTGGGGCTGTTCAGCGCGACCGGGCTGCCGATCATCGTCGCCGTCTCGGCGGTGGCCGTCGAGGCCGGCCAGATGACCGACCAGGGTCAGTCGATCGTCGTGATGGCCGGCATGCTGACCGTCCTGGTGCTGCCGCTGCTCGCGGTCACGCTGCACCGGCCCGAGCCGGTCGGAGCCGGTTCGCGATAATCGCGCGCATGCGCATTCTCGTCACCGGCGGCGCCGGGTACATCGGCTCGCACACCACGTTGCAGCTGCTCGCGGCCGGGCACGACGCCGTGATCGTCGACGACTTCAGCCGCAGCAAGCGGTCGGTGCTCCCGCGGCTGGAGTCCCTGGCCGGCCGGTCGATCGAGCTCCACCCGCTCGACCTCACCGACGTCGCCGGCACGGACGCACTGATGGCGGCGGGCTCCTTCGATGCGGTGATCCACTTCGCCGGGCTCAAGGCGGTGGGGGAGTCGGTCGAGGAGCCACTGACCTACTACAGCAACAACCTGGGGTCGACGTTCTCCCTGCTCGCCGCGATGAGCCGGCACGGCGTACGCCGGCTGGTCTTCTCCTCCTCCGCCACCGTGTACGGCGAGCACGCGCCGGTGCCGATGAAGGAGGACTTCCCGACCTCGGCCAACAACCCGTACGGCTGGACCAAGGTGATGCAGGAGCAGGTGTTCCGCGACGCCGCCGTCGCCGACCCGCACCTCCGCATCGCCCTGCTCCGCTACTTCAACCCGGTCGGCGCGCACGCCTCCGGGACGATCGGCGAGGACCCGGCCGGCATCCCGAACAACCTGATGCCGATCCTCACCCAGGTCGCCGTCGGCCGCCGCGAGAAGCTGCTGGTGTACGGCGACGACTACCCGACGCCCGACGGCACCGGACGCCGCGACTACCTGCACGTCGAGGACCTCGCCGCCGGTCACGTCGCCGCGCTCGAGCGGCTCGGCACCACCGACGAGCCCGTCTCCACCTGGAACCTCGGCACCGGCCGCCCGACCTCGGTCAAGGAGATGCTCGACGCGTTCTCCCGCGCCTGCGGCCACGACCTGGCGTACGAGATCGCGCCGCGTCGTCCCGGCGACATCGCCGAGTCGTACGCCGACCCCGCGAAGGCGCACGCCGAGCTGGGCTGGAGCGCGGAGCGGACGATCGACCAGATGTGCGCCGACAGCTGGCGGTGGCAGTCGCAGAACCCGGACGGCTACCCGGACTGATCGGCGTACACGAGGAGTGGCGGAGGATGCGGGATTCGAACCCGCGAGGGCTTGCACCCAACCCGCTTTCCAAGCGAGCGCCATAGGCCACTAGGCGAATCCTCCGTCGAGGAGGCTACCCAAGCGGCGACCACGCCACGAAATCGCTCGGGGCCGACGTGACAGCCAACTAACTGGCATACAGGCGACTTCCAGGAGCCCGCCGGAATGTCGTCTGTATGCCAGTTAGTTTCGCAGCGCGCCCACCCACCCCCGCGGAGTTCGTGGGACAGCGGGTGCTCACCTAGACTCGCCGGCAACCCCCCATGCGGCGGCATCTCACCGAATCCCCCAGGGCCGGAAGGCAGCAAGGGCAGGCGGGCTCTGCTGGGTGCGTGGGGGGCCTCTTCATGCCCGGGGGCCCAGGCGGGCGGGTCTAGCATCCGATCGTGTCGTTCCTCGACCTGGCGGTCGTCTGCGCGGTCGCCCTGGCCGGGCCGATCCTCGCCACGCCGAAGCGCTGGCACCTTCCGGTCGTGCTCGGCGAGCTCCTGGCCGGAGTCGCGCTCGGCGCGAGCGGTTTCGGGGTGCTGGACGCGAGCGAGCCGACGTTCTCCTTCCTGGGCAGCTGCGGCTTCGTCCTGGTGATGTTCGTCGCCGGCACCCACGTGCCGGTCCGCGATCCCCGGCTCCGTACGTCGCTGCGCACCGGCGCCGTCCGGGCTGCCGTGGTCGGGGTCGTCGCCCTCGTCCTGGGGTACGCCGTCGCCTCGCTCGTCGACACCTCGCACGCCCTGATGTACGCCGTCCTGATGGCCTCGTCCTCGGCGGCCATCGTGCTGCCCACGCTCGACTCCCTGCGACTGACCGGACGCGACGTCGTCGACCTGCTGCCCCAGGTCGCGATCGCGGACTCGCTCTGCATCGTGCTGCTGCCACTGGTCATCGACACCGACCACGTCGTGCGCGCGGCCGTCGGCGCGGTCGCAGTCATCATGGCGGGGATCGTG
The DNA here is from genome assembly GCA_963812055.1 of uncultured Actinomycetota bacterium. Taxonomy (GTDB): domain Bacteria; phylum Actinomycetota; class Actinomycetes; order Propionibacteriales; family Nocardioidaceae; genus Nocardioides. The sequence goes on from CAWEUA010000016.1 coordinate 518,519, forward strand.
CTGTGGGCGTTCCTGCGCTGGGTCGAGGGAAGCGGTCTGCGGCGGCGCGTGCACGACGTCTCCGAGGACCGCGAGTTCGCGATCGAGCTCCGGGTGAGCCTGGCGCTGGTGTTCGCCATGGCCGCGCTCGCGGTCGAGGTGCACGTCTCGCTGATGCTCGCCGGCTTCGTCTCCGGGCTGGCCGTCTCCGCCGTCGGCGAACCGCGGCGGGTGGCCAAGCAGCTGTTCGCGGTCACCGAGGGCTTCCTCGGGCCGTTGTTCTTCGTCTGGCTGGGCGCGACGCTGCAGCTGGGCAGCCTCGTGGACCACCCGTCGATGATCGTGCTCGGGGTCTGCCTCGGTGTCGGCGCCGCCCTCGCCCACCTGTCGGCCGTGCTCCTGCGCCAGCCCGCGGCGTACGCCCTGCTCGCCAGCGCCCAGCTCGGGGTCCCGGTCGCCGCGGCCACCGTCGGTGGGCAGCTGCACCTGCTCGAGCCGGGCGAGGGCGCGGCCCTGATCCTCGGCGCCCTGATCGCCCTCGCGGCCACGGTGAGCGGCGGCGCCCTGGCGGCTCGACGGCGTACGCCGGAACCCCAGCAGGCACACCCGACCCAGTCCTGACGCGTTCCCCGGTCGGCCGGGGATCCCGGCAATCCCAGACCCACCCAGCCCCACCGCCGCCCGGTCTCGCCACCGGCTTCGACTGGCCTACTGGTTGTCGGCGTGGCTGGTTAGGGTTCAGGAGTGGAGTCACCCCTCGCGCTCTATCGGCGCTACCGGCCCGAGACCTTCGCCGAGGTCATCGGGCAGGACCACGTGACCGAGCCGTTGCGGGCCGCGCTCGCGGGCAACCGGGTGAGCCACGCCTATCTCTTCTCCGGTCCTCGCGGCTGCGGCAAGACCACGTCGGCCCGCATCCTGGCTCGCTCGCTGAACTGCGAGAAGGCGCCGGTGGCCGACCCCTGCGGCGAGTGCGACTCGTGCGTCGACCTCGGCCGCGGCGGGCCGGGCTCGATCGACGTGATCGAGATCGACGCGGCGTCCCACGGCGGAGTCGACGACGCGCGTGACCTGCGGGAGAAGGCGTTCTTCGCCCCGGTGAAGAGCCGGTTCAAGGTCTACATCATCGACGAGGCCCACATGGTCAGCACGCAGGGCTTCAACGCCCTGCTCAAGCTGGTCGAGGAGCCCCCGCCGCACCTGCGCTTCATCTTCGCGACCACCGAGCCGGACAAGGTCATCCCGACCATCCGCTCGCGCACCCACCACTACCCGTTCCGGTTGATCCCGCCGCGCCTGCTGACGTCGTACCTCTCGGAGCTCTGTGAGAAGGAGCAGGTGGCGATCGAGCCGGCCGCCCTGCCGCTGGTCGTGCGGGCCGGTGCCGGCTCCGCTCGCGACACCCTGTCGGTCCTCGACCAGCTGATGGGCGGCGCGGGCCCCGAAGGCATCACCTACGCCCTGGCGTCCGGCCTGTTGGGCTACACACCCGACACCCTGCTCGACGAGGTCGTCGACGCGTTCGCCGCCGGCGACGGCTCGGCCGTGTTCGGTGTCGTCGACAAGGTGATCGAGACCGGGCAGGACCCTCGCCGCTTCACCGAGGACCTCCTACGCCGCCTCCGCGACCTCGTGATCGTGTCGGCGGTGCCCGATGCACCGGCGACCGGGCTCATCGACATCGCCGAGGACGCCGCCGAGCGGCTGGTGGGGCAGGCTGCGCGTTTCGGACCCGCCGACCTGAGCCGGGCCGCCGACCTGGTCGCGACCGGCCTCACCGAGATGCGCGGTGCGACCGCGCCGCGGCTCCTGCTCGAGCTGATCTGCGCCCGGGTGCTGCTGCCGGGGGCCGACCACTCGACCGAGGGCGTGATGGCGCGCCTCGACCGCCTCGAGCGCCGCATGACCATCAGCGGCGGCGACCCCTCCCCGGCCCCCACCGCGCCGACCGAGCCGGCCGCGGTGAAGCCCGCTCCCCACGTCGTCGAGCCGACCGTGATCGAGCCGGTGCGGCCGCCCGAGCCGGAGCCGACACCGGTCGTGGCGACGGAGACGCCGGCGGACGCGCCGGCCGAGGCGCCGGCCGAGCCCGTGTCATCCGAGCCCGCGGCGCCGGAGCCTGCCCCGGCCATCCCGGCCACCACCGCGGCCGGCTCCACGCTGACCCTGGTCGACGTACGCCGCCTCTGGCCCGACATCGTCGAGGCGACCAAGCAGCGCCGCCGGCTGACCTGGATCTACCTCACCCAGCAGGCGCAGGTCGTGGCCGTCGACGACGCGACGCTCACGCTCGGCTTCGCCAACTCCGGTGCGCGCGACTCCTTCGACAGCGGTGGCAGCGCGGAGATCGTGCGCCAGGCGGCGATCGACGTCGTCGGCCACGACTGGCGGGTCGAGACGATCGTCGACCCCGGGGCGGCCCCCGAGGCGTCGCCACCTCCGGCCCCGACGGCCACGGCGACGCCGGCAGCCCCGCCCGCCGCACCGGCCGGTGACCAGCTGGGGTCGCCGATGACGACGGAGCCCGGCACCTCGGTGGCCCCGGACTGGGCTCGCACCGACGCCCCGGACGCGGCGGCGCCCGACGCCGCGGAGAGCCCCCCGGAGACCTCGACGGCCAGTCCGTCGACGTCCGCCCGTCAGGCCATCGTGCCGACACGGGGTCGCTCGGGCGACGACGAGGCCGCGCCGGCCGACCCCGACGGCGGCGCGCGGCACGACGACACCGACGCCGAGTCCACCGGCGCCGACGGCGCCAAGCTCCTCCAAGAGGCCCTCGGCGCGCAGGTCATCGACGAGATCCCCCATCAGTGAGCGCAGGAGAGACACGTGGTGAACCCATGACGGACAACCCCTTCGAGGCGCTCGGCGGTGGCGGCGGCTTCGACCTGCAGGGCCTCTTGCAGCAGGCGCAGCAGATGCAGGAGCAGCTCGAGACCGCCCAGGAGCAGCTCGCGGACGCACGGGTCGACGGCTCCGCCGGCGGCGGAGCGGTCACCGTGACCGTGAACGGCATCGGCGAGCTCCAGGCCGTGACGATCAAGGCCGGATCCTTCGACGGCTCGAGCGACGACGACCTGAGCGATCTCGGCGACCTCGTGGTCGCGGCGTACCGCGACGCCAAGGCGCAGGCCGACGCGATGGCCAGCAACGCCATCGGGCCGCTGGCCGGCGGAGGCATGCCGGGAATGCCGGGCCTCGGCGGCCCCGGCGGCCCCGGTGACGGACCCGCAAGTCTCGGCTTCACGCAGACGGACGAATGACTTGTACGAAGGCATCGTCCAGGACCTGATCGACGAGCTCGGGCGACTGCCGGGCGTGGGTCCCAAAGGAGCGCAGCGGATCGCGTTCCACCTGCTGCAGTCCGAGCCCGCCGACGTACGCCGGCTGGCCGAGGTGCTGATGGAGGTCAAGCAGCGCGTGCGGTTCTGCGCGACCTGCTTCAACGTGTCGGAGGCGGAGCAGTGCCGCATCTGCGCCGACCCGCGGCGTGACCCGAGCGTGCTGTGCGTCGTGGAGGAGTACAAGGACGTCGTCGCGATCGAGCGGACCAAGGAGTTCCGCGGTCGCTACCACGTCCTCGGCGGCGCGATCTCGCCGATCGACGGCATCGGTCCCGAGCAGCTCCACATCCGCGAGCTGCTGACCCGGCTCGCCGACGGCGCCGTGACCGAGGTGATCCTGGCGACCGACCCCAACCTCGAGGGGGAGGCGACCGCGACGTACCTCACCCGTATGCTCAAACCGATGGACCTACACATCACGCGCCTGGCGAGCGGACTTCCGGTCGGAGGAGACCTGGAGTACGCCGACGAGGTCACCCTCGGGCGGGCGTTCGCGGGGAGGCGATCAGCGGAATGACCGAGAAGACGACCGAACGCACCACCGAGGAGATCCTCTCCGGCGGCGCTTCGCTGCCGCCGGTGGACCCGCAGGACGAGTTCGCGGTCCAGATCGCCGACCAGGTCGAGAGCTTCCTGATCGCGCTGAAGGCGGTCGCCGCCGAGGGCAACCCCGGCACCGGCATCTCACTGCTGCTGCTGGAGATCAGCCAGCTGCTCCTCGCGGGGGCGCGGCTCGGAGCGCAGGTCGACTTCACGCCGACCAGCGACTACCAGCCCGACGTCGGCCCCGACCCCGACCTCGACGAGCTGCGCCTGCGGCTCGCCCTGCTCTTCGGAGGCGTCGACACCTACAGCTTCGTGTTCGACCCCTACGACCCGGAGCAGGTCGAGAGCCAGCTCTCCGACGACCTCACCCAGATCGCGGCGGACCTCGAGAACGGCCTGCGCCACTTCAGGCTCGGCAACACCGCCGAGGCGTTGTGGTGGTGGCAGTTCTCCTACGTCTCGTCGTGGGGCAACCTCGGCGGCGCCCTGCTCAACGCGCTGCTCTCGATCGTCGCCCACGACCGCCTCGACGTGGAGTACACCGGCGAGCTCGACCGCGTCGCCGCCGCCAACGAGATGCTCGAGGGAGCACCCGAGGTCCAGGCCTGACCCACGCGCCCGGCCCGGGTGAGATCCGATCGGGGCCGGCGAGCCGCCCCCGGTAAACTCGGCGCGGTCGCAGCGTCGCGGCGTACACGTTCAGTCGAGTGTTTCGAGGACCCCTCCGTGATCCCGCAGGTCAGCGCGTCATGAGCATCGTCGTGCAGAAGTACGGCGGCTCGTCGCTCGCGGACGCCGAGGCGGTCAAGCGGGTCGCCCACCGGATCGTCCAGGCCAAGAAAGAGGGGCACGACGTCGTCGTCGCGGTCTCGGCGATGGGCGACAGCACCGACGAGCTGCTCGACCTGGCCAACCAGGTCAGCCCGCTGCCGCCGGCACGCGAGCTCGACATGCTGATGACCGCCGGCGAGCGGATCTCGATGGCGCTGGTCGCGATGGCGATCTCCGACCTCGGCTGCACCGCGCGCTCGTTCACCGGCTCCCAGGCCGGCGTGATCACCGACTCCGCGCACGGCCGGGCCAAGATCATCGACATCACGCCCGGGCGGATCACCCAGGCGCTCGACGACGGCCACGTCGTGATCGTGGCGGGCTTCCAGGGCGTCAGCCAGGACACCAAGGAGATCACCACCCTCGGCCGCGGCGGCACCGACACCACGGCCGTCGCCCTGGCGGCCGCGCTCGACGCCGAGCTGTGCGAGATCTACACCGACGTCGACGGCGTCTTCTCCGCCGACCCGCGGCTGGTGCCGACCGCCCGCAAGCTCGACCGCATCTCCCACGAGGAGATGCTCGAGATGGCCGCGTGCGGGGCCAAGATCCTGCACCTGCGCTGCGTCGAGTACGCCCGTCGCTACGACGTCCCGGTCCACGTCCGCTCCTCCTTCTCCCAGAAGGAGGGCACCTGGATCGTGCCCGACCCCCCGGAGGGAGCAGAGATGGAGCAGGCGATCATCGCCGGCATCGCCCACGACCGCAGCGAGGCGAAGGTCACCGTCGTCGGCGTACCCGACAAGGTCGGCGTCGCCGCCCGGGTCTTCGAGTCGCTGGCCGAGGCCGAGATCAACATCGACATGGTCGTGCAGAACGTCTCGGCGCAGGCCACCGGCCTGACCGACATCTCGTTCACCCTGCCGCGCGCCGACGGGCAGACCGCGATGGCCGCGCTGGCCCGGCTGCAGCGCGAGGTCGGCTACGACCGACTGTTGTACGACGACGAGATCGGCAAGATCTCCCTGATCGGCGCCGGCATGCGCTCCCACCCCGGCATCACCGCGAAGTTCTTCGCCGCCCTGGCCAACGCCGGGGTGAACATCGAGATGATCTCCACCTCCGAGATCCGCATCTCGGTGATCGTCGACGAGGCCGACGTCGCCTCCGCCGTCCAGGCGGCGCACACGGCGTTCGACCTCGACACCGCCGAGGTCGAGGCGGTCGTGTACGGCGGGACCGGTCGCTGATGGGGTTGAACGTCGGAGTGGTCGGCGCGACCGGGCAGGTCGGCGCCGCGATGCGCCAGATCCTGCTGGAGCGGGCGTTCCCGATCGAGAGCGTGCGCTTCTTCTCGTCGGCACGCTCGGCCGGCACGGTGCTGCCGTTCGGTGACCGCGAGATCACGGTCGAGGACGCCGACACGGCCGATCCGAGCGGGCTCGACCTGGCCCTGTTCTCCGCCGGCGCTACCGCGTCGCGCGCCCTCGCCCCGCGTTTCGCCGCGGCCGGCGCGACGGTGGTCGACAACTCGTCCGCCTGGCGGATGGACCCGGACGTCCCGTTGGTCGTCTCGGAGGTGAACCCCGACGCGATCTCCGACGCGCGCAAGGGGATCATCGCCAACCCGAACTGCACCACCATGGCCGCGATGCCGGTGCTCAAGCCGCTGCACGACGAGGCCGGGCTGACCCGGCTGGTGGCCTCGACGTACCAGGCGGTGTCGGGCAGCGGCATGTCCGGCGTCGACGAGCTCGCCGAGCAGGTGGCGGCCGCGGGGGAGAAGGCCCGTGAGCTGGCCTACGACGGCTCCGCGGTGTCCTTCCCCGACCCGGTGAAGTACGTCGACACCATCGCGCACAACGTCCTCCCCTTGGCCGGCTCGATCGTCGACGACGGCGAGTTCGAGACCGACGAGGAGAAGAAGCTCCGCAACGAGACGCGCAAGATCCTCGACATCCCCGACCTGCTGGTCTCCGGCACGTGCGTGCGGGTGCCGGTGTTCACCGGCCACAGCCTGTCGATCAACGCCGAGTTCGCCCGGCCCCTGACGGTCGCGCGCGCGACCGAGCTGCTGGGCTCGGCGCCCGGCGTCGAGCTCGCCGACGTGCCGACGCCGCTGCACGCCGCGGGCCGCGACCCGTCGTACGTCGGACGCCTCCGGCAGGACCCCGGTGTCCCCGACCAGCGCGGACTGGTGCTCTTCGTCAGCAACGACAACCTGCGCAAGGGTGCGGCCCTCAACGCCGTCCAGATCGCCGAGCTGGTGGCCGCCGCCCGCGCCGTGTAACCACCCAGGTGGTTCGCCGACGGGCGCAATCCGGCGTGCGTCTGACGATCCGGGGTGGTTACTCGCCGGCACCCGCTCGCTGGCCCGGGTCGGCGTACGTCGTCGTCAGCCACCACCCGGCGGCGAAGGTGGCCGCCGAGAGGGCCGGGACCGCGATCACCACCCACCACTCGTCGAGCATCGGGAGCAGCGCGAGCAGGATCAGCACGACCAGCAGTCCTACGCCGAGGAGGCTGGTGCTGCCGTGAGCCGTCACGCCGGTGAGCCGCAGCAGCGCCGAGCCCGAGCAGGATCGCCACGGCGGTGATCGCGAGCAGCACGAGGATCCCGGGCTTGCCGCAGGACGGCGTGCCCCGCAGGCCCGTGCACACGTGCAGGCTGCCGGCACGTCAGCCCGACCATCACCAGCCCGACGACCGCACCGGTCACCACGGCAGCGAGCGGACGCCGAGTCGTCACGTGACGACTCGGCGCGATTTCGATGTCCGTGTGCGCCGACTCGGCGGGGTCAGCGGGAGCGATCCCGGAAGGGTGACCTGAGCCGCGGCAGCTCGAGACGGGTGTCGAGGTGATCCGGGTCCTGGCGTTGGTCGTCCGCCATGGCCGGCAGTCTGCCATCCGGCGTACGCGGATGCCTGACGGGCTCAGTGGAGCCCGTCCCGCTCCGGGTGGATCCGGCGGATGAGCGCGGACGCGGGCAGCACGTCGTCGCGGTGGTCCACCTGAAGCGTGGTGTGCTCGATCCCGAACCCCGACTCCAGCAGCCCCTCGATCGTCAGCCTCCGCTGGTGGCAGTCGACACCGGACTCGACCAGCACGTGCGCGGACAGCGCCGGGAAGCCGGACGTCACCTCCCAGACGTGCAGCTCGTGGACGTCGGTCACGTCGTCGACGCCCCGGATCGCGGCCTCGACCGCGCGCGGGTCGATCCCGCGCGGGGAGGCCTCGAGGAACACCCGCGAGCTGTCGCGCAGGAGCCGGTACGCCGCGACGGCCATCAGCGCGGCGACCAGGAGCGCCGCCACCGCGTCGGCCTGGACCCAGCCGGTCCACTGGATCACCAGGCCCGCGACCAGCGTGGCGATGAACGCGAACAGGTCGGTGACGATGTGCCAGTAGGCACCGGCGATGTTCAGGCTGCGCCGGTCGGCCCGGGCGACCAGCGCGGCGGCGGCGAGGTTGACCAGGATGCCGACCGCGGCCACGACGGCCAGAGCGCCGCCGGGTACGTCGGGCGGGTCGAGGAGCCGGCGTACGCCGGAGACCACGAACACGACCACGAGCACGGCGAGCGTCAGCCCGTTGACCTGGGCCGACAGGATCTCCACCCGCTTCAGCCCGTAGGTGTAGGCGCCGGTCGCCGGCCGGGCGGCGAGCGCGATCGCCACCAGCGCGAGGCCGAGGGCACCGGCGTCGGTGAGCATGTGACCCGCGTCGGCCAGCAGGGCGAGTGAGCCCACCACGAGTCCGACGACCACCTCGCCCAGCAGGAAGAGGACGATCAGCCCGAGGGCGGCGAGCAGCAGCCGCCGGTCGGTGTCGCGGCTGACCCCGTGCTCGTGCTGTCACCTGGCCTCCTTCGGTCGTCACCAGTGTCGCGCACCGGGACGAACGAGAGGTCAGCTCCGCGAAGGCTCGGCCACCAGCGCCTCGCGAGTACGCCGGCACCGGGCCGCGTCGCGGGGCTGGCCGGCCGCCTCGAACCCGGCCACGGCCTCCTCGAGGAGCGCCGCTGCCTTCTCGGCGTCGTCCTCGGCCACGGCCAGGTGCCCGCGGGCCTCCTGCAGCGCCGCCGTCCAGGCCGTTCCGGGCCACGTCTCGGTGGACGCCTCGGCGATCCGGATGAACTCGCGGGCGGGTTCGAGGTCCACGACCTGGGCGCAGGCGATCGCGGCCGGCACGGCGAACATCACCACGCAGAAGCTGCACGCGTCGCGGTCTCCGAGCGTCGCCTGGCCTTGATCGACGATCGAGCGCGCCACGTCCGGGGTCGGGTGCCGCGTGGATCATCGTCCCGTAGATGCGGTGCATCAGGTGGTGCGCCACCACCGACCACCGCGCGAGGGGCAAGGCACGCTGCAGCAGTCGCCGGGCCTCGGCGGGGTCGCCCTGCGCGAGCCGGACCTCGGCCAGTCGTTGCAGGCTGTGCGCCTCGCCTGCCGGGGCGTCCGTGTCGTGGTGCAGCTCGACCGCCTCGGTCAGCTCGCGCTCGGCCCGCTCGAGGTCGCCCTTCAGCATCGCCGCCTCGCCGATCAGGGCGCGCGCGAACGCCACACCTCGGAGCGCCCCGGCGCGGTCCGCCTGCGCCAGCAGCTCCTCGGCGTCGTTGATCACCTCGTCGTACGGGACAGGGCCGTACAGCAGGTACTCCGCGATGCACAGGTGCGCGTCGAACAGAGCCGTGACGAGCCGCTGCCGGCCTCGGGCGCGTCTGAGCTCGTGCCGGAAGCGCTCGAACCACTCACCGCGCGTGTGGGCGACCAGGCCCTGCAGCGTGAGCAGGTTGACGAACGCCATCGGGTCGTCTGGGGACCGCAGCAGGGCACTGCCCTCGTTCGCGATCTCCCACGCCCCTTCGACGTCGCCGGAGAAGAACGCGAGGTGGCCCTGCGCGACCAGGATCGCGCCGTCGGCAGCGTCACCCTCGGGCTCCAGTCCGGCCAGCGCCTCGACGCAGACCTGCATCTCGCCTGCCAGGGCCGCCGCCCGCGCGAGCCGGGCCCGGACCAGGCGATGCTCGGTGCCGGTCGTGACCGGCACAGCCTCGAGGTACGCCGCCACGGCGTCGGGGTCGCCCAGGGCTTGGAGCAGGTCGCCGCGGCGAGCCAGCAACCGCGGGAGATCCTCGGGTGAGGTGTGGTCGCGGACGGCGTCGATCATCGTCAGCGCGTCGCGGTAGGCGCCCAGGGCGCCCGCGGTCTCGACCGCCCGCACCACGTACGGGACGGCCCGCGAGTAGAGACCGGCCTGGACGAACAGGTGTGCCAGGCGGGCCGGTGAGCCGCCGAGGTCCGCCATCCGTTCGGCGACGTCGCGCATCACGCCGGCACGCCGGTGCGACGGGATCGCGTCGACCAGCCGCTCACGTAGCAACGGGTGGCGGAAGCGGTAGCCCGCCTCGGCCGGCGCCACGACCTGCGCCGAGAGAGCCTCCTCGAGCTGCGCGTACGCCTCGTCCTCGGACACACGGGCCAGGGCCAGGATCTCGTCGGTGGTGAACGCCCCGCCGAGCAGGGCCAGGCGCTGGAACGTGTCCATCGTCTGCAGCGACAGGGCCGGTACGCCGGAGAGGTCGCCGCCGCTCGTGCTCCGGGCGAGCTCGAGGACCGCGAACGGCAGGCCGCCGCTGGCCTCCACGATCTCGTCGACCCGCGTCTCGGGCAGGTGAGCGAAGCCGTCCGCGAGCATGCGGCGCACCGCCTTGGCGTCCAAGGGCCCGAGCTCGAGCCGCGAACCCGGCCCCTTTGCGAACCAGGCTGTCCTCCACCTGGCGGGCGGTCTCGGGGATCCGCGGCCGATGGGCGGCCACGATCAGCACCGGTTCGGTCATCGCGCAGCGGGACAAGTAGTGGAGCAGACGAAGGGAGGCCTCGTCGGCATCCTGGAGGTCGTCCACCAGGAGGAGCAGCCCGCGTCCGACCGCCGCGAGCCGCATCAGCTCCGCGACGGCCACGAACAGTCGCTGGTGACCGGACTCGCCGGTCCAGACGACGTCCTTGCCGGAGAGGGCGCGCTCGATCTCGGCGTAGTAGTCGTCCTCGAGTCCGTCGAGGAGCGCCGGGTGCTGCCGGCACAGGTCGGCGAAGGCCTCGAGCACGGTGGCGTACGGCCACGGCCCCTCGACCGAGGACGCCGTGCCACGGCCGGTGCGCCAGCCCTGCCTGCGAGCGAGCGCTTCGGCGAGGCCGAGGACGGCGGTCTTGCCCACACCGGGCGCTCCTGACACCAGGAGCGTCGTCCCGTGACCCTCCTCGGCCCGCGTGAGAGCCGAGCGCACTCGGTCGCCGGCGGAGCGCCGACCGACCAGGTGGACGGACGACGCGGACTCCCGGGGCGGAGATGCCAGACGTGCGCGCAGCTCCTCGGCCGCCGGACTGGGCCGGGTTCCGAGCTCGCGGAGAAGGGCGTGGTCCAGCCGCTCGAACTGCCGTTCGGCGGCTCGGAGGTCACCGCGGTCCAGGTCGGCACGGATGAGCGCCAGATGGGCGTCCTCGTCGGTCGGCTCCTCGGCCAGCAGGTCCTCCCAGCGGCCGGCGTCGCGGAGCAGCCCGAGGTACGTCGCGCGCAGCTCGCCGCGCGGCGCCTCCGCCCAGCTCTCGTAGGGATCCTCGGGCAGCAACGGTCCGGTGTACGCCTCGACGGCGGACGCCAACACATCCGGATCCCCGAGGGCCCGGGCACTCCGCGCCAGGCCCTGGAACACGTCGACGTCGAGGTCGACCTCGTGGTCCGGCAGGAGTGCCACGAGATCGTTCCTCAGCAGGACGGCACCGTCGTCGCCGAGCGCACGCCGCGCGTAGTGAGCGACCTTGTGCAGCCGTGGGCCGGCCTCGCGGACGGTGACCCCGGGCCAGAGCGAGTCGATCACCTGCTCGCGATGGAGGCGACGGCCGGGTGCGAGCGCGAGCAGCTTGACGAACGTCGCGACCTGGCGCCGGGACCACCGGTCCGCGGGCACGGGCGCGCCGTCGACCACGACCTCGAAGCTCCCGAGCAGCTGGATCCGTGTGCTCCCCACGGCCAGTCCTTTCCCCGCGGTCACGCTACCGATGTCCCCGGCACGTCGTCACCGGTGAGTGTCTCGTGCTCGGGCGCCCGCCAGGAGGGGCGTTGCGCCAGGTGGTCGACCTCGTCACTCATGGAGGCGCTCACGGCCCGCATCAGAGTGCGTGCCCGGGCCGCGTCCCAGCCGTAGCCGGCCACTTCCTCGGTCGCCGACCACAGGGCCCGCGAGAGCCGGTCGCGCGTCTCCTGGTACGCCGCCATGGCGCGCCGCTCCTCCGCTTCGCCGCCCGCCCCCCGCACGATCGCGTCGGCGAGCAGGTCCGCGTCGCGGAGGGAGTCGGTGATCCCGTGCGCACTGATCGGGTCCTTGTAGTAGCCGGCGTCGCCGACGAGAGCCCAGCCCGGTCCCGAGGACCGCCGTACGTGGCCGGCCGCGCCTCGCCATCCCCGCATCCGGCTCCGGTCCGGAGCCCCACGGACCACGTCGCCGAGACCGGGGCCGGCGGCCTCGAGCAGCGACGTGAACGCCTGCTCGCGACCGGCCCTCCGGTGTCCGCGCATGCGGCCCGGCGTGGTGCTGACGAACACGCACACCGCCTCGTCGTCGGTCGGGATGAGTCCGGCCGCCGCGCGGTCGCCGTAGAACCACTCGTAGCCGGTCACGTCGAGACCTCGCACGTACCGGTAGAGGACGGCGCTCCTCGTCCGGCCCTGTCGGAGCGTCGTGGCGCCGACCTCGCGGGCGACGGTCGACCGGATCCCGTCGGCACCGACGACGAGATCGGCTGTCAGCACGCCTGTCTCCCGCCGGCCCACGCGTGGCAACTCCGGTCACGCGTCCGTCGACGGCCCTGGTCAGGCCGACCACGTCGGTACGCCGATGCACCGCCGCACCCTCGGCCTCGGCCTCGTCGATCAGGACCCGGTCGAGCAGGGTCCGGCGGGGAGCGTAGAGCGCCTCGACGCCGTGGGTGTCGCGGATCGAGACCCGCACACGCTCGCCGTCCGCGTAGCCGAAGGTCGTGTGCCGGACGGCCGGCGTCCCCGCCGCGACGATGCGGTCGAGGACGCCCCAGCGGGACAGCTGCAGCACGCCGGCCCTCATGAGGGCGTGGGTCGAGACCGTGTCACGCGTCAGGTCCCCGCGCTCGACCACGGCGACGCGGGCACCGGCTCGAGCGAGCAGCAGGGCGGTCGAGGCGCCCGCCACCCGGCCGCCGACGACGACGACGTCGTACCTGCTCATGACGCTCCCTCCGGGCTGAGGCGGGACGGCCGGCCCTGCCGCTCGATGTGGTCCACGACATGCGCCGCGTCGACGCGCGCCCCGACGATCGAGCCCGAGCCCCGTCCGTTCTGGAAGCGCTGTCCGACGGTGTAGACGCCCGGGTGCCGAGGTGATGCCGCCCTCCTGCTCGATCGCGCCCCCCGCCGCGAGCACGGGCAGGCGGAGCCAGGGATGGTGCGGCCGGTAGCCGGTCGCCACGACGAGGGTGGAGATCCCCTCGGCGCGCAGGTCGCACCTCGTGGGTGTGCGCGACGGCAGCGGAACGGCACGCGGACGCTCGGGTGACCAGATCTCCGGGACGAGCCCGGATCGCTCCGCGTAGGCGTCGGCGACGTCGAGGAAGCGGTGCATGCCGCGCTCCGCCTCGGTGACGCGGATCGACAGGTCCTCGGCGAAGCGGGCGATCCCTCCGGTGAGCTCGAGCAGCCGCCCCGTCAGCCGCACGCCGTGCCGTTGCAGCGCCGCCAGGTCGACCTCCGAGTCGGGCCGTGGGCCGTGGTGTCGCCCGATCAGCTGCAGGGAAGGCTCGCGCCGGGCAGCCTCGCGGTCCTCCACGTCGTCGAGCGTGCGGCTCAGCCGGCCGGTCGCCTCGAGCCACCAGTAGACGTCGAAGCCCCGGTAGGTCCGAGGCAGCCGCGCGTGACGGCCGACCGCGAGCGTGACCTGACGGCCGGCGCGCTGGAGCTCCTCGGCGATCTGCACGCCCGATGCGGAGGCACCGACGACGAGCACGCCGCCGGCGTGCGACCTGGGCCGGGTTCCGGTAGTCGCGCGCCGTGAGGACCTGGACGTCCCCGGCGACGTGGTCGTCGAGGCCGGCCGGCATGGTCGGGACGCCGTGCGGCCCGGTGGCGACGACGAGGTGCCGGGTGTACCAGGTGCCGCCGTCGGTGGTGACGGCGTACCGGGAGGTGCCGCGCCCCGAGGCGCGAACCTCCTCGACGGTCGTGCCGTCCACGACCGGGGCCGCGAACGACGCGGCGTACTCCTCGAGCATCTCCACGAAGCTGTCCGCGGGCGCGAACGCGTCAGGATGCGGACCGCCGTACCGCGAACCCGGCAGGCTGAGCACCCAGTTCGGGGTGAGGAGCCGCAGGGAGTCCCAGCGCTCGGACCGCCAACGCTCGCCGATGTGGCCCCGCTCGAGCACCACGTGCTCCCGCCCGGCGGCGGTGAGCAGGCGGCTCGTCGCGAGACCGGCCTGGCCGGCTCCGATGACGACCGTGTCGACGGTGTCGACGGTGGACATGGATGTCTTCTCCTGTCGGAGTTGCTCTCAGCCCGTCACGACGTCGATGACGACGGGGGTGGGCTGGGTGAGCGCGTCGTACACCGCGGACCGGCGACGGGACTGCTCGACGATGCCGCGCAGCGTTGCCTCGTCGGCGTCACCCTCGATGTGGAAGGTGACCCGGATCTGCTCGTAGCCGTTACGGACGCCGCCGTCCGACAGCCCCAGGATGCCGAGCAGGTCGATGTCACCCTCGACCGAGGACTCGACCTTGGTCAGGGTCACGCCACGCGCGGCAGCGATGTTCGCGACGCCGGACGTGAGGCAGGCGGCGATGGCGTGCAGCAGGTACTCGACGGGCGTGGGACCGTGGTCGGTCCCGACCAGTACCTCGGGATGGTCGGAGACGACCTCGGTGCGCTGGCGGTGTGCCATCTCCTGGCCGACGCCGTGGAAGCCGTCGTACGTCGACACGGAGTGGGTGCCCTTCACCCACTGGTTGGCGGCGCGGAACTGGAACTTCGCGATCGCCGGGTTGCCGCGCACGGCCTCGCGCGTGGCGAGCAGGGTCGAGACGTCGACCCCGTTGGTGTGCGGCTGCTCGGTGGTGGTGGTCATGTCGGTTGCTCCTCCCGACCGGACTGGGCCGGTCGTGTGGTGGTGATGAATGGACAGGTCGGGACGCTAGGAAGCGCCGCCTTCCCTCGACCTTCCCGAGGGGACGGCGACGGGAAGCTCAGGCGAGAAGGCCCAGGGAAGGTGCGCGGACGAGGGTGACGTCCATACAACCACACCGAGGCGGGACACCGCCAGAAAGGAGACCAACGCCATGAACGGCTTCCTGGCCCAGTACGCGTCGTCGCCCTGACACGTCAGCTGGAGGAGGACCGGCGGACCACCCGCGCTGCCCGGCACCGGCCCTACGGCCGGGGGCGTCGCTCCCGCATCGCCCCGCGATGACCGTCACGGGCACCCTGCTCGGGGTCTGGGCCCATCCCGACGACGAGGCCTACCTCTCGGCCGGGTTGATGGCCGCGGCGCGCCGAGCCGGAGAGCGCGTGGTGGTCGTCACGGCCACGCGAGGCGAGCTCGGCACGGATGATCCGGCCGGGTGGTCGCCAGCTCGGCTCGCGCGCTTCCGCGAGCGGGAGCTCGACGAGAGCCTCCGCGTCGTGGGAGTCGAGGAGCACCGGTGGCTCGACTACGCCGACGGCTCCTTGGCCGCCGCCGATCCACCGCCGGCGATCGCCGCGCTGGGGCGGATCATCGCCGAGATCGAGCCGGACACCATCGTCACCTTCGGACCCGACGGCATGACCGGCCACGACGACCATCGCACGATCTCCTCATGGGTCACCGAGGCGTGGCGACGCAGCGACGTAGCGGCGCGGCTCTGGTACGCGACGCTGACCCCGGAGTTCCATCTCGCCTGGGGCGCGCTCAACGAGCGGGTCGGACTGTGGTTCGACGGCGCGCAACCGCCCGTCACGGTCCGACGGGATCTTGCCGCCCGGATCGTCTGTCGTGGAGCATCGCTCGACCTGAAGCATCGCGCGCTCCGCGCCCATGCCTCGCAGACGCGCTCCCTCGAGCAGCTGGTCGGCGAGGAGACCTACCGGACGTGGTGGTCGACCGAGAGCTTCGTCGCCGCGGAGCCGGCCGCCCCCGCGCTCAGCCGGTCCAGTGGGAAGGCCGCTCGAGATCGCCCGGGATCGTCGTACGCCGGTCGCCACGAGCCCCGCCCACCTGTGTCTGGGTGAGGAAGAGCGTGCCCGCGAGCCGAGCGCCGCGGAGGTCGGTGCCACGGAGATCCGTCCCGAGCAGGTCGGCGCGATCGAGGTCCACGTCGCGTAGGTCCGCGCGCAGCAGAAGTGCCCCACGCAGGCACGCGTTCCGCAGGTCGGAGCCGCGCAGGTCCTCTCCGGACAGGTCGTGGTCCGCGAGGTCGTCGCCGCCGCCTTGACGTGCCAGCCGGCTGGCCTCGCGCAGCAGGGGAGCAGACGCCGCACGCAGGACGTCGACGTCCACGGCCAGGATCTCGTCCGCCGGGGAGGCTGCCGCCTCCTCCACCTGCCCGATCACCGCTCCGAGCTCGTCTCGCAGCGGCTCGGACGAGGGCCAGGCAACAGCCCCGCCGAGATACCACAGCAGCTCGTGCAGTCCGCGCAGGATCGGCAGCGCGGCCATCAGCGGCGCCTCGACCTCGTGGTGCGTGCGCCAGTCGCGTCCGCCGAACGTCCGCTGCGCGAGGCGCTGCCCGGCACCGAAGCAGTCGTACGCCGCACACCCGGAGAAGCCCTCGCCCTGCAGCCGGTCGTGGATCGAGCAGTGATGGTCGTCGGCCAGGTGCGGACACGGCCGGCCGGCCGGCTTGTCGATCGCGAACTCCGAGGACCGGATGAACACCGGACCCACGCAGCACAGCGCGAAGCACTGCGCACAGTCGGCGCGCAGCTCGGCCCGCGTGGTCACCCCTTCATGGTGCCGGATCAACCTGACTGGTCGACGAGCTCGGCCAGGAGGCGGCGTACCCGGACGTCGATCGCGTCGCGGATGATCCGCACCTCCTCGATGGGTCGGCCGGCCGGATCGTCGAGCGGCCAGTCCTCGTAGCGGGTGCCGGGGAAGTAGGGGCAGGTGTCGCCGCACCCCATCGTCACGACGACGTCGGAGGACTCGACGTCCGCGGACGCCAACCTCGTGGGGAACTCCCGGGAGACGTCGAGTCCGAGCTCGGCCATCGCCTCGACCACGGCGGGGTTGATCCGGTCCGCGGGCTCGGTCCCGGCGGACAGGACCCGGACCCGACCGGCCGCGTGCCGGTCGAGCAGCGCCGCGGCCATCTGGGAGCGCCCGGCGTTGTGGACGCAGACGAAAAGGACGGTCGGTGCATCAGGCATCGGTGGCCTCCTGGGCGTGCGGAACGGCGGCGTCGGTGGATCCGTGGAACAACCAGCCGACGAGGATCGCGCCCAGCGCGCCCCCGACCACCTCGGCCACCAGGAAGGCCGACGCCGAGGCGGGCGCGATCCCGGCGAAGGTGTCCGAGAGGGTGCGGGCAAGCGTGACCGCGGGGTTGGCGAAGCTGGTGGAGCTGGTGAACCAGTAGGCCGCGGTGATGTACGCGCCGACGGACCAGGCGACCGTCTCCGGGCGTCCGGTCCGGAGACCCCCGAAGACGACCAGCACGAGGCCGAGCGTCGCCACGACCTCACCGAGGAGGTGCCCACCCGATGCTCGGTGGGTCTGCGACCAGGTGACCGCGTCGAGGCCGAACATCAGGTTCGCGACCACCGCGCCGAGCATCGCGCCCACGACCTGGGAACCGACGAGCCACGCGGCCTGCCGGTTGTCGATCAGGCGCCACCCTCGCTCGATCA
Organism: uncultured Actinomycetota bacterium; assembly: GCA_963812055.1. Lineage (GTDB taxonomy): Bacteria > Actinomycetota > Actinomycetes > Propionibacteriales > Nocardioidaceae > Nocardioides. Next base: position 536,073 of record CAWEUA010000016.1, read on the forward strand.
GGGTGATGACCGGGTTGAAGGCGGCGGACACCGGCTGGAGCGCCAGGATCAGGGCGACGAGGACGGCCCCCGTCGCGATGCTGTTCTCCAAGAGCTGGAGGCCGACGTCGTCGGGCGAGAGTCGCGCTGCGGCGATCCCGGAGCCGACGACCGCGGCCACCAGGAACCCGGTCCCCAGTGCCTCGGCCGCGCACCGTCGGGCCAGGGTCGGAGTCACCCGGCGACGCTTCCGAGCAGGCCGCCGAGGTCGCCCACGGCCGCGGTGTTCACCCGGTAGTAGACCCAGACACCCCGCTTGCTGCGGTCGAGCAGCCCAGCGCCGTGCAGGACCTTCAGGTGGTGGCTGATGGTCGGCTGCGACAGGTCGAAGGCGTTGTTCAGGTCGCAGACGCAGGCCTCCCCGTCCTGGTGCGACGCCACCAGTGAGAGCAGACGCAGCCGGACCGGATCGGCCAACGCCTTGAGCAGCGGTGCGATCCGCGCTGCCTGGCCGGCGTCCAGGGGCTCCTGGGTGAGGGGGGAGCAGCAGGCGACCGTCTCCACCGGAGTGAGCTCGAGAACTGACTTCGACATGTGTCTATATTGACAGATGTCGATGTCTGTGCCAAGGATGAGGACATAGACATTCATCTATGTTCAGGAGATCTCATGGGACGCCTTCAGCTCGCCCTCAACGTCGACGACCTCGACGAGTCGATCGTCTTCTACTCACGCCTGTTCGGCACCGAGCCCGCCAAGATCCGCCCCGGCTACGCGAACTTCGCGGTCGCGGATCCGCCGCTGAAGCTGGTGCTGGTCGAGACCCCCGGGCAAGGGGGATCCATCAACCACCTCGGCGTCGAGGTCGAGGACGTCGACACCGTCGACGCGATCCAGGCACGGCTGGCGGCCGACGGGCTCGCCTCCGTCGACGAGCGCGGAACGACGTGCTGCTACGCCAAGCAGGACAAGTTCTGGGTCGAAGGGACACCCAACCGCGAGCAGTGGGAGGTGTACACGGTCCTGGGCGACAGCCAGACGTACGGTCCCGCCGACGGAGACTCCGCCTGCTGCAGTGGATGACCGATCCGGGTCGTCCTCGAGGATGATCCTGGACGCCGGGGAGGTTTCCCGGGCGTGCCGGACATTACGATCGCCGCCGTGGACGAATGGACGCGGTTGGCGCTGGCGGCCCGCGGGCGCGTGGACCCGTCCGCCCTCGACGCGTTCGTCCGGGCGACCCAGGACGACGTCTGGCGGCTGTGCGCCCATCTCGGCGACCGTGACCGCGCCGACGACCTGACGCAGGAGACCTACGTCCGGGTCCTGCGTTCGCTGCCGGTGTTCCGCGGCGACGCCCCGGTCAGGTCCTGGCTCTTCAGCATCGTCCGCCGGGTGGTGGCCGACGACATCGCGTCACGGCAGCGCCGGCGTCGCCACCACAGCGACCTCGACCACGAGACGGTCTCCGAGTCCGCTGCCCCGGACCACCAGGGCTCGATCACCCTCGAGGACCTGCTGGCCTCGCTCGATCCCGGCCGCCGTACAGCCTTCGTGCTCACCCAGCTGCTCGGGTACTCCTACGCCGAGGCGGCGGACGCCTGCGACGTCCCCATCGGCACCATCCGCTCGCGGGTGGCGCGGGCGCGGGAGTCGCTGGTCGTGCTGCTCGGCGACCCGGTCGCGGTCTGACGCACCTCAGGTACGCCGGCGCAGCAGCGAGACGCCGAGCGCGCCGGCCCCCAGGACGACGGCCACGATCGACAGCACCAGCGCCGTGGTCGACGTCCCGTCACCGTCGCTCGCGTCGCCGGCGTCAGCAGTGGCAGGGGACGCGGTGTTCTCGTCGGACGCCGGCACCAGGGTCAGCGTCGGGGCGGGGTGCTCGGGCTCGGGCTGGCCCTCGGCCGCGGGCGGGTCGATCCATCGGACGACCGTGCCGTCGGAGTAGGTCTGGAGCGTCTTGAAGGTGAGCGACGAGACCTCGGGCAGCGGGCCGACCGCGAGGTCGAAGTCGTCGTACTGGCCCGGCTTCAGCGCGTCTCCCGGGCTGTCCGCGGTCCACGTGACCCGGGTGACCGCCTCGGTGACCTCGCCGTCGTCGGTGGTCAGGGGCTGGGCGAGCTTCCGGGTCTGCACTGTGGTGTGCCACCCCGGGTGGGGCCGCACGCTCGCCTCGGCGAGGGGGTGGTCCGTGGGCAGGTAGACCTGGACCCGCGTGGTGGACGCCGAGTCCGACTCGTTGGGGACCCGGAAGCTCAGGGCCGCCTCCTCGCCCTGGGTCGCCGACCCGGGGTCGATCTCCACATGGGCCCAGCCGGGCGCCGCGACGAGCACGAGGCAGGCCGTGGCCGCGGTGGCCAGGGCGCCGAGCGCGACGCGGGTCGCCGTCCGGCGAGCGGTCCGTGGCTGCTGCATGTGCGTCCTCCCGTTGGCGGCGAGCCCCTCGGATGTGCCTGCTCGCCGTCTTGCTGGACTAGTCGGCCCGGAGAGCATCATGGTTCCCGCCGACCCTCGGGAACTTTCCGTGCCGCTCCACGGACTGCTCGGGTGTGAGGTGTTCGCAGGCGCGCGAGTCGCTCTCGGCGTCGTACGACGGCGAGCCGGCCGCGGCCGACCCGGCCGCCGTCGACGCCCATGTCGACGTCTGCCGCGACTGCGCGACGTACCGGCGGGGGCTCCAGATGATCTCCGACCTCTCGGTGTCGGCCACCCCGCCTCCGGGCCTGACCGCGACCGTGCTGGCCGACCCGCGCCTTCGCGTCGACCACCGGCCGTCGGGGCGCGGCGGGATGCGGGTCGTTCTCACGGCCATGGTCGCCCTCGCGGTGATCGGCTTCGTCGTGCTCACCGCGGCGCACGCGTCCGCGCACGCGATGCTCGAGGGGAGCACGCCGGCCGCCGACGCGGTTCTGACCACGCCACCGACCTCCGTCGACCTCACCTTCAACGAGGCGATCACCCTGCTGCCGGACTCGGTCCGGGTGTTCGGGCCCGATGGCGGACGGGTCGACGACGGCGCGATCGGCCGCAGCCACGACGACCCGGCGACCGCCTCGGTCGGGCTCCACACCGACCTCGCTCAGGGCACCTACCTCGTGTCCTACCGCGTGGTCTCCGCCGACTCCCATCCCATCTCGGGCGCGTACACGTTCGCCGTCGGGCACACCAGCGCGACGCCCGCGGCCTCCTCCACGACCGACGACGGTTCGCGCTCGGTCGACCTCGGGCTGGGTCTCTCGCGATGGCTGAGCTACGCCGGCTCCGCGCTCGGCATCGGCGGTTTCGCCTTCCTGGTCTGGTGCTGGCCGGCCGGCTGGAGTTCGCGGCGGGCTCGCCGGCTCGTGGTCGGCGGCGTGGGCGCCCTCATCGTCGGCACCCTGCTCGCCCTCCTCCTCAAGGGCCCCTACGACGAGGGCACCGGCCTCGCGAGCATGACCGACGGCTCGCTCCTGCGGCAGGTCCTCGCCACGACGTACGGGCAGGCGCTCGACGCACGACTCCTGCTGATCGCCTCCCTCGTGCTGCTCCTGACCTACCGCGACCACCTGCCCAAGCCGGTCCTGCTCGCCGCACCGGCGGTGCTCCTGGTCGGGGTCGGAGTGACGTTCGCGCTGTGCGGACATGCGGCGGCGGGTGGACACCGTCCGATCGCGGTCGCCAGCGACACCGTGCATGTGGGCGCGATGAGCATCTGGTTGGGCGGGCTCGTGCTGCTGCTCGGCGCGGTGCTGGTGGGGGAGGAACGCGAGGAGGCCAGGCCGCCGGTGCTGCGCTTCTCGACGCTGGCGACCGGCGCGGTGACCGCGTTGATCGTGACCGGGACCTACCAGACGCTGCGTGAGGTGAGGTCGTGGGACGTGCTGCTCCACACCCACTACGGGCACGTGCTCGTGGTGAAGCTCGGGATCGTCGGCCTCGCGTTCCTCGCCGCGGCCGGCTCGCGGACCTGGGTGTGGCAGACCGTCAACCCGGTCGTGTCGGTGCACGCCGCGACGAGTGCCCCGCCCGCTGCGGCCGTCGACGGACGTCCTCAGCTACGACGGCTGCGGCGCAGCGTGGGACTCGAGACGCTGCTGCTCGTGGGGGTGCTCGTGGTCACGGCGATGCTCGTCACCAGCGACCCCGCGCGGTCGGTGACGCCGGCCGGGCCGGTCGCGACCACCGTCACCGTCGGCCCGGACAAGGTGACGGTGCACGCGACGCCGGACGGCTCGCGCCGGGTCGAGCTCACCCTCGAGGTCACGGATGCGGCGGGCGCGCCCACCGAGCCCAAGCAGGTCGACGCGTCATTGACGCTGACGTCGGCCGGGGTCGGGCCGCTGCCGATCGCCCTGCATGAGGCCGGGGTCGGGAAGCGGATGGGGGAGGTCACGGTCCCGCTGACGGGCACCTGGCGGCTCGCCGTGACGGTCCGGACGTCGGCGATCGACGAGGCGACGGGGTACGTCGACGTCCCGGTCGAGTAGCTCGCACAGGTGTGACCGGGAGTCTTGTTGAGTCGGTCAGCGTGAGGGAGCGGTCGCGACGCCGGGCCGCCCGCTCGCGGTCCGGTGCCAGGCGACGACCGGCACGAGCAGCAACGCCAGGAACCCGCCGGCCAGCGAGAGGACGGCGTAGCTCGACGCGTCGACGACCATCCCCGACAGCGCGCCGCCGCCGGCACCGGAGATCGCGATCAGGACGTCGACCGAACCCTGCGTGCGGGCGCGGGTCTCGACGGGGGTGGAGTCCACGATCAGCGCGGTGCCGCTGATCAGGCCGAAGTTCCAGCCCAGCCCGAGGAGCACCAGGGCGAGGGTCAGCATGGGCATCGAGTCACCGGGTGAGAACCCCGCGACCAGCCCCGCCGCCAGCAGGGTGACGGCCGCCGCGACGGCCATCGGGAGACGGCCGACCCGGTCCACGAGGCGCCCGGTGACCAGGGACGGCAGATACATCGCGCCGATGTGCATCCCGATCACGAAGCCGACCTCACCGAGCGAACGGTGGTGGTGCCGCATCTGCACCGGCGTCATCGTCATGATCGCGACCATCGCCACCTGGGTCAGCACCATCACGGTGGCGCCGACCTGGACGCCGCTGCGGTGCAGCGTGTGGGGAGCCTCCGCCAGGGTCTCCTCCGGCACGTCCTCGCGCGTCGGAGAGGCGGCGACCAGCCGCGCCACCACGAACGGGTCCGGACGCAGGAACACGAACAGCACCAGGGCCGCCAGTGCGTAGGCGACGGCGGCGAGGAGGAACGGACCGGCCAGCGCGGGGATGCCGAGCGACCTCGCGAGGTCGCCGAGCGGGCCGACCAGGTTGGGTCCGGCGACGGCGCCGAACGTGGTCGAGACCATCGCGATCGAGACCGCGGTCGCGCGGCTCTGCGGCGGCGCCAGGTCGGTGCCGGCGTACCGCGCCTGCAGGTTGGTGGCCGTGCCCGCGCCGTACACGAACAGGGAGAGGAAGAACAGCGGCGCGTTGTCGAGCACCGCCGCGAGCACGATCCCGGCCGCGCCCACCGCACCGGTGACGAAGCCCGTGGCCAGGCCGAGCCGGCGGCCGGAGCGCTGGGTGAGCCGGCCGACGCCGAACGCCGTCAGCGCCGACCCGAGGGTGAACAGCGCGGCCGGCAGGCCGGCGACCGCGTCCCCGCCGAGCATCTGCTGGGCCAGCAGGGCGCCGACAGTGACACCCGCGGCCAGGCCGGCGCCGCCGAAGACCTGCGAGCAGACGACGACGGCGAGCGAACGCCGGTAGAGCGCGAGGCGGGCGACGGGGGAGTCGTACGAGTCGAGGTCGTCGGGTCTCATCCGGGCACCTCGTCCGACGTCACCAGACGACTCGGGCCGCGACGAACCAGTCGGCGTCCAGGAGCACCTCGCCGCCGAGCTCGGCGGCGAGAGCCGAGGCGGTGAAGTAACGCTTGTAGACGCGGTGCCGTGACCCGTCGTTGAGCACCCGCGCCTGCCACTGCTCGGCGTCGACGCCGGGTCGGACGGCGGCGTCGACCACCACGAGCTCGCCGGCCACCCGTCGTGCCTCCGCGAGGAACGCCGTCCGCTCCACGTCGCCGAGGTGGCCGTAGAAGTGACCGGTGAACACCCGGTCGAAGGCGCCGTCGGCGAACGGCAGGTCGAGCGCGTCACCGGTGAGCGCGAGCCCGGACGGCAGCCGGGACTGGGCGATCTCGACCATCGTGGAGCTCTGGTCGAGCCCGACGGCGTACCCCGACAGGTGGCGGGTGAGGAAGCCGGTGCCGCAGGCGATGTCGAGCGTGCGCCGGGCCGGCAGCGCGGCGACCACATCCACCACCCGGGCGACGTCGTCGTCCCAGCCGGGGCGGTCGCGGGTGGCGAAGAGTCCCTCGCCGGTGTACCAGTCGTCGTACTCGGCGGCGCGCGCCTCGTAGTAGGAACGAGTGGCGGGATCGGTGGCGAAGGTCGGCTGCTCGGTCATCGTCATCGGTTCTACCGCACGACACCCGCCGGTCGGCGGGAGTGGTGGTCGGGCTGACAGGATTTGAACCTGCGGCCTCCTCGTCCCGAACGAGGCGCGCTACCAAACTGCGCCACAGCCCGATTGCCGCGCCGGCCCCGAACAACGGGCACCCGGGGGGCGACAAGCATCGCCACCCTACCTGAGCAGAACGGTCGCTCCGAATCGCGATCGAGCAGCTCTCGACGGCCCACGATGCATCGGGGTCAGCCGAGCAACGTCGCCGGGGTCTCGACGCGCTCGCGCGACCTCGTCCCTCGGTCGCGTCGCTTGCTCGACCCTCCTTCGCGACGCCGGCGTTCGTTCCTCACGCCCCGCTGCTCAGTCGCAGGAGCGTCGCCTCGGGTCGGCAGGCCGTGCGGATCGGGAAGTACGGCGAGGTGCCCAGCCCGGCGGAGACGTGCAGCCACGACGATCCCGCGTCCCCCGGTCGCGAGTCGGCCGGATGACGATGCAGGCCCTTGGCCCGGGCCGGCTCGAGGTCGCAGTTGGTGACCAGTGCGCCCCACAGCGGGAGAGCGATCTGACCGCCATGGGTGTGACCGGCGAAGATCGCGTCGTAGCCGTCGCCCGCGAACTGGTCGAGCACCCGTAGGTACGGCGCGTGTGCGACCGCGAGGCGCAGGTCCGCGTCGGCGTCGGCCGGCCCGGACACGGCCCCGAGGTCGTCGTAGGTCAGATGCGGGTCGTCGACTCCCGCCCAGGCCACGGTCAGGTCTCCGACGGTGCTCGTGGTCCGGCGGTTCGTCAGGTCCAGCCATCCTGCCGTCGAGAAGGCCGCGACCAGGTCCTGCCACGGGAGCTTGGTGGTGTGGACGACGCGGGTGCCGTCGTCGGGAAGGAGGTACCAGAACGGGTTGCGCAGGATCGGCGCGAAGTAGTCGTTCGAGCCGAGCACGAACGCACCCGGTACGTCGAGCAGCGGGCCGAGCGCGTCGAGCAGCGGAGGCAGCGCGTCGACGTGGGCCAGGCTGTCGCCGGTGTTGATCACCAGGTCGGGCTCGAGGTCGGCCAGCGACCGCAGCCACTCGCGCTTGCGCGACTGCCCCGGAGTCAGGTGGAGGTCGCTGAGGTGCAGGACGCGCAGGGGCCGGGCGCCGGCCGGCAGCAGCGGCAGCTCGACCGAGCGGAGCGTGTACGCCCGCGCCTCCCACACGGCGTACGCCGTGACCGCGGCGCCGAGCGTCGCGCCGGCGCCCAGGGTGCCGGCGAGCAGGCGCGTGGGGGTCACCGGGCCAGGCTGCCACACGGGTTGCACAATGGCGCCATGAGCGAGCTCAAGGATCGGCTGCGCAGCGACCTGACCACCGCGATCAAGGCGCGCGACGAGCTGCGCTCCTCCACGCTGCGGATGGTGCTGTCCGCGATCACCAACGCCGAGGTCGCCGGGAAGGTGGCCCGCGACCTCACCGACGACGACATCGTCGGCGTTCTCTCCACCGAGGCCAAGAAGCGGCGCGAGGCTGCGACCGCCTTCTCCGACGCCGGCCGGACCGAGCTCGCCGACAAGGAGACCGCCGAGGCGGCGGTCATCGCGGACTACCTGCCCGCGCAGCTCGACGCCGACGCCATCGCCCAGCTCGTCACCGCCGCGATCCAGCAGACCGGCGCCGCGGGCGAGGGCATGCGGGCGATGGGCACGGTGATGGGAGTGGTGCAGCCGCAGGTGCGGGGTCGCGCCGACGGCGGCGCCGTCGCCGCCGAGGTCAAGCGGCAGCTGGGGGCCTAGGCGCTCGAGCTCGAGAGTCCGTCGCCTGGCTAGTGGTGGCCGTGCCCGTGCCCGTGAGTGCCGTGGCCGTTGCCTGGGCCGTTGTCGCCGCCACCGCGGTGGTGGTGCTTCGTCGGCGGGACGTACGGCGTGCCGTCGGAGCGGTAGATCGTGATCGTGGTGCCGCTGGCGATCTGGCTGCCGCCCTGGGGGTCGGTGTAGGCGACGGTGTCCTGGGGGTAGCCGGAGTCGCGGTAGCCGCCGTCGGCGACGACGAAGCCCGCCGCGCGGAGCTGCTGCTCCGCGGCACGGAACGGCTGGCCGCTCACGTCCGGGACCGTCGTGAGGACGCCGTTGACCTCGTTGCCGTCGGGCGGGGTGAACGTCGCGTCGGGCAGGTAGTTCTGGATGACCCGCATCGCGTCGTACCACATGGGGCCGGCGGTGGTGGAGCCGTGCGCGGTCGGGACGTAGGCGCCGTTGAGCAGCTGGCCGTTCAGGGTGATCCAGTGTCCGAGGCTGTTCGCGCCGGCGATCATCGACGCGGTGGCGAGGTTGGGCGTGTAGCCCATGTACCAGACCGACATGTTGTTGTCGTTGGTTCCGGTCTTGGCCGCGGACTCCTGGTTGAGGAGCAGCGCGGCGCCGAAGCCGCTCGGTGACTGGACGCCGCGGAGCACGTCGTTCACGGCGTCCGCGACGGATGCCGTGATGACCTGCTGGCACTGCTGCGGGTAGGTCTTCAGCTGGTGGCCGTTGGAGTCGTCGATCGAGACCACCGGTCGCGGGTCGCAGTGCAGGCCACGGGCGGCGAACGTCGCGTAGGCGTCGGCGAGCTCGAGCGGGCTGACCGAGGCGACACCGAGCGTGAACGACGGGACCATCTCGCGGCTGGGGTCGCTCAGCGGGATGCCCATCTTCTTCGCGAGGTGGTACGGCTCGCACAGACCGGTCTGGAGCTCGAGCTTGGCGAAGAACGGGTTCACCGAGTCCTGGGTGCCCTCGTACAGGTTCATCGTCCCGGAGCCGGTCGACGTGTGGACGTCCCAGGTGTCGGTGCTGGTGAACTGCCGGCCACCGCAGACGCGGTACTGGCTCATCGGGATGTTGACCTCGGGCGGAGCGTTGATCGTCTCGGTGAGCGGGATGCCCTGCTGGATCGCCGAGGCGAGGACGAACGCCTTGAACGTCGAGCCCGGCTGGAAGCCGGCGGAGTCGCCGTACTGCTGGGGCACGACGTAGTTCAGGAAGGTCTGGCCCGCCTTGGCATCTCGGCCCATCGGTCGAGACTGCGCGATGGCCTTCACGTCGCCGGTGCCGGGCTCGATCATGGCGAGGGCGCCGATCGCCTGGTCGGTCGGGGCCACGTGGTTGCGGACGGAGGTGTCGGCCGCGCGCTGGAAGCGCGGGTCGATGGTGGTGTGGATGGTGAGGCCGCCGGTGTAGAGCAGCTTCTTCCGGGCAGACACGGTCTTGCCCAGGGCCGGGTCCTGCTCGAGGTAGCGCACGACGTAGTCGCAGAAGAACGGCGCGCTGGAGTTGATGCAGCCGTTCGGTGTGGCGACCGGGTGCAGCCCGAGCGGCTTCTTCTTGAACTTGTCGGCCTTGTGCTGGCCGATCACGTGGAGCTGGGCCAGCCGGTCGAGCACGACGTTGCGGCGCTGGAGCCCGTGGTCGGCGTTGCGCAGGGGGTCGTAGGCGCTGGGGTTCTTCACCAGGCCCGCGAGGGTCGCGCCCTGGACCCAGGTCAGGTCCTTGGCGTTGGTGCCGAAGTAGTGCCGCGCGGCCGCCTGGACGCCGTACGCACCGTCGCCGAAGTAGGCGATGTTGAGGTAGCGCTCGAGGATCCAGTCCTTCGAGTAGTGCTGCTCGAAGGCGATCGCGTAGCGCAGCTCGGTCAGCTTGCGGGAGTAGGTGTCGGCGATGGCCGCCTTGCGCTCCTTGGCCGTCTTCGCCTGGGAGATCAGGGTCATCTTGACCATCTGCTGGGTGATCGACGAACCACCCTGCACCACGCCGCCGCTGGACTGGTTGGTCACCAGGGCGCGCAGCGTGCCCTTCAGGTCGAGGGCGCCGTGCTGGTAGAAGCGGTAGTCCTCGATCGCGACGATCGACTTGACCATCTTCCGCGAGATCTGGCTCAGCGGGACGTTGATCCGGTTCTCGTCGTAGAGGGTCGCGATGGTCTGGCCGTGCGGGTCCACGATCTTGGTCTGCTGGGCCAGCGGCTGGGTGCGCAGGTCGGCCGGGAGGGACTCCACGGTGTGCGACAGGGACTTGGAGGCGATCCCGAGGACGCCGGCGAAGGGGATCGCCAGGCCCGCGACGACCACGCCCATCACGGCCGCGACGACCGCCATCACGCCTAGATGGGACGCGACACGAGACGCCGGAAGACGCTCGTCGGGGGGCACGGACATGCTGTTGAGACTACGTGACAGGCCAGAAAGGTGCCCATTCCAGACCCCCGGTTCCTAGTCCGATGGGACTAGGGCGTTCGATCCGGAATGGTCTGTCCCCCGACGTCCCCTGTTCTTTACCTTGGAGCCTCGACTGAAACATTCGTTCGGGCGGATGGCTTCATGGGGAAGCGTCAGTCAGACGATCGTGGGGACGTCACATGTGGAATCAAGATTGGGCAGCCCAGGCCGCGTGCCGTGGGCAGCAGCCCGACAAGCTGTTCGTTCGTGGAGCAGAGCAGAACAAGGCCAAGCAGGTTTGCGGTGCGTGCCCTGTACGCACTGAGTGCCTCGCCGAGGCTCTCGACAACCAGATCGAGTGGGGCGTCTGGGGCGGGATGACCGAACGCGAGCGCCGAGCCCTGTTGCGGCGTCGTCCGAATGCTTCGTGGCGAGTCGTTCTCGAAACGGCTCGTGAGCAGCACGTCGGTGTGGCCGTCAGCGCCTGAGCCGCGCTGACGAGTACATCGATCAGCAACACCCGTCGGGCAACAAGCGTCAGGTCGGCCGCTCCCCCGCAAAGAGCGCGCCGACCTGACGCAGCCCGTCCAGGTCGTGCACGTCGCCCGCCAGGGCCGGCACGACGGCCGTCGGCACCTGTGGGTGCGCCGCCTCGAAGCGGCTCCGGAGCCGCGTCTCTCTCTCGACCATCCGCACGCGGTCGGCGTGCAGCCTCAGCAGGCCTGCCGTCAGTGAGTCGGCGTTCGTCTTGCGCAGCCGCTGGGCCGCGGCCATCGCCTCGTCGGCACTGACCTCGCCCTGAGGCTGCGGGCTGGCCCGGTTGACCACGAGTCCGGCCAGGGGCATCTCGTCCTCGCTGAGCCGCTCCACGAAGTACGCCGCCTCGCGCAGCGCGTCCGGCTCCGGTGCGGCGACGACGAGGAACGCCGTCCCGTCCGCCTGGAGCAGCTCGAAGGTCTTCTGCGCCCGCTGCCGGAAGCCGCCGAAGAGGGTGTCGAACGCCGCGACGAAGGTCTGCATGTCGCGCAGCACCTGAGCGCCGAGGACCTTCGTCAGGGCGTTGGTCACCATCCCGACGCCCGCCGACATCAGCCGGGCCGGCCCTTTGGCGGGCGCGAGCAGGAGCTTGATGAACCGGCCGTCCAGGAAGCTCGAGAGTCGCTCGGGGGCATCGAGGAAGTCCAGGGCGGAGCGTGAGGGCGGGGTGTCCACCACGATCAGGTCGTAGGTCCCGTCGCGCTGGGCGTCGGCGCGGATCTGGCCGAGCTTCTCCATCGCCATGTACTCCTGCGTCCCCGCGAACGAGCTCGACAGCGCGACGTAGAACGGGTTCTCGAGGATCTGCGCCGCCTTCTCCGGGGTGGCCTGGCTCTCGACCACCTCGTCGAAGGTGCGCTTCATGTCGAGCATCATCGCGTCGAGCCGGCCCTCGCCGGCCGGGTCCGTCGGCACCACGCCGGCGACGGGCCGGGGTGTGTTGTCCAGGACCGCGATGCCCATCGACTGCGCGAGCCGGCGGGCGGGGTCGATGGTGAGGACGACGACGTTCCGGCCGCGCTCCGCGGCGCGCAGCGCCAGGGCCGCCGAGATCGTGGTCTTCCCGACCCCACCCGAGCCGCAGCACACGATGATCCCCGTGTGCGGGTCGTCGAGGAGCCGGTCGACGTCCAGCGTGCGACCGCCGGTGAGCGACTGCGGCCCGACGCGTGTGCGGACCCGTGTCATGTCAGCCCCTGGTCGCGGAGGAGGCCGGCCAGCTCGTACAGCCCGCCGAGGTCGACGCCGCCGACCAGGCGCGGCAGCTCGTACGTCGGGACGCCCAGCTCGCCGACCAGCGCCCGCTGCTCGTCCTCGAGCTCGCGGCGCTCGGCGTGGTCCCGAGCCTCGGTGAGCAGGCTCATCACCAGCTCGGCGTTCCCGGTCAGCCCGCCGCGGTTCAGCTCGGTCGCCACCTGGCGCTTGGTGACCTTCCCGGCGCGGATGCCGGTCAGGTCCTTGTCGCTCAGGTCGCGCGGGCGCACCATGTCGACCACCACGCCCCCGACGGGGAGCCCGTGCTCGCGCAGCTCGGCGATGCCGTCGGTGGTCTCCTGCACCGGCATCTCCTCGAGCACCGTGACCAGGTGCACCGCCGTCTGCGGAGAGCGGAACAGCCGGGTCACCGAGTCGGCCTGGCTCTTGATCGGGCCCATCCGGGCGAGGCCGGCCAGCTCCTGGTTCACCCCCAGGAACTGCGCGATCCGGCCGGTCGGCGGCGCGTCCAGGACGACGGCGTCGTAGGTGATCGCCTTCTTGTTGCGGGAGTTGCGCTTGGTCGCCTCGTACACCTTCCCGGTGAGCAGGACGTCGCGTACGCCGGGGGCGATGGTGGTCGCGAACTCCACGACGCCGAACCGGTCGAGCGCCTTCCCGGCCCGGCCGAGCTTGTAGTACATGGAGAGGTACTCGAGCAGCGCGGACTCCGGGTCGATGTGCAGCGCGTGGACGACACCGCCGCGACGACCGTCGGGACCCGGGAGACCGGTGGCGATCCGGCGCTCGGCGTACGGCAGCGGCTCGACGTCGAACATCCGGGCGATGCCCTGCCGCCCCTCGACCTCGCACAGCAGGACGTTGCCGCCCGCGGAGGCCAGGCCGAGGGCGAGCGAGGCGGCGACGGTCGACTTCCCGGTGCCGCCCTTGCCGGTGACGATGTGCAGGCGCACCTGCGGGAAGTCACGGCTCGGCACCCCAGCAAGCCTAGGTCAGGTCCTCGGGGGCGAGCACGGTGCGGTCCATGCGGCGTGCGCGCAAGCGCCCTGAACCGTCCTCGTTCAAAGTGAAGGTTTCACCAGATGGGTCGCGACGGTGCCGGATGACCCCTACCGTCTTCCACCGGGGGGAAGCAGATGGACTGGAGCAGGCTGGAGGTCGCGGGGCGGGTCACGGCCCTCGCTCGCGGCTACTGCGCGGGCGTGGGCGCGGACGGCGACGCGTTCGTCGTACCGCTGCGCCTGCCGTATCCGTCCGTCCGGACGTACGACGGCCTCCTGCTCGACTCCTTCGGCGTCCTCGGTGTCGCGCAGGGGGAGCAGACCTGGCTCACCGGCCGTGGGGCCGACGGCCGGCTGCACCTCTGGTCGGCGTACGCCGACGGCAGCATGTTCGTGCCGCACTCGCTGGATGCCATCGACGCGGTGTGGGCCGTGCCGGTGCTCGACGCCCACGCGGAGCTGGTGCTCTCGGCGCATCTCGACGGCGGGTCCTGGCGCCTGCGGCTGTACCCGCGCGAGACGGCGATCCTCGGCGGCCGTCCGAAGACCGCCGACCTCACCATGGGGACCGATCCGGACACGGCGCTCGCCTTCGCGTTCTACGAGCAGGAGCCGCTGGTCGTCGCCGGGCCGCTGGGCGACTCGGGGACACCGCACGCGTGGTCGATCGGCCGGACGGACCGTGAGTGGCGCCGGATCCACCTCTCGCCGGCGCCGACCGCCCTGTGCTCGGTGGGCACCGGTCAGCTCGGTCGGCTCTGCTGGGTGGCGGGTCACCTCGAGGGACGGCCGATGATCTACCAGGTCCTGCCGCTCCCGTTCCGCGGGCTGCTCCGCAGCGCGACCGTCGACGTACCACCCCTGCAGCTGGCCGAGGACGCGCTGGCGGTCGGCGACCGGCCGATCGTCCTGGTCGACCAGCACGAGCGCGACCTGCCGGTCTTCGTCGCGGCGCTGCCACGGGGGAACCGGCTGTGCTGGCACGACGGCAACGAGTGGAAGGCGCACCCCGCGCCCGACGGGCGGATCCGCAGCGCGTGCTCGTCCGGTGGCTCCGTCCACGTGCTGGTCGACGGAGCCGTCTGGTCGCTGCCCGATCCCACCTGACGGGCACCCGCGAGCGCCGTCTGCCGCGTGGCAGGATGCGCGCAGGAGGTACGTGGATGGACAAGGTGGTGGCGAGCGCCGCTGATGCGGTGGCCGACATCCCGGACGGTGCGACCCTCGCCGTGGGTGGCTTCGGCCTGTGCGGCGTCCCGTCGGTGCTGATCGACGCGGTGCTCGATGCCGGAAGGCAGGATCTCGAGGCGGTGTCGAACAACTGCGGGGTCGACGAGTGGGGTCTGGGCCGGCTGCTGATGCAGAAGCGGTTGCGGCGGATGATCTCGTCGTACGTCGGGGAGAACAAGGAGTTCGCCCGGCAGTACCTCTCGGGTGAGCTGGAGGTCGAGCTGACGCCCCAAGGGACGCTCGCCGAGCGGATGCGGGCCGGTGGCTCGGGCATCCCGGCGTTCTTCACCGCGACCGGCGGCGGCACCCAGGTGGCCGAGGGCGGGCTGCCGTGGAAGTACGACGCCGACGGCAACATCATCGTCAGCTCCCCGCCCAAGGAGACGCGCGACTTCGGCGGCCGCGAGTACGTCCTGGAAGCCGCGATCGTCGCCGACTTCGGGCTGGTCCGGGCGTGGAAGGGCGACCGGCACGGCAACCTCGTCTACCGCGAGTCCGCGCGCAACTTCAACCCGCTCGCGGCGATGTGCGGGCAGGTCACGATCGCCGAGGTCGAGCACCTCGTCGAGCCGGGAGACATCAAGCCCGAGGACGTCCACACGCCCGGTGTCTACGTGCAGCGCGTCGTTGCCCTGACGCCCGAGCAGGCGGCGGACAAGAAGATCGAGAAGCGGACCACGCGTCCGCGGCCGGAGGGGGTCTGAGATGGCCTGGACCCGCGAGCAGATGGCCGCCCGAGCGGCCTCGGAGCTGACCGACGGCTCCTACGTGAACCTCGGCATCGGGCTGCCGACCCTGGTGCCCAACTACGTCGCGGACGACGTCGAGCTGGTGCTGCAGTCCGAGAACGGCATTCTCGGCGTGGGCGCCTACCCCTACGAGGGTGATGAGGACCCCGACCTGATCAACGCCGGCAAGGAGACGGTCACCCTGCGCAAGGGGGCGTCGTTCTTCGACTCGGCCACGTCGTTCGGGATGATCCGTGGCGGCAAGATCGACGCCGCGATCCTCGGCGCGATGCAGGTCTCGGCCAAGGGCGACATCGCGAACTGGATGATCCCCGGGAAGATGGTCAAGGGGATGGGCGGCGCCATGGACCTGGTCCACGGCGCGAAGCGGGTGATCGTGCTGATGGAGCACGTCGCCAAGGACGGCTCGAAGAAGATCCTGAACGAGTGCGACCTCCCCTACACCGGCCGCGCCGTCGTGGAGCGGATCATCACCGACCTGTGCGTCCTCGACATCACCGACGAGGGGCTGCGGCTGGTCGAGCTGGCGCCGGACGTCACCCTCGACGAGGTCCGCGAGAAGACCGAGCCCGAGGTGCTGTCATGAAGGTGCGACCCGGCGCAATCGCCCGGGGCGCGGGAGTGGCCCTCGCCTGTCTCGCGTCCGGACCCACGGCGCGCACGAACGTCCTGTTCGCGGCGTACGCCGTGGGGTGGCCGTTGGACAAGCCCGGCCTGCAGCTCCTGGTCTGGGTCCCGGAGACCGATGAGCCCTGGAAGCGTGCCGCGGTGCCGTTCGCCACGTCGGTGACGTCCTGGTCGACGGTGATGTTCCTCGCGACGACCGCCGTCCGTCGGACCGCCGTGCCGGCACCGGTCGCGGCGGTGCTGCTCGGTGCTGCGGTGGCCGTCGGCGACTCGTTCCTCGCCGATGTGGCCGAGCGGGCGAAGGCCGAGGTGGCCGAGCGGGCCGAGCCGACCGATGTGGCCGAGCCGGCCGAGGCCCCCGCGGTGGCCGGGGACTCCGCGGAGCACGAAACTCCCTGACGTCGCCTCGGGAGGCGCCCCGGACGTCAGGCCGCGGGCGTGCGCCCGGCCGCGAGGACGGCGAGCAGCCCGGCGCAGCAGCCCACGGTGAGAGCCGCGACGAAGGGGTCACCGGCGGTACGTCCGACCACGGCGAACACGGCACCCGAGGCCGCGATCGTGGTCGCGCCCCCGAGGGCGTCGGCGATGGACAGCGCGGCCGAGTTGAACCCGCGGTCGGAGTCACCTGACTCGGCGAGCATCGCGACGCTGGTCCGGGGATAGGCCAGGCCCATGCCCGCCCCTGCCAGCACGTACGCCGCAACCGCGGTCACGGCGGGGGCGTGCACCGCCACCAGCCCCGCAAGTCCGATGATCCCGAGCAGCACACAGCTGCTCCCGCGACGCATGGCCGTCCGGTCGCCGAGCGTGCGGGACAGGCGTGACTGCATCCAGCTCGCTCCCGACCACGAGAGGCCCACACCCGTCAGGGCGAGCCCGGCGATGCCGGCACTGAGCCCCCACCGCTGCTGGAGCACGAAGACGATGTAGGTCTCACCGCAGAAGAAGGCGCCGCTCAACAGGGCCCGCGTCGCGATCACGGCCGGCAACCCGGGTGCCGCTCGGAGAGTCCCGGCGGGCACGAGCGGCCGGATCGCCAGCACCAGCACGACCGCCGCCACGACCGTCAACGTCGCCAGGGCGTCGGGCCTCGAGCCGAGGAGCTGGAGCGCGAGCACGGCCACCGCCCCGACCACAGCCCACCCGAGCCGCGACCTCGGGACCCGGGGCCCGGCCGTGGGCGCGGCAAGACCACGCAGCGACGGCGCGATCACGACGGCCGCGAGCACGACGAACGCCACCACGCCGAGGAACACCCAGCGCCACCCGACCGTGTGCGCGACGTAGGCCGCGAGGGCTGGGCCGAAGAGCGTCGGCAGGATCCAGGCCGCCGCGAAGCTGGAGAACACGGCCGGTCTGAGGGCGGGAGGGAACATCAGGCCCACGAGGACGTACAGGCACACGGTCAGGGCGCCTCCGCCCAGGCCCTGCACCACCCGAGCCGCGACCAGGAACTGCATCGACGGGGCGAGCCCGCAGCCGACCAGCCCCACCGTGAAGATGACGATCGCGGCCATGAGCGGGCCGACCGCGCCACGTCGGTCGCTCCACCCGCCGGCAGCGACCATGCCGACCACACCGCTGGCCAGCGGTGCAGCGAACACCAAGGAGTAGAGGCTGATGCCGTCGAGCTCGGCCGCGACGCCGGGCATGATCGTCGAGACTGCCGTGGCCTCGAAGGCCACGAAGGCGCACAGAGCGAACAGGCCACCTGTCGTCGCGGCGTACTGCCTCGACAGGAGCCTGGACTCCGGCCCCTGCTGGGCCGCGGTCGTCGCGGTCATGTTCCTCGCACCCTAGGACTTCAAGTCGGCTCGAAGTCAACGGAGCCGGGTCAGTGCGCCGGGGCCGCACCCATCCGAACGCTCGGTCGCTCCGAACTGCCTGTGGCGCGCCTCACAGCGGGGCGCCCATCACAGGAGGGCTCTGATGAGCGACACGAGTAGAAGGAAGCTCCTTGCCGTCAGTGGGGCAAGCGTGGCGGCCGGCACCGTCGGTCTGGCCGGTTTGGCAGGGGGTTCGGCACAGGCCGCCGAAGCGCGGCCGTCCCGGACGAGTGCAAAGGCGTCGGTCGTGGCGTACGTCCACGACCACCGTTCCAGCGAAGTGCGGCTGATGGTCGGTGAGCGGGAGATCGTGGTCCACGATCGCGACCTCGCCACCCGCATCCTCAACGCGGCAGGGGGTCAGTGACATGTCCTCACACCGCGAAGCACCCGAGATGGCCAAGGACCCGGTTGCGGACAGCACCGACGTCTACGCCTTCGTCAGCCCCGACCGTCCCAGCACGGTCACGCTGATCGCCAACTACATCCCGTTCCAGGCTCCGGACGGCGGTCCGAACTTCTACGAGTTCGGCGACGACGTGGCCTACGACATCAACATCTCCAACAAGGGCAAGGGCGAGGCGGACATCATCTACCGCTTCCGCTTCCACACCGAGGTGCGCAACCCGAAGACGTTCCTGTACAACACCGGCCCGATCGCGAACATCCACGACACCGCGTGGAACCGTCCGCAGTTCTACTCGGTGACCCGGATCCGGAACGGCAAGAGCAAGGTGATCGCGCACAACCTCGCCTGCCCGCCGGTCAACGTCGGCAAGCGCAGCACGCCGAACTACGCCGACCTCGCCGACCAGGCCGTGCACAAGATCGGCCGCCGGCGCGTGTTCGCCGGGCAGCGGGCCGACGCGTTCCACGTCGACCTGGGCAGCGTCTTCGACCTCGGGGCCCTCAGGCCGGTCCAGCACCTCCACCTGATCCCGATGGCCGACGCCGCCGGGCGCAACTCGCTGCAGGGCTTCAACGTGCACTCGATCGTGCTGCAGGTCCCGATCTCGGAGGTCAGCCGGAAGGGCAACGTGCCGCAGGACCCGGAGAAGCCCGGGGCCGTCGTCGGCGTCTGGGCGTCCGCGAGCCGCCGGAAGTCGAGGATGTTCGACAAGTCCGAGGGTCGGTACGTCGGACACGGGCCCTGGGAGCAGGTCTCCCGTCTGGGCAACCCGCTGTTCAACGAGGTCATCACCCCGATGGCCCACAAGGACGCGTGGAACGCACGTCATCCCCAGGGCGACGCGGCGTTCGCGAAGTACGTGAACCACCCGGAGCTGGCCCGGCTGCTGCCGGTGCTCTACCCGGGCGTCTTCCCGCACCTCGCGGCGTACCACAAGGCGCGGGCCGACCTGAACGCCGTGCTGCTGACCGGCATCCCGTCGGGCATCGTCCCGGGTTTCCAGAACTTCACCGGTGCGGTGGAGTCGGACATGCTGCGGCTCAACCTGGCGATCCCGCCGGCGAGCAGCCCCAACAGTCTGGGTCTGGTCGCCGGTGACGCGGCGGGCTTCCCGAACGGACGCCGGATCGGCGACGACGTGGTGACGATCGAGCTGCGGGCCGTGGCCGGGCTGACCATCCCGCTGGTCGATCCGTCGTTCACGCCCGACGGCGCGGCGAGCGCCATCACCGACGGGACGACCGACACGAACGGCGGCACGACGGCGACGTTCCCCTACCTGGGCAACCCGGGTGGCGGGTTCCAGACCCAGCCGGGCACGAGCTCGGTGGCGTGACGTCATGACGACAGCGCAGGTCGCCGAGCCGGAGAACGCCTGGGCCGGGCAGGGCGCCGTCCTCCTCGACATCGGCGGCGACGTCGGTGCCCTGGTCGTCGCGATGCCGACGTCGCTGGTCGGGGTCGAGGTCGAGATCCGTCCGCTGGACGGGCACGCGCGCGCCCACGTTCATGGGGATGGGCACGCGCACGACCACTCGCACCTCGCCCATGTCGCGGCGGTCTCGCGCCCGGTCGGCGACGGCTACCAGCCGTCGCTGGTCTTCGGCGAGCTCGAGGCCGGTGGCTACGAGCTGTTCGAGAAGGGGTGCCCCGACCACGTCGCTCTGCGGGTCGACGTGACCGGCGGCGAGGTGACGTCGACGTCCTGGCCCGACTCGGCCTGACCGTCACCGGCGGTCACCACGGACGCCGCGGGTGCGGAGGTTCTCACCTCTGCACCCGCGGCCCTGTCGTGCAGTGGTCGTTGTCCGGGGGTGCATACCCGGGGACGGGCGGTGCGCGGTTCTCGGGATCGCCAGCGGTGTCCGTCCGCACGTCTCCCTGTGCGGCCGGGCCCGCTGGTTCCCGAGTAGGGTCGCCGCCATGGCTGAGACTCAGCGGTGGGAGTACCTCACCGCACCGATCCTGGTGCACGCGGCGAAGCAGATCCTCGACAACTTCGGGGCGGACGGCTGGGAGCTCGTGCAGGTGGCGCCCGGGATGAACCCGGAGAACATGGTCGGGTACTTCAAGCGCCCGGTGAACGACTGATGGGCGCCGTCGAGGACCGCCTGGCGGAGCTCGGGCTGTCCGTGCCCGACGTGGCCAAGCCGGTGGCGTCGTACGTCCCGGCCGTGCGAGGCGGCACGTTCGTCTACACCTCCGGCCAGCTGCCGATGCGTTCCGGCGAGCTGATGACCACCGGCAAGGTGGGTGGCTCGGTGTCTCCCGAGGAGGCGAGCGCGTGCGCGCAGCAGTGCGCGCTCAACGCGATCGCCGCGGTCAAGGCCGAGATCGGCGATCTCGACCAGGTGGTGCGGGTCGTGAAGGTCGTCTGCTTCGTGGCGTCGGAGCCGAGCTTCACCGGGCAGCCGCAGGTCGCCAACGGCGCCTCCGACCTGCTGGGCAAGGCGTTCGGCGACGCGGGAGTCCACGCGCGGTCCGCGGTCGGCGTACCCGTGCTGCCGCTGGACGCCCCGGTCGAGGTCGAGATCATCGTCGAGGTCTGACGTGCGGGTGGCCCTGCCGCCACACCTGGTGGAACATGCGCGGGACTTCGCCGCCGGACGCCGTACGCCGGCCGAGCCGCGCGACGCGGCCACCGTCGTCCTGATGCGGCCGGGGACCGACGGGCCCGAGCTGTACCTGCTGCGCCGGCAGACGTCGATGGCGTTCGCGGGCGGGATGTGCGTGTTCCCCGGTGGCGGCGTCGACCCCCGGGACTTCGACACCGACGTCGGCTGGTCCGGGCCCGATCCCTCGGTGTGGGCCGAGCAGCTGCTGACCTCGGAGGAGATGGCGCGAGCCCTGGTCTGCGCGGCGGTGCGCGAGACGTTCGAGGAGTCCGGGGTGCTGCTCGCGGGACCGTCCGCCGCCGAGGTGGTCGCCGACACCACGGGTGACGACTGGGAGTCGGACCGCCGCGCGCTCGAGGCGAAGGAGCTCTCCTTCACGTCGTTCCTCTCCCGTCGCGGACTCGTGCTGCGCAGCGACCTGCTGGGTGCCTGGGCGGCATGGTGCACGCCGGAGTTCGAGCCGCGGCGGTTCCGTACCTGGTTCTTCGTCGCCGCCCTGCCACCGGGGCAGCGCACGCGCGACGTGTCGAGCGAGTCGTCGTCGGTCACCTGGCTGCCGGCGCTCGGGGCGTGCGACGCGGTCGACGCACACGAGATCGGGATGATGCCGCCGACGTACGTCACCTGCCTCGAGGTCGGGCAGTACGCCGATCCCGGCGCCGTGCTCGCGGCGGCGGTCGGTCGTGACCTGGAGATGTTCACGCCGGCGGTCGAGGGCGCGGACGACGCGGCGACGATGTCGGTGCCGACGCGGGTGCACGGGCTCCTGGAGGCGCGCGGTGGCTGACGCGGCCTGGACCGGCGGTGCGTTCGGGTCGGTGGCGCGGTGCGTGCTCGCGCCCAACGCGTCGCCGATGACCCTCGACGGCACGAACACCTGGGTGCTGCGTGCACCCGGCTCGGCGCGGTCGGTGGTGGTCGATCCCGGCCCACCCGACGTCGGACATCTCGATGCGGTGGCGTCGGCCGCGGGAGACGTCGCCGTCGTGTTGCTGACCCATCACCACCTCGACCACTCCGAGGCCGCCCGGGCGTTCGCGGAGCGGGTGGGGTGCGGCGTACGCGCGCTCGACCCGGCGTACCGGCTCGGCCCGGAGGGCCTGGGCGAGGGCGACGTCGTCGCGGTCGACGACCTGGAGGTGCACGTCGTGGCCACGCCGGGCCACACCGCCGACTCGCTGTCGTTCGTGATCCCGTCGGAGCGGGCGGTCCTGACCGGCGACACCGTGCTCGGCCGGGGCACGACCGTCGTCGCCCACCCCGACGGTCGGCTGGGTGCCTACCTCGGGTCCCTCGACCGCCTCCACGCCCTGGCCGAGGCGCACGAGATCACCGCGATCTGGCCCGGCCACGGCCCGGTGATCGACTCCGCCCTGCCGGCCCTGGACCACTACATCTCCCACCGGCAGGAACGCCTCGAGCAGGTCCGCGACGCCCTGCGCACCCTCCACGCCTCCGCCCGCGACGGCGTACCCCTCGACCACGAGAGCATCCCGCGCCGGATCGTCGAGGTCGTGTACGCCGACGTCGACCCGGTCCTGTGGCCCGCCGCCGAGCTCTCCGTCCGCGCCCAGCTGGACTACCTGCGCTCGTAGTCTCGGGTCGGTGGGACCGGGTTTCATCATGTGATGCAGGTGAACCCGCACTTCTCACGATGAGCTCGCCATGAGAAGTGCTGCCCACCACGTTCACATGGTGAAGCCGAGCAAACCCCGCCCCACCTCAGCGAGCGCGGCGGCGGAGGCGGTCGATGTCCATGATCACCACGGAGCGGGGCTCGAGGCGGAGCCAGCCGCGGGAGGCGAAGTCGGCGAGGGCCTTGTTCACGGTCTCGCGGGAGGCGCCGACCAGCTGGGCGAGCTCCTCCTGCGTCAGGTCGTGGTGGACGTGGACGCCGTCGTCGGCGGTGCGGCCGAAGCGGTCGGCGAGGTCGAGCAGAGCCTTCGCGACGCGCCCGGGCACGTCGGAGAACACCAGGTCGGCGTTGACGTCGTTGGCCTTCCGGAGCCGGGAGGCGATCTGGGACAGCAGGCCGCGGGCGACCTGGGGGCGACCGTCGAGCCACTTGAGGAGGTCCTCGTGCGAGAGCGAGGCGAACGACGTGTCGGTCACGGCGGTGACGGTGGCCGAGCGCGGCCCGGGGTCGAACAGCGACAGCTCGCCGAACATCTGACCGGGGCCGAGGATGGCCAGGAGGTTCTCGCGGCCGTCGCTGGAGGTGCGGCCGAGCTTCACCTTGCCGTCGAGCACGATGTAGAGCTTGTCGCCGGGGTCGCCTTCGTGGAACAGCACGTCGCCCCGACGAAGCCTGGTCTCGCCCATCGACCCGCCCAGGGCGGTGGCGGCCTCGTCGTCGAGCGCGCTGAACAGCGGCGCCTGACGCAGTACCTCGTTGTCCACGACGTCCTCCAGAGCCCGCCGCTGCACGCCGTACGTCGGTCGCCGCGCGTCGGTCGGAACGATCCTAGCCAGTGGCGTGGGTCACACCTACCAGTCGGGCAGCGCCCGGTGAGGTCGGTGCCCCACCGTAGGCTGACGTCGTGTCAGCAGTCTCGCGGGTCGAGGTGCCCGAGTCCCGCACGGGTCTGGTGCGCCGCGCCCGCCGGATCAACCGCACCCTCGCGGAGACCTATCCGGACGCCCGGATCGAGCTCGACTTCGATGACCCGTTCCAGCTTCTCGTCGTCACCGTCCTCAGCGCGCAGACCACCGACCGCCGGGTCAACGCCGTCCGCCCCATCCTGTTCGCGGCGTACGCCGACGCCCCGGCGATGGCCGCCGCGCCCCGCGAGCACCTCGAGCAGATCATCGGTCCGCTCGGCTTCTTCCGGGCGAAGACCGACGCGCTGCTGAAGCTCAGCGCCGCCCTCGTCGAGCGGTACGACGGTCAGGTGCCGCCGCGCCTGGCCGACCTCGTGACGCTGCCCGGCGTGGGTCGCAAGACGGCGAACGTCGTGCTGGGCAACGCGTTCGGCGTCCCCGGCATCACCGTCGACACGCACTTCGGCCGGCTCGCCCGGCGCTTCGGCTGGACCGAGGAGACCGACCCGGTCAAGGTCGAGCACGCCGTCGGCGCGCTGTTCGAGAAGCGCGACTGGGTGATGCTCTGCCACCACCTGATCTGGCACGGCCGTCGCATGTGCCACGCCAAGAAGCCCGCCTGTGGCGTCTGCCCGGTCGCCCGCCAGTGCCCGTCGTACGGCGAGGGGCCGGTCGACCCGGAAGCAGCGGCGAAGCTGGTGAAGACCGAGGGGCCGGCGTGAGGCGCACCTCGCTCGCAGGGCTCGCCGGACTGTTGCTGGCGCTCGTGACGGGCTGCTCGGGGGCCCATCCGGGCGATCTCATCCAGGGCAGGTCCCCGGTGAAGGTGGACTCGCCGGACCTGGTTGCCTTCAAGAAGCACACCGACATCCCGAACTGCCCCAAGGTCTCCTCGACCCAGGTCGCGGGTGGCATGCCCCGCGTGACGGTCCACTGTCTCGGCGGCGGCAGGTCGGTGGACGTCGCCGGGCTGCGCGGCCCGATGATCGTGAACCTCTGGGCGTCCACCTGCGGCCCGTGTCGGGAGGAGATGCCCGCGCTCGCCGCGTACGCACGCCACCAGTCGGCCGTGCACGTGCTCGGGATCGACCTCCTCGACCTCCAGCCGGAAGCCGCCCTCCAATTGGCCCGCGACAGCAAGGTGGGCTACCCCTTGGTGGCCGACCCCGCGGGGAACCTCGTCGGCCGGGAACCCATCCCTCGCCAGGCCGGTCTTCCGTTCACCGTGTTCCTGGACGCCTCCGGGCGGGTGGTGCACGTCGAAGCCGGCGCGATGACATCCGAGAAGGACGTCGCGGCGGCCGCCAAGCAGTATCTCGGGGTCGCCGGGTGATCCCCGACTGGCTCGAGCCCGTGGCGGTGGCGGCCGGCGAGATCACCGCCGACGACCTGACGAAGTTCGTCCCTCCCGAGGACGCCGTCGCCCGGCGGGGCGCCGTCCTGCTGCTGTTCGGCGCGCAGCGCGACCTCCTCCTGACCGAGCGGGCCCACGACATGCGCTCCCACCCCGGGCAGGTGTCCTTCCCCGGCGGCTCGATCGACCCGGGCGAGACGCCGCGGCAGGCGGCACTGCGCGAGGCCGAGGAGGAGACCGGGCTGCGGGCCGACGGCGTCGAGGTCTTCGCCGAGCTGCCCGAGCTGTGGCTCCCGCCGAGCAACTTCGCCGTGACGCCGATCCTCGGCTGGTGGGCGGAGGAGACCCCGGTCGGCGTCGTCGACCCGGCCGAGGTGCATGCGGTCTACCGCGTGCCGATCGACGAGCTGCTCGACCCGACGCATCGCGTCTCGGCACGACATCCCAGCGGCTGGGTCGGCCCGCGTTCCTGATCGGGCCGCGGCACGACGTGGTGCTCTGGGGCTTCACCGCCGGGATCATCTCCCGGCTCCTCGACTTCCTCGGCTGGACGCGCCCGTGGGACGAGCGGCGGGTGCGTGACCTGCCGTCGTACATGCTGCAGGGTTATCCCGGGTCGGGGGCGGCACAGCTCCCTGCCGCGAGACCTTCCGAGGAGCGCCCGTGAACCTGCTCGACTGGGTGCTCCTCGTCGTGGTCGTGCTGTACGCCGTCTCGGGGTACTGGCAGGGCTTCATCACGGGCGCATTCGCGACCGTCGGGCTCCTCCTCGGCGGCCTGCTCGGCGTGTGGCTGGCGCCGACCGTGCTCGGCGACGCGGCGCCGTCGATCCTGGTCTCGCTCGCCGCCGTGTTCATCGTGATCGTCTGCGCGTCCCTCGGGCAGGCGGTCCTGCAGGTCGGCGGTGCCCGCATCCGTGACCAGATCACCTGGCAACCCGTGCGCGCCGTCGATGCGGTCGGCGGTGCCGTGCTCAGTGGGGCCGCCGCGCTCCTCGTCGCCTGGGCGCTCGGGGTGGCCCTCTCGGGTTCCGGGCTCCGCACGATCACCCCGCTGGTGCAGGACTCGAAGCTGCTCGCCGAGGTCAACCGCGTCCTTCCCGCCGGCGCGAGCTCGAAGCTGTCGGCGTTCAACGACGTCGTCGGGACGACGTTCTTCCCGCGCTACCTCGAGCCCTTCGCGCCGGAGCGCATCGTGCCCGTGCCCGCCGGTCCGCAGCGGATGCTCACCGACCCCGACGTGCAGCGGGCGTCGGCGGAGGTCGTGAAGGTCCGGGGCACCAACCGCTGCCACCAGGGCATCGAGGGCTCCGGCTTCGTCTACGACCACGACCGGGTGATGACCAACGCCCACGTCGTTGCCGGCGTCGGGACGCCGATCGTCGAGGTCGGCGACACCTCGGTGCCCGCACACGTCGTGTACTACAACCCGGACCTCGACGTCGCCGTCCTCGCCCTGTCGACCGGCACCGTCCGGCCGTTGCGGTTCGGCTCGGCCGTTCCCGGCGAGGGCGTGGCGATCCTCGGCTTCCCGGAGAACGGCCCGTACAACGTCCAGACCGGCCGTGTGCGCGCCGACCAGCGACTCCGCTCGCCCGACATCTACGGGCAGGGCACCGTGATCCGCGACGTGTTGTCCCTCCGCGGTCTCATCCGGCCGGGGAACTCCGGAGGCCCCGTCGTCGACTCCGCCGGCCGGGTCGTGGGCGTCGTGTTCGCGGCGTCGGTCACCAGCGACGACACCGGGTACGCGTTGTCGGCCCGGCAGGTGCAGCAGGCCGCGGCCACGGGCCGCGCGTCCTCGCGGCCGGTGTCGACGCAGGGGTGTGCGGCGTAGGGCTTGCGCGCAAGCGCGCTGCGCCGTTCGCTCCGGTCGTCCGCTACGGCTCCGCCCTATCGGACGGTCCTCGCTCAACCGCGCTTGAGGATCTGCTTCGCCTCGTTCGCCTGCGCGATCGCCTTCTCCGGCGCGCGCACCTTCTTCACCTTGCGTACGCCGATGAAGGCGAGCAGTGCGGCCAGCAGCATGTAGAACCCGAAGACGATCAGGAACGCCCAGTGCAGCGAGAGCCCCTCACCGTTCCAGTTGATGAAGTAGGCGATCGCCACGGACAGCATGATCAGCGCCATCACCACGAAGAACGCCGCAGCCGCGAACAGCGCGATGCCGATGCCGCCGGACTTGACGCTGAACTGGATCTCGGACTTCGCCAGCTGGATCTCGTTGCGAACCAGGCTCGACACGTCGCGGGTGGCGTCCGAGACGAGACGCCCGATGGTCGGGTCGCTCTCGTGCACCGGTTCGTTCGCCACGCGCCGACCCTACAACGGCGTACGCCGCTGAGCGGACGTGCGGTGGGGACTCCGAACCCGGGTAACGTGACCGCCGGAGAGCCGGGAAGTCTGGTCGGCCCGTCAGAGACGGCGGTCAACGATGCCGACCCCAGGAGCGACATGGCCGACACCCAGAACTTCGCCTGGCTGCTTTTCCTGGCAGCGCTGGTGGGCCTGGTCGCGCTGCTGTCGTACCGAGTGACGCGCTGGATCCGGGTCCCCGCCGCTGCGCTCATGCTCGTCGCTGCCGCCGTGGCGGTCCAGGCCCTGCCCTCGCTCGAGGCACCTCCGGAGCAGACCGTCGAGCGCATCGTCTCCGTGGCACTCGCGTTCGTCCTGTTCGAGGGCGGGATGGGCATCGGCGTGCCGCGGTTCCGTGCCGCCGCGCGCACCATCGGCATGGTGGGCGTGCTCGGCACGTTCGCCACCGCTCTCGGCGTCGCGGTCTTCCTGCACGCGGTCGTGCGGCTCGACTGGTACTCCTCGCTCCTCGTCGCCACGGCCGTCGCGCCGACCGACCCTGCGGTGGTGTTCTCGGTCCTCGGCCAGCAGGAGATCGAGGGCCCCAGCGGCACCATCGTGGAGGGAGAGTCGGGAGCCAACGACCCGGTGGGCATCGCCCTCATGGTGAGCCTGCTCGCGGCCGGAGGACTGACGGGAGATGCGGCGGCCCATGTCCTC
Organism: uncultured Actinomycetota bacterium; assembly: GCA_963812055.1. Taxonomy (GTDB): domain Bacteria; phylum Actinomycetota; class Actinomycetes; order Propionibacteriales; family Nocardioidaceae; genus Nocardioides. The sequence goes on from CAWEUA010000016.1 coordinate 563,781, forward strand.
GGCGAGTTCCTGCTCCAGATGGGGGTCGGGCTCGCGGTCGGACTGGTCGGCGGCGTACTCATCCGCAGGTTCGTGGAGCGGGTGCCCCTCCCGGACCGCGGCCTCGAGCCCATCCGCACGATCGCCTGTGTGCTGTTGCTCTTCGCCGTCGCGACCCTGCTGCACGGCTCCGGCTTCCTGGCGGTGTTCGTGGCGGGAGTGCTCATGGGTGAGGTGCGGACGCGGCACCGGCAGGAGCTGGAGCGGGTGTTCGCCGGGCTCGCCAGCCTGGGCGAGGTGATCGCCTTCGTGGTGCTGGGTCTGACCGTGTCCCTTCCGACGCTGACCCATGCGGACGTGTGGGTGCCGGGCGTCGCGTTGGCCCTCGTGCTCGGGCTGGTCGTGCGACCGCTGCTGGTCGGGCCGCTCCTGGTCGGGTCCGGACTCAGCCAGAACGAGCGATGGTTCGTGCTCCTCGTCGGGCTCAAGGGCGCCGTCCCGATCCTGCTCGGCCTGCTGCTCCTCGACGCCGACGTGGGGCAACCGGAACGGCTCTACGGCATCGTCGTCGTCGCCGTCCTCCTCTCCGTCTGCGTCCAGGGAAGCATGGTGCCGACGCTGATGCGGCGACTCGGCATCAGGACCCGCCCGCTGGAGAGCTGACCTGGCAGTTGCGTCGCCGAAATCGCTTCGACCTGGCAGTTGCATCGTTCGCGAACGCCGGGTCGACGCCGTATCGCGCGACGCAATCGCCGAGTCGGCGCAAAGGAGCATGAAATGAACGCCGAGTCGTCCTATGACGACTCGGCGTTCCTACGACGTGACGATGCGCTGAGGGGTGTGTGACTCAGTCCTCGTCGGAGCCCCGGGACATGCCGTCCTTGATCTTGTCCATCACCGTGGAGTCGGCCAGCGTGGTGACGTCGCCGACGTCGCGCTGCTCGGCCACGTCGCGCAGCAGACGCCGCATGATCTTCCCCGAGCGCGTCTTCGGCAGCTCGGCGACGACCAGGATCGACTTCGGCTTGGCGATCGGCCCGATCTCCTTGGCCACGTGGTTGCGCAGGTCCTTGACGATGTCCGGGTCGGCCTCGCCGCCCTCCAGCGCCGACTCGCGCAGGATCACGAACGCGTTCACCGCCTGGCCGGTGTCGGCGTCGTTCGCACCGACGACCGCGGCCTCGGCGACGCTCGGGTGCGACACCAGGGCCGACTCGATCTCGGTCGTGGAGAGCCGGTGGCCGGACACGTTCATCACGTCGTCCACCCGGCCGAGCAGCCAGATGTCGCCGTCCTCGTCGAGCTTCGCGCCGTCGCCGGCGAAGTACATCCCGGGGAAGCGCGACCAGTAGGTCTCCTGGTACCGCTCGTCGTCGCCCCAGATGGTGCGCAGCATCGACGGCCACGGCTCGGTCAGCACGAGATAGCCACCGGAGCCGGGCTTCACGGCGTTCCCGTCGTCGTCGACGACCAGCGCCGAGACCCCCGGCAGCGCCTTCATCGCCGACCCGGGCTTGCCGGCGGTGACGCCGGGCAGCGGGCTGATCATGTGCATCCCGGTCTCGGTCTGCCACCAGGTGTCGACGACCGGCGTGCGCCCGCCGCCGATGGTCTCGCGGTACCAGATGTAGGCCTCGGGGTTGATCGGCTCACCGACCGACCCGATGATCCGCAGCGTCGAGAGGTCGTACTTCTCCGGGATGTCCGCGCCCCACTTCATGAAGGTGCGGATCACCGTCGGCGCGCAGTAGAGCAGCGTGACCTTGTGGTCCTGGATGATCTCCCACCAGCGGCCCTTGTGCGGTGTGTCCGGCGTCCCCTCGTACATCACCGAGGTCGCGCCGTTGGCGAGCGGCCCGTAGACGATGTAGGAGTGTCCGGTCACCCAGCCGATGTCGGCCGCGGTCCAGAAGACGTCGTCGTCCTTGAGGTCGAACACCGCCCAGTGGGTGTACGACGTGCCGACCAGGTAGCCGGCGGTGGTGTGCAGGATCCCCTTCGGCTTGCCCGTCGTACCCGACGTGTACATCACGTACAGCGGGTGCTCGGAGTCGAACGCCTCGGGCGTGTGCTCCTTCGACGCGCCGTCGACGGCGTCGTGCCACCAGACGTCGCGCCCGTCGGTCCACTCGACGTCCTGCCCGGTGCGGCGTACGACGAGCACGTTGCGCACGTCGGGGCAGGACTCGAGCGCCTCGTCCACCGCCGGCTTCAGCGCGGCCGGCGCGCCGCGGCGGTAGCCACCGTCGGAGGTGATCACGATGCGCGCGTCGCAGTCCTGGATCCGGTCTCGCAGCGCGGTCGACGAGAAGCCGCCGAACACCACCGTGTGCGGGGCGCCGAGCCGGGCGCACGCCAGCATCGCCACGACGGTCTCCGGGATCATCGGCATGTAGATCGCGATCCGGTCGCCGGTCTTCACGCCCAGGTCGATCAGGGCGTTCGCCGCCTGGCACACCATGTCCTGGAGCTCGGCGTAGGTGATGTCGCGGGTGTCGTCCTCGGGCTCGCCGATCCAGTGGTAGGCGACCCGGTCGCCGTGACCGGCCTCGACGTGCCGGTCGACGCAGTTGTACGCCGCGTTGAGCTTGCCGCCGACGTACCACTGGGCGAACGGCGGGTTGTCCCAGTCGAGGACGCGGTCCCACTTCGTGTCCCAGCTGAGCCGCTCGGCGGCCTTCTCCCAGAACGCGACGAGGTCCTGCTCCGCCTCGGCGTAGGCGTCGGCCTTGACGTTGGCGTTCGCGGCGAGCTCGGCAGGCGGCTCGAACCGGCGCTCCTCGTGGAGCAGGTTGGACAGGGTTTCCTGGCTCACGACTCTTCGTCTCCTCTCGGGTGGGCCCTCGCACCCGGATCGGTGTCCACCCTCCCATCAGCCTAGGAGCGGATGGTTGCACCAATGTCGGTCCGGGGCGAGGGACCACCAGGTGGCCCACCCGTGCGGGTCGGCTGTCGCTTGTGCGCGCTAGCTGCGCGGGCCGACCGGCGCGATCTGGCGCTTCCAGGTGAACGCCGTGACGCCGGCGAACGACGCGTAGAAGGCAGGGATGGCGGTGAGGATCCCGAGGTAGCCACCGAGCTTGTGGATGCCGTCGGATCCGGCGAACTCACCCCACGCGAGGACCAGGAAGGTGGCCGTCAGCAGCACGAAGACCGCGAGGACGGCCGCGCTGACGCGGCTCGCCGCGACGGTCATGTACGCCGTGAAGATGCCCCAGATCAGCAGGTACATCCCGACGGCGTGGTCGATGTCCGCCGGAGCCGCGTCACCGAAGTCGGTGTGCCCGGTCAGGTACCAGAACGAGATCCAGAAGGAGCCGTACGAGCAGAACGCCGTCGCCCCGAAGGTGTTGCCCTTGGCGAACTCCCAGATGCCGGCGGCGAACTGCCCGATGCCGCCGTAGGCGAGAGCCAGGCCGAAGACGGCCGGCTCGACGGTGGCGGGAAGCCAGCCGGCGTTCACCGTGCTGAGGAGGAAGGTGGTGAGAGCGAACCCCGCGAGGCCGAGTGGAGCGGGATCCGCGATGTGCGCGCCGGGGATCCGCGAGGTCGGCTCCTCGGTCTGGGTGGGGTGGTGCGACTGCGTGTTGGACAAGGCTGCTCCTCGGATCGTGCAGCCTCCGGCCGGCCCGAGAAGGCCCCGAGTGTGCCCGGCGGCCGCGGTGGTTGAACCTTTGTTCACCTTCTGCCCCTGTACCCAGCCGTCCACGGATCAAAACCTCTACGCCGACTGGGGGAGCCCAGCGAGGGCCGGCTCAGCGGAAGTCGATCAGCAGCGTGTCGTCGGGGCCGTCGGTCGGCGCGTCGGCGTCGCCACTCGCACCGCCCTCGGTCGCGCCGGAGTCCGCGGCTGTGACGCGCGGCCGGTCGAGGACGTCGGCCCGGTAGCACCGCGTCACGTAGGGGAGCTGCATGCCGTCCATGCCGCGGCCGTACTCGTCGTAGAACGCCAGCACCTCGGCCAGCTTGGCGGCGCGCCCCTGCTCGTCGAGGACGGCGACGTTCGACCGGGAGAGCACGAGGTCCTGGATCGACTTGCGGTCGATGACCTGCCAGTGCGAGAACTCCTTGTCCTCCACGAACCCGAAGAGCTCGCTGAAGATCAGCGCCTGCGCGGGGTCCTGCTGGTGCTCCTGGGTGCCGATCAGCGCGCCGAGGCGGCGTACCCACGGGATCTTCTCGTTGCGGTAGTTCCACGTCAGGCACACGTGACCACCGGGGCGGAGCACGCGGGCGATCTCGGGGAGCGCGCGGTCGAGGTCGAACCAGTGGAAGGCCTGACCCGCGATCACGGCGTCGACCGACGCGTCGCCGAGCGGGATGTCCTCGGCGCCGGCCTCGGCCGTGCGTACGCCGGGGACCTCGCGCTCCAGGACCTGGAGCATCGCCGGGTCGGGGTCGGTCGCGTGGACGTCGTGTCCCAGCTTCGCGATGACTCGGGTGAGCTTGCCGGTGCCGGCACCGAGCTCGAGGACGGTCAGCGGCTGCTCGCCGAGCAGCCAGCTCACGGCCTCGGCCGGGTACGTCGGGCGGCCGCGCTCGTAGGCCTCGGCGACTCCGCCGAAGGAGTGCGCCCAGTCGGGCTGCTGCTCGTCGCTCATCGCGTCCGAGGCTACCCGGCCACCCGGGACGGGCGTCGCTCATCACTAGTGTGCCGGGGTGGATCGTCTGGCCGGGGTCGAGGAGCTCGAGGGCGTCGCCTCGGGCTTCGCCGCGACCCGCGACGGCATCGACACGATGCTGCGTGATCGGGGGCTTCGGCGGACGTCTCCCGACCTCACGACCGAGTCGCTCCTGCGGGGCGCTCATGCGAGCGCGGCCCTGGCCGGCTCGGCGTCGACGCTCGACGAGGTCCGCACCGGCGCTGGCGATCCGACGGCGCAGGCAGCGCTGCGCGTCTCGGTGGAGGTGCTGGGGCTGGTCCCGGTGTTCTCCCGCACCCCGCTCCAGGCGCTCGCCCGACTCCACGCCCTCGCCGCGGCAGGGACCGTGCCCGACGACGAGGTCGGCCGCCCGCGAGACCCCGAGTCCGCGGCGCGGCTCCGGGCCGTCGCCGGTCTTCTGGCGAGCGTTCGGCCCGCGCTGGTGACCGCCGCGCTGGTGCACGCCGAGCTGGCGACCGCCGCGCCGTTCGGGTCCGCCGACGGACTCGTCGCGCGGGCGGCCGAGCGGCTGGTGCTCGTCAGCAGCGGGGTCGACGCGAAGTCCCTGGTCGTGCCGGAGGCCGGCCACCTCGCCCTGCACGCGGCGTACGACGACGGGTTGACGCGCTATGCCGACGGCGGCCGCGCCGGCGTCCATGCGTGGCTGCTGCACTGCGCCGCCGCGTACGCCGCGGGGGCCGAGGCGAGCCCTCTGCGGGATCACTGAGCCCGCCGGTGGGACCGGCCACAGATGCGAGCGGCACCCGAGGGGTCGGGTGCCGCCGCTGACACGCGAAACCCGGCTACCAAGCGTGCACTTACCAATGGCAGCCCCGGGAGTTTCCCGATGGCTTGCGCCCTGTAGGAAGGGTGGATCGCCGCGTGGGTACCCGGCTCGCGTGCTGATCTTGAGGTGTACCTCTCTGTGTACGCCGGTCGAGGCGTCGCGGCAACCCTTGACTTTCGCCCACCCCTTTGGGTGCGCGTGTCGACCCCTCTAAGCGCCGAGACGGCGCCGGCGGTTGAGCCAGATGGCCCCGCCGACGGTCAGCGCGGTGCCGACGGTGATCGCCGCGAGGGTGGGCTTCACCGGGATCTGGCTGCGCAGCGTGATCGGCCGGGTGAACTGCAGGATCGGCCAGCCCTTGCGTCGCCGCGAGCCTGCGCAGCTCCTTGTCCGGGTTGACGGCGTGCGGGTGGCCGACGACGCCGAGCATCGGGGCGTCGGTGATCGAGTCGCTGTAGGCGAAACATTGCTCGAGGTCGTAGCCGCGCTCCTCCGCCAGCGCCTCGATCGCGCGGGCCTTCTCCTCGGCGTACGCGTAGTACTCGATCTCGCCGGTGTACTTGCCGTCGACGATCTCGAGCCGGCTCGCGATGACGTCGTCGGCGCCGAGCATCTCGCCGATCGGCCCGACCACCTCCGTCCCGCTCGTGGACACGATGACGACGTCACGGCCGATCGCCCGGTGCTCCTCCATCAGGGAGACGGCCTCGACGTACACGATCGGGTCGACCACGTGGTGCAGCGTCTCGGCCACGATCTCCTTGACGGTCTCGACGTCCCAGCCCTCGACGAGCTGGGAGAGGAACGCCCGGATCTTCTCCATCTGGTCGTGGTCGGCGCCACCGACGAGATAGACGAACTGCGCGTACGCCGACCGGAGCATCGCGCCGCGCGTGATCAGGCCTCCGGCCTGGAAGGGCTTGTTGAACGCCAGCGAGCTCGACTTGGCGATGATCGTCTTGTCGAGGTCGAAGAACGCCGCCGATCGGTGGCCGGACGAGCGTTCGAAGCGGCCCGGAACGGCGGATCCGCGGCTGCCGGCCATGCCTCCATCGTAGGTGTCGGCGTCCAGTCGCGTGGCGGCTCGCGCACTCTGCTCCGGGGCTCGCGGTGACTATGGACCGGGCGCGTCCTCGCGTCGTAGCGTGAGGCGCGCGGACTCGGGACCGCTTTTTGTTTGCGCGAAGGGGGAGTCCCGTGAAGGTTGCCGTCGTACGTCCGATCGTCGTCCTCGCTCTGGTGGCGGCAGCCTGGGGACAGGCGCCCGCCGCCCATGCCGACAGGGGAGGTAACGGCCAGCAGACCGAGGCGCACGGTCGCTCCGGCATCAAGACCGACGGCGGCGGCCGGGTCACGGTCTTCCGTGACGTCGAGACCGACCTCCACACCGGCCAGGTGTCGGTGCGCGAGGTCCTCCGTGAGTTCGACAGCGTCGGCAACGAGATCCACGAACGCTTCAGCCTGTCCGTCGACGGGGTCACCACCGAGTACGAGGACACCGCGTTCACCTACGGCAAGGCGCACCGCCTGAGCAAGGTCGTCATCGTGTCGGACGAGGACGGCGACGGACCGCAGCCGGCGTCGGTCCGCGTGGACACGCTGACCCGCAACAATCGTCACAAGCTGACCTCGATCGTGACGACCATCGACCAGGACGGCGACGGGACGGTCGACAGCACCTCGACCGAGTCGCGCGCCTTCGACAAGCGCGGCCGGGTGGTCTCGACCCGGGTCGAGGACAACGGGATCGTCACGGTCGAGTCGCTCACCTATGACTCGCACGGCAACATCCTCACCCGTCAGTTCGACACCGACGACCTGTCGACGCCGCAGTCGCCCGACCAACGCGACACCACAGCCTCGACGTACGACGGTCGCGGCCTGCTCCAGCAGACGACCGACCAGAGCTTCGAGTTCGACTCGACCGGGACGACCACCCTTCTGTCGTCAGACACCTCGACCCTCATCTGGAACCACCAGGCTCAGATCACCGAGGTGCACGAGCGCGGAGACTCCGACGGCGACGGTCACGTCGACTTCACCGGCGACAGCACCGCGACGTACGACAAGCACGGTCTGCTGGTGTCGTCCCTGGGCACGTTCTCGGACCCGTCCGGCACCTTCTCGAGCAGTCAGGTCTACACCCGCGACAAGGCGGGGAACGCCGTGAAGATCGTCAGCGAGGAGTCGAGCAACGGCGTGCTGCTCGACCGGGTCGTCGAGCTCGCCACGTTCGACAAGTTCAACCGTCCCACCACGGTCCGGAGCGAACGCGACCTCGACGGAGACGGTGACATCGACGCCGCCGACGTGATCGAGACGACCACCACTGCCTACGACAACAAGGGCCGCGTCACCGCCTCGACCGACCGGGTGACCGACGGCACCGGTGTGCTGCTGTACTTCGAGAACGACGCCATCGCGTACGGCAAGGACACGCAGACCGAGACGCGCGACATCGACGACGACGGCGACGGCGTCTTCGACCGGCACGTCGAGACGATCCAGCCTCTGCTGCAATTCTGAGCCGAGAACGCGCGCGGGCCGTTCCTGGTCCACAGGAACGGCCCGCGCGTCCGTCGTCCACACATCGGACGGCCGCGCACGTTCCTCGACCTCCAGGGACGTGATCGTGGCGGCATGACCGCACCGCTGTTCGTGACCGGCGACGAGACCCTGCTCGACGAGCTGCTGCGCCTCGCCGCCGCTGCGGGCACCACGCCGGAGGTGGCGCACGACGCGGCGGGAGGGCTGCGCGCGTGGCAGAAGGCTTCGCTGGTGCTCGTCGGCGAGGACGTCGCCGCCGACCTGGCGCGGTTGTCGCCGACCCGGCGAGACGCGGTGTTCGTCGTGCTGACCGCGCCCGTACCCGATCAGGTGTTCCAAGTGGCCCTGGCCCTGGGTGCGGAGAGCGTCGCGGAGCTGCCACGGTCGGAGGGCTGGCTGGTCGAGCGGCTGACCGACGTGGTCGACTCCGGGCCGGCGCGCGGGCTCACGATCGGGGTCGTCGGTGGCAGCGGAGGGTCCGGGGCCACGACGTTCGCCTGTGCCCTGGCCCAGGTCGCGGGCCGTGCGGGTCCGTCCGTCGTCATCGACGCCGATCCGCTCGGCCCCGGCGTCGACCGGGTGCTGGGCCTCGACCTGGTGGACGGCGTCCGGTGGGACGCGCTCGGCCATACGACCGGGCGGCTCAGCGGCCGCGCCCTGCGTGATTCCCTGCCGCGACGCGACGGCGTCGCCGCCCTGACGTGGTACGCCGGGGCTCATCCGCGGCCACTCCAGGCGTTCGCCGCGCGTGAGGCCCTGTCGGCGGCCCGCCGTGGTCACGACACCGTGGTCGTCGACCTGCCGCGCGCGCTGGATCCGCTGGCAGAGGAGCTCGCGACCAGGTGCGACCACGTGCTGGTCACCGTGGTGACCACGGTGGCAGGTGTCGCGGCGGCGATGCGCGCCTGCGGTCGGTTCGCCGATCCGGGAGGGCTGGGCCTCGTCGTCCGTGGATCGGGGATGGACGACGAGGCGCTGACCCGCGCCGTCGGCGTACCCGTGGTGCACCGGATGCCCGACCAGCGCGGGCTCGCCGAGTCGATCGACGTCGGGCTAGGCCCGGTGCGATCGCGCCGCGGCCCGCTCGGCCGAGCGGCGACGGGCGTTCTCGCCACCTTGGCCGAGCGCACGGCCTCCCGCGCGGCGTGATGAACACCGAGGCAGAGCTGGTCGAGGAGGTCCGCGAGCGGCTGGCCCGCGACTCCGGCGAGGTGACGCCGCATCGCGTCGCCGAGGCGCTGCGAGCGTCCGGTCGCCCGGTCGGCGACGCCACGGTGCTGGCCGTGCACGAGGCGCTGCGGCGCGACGTCGTCGGCGCGGGCCCGCTGGAGCCACTGCTGCGCACCCCCGACGTCACCGACGTCCTCGTCAACGGATGCGAGCAGGTCTACGTCGACCGGGGCCAGGGTCTGGAGCGGGTGGACGTCTCGTTCCCGAACGACGAGTCCGTGCGGCGGCTGGCCCAGCGACTCGCCGCGTCGGGCGGCCGCCGACTCGACGACGCGACCCCCCACGTCGACGTCCGGCTGCGCGACGGCACCCGTTTCCATGCGGTGCTCGCTCCGCTGGCCAGACCCGGGACGGTGCTGTCCCTCCGGGTTCCGCACCAACGCGTCCTGTCGCTGGACGACCTCGTGGCGGCCGGCACGGTCACCGAGCACGGCGCCCGAGTCCTCCGGCTCGTCATCGCGCGCCGGCTGGCCTTCCTGGTCAGCGGCGGCACCGGCTCCGGCAAGACCACGCTGCTGAACACCCTGCTGTCAGAGGTCTCCGACACCCAGCGGCTGGTCCTGGTCGAGGACGCCAGCGAGCTCCGCCCCGACCATCCCCACGTCGTCGGCCTCGAGGCGCGCCCACCGAACATCGAGGGCGCCGGCGAGGTCACCCTGCGCACGCTGGTCCGGCAGGCGCTCCGCATGCGACCCGACCGGCTGGTCGTCGGCGAGGTGCGCGGAGCAGAGGTGGTGGAGCTCCTGGCCGCCCTCAACACCGGCCACGAGGGTGGGTGCGGGACCGTCCACGCCAACTCCGCCCGCGACGTGCCGGCCCGGATCGAGGCGCTCGCACTCGCGGCGGGCCTGAGCCGCGAGGCGGCTCACAGCCAGTTCCTGGCCGGCGTCGACGCGGTGCTCCACCTCGGCCGAGACGTCGACGGACGACGCGTGCTGCGCGAGGTCGCGGTGCCACGGCGTCGCCCGGACGGCCTGGCCGACATGGACACGGCGGTCGCGTTCCCCGGTGGCGGACGCGCCGTCACCGGCCCCGGCGAGGCGGAGCTCGCCGGCCGGTTGGCTGCGTGACGTGGAGGCCGGCTCGACAGCGGCGGCCGTGGTGACGGGGGCTCTGGTCGCCCTCTCCCTGTGGCTGGTCGTGCGGCCTCCTGCGGAGACATGCCACACCCGGGCCCTCTCGCCCGTCGGCTCGGCGGTGGTCCTGCTGTTGCTCGCGGTGCTCGTCCTTCCCCCTGGTTGGGCCGGGCCCGTCCTCGTCCTGGCGCCGGCGTCGTGGGGTGCCCGCCTGCTGTGGAGACGCCGTGCGAGCGCGCGCCTGGCCGAGGCGAACGCGGCTCGCGTGGTCGAGGTCTGTGACCTGCTGGCGTCCGAGCTGGCGGCCGGCCGGCCACCGGAAGCCGCGTTGCGTGAGGCGGCGGCCGCCTGGCCGGCACTCCTCCCCGTCGCCGAGGTGTCACGGCTGGGCGGTGACGTCCCGGGCGCGTTGCTCGCGGCCGCGCGGGTGCCGGGCGCGAGCGGGCTCCGTCACCTGGGCGCCGCCTGGACCGTGGCCCAACGCACCGGTGGCGGCCTCGGCGCCGCCACCCGTCGCGTCGCCGAGGCGGTCCGCGCTGAGCAGTCCACCCACCGGGTCGTGGCCGGGGAGCTGGCCTCCGCGCGGGCCACCGCTCGGCTCATGGCCGGTCTCCCGCTGGTCGCGCTGATGATGGGCAGCGGCTCCGGCGCGGACCCCTGGTCCTTCCTCCTGGGCACCCCGGCCGGGCTGGTGTGCCTGGCCGGCGGACTGGCGACGGGCATCGCCGGGTTGTGGTGGATCGAGCAGATCGCGCGAGGAGTCGACCCGTGATCGCGTGGGTCGCAGTGCTGGCCGGCATGCTCGCCGCGGTGCTGGCGGTCCCACCCCGGGGCCGATGGCCGGTCGCCGGCTCGGCCGCGGCGCCCTCGGCGATCGTCGAGTCCGGGTGGATGAGACGGGGCAGCTGGCTCTGGTCGTCGTTGGCCGGCGTCGCCGCTGCGCTGTTCGTGTCCGGTCCCTGGGGAGTGGCGGCGGGCGTGGTCGCCGCGGCGGCGACGCTGACCTGGATCCGTCGGTCCGAGGTGCCGTCCGTGCGCCGACGACGGGAGGCCGCTGAGCGTGAGCTTCCCGGCGTCGTGCATCTCCTGGCCACGGCGCTCGAGTCCGGGTGCGACGTGGCCCAGGGGCTCCGCCTGGTCTGTGACGCCCTGCCCGGACCGGCGGCCAGCGAGCTGAACGTCGTCCCGTCGCGGCTTGCTCTGGGTGTCCCCGCCGAGGCCGCATGGCGTCCGGTGCTCGACAGCCCGGAGCTCGCTCCCCTGGGACGCGCCATGGTGCGGGCTCATCGTTCCGGGGCTCCCGTCACCGACGAGGTGGCGCGGCTGGCCGAGGAGCTCGACGGACGAGCTCGCGCCCGGGTCGAGGACCGGGCCCGGACGGTCGGGGTGAAGGCTGCGGTGCCCCTGGGTGTCTGCCTGCTTCCCTCCTTCCTGCTGATCGGGATCGTGCCGCTGGTGGCTGGTCTGCTCCGGTCCCTGTCGCTGTGAGTCGAGCCGTCAACCGTCCACCGTGCGTGCCCCCGATCGATGGATCCACAGGTGGTCGGTCCCTCCCGACGAGCGCCCCGGTGATCGGGCCAGAGTCCTCGGACAGGCCGCATCCGCGGCCGCGTCCCGAGGAGGAGATCGATGCACCACCACGACCAGCGCGGCATCACGACCGCGGAGTACGCCGTCGGCACGGCCGCCGGCGCCGGGCTCGCCGGACTGCTGTTCAAGCTGCTCACCGGCGGCTTCGGCGAGCAGCTGCTGCGCACGCTGTTCGACCATGTGTTGTCGTTGCTGGGCATCGGGTGAGCCGCGACCAGCGCGGCGCGGCCACGGCCGAGCTGGCGCTGGGCATCCCCGTGCTGGTCTCGCTGACCATCGGCCTGGTCTGGCTGCTGACGATCGGCGTCGCGCAGGTGCGGATGGTCGACGCCGCTCGCGAGACGGCGCGCGCGGGCGCTCGGGGCGACTCCGAGGTGGCGGCGGTCGCGCGTGGCCGTCAGGTCGCGCCTGGAGCCGAGGTGACCGTGAGCACCAGCGACGGTGAGGTGGTGGCGAGCGCCAGCGACGTGGTGGCGCCTCCCGGAGGGATCCTGGCGTTCCTGCCTTCGGTCCACGTCCATGCCGAGGCCGTGACGGCGGCCGAGGCACCGCCGTGAGCCGCGCCCGCGACGAGCGGGGCTCGGCCACCCTGCTCGTCGTCGAGATGGTCGGGCTGCTCCTCTTCATCGGGGCGGCGCTCTCCGTCGTGACCGCGATGGTCGTCGCCCACCGGACGGCTCAGGCTGCCGCGGACCTGTCGGCGCTCGCCGGGGCCCGCGACGTCGCCGGCGGGGGCGGCGGCTGTGCGAGGGCGACGCAGATCGCGACAGCGAACCACGCACGCGTCACGGCCTGCACGGTCTCCGGACGCGTGGTCGACGTCGAGGTCGAGGTCGAAGGTCCCCACTGGCTGGGCCAGAGCGCTGACTTCGACGCCCACGCTCGGGCCGGTCCGGCGCCGTGACCGACACCCGGTCGGCGTGGAGATCGCCCTCTCCGACTAGTCCGCCGGTGCGTGGTCCAGGAGGACGTCCAGAAGGTTGACGGCTCCGCCCTTGTCGAGCGGGTGGTTCTGGTTGCCGCACTTGGGCGACTGCACGCACGACGGGCAGCCGTCGGGGCAGGTGCACGACCGGATCGTCTCCCGGGTGGCGCGCAACCACGCGGCGGCGGCGTCGAAGCCGCGGGCGCTGATGCCCGCGCCGCCGGGGTGCCCGTCGTAGACGAAGACGGTGAGGCGCCCGGTGTCGGCATGATGCGCCGTCGAGACCCCGCCGATGTCCCAGCGGTCACAGGTCGCGAACAGTGGGAGCAACCCGATCGAGCAGTGCTCGGCCGCGTGCGCCGCGCCGGGGAGGTCGGCGGAGAGCAGTCCCGAGTCGGCGAGCTGGTCGTCGCTGAGGGTCCACCAGACCGCTTGCGTGGTCAGGCTCTGCTCGGGCAGGTCCAGCGGCACCTCCTCGATGACGTCTCCCGACGGTTGACGACGGCGGAGGTAGGACACGACCCGGTGTGACACCTCGACCAGGCCCAGCGCCAGCCGTGCCTCGCCCCAGGCGCGATGGTCGAGCTCGCGCGCAACGGCGATGTCGGTGAGCTCGCGCGCGGTCGTGGAGTAGTCCACGTCGACCCGGTCGATCATGGCGACCCGGTCATCGAGATCGAGGGACTCCACCCGCCAGGTCTCACCGCGGTGGACGTACACGGCTCCGGCATGAGCGGTGGCGTGTGCGCTGCCGCCGTCGACCGTGCCGACGACGCGACCGGTGTCGGACTCGACCAGGGAGAACGGACGGCCGCTGCCTGAGCGGATGTCGGTGAGCGCGCTGGCCGGCTCGGGGTGGGTCCAGTACCACCCGTGCGGGCGGCGCCGCAGTCGCCCGGCGTCGGTCAGCTCGTCGAGGAGCTCGCGGGCATGAGCGCCGAACAGGTCGAGCTCGTGCTCGCGGATCGGCACCTCCTGCGCGGCCGCGCACAAGTGCGGCCCGACGATGTAGGGGTTGGCGGGGTCGAACACGGTGCGTTCGACGTCGCGGTCGAGGAGCGCCTCGGGATGGGTGACCAGATAGGTGTCGAGGGGATCGTCGCGCGCGATCAGCACCGCGAGCGCGTCCCCGGCGTTGCGCCCCGCACGGCCGACCTGCTGCCACCAGGCGGCTCGGGTTCCGGGGAAGCCGGCGACCAGCACGGCATCGAGCCCGGAGACGTCGATGCCGAGCTCGAGCGCGTTGGTGGCGGCGAGCCCGAGCAGACGCCCGTCGCGCAGGGCCTGCTCGATCTCGCGCCGCTCCTCCGGCAGGTAGCCACCGCGGTAGCCGGCGACTCTCTCGGGCAGTGTCGGGTCGACCTCCGCGAGCAACCTGGCCGTGGTCGCGGCCACCTGCTCGGCGGCACGCCGGGACCGCACGAAGGCGAGTGTCCGCACGCCCTGGGCGACGAGGTCGGCCAGCAGGTCGGCGGACTCCGACGAGGCCGCGCGCCGGACGGGCGCGCCGTTCTCGCCGGCGTACGACGTGAACCTCGGCTCCCACAGCACGACGGCGACCTCGCCGCGTGGTGCGTCGTCGTGGCTGACCGCCATCACGTCGAGCCCGGTCAGGCGCGATGCGTGCTCGGCGGGGTTGCCGACCGTCGCGGATGCCAGCACGAACGTCGGGTCTGATCCGTGAAAGGCGCACACCCGACGGAGCCGGCGCAGCACCTGGGCGACGTGAGCCCCGAACACCCCCCGGTAGTGATGGCACTCGTCGACCACCACGAGGTCGAGCGCGCGAAAAAGCCCCGACCAGCGCTCGTGCCGTGGCAGGAGAGATCGGTGCAGCATGTCCGGGTTGGTCAGGACGTACTCGCCGTGCTCCCGCGTCCAGTCGCGCTCCTCGTACGACGAGTCGCCGTCGTGCGTCGTCACCCGGACGTCGAGGCCGAGCCCGGCGATGGTGGTCAGCTGGTCCTGGGCGAGGGCCTTGGTCGGGCTGATGTACAGCGTCGACGCACCGCGCTCGCCGCGGGTGCCGCGGCGCTCGAGGATCGAGGTCAGGGCGGGCAGCTGGTAGGCCAAGGACTTCCCGGACGCCGTACCGGTCGAGATCACCACATGCTGTCGGGAGTGGGCGGCTTCGGCGGCGACCGCCTGATGTCGCCACAGCTCGGTGACGCCTCGGCGGGCGAAGGCCCCGACCACGTCGGGATGTGCCCACTCCGGCCATGCGGCGGTCGTCGCCTCGCGTCGCGGCAGGACCCGGAGGTGGCGCAACGAGTCCTCCCGGCCGGGACCGATCGCCAGTCTCCGGCCGAGCTCCTCGACGCTCGCCGACCCCGCACGGGAGCCCGGCGAGCCACCCGCGACGCCTGCCACCGCACCAGTCTGGCAAAGCCGACCGACAGGCCGAGGACGGCGGCTGTGGAGCTGTGCGGCATTCTGTCCACGATTCCCCGGAGCGTGGTTTGATAGGCGCGACGGGATCGGGGCAGCACCCCGCCACCCCCGATCGGGAGCTTGGAGTGGACACGTGGACCTGACCATTTCGACGCGAGAGGCCGAGGGCCGCACCGTCGTGTCGGTCGCCGGCGAGATCGACGTCTACACCGCACCGCGCTTGCGCGAGGAGATCACCGAACTGGTGGCCGCGGGCACGTACGACCTCGTGATCGACATGTCGGAGGTCGAGTTCCTCGACTCCACCGGCCTGGGCGTGCTCGTCGGCGGTCTGAAGAAGGTTCGCGCCCACGACGGCTCGCTCCAGCTGGTGTGCAGCCAGGATCGGCTGCTGAAGATCTTCCGGATCACGGGTCTCGCGAAGGTGTTCGTCATCCACGACACCGCCGAGGCCGCGCTCGCGGCCAGCTGACACCCGCCCGCGCCCGCCGGCAGCGCGATCAGTCGTACGCCGTTCGGCGCTGTCCGCGCTGCGTGCACCCGGTGTGACTCCGGTGCCGCCCGAATGACATGATCCAGCGGGCGCATGGCACAATCCGCGCCGTTCAGCGAACGTATTCCCAGGAGGAAATCCATGACCGGGATCAGTCCCGACGTGGTGCACCTCTCCGGCGGCAACCTCGTCCTGGTCATCATCGTCCTCGTGATCGCGCTCGGCGCGCTCGCGATGGCGTACATGTTCCGCCAGGAGGTCCTTGCTGCCGGCGAAGGCACCGACAACATGAAGAACATCGCCCATGCGGTGCAGGAGGGCGCCAACGCCTACCTGGCCAGGCAGTTCCGCACTCTCGCCGTGTTCGCTGTCGTTGCGTTCCTGCTGCTGCTGGCCCTGCCTGCGGATGACGTCACCGTGCGGATCTTCCGCTCTCTGTTCTTCCTGGTCGGCGCCGGGTTCTCCGGCGCCGTCGGCTACCTGGGCATGTCGCTGGCCGTGAGGGCGAACCTCCGTGTCGCAGCGGCCGCCAACGAGACCGGTCGCGAGCCGGCCATGCGGATCGGGTTCCGCACCGGGGGCATGGTGGGCATGCTCACCGTCGGCCTGGGCCTGCTCGGCGCCTCGATCGTCGTGATGGCGTTCGGCAGCCAGGCGCCCCAGGTCCTCGAGGGCTTCGGCTTCGGCGCCGCTCTCCTCGCCATGTTCATGAGGGTCGGCGGCGGCATCTTCACCAAGGCGGCCGACGTCGGCGCCGACCTGGTGGGCAAGGTCGAGCAGAACATCCCGGAGGACGACCCGCGGAACGCCGCCACCATCGCCGACAACGTCGGTGACAACGTCGGTGACTGCGCCGGCATGGCGGCCGACCTCTTCGAGTCGTACGCCGTGACCCTGGTCGCCGCGCTGATCCTCGGCTACCAGGCCTTCGGCGAGAAGGGTCTCGTCTTCCCGCTGCTGGTCCCCGCGATCGGCGCGCTGACGGCCGTGGTCGGCATCTACCTGTGCCGTCCGAAGGTCGGCGAGAACGGTCTGACCACGATCAACCGAGCCTTCTACATCTCGGCCGCCATCTCCGCGGTCGCGTGCGTCGCCATGGCGTTCGTGTTCCTGCCGACGAGCTTCTCGGACTTCAACCTGCCGGCGAACACCCTCGACCAGATCGGCGGCGGCCCCAGCGGCAACCCGGCCGTGATCGCCGCGGTCGCGGTCGTGATCGGCATCGTGATGGCCTCGGCGATCCTGGCGCTCACCGGCTACTTCACCGGCACCGAGTACAAGCCGGTCAAGGACGTCGGTCGCACCTCGCTCACCGGCGCGGCGACCGTGATCCTCTCCGGTCTGTCGGTCGGTTTCGAGTCGGCGGTCTACACCACGCTCGTCATCGGTGCAGCGGTCTTCGGCGCCTACCTGCTCGGCGGCGCCTCGCTGACGATCTCGCTGTTCGCCGTCGCCCTCGCCGGCGCCGGTCTGCTCACCACCGTCGGCGTGATCGTGGCCATGGACACCTTCGGTCCGGTCTCCGACAACGCCCAGGGCATCGCCGAGATGTCGGGCGACGTCCACGAGGAGGGCGCCCAGATCCTCACCGAGCTCGACGCGGTGGGCAACACCACGAAGGCGATCACCAAGGGCATCGCGATCGCCACCGCGGTACTGGCGGCGACGGCGCTGTTCGGCTCGTACGCGACGTCGGTGATCGACAAGCTGGTCGTCGTCGGTGACCCCCAGTCGGCGAACGACACGCTCCTGAAGTTCTTCGTCTTCAACCCGTCGGTGCTGGTCGGCGTGCTGCTCGGCTCCGCCGTGGTCTTCCTCTTCTCCGGTCTCGCGATCAACGCCGTGGCTCGTGCCGCGGGTGCGGTCGTCTACGAGGTCCGTCGCCAGTTCCGCGACATCCCCGGGATCATGGAGGGCACCGGTCGTCCCGAGTACGGCAAGGTCGTCGACATCGTCACCAAGGACTCGCTGCGCGAGCTCGTGACGCCCGGCCTGCTCGCCGTGCTCGCGCCGGTCGCGGTCGGGTTCGGCCTGGGCGTCAGCAGCCTCGCCGGCTTCCTGGCCGGAGCCATCGGCACCGGCACGCTGATGGCGGTGTTCCTCGCCAACTCCGGTGGTGCCTGGGACAACGCCAAGAAGCTGGTCGAGGACGGCAACCACGGTGGCAAGGGATCGGCCGCCCACGAGGCGACGATCATCGGCGACACCGTCGGCGACCCGTTCAAGGACACCGCCGGCCCGTCGATCAACCCGCTGATCAAGGTGATGAACCTGGTCTCGCTGCTGATCGCCAGTGCCGTGGTCTCGCTGAGCGTCGGCAAGGACGAGAACGACGCGCTGCGGATCATCATCGCGCTGGTCGCGGCCGCGGTCATCGTGGTGGCGATCTACGTGTCGAAGCAGCGCGAGGTGGTGCTCGGCGAGGCCGACTCCGCCCCGCCGGCACCGCCGGCGACCGACGCCGACGGCACGGGGACGCGACAGTTCGAGCAGCAAGGCTGATCCGCCCGTCTGCTCCATCTGACAGGACGGCCCGTTCGGGGAACTCCCCGGGCGGGCCGTCGTCACGTCCGCACCCCTACGCCGAGTCGGCACATGACGACTCGGCGTGTTTTCGGTGTCACTTCGCGCCGACTCGGCGTGATGGCGATGCATCTCCGCGCCGGGTGAGCGTCGTACGGCGCGACGCGAACGCCGGGTCAGCGGCGTGCGGACGACCAGGGACACCTTCGACATCGGGTAGCGGACGCCGGCCTTGAAGAAGCGGTGGTAGTCGCGGGTCAGGGCGAGGATGTCGCGTGGAGCCATCTTGATGCACCCGTGGGACGTGTAGTCGTTGATCTTCGGGTACTCCCACCGACAGATCTGGTCGCCCGGCCCGTCGGCGCACTGGGCGTTGCCGGCGGCGGCCTCGGTGTGGATGAACAGCTCCTGGCGCAGGGTCCCGTTCGCGCAGTGCTTGTCGGAGAGCCGGAAGGCCCGGCCGTGGATCAGGTTGCCGGCGTAGTCGTCGTACTGGCGTAGCGAGTACTGCCCGTCGGGCAGCCAGCCGTGGTCCTTCACGCAGGCGTTGGTCGCGGAGCCGCCGGGAAGTCCCGAACCCGCGCGCCACGAGGCCCGGTCGACGACCCGCCAGCTGCCGTCCACCCGCTGCCGCGTGGCCTTCCACGAGATGGTGCTGTGCCACGGGTGGGCGGGCGACTTGGTGAACGTGATCTGTGCACGCACGCGCCCGGGGTGGGCGTTCGGGTCGGCGACGCCCCCGCCCTGATCCGCGCCGGGAGTCGCGAGTGCCGGAGCGATCCCGACGGCACCGATCGTCGTCAGTACGGCGCCACCGGCGAGCGCGGCGAGAAGTCGGGGGGCACGAGCCATGCCTCGATTGAAACATCTCTCGTACGGCGTGGGGCCGCCCCGGGCGGATCCGTGGGGCTGAGGCACGATGAACGGCATGCCTGCCTCGCCCGAGCGGATCGCCCTGATCTCCGACGTCCACGGCAACCTCACCGCCCTCGAGGCAGTGCTCGCGGACATCGACGCACGCGGCATCACCCGGATCTTCAACCTCGGTGACTACGTCGGGAAGGGCCACCGCGGCCGCGAGGTGATCGAGATCTGCCAGGAGCGCTGCGAGGTCAACATCCTCGGCAACTGGGACGACTTCCTGCCCCACCCGGGGCGCGAGTTCGACAGTGCCGCACTGCAGTGGTGGCTCGGGCAGCTCGCGCCCGGGCAGGGCGACTGGCTGCGCGGCCTGCCGTTCTGCTCACGACTTCCGGATGAGCGGCCGGCAGATCCGTCTGATGCACGCCTCCGCGGAGACCGTCCACCGTCGCGTCCGCTACGTCCACGACGAGACGGAGTTCCTCGGCCAGTTCCAGAACACCTCCGCCACCGGCAACGGCCCGGTCCCCGACGTCGTGGGGTACGCCGACACGCACGACCCGTTCTACGAGACCCAGCTCCGCGGTCGCACGCTCTTCAACACCGGCAGCGTCGGCAACTGCATGGGCGACCCGACACCTCTCTACTGCATCCTCGAGGGGGTCGTCGACGGCGCCGAGCCCGCGCCGTTCTCGATCTCGTTCGTGCGCGTCCCGTACGACGTCGAGGCCGAGCTCGCGCACGCCCGCGAGGTGGGGGCGCCCGAGTACGACGGCTACGAGTCCGAGCTGCGCCGCGGCATCTACCGCGGCTCGATGGCCGAGTACGCCGACGACGCCGCCCTCGACACCTACTACCACGACGTCCTGGTCAGGTGACCGTCCCCGACCCGTCGCTCGCACCGCCCCTGCGTCGTGCCCTGGCGGCGGCCGACTACACCGTCGACGCGGTCGACCGGCTGCTCGGCGAGACCGCCCGCGCCGCCCTGCAGCGCAGCGAGACCACCCCCGCCCTCCGGCGTACGACGGACGGATCGCCGCTGGCGACCCTCGTCCGGCTGTTCCTCCTGCAGACGACCGTCGCCCGCGCGGACGCCGACCGGGCCCTGCCCGAGCCTCGTGGACGAGCTGGCCGGAGCGGGACTGCTGATCGCGTCCGGCGGTGAGGTCAGGGCCGCGCTCGACTGCCGCCCGTACGCCGACGACGACCACGACCGGTGGGTGGTCAGCGACCTGACGCCGGGCCTCGACGGCCAGCCGGTGCGCGTGGGGCACGACCACGTCCTCGGCGTCACGCCGGCCTCGACCTCCCTCACCCAGATCACCACGCGACGCCCGGTCGGCCGCGCACTCGACCTCGGCACCGGCTGCGGCGTCCAGTCCTGGCACCTCGCGACGCATGCCGACGAGGTCGTCGCCACCGACGTCAACGCGCGTGCCCTCGCGGTCGCCGGCTTCAACGCCGCGCTCAACGGCGTCGAGATCGATCTTCGCGACGGCTCCCTGTGGGAGCCGGTCGCCGGCGAGACGTTCGACCTGATCACCTCGAACCCGCCGTTCGTGATCTCACCCGCCACCGACCTTCAGGGCGACCGGCTGGTCTACCGCGACTCGGGCCTGCCCGGCGACCAGGTCGTCGAGGCGATCGTCCGCGAGGCGCCGCACCACCTGAGCGACGGCGGATGGTGCCACGTCGTCGCCAACTGGGCGATCCACCGGGACCGGCCCTGGGACGAACGTGTCGGGGGCTGGCTCGCGGACGACTGCGACGCCCTCGTCGTCCAGCGCGACGTGCTCGACCCCGCGGCGTACGTCGAGCTCTGGCTCAAGGACGCCGGCCGGCACGGCGGACCCGGCTACCTCGAGGCGTACGACGCGTGGCTGGGGTGGTTCGACGAGCAGGGCATCGAGGGCGTCGGCTTCGGCTGGGTCAACCTGCGCCGGCGCGGCTCGGCCCTGGAGGGGGTCCACGAGCTGCTCGACCATCCGTACGCCGTGGAGCAGCCGGTCGCGCAGGCCGTCGAGTCGTGGGCGGTGGCTCAGCACGCGTCCGTGGAGGAGCCGACCCGGCTCGGCCTGCGCGTCGACGTCGTCCAGGAGACCCACGGTGAGCCCGGCGCGGAGGATCCCGAGACCATCGTGCTGCGGCAGCGCCGCGGCCTGTGCCGCGCCCGCCAGGTCGACACGATCGAGGCCGCGCTCGCCGGCGCGAGCGACGGGGAGCTCACGGTCGGTCAGATCCTCGACGCCCTCGCCGTGCTGCTCGACCGCGACCGCGACGAGCTCGCCACGGCGTACCTGCCGGTCGCCCGAAGCCTGGTTCGCGAGGGCTTCCTCGAGGTCCTGGGTGCGACCCCCTGACCAGATGGTCCTCCGGCATCGGGAACAAGGCGCTGGCCCCGACGCGCTACCGGATCCAACATTCGCGGGAACGCGGATGGGCCCTCAGGGGTCGTCGTTCTGGACAGGTTGTCTCAGAACGTCGGAACCCTGGAGGTCCGCCATGTTGCTCACTCGTCGATCCGTGACCCTCGGCACCGTGGCCGGCGCCGCCGCCGCGGCCCTCGCCCCGGACGCCCTGTCCGCCACGGCCCTGGGAGCCACCGGCTCCTCGACCGACGACTCGCAGGTCGTCCTCGACTGGGAGCGCATCACCTTCCGCACCGTCTACACGGACACGCTCACGCCGGTCCCTGTCGGCGTACCCGTGCTCGGCTTCGTCGCGGTCGCGGTGCATCGAGCCGCGGTCGAGTCAGCCCACGTCGGCGCCAGCTCCGAGGCGGCGGCGGTCGCGACGGCGGCGCACGACGTCCTCGTGCACTACTACCCGACCCTCGCCGCTCAACTGGCGGCGGACCTCGCGAACAGCCTCACCGGGATCGGCCGGGCCAGGCGCGCCAAGGGGACGCGCATCGGTGCCGGTGCCGCCGCCGCCTTGATCGCCTCCCGGACCGGCGACCACTACCTCGACTCGTCTCTCCACTACTCGAAGGCGCCGGGCCCGGGCGTGTGGCAGCCCAATCCCGGCTTCACGGACATGCTGGCTCCCTGGCTCGGATCACTTCGTCCGTTGTTCCTGTCCACGCCCGTGCCGGTCTCGGGTCCGCACGGCCTCGCCTCGAGCGCCTACGCGACCGAGTACGACGAGGTACGCCGGCTCGGCTCATCGAGCTCGGCCGAGCGCACCCCCACACAGACGGATACCGCGATCTTCTGGAACAGCAACTCCGCCACGACGGTCAGCGACGCGCTCGTCCGGTACCTGGAGGACGAGCCGCTCGACCTGCTCGCGACCGCACGCCTCTTCGCCATGATCCACGGCGCGCAGACGGACTCCGCCATCCGCTGCTGGGGGCTCAAGCGGGACGTCGGCTTCTGGCGTCCGAGCCAGGCCGTCGCCGGCGCCGGAACGGACGGCAACGACGCCACCGTGTCGGAGGCGGGCTGGGCACCTCTCGTTCCGAACCCGAACTACTCCGACTACGTGAGCGGCCATGCCTGCCTGACCGGTCCGGCCGTCGAGGTGATCCGCCGCATCCTGGGCGAGAACACCCCACTGGAGATCAGGTCGGTGAACACCCCCACCCCCCGGACCCACGCGAACCTGACCGAGCTGGAAGACGGCGCATTCCATGCACGCATCTGGTCGGGACTCCACTATCGCAAGGCGATGGTCGACGGATACGACATCGCCCACCGCACCGCCCGGCGCGTGATGAGCGCCTTCGGCGCGTAGCTGCTCGGCTCGAGGAACGCGGCCCCACGCGGGCCGCGTTTCCGCGTCCGGGCCCGACTCCTGAGCGGGCCTTCGACCGGTCTCGGGTAGGGCATCGGGAACAAGGCGTTGGTCCCGACGCGCTACCGTGAGCGGCCGTGAGCCCCCGGGCTGCCCAGTCCGAGAGCGGCTCACCGGAGATTTCGAGTCAGGAGAACCAGTGCCACACAAGTTGGTGATCGTCGAGTCGCCCGCGAAGGCGCGGACGATCGGCGGCTATCTCGGCGACGACTACGTGGTCGAGTCATCGGTCGGCCACATCCGCGACCTGCCCAACTCGGCGGCCGACACGCCGGCCAGCATCAAGGACAAGCCCTGGGGTCGGCTCGCGGTCGACACGGAGAACGGCTTCACGCCCTACTACGTCGTTCCGCGTGAGAAGAAGAGCCACATCGCCAAGCTCAAGAGCCTGCTCAAGGACGCCGACGAGCTCTACCTCGCCACCGACGAGGACCGCGAGGGCGAGGCCATCGCCTGGCACCTCCTCGACGAGCTGAAGCCGAAGGTGCCGGTCCACCGGATGGTGTTCCACGAGATCACCAAGGGGGCGATCCTCGAGGCCGTCGAGAACCCGCGCCAGATCATCGACGACCTCGTCGAGGCCCAGGAGACACGCCGCATCCTCGACCGGCTGTACGGCTACGAGGTCTCGCCGGTCCTCTGGAAGAAGGTCATGTCCGGCCTCTCCGCCGGCCGCGTGCAGTCGGTGGCCACCCGGCTCGTCGTCGACCGCGAGCGCGAGCGGATGGCGTTCCGCATCGCGTCGTACTGGGACCTCGAGGGCACCTTCGACGCCGGCTCCGGCAAGGAGCCCCGGATGTTCCCGGCCAAGCTCTACTCGATCGACGAGATGCGCGTCGCCGGTGGCGCCGACTTCGGCACCGACGGCGAGCTCAAGGGGAAGCGGCAGAGCGACCGCGTCCACCTCGACCGCAACGCCGCCGAGGGCCTGGTCGCCGCCCTGCGCGACACGTCGTACGCCGTGCGGTCGGTGGAGTCCAAGCCCTACCGCCGCCAGCCCTACGCGCCGTTCCGCACCACGACGATGCAGCAGGAGGCGAGCCGCAAGCTCGGCATGACCGCGTCCGCGACGATGTCGGTGGCGCAGCGGCTCTACGAGGGCGGCTACATCACCTACATGCGTACCGACTCCACGACCCTGTCGTCCGCCGCCGTCGGGGCCGCGCGGTCGCAGGTGCGTGAGCTGTACGGCGCCGAGTACCTCCCCGACGCCCCGCGCACCTACGCCTCCAAGGTGAAGAACGCCCAGGAGGCGCACGAGGCGATCCGCCCCTCCGGTGAACGGTTCCGGACGCCGGCCGAGACCGGCCTGACCGGTGAGCAGTTCCGCCTCTACGAGCTGATCTGGATGCGCACCGTCGCCTCCCAGATGAGGGACGCGGTCGGTCAGTCGGTGACGATCCGCATCGGCGGCGCCACGTCCGACGGCCGCGACGTGGTGTTCTCCGCGAGCGGTCGGGTGATCACCTTCCACGGCTTCCTCAAGGCGTACGTCGAGGGCACCGACAACGACAAGCGCAAGGACGACGCCGAGACGCCGCTGCCCGACCTCCACGAGGCCGACCCGGTGTCCGCCGCCTCGCTCACGCCCCAGGGCCACGAGACCAAGCCGCCGGCCCGCTACACCGAGGCGACGCTGATCAAGGAGCTGGAGGACCGCGAGATCGGCCGGCCGTCGACGTACGCCTCGATCATCGGGACGATCCTCAACCGCGGCTACGTGTACAAGAAGGGCACGGCCCTGGTGCCGGCGTGGATCGCGTTCTCCGTCGTACGCCTGCTGGAGGAGCACTTCCCCCGACAGATCAGCTACGAGTTCACCGCCGGCATGGAGGACGTGCTCGACGAGATCGCCGCCGGCCGGGCCGACCGGGTCTCCGAGCTGGACGAGTTCTACTTCGGCTCGGACCGGGTGATCGGTCTGCACCAGCTGGTCAACGAGCTCGGCGAGATCGACGCCAAGGAGCTGGCGACGTTCCCCGTCGGCGGACCCGACAGCGGGATCGTGCTGCGGGTCGGTCGGTACGGCCCCTACCTCGAGGGCCCGGGCGACGGCGAGGACGGCGCGGCCGTCCGGGCGAACGTGCCCGACGACCTGCCGCCCGACGAGCTCACCATGGCCAAGGCCAAGGAGCTGCTCGCCAACCCCGCCGGTGAGGAGAAGGAGCTCGGCGTCCACCCCGACACCGGCCTTCGCGTCGTGGCGAAGAACGGCCGCTACGGCCCCTACGTCACCGAGCAGCTTCCCGAGGACGCGCCGAAGAACGCCCGGCCACGCACCGGCTCCCTGTTCGCGTCGATGTCGCTCGACACCGTCGACATCGACGACGCGGTGAAGCTGCTCTCGCTGCCGCGGGTGGTCGGCGCCGACGCCGAAGGCGTCGAGATCACCGCGCAGAACGGTCGCTACGGGCCCTACCTGAAGAAGGGCACCGACTCCCGGTCGCTGACCTCGGAGGACCAGCTGCTGTCCATCACGCAGGACGAGGCCCTCGCCATCTACGCCCAGCCGAAGCAGCGCGGACGCGCGGCCGCCGCGCCGCCGCTGAAGGAGCTCGGGGCCGACCCGGTGTCGGGTGCGCCGGTCGTGGTGAAGTCCGGCCGCTTCGGCGACTACGTCACCGACGGTGAGTACAACGCCACCCTCCGCAAGGAGGACACCGTCGAGGCGATCACCCTCGAGCGAGCGGCGGAGCTGCTGGCCGAGCGCCGGGCGAAGGGCCCCGCCAAGAAGGCCGCCAAGCGGGGCGCGAAGAAGACCACCAAGAAGACCACCAAGAAGTCGGCGGCGAAGAAGACCACCAAGAAGGCGGCCAAGAAGTCCGCCACTTCATGATTCATAACTAAGTCGAGTGATTTAGTTGTGTTAGGGTCGGCGAATGATCTCGCCGGCCCCGGGCGTCCCTCGCCCGTCCCGCCGCGGCCTGCTGGCCGCCGCCACCGCGGGCGCAGGTCTGCTGGCGCTACCCGCGGAAGCCCTTACGCAGCGTGCCTCCGCGGGCGCGCCGGCCATCCTCAAGCCGCTCCCGCCGGAGTGGTTCGTCGACTACGGCACCAACGCCGAGATGCGATGGGACTCGGTCGACCCGCATCGGTACCTGACGAGCCCCGAGCGGTTGTTCGTCCGCAACCACACCGCCACTCCGCGCATCGACCCGGCGACGTACCAGCTCGAGATCTTCGGCGACGGCCTCGCAGTGCCCCGGTCGCCTGACCAGGCGCTGACGCTGACGTACGCCGACCTCCGCCGGCTGCCCGCGACCCGCATCACGAGCGTGCACGAGTGCACCGGAAACGGCAGGTCGTTCTTCGCCACACAACAGGGACAGGCCGCGACCGGCACGCAGTGGACGCTCGGCGCCGTGGGTGCCGTCGAGTGGGAGGGGGTGCGGTTGCGGACGGTCCTGCGTCAGATCGGTCTGGACCCGGCCGCAGTCTCGATCATGGCCACCGGTCTGGACGCCCCTTACGTGAGTGGCGGCGTGGACTACGGGGCCGTGCGCCGGCCGTTCCCGGTCTCGAAGGCGCTGGAGGACGCCCTGCTCGTGTGGAGGGCCAACGGGCGGGATCTGCTGCCCGATCACGGCTTCCCGATCCGGCTGGTGCTTCCGGGATGGGTCGGCATCGGCAGCATCAAGTGGCTCGGCTCGCTCGAGGTGTCGACCACCGAGCAGACGTCGCCATGGAACACGATCTGGTACCGGATGACCGGCGGCTCCTACCCGGCCGACACCCCTCCTCTGAGCGTCAACCCGGTCCGCTCGGCCTTCGAGCTCCCCTGGGGAGCGCCGTTGGCCCGGCGTCCGGTGGTCACCGTGACCGGGCGCGCGTGGAGCGGGGCCGGTCAGATCGCCTATGTCGACGTCAGCTCCGACAGTGGTAGCACCTGGCGCCGCGCGGACTCACGATGCGAGCGTCGCGGTGGCTGGACCCAGTTCCGCTACGACTGGCACCGACCGGCGGCCGGCGACCACGTGCTGATGGCCCGGGCCACCGACGTCACGGGCCGTCGCCAGCCGCTGGTCACGCCGTACAACACCAACGGATACTTCTTCGACGCGGTGGTGCGGCACCCGGTGAGCATCGTCTGACGCCACCCGGTGGTTGAGGAGGTCGCTCGGCTCTCGGTGGTTGAGGAGGTCGCTCTGCGACCGTCTCGAAACCACCGACCACGATCCGGGGCGCTCCTCGTCCACCCAGGGCGACGAGCCGGCTCGGTCTATGGCAGCGCGACCAGGGCGCCGACCTCCCGGCCGATCCGGTCCATCTCGTCCTCGGGGACGCAGTCGTCGTCGGAGAGGTAGCCGAACACCGCCGGCCCACGACGGTCAACCGGCTGGTCGGGCATCCGCGGCACCAGGTGCACGTGCAGGTGAGCGAACCCCTCGGCCTCGGCGAAGAGCACCGAGTAGGTCTTCGTGCAGCCCAGCACGCTCCGCAGAGCGGCCGAGACCCGACCCTGCAACAGGCCGAGCTCGACGAGCTCGGCGTCCTCCAGCTCGTCGAGGGCCGTCACGTGCCGTCGGGGCACGATCACCAGCCATCCGGGGAGCGAGGAGTTGAAGGCATGGGCCACGCGCCAGTACGCCGTCACGACCACGGCATCGCGCGGCGGAGGATCCGTGACGGTCTCGTGCTCGCAGGAGTAGCACCCGGGTTCGGGTTGCCTCGCCCGCAAGCGCGCGTCGGCGCTCGCTGCGGTGGTCCCGTCCCCGCTTCGCGGTGTCGGCACGTCCTCGCTCACCCCCACCAGAAGGCGGTCGCGACGATGGCGTAGAGCACGATCAGCGACGCCCCTTCGATCCAGGTCGACTCGCCGTCGAACGCGATGAACGCCGCAAGGATCACCGCCAGCATCAGGACCACGACGAGCATCGGGGAGAAGACCAGCGTCAGCGACGCGAGCCCGAAGATCTGCGAGATCAGCACGAGCAGCGGCGCCAGCACGAGGGCGATCTGCACCGGGCTGTTCAGGATCACCGAGAACGCGTACGCCGACTCGTCGGCCGCCGCGAGCTGGACCCCGACGACGTTCTCGATCGCGTTGCCGGCGATCGCCACGACCACCAGTCCGGCGAACGTCTCGTTCACCGACAGCGCGTCCATCGCCGGGGTCAGGGCGTTCACGAACCAGTCGGAGACGAACGCCGCCGCGACACCGGCGGCGGCGAGGAGGCCGATGGCCAGCCACAGCGGCCAGCGGGGGGCCTCGGGTGGCTCGTCGTCCTCGTCGTCGTCGTGACCGACGTCGTCGGTGGAGGACCTCCGGAGCGAGAACGGCAGCGTCAACGCGAACAGCACCAGCAGCAGCACCGACACGATGATCGAGAAGGGCTTCTCGTGTGCGGCGGCCGGCGTGTGGAGCCAGTGCGCCAGCGAGGGGATCGCCATCGCGGAGACCGACAGCAGCATCAGCACGACGATCACGCGGGCGCGCTCCGAGCCGAGCTGCTGGGTGCCGTGACGGAATCCGCCGACGACGAACGCGATGCCGAGCACGAGCAGGAGGTTGGCCAGGATCGAGCCGACGAGAGCCGCGCGTACGACGTCCACCAGCCCCGCCTGCAGCGCGAAGATGCAGATGAACAGCTCGGGCAGGTTGCCCAGCGCCGACTGCAGCACTCCGGTCGCACCGGGCCCGAACCGGTCGCCGAGCTGCTCGACGGAGCGGCCGACGAGAGAGGCGAGCAGGCAGACGGCGGCGCCGGAGATCACGAACGCGAGCACGGCGCCCCAGTGGGCGTAGTCCGCCACCCCGGCCAGCACGGTGAGCACCGCTCCGCCGCCGATGATCACCTTGTCCGAGGTGATCAGCGTGGGGGTGGTGGCAGTCGCGGCGGCTGTCATGGCGTCACCGTATCGATGCCCGCGCACCCCACTGGCGGCCGTCGGTCGGCGTAGGTGGCCTCGACTACTCTCGACCAGCGAGCGCTCCACCAGATCGAAAGGCGGGCCGGGTGCACACGACCACCGGGGTCTTCGTCTGCTTCGAGGGCGGCGACGGGACGGGCAAGTCGACGCAGGCGCGCGCCCTCGCGGCGTCGCTCGAGCAGCGCGGCTACCACCCGCTTCTGACCTTCGAGCCGGGCGACACCCCGGTCGGCAAGGAGATGCGCCGCATCGTGCTCGACCCGGCCACCGGCGAGCTGTCCCACCGCACCGAGGTCCTGCTGTACGCCGCCGACAAGGCCGAGCACGTCGACTACGTCGTGATGCCGGCGTTGGAGCGAGGCCAGGTCGTGATCACCGACCGCTACGTCGACTCGCTGCTGGCCTACCAGGGAGCCGGCCGCGCCCTCGAGCCCGGCGACGTCGAGCTCGTCGCGCGCTGGGCGACCCGCGACCTGCGGCCCCATCTCACCGTCGTGCTCGATCTCGACCCGGCGCACGGACTGAGCCGGTTCGCCGAACGCGACCGGATCGAGGGGGAGTCGCCCGACTTCTTCGTCCGCGCCCGCACGGCGTTCCTGACGCTCGCCGCCGCCGACCCCGACCACTACCTCGTGGTCGACGCGAGCCGGCCGGCCGACGAGATCGCCGAGATCGTGCTCACCCGGCTCGAGCCGCTGCTGGTCGGGGCGACCCGGTGACCGCGACCGTCACCGACGCCTCGTCGGTCTGGGCATCGCTGGTCGGGCAGGGCCGCGCGATCGAGGCGCTCCGGGCGGCTGCGTCCGGACACGGCATGAGCCACGCGTTCCTGTTCACCGGCCCTCCCGGCTCCGGGCGCTCCAACGCCGCCATCGCGTTCGCCGCGGCCCTCCAGTGCGAGGAGCAGCCGCCAGGTTGTGGCGTCTGCCACTCCTGCCACACCGCGCTCGCCGGCAGCCACGCCGACATCACCGTCGTGCGCACGGACAAGCTCTCGATCGGCGTCGACGAGGTGCGTGACCTCGTCCGCCGGTCCGCGCTCGCCCCGGTGGGCCGGCGCTGGCAGGTGATGATCGTCGAGGACGCCGACCGCCTGACCGAGCAGGCGGCGAACGCTCTGCTCAAGGCGATCGAGGAGCCCACGGACCGCACGGTGTGGATGCTGTGCGCGCCGACCGTCGAGGATCTCCTCCCGACGATCCGCTCGCGCTGCCGGCTGGTCACCCTGGCGACCCCGTCGGTGGAGGAGGTGGCCGGGTTCCTCACCCGTGCGGACGGGGTCGAGCCCCCACTCGCGTCGTACTGCGCCCGAGCGAGCCAGGGCCACATCGGCCGCGCCCGTGCGCTCGCTCGCGACGAGGGCGCCCGCAACCGGCGGAAGGAGGTCGTGTCGATCCCGGCGGGGCTGACCAGCCTCGCGTCGTGCATGAACGCCGCGCAGAACCTCCTCGAGACGACCCAGGAGGAAGCCGACCTGATCACCGGCGAGCTCGATGCCCGTGAACGAGCCGACCTCGACGTGTCGTACGGCGTGGTGGAGCGCGGCCGCCGCCCACGCGAGTACGCGCCGGCACTCGCGGCCCTCGAACGCGCTCAGAAGACTCGGGCGAAGCGCCGTCACCTCGACGTCGTCGACCGCGGGCTGATGGACCTGGTGTCGGTCTACCGCGACGCCGTCGCCGTCGCCACGGGAGCGAAGGGGCCTCTGGTCAACGAGGAGATCCGTCCCGACATCGACCTGATCGTGCGGAGCTCCAGCCCCGAGCTGAACCTGCGCCGGATCGGGTGGATCTTCGACGCCCGGGAGCAGATGCTCGAGTTCAACGTCCCGCCGGCGCTGGCGCTGGAGTCCATGCTGGTCGCGCTGAAGGCACCCTCCGGGTGAGGCGCCGGTGAAGCGTCTCATCGCCGCGGTCACCGTCGTGCTGGTCGCGGTGCTCGCCGTGGGCGGCGCGCTCGCAGTGACCCGTGGTTCGACCGATGCCGACTCCGGCCCGACACCGGTCGCGCCGTCGGGCGGCCCTCCGGCAACGCAGCCTCCCTCGCCCGATCTCGCCCACTTCTACTCCCAGCACCTGGACTGGTCGGACTGCTCCGACCAGTCCGAGGGTGACGACGAGTGCGCCACGCTCACGGTCCCGCTCGACTATCGGCAGCCGGCGGGACACTCGATCCGGCTGGCCGTGCTCCGGGTGCCGGCCTCCGGGTCACGCATCGGGTCGCTCGTGGTCAACCCGGGAGGGCCGGGCGCCGCCGGCACCTCGTACGCCGCCGGTGGCAGCACGTGGTTCGGCGATCCGTTGCTGGAGCACTTCGACATCGTGGGCTTCGACCCGCGCGGCACCGGCGACAGCGCGCCCGTGAACTGTCTGAGCGATGCGGGCATGAACCGCTACCTGGGGGGCAACCCGACCCCGACGACGCCGGCCGAGGTCGCGGCGTACGCCCGTCAGCAGCACCGGCTGGTCACCGGGTGCACCCGCCGCTCGGGTGACCTGGCCGCCCACGTGTCGACGGTGGAGGCGGCGCGCGACATGGACATCCTGCGGGCGGCCCTCGGCGAGCGGACGATGAGCTACCTCGGGGCGTCGTACGGCACGAAGCTCGGCGCGACCTATGCCCAGCTCTTCCCGCAGCGGGTCGGCAGGTTCGTCCTCGACGGGGCCATCGACCCGGAGCTCGGCGCCCGCGCGATCTTGCTGCGGCAGGCACACGGGTTCCAGACCGCGCTCGACGCGTACGCCGCGAACTGCGTGCAGTCCGCGGGCGGCTGCTTCCTCGGCAAGGACGTCGCGAGCGTCGAGCAGACGATCCGCTCGTTCCTCGACCGGCTCACCGACCACCCGCTGCCGGCGGGCGATCGGACCCTCACGGTCGGCGACGCGTACTACGGGATCTCGGCCGCGCTGTACGACCGCACGTACTGGATCGTGCTCAGCGCCGGCTCTCCGGAGCGCCCTGGGCGGCGACGGCTCGCTCCTCATGCGGCTCGCCGATGCGTACGCCGACCGCAACAGCGACGGCACCTTCCGGTCCAACCTGCTCGAGGCCTTCACCGACATCTCCTGCCTGGACGCGCCGTACTCGATCCCGTACTCCCAGGTGCCGGAGCAGTTCGCGGCGTTCGACAAGGCGTCGCCGGTCTTCGGTCGGAGCTTCGCCTGGTCGCTGACGATGTGCAACGGGTTCCGCCCCCGAAGCGACGAGCCGGTGCCGACCATCCACGCCGCCGGTGCCGCCCCGATCGTCGTGGTCGGCACCACCCGCGACCCGGCCACGCCGTACCGCTGGGCCGTCGCGCTCGCCCACCAGCTCGACTCCGGCGTGCTGATCAGCCGCGACGGGGACGGCCACACCGGCTACCACCGCGGCAACGCCTGCATCGACCACGCCGTCGAGTCCTACCTGGTCTCGGGGATCGTCCCGCGCGACGGCTTGTCCTGCTGACGCCGATTCAGTCCCGGGCGCTGCGTCTCCGTATACTTCCGGCCGTTGCCCGGACCCCTCGACCACCGAGGACGTCGCGGGCAGCACGCCGCCTTAGCTCAGTCGGTAGAGCGATTCACTCGTAATGAATAGGTCGTCGGTTCGATTCCGACAGGCGGCTCCACATCTGACGTGCCTCTCACCCGGGCGAAGACATCCACCGCGCCGGCGAGCCCCCGCCGTGTCCTCTGGCCGCCCGTGTTGCTTCTCGTGCGGAACCCGGTTGACCGGTGCTCGCCGAGCCGGTCTGGAGACGCTGACGTCTGCTGGGACTCTCAGCGAGATCCGGAAAGGAGTCTCCTGCCTGACGTACCGAGCTCGAGTCCAGCCTGATGAAGCGTGACCTGGGAGTCGTACGAGCTCTCTGCACTGCTGAACGTGTCGAACGCAGGCGCACCGAGAGGACTGGCGGACTGGCAGGTCAACGAGATCCGGTCGCGGTGGCGTCGGACGTAGCCGCTCGCAGCCACGATCAGCGGGCCGATGATCGCCTTGTTGCAGGGCTTGTCCCAGGACCACCTTGACCTGTCGACGGGGGTGTGGTGAACCAGCAGCTCATCGCACCCGGACCGTAGAGCCCCGCGACCATGTCGTACGCCGCGAGGTAGTGGCCCGAGGGGAGACCGGGGAACGTCTTGACCACGACCGGTCCCTCGTCACTGTCGCCGCCGATGCGGTAGGTCCACGCAGCGGGTCTCGAGCGCCCTGCCCGACATCCCGTCGACGCGGTCCGCATTCAGGTGCCGGACCCTACGATGGGACGAGACGGCCATCGGCGCCGCGCCCTTGCGGGTCTTCAGCACCATCGCCGGCACCGTGCCCGTCGTTGTCGACGGTCGTGGCGCCGCCCGCGTGGTTGTCACCGCCCAGCAGGACAGGGTGGCCGTTGGCGGCGTACGCCGCCAGGTCGGCGCCACCCAGCCAGCACGGCGGCGGCGGCCAGGACGGGCAATACCCGTCCGTGCAGTGCGGACATGACTCCTCCTTCGGATCTCCATGGCGCGCTCACCTACCGTGCTTACGCGGCTCGCCAGCCGCTGCACCATGGCCGAAGGCAAGCTCGAGTAGTGCCCTTGTGCCGCAGGTGACGCCAGCGTGCGCACCCGCAGCAGTCCGACAGAACCGGGCACCTAGGACCGCACACCACGTCGGTTCGATTCCGACAGGCGGCTCCCAGGTCGAGACCCCTGCTGACCAGTGCAGACAACGCATGGAGAAGCTGACGATCACGGTTGTCGTTCGCCCAGCGAGGGGCCGCATGTCCCCCCGGCGGCCCGCGGAGGGAGATCCACCCTCTCCAGCCGACCCGCCGACAGCGGGCGAGGAGTATCGCGAGCGACCTGATCGGGGTGCCTCAGAGGCATGACACGAACGCCACCTCGCCCACGCCGAGTGCGGACGAGGGTGACGTGACAACGCCCACCGGAGGGGGAAGACTGCCTGTGGCAGTGACGTCATTCTCGAGCCGTCACGGGTTCTGGAGGTACGAGGTCTGTGACGACGAAGAGCGACTTCCCTGAAGACGAGTGGGCCCGGGTCGTGAGGGCACCGTTCGTGGCTGGTCTTGCGATCACGCTGGCCGACCCAGGGGGTCCCATCGAGGCCGCCAAGGAGACCATGGCGACGATCCGATCGGCCACGAACCCGCCGACTCGTGAACAGCTGCTCACCGAGGTCGCCCTGGAGCTCCAGGCCCTCACCCAGCAACGGCACAACCCGCTGAAGGGTTACAAACCGACCGGAGCTGAGAAGCCCGGTGAACAGGTCGTCGCGGAGCTGCGCGCCGTTCAAGGGTTCGTCGCCGCCCGGGCGACGCCGGAGGAAACGACAGCATTCGCCGCCTGGTTGATCGTGACGGCTCAGGCTGCCGCTGACGCTGCCAAGGACGGCGGTTTCATGGGCTTCGGTGCGAAGCAGGTCAGCGACGGCGAGCAGGCCATGCTCGACCGTTTGCGGTCGTCCCTCCTCACCTGAGCCACCAGTCTGATTGGCTGTCTTGAACCTGGGAGTGGTCGGAGGGCGCTGCGGCCCGTAGGCGCAAGACGCGAGCAGAAGGGATCCGCTGTGGTGTCCAGCATGGCCTTGGTCGTCAACACGACTGGAAACGCGCGCCACACGGGTGGGATCCCCCGCTGGTGCCCCTCGTGAACGGCCGCTCCGGTGCACGGGGATGGCGTTCGCTCCTGATGATCTGGCTCGCCGTTGCGGCCGTCGGGCTGGCCGGATGTGGGAACGGCGGGGACAGCAGCGTCGAGCGGGCCCAGGCTCAGGTGACGGCCAAGGAGAAGGCCGTCACGAAGGCTGAGACCGAGTTCACCGCGGCACGTGACGCGTTCTGCGGGGCGAGCAACACCTACATCGTGGCGATCGACAGGTACGGCGACATCCTCAACGCCACCGCACCCACGGTCGGAGACGTCACCGACGCCGGCGCGGACCTGGCCGCCCCGCGCCAGGATGCCGTCTCCGGTGCCGAGGCCGCAGTCGAGGCCCAGCAGAAGCTGATCGAGGCCCAGCAGGAGCTCGCGGACGCCCGCGCGGCGCTGAAGCAGGCCAAGTCCGGCGCCAGCTCCTCGCCCACCGCCAACAGCACCCAACAGCCAACGTCGAGTCCGACGCCGCTGGCGCCCGCAGCCACTGTCGAGCGGGTCAAGCGTGCGGAGTCCGACTTCACCTCGGCGCAGAAGGCGATCACCGCCCAGACTCCGCTGGTTCAGGCCGGCCAACAGTTCAATGCAGCCGCCGTAGCCCTCGAGATGGCCTGGTTGAAGCTGTTCGCCGACGCCGGATGTCTCACGGGTCAGCAGGAGCAAGCAGAGGCTGCGGTGCGCTCCTACACAGTCGCGCTTCAGCAGTCCCTGGCCGACGCGGGCCGCTACCACGGCGAGGTCGACGGCGTATACGGACCTGAGACCGTCGCTGCCGTTGAAGCCCTGCAGAAGGAGAACGGGCTGCCGGTCACCGGTTCCGTCGACAAGGCGACCGCCGCCGCACTTCAGGCGGAACTGGCTGCGAAGGGTGGTGTCGCTGCCCAGCAGAAGCTGACAACGACAGCGGCACTCCAGCAGACCCTCAAGCTCGCCGGCTTCTGGGACGGACCCGTGGACGGGACCTGGACCCCCGCCTTGACCGAGGCCCTGAAGCGGTTCCAGACCGAGCTCGGCGTCAAGCCGACCGGAAGCGTGGACACCGCCACCGTCCAAGCACTCGAGAAGGCGATCGCCGAGGCGAAGCAGCCGGAGAGCCCGAGCAGCGCAGCATCCCCCTCGACCGAACCCACCAGTCCCTCCGCCACCTGAAGCCCGAGGATCGGAGGTCCTGACGGCGAAAGTGGTGGGCGCATGCCGTTGTCGAGTCGGACCGACCTCTTCACGGACTCTGCGGACATGGCACGCGCCTATGTCGGACCACCGGCCGTCATCGTGATCGGACACGTGGCCCACATCGGACGTGCCGCTCACCCCGGGACCGGGTAGCCGCCCGGACACAACTGGTGCGATCTCCCACCAGGCACCCGTTCTTGGGGTGACAATGCCGCCATGGACGTCGCGGAGTCCGCGGGGCCCCCGGGCCCCTGGGAACCCTCACCCGTCCCCGAGCCCACCGGGGCCGGGGCGCATCGTCGCGACCCCATGGACGCCGAATGGCCGTGGGAGACGCTCCGCGTCGAGCAGGAGGCCCGGCCCGGCTCGTTCACCGACGTGATGCGGCACGAGTACCGCTGGGACGAGGAGGCGTTCACCCGTCTCGAAGAGGCGATGCGGGCGGCGTGTGAGCTGCTCGAGGACCAGA
Organism: uncultured Actinomycetota bacterium; assembly: GCA_963812055.1. Lineage (GTDB taxonomy): Bacteria > Actinomycetota > Actinomycetes > Propionibacteriales > Nocardioidaceae > Nocardioides. The sequence continues at coordinate 599,770 of CAWEUA010000016.1, forward strand.
AGACCATCGAGCGCTGGGTCGGTGAGGGCTTCTGGTGCTGGACGGCGGTGATCCCCGAGCTCACCGAGCACCCGCGCTTCGAGCCCCCGGACGCGACGTACCTGCGCCGGTGCCTGGCCCGGCTGCGCGATCTCGGGTCCTGGTTCTTCAACGGCACCTCGCCCTACGCCGCCGACCACGTCTGGGAGCCGGTCCCACCCGCTCACGTCTGACCCAGTTCCTCGCCGGTCGCCCGTGCTCCTGTCTGCAGGCGCCCGTGACCGCTCAGACAACCCGAGCCACGCCGCGTGGACGAACTTCTATCCACGCGCGGGGCGCTCAGGGTAATTTGTGCGCACTCCAGACGGCCGTGTTCGGGACACCTGAGCGGTCGTCTGAGGTGAGGCGCCGCACGGCGTCCGGGTTGGGGAGGTTCCGTGGCGCGTCTGCTGCATCGGCTCGGCATGCTCTGCGCTCGCAAGCCGCTGCTCGTCATGGGCCTCTGGGTGGTGCTGCTCGTCGTCGTCTTCGGCGCGGTGGGCAAGTTCGGCGCGTCCACCAACAACGACGTCTCCCTGCCGGGCACCGGCAGCCAGGAGGCGACGGACCTGCTGCAGGCCAAGTTCCCGCCGCAGCAGAACGGCGCCAACCCGATCGTCTTCGACATCAAGTCGGGCAAGCTCACCGACGACAAGTACAAGCAGGCGATCAAGCAGTCCATCAAGAACATCAAGCACGCGCCGCACGTCTACAGCGTCACCAACCCGCTCAGCAGCACGGGCCAGACGGCCGGACTGCTCTCCAAGGACAAGCAGACGGCGTTCGCACCCGTGCTGTTGGACGTCGGGTCCAGCGAGCTGACCGAGGAGATCGCGCAGGACGTCTTCGACGCGGCCAAGCCGGCGCAGAAGGCGCACATCAAGGTCGCCGCGGCCGGCAACATCGGGACCACGCTGTCGACGGACGAGTCCGAGATCAGCGAGATCGTCGGCATCCTCGTCGCGATGCTCATCCTCAGCCTGGTGCTGGGAAGCCTGATGGCGATGGGCATGCCCATCCTCACCGCGGTCCTCGGGCTCGGTGCTGCGCTGTCGCTCGTCGGTCTGCTCGGCCACCTCTTCTCGATCCCGACCAGCGGCCCGACCCTGGCCACCATGATCGGCCTCGGCGTCGGCATCGACTACGCCCTGTTCCTCGTCACCCGACATCAGGAACAGCTGCGCGACGGCATGGCGATGAACGACTCGATCGCGAACGCCGTCGCAACCTCCGGCAGCGCCATCGTGTTCGCCGGTGGCACCGTGGTGATCGCGCTGCTCTCGCTGTACGTCGCGGGCATTCCCCTGGTCACGTCGCTCGGTCTCGCCTCGGCCGTCGGCGTGATCCTGGCGGTGCTCGGCGCGATCTCGCTGCTACCGGCGCTCCTGGGTCTGATGAAGCACCGCATCGGTTGGGCGAAGGTCCCGAAGTTCCTCTCCCCGCCCCACGTGCCCGGCCAGGGGATGTGGCATCGCTGGTCCGGCGTCGTACGCCGGCACCCCGTCATCATCTCGCTCGTCGCGCTGGCCTTCCTGGCGCCGATGATCATCCCGGCGTTCTCCCTCGAGCTCGGACAGGAGGACGTGGGCGCCACCAGCCCGTCGACCACCGAGCGCCAGGCCTACGACCTGATCACCGCCGGCTTCGGCGTCGGCTACAACGGCCCCCTGCAGGTCGCCTCGGAGCTGGAGCCGGCCGCCCAGCCGAGCGCCGAGTACACCAAGAAGTACAACAAGGCGACCTCGCTGCAGAAGACGCTGAACAAGGACCAGAAGACGCTGCCCAAGCAGCAGAAGCAGCTCGAGCAGCAGCAGAAGCAGCTCGAGGCCCAACAGGCGAAGCTGACCCAGCAGGGCAACCAGCTGAAGGCGCAGCAGGCCTCGCTCGCCGCCCAGGGCGACCAGCTCAAGGCGCAGCAGGCGTCGCTGGAGCAGCAGGCCGCGACGCTGAAGCGGCAGCAGGCTCAGCTCGAGGCGCAGAAGCGGCACCTCCAGACCGAGCAGGCGGCCCTCAAGCGGAAGATCGAGGCGCTGGCCGCGAAGATCCGGCCGCTCGCGGCCCATCTGGCCGTGCTCGACGCCCGCGAACGGATCCTCCGCCAGCGCATCCAGGACGCCCACGGACATCCCACGCAGGGTGACGCGGCTGAAGAAGCATCTCCAGCGCGTGCTCGACCGCGAGGCGGAGGTCCACCGGAAGCTCGACCCGCTGGAGAAGCAGGGCGAGGCGCTGGCCGCCCAGGCGCGCCGGCTCCAGGCCCAGGCCAACTCACTCCAGGCACAAGCGAACGCGCTGCAGGCCAAGGCCGACGAGCTGAACCGGCAGAAGGCGAGCCTCGAGTCCCAGGGCGCGTCGCTGCAGCAGCAGGGCGATGCCCTCCAGGCACAGGCGAACAAGCTGCAGCAGCAAGGTGACGCGCTCCAGGCCCAGGGCGACACGCTCCAGGCCGAGGCCAACGAGCTCAAGCAGCAGCAGAAGAAGGCCCAACAGCAGCAGCAGGAGGCCCTCAAGCTGCAGAACCAGCTGACGAAGATGGTCACCACGGCCGGCGGCGACGCCCGCGGCACCGACCCGCGGGTGGTCAACCTGCAGAACGCCCTGCTGGCCACCAAGGGCGTGGTCTCCCTGACCCCGGTGCAGCTCAACAAGAAGGGTGACGTCGTCCTACTGTCGGCGGTCCCGTCGACGTCGCCCGCCTCGAATGCCACGGCCAGCCTGGTCAAGACGGTGCGTGAGGACGTCCTGCCGCCGGTCGAGGTGAACGGCATGACGTCGTACGTCGGCGGCTACACCGCGTCGTACGTCGATCTCGCGACGCTGATCACCAACCGACTGCTGCTGGTCATCGGCACGGTCATCCTGCTCGGTTTCCTGCTGCTGATGATCGCCTTCCGCTCGCTCCTGATCCCCTTGCAGGCGGCGGTCACCAACCTGCTGTCGGCGGCCGCATCGTTCGGCGTTCTCACCGCGGTCTTCCAGTGGGGCTGGGGCATCTCCCAGGTCGGCATCGACACCCCGGACACGACGGTGCCCATCGCCAGCTACGTGCCGCTGATGATGTTCGCCGTGCTGTTCGGCCTGTCCATGGACTACGAGGTCTTCCTGGTCAGCCACGTCCAGGCCCACCACCACAAGGGCGAGCCGGCCAAGGAGGCGGCCCGGAACGGCCTCGGGGCGAGTGCCCGCATCACGTCGGCGGCGGCGCTGATCATGGCGTCGGTGTTCGCCAGCTTCATCCTCAACATCGACCCCGTGATCAAGCAGTTCGGTGTCGGCCTGGCCACGGCGGTGGTGCTCGCGGGCATCCTCGTGGTCACGCTCGCCCCGGCCTCGATCGTGCTGTTCGGCGAGGCCGCGTGGTGGCTGCCCGGCTGGCTGGACAAGCTCCTGCCGCACATCTCCGTCGAGGGCGAGACCATGCCCTCGGCTGAACCGCCACCGGAGGACGAGGACCTCGGCGGCGACACCGGGGCGCCGGGCTCCCAGGAGCCGGCCAGACCAGCCCCGGCCTGAGGGCAGGTCAGGCGGCCTCGGCCGTTGCCGGTTCGGTCCGTCCGTGCGCGTCGTCGCGTCGATGACGCGGGATCGTGGCCGCGATCGCGACGCCGGCGAAGGCCGCGATCGCACCGACGATGAAGCAGGCCTGGAAGGCGCCCTTGGTCGGGAGCTCGACTCCACCGAGCGACGTCGTCGAGCCGGTCAGGATCGTGGCCATCACCGCGGCCGAGAGCGTGGTGCCCATCGACCGCATGAGCGCGTTGACGCCGACGGCGGACGCCGCCTCGCGTGCGGGCGCGGAGTCGAGGATCAAGGTCGGCATCGCGGCGTACCCGATGCCGACTCCGGCGGCGGCGATGCTCGAGCCGACGAGCAGCTGCCACGGCGCGTCCATCATCACCACGGCCACGACGTACCCGATCCCGATCACGGTCGCGCCGACCATCAGCGTGTGCTTGGCGCCGGTGCGATCGATCATGGCGCTGGAGACGGGCGCGAACAGCATCATCATCAGTCCGGCGGGTGCCATCCAGAGGCCGGCGGCGAGGATCGACTGTCCGAGGCCGTAGCCGGTGGCCGACGGCATCTCCAGCAGCTGCGGTACGACGATCGACTGCGCCATCATCCCGAAGCCGATCGCGACCGCCGCGATGTTCGTGAGCAGGATCTGAGGCCGGGCGGTCGTCCGCAGGTCGACCAGCGGGTCCTGCTGGCGCAGCTCGTAGCGGCCCCACAGCAGCAGCACGACCAGCCCGGCGACGATGGTGCCCCAGGTGCGACCGGAGCCCCAGCCCCAGGTCGCGGCCTTGGAGACGCCGACGAGGAAGGTGACCAGGCCGAGCGCCAACCCGAGCCCACCGACCACGTCGAGGCGACCGGGCTGCGCGTCGTGGATGTGGGGTACCAGGAACATCGTCGAGAGCAGGACCGCGACGGCGAGCCCGGCCGAGACCCAGAACAAGGCGTGCCAGTCGTGGCCGTCGGCGATCCACGCGGCGAGGGGCAGGCCGATGGCGCCACCCACCCCCAGCGTCGCGCTCATCGCGGCGATCGCGGTCGAGGTCATGTGTGGCGGCGTGAACTCCCGCATCAGCGAGATGCCGACCGGGATGAACCCCATCGCGAACCCCTGCAGGGTCCGTCCCGCCAGCATCGGCACGAGGGAGCTGGTCATCGCGCAGACGCACGAGCCCACGACGAGAAGAGCGGCGTTCACGACCAGCACCCGCTGCTTGCCGTAGAGATCGGCCAGCCGGCCGGCCACCGGCATGGACACCGCGGCGGCCAGCAACGTGGCCGTGACCACCCAGCCGGCGTTGGCGCCCGAGGTGCCCAGCAGCTCCGGCAGCTCGCTCTGGATCGGGATCACCATCGTCTGGGTGAGCGCGGCACTGAGACCGCCGAAGCACAGGGCCATGACGGCGAGCAGGGGGCGAGGCGCGGTGCGGGCCGGATCGAGCGTGGTCACGGTTCTCCTGGGGTGATGCGGGCGCCGCCGACGCTACCAGATTGTTGCTATCAGCAACCAACTCTGGACGCGGTGAATCCCGACGACGAGCTCGCCCGGGGTCTCAGGTACGACGGCCGAAGGCGAGGAGCCCGACGGCGAGTCCCGCGACGGCCGCGACCGCCAGGGCGGTTCCGACCCGCAGCAGGTCGGTCCCGAGGTCGCTCAGGACGCCCTGGTCCGGCCAGATCTGGCGCATCAGCCAGCGCACGGCGGCGAACACGACGACGAACGCCACGACCCCGGCGAGCCAGCCGCGCACGAAGGCCACGCGCTCGGCCGAGTCGCGCTCCACGTGCTCCGGGGCGTGTGCAGGGTCCACCCCGTGATGATGACCGAGAGGCGCGGCCGGCGGAAGGGGCGCGCCCGGTGATCCCGCGCCCTAGCATCGGGACACGGGCGTCCGGTCGCCCGAGGTACGAGGAGACCGATGACGACCCAGGAGCCGGTCCGGGAGCTGGAGGCGGGGCTGCCGCTGCGTCTCCTGGCCGGACTGGCCGCTCTCCTGATCCTGCTGTTCACGATCACGACCCTGCCGGGCTTCCGCTCGGACGACTCGTTCGACACCGGGTACGACGGGTGGCTGCAGGGCACGGCGTACGTCGCCATTGCGGCGCTCGCGGTGGTACGGCCGCTGTCGGTCCGCCGCGACCGCCTGGTGTGGGGGCTGTTCGGTCTGTCGGTGTGCCTGCGGGCGCTGGGCTTCGTGGTCTACCTCGGCTACGTCCGGCATCAGGAGCCCCAGCCCTACCCCTCGATCGCGGACTACTGCTGGCTGGCCATGGACGGCGTCCTCCTGCTCGCGTTGTGGATCCTTCTCCGGCGACGCCTGCGGAAGCGCTCGATCGACATCGGGCTCGCCGCCGTCCAGATGGGTGTCACCGTCGCCGGCGTCGCGGTGGCCCTGCTGTTCAGCACCCTCGACACGATCTCCGGAGCGGACCTGCCCGACCAGGTGGTCGTCACCAACCTGGCCTACCCCCTGCTCGACATCGGGATGCTCGTGCTCGTCTCGAGCGCCCTGGTCGGCACCGGCTTCCGGTCGTGGTCCACCCTGACCCTGACGCTCGGCATCACCGGTTACGCAGTCGTCGACGCGGTCTTCGTCTACCAGGTGACCGCGGGGACCTACCACCCCGGGACACTGCTGGCGGCCCTCTCGCTGGTCGCGACGTGTGCGATCGCCGTCTCCGGGTGGCTACCCGACGTCGATCACCCCATCCTCCCGATGTTCGAGTTCTCGCGGGTCAGCCTGGCCGCGATCCTCGGGCTGACCGCGATCGCGACCCTGGTCTACGCCGCACTGGCACAGGTCACGCTCGGTGGCGTCCTGCTCCCCGCCGCGGCCCTGGTGGTGGGCATCGTCCGCGGGGTGTGGACCGTCGGCCGCAACCGCGACGCGGCGCTCACCGCCGTCAGTGCCAAGAACGCCGAGCTCGTCCGCTTCCAGTCGCTGGTGGAGACCTCCGGCGACTTCATCGCGATGGCCCAGCCCGACGGCGCGGTGCTGTACGTCAACCCTGCGGGACGACGACTCGTCGGGGTCGAGGACCGCGACGTGACCCGGATGACCATCGCGGACTTCCTCACCGAGGAGGGCCTGGCCGCCTCGATCGCGGTCGAGCAGCCGGCGGTCGTGGCCGAGGGCAGCTGGTCCGGCCAGTCGACGCTGCGCGACCACCGGGGCGGGCCGCCGATCCCGGTGGCGATCGCGAGCTTCCTGATGCGCGACCCGGAGACCGGCGAGCCGTCCGCCCTCGCCACCGTGCAACGCGACATCTCCGACCGGGTCGCGGCGCAGACGGCCGTGGAGCGACTGGCCGACGAGCGACAACACCTGCTCGACCGGCTGGTGCAGGCCCAGGAGGACGAACGAGCCAGGATCGCGGCCGACGTGCACGACGACTCCGTCCAGGCCCTGGCCGCGGTCGAGCTGCGACTGGGTCTCCTCCGCCGACAGCTCGCCGACTCGCCGGTCACCCTGCTCGAGACCGCCGAGACCCTCTCCGAGACCGTGAGCGAGGCGATCGGCCGGCTGCGCACCCTGCTCTTCGACCTCGAGTCGCCCGCGGTCGGCACCGACCTGGCCACGGCGCTCGGTGTCGCCGCGGAGAACACCTTCGAGGACCGGCTGGCCTGGAGCATCGTCGGGGCCACGGACCTCGACGTGCCCGAGGGCCAGCGGGTCACGGCGTACCGGATCGCCAAGGAGGCGATGGCGAACGTCGTGAAACACGCGGATGCGCGCGCGGTCGTGGTCACGCTCGCGCGCGCCGGGCACGGCTTCGAGGTCGTGGTCGAGGACGACGGACGCGGCTTCGACCCGTCGACCGTGGAGGCACGGCCGGGGCACCTGGGCATTCCGGCGATGGCCGACCGCGCGACGATCGCCGGAGGCCGGCTCGAGCTGGAACGCCGGGGCGAGGGTGGCACGCGCGTACGCCTGTGGCTGCCGTCGGCCGAGACGGAGCCCTCGTCCGACTCCGCGCACCCGGAGGGCCCCGCCTGACCGTGCCGGGGGGACCTGGGTCAGGCGGGACCCGCTCCGGGTCCTCCGAGAGCCCGCCGGCCGGCGTCACGGGGGGTGGACGCAGCGCGGACGAGACCACTCGTCGGGTGGCGGTTCGGCCGCCCACGGTCTCCGACGTGCCGGGACCGTGAAGCGTGAGGGACGGCGGTGACCCGGCGCGGGCGACCACCTTCCGAACTGCTCCCTGTGACGGGGGTGGTTACAGGGTCCCCGGGTCACCACGCGCGCACATGAGTCGCGAGCGTCCACCTGGGTAGTGCGGATCTACTACCCGGCCGGTCCGCCGGTGGTCACAGATCGGGGAGCAGTCCGCGGCGGAGCGCAATGGAGAGCGCTTCGAGCTTCGAGTGCGCGCCGAGCTTCGCCGAGAGGCTGGCGATGTGGTTGCGCACCGTGTGCACCGAGACGACCAGGCGCTCGGCGATGGCGGCGTTCGAGAGGCCCTCGGCCACCAGGGCCAGGACCTCGCGCTCGCGCTCGGTGAGCTCGTCGGCCGTGTGCGGCTTGCCGCGTCCGAACCGCGGCAGGAGGCGGGCCAGCATCTCCGGGGAGATGACCGACTCGCCCGCCGCGGCGGCGCGCACGGCCGCGGTCACCTCGTCGAGGCTGCGTGTCTTGGACAGGAAACCGGAGGCCCCGGCCTCGATCGCGGCCATCAGGACGTGGTCGGCCGAGCTCGCGGTGAGGACGACGACGCCGAGCGAGGGTCGCAGGGCCTGCAGGCTGGGGATGGCGGCGACGCCGTCACCGTCCGGCATCCGGTGGTCGAGCAGGAGGACGTCGGGCTGGACGGAGTCGATCATGGCGCGCGCCTGCTCGAGGGTGGTCGCGACGCCGGCGGTGGTGATGTCCTCCTCGGCGTCCAGCACCAGGGCGAGACTCGAGGCCAGCACCTCGTGGTCGTCGATGATCAGGACCCGGATCGGGCGCGTCGGAGGACTCGTGGCAGCGCTGTTCTCCTCAGCCACGGGACACTCCCTCACGTCTCGTCCCGACCACGGTGGCACAGATCTAGTGCATCTGCACTACCGGTCCTGGAACTGCGAACGCATGCGTCCGTGACCTTTTGGCAGCACCGTTGTCGACGTGACGTCTCTGTGGCCGGCCCGCTCCTCGGTGGACCGGGCATGAGTTCGATCCGCGTGGTCGTGGCGGACGACGACGACACGATGCGCCGCGCGATCGTCGACGTGCTCGAGGCTCACGGCGGCTTCACCGTCGTGGGCGACGTCGCCAGCGGCGCCGGTCTCCCCGAGCTGGTCGCGGGGACACGCGCTCATCTCGTCGTGCTCGACGTCCGGATGCCGGCCGGCGGGGCGGTCGCGGCACGTGCCCTGCACGACCAGGATCCCCACACGGTCGTGGTCGCGGTCTCGGCGAGCAACGACGTCTCGACCGTGGCGACGTTGTTCCGCGCCGGGGCGACCGGGTTCCTGGCCAAGGGACATCTGGGCACCACCTTCGCCGACGACCTGGTGCGGTGCACGCAGGGGCAGGTCATGATCGCCGTGCCACACGGCCTCCAGGTGCTGCGCGCCCTGGGTGGTGACGAGAAGGTCGACGAGCAGGCCGGCTGACGGCACCGGCGACACGTCCAGGAACCTGACCCGCGACCTTTCGACCCGACCGCTCACGCCGGGGACGACGTTGGTGCCGTCGAGGTCGGTGAGCGCACGACGGACCGCCTCGCGGTCCGGCGCGCCGCCGCGTGCGCCGATGATCACGATCGGCGACGAGGGTCCGGCTCGGAGTCGGCCGATGCGTCGTACCCGGCCCCACGCAGCCCCGCGAGCACGACGGCCGGGTCCTGCCCCGGCGGCACCTCGTAGCGCAGGGTGGCGCGGTCGGTGTCCTGGAGGCGGTCGCTGTGCGCTACTTCGCGGCTGCCGAACCGCTTCACGGCCAGCGCCGCGACGACGATCACGACGATCAGCAGGATGACAGGAACGAGGACGGCACCCATGGCGGTTCCGGGCCCGCCGCGTGCGCCGATCATGCGTCCGCCACGACGTACGGCGTGCGGCCGGCCATGCGGGAGACGACGACGCCGGTGACCATCATCGCCAGCGCGATCCCGGCCAGGACCACCAGCTGGAACTGCGCGGCCTCGAGCGGTGATGCGCCTCCGAACAGGGCGCCCACGAAGGCGCCCGGCAGCGTGACCAGCCCGGTGGACTTGGTCTGGTCGAGCGTCGGCAGCAGTGACTCGCGGACGGACTCACGCCCGATCTCCTCGTGCGCCTGTGCGGGCGTGGCGCCGAGCGAGAGCCAGCCCTCGACCTCGTCGCGCCGCGCGTACGCGGTGCGGCGGAAGTTGCGGCCGGTCAGCGTCGCCGCACTCATGCTGTTGCCGATCACGATCCCGGCCACGGCGACCAGGTCGCGGACGTCGAGGTCGACGAGCTGGAGCGCGAAGATCAGGACCAGGGCGATGCCGGCACCGCTGAGCACACCCGCGACCGCGATCCGGCGTCCGTGCCACAGCTCGCGCAGGCGACGGCCGGACGTCCAGGACGCCGTCGTGAGCATCAGCACGACGAACGCCGCGACCGTCCAGGGGACGGCGAGGATGCCGCGCAGGAGCAGGGCGATCACGCTGAGCTGGACCGTGGCGCGGACCACGACCACGAGCGGGAACCAGCCGAGGCCGAGGCGCGCCCAGCGGCCGATCGCCACGGTGATGCCGGTGAGCGTCAGCAGACCGGCCGCGAAGCCGGCGTACGACGCGATCCCGTGCACGCGCCCATCCTCGCCCAGGCTCGGACTCCGTGGTCGCCACTAGCCTCGGCGAGGTGAGGACGCGTCGGGCCTGGGTCGGGCTGCTCGGTGCCGTGGTGACCTCGGCTCTGGTGGCGTGCAGCAGCAGCCAGCGATCCCCGGACCCGGGGCCGCTGCACCTCGCCTGGCAGGAGTCCGGGCTCCCGGTCCCCGCCGGCGACCGAGCGCTCGTGCGGGCCGCCACCTGGTGTGCCGGGAGCTGGGTCGTCGCCGGGGCGACGGCCGACGCCGACGACCGGACGAGACCCGCCGTCTGGACGAGCACGGACGCCCGGCACTGGCACACGCTCACGCTGCATCCCGGCGCCGACTACTACACAGCACGCGAGATCCTGAGCTCGGTCGCCTGCAGCGGCGGACGGCTGGCGTTGCTGGGCGCCAAGCCCGGTGGTGCCCACGGGATGCCACGGAGGGCGACGTGGCGGCAGCTGTCGGACGGCTCACTCGCAGTGGTGCGCGCGTCGTACCTCCTCTTCGGCGGCACGGAGTCCGTGGACGTGGCGACCCTCGTCGGTGGCCCGCACGGCTACCTGATCACCGGCACCCGCACCAGCGGCGCCGCCGTCTGGCACTCCTCCGACGGCGTCGCCTTCCGGCTGTACGACGGTGCCCCGGGGCTGGCGAGCACGCCACAACTCGGGACGCAGGCCGTCGACGCGATGCCCTACCGCGACGGATGGTTGGTGGCGGGGCAGGCCACCGAGTCGTCCGGACGGCTGCGTGGCGTCACGTGGACGGGTGACCCCGGTGGGTCGTGGTCGCTGCTGAAGCTCCCCGGCGGCACGGTCCTCACCACCGCCGAGCGGCTCGTCGCGACGCCCGCCGGACCTGACGTCGCCGGGCTCCTCGACGACGCGTTCGGACTCTGGGCGCTGCGCGGCGGGTCGTGGACCATCACGGAGCGCTTCGGCTCGACCGACCCCGACGGCAGCGGCGCGTCGTTCGTCTCCGGACTCGCCGACGCCGGCGGGATCGTCGCGGCGACGTACAGCGACGGAGCCCACTTCCGGCTCTGGGTGGGGTCGGACGTGCCGATGCCGGCGGAGATCGCCGTCGACGGTGACCGGACGGCGACCGTCGCGGCCCACGGCCATCGGCTGCTCCTGCTGACCGACGACGACCACGCCGGTCGCGCCTGGCTGACGACGGTCCCGCGCCCGGTGTCGTGACCCGCGGTCGTAGAGTGGGTGGCACAAGACAGGGGAGCCCCGAGCGGGGCTGAGAGTGCGGGCCATCCGCAGACCCTCCGAACCTGATCCGGTTAGCACCGGCGAAGGGAGTCAGCGTCATGGCACCGGTTCATCTTCGCCTGCGCGCGCTCGGCGCGGTCACGGTCCTGGCCGCGGCGCTCGGCCCGGCGGTTGGCGGTTGCTCGCTGGTCGGCGCGGACGACCAGCCCGAGAGCAGCACCGACGTCGTCCTGGTCACGCACGACTCGTTCGTGCTGCCCAAGCCGCTGATCGCCCAGTTCGAGCGGCAGTCCGGCTACCACCTGGTCGTGCACGCCTCGGGAGACGGAGGGACGCTGACCAACAAGCTGGTGCTCACCCAGGGCAACCCGACCGGTGACGTCGCCTTCGGCGTGGACAACACCTTCGCCAGCCGCGCCCTCGACGCCGGTGTCTTCTCGCGGTCCGACGTACGGCTCCCGGCCGGCGCCCAGCAGTACGTCGTCCCCGGTGACGACGGGCGACTGGCGCCGATCGACAACGGCAACGTCTGCGTCAACATCGACACCGGCTGGTTCACCGACCACGACGTCGCGCCGCCGCGGTCGCTCGACGACCTGGTGAAGCCGGCGTACGACGGGCTGACCGCGGTGCCGGGCGCCACCACCAGCTCGACCGGTCTCGCGTTCCTCCTGGGCACGATCGGCAAGTACGGCGACGGCTGGTCGTCGTGGTGGCAGAAGCTCGTCGACAACGGCGCGACGATCACCGACGGATGGACCCAGGCCTACGAGACCGACTTCACCCAGGGCGGTGGACACGGCCACGACCCGATCGTCGTCTCCTACGACTCCTCGCCGGCGTTCACCGTGCCGAAGGGCGGGGACACCTCGACGACCAAGGCGCTGCTCGACACCTGCTTCCGTCAGATCGAGTACGCCGGCGTGCTGACCGGCGCGGCGAACCCCGACGGGGCGAAGGCCTTCGTCGAGTTCCTGCTGAGTCCGGCGGCGCAGAAGGCCCTGCCCGATGCGATGTACGTCTTCCCGGTGCGCCAGGGCACGCCGTTGCCGTCCGCCTGGGCGAGGTTCGCGGTCCAACCGCCGCACCCGTACGCCGTGAGTCCGGCCGACATCTCGGCGCATCGCGACGCGTGGCTCCGCGAGTGGAGCGACATCGTCAGCCGGTGACGCAGATGACGCAGATGACACCGACCAAAGGCCGGCCCCCGATGACCGCCACCCGCCGCTGGGGCACCCTCACGGCGACCGCGGCCGTCCCACTCGCAGTCCTGGCCGTCTTCTTCGTGGTGCCGGTCAGCGGGATGATCAGCAAGGGGTTCGTCCAGGACGGTCGGCTCGACATCGGCGGGGTCCTCGACGTCCTCACCCGGCCGGAGATCCAGCGCGCGATCTGGTTCACGCTCTGGACGTCGACCGTCGCGACGCTGCTGGCCTGCGGCCTCGGGCTGCCGGCGGCGTACCTCCTCCACCGCGTCGCGATCCCGGGACGGACCTGGATCCGCGCGATCCTCGTCGTGCCGTTCGTCCTGCCGACCGTCGTCGTGGGCGTCGCCTTCGAGCTCGTCATCGGCGACGGCGGCCCACTGTCGTTCCTCGGCATCGACGGGAGTCCGGTCGCGATCGTCGCCGGCCTGGTGTTCTTCAACACGGCGGTCGTGATCCGGGTCGTCGGCGGAGCGTGGGAGTCGCTCGACCCCCGACCGGAGGAGGCCGCGGCCGCGCTCGGCGCCTCACCGCGTCAGGTCCTGCGAGACGTCACCCTCCCCGCCCTGCGACCGGCGATCGTGTCGGCCGCAACGGTGGTCTTCCTGTTCTGCGCGACCGCCTTCGGGATCGTGCTGACGCTCGGCGGGCTGCGCTACTCGAGTGTCGAGACGCAGATCTACCTGCTCACCACCAACCTCCTCGACCTGCAGGCGGCCGCGGCGCTGTCGGTCCTCCAGCTCCTCGTCGTCGCCCTCCTCCTGGTCGCGGCGGCCCGCGCGCGACGTACGCCGGACGCGACGGTCGCCCGGTCTCGTGCACGGCCCCGGCCACCGCGGCGGGGGGACACACCCGCCGTCGTCACGACGTTCGTCCTCCTCGTGCTCGTGGTCGGACCCATCGCGTCGCTGGTGGTGGCCTCGCTCCGCGTCCACGGCGCCTGGAGCCTGGCCAACTACCGCGCGCTCCAGACGCCCGGCTCACACCAGGCGCTCCTCGTGCCGGTCACCGACGCCGTCGTGAACTCCCTGCGCATCGCCGTCGACGCGACCTGGATGTCCCTGCTGCTCGGGCTCTCGGTGGCGACGGTCGTCACCCGGCGCTCGCGCACCCGCTCGGAGCGACACCTCCGCACGGTGCTCGACGGCCTCTTCATGTTGCCGCTGGGGGTCTCCGCGGTGACCCTCGGCTTCGGCTTCCTGATCACCCTGGGCAGCCCGCCCCTCGACCTGCGCGACTCGCCCCTGCTGATCCCGATCGCGCAGGCGCTCGTCGCGCTCCCGCTCGTCGTACGGGTGCTGGTGCCGGTGCTGTCCGGCGTCGACGACCGCCTGCGCCAGGCCGCCGCGACCCTCGGCGCCTCGCCGTTCCGCGCCATGCTGGTCGTCGACCTGCCGGTGATGTTCAAGCCGCTGCTTGCGGCCGCGGGCTTCGCGTTCGCCTGCTCCCTGGGGGAGTTCGGCGCCACCTCGTTCCTGGTGCGCGACGACCGCCCCACCCTGCCGGTCGTGATCTTCCGGCTGATCGGCCACCCCGGCGACCTCAACTACGGGATGGCCCTGGCCGCCTCGGTCGTGCTCGGTGCCACCACCGCGATCGTGATGTTCGTCGTCGAGCGCCTGCGGGTGCCGTCGGGCGGAGGCTTCTGATGCCGGCGCTCTCCGTCCGCAGCCTGTCGGTGTCGTACGACGGCGTCCCCGCCGTCGTGGACGTCGACCTCGACGTCGGTGAGGGCCGCGTCCTGGCCGTCCTCGGCCCCTCCGGCTGCGGCAAGTCGACCCTGCTCCGGGCGATCGCCGGGCTCGAGCCCGCGACCGGCCAGGTGCGCTGGCACGAGCAGGACGTGTCGGCGACGCCGACCCATCGTCGGGGCTTCGCCCTGATGTTCCAGGACGGCCAGCTCTTCCCCCAGCTGACGGTGTCCCGCAACGTCGCCTACCCGCTGCGCATCCGGCGTACGCCGCGCGCCGTGATGTCCGCCCGGGTCGCCGAGCTGCTCGACCTGGTCGGTCTGTCCGGCTTCGCCGAGCGGCTGCCGACCACCCTGTCCGGTGGTGAGCGCCAGCGGGTCGCTCTCGCCCGTGCCCTGGCCGCGGCCCCTCGGCTGTTGCTGCTCGACGAGCCGCTGAGTGCGCTGGATGCCGGACTGCGCACGCGGCTCGCCGAGGACCTGCGCCGGATCCTGGTCGAGTCGGGCACCACAGCGGTGATGGTGACCCACGACCACGAGGAGGCCTTCGCGGTGGCCGACGACCTGGCCGTGATGCGCGCCGGTCACATCGTGCAGGCGGGCCCGATCGCCGACGTCTGGCGAGCCCCGGCCGACGCGGAGACGGCTCTGTTCCTCGGCTACGCCCGCGTCCTCGACGGTGCCGCCGCCGCCTCACTCCTGCTGGCCGCCGGCCTGCCGGACGCTCCCGCACTCGCCCTCCGGCGGTCGGCCCTGACGGTCGCGGACGCCGGGTCGGTCGCCGCCGAGGTCGTGGAGGTGCGGACGACGCCCGGCCAGCTGCGACTCGTCTGCCGGACCGACCTCGGCGAGCTCGACGCGGTCGCACCCCTCGACGTCCGGCTGGCCCCGGGAGACCCGGTCCGGCTCCGCGTGGACGCCACCCGGATGGCCCGTCTGCCGGCCACGATCGACACCCCGGAACGCGCTCTAGACTGACCCGCGTGTTTCGTCGCGCCCACATCCTGATGGCATCCGTCGCCCTGGGCATGGGTGTGCTGGCCGTCCTCGGCGCGGTGATCTTCGACGCCAAGCTGGTCGATCCCGACGGCTTCATCGGGCCGTCGTACCTGCGTCTCCCCACAGTCGTCGCCCTGGGCTTCGCCATCGACCTGATCCCACGCACGCTGTGGGTCTCGCGGTTCAACCCGCGGCGGATGCCGACGGTGTTCATGGAGCGCGTGCGCACGCACTGGACGCGCGACCGGATGATCCTGGTGGTCAGCGGGATCCTGTGCTTCTACGTCACCTACGTCAGCTACCGGAACCTCAAGTCCCAGCTCCCCTTCATCGAAGGTGTCCACCACAAGTTCGACCGCGAGCTGTTCAGCCTGGACAAGGCGGTGTTCCTCGGACACGAGCCGGCCATCGTCCTGCACGACCTGCTGGGCGACGGCATCTCGGCCGAGTTCCTCTCCAGCGTCTACCTGTGGTTCCTGCCGCTCGTGCCACTGGCCTTGGCGGTCTGGCTGGTGTGGTCGCGCAACCTCGCCTTCGGCTACTGGTTCGCGACGTCGCAGTGCCTCGCGTGGAGCCTCGGCACGGTCTCCTACTACGCCCTGCCGACGCTCGGTCCGGGCTTCCAGCACCCCTGGCTCTACCAGACGATCGACGACACCAACGCCGGCCGGCTGATGAACTCACTGGCCAACAGCCGGGTGTGGGCGGTGCAGACCAGCTCGCCCTCGCTGATCGACAGCACGAACTTCCTCAGTGGTGTGGCCGGCTTCGCCAGCCTGCACGTGGCGATCACCCTGCTCGTCGCGCTGATGATCCAGTACACGACCACGCTGCGGTGGCTGAAGATCGTCTTCTGGGTCAACACCTCGATCACCGCGGTCGCGACCCTGTACTTCGGCTGGCACTACGTCGCCGACGACATCGCGGGGGTCGCGATCGCCCTCGTCTCGTTCTACGTCGGCGCCTGGGCGAGCGGCCAGTCACTGGCCCGGGAGCGGGCGCCGGTGGTGCATCGCGAAGAAGTTACAACGGTGTAGTTTTCAAGTCGACACGCCGGTAACTCCTGGGAATTTTGTGAAAGATGTTTCTTTTGTGACTCCAGCGCATTAGCGTGCTGGACGGTGCCACGGGTGGAGAGGAAGCCACCCGAGGCGCCGTCCCCCACATCTGCGCCAGGAGGAATCACCCGTGCATCGAGTCGGCGTCACCGCCATCGCCCTCTCTCTGGTCACGGGTCTGGGCGGCTTCGCGGCCGCGACCGCCGCTCCCGGGCACCACGTGTACCCGAGCAAGCAGCAGGTCAACGACGCGCGTCATCAGGCGGCCGATGCCGCCGACGACGTCGCCGGGATCAAGGCGCAGCTGGTCCAGGCCGACCTGGACGCCCAGGCCGCGGCCACCACCGCTGAGCAAGCCGCCGAGCGCTACAACGGAGCGCGATGGGCGCTGCAGCAGGCGCGACGGGACGCGCGGGTCGCCGAACGGCACTCCCGGATCGCGTCGGCCGACGCCCGGCACCAGAAGCAGGCGTACGCCGCGACCGTGGTCGCGTCGTACGAGATGGGTCCCTCGCTCAGCCCGATCTCCGCCCTCCAGAGCAGCGACGGTCTGACCGACGTCGTGGACTCGATGTCCGCGTTGCAGAACGCGCAGAACGCGATGGACCACGTCTACGACTCCTACTCCGCCTCCTCGACGCTGGCCGGGGTCGCCAGCGACCAGGCCGACACCGCCCGCGCCACCGCCGCGGACCTCGCGGCGAAGGCGCGCTCGGCCCGCGACGCCGCGACGTCGGCGGCCGCCGCGGCGGAGCAGGCGAGCCAGGACATCGCCGCACGGAAGAACCACCTGATCCACCGGCTCGCCGCACTGCAGCACACCAGCGTCTCGCTGGCGCAGAAGCGCCAGGCCGGCATCGAGCAGGCCGCGCGAGAGGCGGCCCAGCGTGCGGCGGAGAAGAAGGCCCGGCAGGAAGCCGCGAAGAAGGCCCGCGAGCAGGCCCAGCAGCAGGCCCAGCAGAGCCAGAGCCCCGACCCTTCGCCGTCACCGTCCACCGACCCGACGCCGGATCCGTCCGGACCGACCGGCGCACCCCCCTCGGCCGATCCGCCGGCTCCGGCGTCGGGCGTGGCCCGCGCCATCGCCTTCGCCCGCAGCCAGATCGGCGACCCCTACGTGTGGGGCGCCGCCGGCCCGAACGCCTGGGACTGCTCGGGTCTGACCATGGGTGCCTGGCGTGCCGGCGGGATCTCCCTGCCGCACTACTCGGTCGCGCAGTACAGCCAGTCGACGCCGATCTCGATGAGCTCGCTCCGCCCGGGTGACCTGGTGTTCTGGGGATCCTCGAGCAGTCCGTCGTCGATCTACCACGTGGCCCTGTACGTCGGGAACGGGATGATCATCCAGGCCCCGCGTACCGGCAGGGACGTGGAAGAGGTGTCGATGTACTACTGGATCACCCCGAACTTCTTCGCCCGACCCTGAGCACGCAGCCGGACCCGACGCACCCCACCCCGCTGCCCGCGCTCTTGTAACGCTCCGTTAACTGCTCGGGGGCGCCCACATGCCGGAGCCTTGGGGCGGGTAACGGAGCGTTACAAGCAAGGAACCGCACGTCAGTACGGTCCCCCATGGCCTCGCGGTGGGAGGGTGAGCGGATGAAGGTCCCGGGTGTCTTCAGTACGTCGTTCGAGCCCGTCGGGGAGCCGGTCGGGACCGCGGTGCTCGTGCCCGGTCGCGGGTATCCGCCGATGGCGCCGTTGCTGTTCTTCACCGGCCTCGCCCTGCTCCAGCACGGCTGGCGGGTGGAGCACCACTGGTGGGACCCGCCGGCGTACGAGTCCGACGAGCAGACGATCGCCTGGGTGCGGGCGGAGGTCGCCGGGGCGCTGCCGACGTCCGGGCGGGTGCTGGTGGTCGGCAAGTCGCTGGGCACGTGGGCCACGCCGCTGGCCGCCGAGCGTGAGCTGCCGGCGATCTGGCTGACGCCGATCCTCGACGACCCCGCGCTGGTGGGGCCGATCGCGGCCAACCCGGCACCGCAGCTGCTCATCGGTGGCTCCGCCGACGAGTTCTGGGACTCCACCGTCGCCCACGACCTCGCCAGCGACACGTGCAGCGTCGTCGAGATCCCCGACGTCGACCACATCATGCTGGCCCAGGGAGACGTCGTCCGCGGTGCCGAGGCCCACGTCGAGGTCGTACGAGCGATCGACAACTGGCTCGCGTCCGGGGTGGTCCCACCGTCATGACGATGCCGGCGGTTCTCGGTTCCCGGGCGTTCCATGCCGGACTCGGCGTCGTGGTGGTGGCGGTCGCGGCCTACGCCGTGCAGGTCGTGCGGGTCCACGAGGCGACCGGCGAGTTCCGGCTCACGCCGTCCGAGTCCCCGCCTGAGATGCACGAACTGGGCCGCGACTACCGGCAGAGCTCGGCGACACCGGGACGCACGTTGCCGAAGGGCGCGCAGGAGATCGGCCAGTCGCCTGGCGGGGGTGAGCTGTTCGGACCGCGCCAGGTGGCGATGGAGGGCGGCGACGGCCGCCAGGTGGTTCCCACCGTGATCTGGGTGCGCGCCGACGACGGATCCGTGTGGACCTACGGGCTCGTCGGCGGTCCTTGACCCGCGCCCCTCATCCCTCGGGTCGCGGGTCACTCCTGTCATACCGAGGAGGCAATCGCGTCGCGTGCAACAGCGGACGACCCAAGGACGCCGCGCTCACAGCACCAGCCGGGCGTCGTACAGCCGCTCGTACGCCGGGCGGGTGGCGGCGACGACCTCCTCGCCCTCGGGCGTGAGCTCGACCCGGCGGGGACGGTACGGCTCGAAGCCCGTGGACCGCAGGACCGCGTCGTACCAGTACGGCGCCCAGACGCCGTCGCTCTCGCGCGGCCCGGCCGGCCACGACAGCATCGCGTCGGTGAACGCGACGCCGGCGTACGAGCAGAGCCATCGCAGGTAGGCCTCCGGCGCCCGCAGGAAGTCGGCCGAGTCGATCACGGGGACGGACCTGTCGAGCAGCACGTGCAGCTCCAGCTGCTGCAGGATCCCGATGTCGTCGGGGACGACGGTCGCGCGCGAGCGGAGGTACGACGAGACCACCTCGGCCGGGTCGCGGATCAGCAGCACGTTCTGCATCGACGCGATCCACTCGCGCGGCAGGTCCGGGACGAGGTGCTGCGCCATGTGCTTCTGGTACTGCAACGCGGGTCCGTCGGGCCACGGCCCGGTCAGCGACTCGACCACGCGGCGCCAGTCGGTCTCGCCGGCCGCGATCACCTCGTCGCGTCCGGGATGGTCGAGCCCGGTGTGGGCGAGGTACCACGCGTAGAGCGGCTCGTCGACGACCTCGGTGTCGGGTCGGTTCTCCCAGGCCCGCATCGTGGCCGTCGAGATGTTGCGCGGGCCGGACCAGCAGGCGAGCCGCACCGTCATGGGCGGGCGGCGACGTCGCGGCGTACCAGGTCGGCGTACAGCTCCTGCAGCCGCGACACCATCGGTCCTCGACGGCCGGAGCCGATCGTCCGTCCGTCCACGGTGTGCACCGGGACGACGCCGGCGAAGGTCCCCGTCACGAACGCCTCGTCGGCGGAGTAGACCTCGGTGAGGCTGAACAGCCTCTCCTGGCTGGGGATCCCGGCCTCCCCGCACACCCGCAGCACGTTGCCCCGGGTGATGCCGCCGAGGCAGTACGCACCGGACGACGTCCACACCTCGCCCCGGCGTACGACGAAGAAGTGCGTGCTGTTGCACGTCGCGACGAAGCCCTGCGGGTCCAGCATCAACGCCTCGTCGGCGCCGGCGGTGTAGGCCTGGATGCAGGCGGTGATGTCGTTCAGCTTGCTGTGCGCGTTCAGCTTCGGGTCGAGCGTGTCCGGCGACGCGCGTCGCACGTGCACGGTGAACAGCGACAACCCCTGCTCGACGGTCGCCGGCAGCGGGTCCTTGTGCTCGGCGATGATCACCACCGTCGCCGGACCGGCCGAGAACCTCGGGTCCTGGTAGGGCGTGGACTTCGGCCCGCGAGTCACCATGAGCCGGATGTGGACGCCGTCCGACATCTCGTTGGCGCGCAGCGTCTCGTAGATCCGATCGGTCAGGTCCGCGCGGGTGAGCCCGATGTCGAGGGCGATCGCCGTCGCGCCCTCCCAGAGCCGGTCGAGGTGCTGGTCGAGGAACGCCGGGTGGCCGGCGTGCACGCGGATGCCCTCCCACACGCCGTCGCCGAGCACGAAGCCCGAGTCGAAGACCGACACCACCGCCTCGGCCCGCGGCACCAGGGTGCCGTTGACGTGGATCAGCACATCGCGGTTGCGCGGGTCGTCGGCGAAGTCGTGCGCGCCGTGGGAGGTCTCGCTCACCGGACGGTCAGGAGAGCTCGACCTGATGCGACTCGCCCTGCGCGGCCGGCGGGGGGTGGTGACCGCCCGTCTCCCGCAGCCGGGCGAACGACGCCTCGACCTCTTTCTCGGCCTCGTCGCGACCGGTCCAGTCGGCACCCTCGACGGACTTCCCGGGCTCGAGGTCCTTGTAGACGGTGAAGAAGTGCTCGATCTCCAGCCGGTCGAACTTCGGCAGGTGGTTGATGTCGCGCATGTGCTCCAGGCGGACGTCGGAGACCGGCACGCAGAGCACCTTGTCGTCCGCGCCCTTCTCGTCGGTCATCCGGTACATCCCGATCGCGCGGCACTTGATCAGGCAGCCGGGGAACGTCGGCTCCCCGAGCAGCAGCACCAACGCGTCGAGCGGGTCGCCGTCCTGGCCGAGGGTGTCCTCGATGTAGCCGTAGTCGGCGGGGTACTGCGTCGCCGTGAACAGCGTCCGGTCGAGCCGGATGCGGCCGGACTCGTGGTCGACCTCGTACTTGTTGCGGCTCCCCTTCGGGATCTCCACCAGTACGTCGAACTCCAGCACCTTGACCTCCACGTGTCCGTCGGCAGCCGCGTCCCTCGGGCCGACCCGCGGCGCGCTCCCACCAAGTCTCGCGCAGAATGAGGGCTCGCTGCCCAACCGGGCGGTCCGTCCCGATCCACTGAGCCCGAGGAGCCAGCGTGGCCCGAACCGAGCGCCGTCGCCGGCGCGGTCGGCGCGCGCTCCTCTGGGTGACCGGCGTGCTCGTCCTCGCGCTCGCCGGCGGTGCCGCCGCGGCGTACGAGACCGGTCGCCTGGACGACTGGTTCGGCGACGAGTCCCGCGCCACCGCTGGTCGCCCCGGTCCCGGGGTTCACACCGTCCGCGGTCCCGACGCCCGGGGTGGTCGCGCGCACGGCGCCGTCGCCTCGCCCCACCGACCGCCTGCGTACGCCGCGCCCTCCAGCCGGAGATGCGCGATCCCCACCTCTTCGACCTGCGAGCCGTCGTCGCTCCGCTGACCGGCCACCCCGTCCTCGACGTCGGCGGCGGCACCTCCACCCCCGCCTCCACCCTGAAGCTCCTGACCGCCACCGCCGCCCTGCGGGTGCTCGGCCCCGACACACCTTCGCGACCCGGGTGATGGCCGACGGTCGCCGCTCGATCGTCCTGGTCGGCGGCGGCGACCCGTTCCTCGAGGACCAGCAGCCGACCTCCGGCCCGGGGCGCCATGACGCGAGCCTGCAGACCCTCGCCGCCGACACGGCCCGGCGCCTGCACCGTCACGGCGTCGACGAGGTACGGCTCGCCTACGACGTGTCCTTGTTCAGCGGCCCGCGGGTCAACCCCCACTGGCCGAAGACCTACGTCCCCGAGAACGTCGTCTCCCCGATCACCGCGCTCTGGGCCGACGAGGGGCTGAACCCGGTGGGCTACGGCCGCGTCCCGGACCCGCCCGCCACCGCGGCGCAGCTGTTCGCGGCGTACCTGCACAAGCGCGGCATCGAGGTCGACGGCCAGATCTCCGAGCGCGAGCCGCGAGCCCACGCGGCCGAGCTCGCGCGGGTGACCAGCACCTCGGTCGCCGACATCGTCGAGCGGGTCCTGCAGACCAGCGACAACGAGGGCGCCGAGGTGCTCGCACACCAGGTCGGGCTCGAAGGTCGAGGGTGAGGGCTCGTTCGCCGCCGGCGTGCGCGGCGTGAGGACCACCCTCGAGGGCCTCGGCATCGACCTGAAACGGGCGACCATCCAGGACGGCAGCGGCCTGTCCCGTCACGACCGGCTCGAGGCCGAGACCCTGGTCGAGGTGCTCCAGCTGGCCGCATCGCCCGACCACCCCGACCTCCGCTCGGTGATCACCGGACTCCCCGTTGCGGCGTACGACGGGTCGCTGGCGTACCGCTTCGGCGACAGCCACGCCCGCGGCCTCGTCCGCGCCAAGACCGGCACCCTCACCGGCACCAGCGCCCTCGCCGGCCTCACCACCAACGCCAAGGGTCGTGCCCTGCTGTTCGCGTTCGTGAGCAACCACGTGAAGTACGCCCAGACCCTCGACACCCGCGCCGCCCTCGAGCGCCTCACCGCATCCCTCGCCACCAGCCGCTGCTGAGACCTGCCGACTCCTGGCTCGAGCCGCTCATCCGGTGCGACGGCGAGCGTCCGGGCATCTCGAACCACCAGAGCGACGTGCGGACTATCGCCTCAGGCGCGAAGGGCCTT
This sequence comes from uncultured Actinomycetota bacterium, assembly GCA_963812055.1. Classification (GTDB taxonomy): domain Bacteria; phylum Actinomycetota; class Actinomycetes; order Propionibacteriales; family Nocardioidaceae; genus Nocardioides. The sequence continues at coordinate 622,758 of CAWEUA010000016.1, forward strand.
CCTCACCGAGCCACGTAGGCTCGCCGCATGACGACGGAGATGGTCGACTGGGGCCTCGCGGTCTCGATCGGGTCCCGCCTGGCCGGCGCGGGTCCCGAGGTCTCGGCCGCGGAGGCCGCCGCGACGGTCGCCGAGCTGCGCGCCGGCGCGGAGCGGTCGACGGCGTACGTCCGTGACTACACCGGCCTCGACGCCGGCGCCCTGACCGCCCCCGTCCTCGTCGTCGACCGGCCGGCGTGGATCCAGGCGAACGCCGAAGGCTTCGCCCAGATCCTCACGCCGGTGATCGCGAAGGTGACCGAGAAGAAGGGTCCGCCGGGTCCGATCTCCCAGGCCGTCGGCTCGCGCATCACCGGCGCCGAGGTGGGCGGCCTGCTCGGTTTCATGGCGAGCAAGGTGCTGGGTCAGTTCGACCCGTTCCACGAGCCCCACGGCCGGCTGCTGCTGGTCGCCCCCAACGTGATGCACATCGAGCGCGAGCTCAACGCCGACCCGACGGACTTCCGCCTCTGGGTGTGCCTCCACGAGGAGACCCACCGGGTCCAGTTCACCGCAGTGCCGTGGATGCGCGAGCACCTCTTCGACCAGTTCGGTGCGCTGGCCGAGACCGTCGAGCCGCAGCGCTTCCTCGACGAGGGTTTGCAGCGCATCGGCGACGCCATCAAGAACCGCAGCGGCGGGAGCCTGATCGAGCTCCTCGGCACGCCCGAGCAGAAGGAGATCCTCGACCGGGTCACCGGCATCATGTCGCTGCTCGAGGGCCATGCCGACGTCGTCATGGACGGGGTCGGCCCCGAGCGTCATCCCGAGCGTCCAGTCGATCCGGGCCAAGTTCACCGAGCGGCGCCAGGGCGTGGGCACCCTCGACCGGGTCCTGCGCAAGCTGCTCGGGCTCGACGCCAAGATGGCGCAGTACCGCGACGGCGCCTCGTTCGTCCGCGCCGTCGTCGACAAGGTCGGCATGGACGACTTCAACGCCGTCTGGGAGAAGGCCGACAACCTGCCGTCCCTGGCCGAGATCCACGATCCGGACAGCTGGGTCGCACGCGTGCACGGATGAGCCTGCACCCGTCGCTCGCCGCCGTACGTCACGCCGTACGCCGGGGCCTCGCCGACCTGGAGCCGGGTGCCCGGCTGCTGGTGGCCTGCAGCGGCGGCGCCGACTCGCTGGCCCTGGCGTCGGCGACGGTCTTCGAGGGCCGCGAGCAGGGCTGGTACGTCGTCGGTGTCACCGTGGACCACGGGCTCCAGGAGGACTCCGCGGAGCGGGCCGAGCGGGTCGTCGCGCAGCTCGCCGGACTCGGGCGTCGACGAGACCGTCAGCGCCCGGGCGAAGGTCGACGCGCCGGGTCTCGGGCCCGAGGCGGCCGCCCGGGCGGCGCGCTACGCCCTGCTCGAGGAGGTCCGCGAGCGGTTCGAGGCGGAGGTGGTGCTGCTCGGTCACACCCGCGACGACCAGGCGGAGACGGTCCTGATGGGCCTCGCCCGCGGCTCGGGCGGCCGGGCGATCGCCGGGATGCGTCGCTCGTTCGACTACTACCGCCGTCCCCTTCTCGACGTCTCGCACACCGACACCGTCACCGCCTGCCAGGTCGAGGGGCTCGAGGTGTGGGAGGACCCGCACAACGTCGACGACGCCTTCACCCGCGTGCGCGTCCGGCGCCGGGTGCTCCCCGTCCTCGAGGACGAGCTCGGCCCCGGCGTCACCGAGTCGCTCGCGCGCACCGCCGACCTCCTCCGCTCCGACATGGAGCTCCTCGACTCCTACGCCGACCAGGCCCTCGCCGACGTGGTCGTCGACGGCGGCCTCTCGGTCGAGGCGATGACCCTCCTGCCGACTCCGATCCGCACGCGCGTGCTGCGCGACGCCGTGGTGGCGGCGGGCGCACCCGCCGGCGAGACCTTCCACCAGCACGTCGTCGCCGTCGACGCCCTCCTCACCGACTGGCACGGCCAGAAGTGGGTCGACCTGCCCGGCCACGTGCGCGCCGTACGCCGCGACGGGGTGCTCGCGTTCGAGCGCGCCACCGACACGGCCTAGCCGGGAACCGCTCGTCTAGGGTGCAGCCATGGACGCCACCCAGGTCGGCGACGACCTCGTCGAGGTCCTCTTCACCGAGAAGCAGATCCACGACCGTCTCGAAGAGCTGGCTCAGGAGATCACCGCCGACTACGAGGGCAAGGACCTGCTGATCGTCGGCATCCTGCGCGGCGCCGCGATGGTGATGGTCGACCTCGCCCGGGCCCTGCCCCGACACGTCGAGATGGACTGGATGGCGATCAGCTCCTACGGCTCCGGCACCAAGTCCAGCGGCGTCGTCCGGATCCTCAAGGACCTCGACACCGACATCACCGGCCGGCACGTGCTCATCGTCGACGAGATCATCGAGACCGGCCTCACCCAGAGCTGGGTCACCTCCAACCTGGCGAGCCGCACCCCCGCCAGCGTCCAGATCTGCACCCTGCTGCGCAAGCCCGACGCGGCCCAGCAACAGCTGGACGTGAAGTACGTCGGGTGGGACATCCCCAACGACTTCGTCGTCGGCTACGGCCTCGACTACCGGCAGAAGTACCGCAACCTGCGCGACATCGGGACGCTCGCGCCGCATGTCTACAGCTGACGACGGGCAAGCGACAGCCGAGTCCGAGGAACGAGGGCTCGGCGTGGGCGAGCGCAGGTTGAGCAAGCGCGGCGACTGAGGCACGAAGTCGCGCAAGCGCGTCGAAACCCGGTGACAGTGCCTGACCGCCTTCCCCACGGGTGAAATCGGGCTCGCGGAGTAGGTCTGTGCAGGTCGGCGGGGGACAATGGGCATTGGGGATGACGTGTACCGTCGTCATTCTCGGAAATCCAGTGCTCTTCGGCCGGCGCCGGTGAGCAACAGTCTCGTCGTCGAGAGAGTCCTGTGAAGCGTTTCGCCCGAAGCCCGTGGCCGTGGATCGTCGTGGCGGTGCTGCTCATCCTGTTCGCGCTCCAGTACATCGCGTCGCCGGGCGGGTACGACGAGATCAAGACCAGCCAGATGGACAGCTACATCTCCCAGGGCCAGGTCCAGTCGATCACGCTCGTCGACGGCGGCGACCAGACGATCAAGGCAACGCTCAAGGACGGCGTCCGCACGGAGGGCGCCGAGGTCACCTCCCACTGGCTCGACGGCACTCAGCCGGCGCTCGTCGCCGAGATCCAGAAGCAGATCAAGGCCGGCTCGATGGATGCCGACTCCTACGACGTCAGCATCAGCCATCCCAGCCTGATCGGCCAGATCGTCACCACGCTGCTGCCGTTCGTCCTGATCGTGCTGCTGTTCCTGTTCCTGATGAACCAGGTGCAGGGCGGCGGTGGCCGCGGCGTCATGCAGTTCGCCAAGTCGCGGGCCAAGCTGATCACCAAGGACATGCCGAAGACGACGTTCGGCGACGTCGCGGGCGCCGACGAGGCGGTCGAGGAGCTCGGCGAGATCAAGGAGTTCCTCCAGGAGCCGGCCAAGTTCCAGGCCGTCGGAGCCAAGATCCCCAAGGGCGTCCTGCTCTACGGACCTCCGGGCACCGGCAAGACGCTGCTCGCGCGGGCGGTCGCCGGTGAGGCCAGCGTTCCGTTCTACTCGATCTCCGGCTCCGACTTCGTCGAGATGTTCGTCGGTGTCGGCGCGAGCCGGGTGCGCGACCTGTTCGAGCAGGCCAAGGAGAACGCGCCCGCGATCGTGTTCATCGACGAGATCGACGCCGTCGGCCGCCACCGTGGCGCCGGCATGGGCGGCGGTCACGACGAGCGCGAGCAGACGCTGAACCAGCTGCTCGTCGAGATGGACGGCTTCGACGTCCGTGGTGGCGTCATCCTGATCGCGGCCACCAACCGGCCCGACGTGCTCGACCCCGCACTGCTGCGCCCGGGTCGATTCGACCGGCAGATCCAGGTCGACGCTCCCGACCTCGCCGGGCGGCACAAGATCCTCGAGGTCCACGCCCGTGGCAAGCCGCTGGCGCCGGGTGTCGACCTCCTCGGGGTGGCGCGGCGTACGCCCGGCTTCACCGGAGCCGACCTGGAGAACGTCCTCAACGAGGCCGCTCTGCTCACCGCCCGCACCAACCAGAAGCTGATCACCGACATATCGCTCGACGAGGCGATCGACCGCGTGATCGCCGGCCCCCAGCGGCGTACCCGCCTGATGAGCGAGAAGGAGAAGCTCATCACGGCGTACCACGAGGGCGGCCACGCCCTGGTGGCTGCGGCGTGCCCGGGCAACGACCCGGTGCACAAGGTGACGATCCTGCCGCGCGGCCGGGCTCTCGGGTACACGATGGTGCTGCCCGACCAGGACAAGTACAGCCAGACCCGCAGCGAGCTGCTCGACACCCTCGCCTACATGATGGGCGGCCGCGCCGCGGAGGAGATGGTCTTCCACGACCCGACCACCGGCGCCGGCAACGACATCGAGAAGGCGACCGCGGTGGCGCGGGCCATGGTCACGCAGTACGGCATGACCGAGCGTCTCGGCGCGATCAAGCTCGGCGACAACAACCCCGAGCCGTTCCTCGGCCGCGACCTCGGGCACAGCCGCAACTACTCCGAGGAGGTCGCCGCGGCGGTCGACGAGGAGACCAAGAAGCTGCTGGCCACCGCGCACCAGGAGGCGTTCGACATCCTCGAGGAGAACCGCGACGTCCTCGACAGCCTGGTCCTCGAGCTGATGGACAAGGAGACGCTCGACAAGCAGCAGGTCGCCACCGTCTTCGAGCAGCTGCGCAAGCGTGGGCCGCGTCCGGCGTGGACGGGTTCGCCCGACCGCAACCCGTCCGAGATCCCGCCGGTCGAGATCCCGCAGGAGATCCGCGACCGGGCCAGGGTCAACGGGACGAGGCCCGAGGTCGACGCGGGCGGCATCCTCACGCCGCCGGGTCCGGGTGGCGACATCCACGGCGGGCCGATCGCCCCCGGTGCCACGCCCGAGCCTCCTGCCCCGACGGCCTGACCTCGACATGAGCAGGACATGAGCACGGCATGAGCACGGCATGACCGACCCGATCGCGTGGGCCGAGCGGCCGACGGACGACGTCCCGCCCTTCGACCACGAGCGCGCCGCCGCCGCGGTCCGTGAGCTGCTCATCGCCATCGGTGAGGACCCCGAGCGCGAGGGCCTGCGGGACACGCCCGCCCGCGTCGCCCGGGCCTACGCCGAGCTCACCGCCGGTCTCCGCCAGGCACCGGCCGACGTCCTGACCACGACGTTCGACATCGGGCACGACGAGATGGTGTTGGTCCGCGACATCGAGCTCTGGTCGATGTGCGAGCACCACCTCGTCCCGTTCACCGGAGTCGCCCACGTCGGCTACATCCCGTCCGAGACCGGGAAGATCACCGGTCTCTCGAAGCTCGCCCGGGTCGTGGACGTCTATGCCAAGCGTCCGCAGGTGCAGGAGCGGCTGACGACGCAGATCGCCGACGCCCTCGTCTCCGGACTGGAGGCGCGCGGCGTGATCGTGGTGATCGAGGCCGAGCACCTCTGCATGACGATGCGCGGGGTCCGCAAGGCCGGGGCGCGCACCATCACCTCGGCCGTCCGGGGCCAGATGCACAACGCCGCGACCCGGTCCGAGGCGATGGCGCTGATCACCAGCCACAAGGGCTGAGGCGGCCGGAGATGGGGTCGGCCTCCCCGTTGCTGATGGGCGTCGTCAACGTGACCCCGGACTCCTTCTCCGACGGCGGCCGCTGGTCCACCCCGGACGCCGCGATCGCGCACGGTCGCGACCTGTTGGCCGACGGTGCCGACATCCTCGACATCGGTGGCGAGTCGACCCGCCCCGGCGCGACCCGTCCGCTGGTCGAGGAAGAGCTCGGCCGCGTGATCCCGGTGATCCGCGAGCTGTCCGCGGGAGGCGCCACGGTGTCCGTGGACACGATGCGCTCGGAGGTGGCCGAGCAGGCCGTCGCCTCCGGCGCGACGATCGTCAACGACGTCTCGGGCGGCCTGGCCGACCCGCGGATCCTGGACGTCGTCGCCGCCTCGGGCACGACGTACGTCTGCATGCACTGGCGCGGGCACGCCGACCACATGCAGGAGCTCGCGGCGTACGACGGCCCGGGAGGCGTGGTCGCGGCGGTGCGCGCCGAGCTCTCCCAGCGCGTGGACGCGGCGCGGGCTGCGGGCATCCCCGACGAGCGGATCGTGCTGGATCCCGGGCTCGGGTTCGCCAAGAAGGCCGCGCACAACTGGGCGCTCCTCGCCGGGCTCGGCAGCCTGCAGACCCTCGGCTTCCGGTTGCTGGTGGGGGCGAGCCGGAAGTCCTTCCTCGGCAGCCTCCTCGCCGGCCAGGACGGCTCGCCGCGAGGTGTGGACGACCGCGAGTCCGCGACGACCGCGCTCACAGTGCTCCTGGCCCAGCAGGGTGTCTGGGGTCTGCGCGTGCACGACGTACGCTCCAGCCGCGACGCCCTGCGGGCGCTCGAGCACTGGGAGGAGGCGTCACCATGACCGACGAGCTGTCCGTCACGGGGATCGAGTGCTTCGCCCACCACGGCGTCTTCGAGCACGAACGCCGGGAGGGACAGGTGTTCGTGATCGACCTGACCCTGGGCGTGGACACCCGTGCTGCGGCCGCGTCCGATGACTTGCACGACACCGTGGACTACGGAAGTCTCGTCGCCCAGGTGAAAGCCGCCGTCGAGTCGGACCCGGTCGATCTCATCGAGACTTTGGCCGAGCGCATCTCGGACGTCTGCCTCTTGGACGGGCGTGTTGAATGGGCTCGGGTCACGGTTCACAAACCCGGAGCCCCCATCGAGGCGACCTTCGCCGACGTGACGCTCACGATCACCCGACCCAGCCCCCAGCAGTGAGGTGCCCGCCGTGACCGAGACACCCAACCCGAACATCGTCGACGCCGACACCCTCACCGGTGAGATGCGGCCGATCCGGCGGGCCGTCGTGGCGCTGGGCTCGAACCTCGGCGAACGCCTCACCAGCCTGCAGGGTGCCGTCCACGCGCTGGCCGACACGCCCGACGTCTGGCTCACGGGTGTCTCTCCGATCTACGAGACCGAGCCGGTCGACGCACCCCTGGGCTCCGAGACCTTCCTCAACGCCGTCGTCCTCCTCGACACGACCCTGGCCGCCAGCCGGCTGCTCGACCGGTGTCACGCCATCGAGGACGCGTTCGGTCGCGAGCGCGGCGAGGAGGTCCGCAACGCTCCCCGCACGCTCGACGTCGACGTGATCGTGGTGGGCGACCGGCGCCGCAACGACGAGGTCATGCAGCTGCCCCACCCGCGGGCCTCCGAGCGCGCGTTCGTGCTCCAGCCCTGGTACGACGTCGAGCCCGACGCCGAGATCCCGGACGCCGGCACCGTGGCCGACCTGCTCGAGCGGAGCGACCGCAGCGGCCTGAAGAAGCGTGAGGACCTCGTCCTCCAGGTGCAGTGACTCCCTGGTCATGAGGCCACAGTGAGGTCACGGTGAGCGCCGATCCGGAGCCGCCGGACGACGCACCGGAGCCGCCCGACCCCGAGGGCCGCCTGCGCCCGATGAGCGTCGCGTCGCTCTGCGCCTGGGCAGTGGTCGGCCTGGTCGTCGGCTGGGTCTTCCACGCCATCGCCGACCGCGGCACCGGCCTGCCTCCGCAGGTGTCCTGGGCGCAGCCGCTCGCGCTGGTCCTGGTGGCGGCGATCCTGTTCGGAACCGCCTGGTCCACACGCCGTACGATCGCCCATCACCCGGCCCGGCTCTCCCCGCACCAGGCGGTCAACCGGCTCGTGCTGGCCCGCGCCTGCGCCTACGTCGGCGCCCTCGCGGGCGGCGCCTACTTCGGGTACGCCGTCAGCTGGCTGGGGGTCGAGAGCACCGACCTCGCAGGTCAGCGGGCCTTCCGAGCGGCCTGCGCCGGCGTGGCGGGCCTGTTGATCGTCGTCGGCGGGCTCCTGCTCGAACGCGCGTGTCGCGTCCCTCCGGAGGACGACGAGCCCTAGCCTTTCAGCATGTCTTCCCCACAGACTCGTCGGCGGCAGCGCAGTACCCGCATCATGGTCGCTGCCGCACTGGTCATCACCTCGGCGGTCGTCGTCATCGGCGCCGTCCTCAGCGCATCCGTCACTCTCGTGTCGGTCGCTGCCGTCCTTGCCGTCGTCCTCGGAGCGACTGCCGTCCGCATCACGCACACCGAGCTGGTGCTCTCGCGCCGCGAAGCTGCCGCCGACCGGGCGCAGCAGGCTCAGTCCTACCGCGGTCTGTCCGAGGCCCGCTCGCTCGAGCAGCGCGAGTTCGTCGACGCCATGGGCGCCAAGGTGGGTCGGGCCGCGGAGGCCGTGACCCAGCTCGAGTCCGCGGTGATCGCCTCCCAGAGCCGGGCCGCCGCGTCCGACACGCCAGCTCACCGCGGAGACCCTGAGGGCCGACGAGGCCGAGGCCGAGGGCTCGCGCCTGGCCGTCGCCCTCGACGAGTCCGAGGAGCGAGCCGCCGAGGCCATCGTCCGGGTCGCCGAGCTCGAGGACGAGAACGGCGTGCTCCGCACCGAGAACGCCACCCTCAAGTCCGAGCTCGACATCGCGACGTCCTGGCCCGCCGCCGGCACGGCCTGACCGACCTGGCGATTGCGTCACCCCAGGGAACGCTGACCTGGCAGTTCCGTCACGTCATTGACGACTGACCCGGCGATTCCGTACGACGGAATCGCCGGGTCGGCGCCATTTTCCGCGACGCAATCGCCAGGTCAGCTTTCGGCGTGGGCTCGCTCAACCTGCGCTCGCGACGCCATTCCTTCGTTCCTCGGGATCGGCCGCAAGGCTGGCCCGGAGGGCGCGGTGGATGCCGTCGGGGGTGAGGACGCCGACGAACTGCGAGCCCTCCTTGACGCCGACCATCGGCTTGTCGTCCCGCAGGAGTACGGCGAGCGCCTGCTCGAGCGTGGAGTCCAGGTCGATCGCGGCGCCGAGATCACCGGTGGCGACGCCGTCGAGCGGCTCGAGGTGCCGGCGCTCCAGCTTGGTCACGGTCAGCCGGCGCAGACCGGCGGTCGAGCCGACGAAGTCGGCCACGAAGTCGTCGGCCGGGTGGCCGAGGAGCTCCGCCGGGGTCGCGAACTGCTTGAGGTGGCCGCCCTGGGCGAGTACGGCGACCTTGTCGCCCATCTTCACGGCTTCGTCGATGTCGTGCGTGACCAGGACGACGGTCTTGCCCAGCTCCCCCTGGAGGCGCAGGAACTCGTCCTGCAGCCGCGCCCGGACGATCGGGTCGACCGCCGCGAACGGCTCGTCCATCAGCAGCACCGGTGGGTCCGCGGCCAGCGCGCGCGCCACGCCGACCCGCTGCTGCTGTCCCCCGGAGAGCTGGCGCGGGTAGCGGTCCGCGAACGTGTTCGGGTCCAGCCCGACCAGGTCGAGGAGCTCACGGGCCCGCTCGTGCGCCTGCGCTTTCGGCGTCCCGATCAACGACGGCACCGTGGCGACGTTGGTGACGATCTTCTGGTGGGGGAACAGCCCGATCTGCTGGATCACGTAGCCGATCCGGCGGCGCAGCTTGACCGGGTCCTCGGAGGTGACGTCGCGTCCCTCGAGGAAGATCCGGCCGGACGTCGGCTCGATCAGCCGGTTGATCATCTTCAACGTCGTGGACTTACCGCACCCGGATGGACCCACCAGGACCACCATCTCGCCGGCCGCGATCTCGAGGTCCAGCTCGTGCACCGCGACGGTCCCGTCGGCGTACTTCTTCCCGACTCCTTCGAGCCGGATCATCGCTTCGCTGGTGTCGTCCGAGGACGCTGCCTCCTCGGAAGGCGCGGTAGCGTTCATGCCCGTGACCCTACTCGCGGGAGACGGGATCCAGATCGAGCCGAGTTGCTACAGCCGGCTGGTGAACAAGTGGTACTGCACCGACTACTTGAAGGACCGGCACCACGACCTGACCTCCGCCCTCGGCCAGCATCTGCAGATCACGGCCTGGGCCCTGCTGCTCGGTGTGGTGATCGCTTTCCCGCTCGCGCTGCTCGCCCGCAGACTGCCGGCGGTGCAGGGTCTGATCCTCGGCACCAGCACGATGATCTACACGATCCCGAGCCTGGCGCTGTTCCCGTTCCTGGTGCCGTTCACCGGCATCAGCATGACGACGGTCGTGATCGGGCTCGGCCTCTACGCGCTGACGATCCTGGTGCGCAGCATGCTCGCCGGGCTGCTCGGCGTACCCGACGAGGTGCGTGAGTCGGCCACCGGACTGGGCTACGGCAAGACCCGCCTGCTGTTCCTGATCGAGGTGCCGCTCGCGCTGCCCGTGATGATGGCCGGCCTGCGCGTGGCCACCGTCTCCACCGTCGCCCTCACCACCGTCGGCACGCTCGTGTCGTACGGCGGGCTGGGCAACCTCATCCGCGACGGCGTGCAGAACGACTTCAAGGCCGAGATCCTCGCCGCCAGCGTGCTCTGCGTCGTGCTCGCCGTCGTGCTCGACACGGTCATCGTCGGCGTGCAGTGGCTGTCGACTCCCTGGACCCACCGGAGGCGCACGACATGAGGAACCTCGGCGACGCCTGGACCTACCTCACGACGAGCGCGAACTGGAAGGGCGACGAGGGCATCTGGCACCTCCTCGTCCAGCAGCTCCTGCTCAGCTTCACCGCGCTCGCCATCGCGATGGTGATCGGGCTGACGTTCGCGCTCTGGCTGGGCCACCTCGGCAAGGCCGGCTTCCTCACCGTCAACCTGACCAACATCGGCCGTGCCGTCCCGACGTTCGCCCTGCTGGCGATCCTGGTCAGCCTCGACCATCCCGGCACCGCTGTGTTCGGGCCCTACGGCCGGGCCGGCCTCGCGACCCTGATCGCCCTGTCGCTGTACGCGCTGCCGCCGATCTACACCAATGCGTACGTCGCCGTACGGGAGGTGGCGGCTCCGATCAAGGAGTCGGCCATCGGGATGGGCATGACCGGCTCCCAGCGCTTCTGGCGGGTCGAGCTGCCGCTGGCCCTACCGCTGATCGTCTCGGGCCTCCGGCTGGCGCTGGTGCAGGTGTGGGCCACCGCGACGATCGCCGCGTTGGTGGCGGGGCCGGGGCTCGGCATCCTGATCACCGAAGGCTTCTATCGCACCGACTACCCCAAGGGCATCGCCGCCGCGTTCGTCGTGGCCGTGGTGGCGTTCCTGCTCGAGGTGGGAAGCGCCTTCGTGGAGCGCGCGGTGGACCCGAATCGTAAGGGAACCGCAACCAGGAACGGACCGACCCGACGTCGCGTGACCTCCGGCGTTGGAGCATGATGGGCGATCCACGCCCTGGAAGGGGGGCACCGGACACGCGCGCCGTTTACTAGCGACGCGGGACACAGAAGGTGGAATCCAATGCACACCCGACGCCTCTTGGCCGGGGTGGTGGCGGCTAGTGCCGCGCTCCTCACGGCTTGCGGCAGCTCCGACAGCAGCTCGTCCGCGACCGACAACCCATCGTCCGCCTCGACGGACCACGGCACAGTACGGATCTCCGGCCAGAACTTCACCGAGGCCGCGATCGTCGCCGACATGTACGCCGCCGTCCTCCAGAAGGCCGGCTACACCCCGCAGGTGCATCTCGTGGACACCCGCGACGTGTACATGAAGATCTTCCCGAAGGATCTCGACGTGGTGCCGGAGTACACCGGCGCGATCGTCGAGTTCCTCAACGGCACCTACAACGGCAGCAACGCCAAGCCGATCACGGTGTCCGACCCGCAGAAGACGATCGACAAGGCCAAGCCCCTGCTCGACAAGGCGGGGATCACGCTGTTGAACCCCTCGGCCGCGACGGACACCAACGCGTTCTTCGTGAGCAAGGACTACTCCGAGCAGAACAACGTCACCAAGCTGTCCGACCTCAAGGGCAAGTCGGTCACGCTGGCCGCGGCGCCGGACTGCAAGGGACGTCTCGACTGCGAGGGCGGCCTCTCCTCGGCGTACGGCATCAAGATCACCAAGATCCTGCCGCTGGGCTACGCCAGCCAGCAGACCTACGACTCGGTGATCAAGGGTGAGTCGCAGCTCGGCGAGACCAGCACCACCGACGGCACGCTCGAGAGCCAGGGCCTCGTCCTGCTGCCCGACGACAAGCAGATCCAGCCGGCCCAGAACCTCGTCCCGATGGTGTCCTCGGAGTTCCTCCAGGCCCACCCCGACGTGGCCGACCCGCTGAACAACCTGATGTCGAAGCTCACCACCGACGCGCTCATCCAGCTGAACGCGCAGGTGGCGGTCGACCGGGCGAAGCCCGAGGACGTCGCCCAGCAGTGGCTGTCCGACAACGGCCTGATCTGAGGTCACGTTCGATCGCATGACGCCTACTAGCGACGCGGGGACCATGTCCCCGCGTCGCTAGAGTCCTTCTCATGCCGCGCACGCCGTCCCGGTCGCGCCTGCGCGATGTCGCGCGGTCGGCGTTGGGGCGGGTTCCCGGACCGGTCCGGGCGCGGCTGCTCGGAGTCTTCGGCAGCCGACTCGGGCTCGGCGGAGGCGAGATCGGCGTGGTCTCGGTGGTCGTCGTGCCCGAGGACGGCGACCGGGTCGAGGACTGCCTGGCCTCGATCCGCGCGCAGACGCACGCCCTGCTCGACGTGGTCGTCAGCCCGGTGGGGTCGGGGGTGACCGACCTGCCGGACGACCCGCGGTTCCGGGCGCTCGCGCCCGAGGCGACGGCGTACGCCGCGGTGCGGGCGGGTGTCGCGGCCGCTACGGGCCGGTACGTCGTCCTGGTCCGCGGGTGTGACCAGCTGCTGCCGCGCGCCGTCACCGACCTCGCCGGGTCGCTCGCGACCTCCGGCTCGGACGTTGCGACGGGAGTCCTGGAGCAGGCCGGAGAACCCGAGCCGTGGCTGGCTCGCGCCCAGGCCGACTCCCACGGCGACCCGGCCCCGGCTCGACCGGCCTCGCCGGCGCTGGCCGGCGACCTGACGCTGGCGAACAAGGCCTTCACCCGCGCGTTCGCGGACCGGCTCGAGCTGACCGCAGCCGACGACTGGCTCTGCGCTCCGTCACTCGCGGCCCTGCTCCCGTGGCTGGCGGTCGACGTGCTCGACCGACCCGTCGTCCGGTTCGCACCGGAGCGTGGCCACCGGGCTTACGGCGCGCGACCGAGTCCACTGCCCGAGCTCGAGCACTGGCTCGACCTCGACCGTGCCGTGTCCGCCGCACTCCAGCGCTCGCCGTTGGCCGCCGGCTGGCGCCGCCACTGGTACGACGTGCTCCTGCCACGCTTCGTCATGGACGCGGAGCGGGCCGACGAGGACACCTGGCTCCGCCTGACCGCACTGACCGCCCTCCCCGACGACGTCGACCTCCGGGCTTCGTCGCGCGGGCTGCTGACACTCGCCTCGGGCGGCCGCCGGAGCGACGTCGAGAACCTCGCCGCCGAGCTCGAGTCGCTGGGGGAGGACCTTCCGACCGAGCTCGTGGACGGCCGGCCGGTGGCGGTCTGGCGATCGGTCGAGCTCTCCGCCGACGACCGGCGACTGGCCGAGAGCGAGACCGGGCTGACCGTCCGGGTGGTGCGGGCGAGGGACTCGGACCAGGGCCGCGTGGTCGACCTGTGGGCGCGGATCGGCGGCGTCGACCTCGCCGAGCATCCGCTCGAGCTCACGGTCGAGGCCGACGGCACCTCCGCTCCGGTGGAGCCACGCGTGGACCACACGGCAGACCGGTGGGCGGGCACCCGCTTCCAGTCGGCGGCCGAGGGCGCTGCCCGCGTGACGGTTCCCGCCGGCACCCGCGAGCTCCGCGTCGAGGGCCGCGTCGGCGGCCTCGTCCGATCGGCGTACGCCGGCCTCCCGCCGCGCACAGCCGAGCACGACGGCCCGGAGCCCGTCGTCCACGGGGTCTTCCTCGACGGCGACCGGCTCGTCGTCCGGCTGGACCGGCCGGCAGACGGCCTGCGGCTGCGCGGCCCGGGCACCGACATCGCCGGCGAGTCCCGGCGCGACGGCACGGTCGTCTTCGCCACCAGGCGTGACCTCTACGGCCGGTCGGTCCACCTCGCCACGGCGGTCTACCACCTCGAGCGCCCCGGCGGGATCGGCGCCGCGGCGACCTGGCGCGAGTCGCTCCCGGTCGAGACCGTCGGTGACCGGCTACCGGCTCCGCGTCCTCCCCGGACACTCCGGCGTCGGCGAGCTCCACCTCGGACCACCACGCGCGGACGACGAGCTCGGGGCGTACGCGCAGCAGCGCCTCCGTTCGGCGTACGCCGTGGACGACCGACCCACGCAACCGGAGCTCTGGTACTTCGAGACCTTCGCCGGGCGGTCCGCGACCGACACCCCGCTCGCGGTCCTCGAGGAGGTCCGTAGCCGGCACCCGGGGGTGACCCCGGCGTGGGGCATCCTCGACCACGGCCACTGGGCTCCCACCGGGACGCGGCACGTCGTGATCGGCTCCCGTGAGTGGTACGACGTGCTGGGCACGGCCCGGGTGCTGGTCACCAACACCGAGCTCGAGGAGTGGTACCGCCGACGCCCGGACCAGCTCGTCGTCCAGTGCTTCCACGGGTACCCCTCGAAGGCGATGGGCGAGTCGCAGTGGCGGGCGCGCGACCTGCCACCGCGCCGGGTGGAGGTCATGCGCCGTCGCAGCGTCGAGACCTGGGACCTGATCTCGACCCCGACCCCGGAGATGACCGAGGTCTACCGCGAGCAGTACGGCTACACCGGGCCGGCCGCCGAGCACGGCTATCCCCGCGACGATGCGCTGCGGGCCGAGGACGCCGACGGGGTGCGTGACCGTGCGCGTCGCCGCCTCGGCGTGCGCCCCGACCAGACGGCGGTCCTCTACGCCCCCACGTGGCGTGACCACCTCGCCACCCGCCCGCGCGCGGCGGCGATGGCCGAGCACCTCGACGTGGATGCCGCCGCGGCCGCCCTCGGCGACTCCCACGTGATCCTGCTGCGTGGCCACCGGTTCCACGCGCCCAGCGCCTCGCGGCCCGGGGTCGTCGACGTGACCGACCATCCCGAGATCAACGAGCTGGTCCTCGCCTCCGACGTCGCGGTGCTCGACTACTCCTCGCTCCGGTTCGACTACGCGCAGACGCGGCGGCCGATGGTGTTCCTGGTGCCCGACCTCGACGACTACACCTCCGGCGTCCGTGGGTTCCTGTTCCCGTTCGAGGAGACCGCGCCCGGTCCGCTGCGTGCGCACCACCGACGAGGTCGTCGCCCAGCTGCGCGACGTACCGACGCTGGCCGCCGCCTGGGCCGGCCGGATCGCCGACTTCGACGCCCGGATGAACCCCTACCAGGACGGCCGCGCCGCGTCGCGGTTCGTCGACATGTTGGAGGAGCTCGGCGGCGTTCGCCGATGCCGGGGGCGGTCCGGCGGTCCGGTAACTTCGGCGCCGTGAGCCGACTGGTGGACGCCGTCCGCAGCCGTCCCCGGCTGTACCGGGTGGCGCGGCGGGCGGCGGCGACCAGGCCAGCCCGGTTGGTGCGGTCGCGCATCCTGCGTCCCACGGTCAGCGTGATCGTGCCGTTCTACAACGTCGAGGAGTACCTCGCCGACTGCCTCGACTCGATCCTCGGCCAGGGCTTCGAGGACTTCGAGCTGCTGCTCGTCGACGACGGGAGCCCGGACGGGTCGCGCGCGATCGCGCAGCAGTACGTCCGCCGCGACCCCCGCGTCCGGCTCCTCACCCGTCCGAACGGCGGGCTGGGCGCGGCCCGCAACACCGGCGTCCGCGCTGCCCGCGGCGAGTTCCTCACCTTCGTCGACTCCGACGACCTGCTACCGCCGGACGCGATCGGCCGACTGGTCGACAACGCCCGGAGGACCGGCTCGGAGCTGGTGGTCGGCGGCGTCGAGCGGTTCGACTCCGCCCGCACCTGGACGCCCGACTGGGTCGTCGACGTCCAGGCGGAGCCGCGCGACGGCATCGCGATCGAGGACTTCCTGCCCCTGCTGCGCAACCTCTACACCTGGAACAAGCTGTACCGCCGCGACTTCTGGGAGCGCGAAGGACTGTGGTTCCGCGAAGGCGTCGCCTACGAGGACCAGCCGATCATCACCCAGCTGTTCGCCCGGGCCCGCACCATCGACGTGATCCCCGACGTCGTCTACCGCTACCGGATGCGCGACGACCAGAGCTCGATCAGCCAGCAGACCGCGTCCCTGAAGGATCTCCGGCAGCGCATCGAGGCCTGGGAGGAGACCCGCCGCGTCCTGCGCGTCGAGGGCCTCGACCGGGTGTACGACGGGTGGCTGCAGACGCTGTTCGACGCCCACTTCCACTGGTACCTGCGGAGCCCCGGGATCTCCGACGACGACTACTGGCAGGAGCTGGTCGCCGCCGTCCGGTCGTTCACCGACGACGCGCCGCCCGAGGTCTGGCGAGCAGCCGGGCCCACGCGCCGCGTGATGATCGAGCTCGCACGGCAGGACCGCCGCGACGACGCCCACGAGTACTCCAGCCGCAACGCCTTCAAGGTCGAGAACTGGCCCTCGCGGGTCGAGCCCGAAGGGGTGGTGCTCGAGCTGCCGTTCGTCGACGACCCCCTCATCGAGCCCTCCCTGTTCCGCTACGACCACGAGCAGCTTCACCTCGTGCACGCGGTCGAGAACTTCCACTGGCAGCTGCTCGACGACGGCCACGTCGACTGCGTCCTGGCCGGCTGGGCGTTCGTCGCCAAGATCGACCTCGCCCGCCACGACGCCCGGACCAGCGTCGTCCTGCAGAACCTCCGGACCGGCGACGAGCAGAGCTTCTCCTCCGAGGGACCGGTGGCGACGGCCTTCCCGGCTCCCGCCGAGGACGCCTGGTCCGACTACCGTCCGGGCACGTTCGGCGTCCGCTTCCCGATCACCGAGGTGCTCGCGAGCGGGCGACCCGACGACGACTGGGGTCTGCTGCTGCGCGTCGAGGTCGCCGGGTTCACGGTCACCCGCGAGGTGTCGCGGCTGATCCGCTCCGGATCCGCGGGCGCGGTGCCCGCCGCGGGCCTTCCCGACGGCGGTCGGCTGATCGCCGACTGGCGGTTCGGACGTCAGGTCGTGCTCCGGGTCGACCACACCGGTGTCCATGTCGGCGACCTCGCGCTGAACGGACGCCGCCTCGCCGGTCGGCTGTCCGGCCGCGGTGCCGACCAGGTCGAGTCCGTCGTCGTCAGCGGGCCGGGTGGCACCCCGACGACCCGCATCGGCGGCGACCGGCGCTTCGAGGTGATCGTGCCGTGGCCGGGTGGCCTCGAGCCGGGCGACGTCGCGACCTGGCGCGTCCAGGGCCGCGACCGGGACGGCGGGATCCGCGACCTGGTGCCCACCGGTGCGATCGACGAGCAGCCACCCGACGCCACGTTGTCGGTCCAGCCCGACCGCAACGGCGCCCTCGTGGTCACCGAGCGCCGGCTCGCGGTCGCGGCCGAGGACGTGACGGTGCGCGACGGCCGGGTGGTCGTCGACGGTCGCGTGACCGGACACGGCGTCCGCACGGTGCAGGTGTTCTCCCGGCACAAGAAGACCCGCTCCGCCTCCGAGCCGGTGACGCCGGTCGAAGGCCGGTTCGAGGTCGAGCTCACGCTGCGGCACGAGGTGTACCGCTTCGGCCAGCGACCGCTGCCGACCGGCGACCACGCGCTCGTCGCGGAGGTGACGGTCGAGAGCGGCGGCGCGACCCGCGTGCACGAGGTGCCCGTGGTCGTCGCACCGGAGCTCGGCTCGCGGCTTCCCGTCGCCATCGCCACCGACCGGCACGAGGGCCGCGTCGTGCGCGGCCCGGAGTCCTCGACCCAGATCGTCCTCCAGCGCCCGATCGGGAACGCGCGCGGTCAGTACGCGCAGAACACGTTCCGCCGCGCCGCCGTCACGCCGTACGCCGGCCCGCTGCACCGCGGCCTCCTCGTCCGCTCCTACTTCGGCGAGCTCGCGACCGACAGCGGGGTCTCGGTGCAGGAGGAGCTGCGTCGACGCGGCTCGGACCTGCCGGTCTACTGGGCCGTGCAGGACCATTCGGTCGTGGTGCCCGACGGCGGCATCCCGGTGATCGTGAACTCCGAGGAGTGGTACCGGCTGCTCTCGTCGGTGTCGTACTACCTCGACAACATGTACCAGCCCGACTTCCACCGGAAGCCCGAGGGTCAGGTCATCATCGAGACCTTCCACGGCTACCCGTTCAAGCAGATGGGCCGGCCGCACTGGGAGCAGCAGGGCTTCTCGAACGCGCTGATGGACTCCTACGACCGGCGCGCCGCGGACTGGAGCTACCTCGTCTCACCCGCGACGTACGCCACGCCCCTGCTGACGGCGGGACTTCGGCTACGCGGGCGACGTCCTGGAGATCGGCTACCCGCGCAACGACGTGCTCCTGTCGGCCGACGCCGACCGCATCCGCGCCGCGGTGCGTGAGTCGCTGGGGGTGAGGCCCGACCAGACAGCGGTCCTCTACGCGCCGACGTTCCGTGACTACATGTCGCGCGACGACAACCAGGCCGTGATGCCGTCGTTCTTCGACTTCGGCCGGGCCCACCGCCGGCTCGGCGACGACACCGTCATCCTGATCCGCGGGCACGCGTTCAACGCCCGCACCAAGCATCGCGTGGGTCCGCGGCCCGGGACCGTCGACGTGACGGACTACCCCGAGGTGTCCGACCTCTACCTCGCCGCCGACGCGGCGGTCGTCGACTACTCGTCGCTGCGCTTCGACTTCGGCGTCACCGGGAAGCCGATGATCTTCCACGTGCCCGACCTGCAGCGGTACCAGGACACCCGCGGCTGGCTCTTCGACTTCGAACCGACCGCTCCGGGTCCCCTGGTGACGACGACCGACGAGGTGGTCGACGCCATCGCCGACCTCGCCGGCGTCCGCGAGCAGTACGCCGCGGCGTACCGCACGTTCCACGACGAGTACCTCGATCTCGACGACGGTCAGGCCGGCGCGCGACTCGTGGACGCGGTCTTCGTCCCCCGTGGAGACGCATGACAGACTTCGACGACCGATCCCGACGCGGCCACGGTGGAGGAGACTGTCGAGATGCCCCGTGACGAGCGGCGACTCGTGCTGGTCCTGGGGCCTGGTCGCAGCGGCACGAGCACGATGGCCGGGGCTCTCGCTCACAGTGGCTTCGCCGTTCCCGACCCGATCGAGGCCGAGGAGTCCAACCCGGCCGGCTTCTTCGAGCCACGCTGGGTCAACGACTTCCACCTCGACCTGCTCGAGCGGGCCGACGTCCGTCCCCTCGACTCGGACCCGGACGCCACGGAGGCGGTCGAGCCGCTGCTCGCGGACGACGAGGCGCGTGACCGGCTGCGGACGTGGCTGGCGGCCCAGCTGGACCAGCACGACCGGCTGGTGATCAAGGACCCGCGGCTCGTGTGGTTCCGCCGGCTGTGGGTCGGCGTCGCGGAGGAGCTCGGTCAGGCGCCGGCGTCGGTGATCATGCTGCGCCACCCGTCCGAGGTCTCGTCGAGCCGCTCGGAGTTCTACCAGTCGCGGGCCGCCACGGCCGTCGCCGGCTGGGTCAACGTCGCCCTCATGGCCGAACGCGTCACGCGCGGGTCGGCACGAGCGCTCGTGCGCTACCCCGACCTGACGGCCGACTGGCGTACGACGCTCAGCCGCGTCCGAGACGGCCCTCGGCCTTCGGCTCGAGCCTGGTCCCGAGGCGACGCCGCACCCCGTCGACGACTTCATCGACGCCGGGCTCCGTCGTCGCGAGCCGGGGTGGGACGACACCGCGGATCCCGCGCGCCTCCACGCCCTGGCCGACGCCGTGTTCGTGGCGCTGGGCGAGACGGCCGACGACGACAACCCGGGGCAGTCCGCGCGGCTCGACGCCCTGTCCGGTGAGTACGCCGCCCTGCACGCCGAGGCTCTCGACGTCGTCCGCCACCACGTGATGCGCGAACGCCGCCAGGGTCGCCGCGCGCGGCGTCGCAAGGCCGAGGAGCGCTGGGCGACCCGCGACCCGGAGGCGCAGCCGACGGCTGAGCAGCCTCGCAGGAGGTCGTCGTGAGCACGCTCGTCCTGATCACCGGCACCGGCCGCAGCGGCACCAGCACCATGTCGGGCACGTTCGACCAGCTCGGGCTGCACGTCCCCGGGCCCTACCTCGGCGCCAACGAGTCCAACCCGAAGGGCTTCTTCGAGTCCAAGTGGGCGGTGCGGTTCCACAAGAAGATCACCTCGGGCTCGGGCATCAACGACTTCGACAGCCGACCCGACGCCTTCGACCGCGCCCAGCGCGTCGTGACCGACGACCTGCGGGCGCAGCTGCGCGAGTTCCTCACCCGCGAGAGCCGCGATCACGACCAGGTGGTGGTCAAGGACCCGCGTTCGGTGTGGGCGCAGCAGGTGTGGCAGGACGCCGCCGAGCAGGTGGGCATGGAGATCGTCTTCATCTCGATGCTGCGTCACCCCGCCGAGGTGGTCGGCAGCCGCACGACGTACTACGCCAACCCCGAGGACGCCGAGGCCCAGCGGTCCTACGCCACCTTCAACGTCGCCCGGTGGGTGAACAGCACGCTGGTCAGCGAGCGCGAGACCCGCGGCCGTCGCCGCGCCTTCGTGTCGTACGTCGATCTCCTGACCGACTGGCGACCGGTGCTGGCCGGCCTGGCCGACGACCTCGGGCTGACCTACGACGTCGACGTGGCCGCTGGGGAGGCGTCCGGCGTGGACGACTTCATCGATCCCGACCTGCGCCGCCACGCGGTCACCTGGGACGACCTGGAGATCCCGGAGGACCTGCGCACCCTGGCCCAGGCCGTGTGGGACGACCTGTTGGTCCTCCAGGCCGGTCACGGCGCCGACGCCGACGCGTCGGCGGACCTCGACGTCCAGTCGGAGCGCTACCAGGAGCTGTTCCGGACCGCGGCCGACATCTCGCACGACGCGCTCGAGACCGAGCGCCGCCGCCTGCGCGAGCTCACCGAGAAGCCGCGCCGGCGCGAGAGCCAGGCGCGTCCACGGGGCGGACGCCGCGCCGGCGAAGCAGGCCGCGGCGACCGCGCACACCGGCGTGGAGGCGCTCCCGGTCGGTGACGTCGGCGGACGTGACCTGATGCGGGTCGTGGCGGGCCGCCTCCGGCGAAAGGTGTCGCGACGGTGACGCACGTGTCTCCCACCGACGTCGGGCCACTGCCCGACGGGACACACCTCCTCCACATCGGGCCGCAGAAGACCGGCTCGACCTCGCTCCAGCGCTCGCTGCACGAGCAGCGCGAGGTGGTCCGCGAGCACGGTGTCGTGTACCCGGGTCCCGGCGTCCGCAGCCGGCTCGCGCTCGGCGCGGGCCTCGGCTACCCCACGCCCATCGGTGGCAAGCGGCCCAAGAAGAAGCTGTGGCGCCAGATGCTCGCGGACGTGAACGACCCGGACGCCCGGGTGGTGTGCATCAGCTCCGAGGCGTTCGGTCGCGCGCCGCGCAAGCAGATCGCGCGCACGGTCGCCGCGCTGGGCGGCGACCGGCCACACGTCCTGCTCGTCGCTCGCCGGTACGACGGGCTGCTGCCGTCGCAGTGGCAGCAGCGGATCAAGGCCCGGGTCTCCCTCACCTACGACGAGTGGCTCCGCATCGTGCTCGGCCCTCCACCTCCGGAGCGCGATCCGCACTGGCGCAACGTCTGGATCCCCCACGACAGCGTGGAGCTGGCCACGAGGTGGGCCGAGGTGGCCGGCGCCGAGAACGTCACGGTCCTCGTCTCGGACGACAGCAACCGGACCCTCCTGCCGTCGGTGGTCGAGCGGATGCTCGGCCTGCCGCAGGGTCTGCTGAATCCCGGCGACGAGGTGGTCAACCGATCACTGACCTACGGCGAGGTGGAGCTGCTCCGCGCCGTGAACGCGCACTTCGAGGAGCGCGGCTATCCCGCCAAGCGCTACCACCGTCTCGTGCACCGCGGGCTGATGCCCGCCCTGGTCGCCCAGCCCCGGCACCCGGACGACCCGTCCATCCCACCGCTGCCGTCCTGGGCGTGGGCTCCCCTCGTCGAGCGCAGCCGTGAGCGCGTCGAGGGACTGCACGGGCTCGACGTACGCGTGGTCGGCGACCCGGATCTCCTGCTGCTCCCCGACGAGCCGCCCACCGGCGTCGTGGACGACGCGGCGGAGGCCGCCGGGCCGACCCACGTGCCGCTCGAGATCGTGGAGCGCGCCCTCGGCGGGCTCATCGACGGCGCGTTCTATGACCGGTTGATCGCCAAGCAGCGGGGGAGCCGGGCGGCAGCCGACGACCCGGCCGCCGGACCCACGAGGCGGAAGCCTCCCAGGCCCGGCGCAACGACCTAGTCGTCGTTGACGATCGTCCCGGTCACGCTGGCACGCGTGATCGTGGTGTCGAACGGATCGACGAGCGTCAGCGTGAACGTCTTGTTGGACTCGCGCTTGGTGTTCGGGATCGTCTCGACGATGACCTTGTTGTTGTCGGGATCGGTGTCGTAGAGCGAGCTGTCGTCGACGGTGAAGTCCTGGCCCTGGACGGCGCTGCCGTCGGTCACCTGGAGGTCAGCGAACCCGTGTGACATGTCGCCGTCGAGCTTGAAGACCATCGGGTTCTGCCGGGTCTGCCACGGCTTGTTGTACTCCGGCCCCGACACGTTGCTCGCGGTCCAGCCGATCGTGCCGGTGATGCGCCGGTAACCCGCGACTGACGGGATCGGGTACGTCGACATGATCGGGTAGTGGTCGGAGTGGATCACGTTGGTGTACACCGTCGAGGTCGCCGACGTGGTCGGCGCCCAGATCTGGTCGATGTACGCACCGCAGTGCGACGCGCCCTTCGGGCAGGAGGGGTCGATGTGCGTGCCGTAGTTGTTGAGCTTCTTGCCCTTCCAGTTGGCCTTCATGTTGATGGAGGTCAGCCGGCGGTAGGGCAGACGGCGGTTGCGCACGTCGCGGTCGGCGGCGTACCCGATGTTGTAGTCGCCGCTCACGTAGACCGGGAGGCCGCGCGAACGCTCGTCCCGCACGACGCCCTTGAGGGCCTTCACCTGGTGGCGGTAGACGCGGTAGGTGTGCGGCGAGGTCTTGCGCGGGCGGCCGGCGTTCACCGCGCCGTGGATGAGGTGCACGTTGATCATCGTGAACACGTAGCCGGTCGAGATCTGGCGCAGCCGGACGACCGGGATGTACTGCGCCTTGAACGGCACCGTGCCTCCCGGCGAGTCGATCCTGGCGGAGTCCGAGATCTTCTCCTCGTGCGCGTTGACCAGCTCGAAGACCCGTGGGTTCCACAGGATCGGCGTCTGCAGGAGGTCCGGCGCGTGGTAGATCCGCCAGGAGTGGGTGCCGTCGAGGAACTCGCGGCGGTTGCCGCCGCCGGCTTCCTGGAGGCCGGCCACGTCGGCCACGGACATGATGAAGTGGACGCCTGCTCGGAAGTCGTCCATCGAGGCACCGATGCGGATGTTGTAGCTGCCGATCCGCAGGGAGTCGGTGGTCGTGTCGGTGCCGGAAGCCTGTGAGGGCGCGGTGACACCGCCGAGCGCCAGCATGCTGCTGGCGAGACCCGCGGCCAAGGCGAGGCCGAGCGTCTTCTTCTGGCGCGCTGGGGACAGCGACATGGGGGGCCCTCCGGGGGGACAGAGGAGCGCGGGGCCGTCCCGCGACGCTTCGCACCGTAGAAGCGCCCGCTCGTGGAGTGTGAAGGTTCCGACTGAGGCTTTGCCAAAGATAGTCCCGCCGGGCCACTGGGTCGAGAGCGTCATAGTCCGTTCGGGCTACGCCGGACTGGTGCGAAGGGGCCAGGGGTCAGGCGGTGGGGATTTCGCGGCGTACGTCGATCACGTGCCCGGTGAAGTCGGAGACGAGCACGTCCAGCGAGGTGCGGGCGACCGCCTCGGACTCGAGCAGGGAGTCGGCGGGCTCCTCGCCGAAGGCCCGGGTGCGCATCGGGGTCGCGGTCCGCTCGGGGTTGATGCAGTTGACCCGGACGCCCTCGCCCACCCACTCGTCGGCCAGCGCCTGGGTGAGGTTCACCGTCGCGGCCTTCGCCGAGGAGTAGAGGCTGTAGCCGCTCCGGCCCCGGGTGTAGGAGCTCGAGGTGTACAGCAGCAGCGAGCCGCCGGTGACCGCGAGGTGCGGGTGGAAGACCTGCGCGACGAACACCGGCGCGAGGTAGTTGACGTCGGTGGCGGCGTAGATCGTCTCCTCGCTGGTCTCGGCCAGCGTGCCGCGCGGCAGGACACCGGCGGTGTTCACGACGTGGTCGATCCGGCCGGTCTCGGCGAGCACCTCCTCCGCGGCGCGGACGAGATCGTCCCGGCGCTCGACGTGGGTGCCGGTCGACGAGCGGCTGAACGAGAAGACCCGGGCGCCGTACTGCTCGGCCAGCCGGCAGACGTCCGCGCCGATGCCGTAGCTCCCGCCGAACACCACCACGGTCTTTCCGGACAGCGCGGTGCGGTAGTCGTCCTCGGAGATGCCCTCGGGTGCCTCGGTGTGGGCGAGCTGGAAGAGCTTGTCGGCGATGTAGACGTCGATCGGGTCGGTGACCTTCATGTTCCGCTCGTCGCCGCGCACCACCCAGATCGGCTCGTCGGGGAGATACCGCAGGACGACGGTGCAGTCGTCGGTCGCCTCGAAGTCCGGGTCCTGGTCGGCGAGCTCGTACGCGCGGCGGATCACCGACGAGCGGAACGCCTGCGGGCGTCTGGCCACGCCGCAGCGTCGCGCGGGGCGGGATGTCGCGGATGGTGTTGTCCGGCCCGACCTCGATGATCGTGTCGGCGGACGGGATGGCCACGTCGACCGCCGGATGCACCTCGAGCGCCTCGAAGCACTCGGTGATGATCCGCGCCGAGAGCAGCGGCCTGACGGCGTCGTGGAAGAGGACATGGCTCTCCGCGTCGTCCCCGATGGCGGCGAGAGCGCGCTGGGTCGTCTCGTTCCGGGACTCGCCGCCCTCCTCGATCGAGGTCACCTTCTCGTAGCGGCCGCTCCGGACGATGGCCCGCACCGCGTCGAGGTGTCCGGGCGCCATCATCACGATGACCTCGTCGACCAGAGGGTGTCCGTCGAGGACGGCGAGGGTGTGCTCGAGCAGGGTCTTGCCGGCCACCTTCAGCAGCTGCTTGGGGATGTCCAGCCCGATGCGGACGCCGACCCCGCCGGCGAGCAGCACGGCGATCCGGCGCGGCCGAGCAGGGGTGGCATCCATGGCCGGCATCCTTCCAGAGGAGCGTTCCGGCTCGGCGGTGGGCGTGGCTAGGCTGACGGCGTCCTCGCCGGCCCGACGCACCCGGCAGGCCCGACGCCGTGTGACAGGAGACCGAACCGATGAGTCCTGCCGGTTCGCCGATCCCGGAGGGCGCGCGGCTGGTGCACATCGGGCCGCACAAGACCGGCAGCACGGCGATCCAGGTGGCCCTCCACTCCGCTCGGGAACGGCTCGGCGAGCACGGCGTCGCCTACGTGACGCTGGGCGGCTACCGGGCACGCAAGGCGGGGTGGGCCCTCGGTCTGCGCGGTCGCCCGTCGGGGACCCAGGCGCCGCCGATCCGGCAGTGGGAGAGGTTCGCGGCCGCGGTCGCGGCCGCCGACGCCCCCCGGGTGTGCGTGAGCAACGAGGACTTCGGCCGCGCCACGAAGGCCCAGGCGGCCCGGGTCGTCGACGACCTCGGTGGCGAGCACGTCCACGTCGTGTCCGTCGTACGCCGCCTCGACCGCTACCTCCCGTCCCAGTGGCAGGAGCGGGTGAAGGCCGGTGAGGAGCGGACGTACGACGAGTGGCTGCGGGTGGTGCTCGACACCGACGACGCCGAGCCCGACTGGGACCGGCGCAACGTGTGGTTCTCCCACGACGTCCGCGCTCTGGTGGAGCGCTGGCTGAAGGTGGTCGAGCCCGACCGCTACACGGTGGTGATCAGCGACGAGGCCGACCATGCGGTGCTGCCCCGCACCTTCGAGGCCATGCTCGGCCTGCCCGATGGGTTCGTCGTACCCGACCCCAGCCGGTCCAACCGGGGTCTGAGCTGGGCCGAGACCGAGCTGCTCCGCAGCGTCAACCAGCGTCCTGGAGGACCGCGGGGTGCCGCGTCCGCGTCGCCGTCGCCTCCTCCAGACCGCCGTGCTGCGCGAGATGCAGACCCGCCCGACGCCGGCCGGTCCGTCGTCGCCACCTCTCCCGGACTGGGCGGCCGACCGGCTCCGCGACCTGAGCGACCGGCGGATCGAGGACCTCTCCTCCCTGGGTGAGCGCGGGGTCCGCCTGGTCGGCGATCCCGGCCTGATGCGGATGCCGTCGGACGTCGCGACGGCTGCCCCTCCCCTCCCGGCCCCGGCGATCGAGCTGGCGACGGCGGCGGAGACCCTGGCCTCGGCGCTGGCCGCCTTCCCGATCGATCCGTCGAGCGGGTCCGACGAGGGTGATGAGGCCGTCGACGAGGTCGGCGATGAGGCCCCCGACGAGCCCGACGCGGACTGAGACGTCGCTCACGTCACACCGCTGCCGCTTACGGCGCACGGAATCCGGGAAGTACATTCAGGTGTTCTCACAACGTGCGGTACCCGTACCGGCCCTCGCCCGAGGGTGGTCGGCGGGACCTGAACGCGAGGAAACCTGATGACCCCACTCCGGGTGGGCGTGATCGGTGCCGGCAGGGTCGGCGCCGTTCTCGCCGCCGCGCTGCGAGCGCGGGGCCACACCATCGTCTCGGTCGCCGGCGAGTCCGACGCGTCGACACGTCGCGCCGCCGAGCTGTTGCCGGGCGTCCCGATGGCCAAGCCGACGGCGGTCGCCCGCGACTGTGACGTGCTGCTGCTGACGGTCCCCGACGACATGCTGGACAACGTCGTCACGCAGCTGACCGCGAGCGGCGCCATCCACGAGGGCCAGCTCGTCGTCCACACCAGCGGCAGCCACGGTCTGCGAGTGCTCGACCCGGCGACCCGGGTCGGTGCGCGGCCCGTTGCCCTGCACCCCGCCATGACGTTCAGCGGCACCGCCATCGACCTCGATCGACTGGCCGACTGCGTGTTCGGGGTGACCGCCGGACCCGACGAGCGCGCTTGGGCCGAGGAGGTCGTGGCCGAGCTCGGCGGCACGGTGATGTGGGTGCCCGAGGAGCTCCGCGGGCTGTACCACGCGGGCCTCGCCCACGGCGCCAACCACCTCGTCACCCTGGTCACCCAGGCGATGGAGCTGCTCGGCGCCGCGGGTGCCGCCGACCCGGCGGCCATCCTGCGGCCGCTGCTGCAGGCGGCCCTCGACAACGCTCTCGCCGAGGGCGACAGCGCGCTCACCGGCCCGATCGTGCGCGGCGACGTGAACACCGTCCGCGCCCATCTGGCCGAGATCGCCCGCACGGCGCCCGACACGCTGCCGTCGTACGTCGCGCTCGCCCGTGCCACGCTCGACCGCGTGGTGACCGACGGCCGGGTGCTGCCGATCCGCGCGGCGGCCATCCGGCGGGTGCTCGACGCGGCCGTCCGTCCGGCTGCCGACCCGGCCCGCCGTACGCCGCTGCGGTGAGCCCCGCGCCCCGGCTCGCGTCGACGCGCGAGGAGCTCGCCGATGCGCTGGCGCCGCGCCGGCGTGAGGGCGCGACCGTCGGGGTCGTCACCACGATGGGGGCGTTGCACGAGGGCCACGCGAGCCTGTTCCGTACGGCGCGCGAACGCGTGGGCGACGGGCCCGTCGTGGCGACGATCTTCGTCAACCCGCTGCAGTTCGGTGCCGGCGAGGACCTCGACCGCTATCCGCGGACGCTCGAGTCGGACCTGGCGATCTGTGAGCGTGAGGGTGTCGACCTGGTCTTCACCCCGACGGCGCTGGAGGTGTACCCGACCGGCGACCCGGAGGTGAGCGTCGAGCCCGGTCCGCTCGCCGCCGAGCTCGAGGGCGCCTCGCGACCCGGACACTTCCGCGGAGTGCTCACGGTGGTCGCCAAGCTCTTCGGCCTGGTCCGGCCCGACCTCGCGGTGTTCGGCGAGAAGGACTACCAGCAGCTGGTGCTGGTCCGGCGGATGAGTCAGGACCTCTGCCTGGGCGTCGAGATCGTGGGCGCGGAGACCGTCCGCGAACCCGACGGCCTGGCGCTGTCGAGCCGTAACCGCTTCCTCGACCCGGAGGACCGGCACCGCGCGGTCGCGCTCAGCCGGGCGCTGCGTGCGGCGCAGGACCGCGCGCCGTACGGCCTGCCCGCGGCGCGCTGGGCCGCCATGCGCGTGCTCGACGAGGTGCCGGAGTCCGAGCTCGAGCTGGACTACCTCGCCATTCGGACGCCGGAGCTCGGGGAGGTCTCCGAGCCCCATCCGAGCGAGCCCGTGCCCGCCCGGATCCTGGTCGCCGCCCAGGTCGGCACGACGCGTCTCATCGACAACCTGCCGCTGACGCTGGGCGGTTCCACCTCGCCACGCGTCCCCGCCCCGCCCTCTCAGTAGCCTCCTGTCGTGACCCTCACCCCAGGAGACCCGGCATGACCGGACGTCGGACGGCAGGGCGGCTCGCCGCGCCGGAGCCGGGTTGGTCGGTGGAGGCCGACGTCGTGGTGGTGGGCTCGGGCATCGCCGGCCTGACCGCGGCGCTCCGGTTGCGCGGTCGCGTGGCCAAGGTGCTGGTCGTCACCAAGGACGTCCTCGACGCGGGCTCGACCCAGTGGGCCCAGGGGGGCATCGCAGCTGCGCTCGGGCCGGGGGACACCCCGGACCAGCACGAGCGCGACACGCTCGTGGCCGGTGCGGGCGCGTGCGACGCGGAGGCCGTGCGGGTGCTGGTGACCGAGGGCCCGCAGGCCGTGCGTGAGCTGATCGCGCTCGGTGCGAACTTCGACCTGCACCCCGACGGGGAGCTCAGCCTGACCCGCGAGGGAGGACACCACCGAGACCGGATCGCGCACGCCGGTGGGGATGCGACCGGCGCCGAGATCCAGCGGGCGCTGATCGCGGCCGTCGAGCGGGCGCCGGAGGTCGAGGTGATCCAGCACGCACTCGCGGTCGACCTGCTGCGGGGAGACGACGGCGGTGTCGCCGGCCTGACACTGCACGTGATGGGCGAGGGGCAGCGGGACGGCGTCGGCGCGGTCCGCTGTCGTGCCGTCGTCCTGGCCAGCGGTGGCCTGGGCCAGATCTTCTCCCAGACCACCAACCCGTCGGTCGCCACGGGAGACGGGATGGCGCTGGCCTACCGGGCCGGTGCGGTGCTGCGCGACCTGGAGTTCGTGCAGTTCCACCCCACGGTGATGTGGCTCGGGCCCGACTCACGCGGCCAGCAGCCGCTGATCTCCGAGGCGGTCCGCGGTGAGGGCGCCTTCCTCGTCGACTGGGAGGGCAACCGGTTCATGCAGGGCGTGCACGAGCTGGCCGACCTGGCGCCCCGGGACGTCGTGGCGAAGGCGATCACCCGCCGGATGATGGAGACCGGGCATCCGCACATGTGGCTCGACGCCCGGCATCTGGGCTCCAAGGGGGGAGCCGCGAGCGAAGCGAGCGACGAGTTCGGTGATCGAGCAGCGAGCGCAGCGAGCGCGTCGAGATTCTGGGAGACGAGGTTCCCCACGATCCTCGGCACCTGCCGGCGGTACGGCGTCGACCCGGTCACCGAGCTGATCCCGGTCGCCCCCGCCTGTCACTACGCCTCGGGCGGTGTCGCCACCGACACCTGGGGCCGGACCTCCCTCGGCGGCCTCTATGCCACCGGTGAGGTCGCCTGCTCCGGCGTCCACGGGGCCAACCGGCTGGCCTCGAACTCGCTGCTCGAGGGGCTGGTGTTCTCGCGTCGCATCGCGGAGGTACTCCCCGATGAGCTCCGGCCGTGGACCCCTCCCGGCGCCGACCTCCGGGCTCCTCTCCTCGTGGACGGCGCCCGACGTCGAGGCCTTCAGGAGGAGATGACGTCGCGGGTCGGCGTCCTGAGGTCGGCCGACGGGCTGCGTTCCGCTCGTGACTCCCTGGCCGCCATGGTGGGCGAGCCGGTGAGCGATGTCGACCAGGACGCCTGGGAGACGACCAACCTGCACACCGTCGGCACGCTCCTGGCGGAGGCGGCCCTGCTCCGCGAGGAGACCCGCGGGTCTCACTGGCGCGAGGACTTCCCGGACCGGGACGACTCCGCCCAGTCCGGTCACCACGACTGGTGGCTGGAGGACGGGGTCCCGACGTACGCGTTCGTCCCGGCCGCGCCCACCGACCTCACCGACCAGACCACCGTGGGAGCACGATGACCATCGCCCGCACGTCGTACGCCGACCTCCCGCGCTCGCTGGTCGAGGAGCTGGCGGCGGCCGGGCTCGACCCCCGCTCGGTGTACGAGATGGTCGTCGCGGCGTTCGAGGAGGACCTGCCGAACGGTGCTCGCGACGTGACCAGCAGCGCGATGCCCGCGATGGGGGTCGGGGTCGGAGACATCGGTGCGCGCGAGCCGGGCGTGGTCGCCGGGCTCGGCGTCGCGGAGCTGGTCTTCGCCTACGCCATGGGGTCCGACGTCGAGGTGTCCGGCCGCCTTCCCGACGGCAGCGCGGTATCGGCCGGCGACGTGGTGATGACGGTGTCCGGACCCGTCCAGGACCTGCTCACCGCCGAGCGCACCGCGCTCAACTTCGCCTCGCACCTCTCGGGGGTCGCCACGGCGACGAGCCACTGGGTCGCCGCGCTCGCGGGCACGACGGCCCGGGTGCTCGACACCCGTAAGACGCTGCCGACGTACCGCGCGCTCCAGAAGTACGCCGTGCGCTGCGGTGGGGGCGTCAACCACCGGTTCAGCCTCAGCGACCGGGCGATGGTGAAGGACAACCACGTCCTGGCGGCCGGGGGAGTGGTGCCGGCGTACGAGCTGGTGCGCGCGGCCAACCCGGGGCTGCGGGTGGAGGTCGAGGTGACCGACCTCGACCAGCTGCGCGAGCTGCTGGCCGCGGGCTGCACCGAGATCCTGCTCGACAACATGGACCCCGCCACGATGGCCGAGGCCGTGCGGATCACGGCCGGTCGCGCCACGCTCGAGGCGTCGGGCGGTCTCACCCTGGACCGCGCTCGCGAGGTGGCCGAGACGGGCGTCGACTTCATCTCGGTCGGCGCGCTCACCCACTCGGTGAAGGTCTTCGACCTGGGCCTGGACCTGCGGTGAGCCCGCTCCTGGCCGCGGACATCGGCAACAGCCACACCGTGCTCGGCCTGATCAGCGACGGCGAGGTCTCGGCCGACTGGCGCGTCGCGACGGTCGAGTCGCGGACCGCCGACGAGTGGGCGGTGCTGATCCGCGGTCTGCTGGGCGAGCACGAGGAGGCGGTGGACGGCATCGTGGTCTGCTCGACGGTCCCGTCGGCCCTCCAGGAGTGGCGCGTCATGCTGGGCGACCACTTCGCGCCGCTGCCCAGCGTCGTGGTCGAACCCGGCGTGCGGACCGGCGTCCCGGTGCTCACCGACAACCCACGCGAGGTCGGCACCGACCGGATCGTGAACGCCCTCGCCGCCGCGACGCGCTACGGCGGCCCGGCCGTCGTGGTCGACTTCGGCGGCACCGCCACGACGTTCGACGTGGTGAATTCGCAGGGTCAGTACGTCGGTGGGGCCATCTCTCCGGGCATCGAGATATCCCTCCAGGCACTCGAACGACGCGGTGCGCAATTGCGCATGGTCGAATTACGGCGCCCGCGCTCGGTCATCGCCCGCAACACGGTCGAGGCGGTGCAGTCGGGAATGGTGTTCGGCGTCGCCAGTCAGGTCGACGGAATTGTTGCCCGGATCATCGACGAGCTGCAGGTGGAATCGTCGGCCGTGACCGTGGTCGCCACCGGTTACCTCGCGTCCTCGGTGTACGACGAGTGCCGCTGCTTCACCGCGCACGACCCTTGGCTCACCCTGCGCGGGCTCGAGCTCGTCTACGCCCGAAACCGCGGAAGTGCCGGCTCTTAATGCCCTGATATCCGGGCGCTAACCGAACCCTGTGCGCGTTGATTTGTCACTTATCCGGGACTTCGATACGTTTTGCCGAACGGACGCCGACATGGCCGGTTATCGTGAGTCCGTCACCTCCTCGAAAGGACCCCCCAGAACATGGCGCAAAAGGTGCACATCACCCTTGAGGATGACCTCGACGGTGGCTCGGCGGCGGAGACGGTCGCATTCGGCCTCGACGGCCGGACCTACGAGATCGACCTCAATGCCAAGAACGCCAAGGCGCTGCGCGACGCCATGGCCAAGTACGTCGCAGCGGGACGCCGGGCGTCGGGGAGTCGCTCGGCCGCCAAGCGACGTACCCAGGTCGGCACGAGTGCCCGTGAGATCCGTGACTGGGCGCGGTCCAACGGCCACAAGGTCCCGGACCGCGGTCGCATCCCCTCCGACGTCCGCGAGGCGTTCGAAGCCGCCCACTGAGGCCCGGTGGTCGAGCCGTAGGAGTCGGTGGTCGAGCCGTCGGAGCTCGGTGGTCGAGCCGGCCGAGCCCCTGGGCGAGGCCGTGTCGAGACCCGGGGCGGGTGACCGTGGTTTCGGCGTCGGGTACGTCACCGGGTTTCGACTCGCCTGACACGGCTTCGCAGGCTCAGCCGTGGGCTCGCTCAACCTTCGCTCGCCCACGGTGCGCGCTCGTTCCTCGCGCACTCCTGCTCGTTCGCTGTGAGCGGACGACGGGTGTGGGAGCCCGGGAACACGTAGGCTGGAGGACCAGTTGGAACAAGTGGCGCCCAGGGTGGAGCAACCGGCTCTGATGGGGGCGTCCCCTTGTTTGACGAGGCGGGTGACCCCAGTCCCGCGTTGAGGAGCGATAGGCATGTTCGAGCGGTTCACTGACCGAGCCCGCCGGGTGGTCGTGCTGGCCCAAGAAGAGGCCCGCATGCTCTCCCACAACTACATCGGTACCGAGCACATCCTGCTCGGCTTGATCCACGAGGGCGAGGGTGTCGCCGCGAAGGCTCTGGAGAGCCTGGACATCTCCCTGGAGGCCGTGCGCGCGCAGGTCGAGGAGATCATCGGCCAGGGCCAGCAGGCCCCGAGCGGGCACATCCCGTTCACCCCGCGTGCGAAGAAGGTCCTCGAGCTGTCCCTGCGCGAGGCGCTGCAGCTCGGCCACTCCTACATCGGCACCGAGCACATCCTGCTCGGCCTGATCCGTGAGGGCGAAGGCGTCGCCGCCCAGGTGCTGCAGAAGCTCGGCGCCGACCTCAACCGCGTGCGCCAGCAGGTCATCCAGCTGCTCAGCGGTTTCCAGGGCAAGGAGCAGGCAGGAGCCCAGGCCGCCACGGCCGGTGCCCCCGCCGACACCCCGTCGTCGTCGCTGGTGCTCGACCAGTTCGGTCGCAACCTCACCCAGGACGCCCGCGAGTCCAAGCTCGACCCGGTCATCGGGCGCGAGCAGGAGATCGAGCGGGTCATGCAGATCCTGAGCCGGCGTACCAAGAACAACCCGGTGCTGATCGGCGAGCCCGGCGTCGGCAAGACCACGATCGTGGCCGGCCTGGCGCAGGACATCGTTCGCGGCAACGTGCCCGAGACGCTCAAGGACAAGCAGATCTACACCCTCGACCTCGGTGCGCTGGTGGCCGGTTCGCGCTACCGCGGTGACTTCGAGGAGCGCCTGAAGAAGGTGCTCAAGGAGATCCGGACCCGCGGCGACATCGTGCTGTTCATCGACGAGATCCACACGCTCGTCGGCGCCGGCGCGGCCGAGGGTGCGATCGACGCGGCGTCCATCCTGAAGCCGATGCTGGCTCGTGGTGAGCTGCAGACCATCGGCGCGACGACGCTCGACGAGTACCGCAAGTACCTCGAGAAGGACGCCGCGCTCGAGCGCCGCTTCCAGCCGATCCAGGTCGCCGAGCCGTCGATCGCCCACACGATCGAGATGCTCAAGGGCCTGCGCGACCGCTACGAGGCGCACCACCGGGTGACGATCACCGACGAGGCGCTGGTCTCGGCGGCGACGCTGGCCGACCGCTACATCTCCGACCGCTTCCTGCCCGACAAGGCGATCGACCTCATCGACGAGGCCGGGTCGCGGCTGCGCATCCGCCGGATGACGGCGCCCGCCGACCTGCGCGAGTACGACGAGAAGATCGCGGACGTGCGGCAGCGCAAGGAAGCCGCGATCGACGGCCAGGACTTCGAGGCCGCCGCGAAGCTCCGCGACGAGGAGAAGCAGCTGACGGCCGCCAAGGTCGAGCGCGAGAAGCAGTGGCGCGCCGGCGACCTCGACGAGGTCGCGGAGGTCGACGAGGAGCTGATCGCCGAGGTGCTCGCCGTGGCGACCGGCATCCCGATCGTGAAGCTGTCCGAGGAGGAGTCCACGCGGCTGCTCAAGATGGAGGACGAGCTCCACAAGCGGGTGATCGGCCAGGACCAGGCGGTCGCGGCGCTGAGCCGTGCCATCCGGCGTACCCGTGCAGGCCTGAAGGACCCCAAGCGCCCCGGCGGCTCGTTCATCTTCGCCGGCCCGTCCGGCGTCGGTAAGACCTGGCTGTCCAAGACGCTGGCGGAGTTCCTCTTCGGCGACGAGGACGCGCTGATCCAGCTCGACATGAGCGAGTTCAGCGAGAAGCACACGGTCTCCCGCCTCTTCGGCTCGCCTCCGGGCTACGTCGGCTACGAGGAGGGCGGCCAGCTCACCGAGAAGGTGCGCCGCAAGCCGTTCTCCGTGGTCCTCTTCGACGAGGTCGAGAAGGCCCACCCGGACATCTTCAACAGCCTGTTGCAGATCCTGGAGGAGGGTCGGCTGACCGACTCCCAGGGCCGGGTCGTGGACTTCAAGAACACCGTGATCATCATGACCACGAACCTCGGCACCAAGGACATCGCCAAGGGCCAGAACCTCGGCTTCGCGCAGAGCGGTGACGCGGCCGGATCCTACGAGCGGATGAAGAACAAGGTGCAGGAGGAGCTCAAGCAGCACTTCCGGCCGGAGTTCCTCAACCGTGTCGACGAGATCATCGTGTTCCCGCCGCTGTCGCAGGAGCAGATCGTCCACATGGTCGACAACATGATCGCGGGCGTCGAGCTCCGGCTGAAGGACCGCGACATGTCCCTCGAGCTCACCCAGCCGGCGAAGAACCTGTTGGCGACCCGGGGCTTCGACCCCGTGCTCGGTGCCAGGCCGCTGCGCCGCACGATCCAGCGCGAGATCGAGGACGCCCTCGCCGAGAAGATGCTCTTCGGCGAGGTCGGCCCGGGACAGATCGTGCTGGTCGGCGTCGAGGGTGAGGGTGAGGCCGCACAGTTCACCTTCAAGGGTCAGAAGATGGCCGAGCTCCCCGACCTGCCTCCGTTGGAGACCGTGGGCGCCGAGCCCTCACCGGGTCCTGACGGGCGCGGTGAAGGCGAGGACGAGACCCCCGGCCCGACGGATGTCGAGAAGGCCGCCGGCACCGACTGATCGCGTACGGCGACGACGCGAAGACACGTGAAGAGCCCGGTCACCCGCACAGGGTGGCCGGGCTCTTCGCTGACCTGGCAGTTGTGTCGCAGACGCTGCAGGGCGCTCGGGACCTGGCAGTTGTGAGCTCAGCGCGCTGCGTGGCCGGGCACTGACCTGGCGGCCGCGTACGACGCCATTGCCGGGTCGGCTCTCTGCGAAGCGACGCGAGTGCCAGGTCGACGTTGTCTGGGGTGACACGAACGCCAGGTCGGCCTCAGTGGGCGGTGTGCACGTTGAGGACGACGACGCCGACGATGATCAGGGCGAGGGCGGTCAGCTTCACCGCGTCCATCCGCTCGCCCATGGCGAGGACTCCCACCGCAGCGATGGCGGCGGTACCGAGCCCGGACCACACGGCGTACGCCACGGAGACCGACATCTGGCGGACCACCACGGCCAGGAGCCAGATGGACAGCGCGTAGCCACCCATCACCAGGACCGACCAGAACAGGTCGTGGAAGCCCCGGGTGCGGGGAAGCGCGGCAGTGGCGCCGACCTCGATGCCGATGGCGGCAAGCAGGACGACGAACGGGCTCAACATGATGATCACTCTCTCGTGGTGTGTAGCACTTGCTACAGGAACGAGTGTAGCGCTCGCTACATTCCCCGATCCAACGAATTGACGCGGATAAGGTGTGCCGGTGGCCACACGCCGTGAGGAGCTCGCCGAGGCGGCGACCGACTATGCGCTGGAGCACGGCCTGATCGGGCTCAGCCTCCGGCCGCTGGCCCAGGCGCTCGGCACCAGCGACCGGATGCTGCTCTACCACTTCGACGACAAGGACGACCTGGTCGCGACGATCCTGCGCACCACGGTGGGCCGCTCGGCGCAGGGTCTCCGCGAGCTGCCCGAGCCGCGCGACCTGCGTTCGGCGGTGCTCGAGCTGTGGCGCGTGGTCAGCACCGGCCGGCAGGAGCGGTGCCAACGGTTGTACGTCGAGGCAGCCGCGCTCGGTCTGTTCGGCCGAGAGCCGTACGCCACCACGGTGCGGGAGACCAACGCCGAGTGGGTCTCGGCGGTGTCGGGACACTTCGAGCGAGCCGGTCTGGGCCGAGCGGCGGCGCGCCAGGTCACGGTCCTCGTGGACGCGACGTTCATGGGCCTCCAGCTGGACGAGCCCCTGGACTCGGAGCCCCAGCTGCGACGCGCGGTCAAGGACCTCGCCGACGCGGTGGTCGCCCGGTGGGGTCCTCAAGCCGGTAGCGCGTAGCCGGTGCCGGCCCGGACCAGCAGTCCGTCGGCCAGGAGCGACTCGAGGCAGCGGCCGCGCTGGCGGTCGTCGGGCCAGGCGCGCGACATCGCTCGGGCGCCCACCGGGCCGGCGGCCTCCCGGGCGACCGACATCAGCCGGCCACGGCACTGTCGGTCGGTGCCCGACCATGCCTGGCCCCGCCGCGGTGGGCCGTCGTACGCCGGATAGCCGGCGGCGCGCCAGGCGCACGAGTCCGTGACCGGACAATCGGCGCACCGGGGTGACGCCGCCGTGCAGACCAGCGCGCCGAGCTCCATCACCGCCACCGACCAGGTGGCCGCCGTCGGCTCGTCCAGGGGCAACAGCTCCGTGGCGCGCGCCTTCTCGGCGACGGTCACGGCGGGCGGCGGGAACTCGCTGCCGCCGACCAGCCGTCCCTGCACCCGCCGGACATTCGTGTCGAGGACCGCCTGCCTCCGACCGAACGCGAAGGCGAGCACGGCCGACGCGGTGTAGTCACCGACCCCGGGCAACGAGCGCAGTGCCTCGAACCCGTCCGGCACCTCGCCCGCGTGCTGGTCCCGGATCACGGTGGCCGCGGCGTGCAGCCGGATCGCGCGGCGCGGGTAGCCGAGCCGACCCCAGGCCCGGATCGCCTCTCCCGAGGGTTCGTCGGCCAGGTCGGCCGGGCGTGGCCATCGCACGAGCCACGCGTCGTACACCGGAAGCACCCGCGCGACCGGCGTCTGCTGCAGCATGAACTCCGAGACCAGCACGCCCCACGGCGTCGCCGTCGGTCGTCGCCAGGGCAGGTCGCGGGCGTTCGCGTCGTACCACTCCAGCAGGGGCGCATGGAGGTCGGACACGACGCGATCGTAGTGAGCGCGGAACCGCCAACCCGCGGCGAGGCAACCGCACGGTGGGCGTCGCGCTGTTTAGCGTGAAGACATGGCAGGAACGACGCGTGGACCGCTGCCGGCCCGCGTCTACTGGGTACGCCGGCTGATGGTCGTCGGCATCGCCCTGCTGCTCGTCGTCGGGATCGCGAAGATGCTGGGCGGCTCGAGCGACGGGTCGTCCGGAGACGCTGCCCGGAACGTCGCCGACACCACGCCGGCGCCCGATCCCACCACCTCGGGTGCGCCCCTGACGCAGGGTCCGACGACGCCGGGCGAACACCAGGGCAAGAAGCTCGACGACCCGGCGACGCGGGCCGTGGCGCCCTCGGGTCCCTGCGACGCGAGCGACGTCGCCATCACGCCCTCCGTGCCGAAACCGATCGCCGGGAACGACATCAAGCTGGTGCTCGACATCTCGAGCGTGAGTACCCCGGCCTGCACGTGGACGCTCTCCCCCCGGACGACGGCGGTGAAGATCACCTCCGGCTCCGACCTGATCTGGACCTCCGTTGAGTGCCCGAAGACGATTCCGCGCCGTGACCTCGTGGTGCGTCAGGACGACCCGGCGCGGGTGAAGCTCACCTGGAACGCGATGCGCTCGGAGCCGGGTTGTCGCGGGCTGACCCAGTGGGCGCTGCCGGGCACCTACCACCTCCAGGTCGCCGCCCTGGCGGGTCAGCCCCAGGACGTGACCTTCCTGCTCACGGCCCCGTCACCGGCCGAGGTCACCAAGACCGCGCACCCGCACCACCACCATACGGGCAGGACCAGCACAAGAACAAGCAGAAGAGCGGCAAGCCGGACTGAGCCGTGGCTCAGACGTAGCGCTCGAGGATCGACGACTCGGCGAGACGCGACAGGCCCTCGCGCACGCTCCGGGCCCGCAGCTCGCCCACCCCGTCGACCGCCTGGAGGTCCTCGACCCCGGCCGAGAGCAGCTTCTGCAGGGTGTCGAAGTGCTCGACCAACCGCTCGACGACCGTCGGTGGGAGCCGCGGCACCTTGGCCAGGAGCCGGTAGCCGCGCGGGGCGACCGCCCCGTCGAGGTGCTCGCCGAGGCCGAGTGCGCGGGAGGCCGACGCCGGGTCGACCAGGTCGATCGACGACAACCCCTCGAGCCTGGCCAGTGCCGCCTCGGGTCCCTTGGAGCGCCGCCCCGACGGCAGGTAGTCGCGGACCACGAGCTCGCGCTCCTGGTCGACGCCGGTGACGAGCTCCTCCAGCTGCAGTGACAGCAGGCGACCGTCGGTGCCGAGCTCGAGCACGTAGTCCTCGATCTCACTGGCGATCCGGGTCACCATCTCGAGCCGCTGGGCGACGACCGCGACGTCGCGGACCGTCACCAGGTCCTCGATCTCCAGCGCCGACAGCGTGGCCGACACCTCGTCGAGTCGGAGCTTGTAGCGCTCGAGGGTCGCCAGCGCCTGGTTCGCGCGGGACAGGATCTGGGCCGAGCCCTCGATCACGTGCCGGGTCTCCCCGACGTACGCCGCGATGATCTGCATCGACTGCGACACCGAGATCACCGGGAACCCGGACTGTCGTGCGACGCGGTCGGCGGTGCGGTGGCGGGTGCCGGTCTCGTCGGAGGGGATGGCCGGGTCGGGCATCAGGTGCACGGCCGCGCGGGTGATGCGGGTCAGGTCGCGGTCGATGATGATCGCGCCGTCCATCTTGGCCAGCTCGCGGAGGCCGTTGCCGGTGAACGGCACGTCGAGGGTGAAGCCACCGGTGCAGATCGACTCGACGACCTTGTCGTGGCCGAGCACGATCAGTGCGCCGGTGCGGCCGCGCAGGATGCGCTCGAGACCGTCGCGCAGTGCGGTGCCGGGAGCGATCTGCGACAACGTCTCGCGCATGCGCATCGTGTCGTCGTTCCCCGTGGCGCCTGGCACCGGACCTCCCTCTCGTCAGCGTGCGGCGTCAGTGTAGGGCGTCCTCGGCTCTTACTCGTACGCCTGCGGGACTGACGACCCGCGGAGAGCGTCCGGCCGCGGGAGGTCGTCGCCGTCGGTCTCCTCCGCGATCACGTGGAGGACGGCGTTGATCAGGGCCAGATGGGTGAACGCCTGCGGGAAGTTCCCGAGGTGGTGGCCGCTGTGAGGGTCGATCTCCTCGCCGTAGAGCTCCAGCGGACCGGCGAACGACAACAGCTTCGCGCACAGCTGCCGGGCGAGGTGGTGCTCCCCGATCTCGCAGAGCGCGGAGACCAGCCAGAAGGAGCAGATCGTGAACGTCCCCTCCTCGCCGCTGAACCCGTCGTCGGTCTCCTCCACCTTGTAGCGCAGCACCAGGCCGTCCACGGTGAGCTCGTCGCGGATCGCCATCACCGTCGCCCGGATGCGCGGGTCGTCGGGCGGGAGGAAGCGCAGGAGCGGAGCGAGGAGCAGCGACGCGTCGAGCGCCGTACCGCCGTAGTACTGGGTGAGGACGCCGCGCTCGTCGACGCCGTTGTCGAGGATGTCCTGCTTGATCTCGTCGGCAGCGAGCTCCCACTCGGCGGCCTTGCCGTCGTCGCCGTTCATCCGGGCGAGCTTCGCGCCTCGGTCGACGGCGACCCAGCACATGATCTTCGACGACGTGAAGTGCTTCGGCTCGCCGCGCACCTCCCAGATGCCGGCGTCGGGCTCGCGCCAGTGCTTGAGCGCCTCGCCTACCTGCTTGTCGAGGATCGGCCAGATGCGGTTGTCGAGATGGTCGGCGGCCTTCGAGTGCAGGTACACCGAGTCGAGCAGGGCGCCCCACACGTCGTGCTGCTTCTGCGAGTACGCCGCGTTGCCGATGCGGACGGGCCGGGAGTTCGCGTAGCCGGGCAGGTGGTCGAGCTCGAACTCCTCGAGCTCCCGCTCACCGCCGATGCCGTACATGATCTGGAGGTCCTGGTCGCCGCCCGCCATGTCGGCGATGAACTCGAAGAAGTCGACGGCCTCCCAGTCGAGCCCCAGCGAGTACATCGCCCACAGCGCGAACGTCGCGTCGCGGATCCAGGCGTAGCGGTAGTCGTAGTTGCGGTTGCCGCCCGGGGTCTCGGGCAACGACGTGCTGCCGGCGGCCGTGACCGCGCCGGTCGGGGCATACGTCAGTCCCTTGAGCGTCAGCGCACTGCGCTGCAGGTAGCTCCGCCAGGGGTGGTCGGGGAACCGGCCACGCGCCAGCCAGTGCTGCCAGTGGTGCGCGGTCCAGACCAGCCGCTCGTAGGCGTCGTCGTACGTCGCCGGCGGCTCGGCGCCGCCCCATGACAGCGCGACGAACCGGACGTCGCCCTCCTTGAGCAGCGTGCGCGAACCGGCATGGCCGCCCTCGAAGCCGAGCAGCATGTCGGTGGTCAGCGTCAGTCGCACGTCGCTGCCCTCGGCGGTCGCCGTGCCCTGGTGGTAGCTCTCGCCGGTGTACTCCCAGCCGGCCAGCGACCGCCCGTAGTCGAACACCGGCTCGCAGTCCATCACCGTCTGCACCTCGCCCGAGACGCAGCGGATGGTGCGGAGCAGGATGTGCTCGGCCTCGTAGTCGTTCGGCGTACGCCGGTAGGTCAGCGAGCGGTCGCCGGTGTGGTGCCACGGCCCGATGAGAAGCACGTCGCGGATGATGATCCAGCCGGTCTGCGTGCCCCAGCTGGTCTCGAGGATCATCGTGCCGGGCAGGTAGCGCCGAGAGGCCGGCACACCGACGTCCAGCGGCGCGATCCGGAACGTGCCGGCCCGGGAGCCGAGG
The DNA here is from genome assembly GCA_963812055.1 of uncultured Actinomycetota bacterium. Lineage (GTDB taxonomy): Bacteria > Actinomycetota > Actinomycetes > Propionibacteriales > Nocardioidaceae > Nocardioides. The sequence continues at coordinate 663,824 of CAWEUA010000016.1, forward strand.
ATCGAGCCGAAGACGCTGGCCGAGTCGAACCTCGGGACGCACATCCACGACACCGAGCCGTCGGGGGCGAGCAAGGCCGACACCTCGCCGTCGCTGAGGAAGCCGTGGTCGCCGATGGGCACGGCCCGGGTACGGCCGATGGCGTCGGTCAGGGCGTCAGATGCGTCGGCGGACATACCCGCAGGATCGACCGGTCCCCCGACGTTGCGCAAGCGGAGTCAGTCGGTCTCACGTGCCGGCGTACGTCGTGCCCCCGTCAGTCCGAGGGTGGCCAGGGCGCTCCGCAGGTCGGCCACCTCGAGCACCGTCATGCCGTCGACGTCGCGCCGACCGGGCTGCGCGCGACGGTCGTCTGGCGGCGCCACGGCCACGCGGAAGCCCAGCCGGGCGGCCTCGGCGAGGCGCTGGGGAAGGTCTCGGACCTTCCGCACCTCACCGGCCAGGCTGATCTCTCCGAACGCGACGACACCCTGGGGCGGAGATGCCCCGGTCGCGGCGGACGCGAGCGCGATCGCGACGGCGAGGTCGCTCGCGGGCTCGGCCAACCGGGCCCCGCCCACCGTCGAGACGAAGACGTCCTGCATCGCCACGGCGATGCCGCAGTGCTGCTGGAGAACGGCCAGGATCATCGCCACCCGCGACGAGTCGAGCCCGGACGTCGTCCGTCGGGGTCGCTCGAGCGGGCTCTTCGTCACCAGCGCCTGAACCTCGGCCAACATCGGCCGCCGCCCCTCCAGCACGACCGCGACGCAGGTGCCGGGCACGCGGGCCTCGTGGTTCTCCACGAAGAGACCGGTCGGGTCGGTGACGGCCGTGATGCCCTCGGCGCCGAGATCGAAGCAGCCGACCTCGTCGACCGGGCCGAAGCGGTTCTTCAGGGCGCGGACCATGCGGAACCGCGAGTTGCGGTCGCCCTCGAAGTGCAGCACGACGTCGACGACGTGCTCGAGCACGCGGGGGCCGGCGATCGAGCCGTCCTTGGTGACGTGACCGACGAGGATCGTGGTGATGTTGCGCGTCTTGGCCACCCGGATGAGCGCGGCGGCGACCTCCTTGACCTGGGTGACCCCGCCGGGGACGCCGTCGAGGTTGGGCGCGGCGATGGTCTGGACCGAGTCGACGACCAGCACCTCGGGCCGCACCTGCTCGACGTGGGTCAGGATCGCGCCGAGGTCCGTCTCGGCGGCGAGGTAGAGCTCGTCGTGCACCCCGCCCGTGCGGTCGGCGCGCAGCCGGACCTGCGACGCCGACTCCTCGCCGGTGACGTAGAGGGTGCGGCGTTGGTAGCGCGAGGTCTGGGCCGCGACCTCGAGCAGGAGCGTGCTCTTGCCCACGCCGGGCTCGCCGGCCAGCAGGATCGCGGCCCCGGGCACCAGCCCGCCGCCCAGCACCCGGTCGAGCTCGGGGACGCCGCTGGAGCGGAACAGCGAGGCCTCCACCGACACCTGGGCGATCGGCACCGCCGCGCTCGTCACCGGCCCCGCCTCGGCGCGCATGGCGCGAGGAGCGGCGGCCTCCGCGACCGATCCCCACGCCTGGCACTCGCCGCACCGGCCGACCCACTTCGTCGACGTCCACCCGCACTCGGAGCACAGGTAGGACGGGCGCGGGGTCTTCGACATGGCGGGAACGCTAGAGGTCGCCGCCGACAGCACCGGGACGCGGCCGCTCGACGCGCCGTACCCGAGGGGGTGTAGCGGTCACCCTCGGACGCCGCGGAAGGTATCCTCCGGCTTGGATCGATCAAAGGGGGATCTCCATGGCGTGGACCGGGCGGCTGTCGCTCACGCCTCCGACCCTCGCCGACGTGGCCGAGCGTGCCGGGGTGTCGCGCCAGACGGTCTCCAACGCCGTCAACAACCCCGAGCTGTTGCGTCCCGACACGTTGTCCCGGGTGCAGGACGCCATCTCGGAGCTCGGCTACTCGCCGAACCGGGCCGCGCGCAACCTGCGCACGCGCGCCTCTCACCTGATCGGCCTGAAGTTCAACCCGGCCCAGGAGGGCACGGCGAACGCCGCGATGGACCGCTTCGTGCACACCCTCGTCGACACCGCCGGTGACACCGGGTACCACGTGCTGCTGTTCGCGGGGTCGGTCGAGGACGACGCCGTCGGCGGGTACGACGACCTCCTGCGCTCGACCGCGGTCGACGCCTTCATCGTCACCGACACCTACCTCGGCAACCCCCAGGCGACCTGGCTGACCCAGCGGCGCGCGCCCTTCGTCGCGTTCGGGCGGCCGTGGGACAACCCCGACGCGACCCACTCATGGGTCGACGTCGACGGAGCCGCGGGCACCGAGCTGGCCACCGACCACCTGCTCGACAAGGGGCACACGCGGGTCGCCTGGATCGGCTGGCGCAAGGACTCCTTCATCGGCGAGGACCGCCGCGCCGGCTGGGCGCGTGCCATGCACGCCCGCGACCTGCCCACCACCGGCCTGGCCTCACGGGTCGAGGACACCATCGCCTCCGGTCGCGAGGCGGCGACGGTGCTCCTGGACGAGGCCCAGCCCTCGGCGTTCGTCTGTGCCTCGGACACGTTGGCCATGGGCGTGCTGCACGCCCTCGGCGATCGCGGCATCCACTGGGGCAAGGACGTCGCCGTCGTCGGCTTCGACGACTCCCAGGTCGCGCAGGTCGTGCCGGGCGGTCTCACCTCGGTACGTCAGCCGCTCGAGCAGGTGGCGATCGAGCTGGTGAAGGCGCTCGAGGGCCTCCTCTCCACGCCTCCCGTCTCCGGCCCGGGGGTGCTGCTGACACCGACCCTCGCCGTTCGGCTGTCTTCGGGCTGAGCCCTGCGGGTGGGTGGGGTTGGTTCACCATGTGATGCAGCCGAACCGGCGCTTCCCGTGCGGAGCTCACCGAGGGAAGCGGCGCTTCACCACCTTCACATGATGAAGCCGGAACGCCGGCGCACCCTCAGAACCCCCGCCACCACAGGTTGACGGCATAGTCGACGGTCGTGCCGGAGTGCTCGGTCAGGATCGCGTCGGCGACCTCGGGGGCGAACTCGATCCGCACGACCTCCTCGAGATCGGCGCGGTCGTCGAAGCGCCAGTCGATGTCCAGCGGGATGCGGGTCCACCCCTGCCCGGACCAGAAGCGCTCGACGGCGACCGGGTCGATCTTCGGATAGCCCCGGCGGAACCAGCCGCCGAAGGTCGAGCGCGTGGCGTCGTTGTCGATGACGAACGCCGTCCCGCCGCGGCGTACGACGCGGCTCAGCTCGCGCAGCCCGGGCTCACAGCCGGGTCCGAAGAAGTAGGCCCATCGCGCATGCACGAGGTCCACCGACGCGTCGGGCAGCGGCACCTCTTGCGCGGTGCCACCGAGCACGGTCACGTTCGTCAGCGCACGGGTACGCCGTGCGGCCAGCCGCAGCAGGGCCGGATGCGGCTCCACGCCGTACACCCGCGCAGCCGTGGCGGCGAACCGTGGCAGGTGGAAGCCCGAGCCGCAGCCGAGGTCGAGCATGTCGCGCGAGGTCCACGAGGCCACCGACTCCATGGCCTGCTCGATGACGCCGTCGCGGTCGACGGCGCGGTTCTCGAGCTCGTACGTCGCGGGATGCTCCCAGATGTTCGGGCTGCGGACCGTGCCGCGAGGGAGCTCTTGATCTCGAGACGGGTCGCTCGACCCGACTCTTCCTCCGGGACCGAGCCGAGCCTTCCTCAATCTGCGCCCCTCATCGGCGCCCCCGCGAGCTCGGCTGTCGGAGCCTTCAGACCCGGACCAACCCGTTCGGGGTCTGGAACTGCGCGGCGATGATGCCGGGAGTGCCGTGCGGCGCGACCCACTCGACCTTGACGTCCTCGAGCGGAGCTTCGACGGTCTCGCCGAGCCACTCGCTCACGCGCTGCGGGTCACCCGCGATCTCGAGACAGGCCAGGGCCCAGTCGTCCACGCCACCGCTCGACGGGTGCAGCCCGTCGGGGCTCAGCCACTGCACGAAGAACGGCAGCTGCGGGTCGGAGATCAGGCCGTTGACGCCGATCTGCTTCCAGAGCAGCTCGGTGCCGTCCGGCCGGCGACGGTTGCCCGCGACCGACTCGCGCCCCAGCCGCTGCTCGAGGACGGTGATGTCGTCGACCGCGATGACCCAGCCGAGCCAGCCGCCGCCGAGGGCGGAACGCGCGCGCACGGCCTGGCCGAACGGCGCCTTGTCGGAGGCCGGGTGGTCGAGCACCTCGACCACCTCGAGGTAGGTGTGTTCGGCGAGTGGCAGGACCATGTTGCGGGTCCCGAACCGAGGGTGGATGCCACCCTCGACGAAGTCACGGCCGAGCAACCCCCCGATGCGCTGGGCGGTGCCGGCGAGGCCGTCCGGGCCGGCGGCGTAGCTGAGATGGTCCAGGCGCATGTCGAGCATTCTGCGCCACCACCTGGGCCGATCCGGACAGGGGGTCGGGGTCTCTCGACGTCGAGACGGTGGTACAAGCGGTGGTTGAAGGTCCGGCTTGCGCGCACGCAGCGCGCTGCGCCGCTCGCTGCGGACGTCCGCTCCGACTGGCGCCGGATCGACAGCGGGTCCCGGCTTGCGCGCAAGCGCGCTGCGCCGCTCGCTGCGGACGTCCGCTCCGGCTGGCGCCGGATCGAACGGTCCTCAGCTCGGGTCCGCCGGATGGATCGCCAGCCGATCGCGTGCGGCCAGGTGCTGTTCGCAGTGCGTGACCAGCTCGTCGTACGCCGCCCGCCCCATCAGCTCGACGAGCTCCGCCTCGTTGGTGACGTAGAGCGGATCCGGCGCGACGTGTGCCTCGGTGTTGCCCGAGCAGTACCAGTCGAGGTCATGTCCGCCGGGTCCCCATCCGCGACGGTCGTACTCGCCGATCGTCACCTCGGTGTACGTCGAGTCGTCGGGCAGCTTGACGTTGCGGAAGGTCCGTCGCAGGGGCAGCTGCCAGCAGACGTCCGGCTTCGTCTCGAGCGGGTTGCGGCCCTGCTGCAGCGCCAGCGAGTGCAGCGCGCATCCCGCGCCGGTCGAGAAGTCCTGTCGGTTGTGGAAGATGCAGGCCGACTGGCCGTCGTGCTCGACGACCTTGGTCTTGCGCTCGCCCTCGTCGTCCTTCTCGATCCAGTCCGACTTCTTCACCCGGCCGCCGGGGTGGAGCTGCCAGAGGTCGGGACCGAGCTGGTCGACGTACGACGCCACCCGCTTCTCGTCGGCCTTGTCCGCGAAGTGGGCGCCGAGCGTGCAGCAGCCGACGTCGGGTGCGTCGGCGTAGATGCCGCGGCAGCCCTGCCCGAAGATGCACATGTAGCGCGAGGTCAGCCAGGTCAGGTCGCACTTGAACACCTGGTCCGCGTCGGCAGGGTCGGCGAACTCGACGAAGGCACGCGGGAAGACCAGATCGACCTCGGGCACCGCACCAGGGTAGGCGGGTGTGCCCGAGGTAATAGATTCGGTCCATGCGCCTGGGCGTCCTCGACATCGGTTCCAACACAGGGCACCTCCTTGTCGTCGACGCGCACCGCGGCGCGGCACCGTTGCCGGCGTTCTCCCACAAGGAGCCGCTGCGCCTCGCCGAGCACCTCGAGGACGGCGAGATCACCCAGCGCGGGATCAAGGCGCTCACCACGTTCGTGGCCGACGCCGTCGTCGTCGCCGAGGACAAGGGCGCGCAGGACATGCTCGCCTTCGCGACGTCGGCCGTGCGCGACGCGAGCAACAGCGAGGACGTCCTCGACCACGTGGCGGTCGAGACCGGCGTACGCATCGCGGTGCTGCCGGGTGAGGACGAGGCGCGGCTGACCTTCCTCGCCGTACGCCGGTGGTTCGGCTGGTCGGCGGGGCGCCTGGCCGTCTTCGACATCGGCGGCGGCTCGCTGGAGATCGCGGGCGGCGCCGACGAGGAGCCCGACGTCGCCTGGTCGATCCCGCTCGGGGCCGCACGCCTCGCCCGCGACCACTTCGGTGACGGAGCGCCGGACCCGACCCGGATCCGGGGGCTGCGCAAGAAGATCCGGGCCGACATCGCCGCGGACGCCGGGCGCCTCCTGCGTGCCGGTCCGCCGGACGTGGCCGCCGCCACCTCGAAGACGTTCCGTTCCTTGGCCCGGATCTGTGGTGCCGCCCCGAGCGAGGACGGGCCGCTGGTCCCCCGCACCCTGGCGCTCGCCGGACTCCAGGAGTGGATCCCCCGGCTGGTCGACATGGATCCCGCCGACATCGCGTCCTTGCCCGGTGTCTCACCGAGCCGGACCCACCAGATCCTGCCGGGCGCGCTGGTGGCGGAGGCCGTGATGGACATCTTCGATCTCGCCGAGCTCCAGGTCTGCCCCTGGGCGCTGCGCGAGGGCGTGATCCTCGAACGGCTCGACCAGCTGCCCGAGTCGCCGGCGGACAAGGGAGACCGGTGAGCGTCGTCGCCCTCTCCACGGCGTCGGTCTACCCCGAGTCGAGCGCCCACGCGTTCACCTACGCCAAGTCGCTGGGGTACGACGCGGTCGAGGTGATGGTGGGCATCGACGCGCTCAGCCAGCAGACCGCCGCGGTCAAGCAGCTCTCCGACCACCACGAGCTGCCGATCTGCGCCATCCACTCGCCGTGCCTGCTCTTCACCCAGCGCGTGTGGGGCACCGACCCCTGGGGCAAGCTCGAGCGGTCGGCCGAGATGGCGCACTCCGTCGGCGCCGACGTGGTCGTCGTCCACCCGCCGTTCCGGTGGCAGCGGGAGTACGCCGCCGGGTTCGTCGACGGCATCGCGGCCCTCGAGGAGTCGACCGGCCTGGCGTTCGCCGTCGAGAACATGTATCCCTGGCGTGCCTCGGCCCGCCGTGGCGTCGAGATGTACCTGCCCGGGTGGGACCCGTCGGAGGAGAACTACGCCAACGCGACGGTCGACCTCTCCCACGCCGCCATCGCACAGAGCTCGCCGGTCGACATGGCGGAGCGGCTGGGGCAACGGCTCCGGCACGTGCACCTGACCGACGGCTCGGGGTCGCCCAAGGACGAGCATCTCGTTCCCGGTCGCGGGGCCATGGACGCGCAGGGCTTCCTGGAGTACCTGTCCAGCGTCCGCTTCGCCGGCCACATCGTGCTGGAGATCAACACCCGCAAGGCGACCACCCGCGAGGAGCGCGAGACCGACCTGCGCGAGTCCCTGGCGTTCGCGCGCGAGCACTTCCGCGGCTGACCCGCGTCGCCTCCGACTCGCCGACGGCCACAACCGTCCGCCCGGCAGCAGATAATCCACCCATGGCGGACAACCTGGTCGAGGTCCGAGCCCTCGTCGTCGACCGCGGTGACCGTCGGGTGCTGGACGGGCTCGACCTCACCATCGAGGAGGGCAGCGTCACCGGTCTCCTCGGACCGAGCGGCTGCGGGAAGAGCACCCTGATGCGCTCCCTGGTCGGCGTCCAGCAGCTCACGTCCGGGCGGGTGACGATCGCCGGCGCCGAGGCGGGGAGCACGCCGCTGCGGAGCAAGGTCGGGTACGTCACCCAGGCCGCCAGCGTGTACGACGACCTCACCGTCCGGGAGAACCTCGCCTTCTTCGCCCGCGTCCTGGGGGCCGACCGGGAGGCGGTCGAGCGGGCGATCACGACCGTCGACCTGACCACGCACGCCGATGCCGTGGTCGGCCGGCTGAGCGGCGGTCAGCGCTCGCGGGCGAGCCTGGCCGTGGCTCTGCTCAACACGCCCGACCTGCTCGTGCTCGACGAGCCGACCGTCGGTCTCGACCCGGTGCTCCGGCGCGAGCTCTGGGCGTTGTTCCACCGGCTCGCCGAGGACGGCGCCGCGGTCTTCGTCTCCAGCCACGTGATGGACGAGGCCGACCGCTGCGACCGGCTGCTGCTGATGCGCGAGGGCCGGATCATCGCCGACGACACTCCGCAGGGCATCCGCGAGACGACGCAGACCGACGACATCGAGAGCGCGTTCCTGGCGCTGGTCGACGACGGGGTGAGCGACCGATGACCCCGAGGATCCTGCTCGCCGTCGCCGCCCGGGTGCTCACCCAGCTGCGCCGCGACCGGCGTACGGCCGCGATGCTGCTGGTCCTGCCGTGCGCCCTGATGACGTTGCTGTGGTGGATGTTCCAGGAGGTGCCCGGCGATCCGTTCAACCGGTTCGGCCCGGCCCTGCTGGCGATGTTCCCGTTCATCGTGATGTTCCTCGTCACCAGCGTCACCACCCTGCGCGAACGCTCGTCCGGAACGCTCGAGCGGCTGTTGGCGATGCCGATGGGCAAGCTGGACTTCCTCGGTGGGTACGCCGTGGCGTTCGGCGTCGTCGCGGCGGTCCAGGCCGCGCTCGCCGTGACGCTCAGCGTCGGGCCGCTCGGGCTGGACGTTGCCGGCCCGGTCGCATTGCTCGGCGTCGTGGCGGTCGCCGACGCCGTCCTCGGCACCGCGCTCGGCCTGCTGGTCAGCGCCTTCGCCCGCACCGAGTTCCAGGCGGTGCAGTTCATGCCGCTGTTCGTGATCCCGCAGATCCTGCTGTGCGGGCTGTTCGTCCCGCGCTCGGCCCTGCCGGACGTCCTCCGCGCTGTCAGCGACGTCCTGCCTCTCAGCTATGCCACGGACGCGATGCAGACGCTGGTCACCACCTCCGCGACCGGCGAGGTCTGGCGCGACCTCGGGATCGTCGTCGCGTTCGCGGTGGCGGCGCTCGCCCTCGGGGCGGCGACCCTGCGCCGGCGTACCCCCTGACCCGGCGTACGCCGTCTCGCCACGAAGTAGCCTGTTCGGCATGCCGATCCTCCGCCAACCGCTCCTCCTGCTCGCACGCAGCGGTGGGGTCAAGCGTCTGGTCAGCGCCATGCCCGTCTCGGCCGGCATCGTGCGCAGCTACGTCCCCGGGGAACGGACCGAGGACGCCGTCCACGCCACCGCCGACCTGGTCGAGGACCACCTGCGGGTCACCCTGGACTACCTCGGCGAGGACACCCTCGACGCCGACCAGGCGGACGCGACGGTCGCGGCGTACCTCGACGCCCTCGAGGCGCTCTCGGCGCGCGGGCTGACCCGTCACGCCGAGGTGTCGGTGAAGCTGTCGGCGATCGGCCAGGCCATCGCGCAGCAGGGCGACAAGATCGCGTTGGAGAACGCCCGCACGATCTGCCGCGCGGCGCGCAACGCCGGCACGACCGTCACCCTCGACATGGAGGACCACACCACCACCGACGCCACGCTGGCGACGCTGCGCGAGCTGCGGAAGGACTTCCCCGAGACGGGCGCCGTCCTCCAGGCCTACCTCCATCGCACGGAGTCCGACTGCCGCACGCTGGCCTTCGAGGGCTCGCGGGTCCGCCTCTGCAAGGGGGCGTACGACGAGCCCGCGGACGTCGCGTTCCAGAGCCGGCTCGAGGTCGACAAGTCCTACGTCCGCTGCCTCAAGGTGCTGCTGGCCGGGCAGGGCTACCCGATGATCGCGACGCACGACCCGCGGATGATCACCATCGCGGCGGCGCTGGCCAGCCGCAACGGGCGCGCGGCCGGCAGCTACGAGTTCCAGATGCTCTACGGCATCCGGCCGGCGGAGCAGCGCCGCCTGGCCGCGGACGGCGAGACGATGCGCGTCTACATCCCCTACGGCACCGAGTGGTACGGGTACCTCATGAGACGTCTCGCGGAGCGACCGCAGAACCTGACATTCTTCGTCCGGTCCCTGATCTCCAAGAAGTAAGGCGCTCCCATGTCCACCACGGCGATCATCGGTGCCGGGGTCATGGGCGAGACCCTGCTCTCGGGCCTGATCCGCGCCGGCCGCCCCGTCTCCGAGCTGCTCGTCGGCGAGAAGCGCCCCGAGCGCGCCCAGGAGCTCGTCGAGAAGTACGCCGTCTCCGTCGTCTCCAACGTCGACGCGACGAAGGGCGCCGACACGATCGCGCTGGTCGTGAAGCCCCAGGACATGGGCGCGCTGCTCGACGAGATCGCGCCCGCGGTGCGCCCGGGCCAGCTGGTCGTGTCCCTGGCCGCCGGCATCACGACCGCTTTCCTCGAGTCGCGCCTGCCCGACGGGGTCGCGGTGGTGCGGGTGATGCCGAACACCCCCGCGCTCGTCGACGAGGGGATGGCCGCGATCGCCCCTGGCTCCCACTGCGACGACGACCACCTCGCCATCGCCGAGGGACTCCTCGCTTCGACGGGCCGCGTGCTGCGAGTCCCGGAGAAGCAGATGGACGCGGTCACCGCGATCTCCGGCACCGGGCCGGCGTACGTCTTCTTCGTCGTCGAGTCGATGATCGAGGCAGGCGTCCACCTCGGGCTGCCGCGGGCGACGGCCACGGAGCTGGTCGTCCAGACGCTCGTCGGCTCGGGGAAGATGCTCCGCGAGACCGGCACCCATCCGGTCGTGCTCCGCGAGCAGGTCACCTCGCCCGGCGGCACCACCGCCGCCGCCTTGCGTGAGCTCGAGGTGCACAAGGTCCGCGCTGCGTTCCTGGCCGCGATGGAGGCAGCGCGCGACCGGTCGGCGGAGTTGGCCGAGGGGTCGTGAACAACGGGTTTCATCATGTGAAGGTGTTCAACCGTCGCTTCACATGGTGAGCGCACCGTGTGAAGCGACGCTTCGACCACTTCTCATGATGAAACCGCGACAGACGGGACTAGCCTCCTGACCAGAGGAGGCCGCGATGAGCCGTCGTACCGGATGCCGGGCGCTGGTGACGATGGCCGCGGCCCTTCTCGGTGCGATCCTGCTGTCGGGGAGCGACCAACCGGTCACGGCCCACTCCTCCTACCCGCACTGGCAGGTGCTGCCCGCGCCGCCACTCGCGCCGCGCACCCACGCCCTCGGCTTCCCGGCGGGCCATCAGGTTCTCGTGCTCGGTGGTCTCGGGTCCGGGACGCACGCGCGCCACGACGGCGCGGCGTACGACCTCACGACCGGCGTCTGGAACCGCCTACGCGTGCCCGTCGCGGTCACCGACCGTGACTCAGCGGTCGAGGCCGCGGGTGTCGTCGTCCTGCGGCATCACCGTGCGGGGCGGCCGGCGACCTGGTGGCGGTACGACGTGAAGGGCGACGTGTGGTCCCGCCTCCACGACGTGCCGCGGCGCCTCTCGGCTCCGTCGGCGTTCGGCTCGGAGGTCTATGCCATGTCGGGCCACCGGGTCGTGGTCTACAGCGTCCAGCTCGGCCGCTGGACGCCGTTCCCGCGCGACCCGCGTCGTCCGACCCTGGTACGTCCGACGGTCACCGCGTCGCGTGCCGGCACGGTGGTGCTGGGGCACACGCCCGGCCATCCGCGCCGGGTGTTCGCCGATCGCTGGGACGGCCTTCGCTGGCACCGCAGCCGCGCCGCGGCCGCCCCGCTCGTGATCGCGCCCAGCGACGGGGCGACGCGGGTGCGCCTCGGCGGCCGCACCCTCGTGGTGAGAGGCGACAGCGCCTGGATCCGTCTGCCGTGACCGCAAGCTCCCGAGCCCCGTCGACGTTGAGGGGGAGAGGGCGCGCGCCCCTCACAACCCCATCGCCGCGGTGGCATCGGCGAGCACCGACGCGGTGACCTCGCGGCAGCGCGCGGACCCGTCGGCGAAGACCGAGGCGACGTACGCGGGGTCGTCGGCCAGCTCGGCGTACGCCTTCTGCAGCGGCTCCAGGGTCGCCACCACCGCCTCGGTGACCGCCGACTTCAGGGCGCCGTACGTCGTGACGCCGTCGGCCGACCCGCCGCAGGCCTCGAGGATGTCGAGGAGGTTGGTCACGCCGGGCTTGGCGTCGACGTCGGGGCGCACGGCGTCGGGTCCCGTGTCCGAGTCGGTGACGGCCCGCGCCACCTTGCGCCGGATGACCTCGGGGGAGTCGGTCAGCCGGATCACGCCGGCGTCGTTGTCGACGGACTTCGACATCTTCTTGGCCGGTTGCTGCAGGTCCATCACCCGCGCACCGGCCGCGGGTGTGCGCACCTCGGGTACGACGAAGACCGGCCCGTACGCGTGGTTGAACCTGATCGCCAGATCACGGGTCAGCTCGACGTGCTGCCGCTGGTCGTCGCCGACCGGCACCACCGACGGCCGGTAGAGCAGGATGTCGGCCGCCATCAGCGCCGGGTAGGTGTACAGCGAGGCACGCGTCGACGGCACCCCGCGGCCCTTCTCCTTGAACTGGATCATCCGGTTCAGCTCGCCGGTGTACGCCGTGCACTCGAGCAGGTAGGCCAGCTCACGATGCGCCGGCACCTGGCTCTGCCGGAACAGCGTGGCCCGCGACGGGTCGAGTCCGGCGGCGAGGAACAGCGTCGCCATCTCGGCGATGGTCGCGCGCAGGACGGTGGGGTCCTGCGGTGTCGTCAGGGCGTGCAGGTCGGACAGTCCGAAGAAGCAGTCGTCGGGCGACGCTCCGTCCTGCGCGGCGACGAAGCGACGCAGCGCGCCGAGGTAGTTGCCGAGCGTCAGCCGCCCGGTGGGAGTGATCAGAGAGAGGTTGCGGTCCATGGTGGGCTCCTGGGTCGAAAGGGTGTCGGTGCCCACCGATGGAACGTCTGCGACATGCAGAACGGCCGCCCGTGGGCGGCCGTGGGATCAGTGCGTGCTCGATCGGTGGTCCGCCGTCAGGCGGGCCACCAGCCGAGGTTCGTGGAACGAAGCACGTGCTCAGGATACCGGTAGCCTCGCGGGCATGCCAGCGTGCGAGGGGCCGGCGACGGTGGTGTTCGACCCGTCGCTGACCGAGTACGACTTCGGCGCCTCGCACCCGATGTCTCCGATCCGGGTGGACCTCACGATGCGACTGGCCGGTGACCTCGGCGTGCTCGACCGGCTCCCGTCGGTGGACGCGCCGATCGCGAGCGACGAGCTCATCGGCACGGTGCACGAGGCCGGGTTGATCGACGCCGTGAAGCGGGCCGGCGCCGACCCGCTCGGGTTCGAGCCGGCGTACGGGCTGGGCAGCGACGACAACCCGGTCTTCGCCGACATGCACCACGCCGCCGCCCACGTGGTCGGCGCGACCACCGAGGCCTGCCGCCAGGTGTGGAGCGGCGAGAGTCGGCACGGCGCCAGCATCTGCGGCGGCCTCCACCACGCGATGCCCGACCGCGCGAGCGGCTTCTGCATCTACAACGACGTCGCGATCGGCATCCGCTGGCTCCTCGACCAGGGCGCGCAGAGGATCGCGTACGTCGACGTCGACGTGCACCACGGCGACGGGGTGGAGCGCATCTTCTACGACGACCCCCGCGTCCTCACGATCTCGCTGCACGAGACCGGCCAGGCGCTGTTCCCCGGCACCGGCTTCCCGACGGACTGCGGTCAGGGGGAGGCGGAGGGCACGGCGGTCAACGTCGCCCTTCCACCCGGGACGGCCGACGCCGGGTGGCTACGGGCGTTCCACGCCGTCGTGCCGCCGCTGGTGCGCGCGTTCGCGCCTGACGTGCTGGTGACCCAGCACGGCTGCGACAGCCACCGCGACGACCCGCTCGCCGACCTGATGCTGAGCGTCGACGGCCAGCGCGCGTCGTACCTGGCGCTGCACGACCTCGCGCACGAAGTGACCGACGGGCGCTGGGTGTCGACCGGCGGGGGTGGCTACGCGCTGGTGGAGGTCGTTCCCCGGGCGTGGACGCACCTGCTCGCCGTGGTCTCCGGGCACCCGCTCGAGCCCGACACCGCCACGCCCGAGTCGTGGAGGGCCTACGTGCGCGAGACGCTCGGCCGCACCGCGCCGACCCGGATGACCGACGGTCGCGAGCCGGCGTACCGTGACTGGGCGGAGGGCTACGACCCCGCGTCCTGGCTCGACCGCTCGATCCTCGCCACGCGGGAGGAGATCTTCCCGCGGCACGGTCTCGACCCGCTCCCCTGACCCGTCCGGACGCGTCCGGAGCGTAAAATTCGCGTCAGTTTCAACTCGACACGCGCGGGTACCGTGAGTTTCTATAGGGATTTCCTTCCCCACGAGTCACTTCAGGCCCTATTCTCACCACAGAAGCGCGGGACGTGGAGTTCACCGGAGGGGAAGCCGGTGCGTACCTGCCAGGAAAGAATGGTGCCCTGCGATGCCTGCCCACGAGCCCGGAGACATCTCCGACGTGAAGTTCCTGACCGTGGCCGAAGTGGCCGCGATGATGCGCGTGTCCAAGATGACGGTCTACCGCCTGGTCCACGGCGGCGAGCTGCCCGCGGTGCGGGTCGGTCGTTCGTTCCGGGTGACCGAGGACGACGTCAACGAGTACCTGCGGAAGAGCTTCTACAGCGCCGGCTGAACCCCACGCCTGAGCGATTCGACGGTTCCGTGCCGGAGGCCTACGTCGCCGGCGGCCGCATGCGGGCCGCCTGACGAGGTGGCGGACCTCGCGCTCGCAGGCTCGGCCGAAGCGCTCGGATTCTCGGCCTCACCCCGTGGCCGTTAGGCTGTGCGGGTCTTCCCGGCAGGTCCGGGATCCCGGACGAACTGCTGAGAGTGGCACGGAAGAGGTATTCGTGGGTTCGGTCATCAAGAAGCGTCGCAAGCGGATGGCGAAGAAGAAGCACCGCAAGCTGTTGAAGAAGACGCGCGTCCAGCGACGCAAGCTCGGGAAGTAAGGCTCCCACCTAGGTCTTGGAGGAGGGAGCGCGCCGTGGGCAAGGTTGTCCTGGTCACGGGAGTCTCTCGGGACCTCGGTCGTAGGTTCGCCCGGCGCCTCTCCGCCGACCCCGGTGTCGACCGGGTGATCGGCGTCGACGCCGTACCCCCGCGCGATGACATCGGCGACGTCTCGTTCGTCCGCGCCGACATCCGCAACCCGGTGATCGCCAAGGTGATCGCCAAGGAGGACGTCGACACCGTCGTCCACATGAGCGTCATCGCCACGCCCGGCAGCGCCGGCGGCCGCGGCACGATGAAGGAGCTCAACGTCATCGGGACGATGCAGCTCCTGGCGGCCTGCCAGAAGGCCGAGAGCATCCGGCACCTCGTGGTGAAGTCCACCTCGACGGTGTACGGCGCGAGCAGCCGCGACCCGGCGATGTTCACCGAGGACATGGAGCCGCGCCGCCAGCCGAGCTCCGGTTACGCCAAGGACGTCTCCGAGATCGAGGCCTACGTCCGTGGCTTCGCTCGACGTCGGCCGGACGTCCGGGTCACGACGCTGCGCCTGGCCAACGTCCTCGGCCCGCACGTCACCAGCCCCATCACGTCGTACTTCCGGCTGCCGTTGATCCCGACGGTCCTCGGCTTCGACCCCCGGATGCAGTTCGTGCACGAGAACGACCTGATGCGCGTCCTCACCCACTGCGTCAACATCGAGGTGCCCGGCACGTTCAACGTCGCCGGTGACGGCGTGATGCTGCTGTCCCAGGCCGTGCGCCGCCTCCGCAAGCCGTCCGTGCCGCTCGTCCGGCCCGCGGTCGGCGGCGTCGCGTCCGCGCTCAAGTCCTTCCGGATGGCCGACTTCTCGCCCGAGCAGCTCGGTCTCCTCACCTTCGGGCGGGGCATCGACACCGTGCGGATGCGCACCGAGCTCGGGTTCGAGCCGGAGCTCACCACCGAGCAGACCTTCGCCGACTTCGCCGCAGGAGTCGGCAACCTCGAGAGCGCGGTCGAGCGGATGGTCGGCGGGCTCGCGTCCTCACTACCCGCCCCGGAGGTGAGCCGTGGCTGACGCCGAGGTCATCCCGATCGGCACCGGCGGGCGTCCCGGTCGCGGCACCGGCAAGGCGCGACCCTCGGCCGCCTCGCGCACGCTGCCCGGTGGGCAGAAGCCCTCCTCGCGACGTCGTACGCCGTCCGAGGAGCCGATCGCGGCCGTCGCCGACGCGCGTCCGGCTGCGACGACCGAGGACCGTGCACCCGGGGCGGGCATCTCACCCGGAGAGTGGTTGGCGGCGTTCCAGTCCGGGGCGGTCGAGGTGTTCGGCGACGACTGGGAGCAGCAGCTCGCTCGATTCCTGGCGTTCCTCCGGCGGCGGATCACCGGCGAGTACGCCGTCGACGAGTACGGCTTCGACCAGGAGGTCGCCGAGAAGCTGCTGCTGGCCAGCCTGCGTCCGATCGCGCAGAAGTGGTTCCGCATCGACGTGCGTGGCGTCGAGAACCTCCCGACCGAGGGCGGGGCACTCGTCGTCTCGAACCACTCCGGCACGCTGCCGGTCGACGGCCTGATGACGATGGTGACGATCCACGAGCAGACCGGCCGCTTCCTCCGGCCGCTCGGCGCCGACCTGGTCTTCCGCATGCCGTTGGTCAGCAGCCTCGCCCGCAAGGGCGGCGCCACCCTCGCCTGCAACGAGGACGCCGAGCGGATGCTGGCCGGCGGGGAGCTGGTCGGAGTCTGGCCCGAGGGGTTCAAGGGGATCGGCAAGCCGTTCACCGAGCGCTACAAGCTCCAGCGCTTCGGCCGGGGCGGGTTCGTCGCGGCCGCCGTGCGCACCGGCGTACCGATCGTGCCG
This sequence comes from uncultured Actinomycetota bacterium, assembly GCA_963812055.1. Lineage (GTDB taxonomy): Bacteria > Actinomycetota > Actinomycetes > Propionibacteriales > Nocardioidaceae > Nocardioides. The sequence goes on from CAWEUA010000016.1 coordinate 680,142, forward strand.
TTGTCGGTGGTCGGGGCGGAGGAGATCTTTCCGCTGGTCGGCAACGTCCCGTCGCTCGCCCGGTTGCTCGGCATCCCCTACCTCCCGATCACGCCGCTGTTCCCCTGGCTCGGCCCGCTCGGGCTGGTTCCCCTGCCGTCGAAGTGGCTGATGGAGTTCGGCGAGCCGATCCGCACCGACGAGTACGACGCCGGCGCGGCCGAGGACCCGATGCTGGTCTTCAACGTCACCGACCAGGTGCGCGAGACGATCCAGCAGTCGCTGTACACGCTGCTGATGCAGCGGTCGTCGGTCTGGCGCTGACCTCCGCCGACTCAGGGGAGCAGGGTCGGGAGCAGGCTGTTGATGCCGCCGACCGCTCCGTCGAGGGAGCCGGCGACCTGGTTGCCGACCTGCCCGACGGCGTCGAGGAGGTTGTTGGCGGTGTCGGAGACCGTCGAGCCGACGTCGTTCTGGTCGCCGTCGGTGAGCCCGTCGGTCAGGTGCTTCACCGTGTGCTGCACGTCGTCGGCCGAGGGCGGTGGCGGCACGCCGGTCGCGTCGGGGTCGGTGACGCTGGCCGGCGGCAGGTGGTGACCGGACACGTCGGGTAGCGACGGGCCGCCGTTGGAGCTGGACGGCGACTGCGCGTGGTGCGGCTTCGGGGTGGCGACCTGCCAGGTGTCGGCCGTCGCCTCGGTCGCCTGCGCCAGCACGCTCGGGATCGAGCCGATCAGCGGTCCCGGCGCAGGTCGGGCAGCTGTGCACCGAGGTCTGCTGCACCTGGTCGAGTGCCTGTGCCGCCTGGAGCAGCGAGTCGTAGGACTGCGGCGGCACCTCCGACTGCATCAGCTTCAGCCGCGCCATGCTCTTCGCGGTGAAGGTGCGGACGGTCGTGATCGACGAGCGGTCACCGGTCGACTGGTAGTCGGAGACGAGCAGGTCGGATCCGCTGATCGCCTCCTGGGTGAACGCGTCCAGGGCCTGGCTGACCTGGGCCGGGTCGCCCTGCTCGCGGCTCAGCTGCTCGGCCTCGTCGAGGCGCGTGTCCGCGTTGCCGAGCAGCACGCGGCCGCGGTCCGCCCGGTCGAAGGTGAGCTGGGCGTGGGCGCTCTCGAGGCCACGCTTGACCGAGTAGAGGTGGTCGCCGGGCAAGGCGCTCTGGCTGGCCACGGCCACCGTCGTCGAGACGCCGACCAGCGCGACGCCGCTGACCACGGCCGCGAGGCGCCGCTGGCGTCGCCGGGCATGTGGCGTCGTCGGACGCAGGCGGAGGCGCTCGTCGGTGTCCTCGCGCTCGGCTGCGGCGGCCGCGAGGACCGAATCGGCCTCGGCGAGCAGCCGCTCGCGCAGGGTCGCCACGAACGCGGGGTCGGCAACCGGCTCGGGGACGGCGCGCAGCGCGCCCACGAGGTCGAGCAGGTCGGCGTGCTCGGGCAGGCGCGCGCCACCCGTCGAGTGGTCCTCGACGAGCTCGTGGAACCGCTGAGCGCGGCGCGCCGTGATCACGATGGTCCCCGCTGCTGGTGGTGGTGAGCGTCCCGGCGACTGCCGGACTGCTTGCTCAACGATCTGTGGGCACGGGGGGTTACGCCCCCCCAAAGGATGTGGTCACTCATCGCGCCACCCGGGCGGCATCAGCTTGGCGAGGTTGCGTACGCCGCGGAGCTGGAGCTGCTTGATGGCACCCTCGCTGCGGCCGAGGACCTCTGCGGTCTCGGCGATGCTGAGCCCCTGGAGGAACCGCATGATCAGGCAGTCGCGCTGCTCGTCGGACAGCTGCCGGAGACCACCGAGCAGCACCTCGTTGGTGAGCCCGGCGAGCACGGCGTTCTCCGGCCCCTCGGTGGCGTCGTCGTGGGCGCCCATGTCCTCGGTGGTCTGCTCGAGCCGGGTGCGACCGGCCTTGAAGTGGTCGGTGCAGAGGTTGCGGGCGATGGTCATCAGCCAGGCGCCGAAGTCCTTGCCCTGCCAGCGGAAGCCGCTCATGTTGCGCAGCGCGCGGAGGAAGGTCTCGGAGGTGAGGTCCTCGGCCAGCGTCTGGCTCCGGGTGCGGTAGTAGACGAACCGGTAGACCGACCCCTGGTAGTGGTCGTAGAGCTGGCCGAACGCCTCGCTGTCACCGCCCCGCGCGAGCTCGACCAGGGCGATGAGTCGGGCACGCTCGCCCTCGCTCTCCTCCGAGGAGGCGGCGCGGTCGGAGTCGTTGAAGTCGCCACCAGCGGGAGACCCGCCGCGGACCGTGGCTTCGCTGAGGAGCACCCACGCCGGGACGCCGGCCGGCTGTGCCGTGGACTCGGGCCGGAGACCCAGGGCACCGAGGACCGCAGCACGCAGGTCGTCGAGTCCGCGCGCCGGGTCGTGGTGGGCCCACGTCATGGCGTAGCTCCTCCCGAGCACCAGGGGGGTTGGCGCCGTTTCATGGTAGGTGCGTCGCGCCGTAGGTGTAACCCGCTGTGACGGAATCGCCCTCCCGCCAGCGGCTCAGCGGCGACGGCGTACGGCGGCCCCCGCGGCGACGGCGCCGGTCACGGCGCCGGCGAACCCGGCGGCCAGCAGCCCGGCGCGGGCCGCCTTCCGGCCGGTGCGGTAGTCGCGGATCGGCCACCCCTGCCGCTTCGCGTAGGCGCGGAGCCGGGCGTCGGGGTTGATCGCGGTGGGGATGCCGACGAGCGAGAGCATGGTGAGGTCGTTGTAGGAGTCGGAGTACGCCGAGCAGGCCGCGAGGTCGAGCCCCTCGCGCTCGGCCAGGGCCTTGAGTGCCTCACCCTTCGCCGGCCCGTGCAGCATGTCGCCCACGAGCCGGCCGGTGTAGACGCCGTCGACGTGCTCGGCGACGGTGCCCAGGGCACCGGTCAGTCCCAGCCGGCGCGCGATGATCTGCGCGATCTCGATCGGCGCGGCCGTGACCAGCCAGACGCGTTGCCCTTCGTCGAGGTGCATCTGGGCGAGGGCGCGCGTGCCGGGCCAGATCCGGGGCGCCATCGCCTCGTCGAAGATCTCCTCGCCGAGCTCCTCGAGCTCGGTCACCGTGTGCCCGGCGATGAAGGAGAGCGCGCTGGCGCGCGTGCTCGCGACGTGCTCCGGGTCCTCGACGCCGACGATCCGGAAGTACGCCTGCTTCCAGGCCGCGGAGGCGATCTCGCGGGTCGTGAAGAACTGGCGCCGATGCATTCCGCGCGCCAGGTGGAAGATGCTGGCGCCCTGCATCAACGTGTTGTCGACGTCGAAGAACGCCGCTGCCGTCGGGTCGGCGGGCGTCGCCAGGGCGGCCTCGACGCCGGCGGCCGCGGCCGCGGCCTCGCCCGCGAGAGTCGAACGCTGCTGGAGGTTCAGCGGCTTGCGGCTCTTGTCCGGAGGCACGGGTCGACCCTATCCAGGTAACCCGATCGGGCGGTGCTCGTTGTGCGATCATGCCCCGCATGCCCACGCACGACGTCTCCTCGCTCGTGGCGGAGGCGGCGGTCGAACGTCCGGAGATCCTCGCCGTCGTGGAGGCGGATGGCCGCAGCGTCACCTGGGCCGCGCTCGAGGAGGAGGTCGCCCGGATCGCGACCGGTCTCGGGGCGGCGGGCCTGGTCGCCGGCCAACGCGCGATGGTCGCGATGGGCAACCGGATCGAGTTCGTCGCGACGTACCTCGGCGTACTGCGCGCGCAGGTCGTCGCCGTACCCGTCAACCCGCGTTCGACGGCCGGCGAGATGGCGCGGATGATCGCCGACTCGGGGTCGCGCGTGGTCGTCGCGGACGCCGACACCGTCGTCACGGTGCGCGAGGCCGTCGCCCTCGTGCGTGCCGCCCTCGCCGGTGAGACCGACGAGCTGGACGCCGATCTGGTCGGGCGCGCCTTCGAGCCGCGGGTCTACGTCGTCGGCGCGGAGACCGTCGAGGGCGAGCAGGCGTACGCCGCCTTGCGCGCCACCGCGCCGCGGCCGGTGCCGCCCCTGCCGGACCCGGAGAAGCTGGCCTGCCTGCTCTACACCAGCGGGACGTCGGGCCGTCCGCGCGCGGCGATGCTGACCCACCGCGCGTTGGTGGCCAACATCGAGCAGGCCGCGCAGGTCCAGCCGCCGATGATCCACGGCGAGGACGTCGTGCTCGGCGTGCTCCCGCTGTTCCACGTCTACGGGCTGAACGCGGTGCTCGGCAGCGTGCTGCGCCACCGGGCGAAGCTGGTGCTGGTCGACCACTTCGAGCCCGAGGCGACGCTGGACCTGATCGACGACGAGGCCGTGAGCGTCGTACCCGTGGCGCCGCCGGTGTTCGCGTACTGGCTGCCCCAGGACCACCTGCGCGAGCGCCTCGGCCCGGTCCGGCTGATGCTGTCGGGTTCAGCGCCGCTGTCGGCGGAGCTGATCGAGGAGTTCGCCGGCGCGACGGGGATCCCGGTCCACCAGGGCTACGGCCTCACCGAGGCGTCGCCGATCGTGACCTCCACCCTGTGCAGCCGCGAGCTCCAGAACGGCTCGGTCGGGGCAGCGCTCCCCGGCATCGAGATCAAGCTCCTCGACGACCTCGGCCACGAGCCCGAGGGCGACGACCCGGGCGAGATCTGGATCCGGGGCGACAACGTCTTCAGCGGCTACTGGCCTGACGGCGGGGACGGGCCCGACGACGACGGCTGGTGGGGCACCGGCGACGTCGGCTTCCTCGACGCCTCGGGCGACCTGTTCCTGGTCGACCGGCTCAAGGAGCTGGTGATCGTCTCGGGCTTCAACGTGTACCCGGTCGAGGTCGAGGAGGTCATCCGCGAGGTCGACGGCGTCGCGGAGGCCGCGGTCATCGGGGTCGAGGATGCCGCCACCGGCGAGGCCGTCGTCGCGTACGTCGTACCCGGCGAGGGCGTGGCTGCCGACGCCGTCGCCGTCGCCGTCCGGGACCACTGCGGCGTACGCCTGGCGCGTTTCAAGCAGCCGTCGCGGATCGAGGTCGTCGACGCACTGCCGCTGACGGTGACGGGCAAGGTGCAGAAGGGCCGACTCCGAGGCATCGAGCGCCGCCGTGCCCTGGGCCTGCTGGAGTGAGCCTGCTGGAATGAGCGTGTGAGCGACCCCCGCGTCACCCTGTACACCCGGCCCGGGTGTCACCTCTGCGACGACGCGCGCGCGTTGATCGAGCAGGTCTGCGCCGAGCTGGAGGAGTCGTACGCCGAGGTCTCCATCGCCGACGACGCCGACCTCGAGCGCCGCTTCGGGCACGAGATCCCGGTGACCTTCGTCGACGGCCGGCAGCACGACTTCTGGCGGGTCGACCCCGCGCGCCTGCGTGCCGCCTTGACCTCGGCCGGCTGAGGACGCAGGTGCGGGAGTCGATGCTGGGGCGTCACGTGTGCCTCATCCGTCACACGGCGTAGGCATTCGCGTCAGCCGGGATCCCGACGTCCCCCTGCGCGCCCGACCGACAACTGTCGGTGTGGCGCCGTAGGGTCGCAGGCGTGACGCGACGATGAGCAAGATGGACAATCTCCGGGCGATGCGTGAGGCGCGCTACGAGCAGGCACGAGCGCGCGGCGCCCAGGCGGCGACCACCGCGACGAGCGCGAAGACGGTGTCGAGAACGCCGGTGGCGAAGGCCGCGAACGCAACGATCACGGTCGAGCCCGACGAGCCGGAGACCAGCGAGGCGCTCTGCGGCCATCGCAACATGGGCGGCCGCACCTGCACCCGCGAGGCCGGCCACGCGGCCAGGAGCCACCGCTACTCCTGACCTCCATCGCGTCGGTCATCCGGCCGCGGACTGGATCACCACCAAGCTCACGCCCGCCGATGTATCAGGCTCGCGCTCCCGGACGTCCTGACTCACATGGGATGAGTTCGGGCAACGGGGGAGTTCGATGAGCAAGCGCACGAAGCGGCCACACCTGTATCCCACGCGCAAGTGGTGGGCGACGCAGATCAGCGGCGTCGCCACGCTCGCGACGGCGTGGGTGAGCACCGGCGGGTGGAGCAAGCCCCTCACCATGGCGTCGATCGGCCTGGTGTCGCAGGCGGTCGTGGTCTACCTCGTCCCGAACGGCACTCCGGCGTCGAGCCAGGAGTCGGGTCCCCGGGTCCGCGCGCGCCACCACGGCGCGCTCACCTGACCGGCGCCGGACCGCATCGCGAGCCGCCGTCATCGTCATTTTGTTCTCGCGTTCACAAACTCCTACAGTGAACTTTGCCGTCGGGCCGGGCCTGTCCCAACCACGGGTCGACCCCCGTGTCCGGTGGCTGGAAAGACGACTAGCAGTGAGTTCACGGACGTCCCACGACAGCGCCCGGGAGATTCCCGAGGCGACCGTGGCTCGACTTCCCGTCTACCTGCGGGCGTTGACCACCCTGTCCGAGGCCGGCACCGCGGTGTGCTCGAGCGAGGACCTCGCCGCCGCCGCGGGCGTCAACAGCGCCAAGCTGCGCAAGGACCTGTCGTACCTCGGCAGCTACGGCACCCGCGGAGTCGGGTACGACGTGGACTACCTGCGCTACCAGATCGCCCGCGAGATGGGGGCCACGCGCGACTGGCCCGTGGTGATCGTGGGCATCGGCAACCTCGGGCACGCGCTCGCCAACTACTCCGGCTTCCGTAGCCGCGGATTCCGCGTCGTCGCCCTCCTCGACGCCGACGGCGATCGCCACGGCGAGGTCGTCGCCGGGGTCGTCGTCCGCCCGTTCGACGACCTCCGAGCGATCGTCCGCGAGCACGGCGTCGCGATCGGCGTGATCGCCACCCCGGCCGCGTCCGCCCAGGACGTCGCCGACCAGATGGTCAAGGCCGGCATCACCAGCATCCTGAACTTCGCCCCGACCGTGCTGAACGTCGGCGCGGACGTCGCCGTGAGCAAGGTCGACCTCTCCAAGGAGCTCCAGGTCCTCGCCTACCACGAGCAGCGCAAGGCCACCCACGAGGCCACCACGGAGACGGCATGACGGCTCTCGTCGTAGGCATCTCCCACCGGTCCGCGCCGATCGCCCTGCTCGAGCAGGTCGTGGTCGACGGCGACGGTGCCGCCAAGCTGATCGAGGACGTGCTGGCCAACCCGCACGTCTCCGAGGCGACCGTCGTGGCCACCTGCAACCGGCTCGAGATCTACACCGCCGTCGACCGCTTCCACGGCAGCGTCGAGGACATCTCGGGGTTGCTGTTGGCAGGCGCTGACGAGGCCGCCGAGTCGCTGCTCCCGCACCTCTACGTCCACTACGACGACGGCGCGGTCTCCCACCTCTTCCGGGTGGCGGCCGGGCTGGACTCGATGGCCGTCGGCGAGGCCCAGATCCTCGGACAGGCTCGCGACGCGCTTCGGCTCGGCCAGGAGCAGGGCTCGGTGGGCCCGGTCCTCAACAGCCTGTTCCAGCAGGCCCTGCGGGTCGGCAAACGGGCGCACGCCGAGACCGGCATCGACCGCGCCGCCCCGACCATGGTGAGCGCCGCGCTCGACCGCGCCTGCCCCGATCTCGAGGGTCGCCGTGTCGTCGTGGTCGGCGCGGGCGCGATGGCCGCGCTGAGCCTGGCCACCGTCGTACGCCGGGGTGCCGGCGAGGTCGTCGTGGTCAACCGCACGCCGGAGCGCGCCGAGCGCCTCGCCGGAGAGTACGCCGCCCGGTGGGCGCCGCTGAGTGCCGTCGCCGCCGAGGTCGCGGCCGCCGACGTCGTCGTGGCCTGTGCCGGCGCGAGCGGAGTGCTGGTCAGCCGTGAGGCCGTTGCCGCGGCCCCGGGACCGATCGCGCTGGTCGACCTGGCCCTGCCCCACGACATCGACCCGTCGGTCGCGGACCTTCCCGGTGTCACGCTGGTGACGCTCACCGACCTCGGCGAGGTCCTGCGTGACTCCGACGCGGGGCACGAGGTCGAGGCGGTGCGGACGATCGTCGCCGACGAGGTGGAGGCGTTCGACTCCGCCCGTCGCCAGGCCGGCGTGACGCCGGCCGTCGTGGCGTTGCGTTCGATGGCCACCGGCGTCGTGGAGTCGGAGATGACGCGGCTCGACCGTCGGCTTCCCGGTCTCGACGAGGCCACGCGGGCCGAGCTCCTGCAGACCCTGCGAAGGGTCACCGACAAGCTGGTCCACCAGCCGACGATCCGGGCCAAGGAGCTCGGCGACCGCGGCGCCGTCTCGTACGCCACCGCGCTGGCCGAGCTCTTCGCGCTCGACCCCGATGCCGTCGACGCGGTCACCCGCCCGGTCGAGCCGATCCAGCCGGGGGACGAGTCATGAGCGCCCTCCGTCTCGGCACCCGCGCCTCGGTCCTCGCCACCACCCAGTCCCGCTGGGTGGGCGACCGGATCACCCAGGCTCTCGGCCGCGAGGTCGAGCTGGTCGAGATCACCACCGAGGGCGACCGCGACGCCCAGCCGCTGGCCCAGCTCGGCGGCACCGGCGTGTTCGTCAGCGCGCTCCGCGAGGCTCTGCTCGACGGCCGCATCGACATCGCCGTCCACTCCCTCAAGGACCTGCCGACGCAGCCCGCCGCCGGCCTCGCCCTGGCCGCCGTACCCGTCCGCGAGGACCCGCGCGACGTGGTCGTGGCCCGCGACGGCCTGACCCTCGGCGAGCTGCCGGTCGGAAGCCGCGTCGGCACCGGGTCGCCCCGTCGTGCCGCCCAGCTGCACGCCCTCGGCCTCGGTTTGGAGATCGCCGAGATCAGGGGCAATGTTGACACCCGCATCCGCAAGGTCCGCGACGGTGAGTACGACGCGGTGGTCCTCGCCCGTGCCGGTCTCGCCCGTCTGGGCCGGGTGGACGAGGCGACCGAGGTCCTCGACCCTCTGCAGATGCTGCCCGCACCCGGGCAGGGAGCACTGGGTGTCGAGACGCGGGAGGGAGACGACCTGACCCGAGAGGTGTCCGTCCTCGACGACCCGCACACGCGTGCGGCCGTGACCGCGGAACGCGCGGTCCTGGCCACGCTCGAGGGTGGGTGCGCGGCCCCGATCGGGGTCCTCGCGGAGGTCGTCGAGGGGGATGAAGGAGATGAGCTCTGGGTGAGGGCCGCCGCGCTCTCGCCCGATGGGTCGCTTGCGGTGCGGATGTCCGCCACCGGCGACCCGGCCGACGCCGCCGGCGTCGGCAGCCGCCTGGCCGAGCAGATGCTCGACGAGGGGGCAGGACAGCTGACGGACGCACAGCTGGAGACACAGCAAGGGACACCGCACCAGCAGCCGGTGACCGACTGCGAAAGGCAAGACGCATGACGCGAGCCCCCAGGGCCCAGTCCAAGACCACTGCCACTCAGATGGGCAAGCCGAACGGCAGGCCCGGATCGGTGGCGTTCGTCGGCAGCGGGCCGGGTGACCCCGGCCTGTTGACGATGCGCGCCGCGGACCTGATCCGCGAGGCGGAGATCGTGATCACCGAGGGGCCCGAGCATCCCGCGCTCGTGCGCACCGTCCTCGGCCTGCCCGAGGGCTCCGAGGGCGGTCCCGAGCTGGTCGACGGCGGCTTCGGCGAGGACGGCCAGCCACTCACGCACGCCGCCCGCGCCAAGGTCGTGGTCAGGCAGGCCAAGCGCGGTGGGCGCGTCGTCCGGCTGATGACCGGCGACCCGTTCGTCTACGCGTCCGGCCCCGAGGAGGCCGCCGCGTGCGCCAAGGCCGGTCTCGGCTTCGAGATCGTCCCCGGCGTCTCCTCGGCCTCCGCGGTCCCGGCGTACGCCGGCATCCCGCTGACCACCAAGGACCACCGCGAGGTCACCGTCGTGACCGCCGGAGACAAGGTCGACTGGAGCCGGTACGCCGACTCCAAGACGCTGGTCCTGCTGTCCGCGGTGAACGCGATCGCCGACATCGCCAAGGCGCTGGTCGCCGCGGGCCGTGACCCGGAGACGCCGGTCGCGATGACCCGCACCGGCACGACCACCGACCAGGAGACGGTCACCTCGACGCTGCAGCACATCGCGGCCGACGCCCGCGCCGCCCGGATGGCGCCGCCCGCGGTCACCGTCGTCGGCGACGTGGTCGCGATGCGGTCCGCGCTGTCGTGGTTCGAGACCAAGCCGCTGTTCGGCTGGCGGGTCCTGGTGCCCCGCACCAAGGACCAGGCCGGCTCGTTGTCGGCCCGGCTGCGCGGCTACGGCGGCGTACCGGAAGAGGTGCCGACGATCTCCGTCGAGCCGCCGCGCAACCCGCTGCAGATGGACAAGGCCGTGCGCGGTCTGGTCGAGGGTCGCTACGAGTGGATCGCGTTCACCAGCGTGAACGCCGTCAAGGCTGTGCGCGAGAAGTTCGAGGAGTACGGCCTCGACGCCCGCGCGTTCTCCGGCCTGAAGATCGCCACGGTCGGTGACAAGACCGCCGCCGCGATCGCCGACTGGGGCCTGCGCGCCGACCTCGTCCCGAGCGGCGAGCAGTCGGCGGCCGGTCTCCTCGAGGACTGGCCGGAGTACGACGAGCTCCTCGACCCGATCAACCGCGTCTTCCTGCCGCGAGCCGACATCGCGACGGAGAACCTCGTCGCCGGCCTGATCGACCTCGGCTGGGAGTGCGACGACGTCACGGCGTACCGCACCGTCCGCGCGGCTCCGCCGCCGGCACCGGTCCGCGACGCGATCAAGAGCGGCAAGTTCGACGCCGTGGTCTTCACGTCGTCCTCGACGGTGCGCAACCTGGTCGGCATCGCCGGCAAGCCGCACCCCTCGACGGTGATCGCCGTGATCGGCCCGCACACCGCCAAGACCGCCGAGGAGCACGGCCTGCGGGTCGACGTACTCGCGCCCACGCCGGACGTCGACGTGCTGGTCGACGCGCTCGCGGACTTCGGTGCGGCACGTCGCGCCGAGATGGTCGAGTCGGGCCTGCCCGTCACGAAGCCGTCGGAGCGCAAGCCGTCGTCCCGGAAGAAGGCCACCTCGTCGCGATGAGTGAGGACGTCGGCGCTCCGGTGCCGCGGCCGGTCAGCCGGCCGCGGCGGCTCCGCACGACCCAGGGTCTGCGGAGCCTGGTGGCCGAGACCCAGCTGGCGCCGAGCCAGTTGGTGCTGCCGATGTTCGTCCGTGAGGGCGCCTCGGATCCCCGTCCGATCTCGTCGATGCCCGGCGTCGTCCAGCACTCACGCGACTCCCTGCTCAAGGCGGCGCACGAGGCTGCGGACCTCGGGCTCGGTGGCGTGATGTTGTTCGGCATCCCGGAGCAGAAGGACGCCGTCGGCTCCGGTGCGATCGACCCGTCCGGTGTGCTCAACGTCGCGATCACCGACGTCGTCGCCGAGGTCGGGGACGCGCTGACGGTGATGAGCGACCTGTGCATCGACGAGTTCACCGACCACGGGCACTGTGGCGTGCTCACCCCGGACGGCACCGTCGACAACGACCGCACGCTCGAGGTGTACGCCGAGATGGCGCTGGCCCACGCCGACGCCGGCGTCGACATGGTCGGCCCGAGCGGGATGATGGACGGCCAGGTGGCCGCCATCCGCGGGGCTCTCGACGGGGCCGGCCACACCGACGTCGCGATCCTGGCGTACTCCGCGAAGTACGCCTCCTCCTTCTTCGGCCCGTTCCGCGAGGCCGTCGACTCCTCACTCGAGGGCGATCGCCGCACCTACCAGCAGGACCCCGGCAACGCCCGTGAAGGAGTTCGCGAGGCGCTGCTCGACGTCGCCGAAGGCGCCGACATCGTGATGGTGAAGCCGGCGCTCGGCTACCTCGACGTCGTACGCCGCGTGCGCGAGGCCGTCGACGTCCCGGTGGCGGCGTACAACGTCTCGGGGGAGTACGCCATGGTCGAGGCCGCGGCCGAGAACGGCTGGATCGACCGCGAGCGCGCGATCCTCGAGGTGCTCACGTCGATCCGGCGTGCGGGTGCCGACGTGGTGCTCACCTACTGGGCCGCCGAAGCCGCGCGCCTGGTGACCCGCTGAGAAGAGCCATATCAATGAGGTCGTGTGCCTGAGAACGGTCGATGGACCGTTCTCAGGCACACGACTTCGATCTGACCGCAGGCGCGCAGATCTAGACGGCGAAGAAGATGCCGGGCCGCAGAAACTCTTCCATCATCGTGAGCATCTGCGAGGACTCGGTCGTGAGTTGCTGGCCGTATGGGCCGCGGGCTCGGGCGATGCCGGCTCCCAAGACGTGGATCAATGCGCTGCGGAAGGCCTCGATCTCGGGCAGGGGCTGGTGCACGAGAACGTCGCTCACTGACGTCAGGCCACTGACGATGGTGCCGTCGTAGCACTCGTACTCCGCGGTGAGTTCGGTGATGTCGGCAGTGACGGAGGTCAGCACTTCGCGGTTGAGGTTCCCTGGTGCGCGAGCCGCGGCATCGAGCCAACGTTCGAAGACGGCCATCTCCGCAGGAGCAAAGTCCCGATACCGCCCGGAGACGCCACTGAGAATCAGGAAGGGCGCGAGCTGAAGGGTGCTCCACTGGTCCGGTTCGAACTGCTCTCTGAACCTCATCGCCACCTCCCCGTGTTGATCTCAGAATGAGGCTCAGCTCGCAGTCTGGCAATGAAAGCAACGGACAAGGATCTGAGGGCAGCCGGCGCACGCGCGATGTCATCCATCGGCCATCTCACAACGTCCGATCAGGCCGCAGGCCGTCAGCCGCCGGTGAGCTCCGCGACGCACTGGGTGAACGCAGGGGTGCCGGTGAGCAGCCCTTGCGCGAGGCACTGCACGACAGCCTCGGCGTGGGTCAGGAGAGTGGGCGTCGGCACGGGCAACGTCGGCAGCGTGACCTTCGGTCCGCCCCCGGGCACGGTGACCGTCGGCGGCTTGGGCTTGTGGGTGGGGTCGCCGGTCGGGGCGGACGTCGGGCCGGTGGTCGGCCCGACCGTCGGCTGGTCGTCGCCGGACGGGCTCGTCGGCGAGTGGTGACCGTGGTGGCCGTGACGAGTGGCGTGTCGGTGATGCCGATGATGGGTCGCGTTGTTCACCAGCGGTGACCCGAGGTTGAAGCCGGTCGACGTCGTGCCGTTCGGTACGGCGCTGTAGTCGCCGGCGAGGTAGGCCTGTTCGATCGCCAGCACGAGGTCGACGTACCGCTGGCTGTGGTTGTAGCGGAAGACCGCCGCGCGCTGGCCCGCCGTCGTCGACAGGTCGTCGGGACCCGAGCAGAGGTAGACGGCCGCGGCGAGTGAGGCGTCGTAGATGTCCTGTGGGTCGCGCCGGCCGTCGTTGTCGGCGTCGACCCCGACGATCGCCCACGTCGACGGGATGAACTGCATCGGCCCGACCGCGCGGTCGTACCTCGAGTCCTGGTCGTACCGGCCGGCGTCGGTGTCGCGGATCTCGGTGGTGCCGCCCTTGCCGTCGAGGGCGGGGCCGAAGATGCCGGGGTTCGCGATCCCACGGTCGGTCAGGGTGTTGCCGTTCGCGCGCCCGTGGTCCGACTCGACCCGTCCGATCGCGCCCACGAGCTGCCACGGCAGGTGGCAGCTGCGGTCGGCGGAGTCGATCACGGTCGCGGCGCGCTGGTACGCCGCCAGGGCCACGGCCGGGATGCCGCTGGCCGAGGCGGCCGACACGACCCGCTGGGCGTTGCCGTGGACGCCACGCCAGGTGTGCGGCGGGGTGATGCTCGCCGGAGCCTTCACCGCCTGCGTCGGGACGCGCGTGCCGTCGGGGAGCGTGTGCGGGTCAGCGGCCGCCGAGGCGTTCGAGCCGGAGGTGACGAGGCCCGCGGTCCAGGCGGCCGACAGCACGGCGAGCGGCAGCAGTGCCGACGCCTTCTGGGCTCGCCCGAACATGGCCATCGCTACGAAGGTTCCCTCCCTGACACCGATTCAAACGAGGAAGTCCCGTCGATGTTACGCACGGGTAGCCGTGGCCTGGGCCACATCCCTCAGTCTTCACCCGGGCGCGATTCCCGTCCGGTTGGGGCTCTCGGCCACAATGTCCCGGTGACGCACGACCGGTCGGAGGCTCTGTTCGCACGCGCGAGTGCGGTCACGCCCGGAGGAGTGAACTCACCGGTCCGGGCGTTCCGCGCGGTCGGCGGGACTCCACGCTTCATCCGGTCGGCGGCCGGGGCGCGGCTGACCGACGTCGACGGGCACGAGTACGTCGACCTCGTCGGGTCCTGGGGCCCGATGCTGCTCGGTCATGCGCACCCCGGAGTGATGGCTGCGGTGACGGACGCGCTCGCGCGCGGCACGTCGTACGGCGCCCCGACGGAGGCCGAGGTGGACCTCGCCGAGGAGATCGTCGGGCGTACGCCGGTCGAGCAGGTGCGACTGGTCTCCTCCGGCACCGAGGCGACGATGTCGGCGATCCGGCTGGCCCGAGGCTTCACCGGTCGCGACGTCGTCGTGAAGTTCGCCGGCTGCTACCACGGCCACGTCGACGCCCTGCTCGCCTCCGCGGGGTCCGGGCTGACCACGCTCGCCGTGCCCGGCACGCCCGGCGTACCGGAGACCGCAACCGCGCTCACGCGGGTGGTGGCCTACAACGACCGCGACGCGATCACCGCCCTCTTCGCCGACGAGGGGGAGCGAATCGCCTGCGTCATCACCGAGGCCGCCCCCGGCAACATGGGTGTCGTCCCGCCCGACCCGGGGTTCAACGGGTTCCTCGCGGCGACGTGCGCCGAGCACGGCGCGCTCTTCGTCAGCGACGAGGTGATGACCGGCTTCCGCGCCTCCCGTCGGGGTCAGTGGGGCCTCGACGGCGCCCTCGAGGGCTGGACGCCCGACCTGATGACCTTCGGCAAGGTCATGGGCGGCGGCTTCCCGGCCGCGGCGTTCGGCGGCCGCGCCGACGTGATGGCGATGCTCTCGCCGGTCGGGCCGGTCTACCAGGCCGGCACGCTCTCGGGGAACCCGATCGCCGCGACCGCCGGTCTCGCCACCCTCCGCCTCGCCACGGACGACGTCTACGCCCACGTCACGGCTGCCGGCGACACGATCAAGGACGCCGCCGACAAGGCCCTGTCCGACGCCGGTGTCGCCCACACCGTGCAGTCGGCGGGCACGATGTTCTCGGTGTTCTTCACCGAGGCCCCGGTCCGCGACTTCGACGACGCGCAGCGGCAGGACACCTCGGCGTACGCCGCGTTCTTCCACGCGATGCTCGACCGCGGCGTCTATCTGCCGCCCTCGGCCTACGAAGCGTGGTTCGTCTCGTCGGCCCACGACGACGCCGCCGTGCAGACGGTGGTCGACGCCCTTCCCGCCGCCGCCGCGGCGGCCCGGGAGGCCGCGCGTGGCTGACACGACTGCCGGGGAGACGACGACGGTCCACCTGGTCCGGCACGGCGAGGTCCACAACCCCGAGGGCGTGCTGTACGGCCGCCGCGACGGGTACCACCTCTCGGACCTCGGCCGCGAGATGGCCGAGCGGATCGGCAAGGCCCTCGGCGACCGCGACATCGTGCACCTGCGGAGCTCGCCGCTCGAGCGGGCGCAGGAGACCGCGGCTCCGCTGGCGAAGGCCGTGGGGCTGACGCCGGTGATCGACCCGCGGGTGATCGAGTCCGCCAACGTCTTCGAGGGCAAGCGCTTCGGACACGGCGAGAACGCCCTGCGCAAGCCGTCGACCTGGATCCACCTCCGCAACCCGCTCAAGCCGTCGTGGGGCGAGCCGTACAAGGACGTCGTCTCCCGCATGCTGGCCGCGGTGTACGACGCCCGCGACGCCGCCCGCGGACACGAAGCGGCGATCGTCTCCCATCAGCTGCCCATCTGGATCACCCGGCTGTCGCTGGAGAAGCGGTCGTTCCTGCACGACCCGCGCAAGCGCCAGTGCACGCTCTGCTCGGTGACCTCGCTGCAGTTCATCGGTGACCGGCTCGCCACGATCAGCTACTCGGAGCCCGCCGGCGACCTCATCCCGGTGCGCGACAAGTCGGCGCCGTTCTCGGCCGGTAACGCTCCGGACCCGAGGAAGCCCTAGGTGTCGAAGCGGCTCCTCTCGGTCGTCGCCGCCGCGGTCCTCCTGCTGACCGCGAGCGGCTGCTCCTCCTTCCACGGGCTCAACGGCACCGACGGCAAGACCTGGGTCCAGGGCGATGGCGCACCGAAGCAGATCGCCATCGCGGACCGCGGCGAGCCGGTCGACTTCTCCGGCGACGACCTCGACGGCAAGCAGCTGTCGCTCGCCTCGATGCGCGGCAAGCCGACGGTGGTCAACGTGTGGTGGGCCGGGTGCCCGCCGTGTCGCGCGGAGGCACCGAAGCTCGTCGGAGCGCAGAAGGAGCTCGGGGACCGAGCTCACTTCGTCGGCATCGACGTACGCGACGGAGGCACCGCCGGCCCCAAGGCCTATGAGGAGCAGTTCGGCATCGACTGGCCCTCGTTCTACTCGCCGGGCGGCGAGGCGCTGCTGGCGTTCCCCGGCGCGATCACCCCGAACTCCATCCCCTCGACCGTCGTCCTCGACGCCGACGGCCGGGTGGCGGCGAGCATCATCGGTGCTCTGCCCTCCCAGCTGACGCTGGTCGAGATCGTGAAGCAGGTGGCCGCCGGTGGGTGACTGGTTCCGCGACCAGGCCCTCTCCGGCTCGTTGATGCTGGCGATCCCGGTGGCCCTCGTGGCCGGCCTGGTCTCCTTCTTCTCGCCCTGCGTGATCCCGTTGCTCCCGGGCTACCTCTCCTACGCGACCGGACTCTCGGGGGCCGACCTCGAGAACGCCCGGCGCGGGCGGATGCTGGCCGGTGCGATCCTCTTCGTGCTCGGCTTCTCGGCGGTGTACGTCGTGATCGGCTTCACCGCAGGCTCGTTCGGCACCTGGCTGATCCGGTCGCGGACCCAGCTCGAGATGGTGCTGGGGGTCGTGATGGTGCTCCTCGGGCTGGCGTTCGCCGGGCTCGTGCCGTTCCTCCAGCGGGACGTCCGGGTCCACACGGTGCCGGCGGTGGGGCTCGCCGCGGCGCCGGTGCTGGGGTTCCTGTTCGGCCTCGGCTGGACGCCGTGCATCGGCCCGACCCTGGCCGCGATCATCACGCTCGGCATCAACGAGGGCACGGCCGGCCGTGGCGCGCTGCTCGCCGCGATCTACTGCTTCGGGCTCGGGCTCCCGTTCATCGTGGCGGCCCTCGCCTACCGCCGCGCGCTCGGCGCGTTCGGCGTGATCCGGCGTCACCAGCAGTGGGTCACCCGTCTCGGCGGCGCGATGCTCGTGCTCGTCGGGCTCGCCCTGCTCACCGGCTATTGGGACCAGGCCGTCTCCTGGCTGCAGATCCACCTGGTGGAGCAGTCATCGGTGGCCGTGTGACATGACCTCGACCGAGACGGGCACGTGGCAGCCGAGCGGTGACCGCGACCATCACCGACGGCCGGGCGAGCTCAGCGCCTGGGAGTTCGTGCGATGGGCCTGGCGGCAGCTCACCTCGATGCGGACGGCCCTGGTCCTGCTGCTCCTGCTCGCCCTGGGTGCCATCCCCGGGTCGGTCATCCCGCAGAGCGGGGTCGATGCGCTGAAGACCGAGAACTGGCAGGCGGCCCATCCCACTCTGACCCCGATCTACGACCGGCTCGGTCTCTTCGGCGTCTACCACTCCCCGTGGTTCGCCGCGATCTACCTGCTGCTGATGATCTCGCTCGTCGGGTGCATCGTGCCCCGGCTGTTCGTCTACTGGCGCGGGTTCCGGCAGCTGCCGCCGCCCGCGCCGCGCAACCTGACCCGGCTTCCGGACCACGCGGCGTACACGACCGACGAGGAGCCGGGTGTCGTGCTGGAGCGCGCCGGCCGGCTTCTCGCTCGTCGGCACCGGCTCGCGACCAGCGTGCCCGCGGCCGACCTGGGGTCGTCGGAGGAGGGCTGGGTCTCGGCCGAGCGCGGCCAGCTGCGCGAGGCGGGCAACCTGCTCTTCCACCTGTCCGTGCTGCTCGTCCTGGTGGGCTTCGGCATCGGCAGCATGTTCGGCTACAAGGGCGGCGTCATCCTGGTCGTCGGAAACGGCTTCTCCAACACCCTCACGCAGTACGACGACTTCGACCCGGGGTCGCTGTTCGACGCCGACAAGATGGAGCCGTTCTGCTTCACCGTCCACGACTTCAAGGTGGACTGGATCGACAGCGGTCCGCGGCAGGGGATGGCCCGGGGCTTCCAGGCGCCCCTGACCTACCGCGACTCCTGCCGGGGCAACCCGTCGTCGTGGTCGGCGTCGAAGAGCTACGACCTGCGGGTCAACCACCCGCTGACCATCGGCGGCACCCAGATCTTCCTGATCGGCCACGGGTACGCGCCGGTCATCATCGTCCGCGACGCCCAGGGGCACCGGCTGGCCAACGGCCCGACGCCCTTCCTGCCGGAGAGCTCCGACTTCGAGTCCTTCGGCGTGGTCAAGGCAACCGGCCGGACGCCCGGACAGGACATCGGGCTCGAGGGGCTGTTCTACCCGACCTTCGTCCGGGTGGGCGGCCACCTCCTGAACGTCATGGGCGACGACCGCAACCCGGCGATCTCGATGCTCGCCTACGTCGGCGACCTCGGCCTGAACTCCGGCGTCTCGCAGTCGATCTACGCCATGGACAAGGCGAACATGACGCAGCTGAAGAAGCCGGACGGGAAGGTGTTCCGGGTCGACCTCCAGCCGGGCCAGACGGTCCAGCTGCCGGGAGGCAAGGGCTCGGTCACCTTCAAGGGTGTCCGACACTGGACCCGGCTGCAGATCAGCCGTACGCCGGACGTCTGGCTGACCCTGACGGGAGTCGTGCTCGCGCTGGTCGGGCTCCTGGGTTCGCTGTTCATCCGCCCACGCCGGGTGTGGGTCCGCGCCCGTCGACAGGACGGCGTGACCCTGGTCGAGGTGGCGGCACTGGACCGGTCGGGTGGCGGTGACCTGGCCCCCGTACTCTCGTCGGTGGTGGACTCCCTGCAGCAGCCTCAGCAGTCCGCCCGACCCGACCCCTCGAAGGAAGAGTCATGACCGACCTGCAGTGGGAGCACCTGAGCAACCAGGCGATCGGGGCCGCGGGCGTCGTCTACTTCCTCGCACTGCTGTCGCACCTGGTCGAGTGGAGCGCCCTGCGCACCGTGCCGGTGAAGGCGACCTTGCGGGCCGCCGTACCCGCCGGATCTCCGGCGCCGCCGGTCGAGGAGGGACGTCAGGACCCGCCCCGAGACCCGGGCGAGGTGAACGAGGCGACCCGTTTCCGCGTCGACATGTTCGGCCGGCTGGCCCTGATGCTGACGGTGCTGGGATGCGCTGCGCACCTGCTCGCGCTGGTGGCGCGCGGCATGGCCGCGGACCCCAACCGGGTGCCCTGGGGCAACATGTACGAGTTCACGATCACGGGGTCGTTCGTCGTCGTCGCCGGCTACTTGCTGCTCCGCAAGCGCTACGGCCTCGACTGGATGGGCCCGATCGTCACCGCCATGGTGGTCGTCCTGCTGATGGTCGCGGTGCTCTGGCTCTACTCGCCGATCGAGCCGCTGACCGAGGCGCTGAACTCCTACTGGCTGGTCATCCACGTGATGTCGGCGATCGTCGCCACGGGTGCCTTCACCCTCGGCGGGATCACGTCGGCGCTGTACCTCGTCCGGGCCCGGGCCGAGAAGCGCGAGCTGCCCGCCGACCGCGGCTACGTCGCCCGGCTGCCCTCGCTGGCCGTCCTGGACCGCGTCTCCTACCGGATCCACGCCTTCGCGTTCCCGGTGTGGACCTTCGCGGTCCTGATCAGCGGACCGATCTGGGCGCACCAGGCCTGGTCGTCGTACTGGAACTGGGACCCGAAGGAGGTCTGCGCCTTCATCACCTGGGTGGTGTACGCCGCCTACCTGCACGCCCGCGCGACCGCGGGCTGGCGTGGCCGGAACGCCGCGATCGTGGCCCTGATCGGCCTCGCCACGCTGTGGTTCAACTTCATCGGGATCAACTACTTCTCGACCACGAGCCAGCACTCGTACGCCAACGGCGGCGCCGCGGTCAGCCTGCGCGACCGCTGACCCGGTCGGCGATCAGGACGAGTCGTCCTGACCGTTCTCCCGGCGCGAGATCTCGGCCAGGAACTCGTCGTCGTCGTCCGGCCCGTACGGGCGGACGTACTCGTCGTCCTGATGCCTCCACCGCGGGAAGCCCTCGAGGAGGAACCGGGCGGCGTAGTAGGAGCCGACGGCGACGACCGCCAGCAGGAGCACGAACTTCCACACGTGGCAAGACTAGGTGGAGGTTGGTCGAGGCGCCCCACCCTTGCGGATTCTGGTCGGCCTACGGACAGGCTGGCTAGCCTGTCTGCGTGAAGGAGTTCTGGATCTACACCGGCATGCGGCTGGGACTTTTCGCCGGCTCGGTGGCCCTGGTCGGCGGCATCTGGCTCGCGGTCGCGGCCAGCGCCAACGTGATGTGGGTGCTGATCATCGCCCTGGCCATCAGCGGACTGGCGTCGTACTTCCTTCTCGGGCGGCAGCGCACCGCGCTCGCCCAGCACGTCGACGACCGTGCCCGCCGGGTCACCGCGAAGATCGAGGAGATGAACGCGAAAGAGGACGTCGAGTAACTGATCCGGGCCGCCGTCACCTCAGTCCTGGTGGTTTCGAGACAGGCGCCAGGGCGCCTTCCTCAACCACCGACCGATCCCGGTGGTTGAGGAGGTCGCTCTGCGACCGTCTCGAAACCACCGGAAACGGTCGCTACTTACGCCGGTTGAGCTGGCGGCTCATCCGCGACTCGGACTGACCGAGGATCTTCGCGAGCAGCTTGACCCGCATCTTCCACGCGATGATCCCGAGCACGACGACCACGAGCAGGATCCAGAAGATCATGGCTCCAGCGTAGACGCCCGGTGGCTGGTCACTCGTCGAGCAGGCCGGCGGCGACGTACGGGCGGCGCATGACGAGCTCGTCGTCCGACATCTCGCCGGTCGCGGTGAAGCCGAGCGAGGTGTAGAGCGCGATCGCCGACGTGTTGTCGGGCGAGACGGACAGGGCCGCCTGGGTGTACGGCGTGTCGGAGAGCGCTGGCTCCTGCTCCCACAGCGCCAGCACGGCCTCGACGGTGGCGCGGCCGAGTCCGCGGCCCTGACGCTCGCCGTCGATGACCAGGCCACCGAGCCAGTGGCTGTCGTCCTCGGGGTCGACGCCCCACATCACGTGCCCGACGACGACGTCATCGCCGTCCAGCACCGCGCACGACCGCCAGACGTCGCCGTACGTCGAGAGGCAGAGGTAGAAGGTGACGTCGGCGACCCAGTCGCGCTGCGCCTCCGTGGCGCGGACCGCGATGACGTCGCGCCAGTTCTCCGATGTGACGGGTGTCAGCGAGACCATGGGTCCTCCTAGGAGCCGATCGCGAGCCCGACCAGGAGACCCAGGCCGTAGAGCAGCTCGGCGACGCCGGTGAGCTGGAGAACGGGGATGAGCGCGGGGCCACGGGCCTTCCCGCCGACGATCCGCGCGGCCTTGGCACCCGGGGCGCCGTACCCGAGCGCCAGCAGGGCCCACCACGTGGTCGCGAGTGCCACGCCGAGGAGGGCGATGAGCGCGAGCAGCAGGAGCATCGCGTAGAGGAGCCGGGTGCGCTCGTCACCGAGCCGGACGGCGAGCGTGATCTTGCCGGACTCACGGTCGGTGGGGATGTCGCGGAGGTTGTTGGCGACCAGGATCGCGCAGGCGATCGCGCCGATGCCGACAGCGGCGTACACGGCGGCCGCCTGCCACGCCTGCGTCTGGACGTACGCCGTGCCGATCACCGCGACCAGGCCGAAGAAGACGAAGACCATCACCTCGCCGAGGCCGAGGTAGCCGTAGGGCTTGGAGCCGCCGGTGTAGAACCACGCGGCCAGGACGCAGACGGCGCCGACGGCCACCAGCCACCAGGCCGTGGTGGCGGCCAGCACGAGCCCGGCCACCGCCGCGACGCCGAAGGCCAGGAACGCCGCCCGCTTCACCGCCGAGGGTGTCGCCGTGCCGGAGCCGACCAGGCGCATCGGTCCGACCCGGTCGGCGTCCGTGCCGCGGATGCCGTCGGAGTAGTCGTTGGCGTAGTTCACGCCGACCTGGAGGGCGAGGGCCACGACCAGGGCGAGCAGCGCCTTCCACCAGACCGCGTCGTCGGCGTACACCGCGACGCCCGTGCCGGCGAGCACGGGCGAGATCGCGGCGGGCAGCGTGCGCGGACGCGCGCCGGCCACCCAGTCAGCGGCGGAGGGCATGCGCGGAATTCAAGCAGTCGCCGCGGAGGGGTCGAGCGCGTGGGTGGCCAGGAATCGCTCGGCCGAGCGCACCGCCGGATGCAGCAGCACCGCGGCGACCACGATCGTCGTGGCGATGACGACCCAGCCGAGCGTGCCCTGGTCGAGCGCCAGCCAGGTGTACGCCGCGGGACCGATGATGTTCGTCACCTGACGGCCCAGCCCGGTGACCCCTTGGTACTCGCCGCGTCGGGCTGGATCGGACAGCTCGCTCTGGAAGCCCCACTGCGCAGCGGACTCGAAGAGCTCGGCGCCGGTCACCGTCATGTGGCCGATCAGGAGGAGCGCGACCGAGACCCAGCCGATCGTGTCGCCCGTGGCGGCGATGATGGCGCACGAGACCACCATGCAGCCGGTCGCGAGACGGATCCCGCGGAGGGCGCCGCTGACGGTGTTCATCCCCCGCGCGGCCGGCACCTGGAGCAGCACGCAGAGGACGGTGTTGGTGCCGAAGAGCCAGGCCAAGGTCCAGTGCGGCGCGTCGGTGCGCTCGACGAGCCAGAGTGGGATCACGATGGTGAGCAGGATCCAGTGCGTGCCGACGATCCCGCTCAGCACCGACGCGGCGACGAAGCCGCGGTTCTTCAGGGCCTTCGGGCTGGTGTGCGCCGGCTCGTCGGCCGAGGGCGCGGCTGCCGGCGCAGCCGTGGACGCGGGGTCTGGAAGACGTGAGACGAGGACGGCGTTGCCGGCGAGCATCAGCGCGGTCACCACTGGCAGCAGCCGGATGACCGTGTGGTTGTCGGTGGCCAGCGCCAGCCCGCTGATGAGCGCGCCGAGGGTGAACCCGAGGTTCAGCGCCGATCGCAGGTAGGCCTGGTAGCGCACCCGCTCCTCGCGCCGGAAGATCGCGATCGAGTAGGCACCGCGCCCGGCCCCGCCGACGCTGTTCACCAGTGTGAACGCCGTGAGCAGGGCGACGAACGCCGGGAAGCCGTGGATCACGGGGTAGCTGAGGTACAGCAGCGCCTCGAGCCCTGCACCGACCGCCCACATCCGGCGCGCGCCGAACCGGTCGGCGACCGTGCCGAGCGGCACCGACAGCGCCAGGGCGACGATCCCGGTGATCGAGAGCCCGAGCCCCACCTGGGCCGCGGACAGCCCGACGATCTGGGTGAAGTAGACCGCGTTGCCCGTCGTGAAGACGCCGTCGCCGAGGGCGAAGAAGATCGACTGCATCGACAGCCGGCGAGCCACCGGATGATCGGGCAGGAGTCCCGTCAGCCGAGCGAGCGTCCGAGAGGGCATGCGGGCGATTGAACCAGCACCACTAGCGTTCGGCGCATGGACCTGCGGCCGACCGGCGACGCCGAGCGCGACGTCGACCTGGTCGCGACGTGGCTCGACGCCGACCATCCCGGACCGGCCGTCGTCACCACCTCGGGCTCCTCGGGTAAGCCGAAGCAGGTGGTGCTCTCCCGCGACGCGGTGCTCGCCTCGGCGAAGGCGTCCGCCGCCCGGCTCGGCGGATCCGGTCCGTGGGTGCTGGCGCTGCCGTCGTCGTACGTCGCCGGCCTGAACGTCGTGGTCCGCTCGCTGGTGGCGGGCCACCGCCCGGTGCTGCTCGGCGACCGCGCACCGAGCGAGGTGGTGATCGCGGACGGCTTTCTGTCGCTGGTGCCGACCCAGCTGCACCGGTGGCTCGACTCGGCAGACGACGCGGTCGCGCTCACGAGGCTCGCCGCGGTCCTCGTCGGTGGCGGCCCCGTCGACGTGTCGCTCAAGGAGCGGGCGAGGGACGCCGGCATCCGGCTGGTCGCGACGTACGGCATGGCCGAGACCTGCGGCGGCTGCGTGTACGACGGACTGCCGCTCGACGGCGTCGGGCTCGCGCTCGCGACCGACGGGCGGGTGCGCCTGTCGGGGCCGACCCTCTTCGAGCGCTACCTCGACGACGCGGCAGCGACCGCCGAGGTCCTCGTCGACGGCTGGTTCCACACTTCCGACGCGGGCCGGCTCGACGAGGACGGCCGGCTGCAGGTGCTCGGCCGGGTCGACGACATGGTGGTCAGCGGCGGGGTCAACGTGCCGGCGGCCGCTGTGGCCGCGCGGCTGCGCGAGCACCCGCAGGTGCGCGCCGCCGAGGTGCTCGGCATCGCCGACCTCGAGTGGGGCAACCGTGTGGTCGCCGTGGTCGTCGGCGACCTCGATCTCGACGACGCCCGCGCGTGGGTCGGCGCGACGCATCCACGCTCGTGGGCGCCTCGGGAGGTGGTCGTCGTACCGACGCTGCCGATGCTGGCCAACGGCAAGGTCGACCGTCTCGCGGTGCGTGAGCTGGCGGGAGACGCGGGATGAGGGTCTTCTCGATCCCGATGACGACACGCTTCCGCGGCATCAGCGTGCGCGAGGGCGTCCTGATCGAGGGCCGCGCGGGCTGGGGTGAGTGGAGCCCGTTCACCGAGTACTCGCCGTCCGTCGCCGAGCCGTGGCTGCGCTGCGCCGAGGAGGCCGCCGCCGGCGACTGGCCCGAGCCGGTGCGCGACCGGGTCCCGGTCAATGCGACCGTCCCGGTCATCTCGCCGGAGGCAGCCCACGCGCTCGTCGCGCGGTCGGGGTGCGCGACGGCGAAGGTGAAGGTGGCCGATCCCGGCGCGCCGCTGGCCGACGACCTCGCGCGCGTGGAGGCGGTGCGCGAGGCCCTGGGTCCGGCGGGGAAGCTGCGCGTCGATGCGAACGGCGCGTGGTCCGTGGACGACGCCGTCCATGCGATCGCCGAGCTCGATCGTGCGGCCGGCGGATTGGAGTACGTCGAGCAGCCGTGTGCCGCCGTCGAGGACCTGGCCGCCGTACGCCGGCGGGTCGACGTCCCGATCGCCGCCGACGAGTCCATCCGCCGGGCCGAGGACCCCTACCGGGTGCGCGACCTCGAGGCCGCGGACATCGCGGTGCTCAAGGTCCAGCCGCTCGGCGGGGTGCGGGCCTGCCTGCGGATCGCCGAGGACATCGGGATGCCGGTCGTCGTGTCGTCGGCCCTGGAGACATCGGTCGGGCTGGCTGCCGGCGTCGCGCTGGCGGCGGCGCTGCCCCGGCTCGACCATGCGTGTGGCCTCGCCACCCGGTCACTGCTGACGGCCGACGTCGCCGCTCCGGAGATGGTGCCGGTGAACGGCGAGCTCGTCGTCGGCGTACCGACCCTCGTGCCGACCGCGCTCGAAGCCGTTGCCGCTCCGCCCGACCGGGTGGCGTGGTGGGAGGAACGGCTGGCGGCGGTGCGTGCCGTGCGCCAGGCTGGGCGGTCGTGACCGACTCGACCGCCCTCGCGCGTGCCGTCCTGGGACGTCTGGTCGAGCAGGGCATCCGCGAGATCGTGCTCGCACCCGGGTCGCGGAACGCACCGCTGGCGTTCGCGGCGTACGACGCGGCGGAGGCGGGGCTCGTCCGGCTGCACACCCGGATCGACGAGCGGTCGGCCGGCTTCCTCGCCCTGGGTCTGACCAAGGTCCACTCGCCGGCCGCCGTGATCTGCACGTCGGGGACCGCCGTGGCGAACCTCCATCCGGCGATGCTCGAGGCCGCTCATGCCGGCGTGGAACTGGTCGCGGTCACCGCCGACCGCCCCGCCCGCCTCCGCGGCACCGACGCCAACCAGACCACCGACCAGGTCGGCATCTTCGGCCCCCTCATCCCGACGGTGGACATTTCCGGGGTAGTCCCCGACGTTCTGGTCGGGTTTGGGGCCGCAAACCGACCAGAACGTCGGGGACTACCCCTCCATCTCAACCTCCAGCTGGACGACCCGCTGGTGCCGGAGGACCGGTGGAGCGAGCTGCCGGAGGCGCCGGAGCGGGAGGTACGCCGGGGGTGGCGGCCCGAGCCGGGCGAGGTCCCGACCGAGATCCCGCTGGGGCCGCGGACCGTGGTGGTCGCCGGCGACGACAGCGGTCCGCCGGCGCGGGTGCTGGCCGAGCGCGCGAACTGGCCGCTCCTCGCCGAGCCCACCAGCGGGTCGCGCACCGGCACCCACGCGATCCGCACCTACCGACTCCTCCTCGGTACGCCGCTCGCCGACGAGGTCGAGCGCGTCATCGTCTTCGGCCACCCCACGTTGTCGCGGCCGGTGTCCCGACTGCTCGCCCGCGACGACGTCGAGGTGTGGAGCGTTCCCGGGCCCGGCGCGTGGAGTCGACGACCGTTCGACGTCGACCGCGAGGCTCAGCACCTGGCGGCCGCCGAGGGCACCGGACACCGTCTGGCTCGACCGGTGGCGCGACAGCGACGCCCGGGTGAGCCGGGACCTCGATGCCCTGCTCGTCGCGGAGCCCGGCCTCACGGCGTACGACGTCGCAGGTGCGGTCGCTCGGGCCCTCCCGCGCGAAAGCCTCCTGGTCGTCGGCGCGTCGAACCCGATCCGCGACCTCGACCTGATGGTCCCGCGCTACGAGGTCGGCGGTCGCCGCAAGACCATCGCGAACCGCGGCCTGTCGGGCATCGACGGGGTCGTCTCGACCGCGATCGGCGCCGCCCTCGGTCGCCGGTCGGACCGAAGCCTCGCCCTGGTCGGCGACGTCACCTTCCTCCACGACGCGAACGGCCTCGTCCTGGGCCCCGACGAGCCGCGCCCCGACCTCACGATCGTGGTCGTCAACGACGACGGCGGCTCGATCTTCGCCACCCTCGAGCAGGGCGCCGAGGAGTACGCCGACCGCTACGACCGCCTCTTCGGCACGCCGCACGGGGTCGACCTGGCGAGCCTCTGCGCCGCGAGCCGCACGCCTCACCTCCAGGTGCGGAGCCGGCCCGAGCTCGAGCAGGTGCTCGCCAGCCCGAACGGCGGGATCGAGGTCGTCGAGGCCGTCGTACGCCGCGACGACCGGCGTGCCCTCGACGCCCGGATCCGCGCCCTCGCGACGGGTACCTGACCGGTCACGAGTCGGCAACGTCCGTTCCGTCGGGCCGCCCCAGCCGTCATCATCGCGACATGGACGCTCGTGCCGGCGTGGTCTCGCTGCTTGCCGGCATGGTCCTCCTAGCGGGGTGCTCCAGCGGATCGAGCAGGGACGCCGTCGACGACTCGGGTCGCGCGGTCGCGGCCGGGGACCCGACGTATGCGCTGGCCCAGCTGCGGCACAACTACGGCGAGGTCGGCGGAGCCGCGTCCACCCTCGAGGCCTCGCTGCCGAACCACCACTACGAGCTGGGTGACACCGGCAAGGTCGCGACCTACTCCGACGCGCTCGTGACCGGCACGGTCACCGGAGTCAGCAAGGGCCCGGGCGTCATCTGGCGCGGCGACCAGGACTACACGGTCGTCGACTTCGACGACCCCTCGGCCGACACCCGCACCGCCGTCGTGACGATGACGGTCGACGAGAGCACCGGCGCCCTCGGACCGGAAGACGGTCACGTGAGGTTCCGGGTGCTGGTGCCGTCTCTGGCCGACCCCGAGCGGTTCGCCGAGAGCCTGGCCGGTCTCGGCCGAGTCGCGGTGGTGCTCCACCGAGACCCGAACGACTTCGACAGCACACCCTGGCGACCGCTCATGAACGACAACCTGATCGGGGTGATCGCGGACGACGGCTCGCTCACCCTCCCCGGCCTGGCGCGCGGGACGACGTTCGCCGGCGACCTCCACACCGTCGCCCAGCTGCTCGCGGCGGCCCGGGCGCCGGAGACGACCACGACCCTCGACACTCCTTGACCCAGCCGGCGCAAGCGCGGTCAAGACCGGGGCGCCTCGGTCGAGGCACCATGTCCCTATGACCGTCGCCGCCGACACCTTCGCCGAGTTCGTCGACGGGCTCGCCGCGGCGCTCGACGACCACGACGCGACGGGCGAGGACTGGGCGGCGCGGCACCACTTCTCGCGCTTCCACTTCGACCGGATGATCAAGTCGGTCGGCGGCGAGCCGCCGCAGGCCCTGCGCCGACGCATCCTGCTCGAGCGCGCGGCGTACCGGATCATCACGACGAAGGCGCCGCTGATCGACGTCGCCATCGAGGCCGGCTACTCCTCGCACGAGGCGTTCACGCGGGCGTTCACCAAGGCCTACGACATGGCGCCGCGCGAGTGGCGTCAGCGGCCCGGCCACATCCAGATCGGTGAGGCGAACGGCGTGCACTTCGTGCCCCCGGCCAGCATCCGGCTGCCGTCGCGGGACGTCGTCCGCGGGCCCGACCTGCTGGAGCGGATGGTCGAGCACCACGTGTGGCTCGTCGGCGAGCTGATCCGCGTCTCCGAGCGGCTCACCGACGACCAGCTCGACGAGACGGTGGTCATCGAGGACGACGACGACGGGCAGACGATCCGCTCCCTGCTGAGCCGGCTCGTCGGCCAGATGGGCATGTGGAACGCCGCGATGGCGACCCGCGACTACGACTGGAGCGTCGAGGACCACGAGTCGATCAGCTCGATGCGACGCCGGCTCGGCATCGAGGGTCCGCGCTACCTCGCCCACGTGCGCGAGGTCTGCGACCAGGGGCGGGTCGAGGACACCTTCGTGGATGCGTTGTGCGAGCGCGCGGAGGTCTTCACCTACGGCGGGATGATCGCCCACGTGCTCACGTTCGCGGCGTACCGCCGGACGGTCGTCGTGCTCGCCCTGTCGCGGCTCGGACACGACGAGCTCGGCTGGGGAGACCCGATGAGGTGGGTCGCGGACCGGGCGTGAGCGCGACCGCTTCGCGGGGCAGGTGAGAATGTCCGCGTGGAGATCGCTTTCGAGCTGGTCGCTCTGGCGATCGTGGTGCTCGCTGGGACGGCGCTGGCGGACCGACTCCGCTTCCCGGCACCGCTCGGGCTGATCGTCGTCGGCGTCATCGCGTCGTACTCGCCCGGCGTGCCGACCGTCCATCTCGCCGCCGACATCGTGCTGCTCGGCCTGCTCCCACCGCTGTTGTACGCCGCGGCCATCTCGACGTCCCTGGTCGACTTCAACGCGAACCGCCGGCCCATCCTGCTGCTCAGCGTCGGCCTGGTGCTCATCACCACGTTCGGGGTCGGCGTCCTCGTGCACGCGCTGTTGCCGGGGATCGACTGGTGGGCAGCGCTGGCGATCGGCGCCGTCGTCGCGCCACCGGACGCCGTCGCCGCGACCGCGATCGGGCGCCGGATCGGCCTGCCGCGTCGCATCGTCACGATCCTCGAGGGCGAGTCGCTGTTCAACGACGCGACCGCGCTGGTGGCGCTGCGGACGGCCATCGCGGCGGGTGCCGGCGGGGTCCACATGTGGCATGTGGGGATCGACTTCCTGGTCGCCTCGATCGGGGGTGCGGCCATCGGCGTCGCGGTCTTCATCGTGGTCGCGCGTCTGCGTCGCCACGTGACGGACCCGATCCTCGACACCGCGATCTCGTTCGTGGTGCCGTACGCGACGTACATCCTCTCCGAGGAGGTGCACTCGTCCGGGGTCGTCAGCGTGGTCGTCACCGGTCTGCTGCTCGGGCACAAGGCACCGATCATCCAGACCGCTCAGTCGCGGATCGCCGAGCGGATGAACTGGCGCACGATCGCCTACTTCCTCGAGAACGCGGTGTTCCTGCTGATCGGCCTGCAGGCGAAGTGGATCCTCGAGGACGTCGGGAGCAGCGGGACCTCCGCGGGGCGGGTGGCGGCGGTGTGCGGGCTCACCCTGCTCACGGCGATCGTGCTCCGGATGGGCTGGGTGTTCCTCGCCCGCTACCTGCTGATCCGCCCGAGCGCGGACCCGACCACGGGCCAGCTGCCCTCGCCGCGGTACACCATCCTGCTCGGCTGGGCGGGCATGCGTGGCGTGGTGACGCTGGCGGCGGCGTTCGTGATCCCCGCGGACGCGCCGTACCGCGAGGTGCTGCTGCTGATCGCCTTCACCGTCGTGGCCGGCACGCTCTTCATCCAGGGCCTCTCGTTGCCGTGGCTCGCACGTCGACTGCGGGTGCCGGCCCCCGACCCCCTCGAGGACGCGCTCGCGCGGGCGACGGTGTTGCAGCAGGCGTCCAAGGCGGGCTTCAAGCGGCTCAAGGAGCTCGAGTACGACGACCGGCACGGTGTGTTCGCCCTGATCAAGCAGCGCACGGAGCAGCGCAACTTCGCCGCCTGGGAGCGCCTCGGCACGGGCACCGAGCAGGAGGCGCCGAGCGAGCTGTACACACGGGTGCGGCTGGAGATGATCGCGGCGGAGCGGGCGCGGGTGCTGGAGATCCGCCGCTCGGGGCAGGTCGCGAGCGAGGTGGTCAGCGACGTGCTGTCGATGCTCGACCTCGAGGAGTCGATGCTGGACATCAGCCAGGACAACCGCGAGGAGCTCCGGGTCACCTCGGCCCAGCGCCACACCGGAGAGTCGTGCGCGGACCTCGACGCCTACCCCGCGGTCGAGACCCCCGAGGATCCGGAGTGCGGCGACTGCCTGCGCG
Organism: uncultured Actinomycetota bacterium; assembly: GCA_963812055.1. GTDB lineage: Bacteria > Actinomycetota > Actinomycetes > Propionibacteriales > Nocardioidaceae > Nocardioides. Next base: position 710,499 of record CAWEUA010000016.1, read on the forward strand.
AGGGCACGGCCTGGGTCTCGCTCCGCGAGTGCCTCGAGTGCGGGAACATCGGGTGCTGCGACTCCTCACCCCGCCGCCACGCCACCGCGCACTTCCACGAGTACCAGCACCCCGTCATCGAGTCCGCCGAGCCCGGCGAGGACTGGCGCTGGTGCTACTTCCACCACGCGACTGCGTGAGCGAGGGCACTCCGGGCGCGTGTGGTCCAGACCGGGCTGCCTACTCTGGCGGCATGCGGATCACGAAGTTCGGCCATGCCTGCATCCGGCTCGAGCACGACGGCACGGTCGTGGTCCTCGATCCGGGGATGTTCACCGACCCCGAGGCGGTCGACGGAGCGGACGCGGTGGTGATCACCCACGAGCATCCCGACCACTACCTGCCCGACACCCTCGCGCGGACGGACGCACCCGTCTTCACGATCGCGGCGGTGGCGGAGAAGATCCGGGAGGACGCTCCGGACGTGGGCGAGCGGGTCACCGTCGTCTCGCCGGGCGAGTCCTTCGACCCGGGCATCCCGGCGGAGTCGATCGGCGAGCTCCACGCGGTGATCCATCCCGATCTGCCGCGGTTCTACAACTCCGGCTACGTCTTCGACCTCGGCGGTACGACGGTCTACCACCCGGGCGACTCCCTCACCGTTCCCCAGCAGCGCGTCGACGTGCTCTGCGTCCCGGTGTGCGCGCCCTGGATGCGCGCGTCGGAGGGGATCGACTTCGCCCGAGCCGTCGGAGCCCCGCGCAACCTGGCGATCCACGACCGCATCTACTCCGAGGCCGGCCTCAGGATCGTGGACGGTCAGTACGGCCTCCTGCTGCCCGAGACCTCGGCGTACCACCGCCTGGCCGACGGCACCGACTTGGACTGAGCCGTTCCGGCGGGTGTCGGCAGCGTCAGCCGACGGCCAGCGAGTCGCGCACCGGCACCAGCTTCGCCTGCGACTCGGCGAGCTCGGCCTCCGGGTCCGAGTCGGCGACGATGCCGCAGCCGGCGAAGAGCCGGACGGTGTTGCCGGCGATCTCGGCCGAGCGGAGCGCGATGCCCCACTCGCCGTCGCCGGTGGTGTCCATCCACCCGACAGGACCGGCGTAGCGGCCCCGTGCCATGCCCTCGATCTCGGAGATCAGGGCCACCGCCTCGACGGTCGGCGTCCCGCCGACCGCGGCCGACGGGTGCAGTGACGCGGCGAGCTGCAGCGACGACACCGTGCCGGCGTCGTGGACCACACCGGCGACGTCGGAAGCCAGGTGCATCACGTTCGGCAGGTGCAGCACGAACGGCGTCTCGGGGACGATCATCGACGAGCAGTGCGGCTCGAGCGCGTCGGCGACGGAGCGGACGGCGTACTCGTGCTCCTCGTGGTCCTTGCTCGAGCGCGCCAGGGCAGCAGCCAGCGCGAGGTCGCGCTCGTCGTCACCGGTACGCCGGATGGTCCCGGCGAGCACGCGCGACGTGACGAGTCCGCGCTCCCGGCGGACCAGCATCTCGGGCGTCGCACCGAAGAGTCCGTCGACGTGGAACGTCCAGCACATCGGGTAGCTGTCGGCCAGCCGGTGCAGGGGCCACCGGACGTCGATCCTGGCGGCGGCGGTGGCGATCAGGTCGCGCGCGAGCACCACCTTGCCGAGCGCGCCGCCGGTGATCCGGCGGACGGCCTCGGCAACGACGGCCATCCAGTGCTCGCCGTCCATGGCGCCGTCGCTGAAGACCACGTCCTCCGGCGCCTCGGCGGGGCTGCTCGGACCGGCGTACGACGCGTTGTCGACGAGGGTGAGCCAGGTGCGGCCGGCGCGGCGTCCGACCACGACCTGCGGAATGGTGAGCACCGAGTCGCCGGGATCGTCGGAGAAGGCGAACGAGCCGAAGCACACCAGCCCGGAGCCGGGCTCGTTGACCTCGTCGCGGATGTCCGCGCGCGCGATCGTCTCGGTCCACCACTTGTCGGCGTCGGAGAAGCGGGTGATGCCGCGGGGCCTGATCTCGGCGGCCACGCCGTAGCCGACCAGCCCCTCGTCGCGCCGTAGCCAGGCCACGCCGTCGGCGTCGGGCAGCAGGGTGAGAAGGGGGTCGTCGTCGTCGATCTCGGTCGTCCGGACCGACAGACCGGGTGACGCGGGGCTGGCCGCGGGGCTCGTCACAGTCGGGAAGCGTACCCGGCGGGGGACCCCGACCCCGCCTCGACGGCGGTGTCTGTCGCCAACGTCACGAGCCCCGGTGGAGTCATGACCAGTAGACGACGACCTTGTCCCCGACCCGCACCTGGGAGAACAGCCACCGGATGCCGTCGTAGTCGCGGATGTTCACGCAACCGTGCGACGCACCGTTGTAGCCGACGGCCGCGAAGTCCGAGGAGTAGTGCACGGCCTGCCCGCCCGAGAAGAACATCGAGTACGGCATCGACGAGCCGAACATCTGCGACACGTGGTCGGCGTCCTTGAGGTAGACGTGGAAGAGCCCCTCGCGTGTCGGGGTGTTGCTGATGGTCGAGCCGAAGCGGGCGTCCAGGGTCTGGAGCACGTGCCCGTCGACGACCCAGCGCAGGGTGCTGGTGGTCTTGTCGATGCACATCACACGACCGGTGAGACAGCGCTGGTCGAGCTTGCCGGGCGACGGCGTCTTGTTGTGGAGCTCGGCGGTGGTCGGCGCCGTCGTCATCGCGGTGAGCCGGTCCAGCGTGCGCTGGTCGACGTCGCCGGTGACCGGGATGACGCGCTTGGCCTGGAAGCCCTTGATCGCGGTCACGGTCGCGGAGTCGTAGTCGCCGGTGACGTCGCCGAAGTACCAGTCGATCTGGCGCAGCCGCGCCTGGATCGCCCGGACCTGGTGGCCCTGGTCGCCGGTCCCGAAGAGCGTCGGGCCCGGGTGCATCACGTTGAACATCGCGTCGTGGGTCGGTGCCGAGGTCATCGCCGTGAGGCGGTCCCACGTCTGAGCGTCGAGGACGCCGCTGCGGTGCAGCCCGTGCTTGCCCTGGAAGCCCTTGACCGCGGTGGCGGTGGCCGCGTCGTACACCCCGGTGGTGGTCTCCGGCAGCCAGGCGAGCTGGAAGAGGCGCTGCTGCAGGTCGCGCACCTTCGGGCCCTGCGCGCCAGGCTTCAGTACCGCGGTGTCGACGGTCGCCCGGTGCGTCGGCGAGCTGTGCGGTGAGGACGTGGGGGAGGACGCCGGGGCACTCGGCGCTGACGACGCCGGTGTCTGGGGCAGGTCCGACGTGGACGCGACCCGGCCAGGGTGGCGGTGGTCGACCAGCCGCCCGGCGCCGTACGCCGCGCCGCCGAGCAGGCCGACGACGACCACGAGCGTCAGCAGGATCTTGACGACCTTCATCGTTCTCCTCCGGGGAAGTCCGCGTCCCGAGCTGTCCCGACCCGGGAGCGGTGAGGCCGTCCCAGTGTCGATCCTGAAGACGCGATTTCCCGGCATTTGGTTGCCGCCCGCGCGAGCGCGTCGGGCATCCGGTCTCACCGCACCTGCACAGACCGCCCACAGGCGCGAGCCCTACCCTTCGGGGGTGGCCCGAGCACAGCTGGACAAGCAGCCGAGCGACGTACGCCGGATGTTCGACGACGTCGCGGAGCGCTACGACGTGACCAACGACGTGCTCTCCCTGGGCCAGGACCGTGGCTGGCGCAAGGCCGTCTTCGACGCCGCCGAGCCGCGGCGGGGTGACCTCGTCCTCGACCTCGCGGCCGGCACCGGCACGTCGAGCCAGCCGTTCGTCGACGCCGGCGTGACCGTCGTGCCGACGGACTTCTCCCTCGGCATGCTCCAGGTGGGCAAGAAGGCTCGGCCCCACCTGCCGTTCACCGCGGGCGACGGGACGCGGCTCCCGTTCGCCGACGGGGTCTTCGACGCCGTCACGATCTCGTTCGGTCTGCGCAACATCGTCGACCCGCTCGCCGGTCTCCGGGAGATGCGCCGGGTGACCCGTCCCGGTGGACGGCTGGTCGTGTGCGAGTTCAGCCATCCGACCTGGGCGCCGTTCCGGACGGTGTACGTCGAGTACCTCATGCGCGCGCTCCCGCCGATCGCGCGGACGGTCTCCTCGAGCCCCGACGCCTACGTCTACCTCGCCGAGTCGATCCGCGCCTGGCCGGACCAGGCGGCGCTGGCCGACATGATCGGCGAAGCCGGGTGGCAGCACCCGCAGTGGCGCAACCTCTCCGCTGGCATCGTCGCGCTGCATCGGGCCACCGCGTGAGAGGTCGGATGACGACAGTCCACGCCCCGGCGTCATCCGACTCGTCGAGCGTCCGTGAGCGGGTTCCCCCGAGGCGCATTTAGGGCACATGGAGGTTCGTTAAATCCCCAGGTGAGAGGCCCTTCGCCGGTCGCCGGACCCGGGGGTGCAGCCGCTCCGACGGGAGTCCTAGACTGACCGACGGTCGGTTCGTGAAGGCGTTCACAAAGTCACAATCTCGTGACGCAGGACACGGCCGGACCCGGCAGCAAGCAGGGGAAGGAAGGCTGGATGGAGCTCTACACGCCCGTCCTGGTACTGGCAGCGATCGCGGCGGCCTTCGCGGTCTTCTCGGTGATCATGTCCGCGGGAATCGGGCCCCGTCGGTACAACCGGGCGAAGCTGGACTCCTACGAGTGCGGCATCGAGCCCACCCCGCAGCCGGTGGGCGGCGGCCGGTTCCCGATCAAGTACTTCATCACCGCGATGATGTTCATCGTCTTCGACATCGAGATCGTGTTCCTCTACCCCTGGGCCGTGCACTTCGACTCGCTCAAGGCCTTCGGTCTGGTCGAGATGGTGCTGTTCATCGCCACCGTGTTCGTCGCGTTCGCCTACGTCTGGCGCCGCGGCGGCCTCGATTGGGACTGAGGGTTCTCGAATGGGTCTCGAAGAAAAGCTCCCCAGCGGCGTCCTGCTGACGACCGTCGAGGGCGTCGCCGGCTACATGCGCAAGGCCAGCTTCTGGCCGGCCACGTTCGGGCTCGCCTGCTGCGCCATCGAGATGATGACCACCGGCGGCCCGAAGTACGACCTGGCCCGCTTCGGCATGGAGGTCTTCCGGGCCAGCCCGCGCCAGGCCGACCTGATGATCGTGGCCGGCCGGGTGAGCCAGAAGATGGCGCCGGTCCTGCGTCAGATCTACGACCAGATGCCCGACCCGAAGTGGGTGCTCGCGATGGGCGTCTGCGCGAGCAGTGGCGGCATGTTCAACAACTACGCCGTCGTCCAGGGCGTCGACCACGTGGTGCCGGTCGACATGTACCTCCCGGGTTGCCCGCCCCGTCCCGAGATGCTGATCGACGCCATCCTCAAGCTGCACGACCAGGTGCAGCACAAGCCGCTCGGCAGCAACGCGACCCGGGCGATCGAGGAGCGCGAGACCGCAGCGCTGGCCGCGATCCCGACCTCGCAGCTGAAGGGTCTGATGAGGTGAGCGCCGCATGACCGAGGAGCAGAACAACCTCCCCGCGCAGCCGGGTTCCGTCGAGAGCATGGGCACCCGCGAGGGCATGTTCGGCGTCTCCGGCTCCGGCGACACCAGCGGGTACGGCGGGCTGGTCAAGCAGACGGTCTTCCCCGGAGCGACCCAGCGCCCGTTCGGCGGCTGGTACGACGAGGTCGCGGACGCGCTCGAGGCCCGGCTGACGTCCACCGACCTGGTGTCGGCCATCGAGAAGGTCGTCATCGACCGCGGCGAGATCACGTTCCACGTCCGTCGCGACGACCTGCCGTTCGTGGCCCAGATGTTCCGTGACGACGAGGCCCTGCGCTTCGAGCTCTGCTCCGGCGTCAGCGGCGTGCACTACCCCGGCGACACCGGCCGCGAGCTCCACGCCGTCTACCACCTGCTGTCGATGACCTACAACCGTCGGGTGCGGCTCGAGGTCAGCGTCCCCGACGCCGACCCCCACATCCCGAGCGTCGTCAGCATCTACCCGACCAACGACTGGCACGAGCGCGAGACCTACGACATGTTCGGGATCGTCTTCGACGGCCACCCGGCCCTGACGCGCATCCTGATGCCGGACGACTGGCCCGGCCACCCGCAGCGCAAGGACTACCCGCTGGGAGGCATCCCGGTCGAGTACAAGGGCGGCACGATCCCCCCGCCGGACCAGCGCAGGAGCTACTCATGACGCAGGACATGTACGCCGGCACGGCGGACACCCACGAGGGCAAGGTCTTCACCGTCACCGGTCAGGACTGGGACTCCATCACCCAGAGCATCGGCGACGAGGCCGAGGAGCGGGTCGTCGTCAACATGGGTCCCCAGCACCCGTCGACCCACGGCGTGCTCCGGCTGATCCTCGAGCTCGAGGGTGAGACGGTCACCGAGGCCCGCTGCGGCATCGGCTACCTCCACACCGGCATCGAGAAGAACATGGAGTACCGCTCCTGGATCCAGGGCGTCACGTTCTGCACCCGGATGGACTACCTCGCACCGTTCTTCAACGAGGCGACCTACACCCTCGGGGTCGAGAAGCTCCTGGGGATCGAGGACGACATCCCCGAGAAGGCCCAGGTGATGCGGGTCCTGCTGATGGAGCTCAACCGCATCTCCTCCCACCTGGTCTGCATCGCCACCGGCGGCATGGAGATCGGCGCGCTGACCGTGATGACCATCGGGTTCCGCGAGCGCGAGCTGGTGCTCGACCTGTTCGAGCTGATCACCGGCCTGCGGATGAACCACGCGTTCATCCGTCCCGGCGGCGTCGCCCAGGACCTCCCGCCGGGGGCGCTCGACGAGATCCGCGGCTTCATCGCCCTGATGAAGAAGCGACTCCCCGAGTACGCCGACCTCTGCAACGCCAACCCGATCTTCAAGGGACGCCTCGAGGGCGTCGGCCACCTCGACCTGGCCGGCTGCCTGGCACTCGGCATGACCGGACCGGTCCTGCGGTCCACCGGCTACCCGTGGGACCTCCGCAAGACCCAGCCCTACTCCGGCTACGAGACCTACGACTTCGAGGTCCAGACCTGGGACACCTGCGACTCCTACGGCCGCTTCCGGGTCCGGCTCGCGGAGATGTGGGAGTCGCTGAGCATCGTCGAGCAGGCCGCCGACCGGTTGGCGAACCTCGAGGGCGCACCGGTGATGGTCGCCGACAAGAAGATCGCCTGGCCGAGCCAGCTCGCGATCGGCTCGGACGGCATGGGCAACAGCCTCGACCACATCCGCCACATCATGGGCGAGTCGATGGAGGCCCTGATCCACCACTTCAAGCTCGTCACCGAGGGCTTCCGGGTCCCGCCGGGCCAGGCCTACGTGCCGATCGAGTCGCCCCGCGGGGAGCTCGGCGCCCACGTGGTCTCCGACGGCGGCACGCGTCCGTTCCGGGCCCACTTCCGCGACCCGTCGTTCACCAACCTCCAGGCCACGAGCGTGATGTCCGAGGGCGGCATGGTCGCCGACGTGATCGTGGCGATCGCCAGCATCGACCCGGTGATGGGAGGTGTCGACCGGTGACCCAGGAGGCCACCAGCGGTCTCAGCGACGCGACGTTCGAGGAGCTGCGGCAGATCGCCGCCCGCTACCCCGAGGCGCGCTCGGGACTGCTGCCCATGCTCCACCTCGTCCAGTCCGTCGAGGGCCGGGTGACGCCGGAGGGCATCGAGGCCTGTGCCGACATCCTCGGCATCACCGCCGCCGAGGTGAGCGGCGTGGCGACGTTCTACACGATGTACAAGCGCCGTCCGGTGGGTGACTACCACGTCGGCGTCTGCACCAACACGCTGTGCGCGGTGATGGGCGGCGACGCGATCTTCGAGCGGCTCAAGGAGTACCTCGACGTCGGCAACGACGAGACGACCGCCGACGGCAAGGTCACCCTCGAGCACGTCGAGTGCAACGCGGCCTGTGACTACGCCCCGGTGATGATGGTCAACTGGGAGTTCATGGACAACATGACCCCGCAGTCGGCGATGCAGCTGGTCGACGACCTCCGCGAGGGCACCGAGGTGCGGTCGACGCGGGGCCCGCGGATCGCGACCTGGCGCGAGATCGAGCGCGTGCTGGCCGGCTTCCCCGACGGCCGGGTCGACGAAGGACCGGCCGCCGGTCCGGCCTCGCTGGTCGGGCTCGAGATCGCCCGGGAGAACGGCTGGACCGCACCGCGCGGGGCCGAGCAGGCCGACACCGGCCGCGCCGAGACGGAGACGAAGCAGGAGGAGGGCCACCAGGATGGCTGACACGCTCACCCCGGTCCTCACCGCCGACTGGGCGGACGAGCAGAGCTGGAAGCTCGCGGCGTACGAGCGCAGTGGTGGCTACCGCGCGATGCGCAAGGCGCTAGCCATGGCGCCGGACGACATCGTGACCGCGGTCAAGGACTCGGGGCTGCGCGGACGTGGCGGTGCCGGGTTCCCGACCGGGATGAAGTGGGGGTTCATCCCGCAGGACAACCCGAACCCGAAGTACCTCGTGGTGAACGCCGACGAGTCCGAGCCGGGCACCTGCAAGGACATCCCACTGATGATGGCGGCGCCGCACACCCTCGTGGAGGGCGCGATCATCAGCAGCTTCGCGATCCGCGCGAACACGGCGTTCATCTACATCCGCGGTGAGGTCGTCCACGTGATCCGCCGGGTGCAGGCCGCGGTCGAGGAGGCGTACGCCGCGGGGCACCTCGGCCAGGACATCCACGGCTCGGGCTACGACCTCGACATCGTCGTCCACGCCGGGGCCGGCGCCTACATCTGCGGTGAGGAGACCGCGCTCCTCGAGGGGCTCGAGGGTCGCCGCGGTCAGCCGCGGCTACGTCCGCCGTTCCCCGCCGTCGCCGGGCTCTACGCCAGCCCGACGGTGATCAACAACGTCGAGTCGATCGCCTCCGTGCCGAGCATCATCGGCAACGGCGCCGACTGGTTCGCCTCGATGGGCACCGAGAAGTCCAAGGGCTTCGGCATCTTCAGCCTCTCGGGCCACATCGCCCGACCCGGTCAGTACGAAGCGCCGCTCGGGATCACCCTGCGCACACTGATCGACCTGGCCGGCGGCGTGCGTCACGGGCACGAGCTGAAGTTCTGGACGCCGGGTGGCTCCTCGACCCCGATCCTGACCGACGAGCACCTCGACGTCCCCCTCGACTTCGAGGCGGTGGGCGCGGCCGGCTCGATGCTCGGCACGCGGGCGTTGCAGATCTTCGACGACACCACCTGCGTCGTGCGCTCGGTGCTGCGGTGGACCGAGTTCTACAAGCACGAGTCCTGCGGCAAGTGCACGCCGTGCCGTGAGGGCACCTGGTGGCTGGTGCAGACGCTGACGAACCTGGAGAACGGCGTCGGTCGCGAGGAGGACCTCGACATCCTGCTCGACCAGTGCGACAACATCCTGGGCCGCTCGTTCTGTGCGCTCGGCGACGGCGCCACGAGCCCGATCACCAGCTCGATCCAGTACTTCCGCGACGAGTACCTCCAGCACCTCACCGGTGGGGGCTGTCCGTTCGACCCGGTCGCCTCCACGCTCTTCGCCGCCGAGGGGACTTCCAGATGACCACCTCCGAGGTCGAGAAGAAGACCGACCTGGTGACGCTGACCATCGACGGCGTCCAGGTCAGCGTGCCCGTCGGCACCCTGATCATCCGCGCGGCCGAGCAGGTCGGCGTCCAGATCCCGCGGTTCTGCGACCACCCGCTGCTGGATCCCGTGGGTGCCTGCCGGCAGTGCCTGGTCGACGTACCCGACGCCGGCAACGGCCGGCCGATGCCGAAGCCCCAGGCGTCCTGCACGATCCCGGTCGCCGAGGGCATGGTCGTCAACACCCAGGTCACCAGCGAGGTCGCCGACAAGGCGCAGCAGGGGATCATGGAGTTCCTCCTGGTCAACCACCCGCTGGACTGCCCGGTCTGCGACAAGGGCGGCGAGTGCCCCCTGCAGAACCAAGCCATGTCCAACGGTCGTGGGGAGTCGCGGTTCGCCGCCAGCGGCGGTGTGAAGCGCACGTTCCCCAAGCCGATCAACATCTCGGCCCAGGTGCTGCTCGACCGCGAGCGCTGCGTGCTCTGCGCGCGGTGCACCCGCTTCTCCGAGCAGATCGCGGGCGACCCGTTCATCGAGCTGCTCGAGCGCGGTGCCCTCCAGCAGGTCGGCATCTACGAGAAGGAGCCGTTCGAGTCCTACTTCTCGGGCAACGCGATCCAGATCTGTCCGGTCGGCGCACTCACCAGCGCCGAGTACCGCTTCCGGTCGCGGCCGTTCGACCTGGTCTCGACACCCTCGGTCGCGGAGCACGACGCGTGCGGTGCCGCCATCCGGGTCGACCACCGTCGCGGTCAGGTGATGCGCCGCCTCTCCGGCAACGACCCCGAGGTCAACGAGGAGTGGATCACCGACAAGGACCGCTTCGCGTTCGGCTACCTCCACGCCGACGACCGGCTGTCCTACCCGCAGATCCGTGAGGACGGCGCGCTCCGTCCGGCGTCGTGGCCGGAGGCGTTCGCCGTCGCCGCGCGTGGGCTCGCCGACGCAGGCGCGACGGGCGTTCTTCCGGGCGGCCGGGTCACCGCCGAGGACGCGTTCGCGTACAGCACGTTCGCCCGGGTCGCGCTCGGCACGAACGACATCGACTTCCGCTCGCGGCCGCACTCGGCGGAGGAGGCCGACTTCCTCGCTGCCGAGGTGGTGCTGCGCCAGGGAGCGACGTACGCCGATCTCGACGCCGCCGACTCCGTCGTCCTGGTGGGTCTCGAGCCCGAGGACGAGGCCGGCACGATCTTCCTGCGGCTGCGCAAGGCCAACCGCCACCACCGCACGCGCGTCTGGTCGGTCGCGCCGTACGCGACCAACGGCCTGCGCAAGATGGGCGGCTCCGTGATCGCAGCCCGTCCGGGCGGCGAGGCCGACGTGGTCGCCGGGCTGGCGCACCGTGACGACGTCGAGCTGGGGAGCACCAGCGTGATCCTGGTCGGAGAGCGCATGGCGAGCGTGCCCGGCGCGCTCACCGCGGTCGCCCGCCTCGCCCGCACCACCGGCGCGAAGCTCGCCTGGGTGCCGCGCCGCGCCGGCGACCGCGGCGCGGTCGAGACCGGATGCCTGCCGAACCTCCTTCCGGGCGGTCGGCCGGTCACCGACGCCTCCGCCCGCGTCGACGCCGCCACCGCCTGGGGTGTCGCCGGGTTGCCCGACCAGCGGGGCCGCGACGCGGATGCGATCATCGCCGCCGTCGCGTCCGGTGCGCTCGGTGGTCTCGTCGTCGGCGGGGTGGACCCCGACGACACGGCCGACCCCGCGGCGTTCCGTGCCGCCCTCGAGACGGCACGCTTCGTCGTCGCCCTGGAGCAGCGCGAGACGGACGTGACGCGCGCCGCCGACGTCGTGTTCCCGGTCGCACCCGTCACCGACAAGCCGGGCACCTTCGTGAACTGGGAGGGACGCCCGCGCGAGTTCGAGGCGGTGTTCGTCAACCCGAACGCCCTGCCCGACGCCCGCGTCCTGGCCGGCATCGCCGAGGAGCTGGGCACCCCGCTGGGATTCCGTACGTCGGCCGACGCACACGCGCGGATGGTCGAGATGGGTCCGTGGGACGGCGACCGGGCGACGCTCCCCGACACCCCCGCATCGACCGACCACGGCCCGCAACAGGGGCAGGTCGCCTTGGCCACCTGGAAGCTGATGCTCGACAACGGCTCGATGCAGGACGGCGAGAAGCACCTGCGTGCCACGGCCCGTACGCCGGTCTGCCGGGTCTCGCCGGCCGCGGCGGCCGCGCTCGGTGCCCTGGTCACGCTCGAGGGTGACCGCGGCTCGGTCACGCTCCCGATCGAGGTCGCCCATGACCTCGACGACGGCGTGGTCTGGGTGCCCGCCAACTCGACCGGCAACGGCGTCCTCGCCGACCTGGCCTCTCCCGGGTCCGGCGTCCACCTGAAGGGAGGCGGCCAGTGACCGTCATGGACCTCTCGCCGAGCGCGGGAGCCAACGGCCTCGGCGCGTTCGGCCAGGACCCCTGGTGGCTGGTCCTGATCAAGGCGCTGCTGATCTTCGTGATCCTGGTGCTGCTGACGCTGTTCAACATCTGGTTCGAGCGACGCGTCGTGGCCCGCATGCAGCACCGCATCGGCCCGAACGTCAACGGCCCCTTCGGCCTGCTGCAGAGCCTCGCCGACGGCGTGAAGCTGGCGCTGAAGGAGGACCTCCTGCCGAAGGCCGCGGACAAGGTGGTCTTCATCGCGGCGCCGGTGATCGCGACGGTCCCGGCGTTCGTGACGTTCGCCGTGATCCCGTTCGGACCCGTCGTGACCCTTCCCTGGAGCGACCGGACCACGCCCCTCCAGCTCACCGACATGCCGATGGCGGTGCTGTTCGTGATGGCGATCGCGTCGGTCGGCATCTACGGCATCGTGCTGGGCGGCTGGTCCAGCGGGTCGACGTACTCCTTGCTCGGTGCGCTGCGCTCGAGCGCGCAGATGATCTCCTACGAGGTCGCGATGGGCCTCGCACTGGTCGCCGTCTTCCTGTACGCCGGCTCGATGTCGACCAGCCAGATCGTCGAGGCCCAGGACAAGTGGTGGTTCGGGCTGATCCTGCTGCCGTCGTTCGTGATCTACACGATCGCGATGGTCGGCGAGACCAACCGCGCGCCGTTCGACCTCCCGGAGGCCGAGGGCGAGCTGGTCGGCGGCTTCCACACCGAGTACTCCAGCCTGAAGTTCGCCCTGTTCTTCCTGGCCGAGTACATCAACATGGCCACCGTCTCCGCCCTCGCCACGACGCTGTTCCTCGGCGGCTGGCACGTGCCCTTCTGGATCGACCACGTCTGGGCCGGTGCCAACTCCGGCTACTGGCCGTTCCTGTGGTTCATGGGCAAGATGATGTTCTTCATCTTCATCTTCATCTGGCTGCGGGGCACGCTGCCGCGGATGCGCTACGACCAGTTCATGGCGTTCGGCTGGAAGCGGCTGATCCCGTTCTCGCTGGTCTGGATCGTCGCCGTGGCCGCGATCCGTACGGCGTCCCTCGACGGAGGCATCGACCGGCAGTACCTCCTGATCGCCCTGGGCATCGCGGTCGTGCTGTTCCTCGGGGTGTTCTTCTTCGGGGAGCAGCAGCCCGAGGAGGAGGCCGAGCTGCCGGAGACCCCGCAGGGGTACACCGGCGGGTTCCCCGTCCCGGCGATGCCGGATGGAGGTGCCGTCCGCGGCGCCGCGCCCGGTCTGAGCTTCGCCACCGGCCGCACCGTGACCGCCGAACCGGACGAGCCGCTGGCGCCGGTCGCACCCGAGCAAGGGGAGGACCCGTCATGAGCCAGGAGGGCAAGACCCTCAAGGAGCAGCTCTGGGATCCCGTCGCCGGGTTCGGAGTGACCTTCCGGACGATGTTCAAGAAGGTCGTCACCGAGCAGTACCCGTTCGAGAAGCAGCCCACCGCGCCGCGGTTCCACGGCCGGCACCAGCTCAACCGCTGGCCCGACGGGCTCGAGAAGTGCATCGGCTGCGAGCTGTGTGCCTGGGCCTGCCCGGCCGACGCGATCTACGTCGAAGGCGCCTCGAACTCCGAGGACGAGCGGTTCAGCCCCGGCGAGCGCTACGGCCGCGTCTACCAGATCAACTACCTGCGCTGCATCCTGTGCGGGCTCTGCATCGAGGCCTGCCCGACCCGGGCGCTGACGATGACCAACGAGTACGAGCTCGCCGACGACAACCGCGCCGACCTGATCTACGAGAAGCAGGACCTGCTCGCTCCGCTGCTGCCCGGCATGGAGCAACCGCCGCACCCGATGCTTCTCGGCGACGACGAGGGTGACTACTACCGCGGCACCTTCAAGTCGCCCGGCGGTGCGGCGGGCGAGGGGGGCACGGCATGACGACGTTCTGGATCCTCGCCCCGCTCATGGTGCTGGCCGCGCTCGGCATCCTGTTCGTCCGCAAGGCCGTCCACGCCGCGCTGCTGTTGGCCCTGGTGATGCTCGGGCTCTCCATCCTCTACCTGACCCTGCAGGCGCCGTTCCTCTTCGCGGTGCAGATCATCGTCTACATGGGCGCGATCCTGATGCTCTTCCTGTTCGTGCTGATGCTGGTCGGCGTCGACGCCTCCGACTCCGTGGTGGAGACGATCAAGGGCCAGCGGGTGATGGCGATCATCGGCGGTCTCCTGCTCGGCGCCGTCCTCGTGATCGGGCTCAGCCAGATGACGCTGGGTGCGGTCGTCGGTCTGGACACGGCCAACGCGCCCGGCAACCTGCCCGCACTGGCGGACATCATGTTCGGCCAGTACGTCTTCGCCTTCGAAGTCACCAGCGCCCTGCTGATCACCGCCGCGGTCGGCGCGATGGTGCTGGCTCACCGCGAGCGCCTCGAGCCCAAGGCGACGCAGGCCGATCTCGCCGCTCAGCGGATGCAGGACTACGCCGCCTCCGGCAAGCACCCGGGCAACCTGCCGACGCCCGGCGTCTACGCCCGGCACAACGCCGTGGACACCCCGGCGCTGCTGCCGGACGGGACGGCGTCCCCGACGTCGGTCTCCCGCGTGCTCATCGCGCGCGGCACCGTGCGCTCCGGCCCGGCCATGGCCGAGGACGTCGCGGGCATGGAGAGGCAGCTCGGTCGCGCGCCCCACGCCGGTCGTGATGCGTCGGCCCCGGCCACGACCGAGGAGGAGGCTCCGCGCGACCATGACCCTCCGATGACGTCGTGTTGTCGTCGATCCTGTTCACGATCGGCTGCGTCGGGGTGCTCACCCGCCGCAACGCGATCGTGGTCTTCATGTGCGTCGAGCTGATGCTGAACGCCTCCAACCTCGCGCTGGTCGCGTTCGCCAAGCAGAACGGCAACCTCGAGGGCCAGATCGCTGCCTTCTTCGTGATGGTGGTCGCCGCGGCCGAGGTCGTGGTCGGGCTCGCCATCATCATGACGATCTTCCGCACGCGCCGCTCGGCCTCGGTCGACGACGCCAGCCTGTTGAAGTACTGACGCGTGGCCACCACATGCACAGCACAGGAGACTGACTGATGTTCGTTCTCGCCGAGGGTGCCGCCCCGCTGGTGCATCCGTCGTCGGCCGACGGGGTGTTCTCCCTGCTCTGGCTGGTGATCGGGCTGCCGCTGCTGGGTGCGGTGATCCTGCTGGTCGGCGGCCCGCTGGCCAAGGGGCGGCTGGACAAGAACGGCCACCTGATCGGGGTCGCGCTGCCGGTGCTGTCGTTCCTGCTCAGCGCGGTCATGTTCGTCACGCTGCTCGGGCGCAACAGCGATGACCGTCAGGTCGGCCAGCACCTCTACACCTGGTTCGAGACCAGCGGCTTCAAGGTCGGCGCCGACCTGCTGTACGACCCGCTGTCGGCGTTGTTCCTGCTGCTGATCACCGGGGTCGGATCGCTGATCCACATCTACTCGATCGGCTACATGGAGCACGACCCGCGGCGGCGTCGCTTCTTCGGCTACCTCAACCTGTTCGTCGCCGCGATGCTGACGCTGGTCCTCGCCGCCAACTACCTCGGCGTCTTCCTCGGCTGGGAGGGCGTCGGTCTCGCGTCGTACCTGCTGATCGGCTTCTGGCAGCACAAGCACTCGGCAGCGGCGGCGGCGAAGAAGGCGTTCCTCCTCAACCGGGTCGGCGACATCGGCCTCTCGCTGGGCGTCGGCCTGTTCTTCGTCACCTTCGGCACCACCGACTTCTCGACGATCTCGGAGCACGCGAGCCAGGTCTCCGAAGGCACGATGACTGCCCTGGGTCTCCTGCTCCTGCTGGCCGCCTGCGGGAAGTCGGCCCAGGTGCCGTTGCAGTCCTGGCTGCTCGACGCCATGGAGGGCCCGACGCCGGTGTCGGCCCTGATCCACGCCGCGACGATGGTGACCGCCGGTGTCTACCTCGTCGTCCGCTCCAACTTCATCTTCGACTACGCGCCGCACGCCCGCACCGTGGTGATGATCGTGGCCACGGTCACGCTGCTGTGGGGCGCGGTCATCGGATGCGCGAAGGACGACATCAAGAAGGTGCTGGCCGGTTCCACGATGAGCCAGATCGGCTACATGATGCTCGGCGCCGGGATCGGCATCGCCGGCTACCCGTTCGCGATCTTCCACCTGATGACCCATGGCTTCTTCAAGGCGAACATGTTCCTCGGTGCCGGGTCGGTCATGCACGGGATGAACGACGACGTCGACATGCGTCACTACGGTGCGCTCAGCCGCGCGATGCCGGTGACCTTCCTGACGTTCTCGATGGGCTACCTCGCGATCATCGGCTTCCCCGGGTTCTCCGGCTTCTGGTCCAAGGACAAGATCATCGAGGCGGCCCTCACGCAGAACTGGTTCGTCGGCGTCCTGGCCATGCTCGGCGCGGGCGTCACCGGCTTCTACATGACCCGCCTGATGTTCATGACGTTCTTCTCGCAGAAGCGCTGGGAGCCCGACGTACACCCGCACGAGTCGCCGGCGGTGATGACGGTCCCGCTGATGGTGCTCGCCGCCCTCTCGGTCTTCGGCGGCCTGATGCTCGTCGGTGACTGGATCGTGGACTTCCTCGAGCCGGTGACCGGCACTCCTGTCGCGGAGAGCCCACCGATCCCGGGCCTGATGATCTCGCTGATCGTCGTCCTGATCGTCGCCGTCGGCGTGGCGATCGCCTGGTACGTCTTCCAGCGGCAGGAGGTCCCGCGCGAGGCTCCACAGGACGTCTCGCTCGTGACCCGTGCGGCTCGCGCCGAGCTCTACGGCAACGAGATCAACGAGGTTCTGGTCGTCCGACCAGGCGCCCAGCTGGTCAGCGGACTGGTCACGTTCGACCGGAAGGGGGTGGACGGCGTCGTCGAGGGCACCGCCCTCGGCGTCGGTGGCGTCGGCTCGATCGTCCGGCTGGCCCAGACGGGCTTCGTCCGCTCCTATGCCCTCTCCGTCCTCGTCGGCGCCCTGGTCGTCGTCGTGGCCCTCCTGGCGGTGAACCTCGCATGAACGACTTCCCCTGGCTCACTCTCCTGATCGTCATCCCCCTGCTCGGGGCGGCGGCGACCGCCGCCCTGCCGGGCGGCCACAAGCTCGGTCTCCCCAAGCAGGTCGCACTCGGCTCGTCGCTGCTGACACTGCTCCTCGCCGTCGTGATGTCGTTCGGGTACGACCTGAACGGCGGCTTCCAGTTCACCGAGGACCACGTCTGGATCAAGGCGTTCGGCGCCCACTACGCCCTCGGCGTCGACGGGCTCGGCCTGTTGATGGTCCTGCTCACGGCGGTGCTGGTGCCGATCGTGATCGGCGCCAGCTGGTACGACGCCGACCCGGGCGCGACTCTGCGCGACGACGACGACGCCGCCGCGACCCGGCACACCAAGGCCTTCTTCGCCTGGGTGCTGGCGCTGGAGGCGCTGTCCATCGCGGTCTTCGCCGCGACCGACGTCTTCCTCTTCTACGTCGTGTTCGAGGCCACGCTGATCCCCGCGTACTTCCTGGTCGGTGGGTTCGGTGGCAACAAGCGGCGCAAGGCGGCGGTGAAGTTCCTCGTCTACCAGCTCGCCGGCGGCCTGGTGATGCTCGCCTCGGTGATCGGTCTCTACGTCGTGTCCGCGAGCCGCGGCGCCCCGTCGTACCTGTTCAGCGACCTGCAGGGCCTGACGATCGACCCCGACACCCAGAAGTGGCTGTTCGTCGGCTTCTTCGTCGCGTTCGCGATCAAGGCGCCGCTGTTCCCGGTCCACACCTGGCTGCCCGACACCACCGAACAGGCGACCACCGGCACGAGCGTGCTGCTGGTGTGCGTGCTCGACAAGATCGGCGCCTACGGGATGCTGCGGTTCTGTCTCGGCCTGCTTCCCGACGGCACCCAGTGGGCGACGCCGGTGGTGATCACGCTCGCGCTGATCTCCATCGTGTACGGCGCGCTGGTGGCGATCGGCGAGGACGACATGCTGCGGCTGTTCGGCTACATGTCGGTGAGCCACTTCGGCTTCATCGTGCTCGGCATCTTCGTGCTCACCAGCCAGGGCGGCTCCGGCGCGGTGCTCTACATGGTCAACCACGGCATCGCCACCGCGGCGCTGTTCCTGGTCGCCGGGTTCCTGATCAAGCGGCGCGGCACCACCTCGATCCGGGCGATGGGTGGCGTCGAGAAGGTCGCACCGGTGCTGGCCGGCCTGTTCCTGGTCTTCGGCCTGGCCGCACTCAGCCTGCCCGGGCTCTCGCCGTTCGTCTCCGAGATCCTGGTCCTGATCGCGGCGTTCCAGCACCACTGGTGGACCGGCGCGATCGCGGTGAGCGCCATCGTGCTCACGGCGTGGTACGTCCTGTCGATGTACCAACGCACGATGACCGGCCCCGACCTCGTCCTTCGAGACGGCTCGTCCCTCGCGTCCTCGGGAACCATGCGGGAGAGCGAGACCGCGTTCCGCGACCTCGACCGTCGCGAGGTGGGCACGCTGGCGCCGCTGTTCGTGGCGCTGATCGTGTTCGGGTTCTTCCCGATGCCACTGCTCAAGGTGATCAACCCCTACGTCGACGACACGCTGAGCCACATCGGCGTCCATGACCCGGCGCCCACGGTGGCCGTCGCACCCCCCGAGGGAGGAGAGCAGTGATCGCGCTCGCCACGGACGACACGTTCGTCAAGCCGCACCTCGCGTACGGATCGCTCTGGCCGATCCTCGTCGTGTTCGGTGCGGCCTGCGTCGGCGTCCTGATCGAGGCCTTCCTGCCGCGGCAGTGGCGCTACCTCGCGCAGTTCGGGACGGCCCTGGTCGCGATCGTGGTCGCGCTGGTGGGCGTCGGCTTCGTGGCCGACGGACTGCCCCAGTTCGGCGACGGCGCTGCTCGCGGCATCTTCGGCTCGGAGGGCACGATCGCGCTGGACGGCCCGACCATGTTCCTCTGGGGGCTCGTGCTGGTCTTCGGCCTCGGCGGCGTCCTGCTGTTCGCCGAGCGTCGGGTGGAAGGCGGCGTCTCGGCGTTCGCCGGACAGGCCGCCGCACTGCCCGGCACCGAGTCCGAGCGCCAGTCGGCGGGTCTCGACCACACCGAGGTCTACCCGCTCCTGCTCTTCGCGCTCGGCGGGATGATGCTGTTCCCGGCGTCCGGCGACCTGCTCACGATGTTCGTCGCCCTCGAGGTGCTCTCGCTCCCGCTCTACCTGCTGTGCGGGCTGGCCCGGCGTCGTCGCCTGCTGAGCCAGGAAGCCGCGATGAAGTACTTCCTGCTGGGCGCCTTCTCCTCCGGTTTCTTCCTGTACGGCGTCGCCCTGATCTACGGGTACGCCGGCTCGATGGACTTCGGCGCCATCAACGAGGCCGTCTCCAACAACGCCGGCAACCAGACGCTCCTCGTGATCGGCATGGGCATGCTGACGGTGGGGCTGCTGTTCAAGGTCGGTGCCGCGCCGTTCCAGGCGTGGGTGCCCGACGTCTACCAGGGCGCCCCGACCGCGGTCACGGCGTTCATGGCGGCGGCGACCAAGGCCGCGGCGTTCGGCGCGATCCTGCGGCTCTACTACGTCGCCTTCGGCGAGGCGCGCTGGACGTGGCAGCCGATGATGTGGGTGATCGCGATCCTGACGATGATCCTCGGCACCTTGCTCGCGCTGGTGCAGACGGACATGAAGCGGATGCTCGCCTACTCCTCGGTGGCGCACACCGGCTTCCTGCTCACCGGTGTCCTCGGCCTGCAGAGCGTGGACGAGATCCACCCCGGACAGATCACCTCGCTCCAGGCGGTCCTGTTCTACCTGGTGACCTACGGACTCACCACGCTCGGCGCCTTCGCGGTCGTCGGGCTGGTCCGCGACTCGGCCGGCGAGCAGTCGACGATCGCCCGCTGGGCAGGGCTCGGCAAGCACTCGCCGGTCGTGGCCGGAGTGTTCTCGCTGTTCCTGCTCAGCATGGCCGGCATCCCGCTCACCGCGGGTTTCACCGGCAAGTGGGCCGTCTTCGAGGTCGCCCTCGCGGCGGGTGCCTGGCCGGTGGTGATCGTGGCCGTGCTCGTCAGCGCCGCGGCGGCGTTCTTCTACGTCCGGGTGATCGTGGTGATGTACTTCCACGAGCCGGAGTCCGACAGCGCGCACGTCGCGCACCCGTCGATCCTGACGGCCCTGGCGATCGGCGTAGCGGCCGCCGCGACGGTCGCGCTGGGCGTCCTGCCGGGCCCGGTTCTCGATCTGGCGCAGTCTGCGGGACAATTCATCAGGTGAGCCAAGCCCCAGCGCAGTCCGGCGACGCCGGGCTCGCTATGCCGGTGACCGACGACGCCCTCGCCGGTCGGCTGGCCGATCGGATGCAGCGCGTCGAGCGCGCCCTCACCGAGCACGTCCGCAGCCGCGCGCCGTTCGTCACCGACGCCGCCAGCCACCTGATGGAGGCCGGTGGCAAGCGCTTCCGGCCACTCCTCGTGCTGCTGGCCGCCGAGGCCGGCTCGCACCCCGACTCCGACGAGGTCATCACCGCCGCCTGCGTCGTCGAGCTCACCCATCTCGCGTCGCTCTACCACGACGACGTGATGGACGAGGCCGCCCTCCGCCGGGGGGCCGAGTCGGCCAACGCCCGCTGGGACAACCACGTCGCGATCCTCACCGGTGACTTCCTCTTCTCGAAGTCCTCGGAGCTGACCGCCGAGCTCGGCGCCGACGCCGTCCGGATCCAGGCCCAGACGTTCACCCGGCTGGTCGAGGGCCAGATCCAGGAGACCGTGAAGCCGAACGCCGACGACGACCCGCTCGAGCACTACCTCGACGTGGTCGCGGGCAAGACCGGGTCGCTGATCGCGACCTCCGCGCGCTACGGCGCCCGCTTCGGGGGCGCGACCCCCGAGGTGGAGGAGGCACTGACGGCGTACGGCGACATCGTCGGCACGGCGTTCCAGCTCTCCGACGACATCCTCGACGTCGCCTCCGACTCGGTCGAGTCGGGCAAGACCCCGGGCACCGATCTCCGCGAAGGCGTCCCGACCCTGCCCGTGCTGATGGCCAAGGCCTCGACCCGGCCCGAGGACGCCCGTCTGCTCCAGCTGCTCGACTCCGACCTGAGCGATGACGACCTCCACGCCGAGGCACTCACCCTGCTCCGCGCCCACCCGGCGATGAGCGAGGCCCGCGCCTACGTCGTCACCCGGGCCGAGGAGGCGAAGGCCCTGCTCCAGGTCCTCCCCGTCGGCCCGGTCCGCGGCGCCCTGGAGAGCTTCGCCGACATCGTCGCCACGCGTTCGACGTAGGCCGTGCCCTTTGCTCGGACGTCCGAGCAAAGGAGGAACGCCCCGTCGTCCGCCCGACTATGTGGCCGCCTGTGGATGAGGGGCTCCGTTGCCGCCGAGGACGTGGTGAGGTCATCGGGTGGCCTACGTTCCGCCGTTTCCCTCCCGCGACGAGCTCCTGACCATGGCGATGCTGGAACTCGCCCGCGAGCGCGGGGTCCATGACATGACCATCAGGACCCTGGCTTCGGCTGTCCGGGCAGCGCCCGGAAGCCTGACGTACCACTACGGCAGCAAGGACGCATTGCTCGCCACCTGTGCGCGGTTCCTCGGGTTCTGGCTCGATCGCGACCTGGAGGAGCGCGTGGCGGCTGGCGGCGGGACGTCGCTGTTCCCCGACACCAGGACGGGGGCGTCGGACGACGAGCGGGAGTACGCACGTCGCCTCCGCGTGTGGGTCCAGCTCTCGGCGTACGCCCTGGACTCACCTGTCGTGGCACCTCCGGTGCGTGCGGGTGAGGACCGGATGGCGGCCACGCTGACCGGTCACCGCGGAGACCGGAGTGCCTCGGCGGCGGAGCGACTCGCGCGCTGGGCGACCTTCAAGACGCTGGTCACGATGCTGCTCCAACCCGACGCCGCGCTCACGAAGGCCGAGGCGTTGTCCGCGTGGGCGTGCCTGACGACCGCGTAGCCGTTTTCCTCGGACGTCCGAGGAAAACGGTCAGGGACTCTCCAGCGGTCCACCAGCGAACGAGACCTCGTTCCCATCGGGGTCGCGGAAGGTGACATGACGGACGCCGTTGTCGTAGGTCTCGCGCACCTCCGGCTCGATCCCACGCGAGACGATCGGCTCGACCCACCCGTCGAGGTCGTCGACGAACAGCGTGCACTGCGAGTGGCCGGCGTGAGCGGGGCGGGCCTCGATGTAGACGTACCGGTGCTCGCCCACCTCCCACACCGCCTCGGCGTCGTTGGGGAGGAAGGCGGGCTCGGTGCCGAAGAAGCGTTCGTACCAGGCCCGGCCCTGATCGATGTCGCTGACCGAGATCCCGGCGAAGAGGTCGACCGTCATTGATCGACCCTAGTGAAGCCCGTCAACCCAGCCCCGGCCGCCGTCCCCTCAGACCGGGGCCACCTCGGCCGTCGATCGGGGCGTACGGCGACGATGGTGCAGGGAGTCGGCGGTGAAGATGGCCAGGGCGACCCAGACCAGCACGAACCCGACCCAGCGGACGGCCGGCATGTCCTCGTGGAAGTACAGGATCCCGAGCAGGAACTGCAGGGTCGGCGTGAGGTACTGCAGGAGCCCGAGGGTCACCATCGGGACCCGGATCGCGGCGCCGCCGAAGCAGATCAGCGGGACGGCGGTGACGATGCCGGTCGACGCGAACAGCAGGGCGTGCCCGGTGCCGTGGCTCGCGAACGCCGACTCGCCGGTGGCGCCGAGCCACAGCAGGTACCCGAGCGCGATCGGGCCGATCAGCATCGTCTCGAAGGTCACGCTCTCGATCGCCGGCGCGCCTGCCTGCTTCTTGCACAGGCCGTAGCTGCCGAACGAGAACGCCAGCACCAGCGCCACCCACGGAAGACGTCCGTACCCGACCGTGAGCACCACCACCGCGAAGCCCGCGACCGCCATCGCCGCCCACTGCCAGCGGCGGAGCCGCTCGCCGAAGATGAAGACACCCATCAGCACCGTCACCAGCGGGTTGATGAAGTACCCGAGCGCGGTCTCCACGACGTGACCGTTGTTGACGCCCCAGATGTAGACGGCCCAGTTCACCGTGATCAGGACCGCCGCAAGCGCCAGGAGGAGCGCGACGCGTCGTCGGGCCACGACCCGACGGAACGCCGCGGTGCGGCCGAGTGCCAGCACGAGCACGCTCATCGTGACCAGCGACCACACGATCCGGTGGGCGAGGATCTCGATGGCTCCGGCCGGCTCGAGCAACGGCCAGTAGAGCGGGAAGAGACCCCAGATCGCGTACGCCGCGACTCCCAGCAGGAAGCCCCGGCGGGACTCGGTCAGGCCACGGTCCAGGTGTCGCCGCCGCCGATGAGGGCGGCCAGCCGATCGGACGGCGTGCCCTCGATGCCGGCGGAGGCCTGGGTGATCTGGTCGCGCGCCTGGTCGTCGTACGTCGGACGGGCGACCTGACGGAAGATGCCGATCGGCGCCTGGTGCAGCCGGCCCGCATCGGTGAGCCGCGAGATCGCGAATGCCGTGGTGGCGTCCGGCCCCTGGGCATCGTGGACCAGGACGTCGCCGGGAGACACCTGGTCGGGTGCGTCTCCGACCTCGACGACCTTGACCCCACCGGTGGCCGCGTCGCGGATGAGGCCCTTCGAGCCGTCGGTGCCGAACCGGATCGGCTCGCCGTGCACCAGCGGGATGATCGCCTCGTCGCGGGTGGTCGGCGACTTGACCGCGTCGAACGCGCCGTCGTTGAAGATCGGGCAGTTCTGGTAGATCTCGACGAACGAGGTGCCGCGGTGCTCGGCCGCCGCCGACAGCACGGCGGTGAGGTGCTTGCGGTCGGAGTCGATGGTGCGCGCCACGAACGTCGCCTCCGCACCGAGCGCGAGGGACACCGGGTTGAACGGGTGGTCCAGCGAGCCCATCGGCGTGGACTTGGTGACCTTGCCGGTCTCGGACGTAGGGGAGTACTGACCCTTGGTCAGACCGTAGATCCGGTTGTTGAACAGCAGGATCGTCATGTTGACGTTGCGACGGAGCGCGTGGATCAGGTGGTTGCCGCCGATCGAGAGCGCGTCGCCGTCGCCGGTGACGACCCAGACCGAGAGGTCCTCGCGTGAGGTCGCGATGCCGGTCGCGATCGACGGAGCGCGCCCGTGGATCGAGTGCATGCCGTAGGTCTCGAGGTAGTACGGGAAGCGCGAGGAGCAGCCGATCCCCGAGACGAAGACGATGTTCTCCCGGCGCAGGCCGAGGTCGGGCAGGAACCCCTGCACCGCCTTGAGCACGGCGTAGTCACCACACCCGGGACACCAGCGGACCTCCTGGTCGCTGGTGAAGTCCTTGCCGGTCTGGGGCGCCGCACCCTCGAGGAGCGTCGGCACCGACTCGATGCCGCTGCGCATCCCCGGGAGGGGCAGGTCGGTGGTGCTCATGACTCTCCTCCGGTCGTGGCGTGGGCGGTGGCGGCCGTCAGGTCGACCTCGATGCCCTCGGCGTCGGCGACCAGGTTGCCGATCGCCTCGGCGAGGTCGGCCGCCTTCAACGGGAGGCCGCGCACGTGGTTGTAGCCCACGGCGTCGACCAGGTAGCGCGCGCGGATCAGCATCGCCAGCTGACCCAGGTTCATCTCGGGGATCAGCACACGGTCATAGCGCTTCAGCACGTCGCCGAGGTCGCGCGGGAACGGGTTCAGGTGACGCAGGTGCACCTGCGCGACGTGGTAGCCCGCGGCCCGCACCCGGCGTACGCCGGCGCCGATCGGGCCGTACGTCGATCCCCAGCCCAGCACGAGGACCTTCGCCTCGCCGCTGGGGTCGTCGACCTCCAACGGGGGCAGCGACTCCGCGATCCGCTCCACCTTGGCGGCGCGGGTGCGGACCATGAAGTCGTGGTTGGCGGGCTCGTAGGAGATGTTCCCGTGCCCGTCGCCCTTCTCGAGGCCGCCGATGCGGTGCTCGAGACCCGGCGTACCCGGGATCGCCCACGGCCGCGCCAGCGTCTGCTCGTCGCGGAGGTACGGCCAGAACTCGGCCTTCTCGCCGGCCGAGCCCTCGTCGGTCCCGCGCTTGGCGCCGGCCGCGCTCGCCGAGACCACGTGGTTGGGCGAGGTGGCGAACGCCGGGTCGATCTCGGGCAGCTCGGCGAGCTCGGGGATGCGCCACGGCTCGGAGCCGTTGGCGAGCATCCCGTCCGACAGCAGCATCACCGGCGTGCGGTAGGTGACCGCGATCCGGATCGCCTCGAGGGTCGCGTCGAAGCAGTCTCCGGGTGACTGCGGGGCGACGATCGGGACCGGTGACTCACCGTTGCGGCCGAACATCGCCTGCAGCAGGTCGGCCTGCTCGGTCTTGGTCGGGAGTCCCGTGGACGGCCCGCCCCGCTGGACGTCCACCACGAGCAGCGGCAGCTCGGTCATCACCGCGAGTCCGATGGACTCCGACTTGAGCGCGATGCCCGGTCCCGACGTCGTCGTGACCCCGAGGCTCCCCGAGAACGACGCGCCGATGGCAGCGCCGATGCCGGCGATCTCGTCCTCGGCCTGGAACGTCGTGACGCCGAACGACTTGTGCTTGCTCAGCTCGTGGAGGATGTCGGAGGCCGGGGTGATCGGGTAGGAGCCGAGGAACAGGTTCAGCCCCGACTGCACGCTGCCGGCGATCAGGCCGTAGGAGAGGGCGAGGTTGCCGGTGATGTTGCGGTACGTGCCGGTCGGCATCGGCGCCGGCTTGATCTCGTAGGAGACCACGAACGTCTCGGTCGTCTCGCCGAAGTTCCAGCCCGCGCGGTACGCCGTGATGTTGGCGTCGCGGATGTCCGGCACCTTCGCGAACCGCTTCTGCAGGAACGCGATCGTCGACTCGGTCGGCCGGCCGTACAGCCACGACAGCAGGCCGAGCGCGAACATGTTCTTGGCCCGGGCGGCGTCCTTGCGGGACAGCCCGAACTCCTTGACCGCCTCGACGGTCATCCCGGTCAGGTCGAGTGCGTGCACGTCGTACTCGGCGAGGCTGTCGCCCTCGAGCGGGTTCTCGGTGTACCCGGCCTTGGTCAGGTTGCGGGCGGTGAAGTCGTGCGTGTCGACGACGATCGCGGCGCCTCGGGGCAGGTCGCCGAGGTTGGCGCGGAGTGCGGCCGGGTTCATCGCCACGAGCACGTCGGGCGCGTCACCGGGCGTCAGGATGTCGTGGTCGGCGAAGTGGACCTGGAACGACGAGACACCGGGCAGGGTGCCCTGGGGCGCCCGGATCTCGGCCGGGAAGTTCGGCAGCGTCGAGAGGTCGTTGCCGAACGCCGCGGACTCCTGGGTGAACCGGTCGCCGGTGAGCTGCATGCCGTCACCCGAGTCGCCTGCGAACCGGATGATCACGCGGTCGAGCGGCTTGACCTGCTTGGACAACCTACGTGCACTTCCTTCTGCTGGTGTCGGCGTGTCGTGCCAAGGATTCCCGTGCTCGTCGCAACTCCCCCACGATAGTCCGGCCGCCGCCGGATTCCGACCGGTCCCCACCCTTTCGGACGGTGAGCCTGCCCACGCCCCACGGCTCGCCCGACGACAGGGCGTGATGAGTGCGCGACGAGTGCGCGACGAGGCGCGGTGGGGCCGACACGCATACCCAACCCCGATGACGCCGCATCAGGGTTCGGCTGTTATTGTCTATCAAACAACGTGACTTACGTTGAGAACCCGAGAACAAAACCCGAGAACAAGAAGAGAGATCCACACCATGACTCAGCGGACCAGGTTCCTCGCGCTGACCGCCGCGGCTCTCGCCGTGCCGGCCATCCTGTCCGGCTGCGCCGCATCGAGCGGAAGCTCCGGCGACAGCGACAAGCTCAGCATCGTTGGCTTCTCCGTGCTCAAGACGGCCAACGAGCCGGTCACGGCGGCCTTCCAGAAGACCGACGCCGGCAAGGACGTCAGCTTCACGACGTCGTACGGCGCCTCCGGTGACCAGGCACGTGCCGTCATCGGCGGCCTCCACGCCGACGAGGTCCACCTCTCCCTCGAGCCGGACATGTCCAAGCTGGTCGACTCCGGAGACGTGGACAAGAGCTGGAACCAGACTCCGACGGACGGCATCCTCACCGACTCGGTGGTGGTCTTCCTGGTGCGCAAGGGCAACCCGCTGAACATCCACGGCTGGGACGACGTGATCAAGCCGGGCGTCAAGGTGATCACGCCCAACCCGGAGTCCTCGGGCTCCGCGAAGTGGAACATCCTCGCTGCCTGGGCGCACGCCGCCAACGCTCCCGGCGGCAGCGACGCGAAGGCCCAGGACTTCGTGACGAAGCTCCTGCACAACACCGTCGCCATGCCCGGCAGCGGAAGCGACGCGCTGGCGTCGTTCCTGGCCGGCAACGGCGACGTCCTGCTGGCCTACGAGAACGACTCGATCGAGGCTCGGGCGTCGGGCGAGGATGTCGACTACGTGATCCCCGATGACACCCTGCTGATCCAGAACCCGGCCGCCGTCACGACCGACGCGTCGCCGGCTGCTCAGGACTTCCTGGACTTCCAGCTCAGCAAGGAGGGCCAGACCCTCTACGCCCAGGCCGGTTTCCGGCCCGTCATCTCGGGCGTCGACACCGACGTGCCGGGAGTCGAGACGCCCAGCGACCCGTTCCCCAAGGTCAAGACGCTCTACACGATCGACAAGAACTTCGGTGGTTGGGCCGCGGCCGACCCCAAGTACTTCGACGAGGACAACGGGATCATCACCAAGATCATCTCGGGCCTCAACATCGGCAGCTGATGACAACTGCCGTCCTCAGTCAGGACACCCGGGCGGTCGGGCGCGGCCGTCCGGGTGTCCGATCCACGCTCACACCGGGCTCGAGCCTCGGGCTCGGGATCGCGATGGTGTGGTTCAGCCTGCTCGTCCTCATCCCGCTGGCCGCCATCGTGGCGACGGCCGGTGCGGACGGGTGGCAGGGCTACGTCGACACGCTCAAGAACCCGCAGACGTGGGCAGCGATCAAGCTGACCGTCGGCCAGTCGTTCTTGGTCACCGG
The DNA here is from genome assembly GCA_963812055.1 of uncultured Actinomycetota bacterium. Lineage (GTDB taxonomy): Bacteria > Actinomycetota > Actinomycetes > Propionibacteriales > Nocardioidaceae > Nocardioides. Next base: position 738,270 of record CAWEUA010000016.1, read on the forward strand.
CATCAACATCGTGATGGGCACGCTGGTCGCCTGGGTCCTGGTCCGCGACCGGTTCTGGGGCAAGCGCCTGCTCGACCTGGTCATCGACATCCCGTTCGCGATGCCGACGATCGTGGCCGGCCTGGTGCTGCTCGGCCTCTACGGTCCGAAGAGCCCGCTGGGCATCAACGTGTCCAACGCCCCGGCTTCGGTGACGCTGGCCCTGGCCTTCGTGACCCTGCCGTTCATCGTCCGCACGGTGCAGCCGGTGCTCGCCGAGCTCGACGCCGACGTCGAGGAGGCCGCCGCGTCGCTGGGTGCGTCCCAGATGACGATCCTGCGTCGCATCGTGCTGCCCTCGATCATCCCCGCGATCGCGGCGGGTGCGGCGCTGTCCTTCGCCCGCGCGATCTCGGAGTACGGGTCCCTGGTGCTGCTCAGCGGCATGCTGCCGTACAAGACCGAGGTCGTCTCGGTGCGGGTGCTGTCCTTCATCGAGGGCGGCGACCGGACGTCGGCCGCGGCACTCGCCACCATCATGCTGGGTGTCGCCCTCGTCGTGATCGTGGCGCTCGATGTGCTCCAGCGGAGGATGGCCCGCCGTGGTTAGGCTGCCGACTCCCGCGAAGTGGGCCGTCCGTGTGGTCGTGATCGCCTACGTGTTCCTGCTGGTCGGCTGGCCGATGATCACGCTGGTCCAGAACGCGTTCGACGACGGCATGGCCAACTTCCAGGCGGCCTTCTCCGACCCGGACGTGACCCACGCCTTGATCGTCACGATCGAGATCGCCCTGTGGGCGGTCGCGATCAACACCGTGTTCGGGGTCGGGATGGGCCTGCTGCTCGTGCGCTACGAGTTCCCCGGAAAGCGCGCACTCTCGGCCCTGATCGACCTGCCGATGTCCGTCTCGCCGGTGGTGATCGGACTGGCGCTGCTGCTGGTCTACAACGGCGTCGACGGCTGGTTCGGACCCACGTTGGAGGCTCACGGCATCATCGTGATCTTCAACAGTCCCGGCATGATCATGGCGACCTGCTTCGTCGCCTTGCCGCTGGTCGTCCGCGAGGTCGTGCCGGTGCTCGAGGAGATCGGCGACGACCAGGAGCAGGCCGCACGCAGCCTCGGCGCCAACGCCGTCCAAGTGCTGCGCCGGATCACCCTCCCGGCCATCAAGTGGGCCGTCGTCTACGGCGTCGTCCTCTCGCTGGCTCGCTCCCTGGGCGAGTTCGGCGCACTCAAGATCGTCTCGGGAAACCTGACCGGACAGACGCAGACCGCACCGCTGGTGGTCGAGCAGAAGTACAACAACTTCGCCCAGGGCGAGGCGTACGCCGTCTCGTTCATCCTCGTGCTCATCAGCGTGCTCTGCATCCTCGTCGTCTCCCTGTTGCGCCCCAAGGAGTCCACCTCATGAGTATCGAGATCAGCAACGTCAACAAGCGGTTCGGCGACTTCGTCGCGCTGGAGGACGTCAACGTGTCGCTGCCCACCGGACAGCTGACCGCCCTGCTCGGCCCGTCCGGCGGTGGCAAGTCGACGCTGCTCCGGATCATCGCCGGCCTGGAGAAGGCCGACACCGGCAGCATCAGCATCGAAGGCGTCGACGCGACCAAGATGTCGCCGCGGAAGCGCAACGTCGGCTTCGTGTTCCAGCACTACGCGGTCTTCAAGCACATGACGGTGGCGAAGAACGTCGCGTTCGGGTTGGAGATCCGGAAGAAGTCCAAGGACGAGGTGCAGGCCAGGGTCGACGAGCTGTTGAAGCTGGTCCACCTGTCGCAGTTCGCCGACCGTCTCCCCTCCCAGCTGTCCGGTGGCCAGCGCCAGCGGATGGCCCTGGCCCGGGCGCTCGCCGTACAGCCCAAGGTGCTGCTCCTCGACGAGCCGTTCGGTGCCCTCGACGCCAAGGTCCGCAAGGAGCTGCGCGAGTGGCTGCGCCGCCTCCACGACGAGGTGCCGGTGACCACGGTCTTCGTCACGCACGACCAGGAGGAGGCGATGGAGGTCGCCGACGAGATCGTCGTGATCAACGACGGTCGGATCGAGCAGGTCGGCACCCCGGACTCGCTCTACGACGAGCCGGCCAACGACTTCGTGATGGACTTCCTGGGCGAGGTGACGCAGCTCGGCGACGTCCGCCTCCGGCCGCACGACATCGAGATCTCCCTGACCCCGGACCTCGCCGGCAGCACGACGGCCGACATCCTCCGTCTCACCCGGGTCGGCTTCGAGGTACGCCTCGTCGCCGGCACCGAGGACGGCCAGGAGGTCTCGGTCGTGACCACCCGTGCGCACTCCCGCGGCCTCGACCTCGTCGAGGGTCAGCGAGTGTGGCTCACCCCCTCCACCGGCGCGGCCACGGTCCCGGCCATGAGGTCGTTGCTGGTCGGGTGACCGGGGTCGGCCTCCGATCCGTCCGGAGGCCGATGCGGGGGAAGGTGGTGCCGCAGGCAGGGCGCGCCCGCGGCACCACCGCATCCCCGACGACAGGCGACCACTGGCGCACGCCGCCGAACTGCCTCCGACAACGGTTCGACAACAGGATGCCCACGGGAGTTCCACAAGATCTCCAAACCCCTCATCCGTTGGGGTGGGAACGACGCCATCTGCCCTTGACGCTGCCCGGATCGCGTGTTCGTCTGGCGAGTCGGGCGCGGTTCCACGGGGAACCGATGAGGAGCCCGGCCTTCGGGGGGAGGCCACCATGCCGAACGTGGGTCGTGCAGCACTAGCAGCAGGTGTCGCCGTACTGGTCGTGTCGACGACCACGCCGGTCCACGCCGAGTCCGCCCAGACGCCGGGCCGACTGGTCATCATCCAGGCCGTCCCGAAACAGGCGCTCGACGTCACCGTGGACGGGCGGACGGTGACCGACTCCGCTCACGTGGGCGACGTCGTCGGGCCGTTGAACGTCACCCCCGGCTCCCACCAGGTCGAGTTCACCGACGCGTCCGGCGGCCTGCACCTGGTCTCCAGTGTCGACGTCGCCTCCGGGTCGAGCAGCGACATCGTGGTGCACCTCCCGGCGGCCCCGCACGGCGCCCCGCTGGTCAACTCCTACAGCACGCCGCGCAAACCCATCGCGCCCGGCAAGGCGCGGGTCCTGATCGCCCACACCGCCACGGTCGCTCCGGCCGACGTGCGGGTCGACGGTCAGGTGGTCTTCCGCGACATCGCCAACGGTGAGTACGCGACCGCGGACGTCGCGGCCGGAGACCACTCGGTCGCGCTCCTGCCCGCCGGGCTCGACACCGACCCCATCCTCGGGCCGCTGGACGTCACCCTGCCCGCCGGCACAGTGACGATGGTGTACGCCGTCGGCACTCCTCGTGACCACTCGATGGACGTCATCTCGCACACGGCGAAGGTCGGGTCCAACGGGGCGGTCGTGCCGTCGACGATCGACACGGGGCGCGCCGGACTCGCGGCTCACGTCGCCGTACATCCGTTCCGGGCACCGCTCAGCCCCCGTTCGCCGGCTGAGCCGTCCGCGCCGGTCACCTCCGGGTGGATCGTGGCGGCCGTGGCGGCGCTCCTCGCCGCGGGGGCTCTCGGCCTGAGGCGTCGGTGGAGTGCGCCGGACCGGCCCCGGTGAGCCGGGGTGCCGTCGCCAGGAGATCGCGCACGCACGGCCGTCGGGGGCGTGATGGTGGTCGCCGTAGCCGCTGTCGGTGTCACGTGGGCTGCCCACAACGGCACCGAGGCAAGGCGGTCGCACACCTCGACCGACGGCGACGCGCAGACCTCGCCGCGACGGCATGGGTCCGCCGTTCCGGTGCTGCCGGCCACCCGTGCCGGCGCGCCGCGCGCTGAGGTTCCCACGAGGAGCGTGCTCCCCAACGGAGCGGTGGTGCCCATCCGGCCGGTGGGCACGGCCTCCGACGGCCGCCTGGCGGTTCCGGAGGACATCGGCGTCGCCGGGTGGTGGCGGGGCGGTGCACGCCTCGGGGACCCGTTCGGCTCCACGCTGCTGGCGGCCCACGTCGACTCGACCACTCAGGGACTGGGTCCGTACGCCAGCCTGCTGTCCGTGACACCGGGCCGGCGGATCACCCTGTCGTCGCCCCACCTCAGCCAGACGTACGCCGTCGTGGCCCTCTCGCTGGTCCCACGCGACGAGCTCTCCAGCCATCCGGGGATCTTCTCCGCCCGGGGCCCACGGCGGCTGACCCTTGTCACCTGCGCCGGTCCGTACGACGCTGCTCGGGGTGGGTACCAGAACCTGGCCGTGATCACGGCTCGACCAGTTCAGGACACCGTGGTGCGAAGGGGGGCCGGATGAGCGCACGCGCACGCAAGAACAAGAAGACGAACAGGAACAAGAAGCGACCCCGTCCGGTCGCGACACCGAGGGCGACGGGGGGCGCTCCGCCGCGACCCTCGGAGAACCCGACGGAGCAGGAGACCGAGCCGGCGACGCCCGCCACCCGCTGGGCCCTCGATGACCCGGACGCGACCTGGTGGGACGACGTCTGGCCGTTCAAGGTCGAGCCGGACGAGGTCGCCGGCCCCGACGACGCCGACGCCGACGCCGACGCCGATGCCGACCGACGACGTGGACGAGCTGCCACCCGTACCCGCGAGTGCGGAACCGGCGCCGCCACCCGTGCCGGTCCCACCGGTCCGGCCGATCGAACCGGTCGGACCGGTCCGACCACTCGCTGTCGTGAGTGGGAGCCAGCACAGCCGAGCTCGGGTGGCGCGCCGTATCGCGACCGCCGCCGCCCTGCTGGGCGCGGCCGCCATTGTCGGGATCCTCGCCTGGGTCACCACCCGTCCCAGCTCCGAGGTCACCGCCGAGCTGGCGCACAGTAACCAGTACCAGCCCCCGCACGGCCTGCAGCCCGACACCTCCTTCGTCCGGACCCGGATCGGTGGCTCCGGCGTCGAGCAGGTGACCCACTGGATCCACACGGGCCAGGCCGTCCGGTCGGTGCAGCTACGGATCCCCCAGGTGCCCGGCCTGCAAGCCGGCGACATCTATGTCATCCACGTGGTCGTAGCCGGCGACGGGGTCCGACTGCCCCTCACGAAGACCGTCCTGCCGGGGCGCCCGACGACCATCGCGCTCCCGCCGACGCGCCATCTGTACCTCCGCTATCACCTGGCCGGTGCCGTGGACTACTCCGGTGGGTCTCACGACCGGGCCCTGGAGCGCATCACGGCCCTCGACGTGTCGACCTCGCGGACGTTGACCCGGACCACGGTGGCCGTGACCGGCGTACCCGTGCTCGCCCTGGCCTGCGACCCGCCCGGCCCCGACCTGGCGGTGCCGTGCGGTCGCCAGGGCGGCGGCACCTGGCGCGCCTTCCTCGGCTCGGACGAGCAGGGGAGCGACGTGATGGCTCAGGTCAACCTGTCCTGAAAGCTCCGCTCGCGTCGCCGAAGAACCGGACTCACGACAGCACGCTCAGGTAGGTACCCGCTCCGCAAGTCCCGACGTGTCCTGCCGAGGGAATGGTGGCGGGCAGCCCTGCGGGAACCGCAGTAGATAGTCCTGGTCCTCCGGCCCCATCTCCCAGAACACGCCGGCCGCGCTGATCCTGGTCACGGTCTTGCCCAGCCAATGGCCCGACCTGTCGACATCGCGGATCATCTCCTCGGCCGTTCTGCGTTGCTCCACGCTGGTGCAGAAGATCTCGGAGCGATACAGGGAACCGACGACTCCTTCGGCGAGATCTGGCCGGTGCACCTGGAAGAACACCTCCAGCAGCCCTCGGTACGAGAGCCGCTCGGGATCGAGGACGACCTCGACGACCTCGGCGTGACCGCCGTCGTCCTCCTCCGTCGGGTTCTCGTTCTCGCCGCCCATGAAACCGGCCCGAGTCGAGATGACTCCCTCGGGGGTGCGCAGAAGCTGCTGCATGATCCAGGCGCAGCCTCCGGCGAGGAACGCGATCTCGGTTCGCTTGTCCACCCGGCGCCTCCGTCCATCGAGACGGTTGAGGCTACTGCTCGGCGTCCTCGCTGATCAACGGAGTCGGCCCCGCCTGTCCTGGTGCCCGGCCAGACATCGTGAGCACGCCGGCGGCTGATTGGCGTGGATGCGGACTCAGCGATAGTTCGTGAACTGGACGGCGAAGTCGTAGTCCTGCTGCTTCACCAGGGCGATGACCGCCTGGAGGTCGTCCCGCTTCTTGCTCGAGACCCGGAGCTCGTCACCCTGGATCTGGGACTTCACGCCCTTGGGGGCCTCGTCCCGGATGAGCTTCGAGATCTTCTTGGCGTCCTCGGACGAGATCCCCTCCTTGAGGGCGATCGCGATCTTGGAGACCTGTCCGGACTGTCGGGGCTCCGAGGCGTCGAGGATCTTCAGGCTCTGGTTGCGTTTGACCAGCTTCTGCTGGAAGACGTCGAGGACGGCGCTCGCCCGGTCGTCGGCAGAGGCGCTGATCTCGATCGCCTCCTCGCCCTGCCACTCGATGGTGGCGCCGGTGCCCTTGAAGTCGAAGCGGGTGGCGATCTCGCGGGCCGTCTGGCCCAGCGCGTTGTCGACCTCCTGGCGGTCGATCTTGCTCACGATGTCGAACGAGCTGTCGGCCATCGAACTGCCTCCTGGCGTTTTCGGGTCTCCGGTCCTGCCTTGCTATTCTTCCGACCGCCCGAGCGCACCGCGACAGCGGGGCGGCGGGACTTTGGCAGATTGCCCGAGCGGCCAATGGGAGCGGACTGTAAATCCGTCGGCTTATGCCTACCCAGGTTCGAATCCTGGATCTGCCACCGACCAGAAGGGCTCTCCACGGGGAGCCCTTCTCGCGTCTCCGGAGCCGGACGCGCATCCTCGCGCGGGACGTGGCGGCTTGGCGGCGCGCGTACCACGGCACGAACGCCGCCCTGACGCAGCTCGGTGTCGACTTCAGTGCCGCGTCCGCACCGTCGGCCAACGCGTGCACACAGCTCTTCGGCTGAGACCACTCAGCGCGACGGTGGCTCGTCGTCCGGGGGGCCGAACCCGTGCGCGACGATGTCGTCGAAGCGGCGCCGGGTCTCCGCGTGCGGGGACACCCGATCCACCAGGACCCCGCGAAGCCCGATCTGCCGCCAGCCTTGGAGCAGGGGCGAGGTGACGAGGGCCAGGGCGACGACCAGGAACGTCCATCCCTGGATCACCTCGACCAGCCCCATCACGGCGAGCAGGACCAACGCGGACGCGGGCGCGACGCGGAAGACGACCCGGGGCACGTCGTAGCCCACGTCGGTGAGGAGGCTCCAGGCGACGGGAGCGACGGTCAGCTCGAGGACGGCCAGGCTCACGACGAACATCAAGCGGGCCGGTCATGCGGTACGCCGCGACCAGGCCCACCGCCGTGACCAGGCCGGTGACCACCGGCCACACGACGTCGTACCAGGGATGGATGCGCGGACGGCCCACATGACGAGGATGCGTCGAGACGTCCGGATGCGGCAGGGTCGCCGGTCGGAGACCCTCGGGACGAACGTCCCGCGGATCCGGGCCCAATACCGGGTGCGTCCCGTGGCGGGTGCCGACACCCTGACTCCGTGGGAGACCAGGGTGGCGCCATCGTGGTCGGGGCGGACGGCAGCTCGGGCGCCGCGGCCGCCCTGGCCTTCGCGCTCACCGAGGGCTGGGAACGCGGCTGCACGGTCGAGGTCGTCACCGCGTGGCTCGGTGGAGCGCAGCCGGAAGGTACGCCCGACTCCGACGAGCTCGCCGAAGGGCGCGCTCGCGTACACCGGATGCAGGGAGACGTGGTGGCCCGCTGCCTGGAGCAGCGCGGCGAGGACGTTCCGGACCTCGTGCGGGTGGTGGTCCACGACTACGCCGGTCGCGTGCTGGTCGCCCGGGCGGAGAAGGCCTCGATGGTCGTCGTCGGCAGCGGCAGTCCCAGCAGCGCGAGCCACCAGGTCCTGGGCTCCGTCGCGGAGTACTGCGTGCGCCACTCACCGGTGCCCGTCGTGATCGTCCCCGCCCCCGCTCGCCTCGAACGCCGGGCCGCCGCCAGCGCGGCGGCCGCGGGCTGACCGGCTCTGGTCGTCACCCTCCGACGGTTGCGGGGATATCGTCGGAGGGTGACGGATCAGGGGGACGTCGCGGGGAGCCGGCTCCGGGCACTGCTCGAGGCCAACCGCACCATCGTCGCCGACCTCGACCTGGCCGTGGTGCTGCGCCGGATCGTCGAGGCAGCCATGGAGCTGGTCGGGGCCGACTACGGAGCGCTGGGCGTCGTCGGGGACGAGGGTGTCCTCGAGGGATTCGTCCATGTCGGGATGACCGACGATGTGGTGCGAGGGATCGCCCACCTCCCGGAGGGACGTGGCCTGCTCGGGCTGGTGCTCGAGAAGCAGCAGGCGATCCGGGTGGACGACGTCGCCGCGCACGAGGTATCCGTGGGCTTCCCGGAGGGTCACCCGCTGATGGGTGCGTTCCTCGGCGTACCCGTCCGGGTCCGCGAGGAGGACTACGGCAGCCTCTATCTCACCCGGACCGGTGCCGAGCCCTTCACCGAGCAGGACGAGGAGCTCGTCCAGGCACTGGCGGGCGACGGCGGGGGTGGCGATCGAGAACGCTCGCCTCTTCGGGGAGGCGCGGCTCCGGCACCAGTGGCTGGGAGCCTCCACGGAGGTCACGCGTCGGGTGCTCGCGGGGGACGAGTCGGCACTGCGCCTGATCGCTCGCAGCGTCCACGCGCTCGCCGAGTCCGACCTCACCACGGTGGTCCAGCCCGTCGATGCCGAGCTCCGCGTCGCGGTGGCCGAGGGTCACGACGCCGCCGGCATCGAGGACACCCGATACCCGGCCTCCGGCACCCTGAGCGAGCAGGTGATGCGGACCGGGACGCCCGTCCGGGTGGTCGACGCCGAGGACACCGACAACATCGACGGTCGCACGATCTATCTCTCCGGCCAGGTCCGGGCCGGACCGGTCATGGTCCTGCCGCTGCTCGGCCGCGAGGAGGTCCGGGGGACGCTGGTCGTGATGCGTGGCCCCGGACGGCGACCCTTCACCGAGGCCGACGCGCAGCTGGCCACGACCTTCGCCAACCACGCCTCGGTCGCGCTCGAGCTGGCCGAGGCCCGGCACGACCAGCAGCGCGTGCTGCTCCTCGAGGACCGGGCCCGGATCGCCGCGCGACCTGCACGACCACGTCATCCAGCAGGTGTTCGCCGCGGGTCTTGTCGTCCAGGCGACCGCATCGAGCGTGGAGGACGCCGCCTCGGTGACTGCCCTCCAGGAGGTCGTCGAGCATCTCGACGACGCCATCAAGCAGATCCGGGTCTCGATCTTCCAGCTCCAGCCGCCGGTGCCCGGCGGACTCCGGGCGGCGGTGATGGACGTCGTCGTCGAGCTCCAGCCGGCGATCGGCTTCGCCCCTCGCCTCGACCTCGACGGACCGCTGGACTCGGTCGCGACCGCCGACCTCGTGCGCGACGTCACCGCCGTGGTGCGCGAGGGACTCTCCAACGTCGCGCGGCACTCGTCGGCCACGGTGGTCCAGCTGAGTGTGTTCGCCACGACCAACCGCCTCACGGTCACGATCAGCGACGACGGGACCGGCGTCGGCGAGGGAACGCGACGTAGCGGCCTCGACAACATGCGACGCCGCGCCGAGGACCGCAACGGCTCCATGGCCGTCGCCGAGGTTCCCGACCTCGGTGGGACGACGCTGGTGTGGACGGTGCCCATCATCTGACCCGGGTACGCCGCCCCGGGGTCGGTCGTGCATCATGACCGCGGTGACCGAGCAGATCCACGACATCGGCAGGCGCCGTGCGCGGATCATCTGGCTGGCCGGGCTGTCGGTCTACGTGCTCGCGATCTTCAACCGCAGCTCGCTCGGCGTGGCCGGGCTGCTGGCGACCGAGCGCTTCGGGATCACCGCCACGCAGCTGTCGTTCTTCACCGTGCTCCAGCTGGTCGTCTACGCCGGCCTGCAGGTGCCGATCGGCGTCCTCCTCGACCGCTACGGGTCACGCGTCCTGCTCCTCGGTGGCCTGGCCCTGATGACCCTCGGGCAGCTCGCCTTCGCCTTCGCCCCGACGTTCGGGCTGGCCGTGCTGGCGCGGGTGCTCGTCGGCGCCGGCGACGCGGCGATCTTCGTCAGCGTGATCCGCCTGGTGACCCTGTGGTTCCTGGTCCGTCAGGCGCCGATGATCACCCAGCTGACCGGTCAGGTCGGCCAGCTCGGGGCGATCGCGGCCGCGGCGCCGCTCTCCCTGGCTCTGCGCCACCTCGGCTGGACGCGGTCGTTCGCCCTGGCGTCGACGCTCGGACTGATCGGGATGGTGCTGGTCGTCCTGCTCGTGACGGACTCGCCGTACGCGCGCGAGCGGGTCGCCAAGATCAAGATGCGCGCGCTGGCCCGCAGTCTGCGCCTGGTCTGGGGCAACCCCGGCACGCGCCTCGGCATGTGGTCCCACTTCACGTCACAGTTCAGCGCCACCGCCTTCGTGCTCCTGTGGGGCTATCCGTTCCTGGTCCGCGCCGAGGGGCTGTCGTCCGACACGGCGAGCGGCCTGCTGATGGTGATGACCGGCTGGATCATCGTCATCGGGCCGGCCCTGGGCACGCTGGTCTCGCGCTACCCCTTCTACCGCTCCTGGATGGTGCTGGGTGTCGTCGCCGCGATGGCGCTCGCCTGGACCGCCGTCCTCGCCCGCTCGACGCCGGCGCCGATGTGGCTGCTGGTCGTCCTGGTCTGTGTGATGGCGACCGGTGGGCCGGCGTCCATGGTCGGCTTCGACCTGGCCCGCACCTTCATCCCGGTCGAGGCGTCGGGTCGCGCGAACGGCTTCGTCAACGTCGGCGGCTTCTCCGCCAGCCTGCTCACGATGGGCCTGATCGGCATCCTGCTCGACTGGCACAGCGGTGGCGGTGGCACGGACGCCTACGGGCTGGACGACTTCCGGGTGGCGATGTCGGTCCAGGCGCTGTTCTGGGTGTTCGGAGCGGTCCAGATCCTGCGTTACCGGCGCAAGGCGATCTCCCACCTCCAGCGTCTGCACCCCGGTGCGGTCGACGCGTTGAAGCGCGGGGAGCCGGTCGCCCACCTCGGGTTCAACGAGCGCGAGGGCGTGTGAGGCGGGGCCTCACGCGACGGCTTCGCCCTCCATCGCCGCGACGTAGTCGCGCTTGATCCGGCGCCAGGCCTCGTCGCTCATCGTGCGCCGCCAGTACGGCGAGCAGGAAAGGTCCTGTCGGGTCAATCCGCGCTCCTCGAGCAGGTGCCGGCGTACGGCGCGGATCTCGTCGGCCTCGCCGTGCACGAAGCCGAACGGCGTACCGTCGCCGAAGTCCACCGCCTCGACGGCCGCGAGCAGCAGCGCGTCGTCGCGCTCGTCACCTCGGCGGTGGAGCCACACCAGGTCGACGTCCCCCTCGCTGGCGAGCTCGATCTCGTGCTCGGGACCGTCGCAGACGAGGCGGACGACGGCGCGTGCGCCGGACGGCAGCGCCTCGAGTGAGGCCGCGATCGCGGGCACCGCCGACTCGTCGCCGACCATCAGGTGCCAGTCGGCCGCGGGGTCGGGACGGTAGCTGCCGCTCGGACCGGTGAACACCAGGGCATCTCCGGGCTCTGCGTGCATCGCCCACGGGCCGGCGACGCCGCTGTCGCCGTGCACCACGAAGTCCACGGTCAGCCGCAGGGCGTCGGAGTCCCACGCGCGCACGGTGTACCGGCGCCGAGCCGGCTGCTCGGCGTCCGGGTGCGTCTCGCGGAGGCGCTGCGGGTCGAACACCTCGTCGTACGGCGCCGAGGCGGGCCGGAAGGCGGCGTTGATATAGGTGTCGGTCGCGTCGGGCATGACCAGCTCCGCGAGGTCGCCACCCTCGAACACCACCCGCACGAGGCTGGGCGTCAGCGCCTCCGTCGAGGCCACGCGTGCGTACATCTCACTCCTCGGGCTCGTCGTACTTAGGCGAGCCTAACCAGCGAGGGGCGGCGACCCGAATCGGCGTCAGCCCCGGGCTCCACGGTTGAAGTCCGAGTCCTTGCGGCTGACCATGTCCAGCCGCTCCTCCGGGCTCAGCGCCTCCACCAGCGGTACGACGTCCAGGCCGAACCCGCTGACCTCGGGCGCCTCCGGCACCGGGACGATCGTGTGGACCACCCGGTCGGCGTAGACGTGCACGACGTTGACCGAGGTGTTCCCGTCGACAGCAGAGATGAACCTGCCGAGCGGGGCCGGGTCGGCGAGGTAGCACGTGGCCGCGGCGACGGAGACCGGGATGCCGGCGAACGTCGAGTGCGAGCTGAAGTGGTAGTGACCGCCGAGGATCGCGCGGACGTCGGTCCCGAGCAGCGTGGCGGCCAGCCGGTCCTGGCCGTGCAGCTCGATGACCTCGGCGACCGGCACCATGGGTGAGGGGATCGGTGGGTGGTGCAGCGCCAGGATGGTGCCGTGCTCGGCCGGTGTCGCGAGCACGTGGGCCAACCAGGTGAGCTGCTGGTCGCTCACCTCGCCGTGGTGCCACCCCGGGACACTCGTGTCGAGGCTGACGATCCGTAGGCCGGCCACGTCGTACACCCGGTCCTGCGGCTCCTCCGACTCCTGGCCGAACAGCTCGCGCGAGTACGCCGCGCGCTCGTCGTGGTTCCCCATGCACCACACCACCGTGGCGCCGATCCGTCCGGCCAGCGGCTCGACCCGCTCGCGGAGCAGCCGGTACGCCTCCGGGTCGGCGACGTCGGCGAGGTCACCGGTGAAGACCAGCGCGTGCGGGGGCGGGTCGATCCGCGCGACCCGGTCGAGGGCCGCCTCGAGCCGGGCGAAGGTGTCGATCGCGTCGTACTGCCGAGCGTCCCCGCACAGCAGGTGGATGTCACTGAGGTGTGCGACCACGTGGGTCGGCGGCGGCAGCTGGCCGTACTGGATCACGAGCGAGAGCGTACGGACACGCCGGTCGCCCGTCCTCACTCGCGGGCGGGCTCGATCCGGCCGGTGACGTCTCCCAGCGTGATGCGCCCGCCGCCGGTGCCGGGGGCGGAGTAGCGGAGCGTCACCTCGTCGCCGTCCTCGAGGAAGGTGTGGCCGCCGCCGAACGGCTCCTGGCCGCCCCAGCTCAGCTCGAGGAACGAGCCGCGCTGGTCGGGCTCGGGACCGCTGATCGTGCCCGACGCGAACAGGTCGCCCGAGCGTGTGCTGGCGCCGTTCACGGTGAGGTGGGCGAGCATCTGGGCGGGGGACCAGTACATCGTGCGGTACGGCGGCCGGCTCACGACCTCGCCGTTGAGCACCACCTCGACCTCGATGTCGAGCGCGGTGCGCCGCCGGCGAGGTACGCGAGCGGCTCTGGTTGCTGTGGTGGCAGGTCGGTCCGGGCAGCCGCCAGCGCCGCGAGCGGTGTGACCCAGGCGCTCACCGAGGTCGCGAACGACTTGCCGAGGAACGGCCCGAGCGGCACGTACTCCCAGGCCTGGATGTCTCGGGCGCTCCAGTCGTTGAGGCCGACGACGCCGAAGACGTGCTGCTGGAACTCGTCGACCCCGATCCGGCTGCCGAGCTCGGACCCGACGCCGACCACGAAGCCGAGCTCGGCCTCGATGTCGAGCCGTCGGCTGGGTCCGTACGTCGGCGCGTGCTCGTGCGGCGCCTTGCGCTGTCCGCACGGTCGGATGACCGGCGTACCGCTGACCACGATGGTGCCGCCGCGGCCGTGGTAGCCGACCGGCAGGTGCCGCCAGTTCGGGAGCAGCGGCTCCTGGTCGGGGCGGAAGATCCGGCCGACGTTGGAGGCGTGGTCGAGCGAGGCGTAGAAGTCGACGTAGTCGCCGACGGTGAGGGGCAGGTGCAGCGCGACCGAGTCGAGCGGCGTCGCCGGCAGGGCCTCGGCCTCGACCAGCGCGCCGATCTCGGCCCGGGTGTCGGCCCAGGCGCCGGGTCCGAGCGCCATGAAGTCGTTCAGCGTCGGCCGGTCGAGCTCGGGCCGCACGGTCGACACGTCGACGACGGTGTCGGCGTACCGGACCCCGACGCGCGGGGCCGACGCCTGTGTCGAGAAGACGCCGTACGGAAGATGGTCGAGCCCGAACCCGTCACTCATCCGGAGCCCCCTGATCCGACGGGCCGGTCGGGCCGGTCGGGGGTGGCTCGAGCAGACCGAGCCCGACCAGCTCGTCGAGCGGGTCGCTGACGCTGCACGAGCCGTACGACGTGAACCAGCGGCGCGCGCCCTCGAGGTCGCTCTGCCGGGCGAGGGCGACGAGGTCGTTCGCGTAGTGGTCGTCGAGCACCTGGGTCGTCTCGGCGACACTGCCGCCGTCGAAGGCGACCCGGGTGGCGAGCAGGACGTTGAGGAACCCCAGGTGCTCGAAGCCGGTCTCGTGGTCGCGGTGGCGGACGGCGTGGTGGAGGCCGGCCGTGCACTTGAACGGCGTCTCGCGGTCGAGCGCGGAGTCGATCCAGGCAGCGACATCGGCAGCGGACGGGAAGAGGTGCGCCTCGACCCCACCGGTGCGGAACTTCAGGTGATGCTCGGCCTCGGCGACCACGTCGGCCGCGGACAGCCAGTCGGCGGTCGGCTCGGTCTGCGGGAGCTCGACGTACACCTGGGTGTCGGCGAGCCGCCCGGAGTCGCGCGCCGCGTCGACGGCCGTGGTGATCCTGCGGACGTTGCCGGCCATGTCGTCGAGGTCGCGGACGGCGGCCTCGAGCCCGACCACGCGGTGCCCCTTCTTGTCCGCCAGGGCGGCGACGCCCGCGACCGCTCCGGCGCCGCCGGTGAGGACGACGGAGACCGGGACGCGGGGGTCGACCTCGGGGAGATCGGTGTCGCGCACGACGAGCGGGCCGACGAGGTCGGCGTACCACGCGTTGCGGCGCTCCTGGTACGCCGTCACCGCGTCCGGCAGGGGCACGTCACCGGGCGGGAAGATCGCGGCGTCGTCGACCAGGCCGGACCAGGCGGCGGGGACATCGCTCACGCCGTCCAGCAAACCACAGCGCCGACGACCTCAGACCAGCGCGGCCCGCCCCCGCTTGCCGAGCTGGGCGGCGATGATCGCGCGCTGGATCTCGCTCGCTCCCTCCCAGATGCGTTCGACGCGCAGCTCGCGGTAGAAGCGCTCGGCGACGTTCTCGCGCATGTAGCCGCGACCGCCGAACACCTGCACAGCGCGGTCGGCGACGCGGCCGGCCATCTCGCTGACGTAGAGCTTCACCATCGAGCACTGGGCGTGCGCGACCTTGACGTCGGCGCCCCCCGGCTGTCGATCGAGCGACCGCGCCACCTCGTAGACCATCGTCCGCGCGGCGAAGAGCTCGGTCAGGCTGTCGGCGAGCATGCCCTGCACGAGCTGCTTGTCGGCGAGGTACTCGTCCCCGACCCTGCGCTGGGCCGCGAACGCCTGCATCTCGTCGACGAGCCGCTCGGCGGCGCCGAGGCAGCGCGCACCGATCATCAGTCGCTCGTAGCGGAACCACTCGTAGACGAAGGACATGCCGTCCTCCTCGGACCCGATCAGCTGGGACGCCGGGACCCGCACGTCCTCGAACGCCACGATCGGGTGGTGGTGGGCGAAGGTGTGGGTGTACGTCGGCGTCCGCACGACCCGGATGCCGGGGGTGTCGTTGTCGACGACGAACATCGCCTGCTCGCCCGCGTGGCCACCGGTGGTGAGCACGCCCTGGAAGAACACGTGGTCGGACTTGTTGAACGACGTCACGTGCCACTTCTCGCCGTTGAGCACGTAGTCGTCGCCGTCGCGCGCCGCGGTCGCCTTCAGGTCGGAGACGTCGGAGCCCGCGAACTCCTCGGTGATGGCGTACGCGCCCTCGCGCCGGCCCTCGATGGTCGGGATCAGGTAGGTGTCGCGCTGGTGGTCGTTGGCGACGGCGGCCCACCAGCCCGGGGGAGTCGTCAGGCACCAGGCCAAGGCGTTGGTGACCCGGCCGCCCTGCTCCTGCACGAGCACCTGCTGCAGCGTGCTGCAGCCACGGCCACCCAGCTCGGTGGGGATGTTGGTCGCGGTCAGGCCGAGCTCGACGGCCCTGGCCTCGAGCCGGTGGGCGACGTCCTCGGGGAGCTCACCGCCGTGCTCCTCGGCGTACTGCTCGTGCGGGATCAGCTCGTCGGTGAAGCCCCGGGCGCGCGCCTGGAGCTCGAGGTCCTCGGGCGTGAGTCCGTACAACGTCCCTCTCCGATCCTGCGATGTCACGATTGACTGACTGTTCAGTCTAGGGCAGCGTGAGGCAGCATGGCCATCATGACGAGCATGCCGAGGACGGCGGACGTGGTGGTAGTCGGTGGCGGGACGATCGGCGCCTGGGCGGCGTGGTTCCTGAAGCGCTCCGGCGTCGGCGAGGTCGTGCTGCTCGAGCAGGACACGCTCGGTCAGGGCGCCAGCTCGCGGGCGGCCGGGATGGTGCGTGCGCAGGGCGGCACCGAGTGGGCGGTCCGGCTCGGGATGTTCAGCCGCGAGTTCTACGCCGGGCAGCGCGACGTGCTCGGGATCGACTCGGGCTTCGTGGCGCAGGGCTACTTCGTCCCGTGCTTCTCCGAGCCGGAGGTCGGAGCGGCGCACGAGCGGATCGCGATGCAGCAGGCGGTCGGGCTCGACGTGCGCTGGGTCGAGCCGGACGAGGTCGACACGATGAACCCGGCGATGGCACCCGGGCAGACCCTGGGGGCGTCGTACTCACCGAGCGACGGGTACATCGACGCGCCGCGCAACGTGCTCGCCTACACCGCCGCGATCCTCGGGGCCGGGGTGCGGGTGTGTGAGCGGACGGCCTTCACCGGTCTCCTGACCGAGGGCGGCCGCGTCGCCGGCGTTCGCACCTCGGCCGGCGACGTGGCCACCTCTCGGGTGGTGCTCACGGGAGGTCCGACGCTGGCTGCCGTGGGGCGGGCCGCGGGTGTCCGGATCCCCACCAGCGGCGCGCGGCACCAGGTCGTGGTGACCGAGCCGCACCCCGACTTCGCGGCCGACCGGTTCCCGATGGGCTTCGACCTGATGGCAGGGATCTACTGGCGGCCGCACGAGGACGGCGTGCTGTGGGGGATGAGCAACCCGGCCGAGGAGCCGGGCCAGGCGACGGAGTTCGACGCGGCGTACTACGAGAAGATGCGGGAGCGGGTCGCCATGCTCCTGCCGACCACGGGGAAGGTCGGAGTGCGCAAGACCTGGGCCGCCACCATCGACTTCACCCCCGACCACCTGCCGATCCTCGGTCCGGCCATCGGTGACGACGGCGTCATCGAGGGCACGACGGTCGCCGCGGCCGGTGGTCACGGGATGATGTGGGGTCCCGGTGTCGCCAAGGTCGCCGCCGACCTCGCCGTCTCGGGCACCACCGACGTCATCGACGTCGCCGAGCTCGGCCTCGACCGGTTCGACGAGAACGGCCGCAGCCGCCTCGCCCCCGACCCCATCGCCCTCCCCTTCCCCATCCGCTGACCTGTTGGCGTGCTTGTAACGCCCTGTTATCTGCACACGGGCGCCCTCGTGCGGGCGCACTCGAGCAGATAACGGAGCGTTACAAGCGGCGCCAGCGTCAGCGGGGGAGGACCAGGGCGTCGACGACCAGGGCGGAGGAGGGGCCGACGATGACCGGGTTGAGGTCGACGCCGGCGAGGTGGTCGCCCAGCTCGACGACGAGCCGGCCGAGGGCGACCACGGTGTCGGCGAGAGAGCCCACGTCGGAGGGAGGCGCCCCGCGGAAACCGGCGAGCAGGGTGGACACCTTGAGCCCGCCGATCATCTCCAGGGCCGTCTCGCGGTCGACCGGGGGGAGCGCGACGGCGCGATCGGCGACGAGCTCGACCAGCACACCACCGGCCGCGACCATCACCAGCGGTCCGAGCAGCGGGTCGGCCACGACGCCGAGGGCGACCTCCACGCCGGAGGCCTGGTGCTGGACCACGACCTGCGGACCGAGCCTGCCCGCGAGATCGGCGTACGCCGACCCCACGGCCTCGGCATCCGCCAACCCGAGGCGTACGCCGTCCGCCTCGGTCTTGTGGTGGACCTCGGGAGCGTCGCTCTTCAGCACCACCGGGTAGCCGAGCCGCTCGGCCGCCTCGACGGCAGCCTCGGGCGTCGTCACACTCTCGCCCGGCGTGACCGCGATGCCGTAGTCACCCAGCAGCGAGGCCCACTCCGTCGTCGCGAGGGCGTCACCGGCCGTGAGCCGGCCGACCCAGCGCGCCTGCCGCTCCGCGTCGATGACCACGTCCGGCCGCGGGCGCGGCGGCTCGGCCATCAGATGCCCGAGCGCGCGGAGGCCCGACGCCGTGCCCTCGAGCACCGGGATGCCCTGCGCGCGGAGCCGCTCGGCGAACGCCGGCGAGATGGCGGAGGTGAGGTTGGTGAGCACCGCGAGCGGCTTGTCGGTGCGAGGCAGGAGGTTCTCCATCACCACCGGGTAGCTCTCGTCGCCGTCGTACTCCTCCGCCAGGTCGACGGCGAGCACGACCGCGCCCGTCGCCGGGTCCTCCGCCATCGCGGCCAGGCACTCGGTGAACAGCTCGACGGTGTCGCTTCCCCGGCCCCACACGTCGAGCGGGTTCATCGGGATCAGGCCCGGGTCGAGGTGCCCCTCCAGGCGCGAGATGGTCGACTCGGCGAGCGGTGCGAAGCTCACGTCCAGGGCCTCGGCCAGGTCCGCGACCAGCACCCGTTCGGCTCCGGAGTCGTGCGCCGTGACGATGCCGCGGCCCGCGCCGCGCAGCGGTCGGCGCCCGATCGCGAACAGCTCGAGGCTGTCGGTGAGGTCGTCCAGGTCGCTGCACCGGTGGACGCCGTACGCCGTGAACAGCGCCTCCCAACCCGCGTCCGAGCCGGCGATGGCGCCCGAGTGCGCGTCGACCAGCGCCTGCCCGCCCTCGGAGAGCCCGACGGTCAGGGCGCACACCGGGATGTCCCGCGCGGCCGCGTCGGCGAGGCAGGCCTCCAACCGCTTCGCGTCGCGCATCGTCTCCATCACCAGTCCGACCACACGGGTCTCCGGCAGGGACAGGGCGTACTCGAGGTAGTCGGGCGTGGTGGTGACCAGCTCCTGGCCCGATGAGACGGCGAGGGTCCAGCCGAGGGCGCGACGGGTGCGGAGGATGGCGGAGAAGACCGAGCCGGAGTGGGTCACCAGCGCGATGGGTCCCGCCGGCAGCGGGTCGCGCTCCATGTAGCCGATCGCGCGCACGCCGGTGACGGTGTTGACGAACCCCATGCACCCGCCCCCGACCAGCGCCATGTCACCGGCGGCCGCGACCACGTCGTCCTTGAAGCCGGACAGCAGGCCGAACGTCACCGCGCCCGCGTCTCCCCGCTCGGAGGCGATCGCCAGCGTGGAGGCGACTGCCTTGTCCGGGACGCCGCACATGACCAGGTCGACCGGCTCCGGCACGTCTGCGAGCGACGGGACGCAGGGCAGGTCGAGCACCGACGAGCGCGTCGGATGGACCAGGTGGACCCGCTCGATCCCCGGACTCCGGAGGGCCTCGAGCGTCAGTCGTCGGCCGAAGGACTCGGACCGATCGCTGGCTCCCACGACAGCCACGGAACGCGCGGAAAGCATCGCCCGGACCCGGGCCGCGGAGCTGGTCATCGATCACCGTTCATCGAGAATCCTGACTGACTGTTCAGTCTATGATCGTGCTAGCCTGCGACACAAGAACGACACGTCACAGGGTAGGGATGTCGGGAGGCCGCATGGCTGCACGTGAGCACCATGATGCCGTGGCCGACGTACGCCGTGACCAGATGCTCGCGGCGGCCTCGACCCTGATCGCCGAACGCGGTTTCAGCGACACCCGGATCGCCGACGTCGCCAAGCGCGTCGGTGCGAGTCCGGCCCTCGTCATCTACTACTTCGGGACCAAGGACAGCCTGCTCACCGAGGCACTCCGCTGGTCCGAGCGGTCGTTCTACGCCGCTGCCGAGGAGATGCTGAAGTCCACCGAGAAGCTGCGCGACCGGCTCGAGGTCCTCCTGGACTGGAACCTCGTGGCCGACAAGCAGCAGGACGTCGCGGGTGACTGGGGGCTGTGGTTCGACCTCTGGGCCCAGGCGTTCCGCCATCCCGAGGTGAAGAAGGACCGCGCCGACCTCGACGCCCAGTGGCGCGACCTGATCGCGCGGATCGTCCAGGACGGCATCGACCACGGCGAGATCCAGAAGGTCGACGTGCACGAGTTCGCCGTCATGTGGAGCTCCCTGCTGGACGGGCTCGTCATCCAGGTCTCCCTCGACGACCCCGTGGTCACCGCAACGCTGGCACGGCGGATCGCGCTCGAGCTCGCCGACAGGGAGCTCGGCCTCAGCGCCGGGCGTGCGCGGCGTACCTCGAAGAAGTCCTGACCGCTCCCTGACCCGGGGTCCACGTGTGTCTGGCGACCGGACGCCGGCGTCCCTAACGTGGAGGGTCGAGCACCAGACCACCTCACCCGAGATGGCCTGCCGGACAGGAGGCCATGACGTGTTCATCCAAGTGATCCACGGAAAGACGTCCCACGGCGACGAGCTGCAGAGCCTCGCCGAGGCGTGGCGCGACGAGGGCGGCGTGGACGCCGTCGGCTATCTCGGGGGAACGTACGGCGTCACCGGCGACGGAGACTTCCTCGGCGTCATCCGCTTCACGTCGCGCGACGACGCGATGGCGAACTCTGCCCGCCCGGAGACCGGCGCGTTCGCCGAGAAGATGTCGGCCCTGATGGACGGTCCGGTCGAGTTCCACGACTGTGACGACGTCACGACCCTGCTCGACGGCGGGTCGGACGACGCGGGCTTCGTGCAGGTGATCAACGGCCGCACCGACGACCCCGAGCGGGCGAAGGGGATGGCGACCGACACCGGAGACCTGCGCGCGATGCGGCCGGAGATCCTCGGCGGCACCCTCGCCCTGAAGCCCGACGGGAGCTTCTTCCAGACGATCTACTTCACCGACGAGGACAGCGCGCGGAAGGGCGAGGCGATCGAGCCGCCGGCGGAGGTGCGCGAGGTGCTCGAGTCGATGATGTCGGGGGCGACGTTCTACGACCTGTCGAACCCCTGGTTCACCTCAGCCTGAGCACGCCACACTCGGCACATGAGCTTCAACGTCTCGGCAGACTCCTACCTGCAGTTCATGGGTCGCTATTCCGTGCCGCTCGCCGACCAGTTCGTCGACCTGGTCGGCGTCGGCCCGGGTGACCGCGTCGTCGACGTGGGCTGCGGCCCGGGCGTCCTGACCGCACCCCTCGTCGCCCGCTGTGGCGAGAGCTCGGTGGCGGCCGTCGACCCGTCACCGCCGTTCGTCGCCGCGGCTCGGGAGCGGTTCCCCGGGGCCGACGTACGCGAGGGGGCCGCGGAGCAGCTCCCGTACGACGACGGCGCCTTCGACGCGGCCCTGGCCCAGCTGGTCGTCCACTTCATGGCGGACCCCGTCGCCGGGCTGCGCGAGATGGGTCGGGTCACCCGGCCCGGCGGCACCGTGGCCGCGAGCGTCTGGGACTGCGCCGGCCCGACCGGTCCGCTCTCGGTCTTCTGGGACGCCGTCCGCGAGGTCGTGCCGTCGGCCGGAGGGGAGGGGCATCTGCCGGGGGCCCGCGAGGGTCACCTCGCCGAGCTGGCCGAGGAGGCCGGGTTGGTCGCGGTTCGCCCGACCTCGCTGACCGTCCGCATCCCGTTCGCGTCGTTCGACGAGTGGTGGGCGCCGTACCTGCTGGGCGTCGGGCCCTCCGGGGCGTACGTCGCTTCCTTGGACGACGCGACCCGGACCGAGCTGGCCGAGCGTTGTCGCGCGCTGCTGCCGGAGCCGCCGTTCGAGCATGCGGCGACGGCGTGGGTCGTGCTCGCGGAAGCGGGTCCGGCGACCTAGGCCCCGAACAGCTCGTCGGCGAGGTGGGAGAAGTTGCCCACGAAGCGGTCGACGTCGTCGTCCGTGTGCTGCACCGACATCAGCCACTGCTCGACCTTGCCCCACGGGGGCAGGAACGCGCCGCGGTTGTGCTGGACCAGCCAGTGGGCGTGACCGTAGCGACCGTCGAGCGAGCGGAAGTCGCGGAAGTTGCGGATCCGGTCGGGCATGAAGGACACGCATCCCTTGGCGCCCGCCGTGACCACGACCCACGGCGCGGAGTGGCGGTCGATCACACCCTGGAGGCCGTCACGGATCCGTCGGCGCAGGTGGTCGATGTGGGCGTACGCCTCGTCGGTCAACACCTCGGTGAGCATGGCCCGGGCCGCGGCCATCGCCAACGGGTTGCCGTTGAACGTGCCGACCTGCTGGTAGTCGCCGCTGGCGACCAGCTCCATCACCTTGCCGCCGCCGATCGCGGACGTCGACAGGCCGCCGCCCATCGCCTTGGCGACGCAGACCAGGTCGGACGTGGCGCCGAGCATCCCGGATGCGCCACCGGGGCCGACGGTGAAGCCGGTCTTCACTTCGTCGAACGTGAGCAGCGCGCCGTGGCTGTGGAGGAGGTCCCCGAGAGCCTGGAGGTAGCCGTCGTCGGGGTAGATGATCCCGGCGTTCATCATGATCGGCTCGAGGATCATGCCGGCGATCTCGCCGGGGTAGCGCTGGAGCGCGGACTCGACGGCTGCCAGGTTGTTGGCGGGCACGATCACGGTGCCGTCCATCGTGGCGCGGAGGAGGCCGGTGTTCTCCGGGATGCCGATCGGGGCGTCGTCGGGGCCGAGGTCGCCGACGCTCTCCGGCTGGACCGACACCATCACCGAGTCGTGGTGTCCGTGGTAGCCGCCCTCGAGCTTGATGATCCGCTCGCGCCCGGTGAACGCGCGCATCAGGTGAACGGCGTCCATGGTCGACTCCGTGCCGGAGTTGCCGAAGCGCCACAACGGCTGGTGGTAGCGCTCGGCGAGGTTCTCCGCGACGACGATGGAGTCCTCGGTCGGCTGGGCGAAGTGGGTGCCGAGGGCGACCCTGCGGCGTACCGCCTCGACGATCGCGGGGTGGTTGTGACCGGCGAGCGAGACGCCGTACCCGCCGTGGAAGTCGGAGTACTCGTTCCCGTCGACGTCGTACAGCTTGGAGCCGTTTCCGTGGCTCAGCCAGACCGCATGCGGCTCGGCGACCTGCCAGCTCGACGTGGCACCCCCGGCGAGCGCGGTCGCGCGCTCGGACATCGCCTCGCTCTTGCGCTGTCGATCCAGGAAGGTCTGGGTCTCCTCCTCGACGATGGAGTCGAGGCGGGTGGACAGCTCGGGTGCGATCTCGGTCGCGGTCATGAGGGCTCCTGCCCGTCGATCAACGTGGCTGACTGATCGTTCAGTCTAAGCGTCGGTCAGCGCAGGCGGCAAGCCGGAGCTCACCGGCGGCGTGGTTCGATGGAGGAGGATCTGTCGGGCGACCCACTCGACATTCCCCGAAGTGGCAGTATTGTTGGCTGAACAGTCAGTTAGGGGCAGTTCCCGAGGCGGATCAGGTCGACGGCCCTGTCGACCATGAAGAGGTTGAGATGAGTTTCGACCCGAACGACCCGGCACTACGCCGTCGGCGGTCCCGACCGCAGCTGGCTCGACGAGACGTCCTGCGTGGAGGCCTCTGGGTCACCATGGGGATCGGCGCAGCGCCGCTGCTGGCGGCCTGCGGCGACGGATCCTCGGAGCAGGTCGCGGGCGGCAAGGCGCCGTACGCCCTGGCTCGCCCCGATCAGCCGGTCAAGCTGGCGATCAAGGACAGCAACCCGCCGATCGCCGACGGGCTCTCGCCGGAGTCCGGTGGCGACTTCAAGATCCTCAACTACTCCGACTACATGGCTCCGGGGGTCATGAAGGACTTCGGCAAGAAGCACGGCGTCTCGGTGCAGGTGACGCCGTACAACAACTACGACGAGATGCTGGCCAAGATCCGCGCGCCCGGAGAGTCGTTCGACCTCGTGTTCCCCGGTCCGAGCGTGCTGAGCAAGATGGTCTACACCGAGCTGCTCCAGCCGTTGAACCACACGCTACGTCCCCAACCTCGCCAACGTCTGGCCGGAGTACCAGGACCCGTGGTACGACCGCGAGGCTCGCTACACCGTGCCCTACACGATCTACGGCACCGGCGTGCTCTACCGCACCGACCTGGTGAGCGAGTGCCGGAGAACGGCTACGACCTCATGTGGGACAAGCAGTACGCCGGCAAGGTCTACATCCTCGACGACCTGGGCGAGGCCATCGGGATGTCGCTGCTGCGCAACGACATCACGACCGACATCAACACGAGCAACGCCGACTACGTCTCAGCAAGGCGACCGACTCGTTGATCGAGCTGGTCGACCTGGTGGACATCAAGGCCAACGTCAACGCGTACTCCGAGGTTCCCGAGGGCACCGCGACGGTCCACCAGGGCTGGTCCGGCGACGCGATCGCGGGCCAGTACTACCTGCCGAAGGGCGAGACGCCGGAGGTCATGGCGTACTGGCGTCCTGACGATCCGAAGCAACGTGTCATCGGCAGTGACGTCATCGCGATCCCGAAGAGCGCGCAGAAGCCGGTCCTGGCGCACATGATGATGAACGACCTGCTCGACGAGGAGATCGGGCTGCAGAACTTCGGCTGGAACGGCTACCAGCCCCCGATCAACAAGCTCTCGGCCACGTACCTCGTCAAGCAGGGATACATCCCGAAGAACCTGATGAACTCGGTCATCGTGCCGGGGGACTTCGACCAGGGGCTCACGTTCTACGAGGTCAGTCCCGAGACCGAGGCGCTCTGGCGCAACAACTGGTCCAGGTTCAAGGCCGGTGCCTGAGAAGAAGATCGGGCACGATCGCGAGACCCAGCGACTGTGGCCCGTCCTGGCACTCCCCGGCACGTTCTGGCTCATCGCGCTGTTCCTGGTGCCGATCTACGCCGTCATGGCGGTGGCTTTCAGCGGGAACATCAACATCTTCGGCGAGCCGATTCCGGCGTGGAACCCGTTCGACTGGCAGTTCGACACGTTCCAGACCGTGCGTCGTCGGAGTCGATCTCGCGGGATCTACCGCGAGGTGTGGATCCGGACGGCGCTGTACTCGTTCTGGGCGCTGGTGATCTGCATCGTCGTCGGTTACCCCGTGGCCTACTACACGGCTCGGCTGGCCGGGCGCCGCCGTGGGCTGATCCTCGCGCTGATCCTGGCGCCGTGGTGGATCAACTACATCACCCGGATGCTCGCCTGGGTCAACCTGCTGCAGGACGACGGCTACGTGAACAAGTTCCTCGGCCTCTTCGGCTTCGCCCCGCACGCCTGGTTGAACGGCAACTCGTTCACCGTCGTCATGGCGCTCGCCTACGGCTATCTGCCGTTCTTCATCATCCCGCTGTTCGCGTCGTTGGACCGGATCGACGGACGGCTGCTCGAGGCGTCGCGCGACCTCGGCGTCGGCTCGGTCCGGACGTTCTTCCGCGTGACGCTGCCGCTGTCGCGACTCGGCCTGATCACCGCCATCGTCATCACCGCGCTGCCGATGGCCGGTGACTACTACACGAACACGATCGTGTCGGGATCGCCGAAGACCAACATGGTCGGCAACCAGATCGAGCTGTTCCTGCTGCAGGGGCCGCAGAAGAACCTCGGGGCCTCGCTGGTGCTGCTGCTGTCGCTCGTCCTGTTGTTCTTCATGGCCTACTACCTGATCCTGACCCAGCGCGCGAGCAAGGACGACCCGATGACGGCCACCGACACGGCCGCGCGCCGAGGCCACCGCAGCCGGCGCCGGCAGAAGTGGGTGCCGCCGTGGCGCAACCCGTGGCGCCGTCCGTACATCCTGGCCACGATCACGTGGCTGTACATCCTGTGGTCGCTGCTGCCGGTCCTGATCGCCGTCCAGTTCTCGTTCAACGACGGCCGGTCGCGCAGCACCTGGCAGGGCTTCTCGACGCAGTGGTACTGCTGCACCGAGGGATCGGTCTTCGAGGACCCGAGCCTGCTGCTCTCACTCAAGAACAGCCTCATCCTCGGCGTCGCAACGGTGCTGGTCGCGACGCCGCTGGGCGTGATGCTGGCGATGGGACTCACCCGGTGGCGTCGCGGACGAGCAGCGGTCGCCAACGGCATCGCGCTGGTCCCGCTGGTGACGCCGGAGATCGTGGTCGGCTCGGCGCTCTACCTGGTGATGGTCAACCTCTACCAGTTCGTCCCGCTCGGCCGGCCGGCGATGCTGCTCGGCCACGTCACGTTCTCGGTCTCGTACGTGCTCGTGATCGTCCGGTCGCGACTGCTGAGCATCGGCGGCGAGTACGAGGAGGCGGCCCGGGACCTGGGCGCCAGCTCCGCTCCAGGCGATCCGGACGATCCTGGTCCCGCTCCTGATGCCGTCGATCTTCGCCTCGGCCATGATCGTGTTCGCGACGTCGCTCGACGACTTCGTGGTCAGCCAGTTCCTGTTCGGCGACGCCTCGAACATCACCGTGCCGATCAAGCTCTACAACGCGGTGCGGGCGTCGCCGACGCCGGCGCTCAACGCGCTGGCCACGTTGCTCCTGGTCGGCTCGTTCCTGGCCCTGCTCCTCGCGTACGTCGGCTGCGGGCGCGCAGACGGGCGCCGGAGGGTCGGCGCTCGAGGACCTGGCGGACTACGGCTGACCCGGGCGTCGGTCAGGCGATCTCGCGGCCACCGCGGCCCTGCGCGGCGCGGCTGGCCGTCGACGCGAGCACCCGCAGCGACTGCGACGGCAGGCAGACGGTCACCGGCTGCGCCGGTGGTCAGGCGGTCGCGGATCGCGCTGTTCGTGACCAGCGACTGCACGACCGCGCCCTGCGGGAGCCGGACCATCACCTGCGTGGTCGAGCCGAGGAAGACGGTGCGGTCGACCATCCCCGGCAGCCGGTTGGCGCCGGTGAGCCCGGCCTCGGCCAGCTCGACGCACTCGGGACGGATGACGGCTCGGCCCGGACCGGCGCGTGGCCGGCCGGCGCCTGCGCCTCGAGGGTGAACTCGCCGAAGCGCACCGTGCGGATGAGCCCGCGTGCCGGACAGGCACTCGACGTCCAGCAGGTTGGCGACGCCCAGGAAGTCCGCGACGAACTCGGTCAGCGGCTCCTGGTAGACCTCCTCGGGCGTGCCGAGCTGCATGATCCGGCCGCCGTCCATCACGGCGAGCCGGTCCGACATCTCGAGCGCCTCCTCCTGGTCGTGGGTGACGAAGACGAACGTGATGCCGACCTCGCGCTGCAGCGCGGTCAGCTCGGCCCGCAGCGAGTGCCGCAGCTTCGCGTCGAGGGCGCCCAGCGGCTCGTCGAGGAGCAGCACCGACGGCTCGAGGACCAGCGCCCGCGCCAGGGCCACCCGCTGCTGCTGCCCGCCTGACAGCTGGTGCGGCCGGCGCTTGCGAACTCGCTGAGCTGGACCAGTTCGAGCGCCTTGCGCGACCCGCGCGGCGCGGTCTGCTTGTCGAGGTCCTTGCGCCAGCGCAGGCCGTACTCGACGTTCTTCTCGACGTCGAGGTGCGGGAACAGCGCGTAGCTCTGGAAGACGGTGTTGACCGGGCGCTTGTGCGCCGGGGTCTGCGCCACGTCGACGCCGTCGATGAGGATCTGGCCGTCCGTCGGCTGCTCGAAGCCGGCGAGCATGCGCAGCGTCGTGGTCTTGCCGCATCCCGACGGGCCGAGCAGGGTGAAGAACTCGCCCGGCTCGATCTCGAGGTCGATGCCGTCGACGGCGGTGACGCCGTCGAACTCCTTGCGCAGCCCGACGATCGAGATCGACCCGCCGGTGCGTGCTGGCTGCTGTTCGCCTCGCGGCATGCGGCGGAGTCTAGACAGGTCGGAAGTGCGTGCGAAAGAGATGACTGAATATTCAGTTAGCCCGGCTGCGTCTGCTCGAGGCGTCGCCGTGAACGGTAGCGCGGTTCGATCAGGCGGCGCCCAAACGCTGCAATGAACAGTCAACGGTGGGGTCTAGGCACGGTCGATTGGACGCACGGGTCGCCGGACCCTTCCAGGGCCGCCGGATATGGTGACTATGTGGTCAACCAGTCAGCCGCCGTCGCCAGCCCGGGCCCCGCTCGACCCCGCCGAGCTGGCCCTGGCGCTGAAGCCGTTCGGCGACAGCCGGATGCTGCCGCGCGGCGTACGTCGATCCGCGAGGTGCTGGCGTGGGAACGTCGAGACCTGTTCGACGGACTGGCTGTGCGTCGGTCGCTCCTCCGACGTCCCGGTCAGCGGCCTGCGCGGCCGAGTCGGTCGGCGAGCTACGGCGTACTGCTCACGCGGGACGGCGACGGCGTGCTGCGCGCGTTCGAGAACGCCTGCCGGCACCGCGGCCACGAGCTGCTGCCCTGCGGCGGCTCGGCCCAGGCGCCCAGGCGATCGTGTGCCCGTACCACGCGTGGACCTACCGGCTCGACGGCAGCCTGATCGGGGCGCCGGGCTTCAAGGACATCGACGAGCACTTCGACCGGTCGACGCTCGGCCTCGTGCCCGTGCGCGGTGCACGAGTGGCACGGGTGGGTGTTCGTCGACCGCACCGGGACGGCGGAGGACTTCGCCGAGCACATCGGCGAGCTCGAGGAGATCGTCGCGCCGTACGACGCGGAGCACTGGTCACCGCCGAGTCCCACACGTACGACGTCGAGGCCAACTGGAAGGTCATCGTCGAGAACTACCAGGAGTGCTACCACTGCTCGATGATCCACCCGGAGCTGTGCCGGATCTCGCCGCCGAACAGCGGTGAGAACTACCTCGAGCGCGACGGGGAACTGGGTCGGCGGCTGGATGGATCTCCGCGCCGGCATGGAGACCATGTCGCTCGACGGTCGCAGCGGTGGCCTGAAGATGGCGCGGCTCGACGAGCACGAGCAGTCGCACGTGCTGTACGTCGCGGTCCTGCCCAACCTGCTGATCTCCCTGCACCCCGACTACGTGATGACCCACATGCTGGTGCCGCTGACGCCGCGACAGCACGCGGATCACCTGCTCGTGGGCGTTCCCGAAGGACGTCGTCGAGCAGGAGGGGTTCAGCCCGGCGTACGCCGTGGACTTCTGGGACCTCACCAACCGCCAGGACTGGGCCGCCTGCGAGGGCGTCCAGCGTGGCATGGCGACGCCCCACTACAGCGCCGGCCCCCTCGCCCCCGACGAGGACGGCGTCTACCACTTCACCTCCACCATCGCCCGGGCCTACCAGGGCCGGCCGTAGCGGGCGTTTTCTGCTTGTAACGCTCCGTTATCTGCTCCGATGCGCCCTCATGAAGGGGCGGGAGCGTTGCTAACGGAGCGTTACAAGCGACGACGAGGCCCTCACCCGCGACGGGTCACGACGTACGGCGCCAGGTCGCTGATGTCGGTTCCGAATCGGGCGACCGTGTCGTCGTACTCCCGGCGGAGTCGCGCGACGGCCTGAGCCCGTCCCGGGCCCAGGTCGCGGTAGGTCACGCGCGAGACGCCGAGCTTGAAGCCGGTGATGAAGTCCTGGCGCTCCTTCTGGGCCCAGGCGACCTCCACCGGGTCGGTGGATGCGACCCCACCGTCGGATGCCGCGATGAACTTCACCTTGCCGTCGAGCTCGAACACGTGCCGGTCGACCCGCACGTCGCAGTAGACCGTCCTGCCTTCAGCCCGCAGCCCGAACTGCGTCGCTGGCCAACCGATTCCCAGCTCGTGCACCAGCAGGCGCATCGCGGACTCCGCGAAGTTCTCGGCGCCCGGGTCCGACAAGTCGAGGGACAGCTGACGGTTCTCACGCCACGCCAGCACGTCATCTGCCTACGTACGCGGCGAGGTCCTCGATCGTGACGCCCTGTCGCCGTGCGTGGTCGCAGGCGGCGATGCCGGCGGTCAGTCCGCTCCCACGAGCCAGGTCGCAGGCGGTCCGTGCGAGATCCAGCACGGGGAGGCCGTCGACGCTCGTCGCCTGACACGGCAGGAAGACCGCCTTGTGGTGGACGATCCCGGCCTTGGAGCGGTCGCCGAGGACCCGTGGTCGCGTGAGGTGGACGCGTGCCGAGCGCGGATCGGCCAGCGGGATGCCGTGAATGAGAGCGGCCGACTCGTGGCTGAACCAGTGCGCCCGCTGGACGACGAGATCGGCGGCCCGGACACGGAGCAGGGGCTGGCCGCGATAGGGATCGAGTGCCCGCCATTGATCCGCGTCGGCGAAGACACCCCGCCGGATGCGGATCCATTGACCTCGGCGCAGCAGCCGCGAGATGTCTCGGTCGTCGAAGCGGAGGTCCCGCGCTTGGGCGTAGGTGATCAGACCGTGCTGGTCCGCCATCAGGCCGAGCGCTCGTGGATCCACGACGGCGACTCTCGCGAGAGTGGTCCGCGCGGCGAGCTGGTGGCCAGGCGACCTGTGAGCGGGGCCGGCGGCGGAACGGGTTGTGGAGGGGTCTCGGGCCTACGGGCGCTTGTAACGCTCCGTTATCCGCTCATCTGCGCCCCCAGGACGGAGCACCAGTGCAGATAACAGGGCGTTACAAGCCGAGAAGGCGCCTCAGCTGGTCCAGGCGCGCCAGAGTGCGGCGTACTCGCCGTCGTGGGTGACCAGCCTGGTGGGAGCCGAGTCGACGATCTCGCCGTCGATGACGACCGCGATCCGGTCGGCGTCGTGGGCGGTGTGGAGGCGGTGGGCGATGGCGACCACGGTCCGGCCGTCGAGGAGCGCGTTCATCGAGCCCTCGAGGGTGCGGGCGGTCCGGGGGTCGATCAGCGACGTCGCCTCGTCGAGCACCAGCGTGTGCGGGTCGGCCACGATCAGCCGGGCCAGGGCGACCTGCTGTCCTCGGCCGGGGTCAGCGACTGGTTGCCCGAGCCGATCAGCGTGTCGAGGCCCTCGGCAGACGCTCCACCCAGTCGTGTGAGCCGACCGCCGACAGCGCGGAGCAGACGGCCTCGTCGTCGGAGTCCTCGCGCGCGAGCACGATGTTGTCGCGCACGCTCCCGACGAAGACATGGTGCTCCTGGGTCACCAGCGCGACCTCGGTCCGCAGCAGCCTCGAGCGGGAGCTGGACCAGGTCGACGCCGCCGACGCGTACCGACCCCGTGCGCGGGCCGTTGATGCCCGGACAACAGCCGCCCGAGCGTCGACTTGCCCGACCCCGAGGGCCCGACGATCGCCAGCCGCTCGCCGACCTCGAGGTCGAGCGAGACACCGTGGAGTACGTCGTGCCCTTCGCGGTAGGCGAACCGGAGGTCCTCACCCACCAGGTGAGGTCCGTCGGGACGGGCGTCGAGGTCGCGGCCATTGGCTCGAGCCACTCCGGGGTCGACATCGCCAGCTAACTTACGTCATGCCGGTGGTGAAGCGACAGACGCCGAGCCATCCGCCCGCGCGGACTCACGGCGAGCTATCGCCAGGCATGAACGGTGATGTGGCCCGGGACCGGTGGGCCCTGCATGTCCTGCAGGGACGTGTCGCGCGCCGACCATCGCGACACGATCTTCACGTCCTGAAAGCCGACGACGTGCAGCATCGCGACGACGGCCGCGGGGTTGGGCCCGCTCCAGTTCGTCGTGTCGTTGTTCAGCTCTCCGCCCTGGTAGAACGCGATCGCCGGACGCTGGATCGCCGTGAAGTCGACCTGCGTGTTCAGAATCAGCTGGCGGCGTGTCACGCTGAACACGCGCTCGAGGGCAAGGAGCGGATGGCGCATGTGATAGAGCACGCCGAGAAAGAGCACGAGGTCGAACGTACCGACCCGCTCAGGTGAGAGGTCGAGCGGGTCGATGGCGAGATCCTCCACGCGGAGTTCAGCGCGCGCCTCGCCAGCTCGAATCCCGCCTTGGTGCCCCAGCCCCCTGCCCCCAGCAGAAGGAATCGGTCGCCAGCAGCGGGCCGCGCCGCGCCGTTCGGCTTCGAACGAGAAAAACCCGTCCCACGCGCCGACGTCGAGCACGCTCAGCCCGGTCAGAGTCTTGAGGGATCTGCAGCTCCGGTATGCGTTCGGTGTCGGATCGGGACCAGGGGTGACAATCCCGTGGCCCAAATCGATGGGGTGCCACCATTGGATGGCGTTGACTTCGCGTTGCAGCGCGTCGAGCTCCTGAGGCGTCGGCACGTAGCAATACGATGCCAAGGCGGTCGAGGAAAGGCAAGGTGCCATCGTTCCTCACACGCGCCAATCGCGTCCGGCCGCCTCGCGCTAGAATCGGCGATGCAGAAAAGACTCCTGGCGGCAGCCGTCGTTCTCGTGGCGGCTGATTATTGCGATGCTCGCCCGCAGGCCGCTGCCGCTGGAAAGGACGTCACCGTCCTCGGCTTCAAGCTCCATTATCTGGAGGCCGGTCGCGGCGCGCCCGGTGGTGCTGCTGCACGGCCTCGGCGGCGACGGTTCACGCTGGGGGCCGAACATCGAGCCGCTGGCGAAAGACTTCCACGTCTTCGCCCTCGACCAGATCGGCTTTGGCGAGTCCGACAAGCCGCTGGCGAACTATCACACCGGCATGCTGGCGGAGTTCCTCGTCGGGTTCATGAAAGCGGCAGGGCTGCAGAAAGCGTCGCTCGTGGGCAATTCGATGGGCGCTGGCGTCGCGCTGTACACCGCGGTGCATTATCCCGAGATGGTCGACCGGATCGTCCTGGCCGATGGCGGCGGATTCCGCTCGGCCGCCGGCGCCACCGCGCCGCCGCCGACACCAGAGGCGTTGCACCGGCGACAGCTGCAAAACAGTGTGACGCGCGACGAGACGCGCGAGTTCTTCCGCATTCTGTTCCACGACAAGAGCCTCGTGACCGAGAAGATGGTCGACGAGCAGCTGACCCTGAGGCTGAGGGCGGCGTTCACGATCACCAAGATGCAGGAATCAGGGGAGCGGGGCAGCCTCAGCGAGCAGGAGGTGCGCGCCGTCAAGGCGCCCACGCTGGTCGTCTGGGGAAAGTACGACGAGCTCGCCAATCCCGCCGGTGCCGATCGACTCGAGAAGACCATTGCCGGCGCGCGCAAGGTGATTCGACAACTGTGGCCACATGCCACAGCTGGAACGCGCCGACGAGTTCAACCGGATCGTGGCGACTTTCTGCTGGCGACGAGGGCGACGAATCAATAAAGAGGGATCGGTAGTCCCGGCGTCGAATCCCATCAAGGAGCGATGAAACGCGGAAGTCAGTGGGTCATGACCCAGACGGCGACATTCACACCCAGCGCATAGCCCTTCGCCGAATAGGTCTCGAAGTAGTCCCGGTTGTCGCCTTCCCGCTCCCAGCTGTCTGAAACGTCAGAGTTCATGCTGACAAGCACCAGCAGCCTGTCGTTGTCCCCGAACACCGCGTAGTAGTGCACGGTTGACGGTCCGATCTCGGAATCCTCACGAAAGCGCCGCCACGAGCCGAGCGACGGGATCTGCGGGAGCGGGTCGACGCGGTAGAGGATCGAGAACATCGGATGGTCGACCGGCAGGTCGACGATCTTTGCGCCGGGCAGGATGCGCATCAGATTCGGGTCGATGTACTCGAAGTCCGGATCCCAGTTGTCGTCGATCCAGAGAAAGCCGCCCTTCAGCAGGTAGTCGTGCATGCGGGCGGTCTCTTCGGGCGTGAAGTCGTAGTTGGCCGCGTTCTGCATCCGCAGGTACGGACACCGGAAGAGATTGGGATCCGTGGCGGTGACGTTCGCAAAGCCGGGTAGCCGTTGTCCCACATGCTGATCGTCGTTCTGGTCAGCTCGTTGAGACGCACCATGAAGTTGTAGTCGGCTTGCGGATAGTCGTCGCCCCAGCCGGACTTTCTCGCCCTGCGGATGTTCTGGTATCGCAGGCGGCAGAACGTGAAGCCGACCGGCTTGTCCGGCATTCCGTGGTTGATCGGGATCTGGAGGTTCTGTCCGTTTGTCAGGATGTGCTGCTGCGCCGCGCTGGCGACGGCCAGTCCCAGCGCCAGCGCAAAGGCCAGTGCGAAGCGCAGGTTCATGATCGGACCGATATGCCGCGCGCAAGTGCCCCCGCTCCGGCGCCCCATTTGGAGATGACCTTCACCGCCTGCGTGAACGGCACGTCCAGGGGATGCACACGTTCCCGCGGCAGAATGAACAGCGCACCGGCGGCGGGCGTCGGCACCGACGGCACGAGCACGGTGTAGCGCCCGTCCTCCAGCTCCTCGATGATGAAGCCGGGCGAGAGCGCGTCCTCGATTTCCACGAGCGCCGGCTGGAACGCGCCTTCGCCTTCCTCGCCGGAAACCCGTTCGGCGAGGCCCCGCACCAGCGCATACCCGGGGATCTTCTCGAGCACCGAGCGCTCGAACGCGTTCTTGGCCCGCAGGCCGGCAGCGGTGCGGACGATGAGCCCGGCGATCAGGCAAACGGCGAGCACGATCACGATGGCGATGACCTGCCGAAACTGCGCACCGGCGGGGATCGCCGCCGTGACCGGCGACAGCAACGCAAAGATGGCGGCCAGCGTCTTGGCCAGCAGCAGGATGGACAGGTAGATCGGCAGGACGACGAGCAATCCGCCGATGAGCGTCGTCTTGGTGAGCTCGGCGAGGCCTTTCATGCGGCAGCCCTCCAGGTAAGTGATCGAAGGCGCAGCGTAGCACTATGCGAGGAAGATGGACCAAGTCGGCCGAATTCCTTGCCGTGCCCTCGCTTCGCTCAGGCCGGCTCAACCGCGCCCACGACACCTTCGCTTCGCTCAGCTCGTCGGTCCACGAGGACCGCGGCCGCCAGGTCGCCGCTCGCATTGAGCACGGTCGCGAACAGATCGGGAATCGCGTCGACGGCGATCAGAATCCCGATGCCTTCGACCGGCAAGCCGATCGAGAGAAACAGCGGCGCGAGCATCAGGAAGGCGCCGCGCGGCACGCCGGGCGCCGACGAACCCAGGAAGATCGCGGCGAAGGCGATCGTCGACGTACGCCGTCGGGCCGAGGTGCACCTGATAGAACCAGGCGACGAAGAGCGCGCCGAACGTCCACGACACCGGCGCCGCGAACTTGAACGTCGAAATCGCCAGCGGCAGCACGAAGCCGGTCACGTCCTTGCGCAAGGCCGAGTTCGTCTTCCGCGCCTCGCACGAGCGCCGGCAGCGACGCAATCGACGAGCTCGAGGAGAACGCAATGAGCTGGGCCGGCAGCGCCGCGCGCGCGAAGTCGCGCATCGGCACGCGGCGCGACCAGCGCGACCAGCCGGGTAGAGCAGCAGGACGAACAGGACGCTCGCCAGCGAATACGCCACGATGTAGAACCCGATCGCGCCGACCAGTCCGGCGCCGCCGTGCGCGCCGAGCGGCAGCATCAGCGCGAAGACGCCGATCGGCGCCAGGCCACACGATCCAGCGCACCAGCACCAGCATCGCCTCGCCCAGCGCTCGAAAGAAACCGACGCAGGATGTCGCGCGCGCGGCCGGGCTGCGCGCAATCGCGAGCGCGAGCAGCAACGTGAACAACATCAGCGGCAGCATCGCGCCGGTGGCCGCCGCCGCAACCGGGTTGGTCGGAATCAGCGACGTGAGCCAACTGGCAAAGCCCACGGCCGGCGCGCCCGCCGCGAGCGACCGCCGCTGCCTCCGCGGCGCCCGGCGGCAGTGCCGGCCGCACGGTCGCGATACGCGAGAGCAACGCAAAACGGCGCGATGCCCAGCGGCAGTCGCGAGCGCGTCGCGCCGGCCAGCATGCGCGATGAACACCGCGAGCGTGCGGCCGCCGATCCGGCCGATCGTCGACACGTCGGCCGCCGACGCGACGCCGGTGATCAGCAGCGAGACGACCAGCGGGATCACGGTCATCCGGATCGCGTTCACCCAGAGCGTGCCGATGGACCGCGACCGCATCGGCCGCGCCGAGCAGCGTCGCGTCGTGCGACGCGCCGATCAGCGAGGCCGCCGGCGAGGCCGGCGCCCAGTCCGATCGAGGACCGCGCCTGCCGTCTGTTCACGAACTCGCTCCGGTACATCATGAGGTCGCCGCCGTTGATGTCGAGCGACGCACCGGTGATGTAGCCGGCGCTTTCCGACGCGGCAAAGCAGATCAGGTCGGCGACTTCGAGCGCCGTGCCGAGGCGCGGAACCGGATAGCTCGCCGCGAGCCGGTCGAGCACGTCGGGCGCGGCGCTCTCCCGCGTGAGTTCGGTGTCGATCATGCCCGGACAGACCGCGTTCACGGTGATGCCGTACGGGCCGAGCTCCTTCGCGGCGGCGCGCGTCAGGCCCAGCAGCCCGGTCTTCGACGCCGTGTAGTGGGCGCCGCCGAGCGTGCTGACCATCCGGCCGGCGGTGGAGGAGATGTTGATGATGCGTCCGTACTGCTGCGCCTTCATCGCCGGCAGCACGGCCTGGATGAGCAGGAACGGCGCGGTGAGGTTGACCTCGATCGCCTGCCGCCATTCGTCGGCCGAGATCGCGCTCGAATCGCGTCGTGAGCGGCAGCGCGGCGTTGTTGACCAGGATGTCGATGCGGCCGAAATCGATCGAGCGTCTGCTTGACGATCGATGCGGGCCCGTCGTCGGCCGCGACGTCGCCGGGACGGCGAGCGCGCGATCGCCGATGACGCGCGCGACGTCCGCGGCGCGGTTCGCGTCGCGCACGTTGACGGCGACGGAGGCGCCACGTTCGTGCAGCCGCGCCGCCGCGGCGCGGCCCAGGCCGCGCGCCGCACCGGTGACGATCGCGACGCGACCGGTGAAGTCTCCCGCAGCGGCAGCAGGCGTCAC
>CAWEUA010000017.1:0-96863 GCA_963812055.1 uncultured Actinomycetota bacterium
AAGCAGGGCTTCACGATCGACAACCCGAACGCGACCGGATCCTGCGCCTGCGGCGACTCGTTCCACTGAGTTCAGGCGTCACGGAGCCCCCGCGTCGTTTGTAGACGACTCCGCGGGGGTTTCGTGCGTCCGCGGGTCGGTGCGCTCAGTCGAGGTGCAGGTGCAGCGCGTTCGCGATCCGCGCGGCAGCCTCGCCGACGGCGATCTCCCGCTTGGCGATCTCGCGCGGGAAGTCGTCGTACTCCAGGCTCGGGGCGCCGGCGGCGGCCGCCGCGGCGACCCGGTCGAGCCGCAGCGCTCGGCCCGTCGCCGCCGCGTCGGCACGCATCGCGGCAGGCGCGTCGATCTCGTCGTACGCCGTGCGGTCGCGGCTGGTGGGCGCGGTCATGCCAGCGACGCTAGCGGCTACCGATGGGTACTCCCAGCCGAAGATCGCCTAGTCTCCTGGAACGTGTCCCTGCTG
This sequence comes from uncultured Actinomycetota bacterium, assembly GCA_963812055.1. GTDB lineage: Bacteria > Actinomycetota > Actinomycetes > Propionibacteriales > Nocardioidaceae > Nocardioides. Next base: position 464 of record CAWEUA010000017.1, read on the forward strand.
ATCTGCGGCTCGATCGCGACCGACCACCTGATGACCTTCCAGGGGCGGTTCAAGGACTCCCTCGTCGTCGAGCAGCTCGACAAGCTCGCGGTGTCGTTCCTGGTCGACGAGCTGGAGATCCGACGCGGGGGAGTCGCGCCCAACATGTGCTTCGGGCTCGGGCGGCTCGGCCTCCGGCCGGTGCTGGTCGGCGCGGCCGGCGAGGACTTCACCGTCGACTACCGCAGCTGGCTGGAGCGGCACGGCGTCGACTGCTCGTTCGTCCACATCTCCGACAGCAAGCACACCGCGCGGTTCATCTGCACGAGCGACTCCTCGATGGCGCAGTTCGCCTCGTTCTACGCCGGCGCCATGGCCGAGGCACGGCTCATCGAGCTCGCGCCGATCGTGGCAAAGGTCGGTGACCCCGACTACGTCCTGATCGCCGCGGACGACCCCGAGGGGATGCTCCGCCACACGCACGAGTGCCGGCAGCGCGGTTTCCCGTTCATCGCCGACCCCAGCCAGCAGCTGGCGTTCAGCGAGGGTGACCTGATCCGCGACCTCATCGACGGCGCGACGTACCTGTTCTCCAACGAGTACGAGTCGCACATGATCCAGTCCAAGACCGGCTGGTCGGCCGACGAGATCCTCGCGCGGGTCGGCACCCAGGTCACCACCCTGGGATCCGACGGCGTCCGGATCCACGCGCGCGACGCGGACCCGATCGAGGTCAAGGCCACGCCCGGCGTCAGCGCGGTCGAGCCGACCGGCGTCGGCGACGCGTTCCGCGCCGGGTTCCTGGCCGGGCTCGAGTGGGGCTTCCCCCACGAGCGTGCCGCGCAGGTCGGTTGCACGCTCGCGGCGTACGTCGTCGAGACGGTCGGCACCCAGGAGTACTCCTTCACCACCGACCAGTTCGTGGAGCGGCTCCGGTCGGCGTACGGCGACGCCGCCGCAGCCGACGTCGCCGCCCACCTCGTCGACTGACGCCCAACCTCAGCCGGAGCGACGCACCACGTAGCGCGGTACGCCGTCCTCGGCCGGCTCCTCACCGACGTACTCGTGCCCCGTCATCCGGCACCACGCGGCGACGTCGACCCGTGCGGCCGCATCGGTGGCCACGACGCCGAGAAGCTCGCCCGGCTCGACCTCGCCGATGTGGCGGGCCAGCTCGATGATGGGGGCGGGGCAGACCAGTCCTCGGCAGTCGAGCTCGCGCATCACAGGCGGGCCCGCAGCCGATCGATCGCCCCGGGGAGCTCGGTGAGGAGCCGCTCGACGTCGTCGTCCGTGGTGTTCCGGTCGACCGAGACGCGGACGTTGCCGTGGGTCAGCGCACCCATGGCCGCGAGCACGTGGCTCGGTTCCAGGGTCGAGGACGTGCAGGCCGATCCGCTCGCCACCTCGAAGCCCAGCCGGTCCAGCTCGGTCACCAGGGCCTCGCCGTCGACGTAGAGGCAGGAGAAGGTGACCAGGTGGGGGAGACGGTCGACCGGGTCGCCCACGACCTCGACGTCCGGGAGGTCGCCCACGACCCGGCGGATCCGCTCGACGAGCGCGTGCGCTCGCACGTTCTCCGCCTCACGCTCGGACACGACCGCCTGCAGGGCGGCGGCGGCGGCCAGGATCGCCGGCACGTTCTCGAAGCCGGAGCCGTGCTCGACCGCCCGCTCGTCCTCGGGGAACGGGTCTCGCCACCTCGCTCCGCGGCGTACGACGAGCACCCCGACGCCGGGTGGCCCGCCCCACTTGTGGGCGGACGCGGCCAGCGCCGTCCAGCCCTCGGGCAGGGGGAGCCGGCCGGCCGAGGCGCAGGCGTCGACGAACAAGGGCACGTCCTCGGCCGCTCGCGCCACCTCGGCGACGGGCTGGACCGTGGCGACCTCGTGGTTGGCGGACTGGCACGCCACGACCGCGGCGTCGGTGAGGTCGAGGTCGTCGAGGCGGATCCGGCCCAGGGCGTCGACGGCGACGACACGGGTGGTCGCGCCGGACCACCGGGCGGCGTGGAGGACGGCGGAGTGCTCGACCGCGGCGTGGACGATCCGGTCACCGGCGCGTGCACCCCGGTGCAGGCCGAGCAGTCCGCGGTGCACCGCCTCGGTGCCGGAGGCCGTGAACGTGACCTCGTCCGGCCGTACGCCGAGCGCCTCGGCCGTCGCCGCGCGCGCGTTGTCGAGCACGAGTCGGGCGGACCTCCCCGCGTGGTGGACCCGCCGGGGTCGGCGTACGTCGTGCCGAGGGCGGCCTCGAACGCCTGTCTCGCCGCAGGGTGGAGCGCCTCTCCGGACGCGGAGTCCAGGTAGACCCGGGTCGCTCCCACGCGGCCAACCTAGCCCCGGATCGAGAGCCCGACTTACCGACGACCCACCCCGGCGTGCGGACACCGGTTCGGATAGTGTGCGGGCTGTTGGATTAGCCCGGCAGGTCACCTTCGCAGAAAGGCTGGTTCGTGGGTCGGATCGTCCGCCGCGCAGAGCGTCGCTGTCACGGGCGTCGTCCTCGTCCTGGCGCTCACCGGCTGTACTTCGGAGCAGCGTCACGAGTGGGCCAACTTCGCGATGCCGGACCCCATCACCGCCCAGGGTGAGCACACCTTCCTGCTGTGGCGCTGGGCCTGGGTCGCCGCGCTCGCCACCGGGGCCGTGGTGTGGGGCTTGATCTTCTGGGCCTGCTGGAAGTTCCACCGCCGGAGCGACGACGAGATCCCGATCCAGACCCGCTACAACCTCCCGCTCGAGATCTTCTACACGATCGCGCCGATCATCATGGTCGTGGTGTTCTTCGTGCACACCGAACGCACGCAGAGCGAGCTCACCAACGACGTCGCCAACCCCGACGTGACGATCTACGTCGTCGGTCAGCAATGGACCTGGACCTTCAACTACATGCCCGGCGGAGACATCAGCACCGCCGACGACCAGGTGCTCTACACCGTGGGCGAGGCAGGCACGCCCCCGACGCTCGTCCTGCCGGTCGACAAGACCGTCGAGTTCAAGCTCCACTCGCCGGACGTGATCCACGACTTCGGCGTACCCGGGTTCCTCGAGAAGATGGACGTGATCCCGGGTCCGAAGGAGGAGGACAACCACTTCCAGGTGACGCCGACCGTCGAGGGCGACTACCGCGGGAAGTGCTACGAGCTGTGCGGGGTCTACCACTCGCGCATGCTCTTCAACGTCAAGATCGTCAGCGACTCCGAGTTCCAGACCTACCTGCAGCAGCTGCAGACCCAGGGCAACGTCGCGAAGGAGCCCCTGCTCGGCGGGATCACCAGCCAGACGCAGGCGGGTCTCGAGAGCGGTTCTGAGGGAGGCTCCGAATGACCGCCACCACGCCGTCCACCGCCGCCACGGTCGGCCGACCGCGTCGGGAGCTCGGCCAGGCGATCATCAAGGTCATCACGACGACCGATCACAAGGTGATCGGCAAGCTCTACCTGGCGACGTCGTTCGGCTGGTTCCTGGCTGCCGGACTGATGGCCCTGCTGATGCGTTCCGAGCTGGCCAACCCCGGTATGCAGTTCGTGAACGACGAGGTCTACAACCAGCTGTTCACGATGCACGGCACGATCATGCTGCTGCTGTTCGCCACGCCTCTGTTCTTCGGCTTCGGCAACGCGATCATGCCGCTGCAGATCGGGTCCCCCGACGTCGCGTTCCCGCGGCTGAACATGCTGAGCTACTGGCTGTTCCTCTTCGGCGGCCTGATCGCCGGCTCCGGCTTCATCACCCCAGCCGGCGCCGCCGACTTCGGCTGGTTCGCCTACACGCCGCTCTCCGACGCCATCCGGTCGCCCAACGTCGGTGGTGACCTGTGGGTCATGGGCCTGTGGATGGCCGGTCTGGGCACCATCCTCGGCGCCGTCAACTTCATCACGACGATCATCTGCATGCGCGCACCCGGGATGACGATGTTCCGGATGCCGATCTTCGTGTGGAACACGATGGTCACCAGCCTGCTCGTCCTGGTCGCGTTCCCGGTGCTGGCCGGTGCCCTGCTCTCGCTCGAGGCGGATCGCCGACTCGGGGCCCATGTGTTCGACACCAGTCACGGCGGCCCGATCCTGTGGCAGCACCTGTTCTGGTTCTTCGGCCATCCCGAGGTCTACATCATCGCCCTGCCGTTCTTCGGCATCATCACCGAGATCCTGCCGGTCTTCAGCCGCAAGCCGATCTTCGGCTACATCGGGCTCGTGGGCGCGACGCTCGGCATCGCGATCCTGTCGATCGCCGTGTGGGCGCACCACATGTTCGTCACCGGCAAGGTCGACCTGCCGTTCTTCTCCGGCATGACGTTCCTGATCGCCGTGCCCACGGGCGTGAAGTTCTTCAACTGGATAGGCACGATGTGGGGGGGATCTCTGTCCTTTGACACCCCCATGCTCTGGTCGGTCGGGTTCCTCACGACGTTCCTCTTCGGTGGTCTCACCGGCGTGATCCTGGCGAGCCCGCCGCTGGACTTCCACGTCTCCGACTCCTACTTCGTGGTGGCGCACTTCCACTATGTGGTGTTCGGCACGGTGGTGTTCGCGATGTTCGCGGGCTTCTATTTCTGGTGGCCGAAGATGACCGGGCGGATGCTCGACGAGCGCCTGGGCAAGGTGCATTTCTGGATGCTGTTCATCGGCTTCCACACGACGTTCCTCGTCCAGCACTGGCTCGGGGTCGAGGGGATGCCCCGTCGGTACGCCGACTACCTGCCGGATGACGGCTTCACCACGCTCAACCAGGTCTCGACCGTCGGGGCGTTCCTGCTCGGCGCGTCCACGATCCCCTTCCTCTACAACGTCTGGATATCCCGCCACGGGCCGCTGGTCGAGGTCGACGACCCCTGGGGCTGGGGCCGCTCGCTGGAGTGGGCGACCAGCTGTCCACCTCCCCGGCACAACTTCGTGACGCATCCCGCGCATCCGCTCCGAGTCCCCGGCGTTCGACCTCCACCATCCCGAGATCGCGGCGATCGAGATGGAGGACAACTACGCGATGGCGCATTCCGGCGGGGTCGCCGATGCGCCTGACGTCGAGGGGCGTGAGGACCACCTGCGCGACCAGATGGGTGACGACTCGTGAAGATCGAAGCCTGGATCTTCGGGGCGTCCACTGCCTTCTTCGTGATCGTCTCGCCGGCGTACTGGCTGATCGCCGGCGACTGGACCGGCACGTCCGCGCTGGTGATGACCACGCTGTTGATGGCCATGGTGACGGTCTACCTGGGCTTCCACGCCGCGAAGATGGAAGATCGGCCTGAGGACCGGAAGGACGCCGAGATCGCCGACGGCGCGGGGGAGCTGGGGTTCTTCCCGCCGTACTCCTGGTGGCCGCTGTGGTGCGGCAGCACCCTGGCGGTCATCGTGTACGCCGTGGCGCTCGGGGCCTGGTGGCTGCTCATCATCGGACTGGTGCTCGGTGGGCTGGCGCTGACCGGCTGGGTCTTCGAGTACTACCGCGGCGAGCACGCCCACTGACCGAGCGGCCGGCAACTTCCTGCCGGGCTGCGGCGTCCTAGGTGCTGAGACCGGCACACGGCCGCGATTCGGGGTGTGCCTGGGGTCTCGGGTTACATTGAAGCCACCGAACTTTTTACCTTCACGGGGAGTCTGATGTTCGTCACCCGCGCCCGTCTGCCGATGCTCGTCGGTGCCCTGATGGCCGTGTCGCTGGTCGCTGCCGGCTGCGGCACCGGCGACTCCTCCCCGCAGTCCGGCAAGAGCGGCGGACTGCAGGACATCGTCAAGTCACAGGACCCGGCGGTGCCGAAGCCTGCGATCCGCACCAACGTCCCGAAGGGCGCGACCGCCGTCCCGGTCGACCGCCGCCTCTCGGTGACCGCTGACTCGGGCACCCTGAGCGCGGTCAACGTGACCTCGAAGTCCGGGCCGGTGCCCGGCACGATGTCGGGTGACAAGAAGTCCTGGACCGCCGGCACCCTGCTCGAGCCCGGCACGTCGTACACCGTGCGGAGCCTGGCGGCCGCCGACGGCGGGAAGACCGTCACCAAGATCACCCACTTCCGGACCGCTGCCCTGACGCTCGACCAGCAGACCTACCCGTCGATCGCGCCGCTCGCCGGCCAGACGGTCGGGGTCGGGATGCCGGTGATCGTGCGGTTCGACGTGCCGGTGACCGACCGGGCGTCGATCGAGACGCCACCTCCACGTCGTCTCCCAGCCGGCGCAGAAGGGCTCGTGGCACTGGATCAGCAGCACCGAGGTCCACTGGCGCCCGGCGAAGTACTGGCGGGCCGGTACCAAGGTCACGGTGAACGCCGACATCAACAGCGTGCCGGCCGGCAACGGCATCTTCGGTCAGCTCGACCGGTCGGTGTCGTTCAAGATCGGTGACGCCCACATCTACAAGGTCAACACCAAGACCGACCAGATGGCGGTGTTCAGCAACGGCAAGCTGCTGCGCACCCTGCCGATCACGACCGGCCAGCAGCCGGCGTACACCACCCGCTCCGGGATCAAGGTCATCATCGAGAAGTTCCCCAGCAAGGACATGAACTCCGAGACCGTCGGGATCACCGGCGCCGACGCGTACAACATCCATGGCGTCCAGTGGGCGATGCGGGTGACCTACTCCGGTGAGTTCGTCCACGCCGCCCCGTGGTCGGTCGCCAGCCAGGGTCACGAGAACGTCTCCCACGGCTGCACCGGCATGAGCACCGCCAACGCCGACTGGCTGTACCACATGACCAACGTCGGAGACGTCGTCCAGTACACCGGCACCAACAAGCCGATGGACCTCACCAACGGCTACGGCGACTGGAACGAGTCGTTCGCGACGTACCGCCAGGGCTCCGCCCTCCACTGACCGCTGCAGTCGGCGCAAATGGACGTCGGCAGAGCGCTGACTCGGCGCAAGGACGACGTAGGCAATGCGCCGAGTCGGCGTATGACGACTCGGCGTCCAGGGTTGTCCACAGGCGGTGCGGTCGGTCGATTCGGAGCTGGCCGGACTGCGGGCATCTGCAGGGCATGAGAATGCCCGACACCCGCCTTCCTGGACCCGATGCTCCCGTTCCGATCGACCGCCCGTTCACCCGACGCTGGGCGCTGGCGCAAGGCGTCGATCGACGTCGCCTGCCGCGCGTGGGTGCGTGACGGGTCATCCTCAGTCCTCTCCCGTGCGCGGCGTCCATGTACGCCGCGCAGCTGCCTGACTGGCTCGAGCTCCGCATCGACTGTGCCTACGGCTCGTCGTACCTGAGCACGCAGTAGTCACCGACCGGACGGCCGGCTGGTTGCACGGCGCACCCATGGTGCTCGGCTCCGGGCGATCACCAGCGTGTCCCGAGCGTGGATCTGTTCCTGCTGCCCGGGAACCGCCTCAGACGCGCGTCGGTCCGGAGTGGGCAGCGGAGCTCCTGCATCAGCGAGATCGTGGAGATCGAGGGCCTCCGGGTGACCTCACGCTGCGCACCACGTGTGACCTCGGGATGAGGCTGCCGCGACGGCAGGCGTTCGCCGGCGATGTGCGCGATGTTGAAGGTCGTGGACTTCACCCTGGACGACATCAGGCGAACAGGCTGATGCGCGGTTCCGCGGGCACCGATGGGTGCGCCAGCTTCGCGTCCTGGTGCCGCTGTGCGACGCCGGAGTTCGAGTCGCCCGGGGAGTGCTATCTCGCGCTCGATCTGGAACGACGACGCCGCGTTGCCTGCCGTTCGAGCCCCAGTCGCAGGTGCGCAGGCCCGAGCGGCTCCTTCTACTTGGATCTCGCGGTGCCCGAGCTCCGCTACGCGGCCGAGTACGACGGAGTCTCGTGGCACGGCCCGGCGCAGCAGCCGACGACGACGAGCGCAGGGAGTGGCTGCGCAAGGACGATGGCTGGATCATCGATGTCTTCGAGGCGGAGCGACGTCTCCGGGCCCAGCCGGTGGCGGGGATGCTGCATGCCGGGATCGTCCGCGCTCGTCGACGGCTGGGCCAGCTCGCCTGGACCGGTCAGGATCGCGAGCGTGCGCTGAGCCGTCGACGGTCGCCGGATCAGACGCCGAGTCGTCGCATGACGACTCGGCGTGGTCTGAAGTCCGCATGCGGCTGACGCGAGTGCCAGGTCGGCGTCCTCCGGCGTGACTCGAGTGCCAGGTCGGCGTCCTGGGCGTGACCGAGTGCCAGGTCAGGGGTGGCGGAGGGGGACCTCGTCGGCGTCGCGGAGGGCGTGGTCGTCGAACTCGTGACCCGCCGCGGGGTGGTCGAGGCCGGCCTCGAGCTCGTGGCTGTGCTCCGCGTGGTGGCGGGCCTCCTCGAGCTCCTCGGCGGTCGGCTTCTGCACGTTGTCGGCGTACATCCCGCGCGACAGCCTCGCGCGGACCCGCTCGACGGCAGTGCCCGGAGCGCGCACGCCGTTCTCGTCGACGTCCGACTCGATCTCGAGCACCTCGTCGCGGAGGCGCGCGGAGAGCGTGTAGGCATGGTCGTCGCTGATCGGGAGGTGCCGCTCGCTGTAGCCGCCCTCGGCCGACCGCATGATGATCCCGGTCTCGTAGCCGTGCAGCAGCCGGTCGTTGTCGGCCCGCTGCAGTCCGATGCACCAACGCCGGGTGACGTAGAAGACGATCGGCGGGATGACGAAGACGGCCGCCCGCATGAAGTACGTGATGGAGTTCAGGCTCCAGTGGAAGTGGGTGGCGAGGATGTCGTTGCCGCCGGCAGCCCAGAGCAGGCCGTAGACCGTCACCATCGCGGCGAGGAACGCCGTACGCGTCGGGGCGTTGCGCGGGCGCTGGAGCAGGTGGTGCTCACGCTTGTCGCCGGTGACCCACTGCTCGAGGAACGGCCAGCCGATGATCATCCCGAACAGCACGAACGGCAGGATCTGGCCGGGGATCAGGACGTTCCAGGAGATCGTGACCCCCCAGATATGGGTCTCCCAGTTGGGCATGATGCGCAACAGACCCTCGGCGATTCCCATGTACCAGTCCGGCTGCGAGCCGGCGGTGACCTTCGACGGATCGTAGGGCCCGTACTTCCAGATCGGGTTGATCGAGAGCAGCCCACCCATCAGGGCGGTGACGCCGAAGACCATGAAGAAGAAGCCGCCGGCCTTGGCCATGTAGACCGGGCATCATCGGGAAGCCGACGACGTTCTGCTCGGTGCGACCCGGGCCGGCCCACTGGGTGTGCTTGTGGAACACCAGCAGCACCATGTGCAGGCCGATCAAGGCCAGGATCAGGCCGGGGATCAGGAGCACGTGGAGGATGTACAGCCGAGGGATCACCACGTCGCCCGGGAACTCCCCGCCGAAGATGAAGAACGACATGTAGGTGCCGACCACGGGTGTCGCCTTGATCAACCCGTCGGCGATTCGCAGACCCGTGCCGGACAGCAGGTCGTCGGGCAGGGAGTAGCCGGCGAAGCCCTCGAGGATGCCGAGCAGCAGCAGCAGGGAACCGATGATCCAGTTGAGCTCGCGCGGCTTGCGGAAGGCGCCGGTGACGAAGGTCCGCATCATGTGCGACGAACATCGCCGCGATGAAGAGCATCGCGGACCAGTGGTGCATCTGCCTCATCAAGAGGCCACCGCGGACGTCGAACGAGATGTGCAGCGTCGAGGCGTACGCGTCCGACATGGGTACGCCGCGGAGCTGGGCGTAGGAGCCTTGGTACGCCGACTCCGACATGCTGGGCGTGAACCAGAACGTCAGGAACGTGCCGGTCAGCAGCAGCACGACGAACGACCACAGGGCGATCTCGCCGAGCATGAAGGACCAGTGGTCGGGGAAGACCTTGCGGGCGAAGACCTTCGTCAGCGTGCCCAGCTTCAACCGGTCGTCGGCCCAACTCGCGGCTGCGCCGGCCTTGTTCGGCTTCTTGGGCGTCGCGGCGGTGCCGCGGTTGGTGTCGGCGATCTTGCTGGTGTCCAGGGCCATGTCAGCCTCGCTCCCAGAAACTCGGCCCGACGGGTTCGGTCGAAGTCGTGTCGTGCCACCAAGTATCCCTCGTCGTCCACGGTGATATCCAGCTGGGGCAGTGCCCGGGCGGCCGGCCCGAACAGACACCCGGCCGGAGTCCGCCAGGTCGAAGGTCGACTGGTGGCACGGGCAGAGGAGGTGGTGGGTGGTGCGCTCGTTCAGGGAGATCGGGCAACCCACGTGGGTGCAGATCTTGGAGTAGCAGACGATCCCGTCGACCGACCAGTTCCGCGTCTGCGCGGACACGATCTCGCTCGGCAGCATCCGGTGCAGGATCACGGCCGCCTTGGACTTCGCCACGAGGAGGTCCGTGCCCTCGACGACCGGCTGCGTCGGTGTCGGGATCGACGGCGAACATCACCTCGGGCTCGGCGTTCACCAGGTCACCGATCTCGAGCTCGGTCGACCTTGATCGGAGTGCCGACGACGTCGCGGCACACGCGCTGGAGAGTGCGGTCCTGCGTCGCCCACCACGCCTGCATCTCGGGGGTCCAGGTGTTGAGGTCCCAGATCGTGTGGTCGAGCTTGTCGCCGGGCAGCGGGCCCGAGATCGCGCAGCATCACGATCGGCAGGATGCCGAGGACGCCGCCCGCGGCGAGCAGGGAGTTGCGGATCAGGGGACGGCGGCCGAGACCGGACTCCTCGAGTCCCGTCTGCAGGATCGCGACCGCGGCCTCGCGGTCCTCCTGCGAGGAGGCGGCCGGGTGGCGCATCTCGACGATCTCGTGGTCGCCCATCAGCTTGCGAGCCCACTGGATCATGCCGGCGCCCATCGCCAGCAGCACCAGGGCCAGGCAGAGCCCCAGCGCGACGTTGCTGGCGCCGAGGTTCCCGATGGTGTCCGGGTCCTCGCCGACCTGGAACACGATGTAGCTGACGACGAACAGGATCGAGCCGACGATCGCGAGCCCGAACAGACTCGCGACCTGGCGCTCGGCGCGTCGGTCGGCCTTGGGGTCGACGTCGGTGGGACGCCACTCGTGGGCCGGCAGGCCGGGGTCGGGAATGGGCTCCGCGGGCGCGACCTGCGCGTGACCGTCGTGCGTGGTCTCGGGGAGGTTGTCGTTCACGATTCCGCCTTCTGCTTCGAGGTGCGAGCCGTGTGGGCCGCGATCCAGGCGGCCACACCGACCAGCGACCCGATGCCGACGATCCAGGCGAACAGCCCCTCGCTGACCGGACCGATGCCGCCCATGCCGAAGCCGCCGTACTCGGGGTTGTCCTCGATGGACTGGAGGTAGGCGATGATGTCGCGCTTCTCCTCGATCGACAGGTTGCCGTTGGAGAAGTCGTCCATGGCCTGCGGGCCGGTGAGCATCGCCTCGACGATGTACTTCGGCTCGACGCCGCGGATCTTCGGGGCGTAGCCGCCGTTGGGCATGGCCCCGCCGGAGCCCTCGAAGTTGTGGCAGGCGCTGCAGTTGGTCAGGAAGATCAGGCCGCCACGGACGATGGCCTCTTGCCGCTGCTCGTCCGTCAGACCCTCGAGGCTGTAGTCGGCCGGGTTCGGGATGGCGGGGCCCGGGCCGAGCGACGCGACGTACGCCGCGAGGGCGGCGATCTCGTCGGGGGTGTAGTTGACTTCCTTCTGCGGGATCTGGGGCCCCGGCTGCGTGGCCGGCATCCGGCCGGTGCCGACCTGGAAGTCGACGGCGGCGGCACCCACGCCGACCAAGGGCGGGCCGAGCTGCTTGCCGTCGAGCGTCTTGACTGCCCTGGCCGTTGACGCCGTGGCAGAACGAGCAGCCGACCAGGAACAGCTCGTGGCCCTTCTTGATCTCGGCCGCCGAGTCGTCCTGTCGCGCGGAGGACGCGGGCGAGAACGCGGCGTACAGGCCTCCGGTCAGCAGCAGCCCCATCAGGACCACGAGCAGCCCGGCCACCGGGCCCCGGCGGTGCCGGGAAAGACGGCCGAGGGGGCGATTCAAGAAGCGCACAGTCGGTCCCCTGAGGTCACTGGATGAGGTAGATGGTCGCGAACAGGCCGATCCAGACCACGTCGACGAAGTGCCAGTAGTACGACACCACGATCGCGCTGACCGCCTGCTCGTGCGTGAACCGCTTGGCCATGAAGGTGCGGCCGAGCACGATAGAGGAAGGCGATCAGTCCGCCGGTCACGTGGAGGGCGTGGAAGCCGGTGGTGAGGTAGAACATCGAGCCGTAGCCCGACGAGGGGATGGTGATCCCCTCGTGGATGAGCGAGGTGTACTCCGTGGCCTGTCCGGCCACGAACACCGCGCCCATGCAGTAGGTGAGGATGAACCACTCGCGCAGGCCCCAGCCCTTCACCTGGAACACCGAGCCCGACCGGCCGACCTGACCACGCTCGGCCGCGAACACACCGAGCTGGCAGGTCAGCGAGGACAGCACCAGGATCGTGGTGTTGACCGCGGCGAACGGAACGTCGAGCTTCTCGGTGCTCTGGGCCCAGAGCGCCGGGCTGACCGCGCGGATGGTGAAGTACGACGCGAACAGGGCGGCGAAGAACATCAGCTCGCTCGACAGCCAGATGATCGTCCCGACGCTCACCATGCTCGGGCGGTCGTGGTGTCCGTGGAGCCGCGAGGCCGGGATCGTCGTCGAAGCTGTCGCCACGGAGGTCATTATGTCCCGAGGCGTCCCGGGCGGGCACCCCGACCCCCTGGCGGGCCCGAGTTGTTTCCGAGCGTGACGCCCGGCCTATTCTCGCCAACGTGATCCCACCCGTGATGCACGGCGCCGGGGCCCATGAGGAGGCCCTCCCGAGATTCACCCTCGGCAGCGTCTTCACCGAGTGGGAGCTGGTCTCCTGGGCGAGCCTGCTGATCCTCCTGACCGCGGCCGTCTACCTGTGGGGCGTGCTCCGGATGCACCGCCGTGGCAACCCCTGGCCGCTCGGCCGCACCGCGGCGTTCCTGGCGGGGATGGTCGCCGCCGCGATGGCCACGGTCTCCGGACTCGGGACGTACGACGACACCCTGCTCAGCGTCCACATGGCGCAGCACATGATCCTGGCCATGCTGGTGCCGCTGGCCATGGCGCTCGGCGCTCCCATCACCCTGGCCCTCCGCACGCTCCCGCGGCGTCCCCGCAGCTGGCTGCTGTCGGTCCTGCACTCACGCGCGGCGAAGGTGCTGTCGTTCCCGCCACTGACCTTCACGCTCTTCATCGTCACGCCGTGGGCGCTGTACTTCAGCGGCTGGTACGCGGCCACCCTCCACCACGACTACCTCCACGAGATGACGCACCTGCACATGGTGCTCGTGGGCTGCCTCTTCTTCTGGCCGCTCGTCGGCATCGACCCGGTGCCGGGCCGGGTGAGTTACCCGTTCCGGCTGATCCTCCTGGTGCTCACGCTGCCGTTCCACGCCTTCTTGGGCGTCACGATCATGTCCCAGGACACGGTGATCGGCGGCGACTGGTACCACGAGCTCCACGAGGGCCCGATGGGGTCCTGGCTCCCCGAGCCGCTGACCGACCAGCACCTCGCCGGGGGCATCCTCTGGGCCTCCGGAGACCTCATCGGTCTGCTGTTCTTCGCGGTCCTGTTCGTGCAGTGGGTGCGCGCGTCGACGGCCGAGGCGAGACGCGAGGACCGGCGGCTCGACCTGCTCGAGGCGCGGGACGCGCGCGCGGCCCGCGCGGCCGCCGCCACCGGGACGGCCTCGGACGAAGGCGGACGGTAGCCTTCTGCCCGTGAGCGACTCCCACGAGGCCGCATCGGCCGAGAAGCGGCTGCGTGTGCTCGTCTACAGCGACGACGTCGACGTCCGCCAGCAGGTGATCCTCGCGCTCGGACGCCGCCCGCACCCCGACCTGCCGCAGCTCGAGTACGTCGAGGTCGCCACCGAGCCGGTCGTCCTGCAGAACATGGACGCCGGCGGCATCGATCTCGCGATCCTCGACGGCGAGGCGGTCCCGGCCGGCGGCATGGGCATCGCGAAGCAGCTCAAGGACGAGATCTTCCGCTGCCCCCCGGTCCTGGTGCTGATCGGTCGCCCCCAGGACGCCTGGCTCGCCACGTGGTCCCGGGCCGAGGCCGCGGTGCCGCACCCGATCGACCCGCTCCGGCTGGCCGAGGCCGTCACCACGCTGCTGCGTCCGCGCGTTCCGGCCACCAGCGCCGGCTGAGCGTCGTGTCCTCCAGCTGGAGCGAGGTGCTCGGCTCCCTCGTCCAGGGGACTGACCTGACGGCCGAGCAGACGGCCTGGGCCATGGGCGAGATCCTCGCCGAGGCAGCCACACCTGCACAGATCGCGGGCTTCGCGGTCGCCCTGCGGAGCAAGGGCGAGACCATCGACGAGGTCACCGGACTGCTCGACGCGATGTACGCCGTGGCCACGCCGCTGACGATCCCGGGCCGCGCGCTCGACGTCGTCGGCACCGGCGGCGACCGCTCGATGAGCGTGAACATCTCGACGATGGCCGCGATCGTCGCGGCCGGGGCGGGCGCGCGCGTGGTCAAGCACGGCAACCGCTCGGCGTCCTCGCAGGCCGGCTCCGCCGACGTGCTCGAGGCGCTCGGCATCCGGCTGGACCTGGGGCCCGACCAGGTGGCCCGCCTCGCCGAGCAGGTCGGCATCACGTTCTGCTTCGCGGCGGCGTTCCACCCCGCGATGCGGCACGCCGCGGGTCCGCGGCGTGAGCTCGCCATCCCGACGACGTTCAACATCCTCGGCCCGCTGGCCAACCCGGTGAAGCCGGCGGCCCAGGCGGTGGGCTGCGCCGACCTGCGGATGGCGCCGGTGATGGCCGGCGTGCTGGCGCGCCGCGGCACCGACGCGTGGGTCTTCCGCGGCGACGACGGCCTGGACGAGCTGACCACGACGACGACGTCACAGGTGTGGCTGGTCCACGACGGCATCGTCACCGCGTCGCAGGTCGACCCCACGATGGTCGGCATCACGATGTCGCGTCCCGAGGACCTCCGGGGCGGAGACGCCCAGCACAACGCCGACGTCGTACGCCGCATCCTCGGCGGCGACCAGGGGCCGATCCGCGACGCCGTGCTGCTCAACGCCGCCGCCGCCCTGGCCGTGTACGACGAGCCGGGCGCGACCGTCGAGGACGCCCTTCCGGCGGCCTACGCCAAGGCGACGCAGGCGGTCGACTCCGGCGCCGCGGCCGCTCTGCTCACCCGCTGGGTGGAGGCTTCAGCCGGCTGACCCCGGACTCGCAACGGCCGACGCCGGCGAGCGCCAGTCGCTCGGTGCCTCGAGCATCTCGAGGTCCTCGGAGCGATGGACGATCCGCCACCCCACTGCCCCGAGCTGGATCGCCAGTGCGGAAAAGGGCCGGAGCACGGCGACCCGCGGTCCCAGCGCACGCACGTCGTCCTCCCAGCCGGGGGCGACCAGCAGGAGGTCGTTGTTCCGGGTCAGCTCGGCAGTGGTGAAGGTGTCGCCGTACCCGTGCATCACGAGGTCGAGCTGCGGGTAGCGCCACATCAGGTAGCCGCCGAGGCTCCAGTCGTTGAGCACCTTGGTGCCGGGCGGGAGCTTCCCGAGTGCCGGATCGGCCCACGACGGCTGGGTCAGCGGCTCGCTCCGACGTGTGGGGGACGACCAGCGCGAGGGCCAGCAGCGCGACGGCAGAACCGCCGAGCACGGCCCATCGCTCGCGGAGACCGACGGCCGTCCGGTGACCGAGCAGGGCCTGCAGCGGACCCGCCGCGAGGGGTACCAGCATCGCCGCGCCGACCGGGACGGTCCGCACGGAGTACGCCGCGAAGGCGCCGGCGAGTGCGATCAGCAGGGTCTCCGTCCAGGTGTTCTCGCGTCGGCGCCAGAGTCCGACGAGGGTGGCGGCGAGCAGCACGGCGAACGCCCCCGACCGCCACGAGACCCAGTCGGGTGGCAGCCACTCGGCGAAGAACGAGGCACGGTCCCCGACGGCGACCACCCCGCCGTACAGGGACGGGCCGACGGGTGTCAGTGCGGCGGCGGCCGCGCAGGCGAGGGTCAGCCCGGCGGCCCGGACGACCACACGGAACGGAGCGCGGTCGAGACCGAGGCCGACGGTCGTCAGCGGCGCCGATCATCAAGGCGACCGGCCACATCCCGTGCAGCATCGCCCAGAGCCAGACCAGGGGCACCAGCCACCAGCGCAGCCGGTGGTCGTCGAGCGTGCGCAGCCAGGCCGCGACCACCACGGCCGTCAGCAGGTAGCTCACGACCTGCGGTCGCATGGACAGGCCGCTCTCCATCGCGTACAAGGACAGCGCCGTCACCGGCATCGCCACCAGCGCGTCCGCGCGGGCGCGCGCCGCGGCGTACAGACCCAGGAAGAGCAGGACCTCGAGCAGGCCCGAGAGCCAGGCGACGCCGGCCAGGCCGAACCAGTCCTCGGTCTTGGCCATCACGATCTCGGAGAGCCACTGGGTCGGCACCCAGTCGGCGGTGGCGAACGTGCTCACGCTGCCGGGATGGCGGGGCGACCAGCCTTCGAGGAACTCGTGGCCGAAACGGAGATGGAAGTACGTGTCGGTGTTGGTCAGCGGGCGTGCGGTGTTGACGAACAGCGAGACCAGGATGCCGGCGAGGACCAGCCAGGGGAACGCCGACCGCAGCCGGCGCAGCCAGTCAGCCGGCCGAGCGGAGGCGCTCGAGAGCGAGATCGAAGACGATGTTGAGGGCGTTGACGTTGGACTGACCCCGTCGACGCGACTCATCTGCGTAGTCGATCACGACCGGGGCCTCCGTCCAACTGAGGCCGCGGCGCGAGATCAGGCCGAGGAGCTGGCTGGCATGGGCCATGTCGGCCAGCGTGAGGTCGATCTGCTCGACCGCGTGCCGGGTCAGCACCCGAAGGCCGTTGTGAGTGTCCGTGACGCTCAGCCTCGTCGTGGCTCGGGTGAAGGCGACGCCGGCCCGCAGGACGGTACGCCGAGCGCGCGGGATGTCGTTCTGGTCGTTCAGGAAGCGTGACCCCAGCACCACGTCGACCCCGGTGTCGCGAGCGACGTTCAGCAGCGACAGTGCGTCTGCGACCCGGTGCTGGCCGTCGGAGTCGAAGGTGACGACGTAGCGCATGCCCGGGTCGGTGAGTGCGTAGGCAAAGCCCGTCTGCAGCGCGGCACCCTGGCCGAGGTTGCTCGGGTGGCGGACGACGCGTGCGCCGGCCGCTCGGGCCAGCGCTGCGGTCTCGTCGCGGCTGCCGTCGTCGACGACGACCACGGTCCCGAACTCGGAGCGAAGGCCGGCAACGACGGCAGCGACCCGACCCTCTTCGTTGTACGCCGGGACCACGACGGTCACGTCGGGATGACGCGCCTGCTCTCCGGCCATGGCCGCAGAGTAGGAGTTCGCAGGGGTCCCCGGAGGTGTTTCCGGGCAATTCTGACCGTTCGGCCAGGCAGGTCATCCCGCCTGGGTCACGAAGTCGATCAGCTCCTCGACCCGGCCCAGCAGCGCGGGCTCGCAGTCGGCGTACGACGTGACGTGGCCGAGGATCTCGCGCCAGGCGCGGGCGATGTCGGCCTGGTCCGTGTGCGGCCACCCCAGCGCCTCGCACACGCCGTGCTTCCACTCGACGTCTCGTGGGACGTCCGGCCACGCGGCGAGACCGAGCCGGTCCGGCTTCACGCCGGCCCAGACGTCGACGAACGGGTGCCCGACGACCAGCACGTGCTCGCCGACGGGGGAGCGGCGCACGTCGTCGGCGATGCGACTCTCCTTGGAGCCGGCGACGAGGTGGTCGACCAGCACCCCCACGCGACGCTCCGGGCCGGGGCCGAAGTCGCGCAGCGCCGACACCAGGTCGTCGACGCCGCCGAGGTACTCGACCACGACTCCCTCGAGGCGCAGGTCGTCGCCCCACACCTTCTCGACCAGCTCGGCGTCGTGACGGCCCTCGACGAAGATCCGGCTCTCCCGGGCCACCCGTGCGCGGGCGCCCGGCACGGCCACCGATCCGGACGCGGTACGCCGGGGTGCCGGCCGGCGACGGCGTGGTCACAGGGGCGGACAGCACGACCGGCCGGCCCTCGAGCAGGAAGCCCGGCCCCAACGGGAACGACCTGCGTCGCCCGCGACGGTCCTCGAGCGTCAGTGTGTGGAGGTCGCGGTCGACCGTGACGATCTCACCGCAGAAGTCGGTCATGACCTCCTCGACCACCAGTCCGGGCGTCGCCTCGGCAGGGGTGGCCCGACCGCGCTTCGGGGCTCGCCAGTCGGAGGAGAGCACGTCTGATCCGTAGCGGTCCGGGGTCACCGGTCCACGCTAGGTCCGCACCAGGTGGGCACCACCGAGGCGCGCCGCGCCTCAGCCGTCGGACTGGGCCTCGGAGGACGCCTCGCCTGACGACGCTCCGGGCGCGTCGCCTCCCCCCTTGTCGGCGTCCTCCGAGTCCCCGCCCGAACCGCTCGAGGTGTCCTTGAGGACGTCCTCGGGCACGTCGTCGTCCGCGGGCTGCGCGAGCGGGTTGTCCTCGCTGGGCCGCACGTCCTCGGGGAGCTCGTCGTCGGTGATCGACATCGGGCCGCCCTCGTCCGCGTCGGCGTGCTCCGACGACTGCTCGCTCATGTCGACCGTTGTATGCCGCGATCCGAGTCCCCGCACCACCCGGAGGGGTGCATCGTCGAACCTTCAGGCGAGCGGCAGGGAACGACCGCCCGGTGGCAGCTGCTCGTACCCGCGGGCGACGGCGTGCGTCAGGGCCTCTCGGGGGAACGGCCACTCTCCCTCGGCGAGCGCACGCTCGACGGGGATGCCGGCGGCCGCGAGGTCACGGATCGTCTGGGCGGTGATCGCGACGTCCTGACGCTGCTGCTCGACGAAGTCGCGATCGACGATCGCGCCGTGTCCGGGCACCACGACGGTGTCGCGCGCCACGAGGTTGATCACCACGTCGAGGGTGCCCGGCCAGTCGAGGGGATGGCTGTCCACGCCGAACGCCGGCGGGCCGCTCTCCTCCACCAGGTCGCCGGCCAGCACGATGTCCGCGTCGCCGATGCGGATGACCGCGTCACCGGCCGTGTGGCCGCGACCGGGGTGGATCAGCTCGACCTGCCGGTCGCCGAGGTCGAGGACCCGCACGGAGGAGAAGGTGTGGTCCGCCGGCACGATCGCGGTCTCGAGCACCTCGTCGCGGTAGGGGTCGTCCCAGTCCGGCTCGATGCGCTCCTTGGTCTGCTCGCCGGCGTACACCGTGCGCTCGGCGGCGACCTCGTGGGCGTGGATCGGCACCTCGCCGTACGCCTCGCGAAAGGCGACGTTGCCGAAGGTGTGGTCGAAGTGCTCGTGGGTGTTGACGATCGCCGTCACGTCGCCGATGCCGAGCTCGCGGACCTCCTCGATGATCGTCCGCGCCGCCCGGGCCGATGCCTGGGTGTCGACGACGATCACGCCGTCCGATCCCCGGACGAGGCAGACGTTGAGGTCGTACCACTTCTGCCGGGCGACCCAGACCCGGTCGGCCACCTCACGGAATCCCGCCATGGGGCGAGCCTAGGGTCAGGGAGGTGACTGGAGCGCTGGAGTAGAGTTGGCACTCCCAGGTGGTGAGTGCCAAAGCGGCAGAAGGAGGAGGTGGCGATGCAGGACGAACGCCGCCTCGCCGTGCTGCGCGCCATCGTCGAGGACTACGTCTCCACGCAGGAGCCCGTCGGCTCCAAGGCACTCGTCGAGCGGCACGGTCTCGGGGTCTCGCCCGCGACCGTGCGCAACGACATGGCCGCGCTGGAGGAGGAGGGGCTGATCACCCAGCCCCACACCAGCGCCGGCCGGGTCCCCACGGACAAGGGGTACCGGCTCTTCGTCGACCGGCTCACCACGATCAAGCCGATGACGTCGGCGGAGAAGCGCGCCATCGCCTCGATCCTGGACGGCGCGGTCGACCTGGACGACGTCGTCCAGCGCTCGGTGCGGCTGCTGGCCCAGCTGACCCACCAGGTCGCGCTGGTGCAGTACCCGACGCTGTCGCGCTCGACCGTGCGCCACATCGACATCGTCGACCTGGCCCCGATGCGTCTGCTCGTGGTGCTGATCCTGAGCTCGGGCCGGGTCGAGCAGCGACTCGTCGAGCTGACCAACCCGATCGGCGAGGACGACGTCCTGGTGCTCCGGGAGCGTCTGGCCGCGGCCGTCCACGGGCGGATCATCGCCGACGCCGGGGCCGCGCTCTCCTCGCTCGAGGCGCCGAACGACGGAGGCATCCAGAACGCCGTCGTGGAGGCCCTCGTCGACGCCCTGTCCGACCACCGGTCCGCCGAACGGGTCGCCGTGGGTGGCGCCGCCAACCTGGCCCGCTTCGGGGACAACTTCGAGATCTCGGTCCGGCCGCTCCTCGAGGCCCTCGAGGAGCACGTCGTCCTGCTCAAGCTGCTCGGAGAGGCCCAGACGGGCGGCATGGTGACCGTCCGGATCGGCCACGAGGGGCCCTACCAGGAGTTCGCCACGACCAGCGTCGTCTCCACCGGGTACGGCCCGGGCGACGAGGCGGTCGGCAACCTCGGCGTGGTCGGCCCCACCCGCATGGACTACCCGGGAACGATGTCAGCGGTGCGCGCGGTCGCCCGCTACGTGTCCCGCATCCTCGACGAGGCCTAGGAGCTTCCCGGCAGATGACCCCCGATCCCGACCTGTACAGCGTGCTCGGCGTCGATCGCGACGCCGACGCCGACGCGATCAAGAAGGCCTACCGCCGGCTCGCGCGCCAGCTGCATCCCGACGTCAACCCCGACCCGGAGACGCAGGAGCGGTTCAAGGAGGTCTCGCGCGCCTACGACGTGCTGAGCGACCCGCAGAAGCGAGCGGCGTACGACCGTGGCGGTGACGTCTTCGGCGGCGCGGGCGGCTTCGGTGCCGGCTTCTCCTTCACCGACATCATGGACGCGTTCTTCGGTGGCCAGGCGCCCGGCACGCAGGGCCGGGGACCCCGCCCGCGGGTCCACCGCGGCCAGGACGCGCTCATCCGGATGGAGGTCTCGCTGGCGGAGGCGGCGTTCGGCGTCGCCCGCGAGCTCAAGGTCGACACCGCCGTCGTCTGTACCGCCTGCAGCGGCGAGGGGACGGCTCCCGGCAGCCACCCGGTGCCCTGCGAGACCTGTCGCGGCAGCGGCGAGGTCGCCCACGTGCAGCGGTCCTTCCTCGGGGAGATCCGCACCCTCCGCCCGTGCTCGGCGTGCCGCGGCTACGGCACGCTGATCCCCGACCCGTGTCGGGAGTGCTCGGGTGAGGGTCGGGTGCGCGCCCGGCGTTCGATCATGGTCAAGATCCCGGCGGGCGTCGACACCGGCACCCGCGTCCAGCTGGCTGGACAGGGCGAGGTCGGCGCGGGCGGTGGCCCGGCCGGCGACCTGTACGTCGAGGTGCATGTCGCGCCGCACGAGGTGTTCACCCGCGACGGCACGACCCTGCACTGCACCGTCGCGGTCCCGATGACCGCTGCCGCCCTGGGCACGACCCTGACCCTGCCGACGCTCGAGGCCGACACCGAGACCGGCGCCGACAGCGGGATCGAGACGTCGTTCGAGCTGGACGTGAAGGCCGGCACCCAGTCCGGCAGCGAGCACACCTTCCGCGCCCGTGGCGTGCCGGGGCTGCGGGGCGGGCGGGGCGACCTCGTGGTGACGGTCATGGTCGAGACGCCGTCGCGGCTCGATCCCCGTCAGGAGGAGCTCCTCCGCGAGCTCGCCGCCATCCGGGGCGAGGAGAAGCCCGACGGCCGCCTCGGTGGGTCGCGGCCGTCCACCTCCGTCTTCGGACGCATCCGCGACGCGTTCAACGGTCCGCCGACCCGGCACTGAGCGATGTCGCTCCCCGTCCACTGGGTGGAGTCGCTGGCCGGCGTACGCCCGGGCGACGTGGTGAGCGTCGAGGGGGACGAGGCGCATCACGCGGTCGCCGTACGCCGCCTCCGCCCGGGCGAGCGACTCGTGCTGACCGACGGCGTGGGGACCACGGTCGCCGGCACCGTGGCCGAGACCGCGAAGCGTCACCTGACGGTCTCGGCCGACCGGGTGGAGCACCTGGCCGAGCCCGTCCCGAGGATCACGGTCGTCCAGGCCCTGCCCAAGGGCGATCGCGGCGAGCTCGCCGTCGAGGTGCTGACCGAGGTCGGCGTGGCCACGATCGTGCCCTGGGCAGCCTCGCGCTCGGTTGCCGTGTGGCGGGGCGACCGCGTCGACAAGGGGTTGGCCCGCTGGCGGGCGACCGCCCGTGAGGCGGCCAAGCAGGCGAGGCGCGCGTGGTTCCCCGAGATCGCCGCGCCTCGCCTCGACCGACGACGTCGCGACGCTCGTCGCCGGAGCCTCGATGGCCGTCGTCCTGCACGAGGGTGCCGACGTCGGCTTGGGCGACGTGGCGGTGCCCGACGACGGCAGCGTGCTGCTGGTGGTCGGTCCCGAGGGCGGGCTCAGCGACGAGGAGCTGGAGGTGTTCCGCGGCGCCGGCGCGACCGTCGTACGGCTGGGGTCGGAGGTGCTCCGCACCTCGACGGCCGGCGTCGTTGCGGTGGCGTCTGTGCTGGCCCGCACCCCGCGCTGGTGCTGACCGCCCCGCAGGCCTACTTCACCGTGATGACGCGCGTGTCCTTCGCGGGCTTGTCCTTCTCCGACCCACCGTCGTTCTGTGCCACCAGGGTGTAGGTGCCGGGCGGCACCTTCGACAGGACGATGGTCACCGTCCAGGGGTACAGCCGATCCCCGCCGAAGCCACCGATCGTCGGGATCGAGGCGTAGCTCCGGCCGCCGCGCATCAGCGAGACGGCCGCCGTGCCCTCGTAGCCGTTGTTCAACCCGGTGACGCGCAGCGTGTCGCCCGACACCGGATCGCCCTGGTTGGGGGTCGAGATGCTGATGTGCGACAGCGTGTCCAGCACCCTGTCCGCGTCGACGGGTCCGGGGGTGGGAACGCCGAGCACGTCCTGAGCCGGCCCCGCGCGCGTCATGAACTGCACCGGGAGGTGGGTGTGGAACGCCGCCTGGAGCGTGTACACGACCTGCTGGACCGCGGCCCGGGCGTACGCCGGCGACATGTCGGCCGGCCGGTGCTGCAGGGAGGCGTAGCCCAGGCTCACCGTGATGAGTCCGGTCTCCGTGTGCAGCTTCGCGTCCCGGAGATCCCCCGCACGCCACGTGGTGGAGTAGTCGGGGTCGAGCGGTGTCGTCTGGAGGCCCTCCTGCGCCAGCTGTCCCGCGGAGGTCGCCTCGGCGCCGCCGTGGAGCTCGCGGAAGAGGACGGGCTTCTCGTGCGGGTCCTTGCCGACGTAGTAGACGGCGTACTCGTGCGTGTCACCCGAGGGCGAGGACGACGGGTCGGCGGCTGCGGTGTCGGTCGCGATGACCGTCGGCGGCCCGGACGAGCCGTCGGGCTGGCCGGCGTACCCGGGCTCGGCGGAGTTGTTGCTCGCGACGTTGACGACGTACGCGACCAGGCAGATGACCGCGGCGACGATGGCGGCGGCGGCGTACCAGGGGCGGGCGTGGAAGACGCGCACCACCGGGACACCGGGTCGGACCGAGGCACGCAGCTCCTCGATCCGGTCGTCCGGCTCGACGTCGGAGACCGCGTCGCGGAGCAGGTGGCGGAGCTGGTCGTCGTTCATCGAGACTCCTCGAGGACCTCGACGAGCTGGGTGCGCAAGGCGGCGGCGCCACGCGAGGCGTGGCTCTTCACCGCGCCGCGGCTGATCCCCAGGGTGTCGGCGATCTCCGCCTCGGAGAGATCGAGGTAGTAGCGCAGGACCAGCACCTCGCGCTGGCGACGCGGCAACGTGCCCAACGCGGCGAGGACCGTCTCTCGCCGGTCGTGGTCGTACGTCGCGAGGTCGGCGGCCGCGGCCGGCTCGGGGGGCTGCTCGCGGTCGACGTGGCGACGGACGACGGCGAGGTGCCGCAGGTGGGACCGTGAGCGGTTGACCACGCTCTGGCGGAGGTAGGCCAGCGCCTTGTCGGGGTCCTCGAGCCGGTTCCAGCGTCCGTGCACCGCGACGAAGCACTCCTGCACGATCTCCTCGGCGGTGCCGACATCGCGGACGAGGAGGACGGCGAGGCGCACCAGCCGGCGCCAGTGCGCGGCGTACAGCAGCTCCAGCGCCTCGTCGGCGCTCCAGCCGGACACCTGGCTCCGGGGAGCCATCAGCCGGACCTCCGCATGTCCGATCACGGTAGTAGCACGCATCCCCGACGCCCGAGGTTTACCGCGGAGGTGTCGCGCAATCGTGACACGATGAGCGCGTGGACGACTGCATCTTCTGCTCGATCGTGGCCGGAGACATCCCGGCCGAGGTCGTCGCGCGAACCGAGACCGCGGTGGCCTTCCGGGACCTGAACCCGCAGGCGCCGCTGCACGTGCTCGTCGTCCCCCGCACGCACGTCGCCAACGCCGCTGAGCTCGCCGATCGCGAGCCGGAGACTGTTGCCGAGCTCGTTCGCCTCGCCCGTGACATCGCCGCCGACGCCGGCCACGACAGCTATCGGCTGGTGTTCAACACCGGCGCCGAGGCCGGGCAGTCGGTGTTCCACGCCCACCTGCACGTGCTGGCCGGAAGGACGCAGGCGTGGCCTCCCGGATGACCGGGAGGGTCGCCGCGGTCGCGGCCGCGGTGGCCGTCGCAGCCTTGGCGATCGCCCTGGCCCTCGTCGCCTCGGGCAACACCGCCTCACCTTCTGCCGGCGCGAAGCCGTCCAGCTCGCCCACCTCGCCCACCTCCTCAGAGACCCAGCAGCAGACGCATCCGGTGGCCGTGGCGAAGCCGAGGCCGCTGCGTCCGGGTGAGAGCCGGATGAAGCTGCGGATGGCCTCGACGTTCACGCCGTCGGCACCGAACGGCGTCGGCACGGACGACTACCGCTGCTTCCTGCTGGACCCGCACCTCACGCAGGACCGATTCCTGACCGGGACGACCGTCCTGCCCGACAACCCGGACGTCGTGCACCACGTGATCCTGTTCCGGGCCGACCCCGACCAGGTGGCGGCCGCGAAGCAGCTCGACGCCCGGGACCCCGGCGAGGGCTGGACCTGCTTCGGCGACAGCGGCCTGCCGAACAGCAACGACCTCGACGACGCGCCGTGGCTGGGTGCCTGGGCGCCGGGTTCGCGGGAGTCCGTGGACAGCCCCGGGTACGGCGTACCGCTGCCGGCCGGGAGCCAGATCGTGATGCAGGTCCACTACAACCTGCTCGCCGGAGCCGGGCCGGACCGGTCCGCGGCCCTGCTGCGGCTGGCGCCTCCGTCGGCCCGGCTGACGCCGATCGAGACCATGCTGCTGCCCGCCCCGGTCGAGCTTCCGTGCCGCCGCGGCCATCGGGACAACCCGCTGTGCAACCGGACCGCGTCCATCGCCGACGTCGTGCACCGCTTCGGGGGCGTCGGGCAGACCGACAACTGGCTCAACGTGCTGTGCGGCGAGCAGCGCAACACCGAGGTCACGACCTGTACCCGCACCATCCAGCAACCGACGACGATCCGAGCCGTCGCCGGCCACATGCACCTCCTCGGCCGCTCGATCAAGGTGCAGGTCGATCCCGGCACGCCGCGGGCGCGGACGATCCTCGACATCAAGGTCTGGGACTTCGACAACCAGGTGGCCCGGCAGATCAAGCCGGTCTCGCTCCAGCCGGGCGAGACGGTGAAGGTCACCTGCCGCCACGTCCAGTGGCTGCGCGACCAGCTGCCGGCCTTCCACGGGCAACCCGACCGGTACGTCGTGTGGGGCGAGGGGACCACCGACGAGATGTGCCTCGGGATCCTGGCCGTCACGCATCCGTGACCCATCCGTGACCCGGCAAAGCGTTGGGTCCACCGGCGTGGGCGCCCGTACCATGGGGCTCCTGATGACAGAGAGCCAACAGACCGATCAAGCCGCCACATGATCAGCCGGGCACCCGACACACCGTCGTGGTGCCGGGCAGCATCGACATGGTCCGCCTGCTCGGACCCGGTGACGACCACCTCGCCCTCATCGAGCGGTCCTTCGACCTGCAGGTGCACGTGCGTGGCAACCGCATCACGCTCCAGGGGGAGCAGGGAGAGGTCGCCCTCGCCGAGCGGCTGCTCGACGAGCTGGTCACGCTGATCCGCTCCGGGCAGGGCATCTCCACCGAGACGGTCGAGCGCGTCCTGTCGATGCTGCGGGCCGAGACCACCGAGCGCCCGGCCGACGTGCTGTCGCTGAACATCCTGAGCAACCGCGGCCGCTCCATCCGCCCGAAGACCCTCAACCAGAAGCGCTACGTCGACTCCATCGACAAGCACACGATCACCTTCGGCATCGGTCCCGCCGGCACCGGCAAGACCTATCTGGCGATGGCCAAGGCCGTGCAGGCGCTACAGGCCAAGAAGGTCAACCGGATCATCCTGACCCGCCCGGCCGTCGAGGCGGGGGAGCGGCTCGGGTTCCTGCCCGGCACCTTGAGCGAGAAGATCGACCCCTACCTGCGGCCGCTGTACGACGCCCTGCACGACATGGTCGACCCGGACTCGATCCCGAAGCTGCTGGCCGCCGGCACGATCGAGGTGGCGCCGCTGGCGTTCATGCGAGGTCGGTCGCTCAACGACTCCTTCATCATCCTCGACGAGGCGCAGAACACCTCGCCGGAGCAGATGAAGATGTTCCTCACCCGGCTCGGCTTCGGCTCCAAGATCGTGGTCACCGGCGACGTCACCCAGGTCGACCTGCCCGGTGGCATGAAGTCCGGGCTGCGGGTGGTCGAGGGCATCCTCAACGAGGTCGACGACGTCTCCTTCCAGCGGCTCACGGCCCACGACGTCGTGCGGCACAAGCTGGTCGGGAAGATCGTGGAGGCCTACGACGAGTTCGACGCCCGGCAGCCGCGCGTCTCGGGTCGTTCGGCCGGCGACGACGCCCGGTGACGCGCCGGATGGTCGGCCCGGTGATCAACTCGGTGATCAGCCCGGTGTCGCAGGGCGCCCGAGCATGAGCATCGAGGTTCTCGACGAGTCGGGTCAGGAGATCGACGTCCAGCGGATGGCCGCCTTGAGCCGGTTCGTGATGGACCAGCTGCGCGTGCACCCGCTCGCCGAGCTGTGCATCAAGGCGGTCGACGAGCCGACCATCGCCGCGCTGAACGAGCAGTGGATGGAGAAGGAAGGGCCGACCGACGTGCTCGCCTTCCCGATGGACGAGCTGCGGCCGGGGCTGGTCAACGAGGACCCCGAGGAGGGGGTGCTCGGCGACCTCGTGCTCTGCCCGGCCGTCGCCGAGAGGCAGGGCGCGACCGCCGGCCACGGCACCGAGGCGGAGCTCGAGCTGCTGACCGTCCACGGCATCCTGCACCTGCTCGGCTACGACCACGCCGAGCCGGAGGAGCACCAGGAGATGTTCGGGCTCCAGGACCAGCTCCTCGCGGCCTGGCGCGCGGAGCAGTGAACGGCTGCGTGAGGGCAGGGTGAGCGACCCGACCGGCGGTCCGGCCGGTCTCGTGACCGCCGCGGTGCTCGTCGTCCTGGCGGGCGTGTTCTCGGCCGCCGACGCTGCGCTCACGACGTACTCACGCGCCCGCGCGGAGGAGCTCGTCAGCGAGGGTCGGGCCGGCGCCAAGCGCCTGGTGGCGCTGCTCGACGACCGCGCCCGCTACCTGAACACCGCCATCCTGCTGCGCCTGCTGTGCGAGACAGGGGCGGCGGTGCTGTTCACCCTCGTCGTGCTGCGGTGGTACGACGGCTCCGTCTGGCCGACGATCCTGACCGCCGCCGGCGTGATGCTCGTCGTCTCGTTCGTCGCGATCGGCGTGGCCCCGCGCACCCTCGGCCGTCAGCACCCCGACCGGGTGGCGCCGGTCGCCGCCGCGATCCTCACGGTCGCGACCCGCATCCTCGGGCCGATCCCGCAGCTGCTGATCCTGGTCGGCAACGCGATCACCCCCGGTCGTGGCTTCCGCACCGGGCCGTTCTCGACGGAGACCGAGCTGCGCGAGCTGGTGGACTACGCGGAGGCCGCCGCGGTCATCGAGTCCGGCGAGCGCGCGATGATCCACTCGGTCTTCGAGTTCGGGGACACCATCGCCCGCGAGGTGATGGTGCCGCGCGGCGACGTGGTCTACATCGAGCGGTTCAAGAACCTCCGCCAGACGCTGTCGCTGTTCCTGCGCTCCGGGTTCTCGCGGGTGCCCGTGATCGACGAGAACCTCGACGACGTCGTCGGCTTCGCCTACCTCAAGGACGTCGTCCGCCGCGACTTCGAGGACCCCGACGTCGAGTTCACCCAGCGCGTCGACGAGGTGATGCGCCCGGCCCTCTACGTGCCCGAGTCGAAGCCGGTCGACGCGTTGCTCTCCGAGATGCAGGCGTCGCGGCAGCACATCGCCGTCGTGGTCGACGAGTACGGCGGCACCGCGGGCCTGGTCACCATCGAGGACCTGCTGGAGGAGATCGTCGGCGAGATCACCGACGAGTACGACGCGGAGCAGGTCGAGACAGAGCCGCTCGACGACGGCACGATCCGGGTCTCGTCGCGCTACCCGATCGACGACCTCGACGAGCTGTTCGGCTTCGACGTCGAGGACGACGACGTCGACTCGGTGCTCGGGCTCATGGCCAAGCACCTCGGTCGCGTCCCGATCGCCGGCGCACACGTCGACGCGCACGGTCTCCGCTTCGTCGCCGAGGCCGCCACCGGACGGCGGAACAAGATCGAGAGCGTGCTGGTCAGTCGGCTGCCCGTCGCCGACTCCGACACCGGCTAGCGGACAGGCTCAAGGCGTTCCGGCCTTGCGACCGATCAGATGGAACACGCGGCTCAGCTGTCGGTAGGGGTCACGCCTGCTGGCCTCGAGCTCGACGGCAGCCGTGGACCTGACCCGGTCCTCGTCGTCGGGGTCGAGCTCGACGCCGGCGAACTCCAGCCAGTCCACGAACAACCACACGCCGTACCAGTCCGTCGGCTCGACCCCGCCGTGGCGGAGCAGGTCGCTGAGCTCTTCCACGGTGTCGGCGCGTCCGCGGACCCCGAGCACACCGATCTCGTGTCTCGCGTCGAACGCCGCCAGGGCATCGTCCCAGCGACGCTCGAGAGCCGGGCGTACGGCGCCGGCGTGCGCGTTGCCGGTCATGATCGACACGACGCCACCGTCGGCGGCGCACCGGCACAGCTGGGCGACCAGCGGCTCCGGCTCCTCGAGGTAGCCGATCACGCCGTGGCACAGGACGCCCGCGAATCGCCGGCCGTCCACGGCCTCCTCGGCCGCCAGCCCGTCGGCCTCCACGAACCTCACCCGGCGCTGTGCTGCGTCCGGCAGACGCTCCAGGCGCTGGTCTGCCTTGGCCAGCATCGCCGGTGACGGGTCGAGCACCGTCACGTCGTATCCCGCCTCGGCCAACGGGAACGACTGGTGGCCGGCACCGCCACCGACGTCGAGCAGCGGCCCGGGTGGGGGAGGTAGGTGTTCCATCAGGTGCTGGTGCATGACGTAGGTCCGCACGCGGCCCTTCACGGTGGCATACGCGCCGTCGGCGAACGGGTCGGCCAGGCTTGCCCAGAGATCATCGGCCACCTGGCCACGATAGGAGCCGAAAGGGGCTAGCGTCCGTCGGGCGGGGCAGATCACCTCGCACGAGAGGGGACTCCGATGTCCGCAACGCTTGTGATCCGCCATCAGGTCGACGAGTACGCCACGTGGCGAGAGCTCTACGACAGCCTGGACTACCTCCGGGCCCAGCACGGCTGCACCGAGGACCGGGTGTGGCGGCTGAACGACAACGCCAACGACGTGCTCGTGACCCACGACTTCGCCACCGCGGACCAGGCCGCCGGCTTCGCACGGGACCCGGAGCTCGCCGCGGGCATGCAGCGCGGCGGCGTGAGCGGGTCGGCGCGGATCGAGATCTTCACCGACGCCTGAGCCGAACCGCGGCAATCGCGTTGCCCGCCCGCGGGCGCTGTCCCTAGCGTGGGCGGATGTCCGCTCGGCTCGTCGCCCTCACCTTCCCCGCCTCGGACCCCGCCGGCCTCGCCGCGTTCTGGTCCGGTGTCCTCGGCTGGGACGCCTCCGCCGACCCGGAGGCCGGCGTCACGCTGCTGCCGGCCGACGACACCGGGTTCCGGATCCGGTTCGTCCCGTCCGAGGAGCCGAAGGCGGGGCCGAACCAGATGCACTTCGACCTCACGAGCACCTCGTTCGAGGACCAGCAGGCGACGGTGGACCGCGCGCTGGCGCTGGGAGCCGGCCACCTCGACGTCGGTCAGCTGCCGGAGGAGGGCCACGTGGTGCTGGCCGATCCGGAGGGCAACGAGTTCTGCGTGATCGAGCCGGGCAACAACTTCCTCGCCGACTGCGGCTTCGTCGGCGCGCTCGCCGGCGACGGGTCCCAGGAGTGCGGCTACTTCTGGGCGAAGGCCCTGGACTGGCCGCTGGTGTGGGACCAGGACCAGGAGACCGCGATCCGGTCCCCGCACGGCGGACCCAAGCTGACGTGGGGCGGGCCGCCGCTCGAGCCGAAGCGCGGGTCGACGTACCGACCGCACGTCGACCTCGCCCCGACCGACGGCGACCAGCGGGCCGAGGTCGAACGGCTCGTCTCGCTCGGTGCCAGGCAGGTCGATCTGGGCCAGGGTGACGTCAGCTGGGTCGTGCTGGCCGATCCGGACGGCCACGAGTTCTGCCTGCTGAGCTCCTAGGCTGCCGTCGTGGCCCGCGAACCGGCGTACACCACACGTCCTCTCGACGAGGACACCTGGAGCGACTTCGCCGCCCTGGTGGAGGCCAACAACGGGATCTGGGGCGGCTGCTGGTGCCTGGGCTTCCATCCCGACCCGTTCGGCGAGACTGCGGAGGAGAACCGCGACGCCAAGCGACAGCACGTACGCCGGGGGACGGTCCACCAGATCCTCGTGTACGACGGAGACGACTGCGTGGGCTGGTGCCAGTTCGGCTCGCCGGTCGAGCTGCCGGACATCAAGAACCGGAAGGCCTACGAGAAGGAGCTGACGGACCTCCCGGACTGGCGGATCGGGTGCATCTTCACCGGCTCGAAGCATCGTGGCACCGGAGTCGCGCGCGCGGCCGTGGCGGGCGCGCTGGCGGCGATCGAGGAGGCCGGCGGTGGGCTGGTCGAGGCCTACCCGGAGCAGGTCGAGGGACGCAAGCCCCAGCGCGGGGCCTACTTCCACACCGGCCCCGAGGACCTGTTCACCGAGTTCGGGTTCGAGCGCGATCGCCTGATCGCCAAGTGGCGCTGGGTGATGCGGCGACGCGTCTGATCCGAGCTCCGGCCGGGCTCGGTCAGAGCGGGAGGGGACGGGACACGGTGATGCTGGTCTTCCCCTCGACGTAGCCGAGGTGCTCGTTGAGGCGCAGCATCGAGACGTTGCCGGCCTGGGTCCACGTGTAGAGCTCGGTGACGCCGTTCTCGGCCGCCCAGTGCAGCGTGCGGCGCTTCAGGTGCGCGGCGATGCCGCGGCCGCGCCAGGTACGACGTACGGCCGTGAGGGCGTTCTCGCCCCGCTCCGGCCGGTCGGTGTCGCGGTGGAGCCCCGCGCAGCCGATCACCTCCCCGTCGTACCGAGCCAGGAACATCGGGTCGCCGGCCCAGGAGGTGGCCCACTGCTCGGAGGAGATCGCCAGCGGCTCGAACACGGCGAAGTCCGCCAGCACCTCCTTGCCGAACGTCTCGTAGGAGGCCGGCCACAGCTCCGGCGCCTGGTCGAGGGTGATGACCTCCACGCCGACGGGAGGCGGCGACGGCGGCGGCTCGTCGCCGACGGTCCGCACCTGCTCCACCTGCCGGTCGGCCTCGACGAACCCGAAGTGCTCCGCGAACCCCAGCGACGCGGTGTCCTCGACCATCGACCTCAGCTCGGGCAGGTCCAGGGTCACGATGTGCGCGGCCAGTGACTCCAGGAGCGCGGTGCCGACACCGCGGCGTCGGTGGTCGGGCAGCACGCGCGGCGCCACGAAGCCGCCACCGGTGGTGTCCGACCGGTCGGCCACGCCGGAGCCCACGACCGTGCCCTCGACCGTCGCGAGCACCATCAGCCGATCGGCAGAGTCCTGCTCCCTCATCTCGGCGACCGTGTCGGCGCGCTCGCCCGGGACGACGGCCATGCGGACGCGCCGCCACGCCTCGTAGTCCTCGTCGGAGACGCAGACGGTGATGTCCATGCCGAGGAACCTAGGGCCTGGTCGGCGCGTTGTCGCTCGGCTCCGATGTGAGACGGATGCGAAACTGGGGCGTGACCAGCGACGGGGTCCTGGGCTCGGGGCCGTTCCTCCGTTACTGGCGGGCCGACGCCGTGTCGGGATTCGGCACCTACATCACCCTCTTCGCGCTGCAGACGTTGGTGGTGCTCACGCTGCACGGCTCGGCGGCGGACGTCGGGTGGCTCAACGCCGCGCGTTGGCTTCCGTACCTCGTCTTCGGGCTGGTCGTCGGCGCCCTGGTCGACGGCCGGCGTCGACTCCCGCTCATGGTGGGCACCGACCTGGTGCAGGCCGTGCTCCTGGTGACCATCCCCGTCATGTGGTGGCTCGATCTGCTGTCGCTACCGGTGCTGATGCTGATCGTGATCGCGTACGGCACCGCCTCGGTCGTGAACGTCGCCGCCGCGATGTCGTTCCTCCCGCGGCTGGTGGATCCGGCACACCTCCAGGCGGCGCACGCGCGTACCGACGGGGCAGATGCAGTGGCGTCGACGGCGGGCCCGGCTCTGGGCGGCCTCGTCGTCAGTGCGGTCGGCGCCCCGCTGGCCGTGCTCCTGGACTCCGTGACGTACGTGTACTCGGCACTCACCCTCCGCCGGATCGACCTCGACGAACCGGCACCACGCGCGGGGCTCACGGTGCGGGGGCTCCTGAAGGACGTGGCCGACGGCGTCCGATGGGCCTACCGCGGCTCCGGCTTGACCGCGCTCGCCCTCTCGACCCATGCGTGGTTCGTCGGACACGCGATCGTCGGGGTCGTCCTCGCGCCGTACGTGCTGCGCACCCTCGACCTCTCGGCGTTCGAGTTCGGCGTCATCGGGGCGGCCGGTGGAGTCGGCGCGCTGCTGGGCGCGGTCGTCACGACCCGAGTGGGTCGACGGCTCGGCACGGGCCGCACCATCATCCTGTGCGACCTCATCAATGCCCTCGGAGTCGTGGTCATCGTGCTCGCCGGACAACCCATGTCGCGGGCGGCGACGTTGGCGGTCATCGTGGTCGGGCAGGGCATCTACGGAGTGGCCATGGGGATGAGCAACTCCCACGAGACGAGCTACCGCCAGCTGGTCACCCCGGACGAGCTGCAGGCCCGCACCAACACCACCCTGCGATCGCTCAACCGGGCGGCGGTCGTGGTCACGGCGCCGATCGCCGGGATCCTCGCCGACGCATGGGGGATCCGGCCGATGCTGCTGGTGGCGGCGGCGGTCTTCGCGCTCGTGGCGGCCGGGCTCGGCGCCACGTCGTTCCGGAACGTCCGGGCGCCGGTGTAGCGACCGCGCGGGACGGACCCACCACTAGCCTCGGGGTCGTGCCCGACCTGACGCCGGAGGACCAGAAGCTGGTCACGCTCGCACGCGCCACCATGGCGCGGGCGGCCGCGCCCGAAGGGGCGGCGGTCCGCGACCTCGACGGACGCACGTACGCCGCGGCCGCCGTCGCCCTCGAGCACCTCACCCTCAGCGCCCTGGAGGTGTGCGTCGCCATGGCGATCTCGTCGGGGTCGCGCGGGCTCGAGGCCGTCGTGCGGCTCGGTGGCGAGGGCGAGCCGGACCTGCGTGCGGTTCACGACTTCGCGGGAGGCGATGTCGTCGTCCATCTGGGAGACGGGCGGGGACGGATCGCCGGCGCCTAGGGTGTTCGGGTGATCTCGGGCACGACGACGGCAGCGGCAGGGACGTTCCACCTCGGTGACCGGACGGTCAACCGGCTCGGCTTCGGCGCGATGCGGTTGACGGGTACCGGCGGGATGGGCCGGGGTGAGGATCGAGATCCGGAACGGTCGGCCGAGGTCGTCCGGCGCGCGGTGGAGCTCGGCGTGAACCACATCGACACCGCGGGCTTCTACTTCTCCGCCACCGGCAGCGCCAACCTGATCATCCGCGACGCGCTCGCGCCGTACGCCGACGGCGTCACGATCGCGACCAAGGTCGGGCCCGGCCGCGACGTGGTCACCGGCGCCTGGGGCGACTGGGCGAGGCCCGAGGACCTGCGAGCCCACGTCGAGCACAACCTCGACACCCTGGGGCTGGACAGCATCCCGCTCGTGAACTACCGGAGCAACGGCCGCGACGACGTCCCCGCAGCGGTCGCCGCGTTGGCCGGTCTGCGCGAGGAGGGGCTGCTCGACCACATCGGCCTCTCGAACGTCGGCGTGGATGTGCTGGCGGCCGCGCGCGGCGTCTCGACGATCGTGTCCGTGCAGAACCGCCACGCGCCGGGCTACGAGCGGTCCGACACGGGTGACGTCCTCGCCGCGTGTCGCGATGCCGGCATCGCGTTCGTCCCGTTCTTCACCATCGCGGGGCAGTCCCGCGAGGACTCCGCCCGCGAGCAGTACGACGCAGTCCGAGAGATCGCGGACGCCCACGGGGCCACGCCTGCGCAGGTCAGGATCGCCTGGAACCTCGCGCTCGGGCCGCACGTCCTCGCCATTCCGGGCACCGGAGATCTCGGGCACCTCGAGCAGAACGTCGCGGCCGCGGGGCTGCGCCTGACCGAGACCGATCTCGCCGCGCTCGCGGGTCTCGCGACCCCTTGATCCAACCGGACCCCTTCTCCGTTCCGACTCCTCGCGGGAGTAAGTTTCCGTCCGTGCTCACCGGACAGGCTGCCCACGAGGCCGCGGTCGCGCGCCTCACGGCGTCCTACGACGCGATCCCGGCGGGTCAGGCCGTGCGCCTGGCCAAGAAGACCTCCAACCTCTTCCGTCCCCGCGCGTCGACCGACGCACCCGGGCTCGACGTCTCCGGCCTGGGCGGCGTCATCTCGATCGACGAGCAGGCTCAGACCGCCGACGTGCAGGGGATGTGCACCTACGAGGACCTGGTCGACGCGACCCTGCCACGGGGGTTCATCCCCTACGTCGTGCCCCAGCTCCGCACGATCACGCTCGGCGGAGCGGTCAGCGGTCTGGGCATCGAGTCGACCAGCTTCCGCAGCGGTCTCCCGCACGAGTCCGTGGTCGAGATGGACATCTTCACCGGATCCGGCGAGGTGGTCACGACCGAGCCCGGAGACGACCTGTTCGACACGTTCCCGAACTCCTATGGCTCCCTGGGCTACGCCACGCGGCTGCGGATCAAGCTGGAGCGCGTCCCGTCGTACGTCAACCTGCGGCACATCCGCTTCGACGATGCCGGGCTGCTGTCGAAGACCATCTCCCAGATCATGGAGACCCACGAGTACGACGGGGTCCGCGTCGACGGGCTCGACGGCACGGCGTTCCAGCCGGGGGAGTACTACCTGACCCTGGCGGAGTGGACCGACCGCGCCGAGACGGCGCCCAGCGACTACGTCGGTCAGCAGATCTACTACCGCTCGATCCAGGAGAAGGCATCCTCGGGCGTCGGGCGCGACCTGCTCACGATGTACGACTACCTCTGGCGCTGGGACACCGACTGGTTCTGGTGCTCGCGCGCCTTCGGCGCCCAGCACCCGGTCGCTCGTCGCTTCTGGCCGCGGAAGTACAAGCGCAGTGACGTCTACTACCGGATGGTCCAGCTGGACCACCGCCTCCACGTGGGCGCGTGGCTCGACCGTCGCAAGGGCAACCCCGAGGGCGAGCGGGTCGTGCAGGACGTCGAGATCCCGGTCGAGCGGCTCGGCGAGTTCCTCGACTGGTTCGACGGCGAGGTCGGCATGCGCCCGGTCTGGCTGTGCCCGCTGAACGCCTCCAAGAAGTGGCCGACCTACCCCCTGCGGCCCGGCGAGGTCTACGTCAACGTCGGCTTCTGGGGCAACGTCCCCGTCGGACCGGAGGCGCCCGATGCGCCGCGCAACCGCGCGATCGAGGCGAAGGTGCACGAGCTCGACGGGCACAAGTCGCTGTACTCCGAGGCGTTCTACGACCGCGAGACGTTCGACCAGCTGTACGACGGCGCCAACCTGGCGCGCGTGAAGGACCGGTATGACCCGGATCACCGACTGACCAGCCTGTACGACAAGGCCGTGAGGAGACGATGAGATGGCCACGATGAAGATCGCGGACGCGTTCACCCAGCTGTTGACCGGGCCGCTGCCCCTGCGTGTCACGGCGTACGACGGCAGCGCGGCCGGTCCCGAGGACGCGCCGTTCGGCTTCGAGGTCCGCAACGAGCGCGGCCTGGCCTACCTGATGACCGCGCCCGGCGACCTCGGCCTCGGCCGCGCGTACGTGGCCGGTGACCTCGGCGTGACCGGCGTGCACCCGGGCGACCCGTACAACGGGCTCAAGGCGCTGCAGAAGGAGCTGAAGTTCCGGATGCCGTCGCCGAAGGAGGCGGTCGCGCTGGCGAGGGGTCTCGGCCTCTCCCACCTCAAGCCGCCGGCCCCGCCGCCGCAGGAGCACCTGCCCCGGTGGCGTCGGGCCGCCGAGGGGCTGCGTCACTCACGCAAGCGCGACTCCGAGGCGATCCACCACCACTACGACGTGTCGAACGCGTTCTACGAGTACGTCCTCGGCCCGTCGATGACCTACACCTGCGCGGTCTTCCCGGACGCCGACGCGACGTTGGAGCAGGCGCAGTACTACAAGTACGACCTGATCGCGAAGAAGCTCGGCCTCGAGCCCGGCATGCGGCTGCTCGACGTGGGTTGCGGCTGGGGCGGGATGGTCCGGCACGCCGCCGAGCACTACGGCGTCAAGACCATCGGCGTCACGTTGTCGCGCGAGCAGGCGACCTGGGCGCAGGAGAAGATCAAGGAGCAGGGCCTCGACGACCTCGCCGAGGTGCGGCACAGCGACTACCGCGAGGTGAGCGAGTCCGGCTTCGACGCCGTCTCGTCGATCGGCCTGACCGAGCACATCGGCGTGAAGAACTACAAGGCGTACTTCTCGTTCCTGCGCGACCGCCTGCGTCCGCAGGGTCGGCTGCTCAACCACTGCATCACCCGCCCGCACAACCGTCGCCAGGAGACCGGGGCGTTCATCGACCGCTACGTCTTCCCCGACGGCGAGCTGACCGGGTCGGGCCGGATCATCACCGCGGCGCAGAACGTCGGCCTCGAGGTGATGCACGAGGAGAACTTCCGGCTCCACTACGCCCGCACGCTGGCCGGCTGGTGCCACAACCTCCAGGAGAACTGGGACGCGTGCGTCGACGAGGTGGGCGAGGGCACCGCCCGGGTGTGGGGGCTCTACATGGCCGGGTCGCGGCTCGGCTTCGAGCGCAACGAGATCCAGCTGCACCACGTGCTCGGGGTGAAGACCGACGACCAGGGCAACGACGACTTCCCGTGGCGCCCGTCGTTCCCGATGGACGCGAGCTACCCCACTGCTGGTTGAGGAGGCCCGCTAGGGCCGTCTCGAAACCCGGTGACGGTGTCTGATGCCCCAGGCGCGGTCACCGGGTTTCGACTCGCCTGTCACGGCTTCGCAGGCTCAGCCGTGGCCCCGGGCTCCGCGGTTCCTGAGGAGCCGAGGGACGAGGCGTCTCGACGGGCAACCTGCGCTCACGACGCCCTGCCCTCGTTCCTCGGGCACGGCTGATCGCTTGCCAGGCGGCGATCACGACGAGGGCGTAGGCGACCCCGGCGAGCTCGTCGACGACGTAGTGCTCGCCGCCGTACACCAGCGAGACGCCCATCGCGACCGGGTAGAGCGCCAGCAGGGCCTTCTGCCACCAGCGCCTGCCGAACCAGAAGAAGCCCGCGGCCAACGTCGCGTACGCCATGTGCAGCGACGGCATCGCGGCGACCGGGTTCACGAGGTACCGCCCCTGGTCGAGCGCACCGCCGACCATCTGCAGGCCGATCAGGTTGAACCCGTCGGAGGTGTAGCGACCGACGGGCGGGCCCGGGAAGACGCCGTGGAAGCCGGCCAGCCAGGGCGGTGCCATCGGATACAGGTAGTACGTCGCGACTCCCATCACCGCGAGCGCCACGACCATCCGCATCCACACCCGGAAGCGGTCCCGGTTCACCAGCCAGAGCACGACGGCCACGGTCGGCATCACCAGGAAGTGGCTGCAGTAGGTGAGGCTGATCGGCACGGAGTACCACGGCGTCGAGGCCCCGGGGTGCAGGTGCTCCTGGAGCCACGTCGTCGGCATGCCGCCCATGCCGAGGTGCTCGCCGATCCAGAGGTCGACCCGGATCGGGGCCTGGACGTGCAGCGGGAGGCCGAGGCGGTTGTGCACCGCGTCGATCGGGTAGTCGTCGGCCGCCATCTGCGCCGGTGTGTACGGCGTGGCGAAGCCACGGCTGTAGTCGTAGGCCAGAAGCACGGCCTGGAACGGCAGCCAGTCGAGCATCATCCGCCACCAGGCGTGCCATCCGCGGCCGAGCACCGTGATCGACAACAGGACCAGGACCGCGCCGTAGATCCCGAGCCGATCCGTGGGGATGCCCTGGACCGAGAGGAAGACCGCGCAGGCCACGACGTACAGCACCAGTGCGGTCCACCGCACCACTCGCCAGTCGAGGCGACGGCGACGCGCTTGTCCGGGCCCGGGCGCACGGGTGCCCGACTGCGTGGACACGTCGAGCGCGGGCACCTGCCGATGCTAGTCCGGGGGTCCGGCGCGACTAGCCTGGCGGCGATGACCAGCAGGGCCCAGCGGTACGACGGCGTCGTCACGCGACGCGATCAGGTGTCGCCGCACCTCGTGCGGCTGACCCTGTCAGTGCCGGGCCTGATCTCGACGGGCGTGCCCGACGAGTGGGTCGGACTCGTGATCCCGGGCCAGTTCCAGTCGCGCTACTACACCGTCCGGTCGCTCGAGGGCGACGCGCTGGTGCTCGACGTGGTCCTGCACGCGGTGGGCCTGGTCACGGAGTGGGCGAGTGGCGACTGCGTGGGTGAAACTGCGGTCGTGACCGCGCCCCAGGCGTCGTACGCACCGCCGGACGGTGCCGGGTGGCTCCTCCTGGTCGGCGACCTCACCGCGATGCCGGCGATGCACCGCATCTCCGCCGCGACCTCGTTGCCGACGCGCATCTGGGCGGAGGTCCCCGACGACCTCTCCGGCTACCTGCCGGACGGTCCTGAGGTCACCTGGCTGGCGCCGCCGAGCGAGGGACAGTCCCGCCTCGCCGACGTGGTGGCGCAGATCGACTGGCCCGCGGGCGACGGGTACTTCTGGATGGCAGGGGAGTCGGCGCAGATGCGGTCGATCCGCAAGCACCTGATGCGCGAGCGCGGGCTCCCGAACGCGGCGTACGACGTGATGGGGTACTGGCGGGCCGTGAGCGCGCGGCAGCCACGGGCCGTCGATCCCGGCCCGATCTGGCGTGACGGCAAGGCGTCGGGCAAGACCGACGAGGAGATCTGGGCGGCGTACGACGAGGCTCGCGGTGTCTGAGTACTACACGCCACCGGAGGGCTACCGCAGCGGCTTCGCGTCGTTCGTGGGGCGGCCGAACGCCGGCAAGTCCACGCTGACGAACGCGCTGGTCGGCCGGAAGATCGTGATCACCTCGGACAAGCCGCAGACCACGCGCACCGTGGTCCGCGGGATCGTCCACCGCACGGACGCCCAGCTGATCCTGGTCGACACCCCGGGGCTCCACCGGCCGCGCACGCTGCTCGGCGAGCGGCTCAACGACCTGGTGCGCACGACCTGGGCCGAGGTCGACGTCGTGGCGGTGTGCTTCCCGGCGAACGAGAAGATCGGCCCGGGTGACCGGTTCATCGTCACGGAGCTGGCGAAGATCCGCCGCACGCCCAAGGTCGCCGTCGCCACCAAGACCGACCTCGCGGACCGGCAGCAGATCGGGCAGCACCTCCTCGACATCGCCGAGCTCGGCCGCGAGACCGGCACCGACTGGCAGGAGATCGTCCCGGTCTCGGCCGTCGCCGGCGACCAGGTGGGTCTGCTCGCGGACCTCCTCGTCGGCCTGATGCCGGAGGGCCCACCGCTCTACCCCGACGGCGACCTCACGGACGCACCCGAGGAGATCCTGGCCGCCGAGCTGATCCGCGAGGCCGCGCTGGACGGCGTGCGCGACGAGCTGCCGCACTCCATCGCGGTCGTCGTGGAGGAGATGGGTCTGCGCGAGGGCCGCCCCGACGGCAAGCCGCTGCTCGACATCAGCGCCAACCTGTACGTCGAGCGGTCGTCGCAGAAGGGCATCGTGATCGGACACCAGGGCGCCCGGCTCCGTCAGGTCGGGACGGAGGCCCGCAAGCAGATCGAGGCGCTCCTCGGAACCCCGGTCTACCTCGACCTCCACGTGAAGATCGCCAAGGACTGGCAGCGCGACCCGAAGCAGCTGCGCAAGCTCGGGTTCTGACGGTCAGCTCGGCGCCCAGCAGACTCCGTAGGTCCGCCCGGCTCGCCACTGCGGCAGGGTCGGCCACTGGTAGGACCAGCGGTAGTTGAGCGGGTCGCTCGACGCGTCGGCGCCGGCGTCCTGACAGGGTTGCTGGCCGGCCGAGCGGACCGCGTCGACGCCCGGGTAGGGGCCGGGCTCGAAGGTGACGGTGCGCAG
Organism: uncultured Actinomycetota bacterium; assembly: GCA_963812055.1. Taxonomy (GTDB): domain Bacteria; phylum Actinomycetota; class Actinomycetes; order Propionibacteriales; family Nocardioidaceae; genus Nocardioides. The sequence goes on from CAWEUA010000017.1 coordinate 40,855, forward strand.
GGCGACCCAGCTGTGCGGTGCGGCGCAGATGCGTTGTTGGAACCCTTCGCTGCCGGGCTCGGCGGTGCCGCACAGGGCGTAGTGGTCGCGCCCGTCCGTCCGGTCGAGCACGCCCTCGATCGGGCCCTGGAGCAGCGCGAGGTGCTCGTCGTCGCGGAGCGCGATGGCGACGCACTCGAACCAGTGCGCCCCCGCGGCGGCCTGGTCGACCGTCGGCGTGAACCAGACGGTCCGCAGCAGGCTCAGCCGCCGGTCCTCCGGCGTGCCGCCGACGAAGGCCGCGAAGCGCCGCGGGCAGGCGGTCGACTCGAGGCGGTGGACGACGGGTCCGTCGACGGGGAGGGACGCGTCGTACCGCCCCACGAAGAACGTGAGGCCGGTGTGGACGCCGGTGCACGGCACCGGCTTCTGGGTGCGGGTGGGCGCGAGAGCCGCGGCGTACGCGAGGCGGTAGCAGGTGCGCGCGTGGGGCGGCTTCGGTGGCTTCGGCGGGATCGTCTCGGTCGCGGTCGGGGTCGGCGAGTGCAGGACCTGGGGCTGCTTCTCCGCGGACGGAGCTGCTCGAGCCCGAGCAGGCGGTCAGGGCGAGAGCGACGGCGGTGACCAGCGCCAGGCACCAGCGGCTGCTCATGAGTCCGTCCTGGCCCAGCACACCGAGCGGCGGTTGCCGGCCGCCCACTCCGGCTCGTGGAACCACGAGTAGCCGTAGTCGTAGTCGACCGGGTAGTCGAGCCAGGCCCCCACCGACTTCGAGCAGTAGTCGCGGGTCTGCGCCTGGACCGCGTGGTCACCGGGGTAGGGGTCTCCCGCCGACCCGAGCACGATCGTGGTGACGGCCCGCCAGTCGTGCTTCTCCGAGCAGGGCACCTTGACCGAGCCGCTGACCGTCGCCCCCTGCGCGCACACCATCCAGGTGTCGTGGGGTCGCCCGAGCAGCAGGCCCTTCGTCGTCTGGGGGAGGTCGACGTAGGTGCGGATCTGGTCGCCGCCGCCGATCACGTCGCAGCGATACCAGCGGGCTCCAGCCTCCCACGCAGCCTTGTCGGGACGGAACCACGCCCAGCTCAGGATGGTGCGCATCGCGAGACTCTCGTCCGCGCCGGTGAAGTCGATGAAGTCGCTGGTGCAGGTGCGGAAGGCGTACGCCGCGACCTTGTCGTCGTCGTACGCCGCCTGGTCGAACTCCGAGGGTAGGGACGCGACAGCGATGGTCTGGGCGGTGTGGGTCTCGTCGCACGAGACGGGCTCGGTGTCGTTGCTCGGCTGCGCGACGTCGTCGGGCGTGAGCAGGCGGCAGGCGCCGATGTCGGGGGCGGCGGCCTTGTCGGAGGACGTGCCGCCGGCCGAGGATCCGAAGCAGGCCGAGAGCAGGGGCGCGAGCAGCAGGAGGGGTGCGACCACGCGCAGGGCATGCGGCACCGCGGAGAACCCCCACCGGGTCGGGACCAGGACGCGGTGAGCCTACCCTCGGCTCTTGTGGCGAAAACTCTCTACCGGGCCGGCTGGATCGTCGCGTTCCAGGACGGTGAGCACCGGATCCTTCGTGACGGCTGTCTGGTCGTCGAGGACGACCGGATCGTCCATGTGGGGTCGACGTACCCCGACCCGGTCGACCGCTACGTCGACCTCCCCGACCGGATCGTGACGCCCGGCTACATCAACACCCATGCCCACCTCGACGAGTCGCCGATCGACAAGTCGGTGCAGGAGGACGTCGGCAACCGGCAGTTCTGGCTGACCGGGCTGATCGAGATCCTGCCGACGGAGATGGCCGGGCTCGACGAGGACGGCGCGCGGGCCTGCGTCGACTACTCGCTGATCGAGCTCGCCCGCACCGGCACCACGACGGTCCTGCAGATGGGCGGCATCGAGGAGTACGCCGCCGACGCGATCGAGGCGAGTGGGCTCCGCGGCTACGTCGCGCCGATGTACCGCTCGGGCCGCTGGTTCACCCCGGACGGCAAGCGGGTCGACTACGCCTGGGATCCCGACGACGGTCGCCCGGGCTTCGAGGCGGCGACCGCGTTCGTCGAGCGACTCCGCGGCCGGGCCGACGGGCGGGTGCAGGGCTTCCTCGCGCCGGCCCAGGTCGACACCTGCAGCGAGGCTCTGCTGCGCGACTCGCGGGCAGCGGCGGACGACCTGCAGGTCCCGATCTCGCTGCACGCGTCACAGGGCGTCTGGGAGTTCCAGGAGATGACCCGGCGGCATGGCCGGACGCCGGTCGAGTGGCTGTCGGACCTCGGGTTCCTGGGGCCGCGAACCGTCCTCGGCCACGCGGTGTTCATCGCGGGCAACTCGTGGGTGAACTTCGCCGGTGATGACCTCGGCCTGCTCGCCGCGTCGGGGACCTCCGTGTCGTACAACGCCTGGTGCTTCATCCGGCGCGGGCTGGTGATGGAGTCCTTCCCGGAGTACGTCGAGGCGGGGATCAACATGTGCCTCGGCACCGACACCGCGCCGCAGTCGATGATCGAGTCGCTCCGCTGGACGGCGATCGCCGGCAAGGTCGCCTCGCGGCGTACCGATGTGTCCACCGCACGCCAGGTCTTCGACGCCGCCACGGTGAACGCGGCGGACCTCCTCGGGCGCCCGGACCTCGGCCGGATCGCAGCCGGAGCCAAGGCGGACCTGCTGTTCTGGCGAGCGGACGGCTTCACCATGACGCCGATGCGCGACCCGATCCGCAACCTCGTCTACTACGCCCAGCCGTCCGACCTGGCCGACGTCCTCGTCGACGGACGCCCGGTCGTGGAGGACGGCCACGTGGTCGGCGCGGACGTCGTCCACGCGACGCAGCGGGTGCAGGAGGCAGGGGAGCGGATGTGGTCGCGATGGTCCGACGCCGACTGGGCCGGTCGGACCCTCGACGAGGTCGCGCCACAGACGTACGCCGACTTCACCCGCTGAGGTCGCACCTCCGTCGCCTGGCCTACCATCGCCCGGTGCTCGAGGTACGGACAGCGACAGGGCGGGACCGGGCAGACGTCGCGCGAGTCCTGGCGACGGCCTTCGACGACGACCCCCTCGCCCGCTGGCTGGTGCCGCACCCGCAGTCCCTTCGCCGGCTCTTCGCCGCGCAGGCGCGCTGGATCCACGGCGTGCCCGGCTGCACGGACCTCGCGTTGCTCGACGGCGAGCCGGTGGGCGCGGCCATCTGGGATCCGCCCGGACATCGTGTCCCCACCTGGCGCCAGCTCGCGTCGATGCCCTTCTACGTGGCCGCGATGGGCCGCGGTCTCGGGCGCGGAGTGTCGCTGGAGAACGCGATGCACCGGGCCCGGCCGAGCGCGACGTTCTGGTATCTCGCCGGGATCGGTGCCGTCCGCCGCGGCGAGGGGATCGGCTCGGCGTTGCTCCGGCACCGGCTCGAGCAGACCAGCGGGCCGGCGTACCTCGAGAGCAGCAAGAAGGAGAACATCCCGCTCTACGAGCGCTTCGGCTTCGAGCTCCGCGAGACGCTGGAGCTCGCCGACGGTCCGGATCTCTGGCCGATGTGGCGGGCCGGCTGACCCGCACCGCGGAAGGTCCGGCGGTACGCCGCGGGCGAGACGCCGACGTGTGTGCGCAGATGGGCCCGGAGTGACTCGGCCGTGACCATCCCGGCGTGCTCGGCGACCTCGTCGACGCCGAGGTCGGTGGCCTCGAGGAGGTGCTGCGCATGCCGGACCCGCTGCTGGATCAGCCACGCCCCGGGGGACTGCCCGGTCTCCTCACGGAACCGACGAGCGAACGTGGGCAGGCTCATCCCGGCCCGAGAGGCACCGCCTCGTGTGCGGCGTTGTCGATCGCCGCCAGCTCCGCGGTGGTGGCGAGGTCGAGGTCGTCGACCGCGACCCGGGTGACCGTGACGGTCACACGGCCACCAGGTGGAGGTACGCCAGGCCGAGGATCCCGCGATAGCCACCGAAGTACGACGCATGCTGGCGCGCCGCGAGCGCCCGCACGTCGGCGGCCTCCGGGTCGTCGTCGGCATGCCCGGCCAGCCACCGGGCGTAGCCGGCGGTGAAGCCGGACTCGAACGTGTCCCACTCGTCCCGGTCGGCCTCGTGCGCGGCCATCACGGCAAATCCCTGCCGCTCGGCGAGCTCGACCAGCTCGCCGAGCGGGACGTACTCGTCGTCGCGGCCGGCGAGTGGCGCCGTCGCCGCCGGGGTCGGGGGAGCCGACCAGATGCCCTCGCCGAAGACCAGGCGCCCGCCCCGGGGGAGCAGGGCGCGCAGGGCGGTCAGGGCGGCCGCGTAGTCGAGCGGCTGCGCCTCGTCGACCTGCGGGCCCCAGATCTGGGAGGCGCCGATGCAGGTGATCGCGCCGAAGGCCCCCTCCATCTCCCGGGCGTCCCGGGCCTCGAACGTCGCGCGGTCGGCGACCCCTCGGTCGACCGCGCGCCGGTGCGCGCTCGCGACAGCCTCCTCGTCGAGGTCGACCCCGAGCCCCCGCGCCGCGGGTGCCGCCTCGAGGACGCGCAGCAGCAGCTCACCCCATCCGCAGCCCACGTCCAGCACGGTCGAGGGGTCGTCCTCGGTGAGGAACCGGACGAGTCGCCCGGCGCGGTCCTCCGAGAGCGGGGACAGGAAGGTCAGGTCGCGGTGGAGCGGGGAGAACGTCGGCATCGCGGACAGTCTTGTCGCCGGCAGCGCCGGCGGCCAGCGGATTCGCCTCGGCCTCAACGGCCGGGGCGGTCCACGCGCTCCCAGGGCCAGTCGGACGCGAGCCACTGCGCGACGGCGTCGGCCAGGGGGACGTCGAGGTCGGCGCGCTCGGCCGTCACCCACGAGCTCACCGACATGTCCCAGTCGTCGGAGCGCGAGGGGTAGACGTAGACGCACCCGATGACGTCGTCGGCCTCGAGGTCGAGCACGGTGAAGGTGAACCCGGTGCGCTGCTCGAAGTCGGCGGCGTGGCGGCGGAGGTCCTCGAGGTTGCGCTCCAGGCTCATGCCCTCGACCGGGGGCCAGCTGCTGCCGGCGAAACCGGGAGTCGCGCGGACGTGCCCGATGCTGGAGGTCCAGGCGGCGTGGTCCGACTCGTTGTGCTGCGGCCCGAGAGGCTCGAGCCGGAACCGGTCGGTCACCAGCGAGGTCGGCGGGTCGAAGTCGGCGGGCACGCACGGGTCCGTGGTCATGCCAGCGACGGTAGGGGTGGCGTGAGTCGTCCGCATCCGAGTTCGTCCCGGCCATGGACACGTGGTGACGCGCGACGTACCCGGCCTGTTAGCGTGAGGGCGTCATGACGCGCAGCAATCTGCTCCTTCGCTGCCGCAGCGGGGCCTGAACGCCGGTCCTCCTCGCTGCGGAGTGATCGCGTGCGCCGGCATCCGCCACCAGCGAGCAGGACACCATGACTCTTCAACATTCCGGCTTCAGCAACACCCAGCAGCCCAGCCCGATGCCGTTCGGGCGCTATCGCGCGTTCGAGCCGATCGACCTCCCGGACCGCACCTGGCCGACCCGGCAGATCACCGAGGCGCCGCGTTGGCTGTCGACCGACCTGCGTGACGGCAACCAGGCGCTCATCGACCCGATGAGCCCGGCGCGCAAGCTGCGGATGTTCGAGCTGCTCGTGCAGATGGGCTACAAGGAGATCGAGGTCGGCTTCCCGAGCGCGAGCGAGACCGACTTCGCCTTCGTCCGGCAGCTGATCGAGCAGGACCGCGTGCCGGAGGACGTGACGATCTCGGTCCTGACGCAAGCCCGCGAGGACCTGATCGAGCGCACGGTCCACTCCCTGGTCGGCGTGCACCACGCGAACATCCACCTCTACAACGCGCTGGCGCCGCTGTTCCGGCGCGTCGTCTTCCGGGCCAGCGCCGACGAGATCAAGGACATCGCGGTGCGCGGCACCGAGGTGGTGATGAAGCACTCGGAGAACATCCTCGGCCAGACGATCATCGGCTACGAGTACAGCCCGGAGATCTTCACCGGCACCGAGCTGCCGTTCAGCGTCGAGGTGTGCGAGGCGGTCAGCGATGTCTGGCAGCCCGACGACGGGCGCGAGATCATCCTCAACCTGCCGGCGACGATCGAGATGGCGACGCCGAACGTGTACGCCGACCAGATCGAGTGGTTCTCGCGCCAGCTGAGCAGGCGCGAGTTCACCACGATCTCCCTGCACCCGCACAACGACCGGGGCACCGCCGTCGCCGCGACCGAGCTGGCCATGATGGCCGGCGCCGACCGGGTGGAGGGCTGCCTGTTCGGACATGGCGAGCGCACCGGCAACGTCTGCCTGGTGACCCTGGGCATGAACCTCTTCAGCCAGGGCGTCGACCCGAAGATCGACTTCTCCGACATCGACGAGATCCGGCGCACCGTCGAGTGGTGCACCCAGCTGCCCGTGCACCCTCGCCACCCGTACGCCGGCGACCTGGTCTACACGGCGTTCTCGGGCTCCCATCAGGACGCGATCAAGAAGGGGCTGGAGGACCTCGAGCGGCAGGCCAGCGACTCCGGGAAGCGGGTCGGCGAGATGCCGTGGGAGGCGCCGTACCTGCCGATCGACCCCAAGGACGTGGGCCGGTCCTACGAGGCGGTCATCCGGGTCAACAGCCAGTCCGGCAAGGGCGGCGTCGCGTACGTCCTCAAGGCCGAGCACAACCTCGACCTGCCGCGGCGGGCCCAGATCGAGTTCTCCCGGGTGATCCAGGAGCGCACCGACAGCGAGGGCGGCGAGATCAGCCCGGCCGACATCTGGCAGGTCTTCACCGAGGAGTACCTCTCCCGGGACACGCCGCTCAGGCTCAACTCGGTGCACACGTCGTCCGCGGCCGGCGAGAAGGACCGGCTCGACGTCAACGTGTACGTCGACGGCGAGCGCCACGAGCTCACCGGCACCGGCAACGGCCCGATCGCCGCCTTCGTCGACGCGATCAACGGCGTCCAGCGCCCCGGCGGCCCGTTCGACGTGCGCGTGCTCGACTACGCCGAGCACGCGCTCAGCGCCGGCGGCGACGCCATCGCGGCGGCGTACGTCGAGTGCGCCGTCACCGGCTCCTCGGGGGAGACCGACGTGGTGTGGGGCATCGGGCTCGACGCGAACATCGTCACCGCCTCGCTCAAGGCGGTGATCAGCGCCGTCAACCGCGTGGGCTAGCGATGATGCGTCGACGCCTCTGGGCCAGGTGGATCCCGGTCAGACAGCCGAGTCAGGGGGGCGGAGGACCATCAGCTCGATCCGTTGGTCAGACCCGGGGCGCAGCGGCGCGAGCTCACCGGTGCCGACGAAGCCGTAGCGCTCGTAGACCGCCCGGGCGTCGCCGTTGGTGACGTTCACGTGGAGCTGGATCCGGGGGAGGAGCGGCGTGACGGCGTCGAGGATCCGGCGCGCGTGACCGTGACCACGATGCGCAGGGTCGGTCCACATCCCCCAGATCTGGCCGATCCCGTCGAGGTCGAACACGCCGCCGACGGACACCGGCCGCGGGTCGTCCACGACGTACACCGGGCCGCTCAGCCGTTGCCGCCAGTCGTCCTCGGTGAAACCCTGTTCGCGCTCGAGGCTGGAGCCGAAGGCGTCGGGGGAGTCGGCGAGCGAGTGCAGCCGGATGTCCCGGAAGTCCGCCCAGTCATCGGGTCCGAGGCGTCGCAGCTCAGCCATCGTCTTCCCCGAAGATGCAGGCGGTCCCGACGTCCTGGAACCCGACGCGACGGTAGATGCTCGCGGCCGCGTCGTTGTAGGCGCTCAGGAAGAGGGTGCGGACTCCGACGTCACGGCAGGCGTGGATCAAGGCGCGGGTGATCGCCGTACCGGTGCCGGCCATCCGATGGGTCGGAGGGACGCCGATGCCCATCAGCTCCGCGGTCGTTCCGCGGGGTGCGCCGGACCCTCCTCCGATGAGCTGCCCGCCGTCGTCGTACGCCGCGACCTCGATCAGGTTTCCGGCCGCGATCAGCTGGGGTCGTCGGCCCACCGGCCTCGCCGTGATCTCGTCGTCGCCCTCGAAGGCGGCGTGGACCGCTCCGACGGTCAGGGACAGATCGGCGTCGTCCGCCGCGAGCACGCGAGTGCGCTCGGGCGCCGGGACGTCGGCGACATCGGGGAGCGCGAGCAGGGGAAAACGGCCGGCCTTCTCACCGGTCTCGACCACAGCGGGTCGCAGCGAGGGCGTGACCTGGTCCACCCACTCGATCGCCCGCGGCACGCCGAGCTCCTCCTGGCGCGAGAGCACCCGGCGGACCTCGGCCGCGGTGAACACGTGGTCGACCCCGAGCCGCGGCCGGGCGTAGAACTGCCAGCCGACGTCGGCGTCGGCGAGGAACAGCGTGAACGGCCCGACCTCCTCGATCGTGGAGACCGCCCGCGGCACGGCGTCGTAGTAGGCCTCGATCTCATCGAGTCGCACGGCACCGCTCATGTGCACAGGGTTTCAAGTCACCGGCGATCCAGCGACCGGTTTCTGCGCGCGACCGGCAGAATGGACCGAGTGCCGCTCTACCGCGACGAGGCGATCGTCCTGCGCACCCACAAGCTGGGCGAGGCCGACCGCATCATCACCCTGCTGACCCGTCAGCACGGGCGGGTGCGCGCGGTGGCGAAGGGCGTCCGCAAGACGACGTCGCGGTGGGGATCGCGGCTCGAGCCCTTCACCCACGTCGATCTCCAGCTCGCGGAGGGTCGCAACCTGGACGTCGTCACCCAGGCCGACACCCTCGACCCGTTCCCGTCGCGGCTCGGCGACCACTACGACCGCTACACCGCCGGCACGGTGATGCTCGAGACCGCCGACCGGCTGGTGACCGAGGAGAAGCAGCCCTCGCTGCAGCAGTTCCTGCTGCTGGTGGGCGGTCTGCGAGCGATGACGTCGGGGGAGCACGCGCCCGCACAGGTGCTCGACTCCTACCTGCTGCGCTCGCTGGCGGTGGCCGGCTACGCACCGTCGTTCACCCACTGCGCCCGCTGCGGCGACCCCGGCCCGCACCGGTGGTTCTCTCCGGCCGCCGGTGGCGCCCTGTGTGCCGACTGCCGGGTGCCCGGGGCGGCGTCGCCGTCGGCCGGGACGCTGGAGGTCATGGGCGCGCTGCTGGCCGGAGACTGGCCGGTCGTCGAGGCCGCCGACCAGCGTCATCTCCGCGAGGCGTCCGGTCTGACCGCGGCCTTCCTGCACTGGCACCTCGAGCGCGGCCTGCGCTCGCTGGAGTACGTCGAGCGATGAGTCCGCGCGCGACCCGCCGGCGCGACGTACGCCCGCCGAACCCGCACCCGTCCGGCACGCGACCGCCCGACATCCCGCGGGACCTGGTGCCCCGACACATCGCCATCACCATGGACGGCAACGGACGCTGGGCCAAGGCGCGCGGGCTGCCCCGGACGGAGGGGCACACGATGGGCGAGGCTGCCCTCTTCGACGTCGTCGAGGGCGCCATCGAGATCGGCGTCAAGGCCATCTCGGCCTACGCGTTCTCGACCGAGAACTGGCGGCGCTCGCCCGAGGAGGTCCGCTTCCTGATGGGCTTCAACCGCGACGTCATCCGGCGACGTCGCGACGAGATGCACGAGATGGGCGTGCGGGTCACCTGGTCCGGCCGGGCGCCACGCCTGTGGAGGTCGGTGATCAAGGAGCTCCAGGTCGCCGAGGAGCTGACCCGCGGCAACGACGTGCTGACCCTCAACATGTGCGTGAACTACGGCGGCCGAGCGGAGGTGGCGGACACCGCGCGGGCCATCGCGCGCGAGGTCGCCGCGGGGCGGCTCGACCCGGAGAAGGTCGACGAGAAGGCGTTCGCACGTCATCTCTATGTGCCCGACCTGGGCGAGGCCGACATGGTCTGGCGGACCTCGGGCGAGCACCGGCTGTCGAACTTCATGCTGTGGCAGGCGGCGTACGCCGAGCTGGTGTTCACCGACATCCTCTGGCCGGACGTCGACCGGCTCGCCTTGTGGAGGGCGATCGAGCTCTACGCTCAGCGTGACCGGCGGTTCGGCAAGGCCTGAGCATCGGCCAAGGGCGGGGGACGGATCCATGAGGCGAGGCCGATCGTGTCCGTAGGGACGCTGATGTCGAGGCTGGTCCGGCGTTGGGGTGGCCGCGTGGTCGGCCTGGTGCTCACCGCGATCGGCCTGTACGTCGTCTTCCCCGGCCTGCTGACGCTCTTCGGCTCCTGGCCCCGGCTGCGTGATGTCGCGATCTGGTGGTTCGTGATCCTGGTGGCCCTGGTCGTGGGCAGCATGGCGTCGCTGTGGTGGCTGACGCGACTGGCGCTCCAGCAGCGGACCGGCTCCGAGGGCCACATCACCACCGTGAGCTGGAGCGCGGCCGCCTCGGCGCACCTCGCGGGGAACGCCGCCGGGAAGGTCGTGCCCGGCGGTCCGGCGACCGCCGGCGTCGTCCAGGCGCGGCTCCTGATCCAGTCCGGCCAGCCCGCCGGCCGGGTGGCCTCGGCCATCACCGCGATGGGGCTGCTCACGACCGGGATCCTGCTGATGCTGCCGTTCCTGACGATCCCGGCACTCCTGATCGGTCCACCACCTGCCCGTCGGCTCGAGTACGGGCTCGTGGTGTCGCTGATCGTGGCGATCGTGATGGTGGGGTTCAGCGTCGCGATCCTCGTGTGGACGCCGCTCGTGGTGTGGGTGGGCCGGATCTCGGGGCGCCTCATCCACGTCGTGAAGAAGGATGTGACGCCGGCGTCCGCTTCGGCCGCTCTGGTCAGGTCGCGGGACCGGGTCGCCGCATCGTTCGAGGGGTGCCGTACCCGGGCCCTGATCGCGGCTGCGGGGAACCGGATGTTCGACTTCGCCGCCCTCGTGGCCGCACTCGCCGCGATGGGCGCGCACGCTCGGGCGAGCGAGGTGATGATGGCCTACGCCATCGCACAGGCGCTGGCCCTGATCCCGCTCACGCCGGGCGGGCTCGGCTTCGTGGAGTCGGGCCTGACCACGCTGCTGGTCCTGATCGGCGTGACGGCGGACCAAGCCGTCGTGGCGACCCTGCTGTACCGCCTGATCGCCTTCTGGATGCCGATCCCGCTCGGCGCCCTCGCCTGGGCCGGTTGGCACCTCAACCTGCACCTCGGTCGACCGGGCAGGGCGAAGCGCCAGGCGGAGCCGGAGGACTGAGCCCGGCGGCTGCTCACCGGTTTTCGCTGGGGAAGGCGATCGAGATCTACGCCCGCCGGGACCAGCGCTTCGGGTGCGCCGGAGCCCAAATGCTTCGGATTCCGAAGGAAGTTAGGCATCCACCTTCGGATCCAGGGCATTGACCAGCCATTTTCGTGAGGTTACGTTGCGTCAACAACTGCGCGCCTTGAGGGACGGTGCCCGTGTGGGAGGCAGCGGACAAGTGAGCTCTGGCGGACCCGATTCGGCGTTCGACGTCGAGTTCCGTGCGGTCACGAAGCGGTTCGGCGACCTGACCGCGGTGAACGCCGTCTCCTTCCAGGTGAGGACGGGTGAGTTCCTCTCGCTGCTGGGCCCGTCGGGGTGCGGCAAGACCACGTCGCTGCGGATGATCGCCGGCTTCGAGCAGCCCGACGAGGGCGAGATCCTGATCGGCGGGGTGGACGCCGTCGGCACCCCGCCCTACCGCCGGGACGTCAACACCGTGTTCCAGCAGTACGCGCTCTTCCCCCACATGACGATCCTGGACAACGTCGCCTACGGCATGAAGCAGAAGCGCGTCGGGAAGTCCGAGCGGTACACGAGGGCACACGAGGCACTCGAGCTGGTGCGGCTCACCGGCCGGGACAAGCACCGACCGGCGATGCTCTCCGGTGGACAGCAGCAACGCGTCGCCCTGGCCCGGGCGCTGGTCAACCGGCCGCGGGTGCTCCTCCTCGACGAGCCGCTCGGTGCGCTCGACCTCAAGCTCCGCAAGGAGATGCAGATCGAGCTCACCCGCATCCAGGACGAGGTCGGGATCACCTTCATCTACGTCACCCACGACCAGGGGGAGGCGCTGTCGATGTCCGACCGGATCGCGGTGATGTCCGATGGGATCATCGAGCAGCTGGACACACCGGCCGAGATCTACGACCGGCCGCTCACGGCCTTCGTGGCCGACTTCATCGGCGAGATGAACTTCCTGGACGGCAAGGTCACCGAGGTCGGCGACGACGAGTTCGACCTCGACACGGGCTCCGGCGTCGTCGTCCGGGCGCGAGGGGAGGCGACCCGCGGTCAGGCGGCCCGGATCGGCATCCGGCCGGCGCGGCTCAGCATCGTGCCGGGCTCTGCGGCCGGGAACGTCAACGCTGCCCGCGCGGTGGTGGACACCAAGATGTATCTCGGGGACGAGGTGCAGGTCGTCGCCACCCTCGACGGCGGCACCCAGATGCTCATCCGGGAGCAGCGGTCCGGCGCGGATCCGCCGCACGACACGATCCGCCCCGGTGACTCGATCACGATCCAGTGGGACCGGACCGCACCGGTGCTCCTGGCCGACCCACCCGCGCGCGACGCGGTGAACGACACGGGGCAGGAACCTGCGCCGAACAACGAACAGGGGCAACCATGACCGACCACCGCGACCACCTGAACCTCCTCGCACCGCTGGAGAGCAAGCCGACGCTGGACCAGCTCCACCGAGATGTCGTGCGCGCGATCGGTCACCCGCTGTCACGCCGCTCCGCACTCGGGATCGGCGGCCTGATGCTGCTGAGCGCGTGCGGGAGCACGTCGACCGGAGACCAGGGCACCGGCACGAGCACGGCGAGCTCGGACGCGCTGGCGGGCAAGCCGCTCGAGGACCACCTGGAGATCTTCAACTGGTCCCAGTACGACGACCCGTCGACGTACAAGAAGTTCATGGCGCTCCCGGACGTGTCGAAGGCGGGGCTCAAGATCCACGAGACCTACTACTCGTCGAACGACGAGCTGCTCGCCAAGCTCAACGCCGGGGGCTCGACGTACGACATCATCGCGCCCAGTCAGAACGCCGTCGCGCAGCTGATCGAGACCAACAAGCTGCTGAAGATGGACGACGCCCTGCTGCCGAACAAGAAGAACCTCGACCCCAAGTTCCTCAAGGCGGAGTACGACACCACCGGCGAGTACCACGTGATCAAGGACTACGGGATCACGATGTTCTACTACAACAACACGATCGTCACCGAGAAGCCCGAGACGATGAAGGACTTCTACGACCTGCTGACGAAGTACGTCGACAAGGGCCGGACGAACCTGCTCGACGGCGCCGAGGAGGTCGTGCCGCTCGCGCTGATGGCCCTCGGCCTGGACGCCAACACCGAGTCCCAGGACGACTTCAATCAGGTCTCCGACTTCCTGATGTCGATCCGCAAGGGCGTCACCACGATCAGTGCCTCCGGCTACATCGACGACGCGATCGCGGGGAAGATCATCCTGGGCCAGGGCTGGAACGGCGACGTGCGCCGGATCGTGCAGGGTCGCAAGAAGCAGGGCGACATCACCGCCGTGCTGTGCAAGGAGAAGTCGGAGATCTGGTCCGACAACTGGTGCATCCCGGCGACGGCGCCGCACCCGGTCGCGGCGCACGCCTGGATCAACTGGCTGCTCACCCCGTCGACAGCGGTGACCGAGATGGAGTACCACAACTACCCGATCCCGATCCCGGAGGCGCTGTCCGAGCTGCCGGCCGAGCTGAGCAAGGACCAGCTCTTCAACGTCCCGACCAGCTACACCGACAACTACCAGTACATCCTCAACGTGAACCCGCAGGTCGTGCAGGACCGGACCAAGATCTACACGGAGTTCAAGGCAGGCTGATGGCGTCCACGGAGGACGCTGTCGAGCGCGGGGGACGGCGGCAGCGATCGTTCAGCCCGCGCTACCCGGGCTGGCTGACGTCGCCCTCGCTGCTCTACTACGCGATCTTCTTCCTCGGTCCGCTCGCGATCCTGGTCGCGTTCTCCCTCGCCACGCAGACCGGGTTCGACTCGATCAGCTACGGCTTCGACACCAGCCAGTACCACCTGGTGCTGGACCCGCTGTACCTGAAGATCTTCTACCGGACCCTGCTGATGGCCGCCGGCGGCTCGCTGCTCACGATCCTGGTGGGCTACCCGATCGCGTACTGGATGGCGCGCTACCTGTCGACGTACAAGCTGCTGGCGCTGCTGCTGATCCTGGTGCCGTTCTGGACGTCGTTCCTGATCCGCACCTACGCGCTCAAGATCATCCTCGACCCCCACGGCTACCTGGCGACGAACCTGGGGATCGACATCATGTTCACCAAGTGGGCCGTCGCCGTCGGGCTGGTCTACAACTATCTCCCGCTCTTCATCATCCCGGTGTTCGCGTCGCTGGAGCGGATGGACTGGTCGCTCGTCGAGGCCGCGACCGATCTGGGAGCCAAGCCGTTCAACGCGTTCCGGCAGATCACCCTCAAGCTCACCATGCCGGGCGTCGTCACCGGGGCACTGCTGGTGTTCATCCCGATGTGCGGGGAGTACATCATCCCGAACATCCTGAGCGGCGGTAACTACGAGTTCGTCGGCAACGTGATCGGCGACCAGTTCGCCTCAGCCCAGAACCAGCCGTTCGGTTCCGCGATGTCGATCAGCCTGATGATCGCGCTCTCCGGTTTCGTCGCGCTGTACATCCTCTTCGCCACGAAGGAGGAGCGTTTCGGTGCCTAGGGCCAGGATCGGACGGGGCAAGCGGGTCGTCACCGCCAAGCGGGCGTTCACCGCCTGGGCGATGGTGGTCTTCGCGTTCCTCTACCTGCCGATCGCCGTGATGGTCCTGTTCGCCTTCAACAAGCCCTCGCCGGCGGCGCTCGCGGGGTTCACCGGGTCCAACGTCTGCGACCTGCCGCCGACCCAGGTCGGCAACGTCACGGTGTGGAACGGCTTCACGACCTGCTGGTTCAACGCCGGGCTGCACGACCCGACGTACATCCCGGCGATCCTGACCAGCGCCAAGATCGCGGGCGCGGCCGCCATCGTGTCGACCCTGCTCGGGCTGGGTGCAGCGCTGGCGCTCGCCCGGATGAACAAGTTCGTGCGGGCGCCCTTCGACTCGCTGGTCTACCTCACCCTGGTCGTCCCGGAGATCGTGATCGCGGTCGCCTCCCTGATCTTCTTCGTCCAGGTGCGCAACTACATCCCGGTCTTCCCGCAGCTGGGTACGTGGACGATCTTCCTCGGGCAGGTCGTCTTCGGGTCGTCTCTGTCCATGCTGGTGATCCGGGCCAGGTTCGTCGGGATGGGTGACTCGCTCGAGGAGGCCGGCTACGACCTCGGCTCGGGCCGCCTGGCGACGTTCCGGCAGGTCACGCTGCCCCGACTCTTCCCGGCGATCCTCTCGGCGGCCCTGCTGTCGTTCACGTTCTCGTTCGACGACTACGTGCTGCCGGCGTTCACCAACGGGACGACGAACACCTGGCCGATCGTGCTCTACTCCGCTGTCAGGTTCGGGATCACGCCGGCGGTCAACGCGCTCGCGACCCTGATGCTGCTGGCCACGATCATCGTCATCGCGATCACCGGGATGGTCCTCCGCCGTTCCCGGGTCACCGCCACGACGGCGTCCGACGCACCCGCCTCGGCCGCTCCGGTCGCGGTCCGCTAGGTCGGCCTATCGGCAGTCGGCGCAGGTGCCGACGATCTCGAGCGTGTGGGACAGGTCCGAGAAGCCGTGCGCGTCCGCGATCGCGGACGTCCACCGCTCGACCGCAGGCCCCTCGACCTCGACCGTCGCCCCGCACGACCGGCACACCAGATGGTGGTGGTGCGTGTCGGAGCAGCGTCGGTAGATCGCCTCGCCGTCCTCGCGGCGGAGGACGTCGACGAGCCCGTGGTCGGCGTACAACGCGAGGGTGCGGTAGACCGTGGCCAAGCCGATGCCGGAGCCGCGCGAGGAGAGCAGCTCGTGGACCTCCTGCGCGGAGCGGAAGTCGTCGACACCGTCGAGCGCGTCGAGCACCGCCTGGCGCTGGGGAGTCGAGCGCGGACCGGGCCCTACCGGCTCAGTGCTCGTCATAGTGCTGCCCCTCTCCGGTGACGTGGACCGCGTGGCGGTGGCCGTCGTGGACGTAGTCGACATGGTCGCCGTGCTCGATCGCGAGGTGGCCACACCCCGCCCCGTGGACGTGGCGATGGCGCTCGTCCGCCTCTTCGTGCAGCGGCAGCGCATCGGCGTCGTACGGGACCTGGGCGCGACGTCGGCGGTCGAGGACCATGCCGACGGGCGCGGTCGCGACGAACCCGGCCAGCGCGAACAGCACGATCGTGGCGCCCGGCGGGAGGTTGGCGTAGGCCGAGATGAGCACGCCGCCGAGGGATGCCACGAGGCCGCCGACCATCGCGAGGAGCATCGTCGAGCGGAAGCTGCGGGTGAACTGCTGCGACGTCGCCACCGGGATGATCATCAGGGCGCTGACCAGCAGGAGGCCGACCGTGCGCATGGCGACGCTCACCGTCACCGCCGCGAGCACCGAGACCAGGGTGTTGTAGAACCACACGGGTACGCCGCTGGCGCGCGCGAAGTCCTCGTCGTACGACACCGCGAAGAGCTGCGGCATCAGCGCGAGGCAGACCACGATCACGATGCCGGCGAGCACGACCGAGACGACCACGTCGTCGTACGAGATCGTGGTGATCGAGCCGAACAGGTAGGCCTGGAGCGCGAAGGCACCGTTCCCGGCCAGCTGCACCAGGACGAGACCGCCGGCGATGCCGCCGTAGAAGAGCAGCGCGAGGGCGAGGTCGCCGGTTGCCTTGCCGGACGTGCGGATCAGCTCGATCGCGAGCGCGCCGAGCACCGCGACCACGACGGCGGTGAACGTCGGCGACGTGCCGGTGAGCAGGCCGAGCGCGACGCCGGTGACCGTGATGTGGCCGATGCCGTCACCCAGCAGGGAGAGCCGGCGCTGGACGAGGTAGGTGCCGATGCCGGGGGCCGCCAGGCCCGTCACCGCGGCGGCGACGACAGCGCGGATCATGAACGGCGCCAGCAGCAGGTCCCACATCAGCGGTCTCCTTCCAGCGGTGCCTTCATCGGGGGCAGCAGTCCGTAGACGTCGTCGTCGTGGTGGTGGTGCGCGTGCGCGGCTCCCTCTGCCAGCTGGTCGGGAGGTCCGTCGTAGGTGATCCGGCCCTCCCGGAGAGCGATGACCCGGTCGATCAGGGGAGCGAACGGGCCGAGCTCGTGGAGTACGACGACGATGCTGGCGCCGGCGTCGGCCCGGCCGCCCAGCGTCTCGGCGATGGCCAGCTGGCTGGCGTGGTCGACGCCGGCGTTCGGCTCGTCGAGGAGGAGCAGGTCGGGCTCGCCGGCGAGAGTGCGTGCGACCAGGACCCGCTGCTGCTGTCCGCCCGACAGGGTCGCGACCGTGTGGCCCGCGCGGCCACCGAGCCCCACCAGGTCCACGGCGGCGTCGACGAGGTCGTGCTCGTGCCGGGTCATCGGGAGGAACGGACGCCGCCGGGCGATGCGTCCGCTGGCGACGACCTCGCGGACGGTGGCGGGCACGCCCGTGCCGAGGTTGGAGCGCTGCGGGACGTAGCCGATGCGCTGCCAGTCGCGGAACCGGGGGAGCGGCGTACCGAAGAGCGAGACGGTGCCGGTGCTGACCGGGTTGAGCCCGACGAGGGCCTTGAGCAGGGTGGACTTGCCCGAGCCGTTGGCCCCGAGGACGGCCACCACCTGGCCGGTGTCGACCTCGAAGGTCACGTCCCGCACGATCGGGCGCCCGTCGAGCACGACGCCGACCTGGTCGAGGGAGAGGAGAGCGGTCACGTGCAGTCGCCTGCTTTCGCGAGCGCGGCCAGGTTCTGCCGCATCAGGGTGAGGTACGTCGCGTCCGGGTCATCCGAGCTGAGGCCCTCGATCGGGTCGAGCACCGCCGACCTGACACCGACGTCGCCGGCCAGGGACTCGGCCAGGTCGGGGCTGGCCAGGGTCTCGAAGAACACCGTGGTCACGCCCCGGTCCCGGATCAGGTTCGCGAGGTCGTGGAGGCGCTGCAGCGAGGGCTCGGCGTCGGGCTCGAGCCCGGCGATCGGGACGACGTCGACGCCGTACCGCCGGGCGAGGTACTCGAACGCGTCGTGGCTCACCACGATCGTGTCGACCCGGCAGTTCGCCAGGGTCCGGCGGTACTCCGCGTCCACGCGCCCGAGGTCGCGGACCAGGCGTCGGCCCTGCGCCCGGTAGTACGCCGCGTGCGCGGGGTCGGCCTCGGCCATCGTCGAGGCGAAGGCGCGGGTCGCCTCCGCCATCAGCGTGGGGTCCTGCCAGAAGTGCGGGTCCTTGTCGTCACTGGTGTGCTCGACGCCGGAACCCGCCACCGGCGCGGCCAGCGGGACGACCGAGGTCACGTCGAGCGCACGGTCGGGGGAGTCGTTGTCCATCGCCTGGTCGATCGACGGCGCCACGCCGCGCTCGTAGAAGCCGACGCGGGCGTTGTCGATCTCGGCGACCTGGCGGACGGTGAGCTCGTACTCGTGCGGCTCGACACCCGGCGGGGTCAGGTCGACGACGTCGTTGTAGCGACCGGCGACCCGCTCGGCGATGAAGTACAGCGGGTAGAACGACGCCACGACCGTGTGCTCACCGGACTTCGGGAGACGGCAGGCGGAGGTCAGGCCCGCCACCAGGCCCAGGGCCGTCAAGAGCAGCACCCACCGTCGCATGAGAATGATTCTCAGTGAGAATGAGAATCATTGTCAAGACCGCAGAGGGTCCGCGAGGAACGAGAGGACGCTCGTGGCGGTCGCAGGTTGAGCGAGCCCGCGACGAGGCGAGGGCGCGTCGGGCGAGTCGAAACCCGGTGACCTCCGAGCCAACCTCGCCGAGTCGTCATATGACGACTCGACGTGATTTCGGCGTACACACGCGCCGACTCGACGTGAGTTCGGCGTACACACGCGCCGACTCGACGTGATTCGGGCGTCGACCTGCGCCGACTCGGCGTCAGTGGGTGATGAGCTCGAAGGACTGGCGGGCGAGGTCGGCGTCGGTGTCCCCGCCGGGCTCGGCGGTGTGGACGACGATCCGGGTGCGGTCGGCCCGGAACAGGTCGTGGGAGTGCTCGAACGGCGTGCCGTCGGCGCTCCGGGTGACCCGGGTGATCGACAGCAGCGGCTCCTCGCGGTCGATGCCCAGGATCGACGCGTCGTCGGGCGTGGCGCGCACCACCTCGATCCGCTCGGTGGTCTCCTGGGGCTCGATCGAGAAGTGCTCGTCCAGCAGCGCGTACAGCGAGCCGCCGAGCTGGTAGTCCAGCAGGCCGGGGAACAGCGCGACCGGCAGCCACGCGTGCTCCAGCGAGATCGGCGCGCCGTCGGCCAGCCGGATGCGGACGATCGCGAACACCAGCTGCCCGGGCTCGAGCTCGAGCGCCTCGCTGGTGGCCGCGGCCGCGGGCGCCGTCCCGGTGGAGAGGATCCGGGTACCCGCGGTGATGCCCTGCGCCGAGAGCAGCTCGGGGACGCTGCGGATGTGCGAGAGGTCGCGGTCGATCTTCTGGTGGCTGACGAACGTCCCACCGCCGCGGCCGATCACCCGGCGTACGGCGCCCGCCTGCTCCATCATGCCCAGCGCCTGCCGCAGCGAGGAGCGGCTGACGCCGAGCTCCATCGCCAGGCTGCGCTCGGACCCGAGCCGCTGGCCCGGCTGCCAGCGCCCCTCGTCGATCCGGGCCTGGAGCTCGCGCTGGATGGACTCGGCCAGCGGGCCCTTGGCGTGCGAGATGCTCGTCATGTCAGCGCCATTCTGTCGTCAGCACGTCACCCTCGGGGCCAGATCACGAGGACATCACGAGGACATCGCGTCGAGCGACTCGGGCAGCACCTGACCGCCGTCCACGGCGATGGCCTGCCCGGTCACGTACGCCGCCTCGTCCGTGGCGAGGAACAGGCAGACGTTGGCGATGTCGTCGACGGTGCCGAGCTTGCCGGCGGGGATCGAGGCGGCCATCGAGCTCTGGTACTCCTCGCCGAGCTCGACGAGTCCCTCGGTGAGGATGTTGCCGGGCAGGACGGCGTTGACCGTGATGTCCTTCCGGGCGAGCTCGACGGCCGCGGTCCGCATGAAGCCGAGCTGGCCGGCCTTGCTCGCGCCGTAGTGGGCCCAGCCGGGGAAGCCCGTGATCGGTCCGGTGATCGACGAGGTCAGGATCACCCGGCCGTGTCCCGACGCCTCGAGCGCCGGCAGGCAGGCGATCACCGAGAGCATGTTGCCCTTGAGGTTCGTGCCCAGCACCTGGTCGATGTCCGCGGACGACATCTCGGCGAGCTTCACGTCGGGGAAGATGCCGGCGTTCGCGCAGAGCACGTCGATGCCGCCGTGGCGTTCGACGGCCGCGGCGGCCATCGCCGCGCAGGCGTCGGGGTCGACGACGTCGGCCGAGAACGCCGAGGCACCGTGGCCGAGCTCGTTCGCCGTCGCCGTCGCCGCGTCGCCGTCGCGACCGACGACGAGGACCTTCGCGCCGGCACGGGCGAAGCCCGCGGCGATGCCCTTGCCGATGCCCTTGCTGGCACCGGTGACGACCACCGACCGCCCCTCGAGCGATGTGAACATCCGATCCTCCATTCGTCCCACGTCAGGCGTGGCTCGACAGATACTCCTCCGCCAGGTGGCAGGTGCCTACGGCGTACGTGGGGGCGAGCTCCTGGGCGACGTCGACGTCGGCGTGCGAGCCGATCCACGCCAGGAGCAGCAGCCGGCGGAACATCACGAACGTGCGCAGCTCGGCCTCGTCCTCGGCGGGCAGCGCGGCGACCCGGCGGTAGCCCTCGACCCACTCCTCGGTCGCGGCCGGCACGTCGGGATGGTCCTCGATGAAGCTGACCGCCGCGCCGAAGTCGTAGAGGAACCAGCCGAAGCCGCAGTCGTCGAAGTCGATCACCGCGGTCGGCGTGCCCGGGCTCTCCAGCAGGTTGGCCAGCCGGAGGTCGGCATGGATCAGGCCCCAGCGCTCCTGCCCCTGTCCGTACGCCGCGAGCCGGTCTCGGAGCGTCTCGTCGAGGCGGGTGAGCACCGGCGACGTGTCCGCGTCCACGCCTGGAGCGTCCTGCCACCGGCCCCAGCGCGCGATGCTGCCGAACGCCTCGTCGTACCCCCACGAGAAGCGGCGGAACCCGGCCGGTGGCTGCCAGGCACGCGCGTGGTCGTGCAGGCGGGCCGTGAGCTCGCCGAGCTCGGCGAAGTTGGCCACCAGCGAGTCCTCGGCGGGGGAGGCGCCGGGCAGCCACTCGAACATCACCGCCGAGCGTGGCGCCGTCTCGCCCTCGGGATCGGCAACCGTGAGCTCGCGCTCGCCGTCGCGGGCGGTGCGGATGGCGGGCGTCGTGATCACGCCGTCCTGCCGGAGCGCGTCGATCCAGGCCAGCTCGGAGCGGATCGCGCCGTCCGGGTGGTAGTCGAGCCGGTGCACCCGCAGGGCGGCGGCCGTCCCGCCGTCGGGCGTCCGCACCGCGTACGTCGCGTTCTCGGACTGGTTGACCAGCTCGGCGGTCGTTCCCTCGGGCAGGTCGTACGACGCCAGCGCCTGCCGGGCGATGCGGTCGAGAGCGCTCGGCTCATGGGTGGAGGTGGACTCGCTCACGGGAGGATCATCGCCCTTCGATCGACCCGAGCACCTCATCGATCGCCGCGAGAGCCGTCTCGATCGACCCGGAGTCACCGGCCAGGTAGAGCCGGCCCGCCGCACCGATCATCGAGACGTCGACCAGGGTCAGCCCCGGGGCGGCCTTCTCCGCCTCGTTGGCCGCGACCGCCGCGAACAGCGCGGGCGTCATCTCGCACACCAGCAGCGTCTGCCCCGGCATCACCATCGAGGCCTGGCGCGTGCGGTTGACGATGATCGCGTGCTGGTCCGAGATGTCCTCGATGACGTCGCGGTAGAGCACCTGCGGCCGCAGCTGGTCGCCGGCCTTGGCACCGATCCCGGCCAGGATCGCCTCGCCCGCCCGGGCGACGTCGGCGGCATCCGCCGCATGCACCTCGAGCACGCCGAACTGGCGCTCCACGAACAGGATCCCCGGGTCGACGTCGGGGACCGCCTTGAGCGCGAGGTCGGTGACCCGCTCGATGGCGAGACCGGGCGCGACCTCGATGATCAGCGCGTGCTGACCGGCGAACGGCGGGTAGCCGCGGGCCCGCGTCGGGGTCCCGAGGTACGCCGCGAACTGGGGCTGCAGGTCGTGGATCGGCAGGTAGACCCGCAGATCCACGCCCAGCGCCCGCGTCGCGGCCGCCTCGGTGTCCAGGTGGGACACGTCAGTCGGCGGCGATCGTGAAGTGTCTGCCGACCTCGACGTGCGGCCGCGGGATCACGTGGACGGAGACCAGCTCGCCGACCTGCCCGGCCGCCTCCGACCCGGCCTCGGTGGCGGCCTTCACCGCACCGACGTCTCCGATGATGGTGACGGCGACGAGTCCGTCGCCGACCTCCTCGCGGCCGACGATGGTGACGTTGGCGGCCTTGACCATGGCGTCCGCGGCCGCGAGCGCAGCGACGTACCCCTTGGTCTCGATCATGCCGATGGCGTTGTTGGCCACGGTTCTCTCCTTACCTCTCCTGACCCGGCTCTGCCGGGTCGGGGCTCGTGGTGCTGCTGTCGGACTGGCTGGACTGGGGGTCGACGGAGCCGATGATCAGCGCGTCGACCGGTGGATGGCTCTCGCCGAACCAGGCGGAGGCGACGCTGCCCTGCACGACCAGGACCTCCTCACCCACCCCGCTGCCGAGCACGTCGAAGGCGACGAACCTGGCCTCGGAGTCGTGGGCGCGGACCTCGAGGAACGCGCCGTGGGGGATCTCCTTCAGCCGACGCGACGCCCAGATGGTGCCGGTCACGGTGGCGCGGATCATCGCGTCTCCCTTCCCTGTACGGATGACGGCGTGGTGCGGTCGGTCCGCTCGATGACGACGCCGAGGGCCCGCGCCCGGTCGCGGGCCAGCGGCGTCACCACGGCTCGTGCGCCGATCCGCAACGTCCGCTGCTCACGGGCCGCTCGCTGGATGATGCGCTCGGTGACGGCGCCGCGCTCGACGTCGATCGGTCCGGGACCTGTGGGGGCGCCGGTGCCCGCGTCACCGGCCAGCCGGAACCGGATGCGCCCGGCGCGGAGGTCGGCGGCGCGGTCGGGGTTCTCGGCGAGGTTGAGCACCTGGGTCACGAGGTCGGCCAGGTCGTGGTCGTCGCGGACGCGCACCCGGCGTACGTCGTCTCCGGGCGGCGCGGCGGCGGTCTCCGGGTCGGAGGCTCCGCGCGGCAGCACCTCCTGCAGGACCTCGCGCACCATCTGCCGCAGGGCCGCGGTCGTGTCGGCATCGGTCATCCGACGACCTCCGCGAGCGAGGTGAGCGCGGACTCGGCGGCCTCGGCCGCGTGCCGCACGTCGGCCTCCTGGCCGCTCAGGTAGACCCGCCCGGTGGCGCCCACCATCCGGTAGTCGATGACCTTGATCCCGGGGCCGACGGCCTTCTCGGCCTCGTTCGTCGCCAGGATCGCGTACGACGCCGGCTGCATCTCGAGCACGAACACCGACTCGCCCGGCAGGGCCATCGAGCCGAGCTTGTTGCGGTTGACCAGGAACGCGTGCTGGCTGTCGATACGGCTCATGATCGTGCTCGCCAGGACCTGGGGCCGGGTGGCCGACGACGCGCTCGTGTCGAGGTGCTCCAGCACGGCGCCGGCCGCCGCACGCACCGCGTCGTTGGGGCCGTGGAACTCCAGGTAGCCGAACTGGCGCTCGACGATCAGCATCCCCGACGAGATCCGCGCGTGCTTGAGCGCGACGTCGGTCAGCGGCTCGATGTCGAGCCCGGGGGAGACCTCGATGATCTGGGCCGCGTCGCCGGCGCGAGGCAGCGTGCCGCGGATCCAGGAGCCCAGGTAGCACATCGTCTGCGGCTGGAGCCGGTCGAGATGGATGAAGCTGCGGAGCTGGGTGCTGGGTTCAGCCACGGTGCCCACCGCCGATCAGGTCGTGGAGCTCTTCGACGATGATCCGGCGCAGCTCCTCGCGGAGGTCGTCGTCGTTCGTCGTCGCGGCCGCGCGCTCGCGGCGTGCCGGCTCGCGGGCAGCGCCGGCATCGTCGCGGGCATTGGACGGGGTCGGGTACGCCGGCACCGGGCCCGAGGCGGCGCGCCACGGCGTGAGCCCGGCGAAGTCGCCCATCGGCACCGACGCGTCGGCGTTGTGGGCCAGCCGGACCCAGTTGACCAGGTGGTCCGGTCGGAGGTTCTCGCCGACGGAGGACCCACCGGCGTACCCGGTGCCGATGGTCATCGTCGGCGCCAGGTGGGTCTCGATGCCGGCGCCCCCGAGGCTGTTGCCGACGTTCACCGAGACCCGGAGCACGTTGCAGGCGACGCCGAACTCGAGGATGGTCGCCGGGTCGGTCGAGTGCACGGCCGCGGAGTGGCCGGCGCCGCTGATGCGCAGCACGGCCCGCGCCGCCTTGATGCCCGCGGCGGCGCTGGGCACGCGGACCAGCCCCAGGAGCGGCGTCAGCTTCTCGCGGGCGAGCGGCTCCTCGGGCACCACCTGCTCGAACTCCGCGACCAGCACCTTCGTGTTGTGCGGCACCTGGACGCCCGCCTTCTCCGCCAACCAGGTGGCGGACTTGCCCACGACCGCCGGGTCGAACCGGTCGTGGGGGAAGACGAGGTCGCGGACCAACACGGCCTGCTCGGCGTCGAGCAGGTAGGCGCCCGCGGACCGCATCGCCCGGGTGAACGCATCGGCCACCCGGTCCTCGACGATCACCACCGACTCGTTCGTGCACAGGCACGAGTTGTCGAACGCCTTGGACTCGACGATCCGCCGAGCGGCGGCGTTGAGGTCGGCGGTGGCGTCGACGAGCACCGGCACGTTGCCGGGACCGACGCCGAGGGCCGGGGTACCGGAGCGGTACGCCGCGCGCACGACGGCGTTGCCGCCGGTCGCGACGATCGCACTGGTGCGTGTGTCGGTCATGAGGGCGTCGATCAGGGGGATCGTCGGTTCGCTCACGACCTGCACCACTCCGGCTGGCGCCCCGGCTGCCTCGGCGGCGGCGCCCAGGACCCGAGACGCATCAGCACAGACGCGCTTCGCCATCGGGTGCGGACTCACCACGACGGCGTTGCGGGTCATCAGGCTGAGCAGGATCTTGAAGTAGACGGTGGCCACCGGGTTGGTCGACGGCGTGAGCGCCAGCACGACCCCGGCGGGGCGAGGCACCTCGACGATCTTGAGCTCGTCGTCGATGCGGGGCGTGACGAAGTCGGCGCCGGCGTAGAAGTCGAGCACGCCGCGCGAGCACGCCTCGTTCTTGAGCCGTTTGTGCTCGACGACGCCGAAGCCGGTCTCGGCGACGGCGCGCTCGGCGTACTCCTGCGCGTGGTCCACCGCCGCGGCCACGACGGCCTCGAGGATCCGGTCCACCGCGGCCTTGTCGAGCATCCGGAACGCGCGGGAGGCCCACTCGGCACGCTCGAGCATCGCCCGCGCCTGCGGTACGTCGGTCGGCTCGGGCTCGAGGTACGTCGAGCTCAGGGATGTCGTCTCGCTCATGCCGCTCCCCGGGCGGTGGAGTCGGTCCGGGCGCTGGCGATCCCGACCGCCACCCGGTCGAGGAGCTCCTCGGCGAGGTCGGGCGTGAGCAGGAGGCCGGGCTTGAACTGCAGCACCTGCGGGTCGAGGGTCGAGAAGATCGCCCACACACCGTGCTCGTACAG
The DNA here is from genome assembly GCA_963812055.1 of uncultured Actinomycetota bacterium. GTDB lineage: Bacteria > Actinomycetota > Actinomycetes > Propionibacteriales > Nocardioidaceae > Nocardioides. Next base: position 66,450 of record CAWEUA010000017.1, read on the forward strand.
GTGCCGGCTCACCAGCATCGCGCCCCGCGGATGGTCGAACTCGAGCCCGATCACGAGGCCGTCCTGCCGGATTCCGGTGAACCAGCCCGGGTTGTCGTCGCGGATCTGGTCGAGCCCCTCACGCAGCAGGTCCGCGAGGTAGTGCACCATCGAACGGGTCTCGGGGCGGCTGCAGATCTCGAGGGTCTTCATCGCGGCGATGCAGCCGACCTCGGCCCCGCCGAACGTCGACATGTGGGCGAACCCGTCCTCGGTGAGCCAGCCCGCGCACCGCTCGCTGACCAGCACGGCCGCGATCGGGTACATGCCGCCCGACAGCCCCTTGCCGGTGACGAGGATGTCCGGCTCGATGCCGTGCTTGGAGATGCACCAGAGCTCGCCGGTGCGCATCAACCCGGTCTGCACCTCGTCGGCGACGTACAGCGCGTCGTACCTCTCGCAGAGCTGCTTGACCGTCTCCAGGTAGCCGGGGTCGGGGAGCGGGAAGCCGTACGTCGCGGGGATCGACTCCATCAGCACGGCGGCGACGTCGCGACCGCGCAGCGCATCCTCCATCGCTTCGAGGTCGTTGAACGGGACCTGGGCGACCTCGTCCGGACGGTCGGCGAGGAACAGCTTCGCGAAGCGGTCGTCGCCGGCCGTGACGGCCAGCCCGGTGTGACCGTGGTAGGCCTTCACGATCGAGACGATCTTGCGCTTGCCGGTGGCGTGCCGGGCCGTCTTGATGGCGATGTCGATGGCCTCGCCCCCGCCGCTGGCGTAGATCACCTTGGTGAGCCCAGGAGGTGCCGACGCGATCAGCGCCTCCGCGAGGGCGGTCCGCGCCAGCGACGGGAAGTGGTGGTTGCCGATGTCGAAGCGGTGCATCGCCTGCGCGACGGCGGCGACGACCTCGCGGTTGCGGTGGCCCACGTTGTAGGTGCCGCCGTTGAGATGGGCGTCGATCAGGCGGCGACCCGACATGTCCCAGATCAGGTAGCCCTCACGCCGGTCGATCACCAGGGGGGTGCCCGAGTCGATCCAGAACTGGGTCTTGCCCGGGTTCCAGAACTCCTTGGCCTTGTCGAGGACCTCCTGCTTGTCCTCGAAGGAGAAGGCCCCGTAGTCGGTCACCGCGCTCCTTCCGCCCGCTCCGTAAATGGTTCAACCAAGAGTGCATACCTTTTAGGTCGGTGGTGTCAATGGTGTGTTCGCGAACAAACCTGAAACAAACAAAATTGATCGCAGATCTTGTGCGGCGTCGCTCGGCGGTGCGACTCTCGTGCCGCTCGGGGTGATCCAGGACACATCGGTACGGACGCGTCCGGCTCTCGCTCCAGGGGTTCATGGAGTGGGTGCGAGCGGTCCACAGAGAAGGGCGACCTCTCGATGACGACCCAAGACACCACAGGCAGCGAGTTCGTCGAGGTGCCGGTCGACTCCGGCCACAAGCTCAAGACCGGGGCCATCGGCATGGTCGCGGTGCTGTTCATGGCGACCGCGAACGCGGCGCCGATCACCGCGATGAGCGCGAACACGCCGATCGCGGTCGGCTACGGCAACGGCCTGGCCGCGCCCGGCGGCTTCCTCTTCGCGACCATCGTGCTGACCCTGTTCGCGGTCGGCTTCGTCGCGATGGCGCGCCACGTCACCACCACAGGTGCGTTCTACGGCTTCATCTCCCAGGGACTGGGTCAGGTCTGGGGCATGGCGGCGGGTCTGGTCGCCACCTTGGCGTACGTCGTGTTCGAGGGCTCGCTGATCGGCGTGTTCAGCTACTTCACCCAGTCGACGCTGGACTCGTGGTGGGGCATCAAGCCGAACTGGTTCCTGATCGCCGTCATCGGCATCGTGCTGATCGCCCTGTTCGGCCACTACGACATCAACATCGCGGCCGCCTTCCTCGGCGTCTGTCTCGTCGCCGAGGTGCTCCTGCTGGCCGCGATGGCGTTCACGGTGCTCTTCCACGGCGGTGGGGACGACGGCCTGATCCCCGGTGCGATCAACCCGCTCAACGCGTTCAAGTCACTCGTCGAAGGCGGCAACATGCCCGGCTCGTCGGTGTCCCTCGGGGCCTCGATCGACGGCACCCAGGTCGCCGCCGGCTCCGCAGCGATCGGCGTGTTCTTCGCCTTCTGGTCGTGGGTCGGCTTCGAGACCACGGCGGTCTACGGCGAGGAGTCGCGCGACCCGAAGCGGATCGTGCCCCCGGCGACCATGATCGCGGTCGTCGGCCTGGGCATCTTCTACACCTTCGTGTCGTGGATGGCGGTCTCCGGCACGGGCGCCAAGGAGTCGATCACGACCTCGGCCGGCAGCAACCCCGTCGACCTGATGAAGGGCACCTTCGAGCAGTACCTCGGCCACCCGTCGACGTACCTCTTCGACTTCCTGATCGTGACCGGCTCCTTCGCCTGCGCGTTGGCCTTCCACAACGCGGCGTCGCGCTACATCTACGCGATCGGGCGTGAGATCCCCCGCACCCAGAACAACCTGGGTTCGACGCACAAGCACCACGGGTCGCCGCACATCGCGTCGGCCACCCAGTCGGCGATCACCCTCGTGATCACGATCCTGTTCTGGGCGAAGATGGGCAACGACGTCGTCCAGGCGGCCTACATCTACGAGTACGGCGTGCTGGCGGTGCTCGGGACGATGGCGATCCTGCTGGTGCAGGCGCTCTGCTCGATCGCGGTGATCTGGTACTTCCAGGTGAAGAAGGTCCACCACGGCAACTTCTGGACCACGGGCGTGATCCCGGCGCTCGGCGCGATCGGGATGCTCTACGTCTGCTACCTGCTGTTCAGCAACCTGTCCTTCGCCGGCGGTGCCGCGTCGGGGTCGCTGCTCTACAAGCTGATCCCCTACATCGTCGGGGCGACCTTCGTCATCGGGCTGCTCTTCATGTTCCTGCTCAAGCAGCGCGACCCGGAGCAGTACGCACGCATCGGCCGCACCGTGCTGGAGGACGCCCACGAGCGGGACTGACGGGTGACCACTGCTCCCGGGGCAGCGCCCATCCGCTACGAGCCCGATCCGGACGGCGATCCGGCCCGGCTCACCTACACGTTCGGCGGCGTGGAGCCGGTGGCGTCACTCGCACCCGGCTCCGCGCTCTCGACGTGGACCTTCGACTGTTTCGGTGGTCGGGTGCGCTCGGCGGCGGACGTGGTCTCGGAGGTCTGCGACCCGGCGTACCTCAACCCGCAGACGGGTCCGTTCTTCATCGAGGGCGCCGAGCCGGGCGACACGTTGGCGGTGCACTTCGTCTCGATCGAGCCGCGCGAGGCCTGGGGCGTCTCGGCCAACGTGCCGTTCTTCGGGTCGCTCACGGCCACCCCGACCACCGCGATGCTCCACCCGGCACTGCAGGAGCGCACCTGGTACTACGAGCTGGACCTCGAGGACCGGTTGGTGCGGTACGAAGCCGTCGACTCGACGTTCGCCCTCGACCTCCCGCTGGACCCGATGCACGGCACGGTCGGGGTCGCGCCGCCGCTGGGCGAGGCACGGTCGTCGCTGACGCCGGGCTCCTGGGGCGGGAACATGGACACGCCCGAGATGCGCACGGGCGTCACCTGCTACCTGGGGGTGAACGTCCCGGGCGCCATGTTCAGCCTGGGCGACGGCCACGCCCGCCAGGGTGAGGGGGAGACCTGCGGCGTCGCCGTCGAGACGGCGATGGACACGGTCGTGATCGTCGACCTGGTGAAGGGGGTGCCCACCGTGTGGCCGCGGATCGAGTCCGAGACCCACATCATCTCGACGGGCTCGACGAAGCCGCTCGAGGACGCCTTCCGGATCGCGCACGCCGACATGACCGGATGGGTCGGTGCGGAGCTCGGCCTCTCACCGCTCGACGCGTACCAGCTGGTCACCCAGGTCGTGGAGTCGCCGGTGGCCAACGTGGTCGACACCGTCTACACGATGACCGCCAAGGTCGCGAAGACCTACCTGCCGGGAGTCCTGGCGTACGACGGCATCCACGAGCGCCTCCGTGCCCAGGCCGCCGCTCTCCGGGAGCTGGCGTGAAGGTCGACCTCGACCTCGCCGAGCAGATGGCGCGCGCCGCGTGTGCGGCCGCGGCCGACGAGCAGTGTCTGGTGTCCGCTGCCGTGGTCGATGCCGGCGGCCACCTGGTCGCGTTCCGGAGGATGGACGGCGCCGAGTTCGCCGGGGCCACGGTCGCGGTCGACAAGGCGTACACGGCGGCGGGCAACCGCATCGCGACCCTGGCCCTGCGCGACCTGGTGGGCCCCGGGCTCGACCTGACCGGGTACTACGCGGCGTCCGGTGGGCGGTTCATCGCGTTCGGCGGCGGCGTCCCGTTGTGGTACGACGGGCTCGTGGCGGGTGCGGTCGGTGTCAGCGGAGCGAGCGGCGAGCAGGACCATGCGTTCGCCTCGGCCGCGGCGTCGCTCTGGGCGGACGCAGGGGGTGCGCTCGATGCCTGACTCGCAGGAGCCGATCGGGCGGGTCCGGTTCATGGACGCGCAGCGGGTGAACCTGGACGGCTTCGCCACGGAGAACGCCGCGCTCGGCATGATCGCCTACGACTCGCCGTCGGACCCCACCGCGTCGCTGGTCGTCCGCGACGGCCGCGTGGTCGAGATGGACGGGAAGGCCGAGGACGACTTCGACAGCATCGACGAGTTCATCGCCCGCCACGGGCTCGACCTCGAGGTCGCCGACGAGGCGATGGCGGTCGACGACCTCGCCTACGCCCGGATGCTGGTGGACCCCGCCGTCCCGCGCGCCGAGCTGGTCCGGCTCGCGAGCGGCATGACGCCGGCGAAGCTGGCCGCCCCCCTCGGGCTGCTGCGTCCGGCCGAGCTGATGATGGCGATGACCAAGGTGCGGGCACGACGTACGCCGAGCAACCAGGCGCACGTCACCAACCGCCTGGACGACCCGTTGCTGCTGGCCGCCGACGCGGCGACGGCCGCGGCGTTCGGCTTCCGCGAGCTCGAGACCACCGTGCCGGTCCTGAACGACGCCCCGTCCAACGCCCTGGCGGTCACCCTGGGCTCGGTCGTCGGTGCGCCCGGCGTGCTCGTGCAGTGCTCGGTCGAGGAGGCCCTGGAGCTCGAGCTCGGGATGCGCGGCTTCGTGTCGTACGCCGAGACCGTGTCGCTCTACGGCACCCACGAGGTCTTCGTCGACGGTGACGACACCCCGTGGTCGAAGGCGCTGCTGGCGTCGGCGTACGCCTCGCGTGGGGTCAAGATGCGGGTCACGTCGGGCGGCGGGGCCGAGGCGCTGATGGGTGGCGCGCAGGGGCACTCGATGTTCTACCTCGAGGCGCGGTGCGTCGCCCTGGCGCGCGCGATCGGCGCGCAGGGCGTGCAGAACGGCGGCATCGACTCGGCGTCCGTGGCCGCCTCGGTGCCGAAGGGCGTGCGCTCCCTGGCCGCGGAGAACCTGATGGTGATGCTCCGCAACCTCGAGTCCTGCTCGGGCAACGACGCCCTGATGAGCGAGTCGGAGATGCGGCGTACGGCGCGCACCCTGCCGACCCTGCTGGCCGGCTCGGACTTCATCTGCTCGGGCTTCGGCTCGATCCAGCGCTTCGACAACATGTTCGGCCCGAGCAACCTCAACGCCGAGGACATCGACGACTTCCTGGCCATCCAGCGCGACTGGGGGGTCGACGGCGGGCTCCGGACGACCGACACCGAGCAGCTCGAGCACCTGCGGCGGCGGGCCGCGCAGGTGGCGCGCGACGTGTACGCGTGGTTCGGCCTGGCCGACTTCACCGACGAGCAGGTCGAGCTCGCCATGGATGCCGCCGGCTCGAAGGACCTCGGGACGACCGACACGTTGGCCGTGCTGAACGCGGCGCACACCATCAAGACGTCGGGCATGACCGGTCTGGACGTCGTCTCGGCGCTCCAGCAGTGCGGGTACCCCGACGAGGCGCAGCGGCTCCTCGACATGCTGGCCGCGCGGGTCAGCGGCGACTACCTGCAGACCGCGGCGATCTTCGACGAGCAGATGAACGTGCTCTCGCTGGTGACCGACCCGAACGACTACCTCGGACCCGGAACGGGCTACGACCCGACGCCGGAACGGCAGGCCGAGATCGACGCGATCCGGCAGCAGCGCTCGGTGGACGACCTGCGCCGGGCCCAGGACGACCCCGAGGAGTTCGCGCGGTTCTCGGTGGTCGGCGAGGCCGGCATCGGGACCGCGGCCGGTGAGGTCGTGATCGGGCTGTCCCCGGCGGTCGGTCGCGCGATCAGCCGGACCCTCTCGGGCCTGACCGTCTCGGAGGCGCTGGCCGAGGTGCTCGCCGGACTCGAGGAGGAGGGGTGCACCGCACGGCTGGTGCGGATCAACGACTCGATCGACCTCGGCTCCATCGGGCTCAAGGCGGCGCGGCTCGCAGGGTCGGGCATCGGCATCGGTCTGCAGGCGAAGGGGACGGCGCTGATCCACCGGCGTGACCTGGCGCCGCTGGCGAACCTCGAGCTGTACAGCGTCGCGCCCACGATCGGACGTCCCGACTACCGGCTGCTGGGCGTGAACGCCGGTCGTCACGCGAAGGGCGCGACCCCCGACCCGGCGCGCAACCCGTACTCCGACGAGGCCATCGAGGCGCGCTACCACACGCGCGTCGTCGCCCTGGTCGCGATCGAGCGAGCCCTGGCCACGGGCGGAGCGCCCGAGGAGCTCGCCTGGAAGGGGGAGCCGTGAGCCCGGCGACCGGCAAGGCCTGGTCGGGGCGCCCGGCGTCCGAGCTGAGCGTCGACGGGGTCGTCGGGGGCGAGCTGGGTCCCGACGACATCCGGATCAGCCCCGAGACCCTGCGGCACCAGGCCGACGTGGCCCGGGCCCACGCGAACCCCCAGCTGGCGGCGAACTTCGAGCGCGCGGCCGAGCTGACGGCGTTCGACGAGTCGGACATCCTCGCGCTCTACGAGCTGCTCCGGCCGGGTCGTTCGACGGGCGACCAGCTGCGGGCGAAGGCGGACGAGCTCGAGGCCCGCGAGGCGCCGATCTGTGCGGCGTTCGTGCGCGAGGCCGCGGCGGTGTACGAGCGGACCGGCCTGACGGCGTGACACCACCATGACCCGGCCATGACGGGGGACCTGGTCGCCGGCATCGACATCGGCAACGCGACCACCGAGATCGTCTTCGCGCGCTCTGCTCAGGGCAGACTCACGCCGGTCCTGGCCGAGCAGGTCCCCACCCGCGGCGCGAAGGGTTCGGCGACGTCGGTCACGGCCGCGGCCGCCCTGGTCCGGCGGATGTCCGAGCGGCTGGGCGAGCCGCCGGTCCGGGGGGCCGTCGCCCGACTGACGCCGGTGCACACCGGGGTCGTCAGCGGCGTCGCGGCTGGAGCCGACACCGGCCGGCTGTCCGTCGTCCCGGTCGAGGGGCGGACGCTGGTCCACGCCGGCGCGGCCGTCGGGCGGGGCGTCTGGGTCGACCAGCTCGAGAGTGCGACCGGACCGGTCGTCGCCCTGGTCCGGTCGGGGACCGGGTACGCCGAGGCCGCCGCTGCCGTGAACCGGGCGGCCGCCGACGTCGTCGCCGTGGCCCTGGCCGACGACGAGGCGGTGCTGGTCGGCAACCGGTTGGAGTCGCGGGTCCCGGTGCTCGACCAGGTGCCGGTCGAGCGGCTCGCGGCCGCCTCCCGCGTCGCCCTGGAGGTGGCTTCTCCGGGCGGCGCGCTGGCGCGGGTCGTCGACCCGCTGTGGCTCTCGTCGGAGCTCGGCCTCGACGCCGCGGACCGGTCCCTTGCGGCGACGGCCGCGTCGCAGCTCGCCGGGCGGTCGTCGGGTCTCGTGCTGCTGGAGACGTCTCCAGCAGCTTCATCCGCCACGCCGGACGACCTCTCCGCGGTCGTGCGGGTCGAGGGCGGATGGCGCCTGGCCGACACCCGCACGACGTACGCCGACCTGGCTGTGGTCGACGTCACCGAGATCGCGTGGCCGCACGAGCCCGGCGACCACCGGCTGGCCGCGGCGTACCTCGCCGGCGAGGAGTCGGCGGTCGACCCGTCCGCCGCGCTCGCCGAGCGGCTCGGCTTCCCGGTCGAGCTGGTGACGGACGAGGCGGGGATGGCCGAGCTCGGCGCGGCGAGCACGCCGGGCGCCGATCCGGACGCGGCGGTGCTCGACCTGGGTGCCGGCACGGCCGATCTCGTGGTGGCCGGGGCCGCGGAGACCCGGGCCGGGTGCGGAGCGCTGCTGACGCTGGCGGTCGCGCAGGCGCTCGGGATCACGCGAGGGTCGGCGGAGTGGGTGAAGCGCGGCCCGTGCGTCCGGGTCGAGGGTCCGACGGTGCGGGTGGCCGAGACGGGGGAGCGGTACCTCGACGACACTCCCGCGCCGTCCTCGGCGATCGGCCGGCTCGCCGTACCCGGACCCGCCGGCCTGCTCGGCTTCGGCGCGGAGCTCCCCGCGGCGTCGTGGCGCGCGGCCCGGTGGGCGCTGAAGGAGGCGGTGCTCGGTCGGGCGCTGCGCGAGACCGGGCTGACGCTGCCCGCCACGCTGGTCGTGGTCGGTGGTCCCGCCGGCGACGACGAGGCGCTGACCGCCGTCTCCGCCCTGGTCCCTCCCGGCACCGTGGTCGGCCGGGCGAACGTCGCCGGCGTCCTCGGTCACCGTCACGCCGTCGCGTGGGGCCTCGCCCTCACCGCCGCATCTCGCTTGTAACACGCCGTCCAGAGCTGTTCCACGTCGTTGCGTCGGCGTGGAAGAGCTGTGGACAGCGTGTTACAAGGTCAGCGATGCCCGGCCCAGGTGCCGGCGCGGGCGGCGTCGGCGACCAGGTCGGCGACGCCGTCGTGGGAGCCGTTCAGCGAGGAGGTGGTGATCCGGATGTGGTCGGACCCGGGCGGGGAGATCCAGAACGGGTCGCCGCTCGCGGCGCGGACGCCGGCCGCGGCCAGGTGGAGCAGCGCCGCGCCTTGCTCGGCCACCGGCACCCAGACGTTGATCCCGTCGCGGCCGGGCACCTCGACCCCGCGACCCGCGAGCGCGTCGACCATCGCGGCCGTCCGGGCGGCGTACGTCGCCTGCGCGTCCGCCACGAGCGTCCGCGAGGACTCGTCGGTGAGCAGGTCGAGCAGGATCGACTGCACCAGCCGGCTGCTCCATCCCTGCCCGAGGTAACGCCGCTCCACGATCGGCCCGACGATGCGCGCCGGCCCCCCGATGGCGGCGAGCCGCAGGTCCGGACCATGGGTCTTGGAGAAGCTCCGCACGAGCACGGTGCGGTCGGGGAGCAGGCTTCCCAGCGACACGGGAGACCCGGACGGCGTGCCCCCGGCCGAGTCGTCCTCGACCACGAGGACGTCCCGACCCACGAGCGCGGCGGCCAAGTCCTCGGCTCGTGACTGCGACAGCGACTGACCCGACGGGTTCTGCCCCCACGGCTGGAAGAAGAGGACCTTCGCGCCGGCGTCCATGGCGGCCACGGCATCCGCGACCACCGGCCCCTCGGCGTCGTACCCGACCGCGATCGGAACGGCGCCCGCCATCTCCAGGAGGTCGAGCAGCGGGGGGAAGCACGGCTGCTCGACCGCGACCCGGTCGCCGAACCGCAGGTGCGCGGCGACGAACTGGCTGTGGGCGTCCATGGCCCCGTCCACGACGGTCAGGGCCTCGACCGGGTTGGGCCACGACTCCTCCAGCACCGCGCGCAGGGCGGGCACGACGGGCTCCTCGAGGTAGGAGTGCGCCGTGTCGTCCCGTGGCACGCGCTGCATCGCGGCGTGCAGGTCGGGCAGGAGGCGCGGATCGGGGAGTCCGGTCGAGAGGTCGACCCGGTAGCCCGCGTGGGAGTCGAGCGCGCGACGGTAGCGACGCGGCCCGACCGACGCCTCGCGCACCCGCGTGCCGCGACGGCCGTCGGTCTCGATCAGCCCGGCCCGCGCGAGCTGCGACCAGGCAGCGCTGATGGTGGCAGGAGCGACCTGGAGGTCGCGGGCCACCCGGCGGATCGGGGGGAGTCGCTCGCCGGGTCGCAGGACGCCGCGGTCGATGCCGGCGGACAGGGCGAGGGCGATGCCCTTCGCCGAGTGGTCGTCCACCGCATCGACCAGCTCCTGCCACATGTTTTGTAACATAGCAATGAAAGCATTGCTCCAGGTAGGGGTAGGTCGATATTTTCATCCCATGACCACCCGGATCCCCCACTGGACCAATGGCGCCGCGACCCAGGGCGGCTCCGGCCGCTCCGGCGCCGTCTTCAACCCCGCGACGGGCGAGCAGACCGGCGAGGTCGACCTCGCCAGTGCCGCCGAGCTCGACGCCGCCGTCGCGAGCGCGACCGAGGCCGCCGCCATCTGGCGGTCGGCGTCGCTCGCCACCCGCACCGGCGTCCTCTTCAAGTTCCGCGAGCTGCTCGCGTCGTCCATGGACGAGCTGGCCGAGATCGTCACCGCCGAGCACGGCAAGGTGCTCTCGGACGCCAAGGGCGAGATCCAGCGCGGGCTCGAGAACGTCGAGTACGCCTGCGGCGTGGCCGACCACATGAAGGGTGGCTACTCCGAGCAGGCCGGCACCGGCGTGGACGTCTACTCGATCCGCCAGCCCCTGGGCGTGGTCGCCGGCATCACGCCGTTCAACTTCCCGGTCATGGTGCCGCTGTGGATGTGTGCCAACGCGATCGCGACCGGCAACGCCTTCATCCTCAAGCCGAGCGAGAAGGACCCGTCGGCCTCGCTGTTCCTGGCCGAGCTGTGGAAGAAGGCCGGCCTCCCCGACGGCGTCTTCTCCGTCGTCAACGGCGACAAGGAGGCGGTCGACGCGATTCTCGGCCACGCGGGCATCGCCGCGGTGAGCTTCGTCGGCTCCACCCCGATCGCGCGTTACATCTACGAGACCGGCACCCGCAACGGCAAGCGTGTCCAGGCCCTCGGCGGCGCGAAGAACCACATGCTCGTGCTGCCCGACGCCGATGTCGAGATGGCCGCGGATGCTGCCGTCTCGGCGGCGTACGGCGCGGCGGGCGAGCGCTGCATGGCGATCTCCGTGGCCGTGGCGGTCGGCGACGTGGCCGACCCACTGGTCGACGCGATCGCCGCCCGCCTGCCCAAGCTCCGCATCGGCGACGGCACCGACCCCGACTCCGAGATGGGTCCCTTGATCACCCGCGAGCACCGCGACAAGGTCGCCGACTACATCCGGCAGGGCGTCGAGTCCGGCGCGACCGCGGTGGTCGACGGCCGCGAGGCCGACGTCCCGAGCGACGGCTTCTTCCTCGGTACGACGCTCCTGGACAAGGTCAGCCCCGAGATGACCGTCTACACCGACGAGATCTTCGGACCGGTGCTCTGCGTCGTCCGGCAGGAGTCGTACGACGACGCGATCGAGCTGATCAACAGCAACCCGTTCGCCAACGGCACCGCGATCTTCACCCGCGACGGCGGCGCCGCCCGGCGGTACCAGTTCGACGTCGAGGTCGGCATGGTCGGCGTCAACGTCCCGATCCCGGTCCCGGTGTCCTACTACTCGTTCGGTGGCTGGAAGGCGTCGCTGTTCGGCGACACCCACATGTACGGGCCCGAGGGGATCGCCTTCTACACCCGCGGCAAGGTGGTCACGTCGCGCTGGCCCGACCCGGCCACGTCGACGATCGACCTCGGCTTCCCGACCCACCGCTGACGACCGGCTCGACCCACGAAGGAGTACCCATGACCCCGACGTACGACGGTCCGCTCGCCGGCATCCCGGCCGACGAGGAGTCGGTCCGGAAGCTGGACCGCACCCACGTGTTCCACTCGTGGTCGGCGCAGGCGCTGATCGACCCGCTGCCGATCGCGACCGCGTCCGGGTCGCGGTTCACCGACTACGAGGGGAAGTCCTACCTCGACTTCTCCAGCCAGCTGGTGAACGTCAACATCGGCTACCAGCACCCCAAGCTGGTGCAGGCGATCGCCGACTACGCCCAGCAGATGACGACCATCCAGCCGGCGTTCGCCAACGACGCCCGGTCGGAGGCGGCTCGGCTGATCACCGAGGTCGCGGGGCACGACCTGAACCAGGTGTTCTTCACCAACGCCGGAGCCGAGGCCAACGAGAACGCCGTCCGGCTCGCCCGGCTCCACACCGGGCGCCCGAAGATCCTGGCGATGTACCGGAGCTACCACGGCGCCACCCACGGCGTCATCGGGCTGACCGGCGACCCGCGCCGCTGGGGCACCGAGCCGCACACCATCCCCGGGATCGTGCACTTCTGGGGTCCCTACCCCTATCGGTCGGCCTTCCACTCGTCCACGCCCGAGGAGGAGACGACCCGGGCGCTGCAGCACCTGCGCGAGACGATCATGGTCGAGGGCGCGAACACGATCGCGGCGATCATCCTGGAGCCCGTCGTCGGCACCAACGGCATCCTGGTGCCCCCGCCGGGCTACCTCGCCGGCGTGCGCGAGATCTGCGACGAGCACGGCATCCTGCTGATCGCCGACGAGGTGATGGCCGGGTTCGGGCGCTGCGGTGAGTGGTTCGCGATGCAGCACTGGGACGTCCGGCCCGACCTGATCTCCTTCGCCAAGGGCGTCAACTCCGGCTACGTGCCGCTCGGCGGCGTCGTCATCAGTGACCCGGTGGCCGAGACCTTCCAGCAGCGCGCCTACCCCGGCGGCCTCACCTACTCCGGCCACCCGCTCGCCTGTGCCAGCGCGGTCGCGTCGATCGAGATCTTCAAGGAGGAGGGGATCATCGAGAACGCCCGGAAGCTCGGCACGGACGTGATCGGCCCCGAGCTGGCGAAGATCGCCGACCGCCATCCCTCCGTCGGCGACGTCCGCGGGCTCGGTGTGTTCTGGGCGGTCGAGCTGGTCAAGGACCGCGAGACGCGCGAGCCCCTGGTGCCCTACAACGCGGCGGGTGAGGCGGCAGCCCCGATGAACGCCTTCGCCGGTGCCTGCAAGCAGCGTGGTCTCTGGCCCATGACGCACTTCAACCGCACCCACGTCGTCCCGCCGTGCACGATCACCGAGCAGGACCTCAGGGAGGGCCTGGCCGCGCTCGACGAGGCGCTCGACACCGCCGACTCGTACTACACCGGCAGCTGATCCCACCCCGGGGACGACGGCGGCGACTTCCAACTAACTGGCATACAGGCGACGTTCTCCACGGGCGATTCACGTCGCCTGTATGCCAGTTAGTGGACGGCGTACACCTCGAGGTCGATCCCGTCGGGGTCGGACACCACGAGGTGGCGCGGCCCGGAGTCCTCGACAGCTCGGACGGGGTGACCGGCCTGACGCGAGCAAGGACGCCGCCGGCCCCGCTCGCTACCCTCGCCCCATGAGGAGGCGTCGCCATGGCCGACTGCTGTGACCAGGACTCCGCGTCAGCGGACTACTTCGACCTGGGCCGTCACCACCGCCGGGTCTCCACGACCTCGGCGGAGGCGCAGACCTGGTTCGACCGGGGGCTCGCCTGGACCTACGGCTTCCACCACGAGGAGGCCCAGCGCTGCTTCGAGCGCGCCGTCGAGGCCGACCCGGAGTGCGCGATGGCCCACTGGGGCATCGCCTACGTCGTCGGCCCGAACTACAACTACGCCTGGGACGACTTCGATCCCGCCAGCCTCAGCTCGTCGCTGTCCACGGCACGGGTCGCGCGCGAGAACGCCGAACGGCTCGCCGCCCGGACCACCGAGGTCGAGCAGGCGCTGATCGCGACCCTCGCGGCTCGGTATCCCGTCACCGACGCCGCCGAGGCCGACCCGGGCTGGTGCGAGGGGCACGCCGCGGCGATGCGGACGGCGTACCGGCGCTTCCCGGACGACCTCGACGTCGCCGCCCTCTTCGCCGAGTCCCTGATGAACGTGACGCCCTGGCAGATGTGGGACCTGCCGACCGGGGAGCCGGCCGACGGCGCGCACACCGTCGAGTGCCGCGAGGTCCTCGAGCGCGCCCTCGCAACGCCCGAGGCCCGGGTGCACCCCGGCGTGCTGCACATGTACATCCACCTGATGGAGATGTCGCCGACTCCCGAGGCGGCATCGGAAGCGGCCGACCTGCTCCGCGACCTCGTCCCGGACGCCGGCCACCTGCGTCACATGCCGTCCCACATCGACGTCCTCACCGGCAGCTACCGCAAGGTCATCGACGCCAACCAGGCAGCCTTCGAGGCCGACCAGCGGTACGTCGACGTCGGCGGCGTGATGAACGCCTACACGCTCTACCGCTGCCACGACCTGCACTTCCTGGTCTACGGCGCGATGTTCCTCGGCGACCGCGCGACCGCCCTCGATGCCGCCGACCGGCTCGTGCAGGCGATCCCGGAGTCACTCATCCGCATCGAGTCGCCGCCGATGGCGGACCTCCTCGAGGGGTTCGTCGCGATCCGGGTGCACGTGATGATCCGGTTCGGGATGTGGGAGGAGCTGATCGCGGAGCCCCTCCCGGACGACTACGAGCTGTTCTCCGCGACCACCGCCGTCGTCCACTACGGCCGGGGCGTCGCCTTCAGCGCGACCGGTCGGGTCGCCGAGGCCGAGCGCGAGCGCGAGCTGTTCCGGGCCGCCCGTGCCCGGGTCCCCGAGAGCCGCACGCTGTTCAACAACACGGTCGCCGACCTGCTCGCGATCGCCTCGGAGATGCTCGACGGCGAGCTGCTCTACCGCCGCGGTGACCACGACGAGGCCTTCGCCGCGCTCCGCCGCAGCATCGAGCTCGACGACCACCTCCCGTACGACGAGCCCTGGGGCTGGATGCAGCCCACCCGGCACGCGTACGGCGCGCTGCTCCTCGAGCAGGGCCACGTGGAGGAGGCGGGCGCTGTCTACGCCGCGGACCTCGGACTCGACGACTCGCTGCCGCGTGCGCTGCGCCACCCGAACAACGTGTGGAGTCTGCACGGCTACCACGAGTGCCTCACCCGACTCGGACGGCACGAGGAGGCTGCCGTGGTGAAGGCCGACCTCGACGCGGCCCAGGCGCTCGCCGATGTCCCGATCGTCGCCAGCTGCGCCTGCCGGACGGTATCCTGAGACATGGACATCAAGGGGAAGCTCTCCGGGTTTCTCCGGAGATGGCGGCAGGTCCGCCACGAGGTCAAGCAGGCCAAGAACGCCCGCCGCGACGCGCGCAACGCCGAGGAGCTCCAGATGGCCAGGGAAGGCTTGTCGCGTCGCCCGGGTGGCTACAGCCTCTGACGACCGGCCTCACCGCGTGATCGTGGCCGACCTCGACGCCGGCCAGGCCTCGCCTGCGTCCCGGCAGCGGGGGGCCGAGGAGCTGGACCGCGCGCGGGCCGGCGACCGCTTTCCCCCGATGGGCGGCTGACGGATAGCGTCACCATGTGATCGTGGTGAACCGGTTCCGCGTGCCCGAGGCCGAGCAGGCGACCTTCCGCGAGGACCTCGAGCGCGCCCGCGCGACCCTCGCCGTCCAGCGCGGCTTCGTCGCCGGCCGGATCGGCCGCAACGTCGACGACCCGGAGCTGTGGGTGCTGACGACCGAGTGGGAGGGGCCGGGCGCCTACCGCCGCGCGCTGTCGGCGTACGACGTGAAGCTGACCGCGGTGCCCGTCCTGAGCCGCGCCCTCGACGAGCCGAGTGCGTACGAGCCCGTGGAGCCGGGCACCGAGTTGAACCGCCGTGAGGCCAGGTCGTTAGGCTGAAGAGCCGACCCCCGCAAGGCAGACCGGCAGCCAGCCGGCCCGACCCTCAGGAGCCTCTTCGTGGCCAAGCCACCCCCCACCGTCCTCGACACCGTCGTCTCTCTCTGCAAGCGCCGCGGCTTCGTCTTCCCCTCCGGTGAGATCTACGGCGGCACCCGCTCGGCGTGGGACTACGGCCCGCTCGGCGTGGAGCTGAAGGAGAACGTCAAGAAGCAGTGGTGGCGCTCGATGGTCACCGCCCGCGACGACATGGTCGGGCTCGACTCGTCGATCATCCTGCCCACGAAGACGTGGGAGGCCAGCGGCCACCTCGCGACGTTCACCGACCCCCTGGTCGAGTGCCAGTCGTGCCACAAGCGCTTCCGGGAGGACCACCTCCAGGAGGAGTACGCCGGCAGGCACGACGTGGCCGACCCGGACACGGTCGACATCAACGAGTCGGTCGCCTGCCCCAACTGCGGCAACCGCCACACGTGGACCGCGCCGCGGCACTTCAACATGATGCTGAAGACCTACCTCGGCGTCGTCGAGGACGAGTCGGGGCTGTACTACCTCCGTCCCGAGACCGCCCAGGGCATCTTCCTCAACTTCGCCAACATCGTGACCAGCGCGCGGATGAAGCCGCCGTTCGGCATCGCCCAGATGGGCAAGAGCTTCCGCAACGAGATCACCCCGGGCAACTTCATCTTCCGCACCCGTGAGTTCGAGCAGATGGAGATGGAGTTCTTCGTCAAGCCGGGGGAGGACGAGCACTGGCACCAGTACTGGATCGACGAGCGCACCCGGTGGTTCACCGACCTCGGCATCAACTCCGACAACCTGCGGCACTTCGAGCACCCGCAGGAGAAGCTGAGCCACTACGCGAAGCGCACCGTCGACATCGAGTACCGCTGGGGATTCTCGAGCCGTGACTGGGAGGAGCTCGAGGGCATCGCCAACCGCACCGACTACGACCTCACCCAGCACTCCGAGGCGTCGGGCCAGGACCTGTCGTACTACGACCAGGGCACCGGAGAGCGCTACGTCCCCTACGTGATCGAGCCGGCGCTCGGGCCCAACCGGGCCATGATGGCGTTCCTGCTCGACGCCTACACCGAGGACGAGGCGCCCAACACCAAGGGCGGCGTCGACAAGCGCGTCGTGCTGCGGCTCGACCCGCGGCTCGCGCCGGTCAAGGTCGCGGTCCTCCCGCTCAGCCGGAACGCCGACCTGTCGCCGAAGGCGCGCGACCTCGCGGCCCAGCTCCGCGGCGCCGGGTGGAACGTGGAGTTCGACGACTCCGGGGCCATCGGCCGCCGCTACCGCCGGCAGGACGAGATCGGCACGCCGTACTGCGTCACGGTCGACTTCGACACCCTGGAGGACCAGGCCGTCACCGTGCGCGAGCGCGACTCCATGAAGCAGGAGCGGATCTCCCTCGACCAGGCGAAGTCGTACTTCGCGGAGCGACTGCTGGGGTGCTGAGGTGACTCGCCGCCGCGCCCTGCCCGCCCTTGCGAGCGTCGCCGCGCTGGCGCTGACGCTGGCGGGTTGCGGCGGTGACTCGGGCTCGTCCGAGCCGCAGGCAGGCGGGTCGGACTCGTCGTCGTCGTCGCACAGCGGCTCCACGGGTACGACTGCTGGCTCGACGCCCACCGGACGGGTCGACGGAGTCACGCTGACGCCGCAAGGCACCCACCTGAAGGTCGGGGACTCCGCCCGGGTGAGCTGGCAGCCCGACCAGAAGACCACCGGCGTCATCGGCGTGACCGTGACCGGACTGTCCAAGATGCCGATCAGTGCGTTCAGCGCGTGGCGACTGAAGCCGCAGACCCGCCGCTCCACGCCGTACTTCGTGCACGCGACCGTGCGCAACCTCGGCAAGAGCAACCTCTCGGGCGTGGCCGTGCCGCTGTACCTGCTCGACCAGCGCGAGACGCTGCACCAGGCATCGACGTTCGAGGCGATGTTCACGCCGTGCCCGAGCCGTCCGCTGCCGCCGAAGTTCACCAAGGGCGCCAAGGCGGAGGTCTGCCTGGTCTACTTCGTCCCCCAGCACGGCAAGCTGGTCGCGATCAGCTTCCGGCCGACCGAGGACTTCGACGCGATCACCTGGGAGGGCCAGGTCGTCGGCGGCGGCGACCGGCAGCACAAGAAGAAGGGCTGACCGTCGACCCGTCGCGGCCATCAGATTTGGTCTCGCCCCCGGCATCGCCGGACAATCGAGGCATGCCCCTGACGCTCGGCCCGCTGACCGTGCCCGTGCCGGTCGTGCTCGCGCCGATGGCGGGCATCACCAACGCGGCGTACCGGCGGCTCTGCGCCGAGCAGGGGGCGGGTCTGTACGTCTGCGAGATGATCACCAGCCGCGGGCTCGTGGAGCGCGACACGACGACGCTGTCGATGCTGGTCTTCGACGACCTCGAGACCACGCGCTCGGTCCAGCTCTACGGCACCGACCCGGCGTACGTCGGCAAGGCCACGGAGATCCTCTGTGCCGAGTACGGCGTCCATCACGTCGACCTCAACTTCGGCTGCCCGGTGCCCAAGGTGACCCGCAAGGGCGGTGGCGGCGCACTGCCGTGGAAGCGCGGTCTCCTCGCGGAGATCCTGACGTCGGCGGTCGCCGCGGCCCAGCCGTACGGCGTGCCGGTCACGATGAAGACCCGCAAGGGTCTCGACGAGGACCACCTGACCTACCTGGATGCCGGCCGCATCGCCGAGGACTCGGGCGTCGTCGCCATCGCCCTTCACGGCCGGACGGTCGCGCAGTCCTACAGCGGCGCGGCGGACTGGGACGCGATCGCCCGGCTGGTCGACCACGTCTCCATCCCCGTGCTCGGCAACGGCGACATCTGGGAGGCCTCCGACGCCGTGCGGATGGTCGACGAGACCGGAGCGGCGGGTGTGGTGGTCGGTCGCGGCTGCCTGGGTCGCCCGTGGCTGTTCCGCGACCTCGCCGCGGCGTTCACACCGTTGGTCGCGGAGGGCGCTCTGCGCCCGTCACGAGACCCGGTGACGCGGACGCCGACGCTGCCGACGCTCGGCGAGGTGCGCACGATGATGCGTCGTCACGCAGAGCTGCTCAGCGAGCACATGGGGGAGGAGCGGGGCTGCAAGGAGTTCCGCAAGCACGTCTCGTGGTACCTCAAGGGCTTCCGCGCGGGCGGTGAGCTGCGCCACTCGCTGGCCCTGGTCGACTCCCTGGCCGCGCTCGACGCGCTCCTGGAGGGGCTGGACCCGGACGAGCCGTTCCCCGTCGCCGAGCTCGGGACGCCGCGCGGCCGGCAGGGCTCGCCCCGTGAGCGGGTCGTGCTCCCGGAAGGGTGGCTCGACGACACCGACGGCACGTCCCTGCGTCTCACCGAGGACGCCTCCGAGACCACAGGCGGCTGACCCGCGGCCGAGGTCCCCCGGGTGACCGACGACACGCCCGCAGGGGGACCCGGGATTTCGGAGGCCCTAGGGCCTGTGCTTGACTGCTTGGTCGTATCCGTTTCGTGACCTTCTCGGGCATGATCGCCGCCGGATCCGTGTCCACCGACACCAACCGCAAAGGAATCAGCGCTGTGGCCTCTGGCCGCCACAAGCGGGAAACCAATGCCCGCCGGGTCGTCGCCCGTACCGGGAGACGCACCGCCAAGATCGCCATCGGCGCTGCGGCTGCAGCGACCCTTCCCGCCGTCGCTATCGGCGTGGTCCACGCGGACCCGGCCGCCTCGATCGCCCTCCAGGCGCACGACCAGAAGCCGATCACGCTCGACCCCGACCGCTACGACGCGGCGCCGATCTCCCGGACCTTCGACCGTACGGCGGCCCGTACCTTCCAGCAGGCCCTCGTGGCCCAGCGCGCGACGGTCCGCGCCGTCGAGCACGCGCACGTCAAGAAGTGGTCGACGACCGACCTCAACCTCTGGTCGAGCTCGTCGCGAGCCGCCAAGCAGATCGGGCTGCTGAAGTCCGGCAAGCACGTCCTCGTCACCGGTCGCACGGCCGAGGGACGGGTCGAGGTGGTCGTCGACGGCCACTCACGCTGGGTGACGGCGGGCTACCTCTCCGACGACAAGCCCGAGGCCACGGCGGGTGGCGGTGCAGCCGCTGGCCTGTCGATGGCTCCGTGCCCCGACGGGTCCGTGGAGTACCGCCTCACCCCCGCCGCGGTGTACCTCTACCGCTCGGTGTGCCACGCCTTCCCGCAGATCACGTCGTACGGCGGCTGGGACGCCCACGGCGAGCACGTCTCCGGCAAGGCGCTCGACATCATGACCAGCGACGTCACGCTGGGGAACGAAATCGCCGCGTTCCTCCAGGAGCACGCAGCCGAGCTGCACCTCTACGACATCCTCTGGCGCCAGCACATCTGGACGCCGGTCCGCGCGTCCGAGGGCTGGCGGCTGTTCGCGGACCGCGGCTCCGCGACGGCCAACCACTACGACCACGTGCACGTGTCGGTCTACTGAGCGAGGACCGTCCGATCCGGCGAAGCCGGAGCGAGCACGGCCGACGGCGGAGCGGACGGCGAGCGCGCGCGGCGAGCCGTCGCGCGCAGCCGCCTCTAGTCTCGGGCCGATGCCTGCCGAGACGCCGCTGTACGACGAGGACGCCCGCGCGCGCTTCGTCGAGGAGCCGCCCAAGCGAGTGCCGGCGCCGGAGCGCACGCCGTTCGAGCGGGACCGGGCGCGGGTCGTGCACGCCGCGGCGAGCCGCCGGCTCGCCGCGAAGACCCAGGTGCTGGGTCCGCAGAGCGACGACTTCGTCCGCAACCGGCTCACCCACAGCCTCGAGGTCGCCCAGATCGCCCGTGACCTGGCCCGGGCGCTCGGCTGCGAGCCCGACCTCGTCGAGACCGCGGCCCTCGCGCACGACCTCGGTCACCCTCCGTTCGGGCACAACGGCGAGCGTGTGCTGGCCGAGGCGGCGGCCGACTGCGGCGGGTTCGAGGGCAACGCCCAGACACTGCGGCTGCTGACCCGGCTCGAGGCCAAGACCTTCGGTCCGGACGGCCGCTCGGCGGGGCTCAACCTCGCCCGCGCGACCCTCGACGCCTGCGCGAAGTACCCGTGGCGGCTCGCGGACGCCACCGTGCCCACGGGGGTCCACGCGGACGGATCCCCCCGCGTGGTGCGCAAGTTCGGCGTGTACGACGACGACCGACCCGTCTTCGACTGGCTGCGCGCGGGCGCTCCGGATCGGCGTCAGTGCTTCGAGGCGCAGGTGATGGATCTCGCGGACGACATCGCCTACTCGGTCCACGACGTCGAGGACGGCATCGTGGCCGGCCGGATCGAGCTGACCCGGCTCGACGAGGACGCCGTCTGGACGGCCGTGCGCGACTGGTACCTCCCCGAGGCCGACCCGGCCGCGTTGGCGCAGGGTCTGGCGCGGCTCCGCTCGGTCGCCTCCTGGCCCACCACGCCGTACGACGGGAGCCGGCGAGCGCTGGCGGCCCTGAAGAACCTCACCAGCGACGTGATCGGCCGGTTCGCCGCCGAGGCGCGGGAGGCGACCTTCACGACGTACCCCGGACCGAGGGTGCGGTACGCCGCCGACCTGGTCGTGCCGGAGGGCTCACAGGTGGAGATGGCGATCCTGAAAGGGGTCGCGGCTCACTACGTGATGCGCGCGGACGACCGCGTCCGCGCGATGGCGTCCCAGCGCGAGCTGCTCGCCGAGCTGGTCGAGGTCCTCGCCAAGACCGCGCCGGACCACCTCGACACGCCGTACGCCGACGACTGGCGGCAGGCGGAGGACGACCCCGCGCGTCGCCGCGTCGTGGTGGACCAGGTCGCCTCGCTCACCGATGCGAGTGCCGTGACCTGGCACCGCCGGCTGGTTGCCTGAGCCGAGGGGTCAGGGCAGATCGCCCTGCGGTCCCGCCATGTGGTGCGCGCCGTTCGCCGGCGGTGCGGTGTCACCGGAGTCGTTCCCGGTGACCTTGGCCGCCGCGGCGCTGGCCGCGGTCGTGACCTTGTCGGCGACGACCGGTGCCTGGTCCTTGGCGAGGTCGACGGCCTGGTGGGCCTTCGCCTGCACCCGGGGGTCGTTCTTGACCTGACCCACCAGGCTCATGATCTGGTCGTAGCGCTCGCGGCCGGCGCGCGCGCCCAGCACGTAGCCGACGGCAATGGCCGCCAGCATCATCAGCTTCCTCATCTGGATGTCTCCTTCTCGTTGGTACGACGGTGGCTGCCGGTCTCCGTGGCAGCCTCTTCCGGATCGGGGTTGCCCCCACTCTCCTCCTGCGATGCCTGCTCGCGGATGGCCAGGCCCCGGGCGATGTCCTTCTGCCGCCTCTTCCGCGTCTTGCGGATGCCTCGGGTGTCCCGGGCCGGGAGCTGGATCTCGTGCTCGGCGGCGATGCCGGCCTGGAGCTCGCGCCCGCGCTCCAGCTCCGAGTCGAGCTCCGCGCCGAAGAGCAGGGCGACGTTGGTGAGCCAGAGCCACAGCAGGCCGGCGATGGCCCCGGCCAGGGATCCATAGGTCTTGTCGTAGCTGCCGAAGGTGGCGACGTAGAAGGCGAAGCCGACCGAGGCGATGATCCACACCACGATGGCGACGAGGGCGCCGACCGACAGCCAGCGGAACCGAGGCTGCTTCACGTTGGGGGTGGCGTAGTACAGCATCGCCACGATCAGAGCGACGACCAGCGCGATGACCGGCCATCTCGCGATGTTCCAGACGGTCACCGCCTGCGACCCGAGGCCGATCACGTTGCCGATCGAGTCCGCGAGCGGACCCGAGACGATGAGCATGACGAGCACGCAGGCCACGAGGACGATCGCGACCAGGGTCACCAGGACGGTCCAGGGACGCAGCTTCCAGAACGGGCGGCCCTCGTCGATCTCGTACACCCGGTTCATCGCCCGGCCGAAGGCCCCGACGTACCCCGAGGCCGACCACAGCGCGCCCAGCACGCCGAGCACCAGCCCGACGCCTGCGCCCTGCGAGTTGGCGATGTTCTCCAGGGCCGGTCGCACGGTGTCGAGCGTGCTCGGCGACACCAGGGGACGCAGGATCTCGACCACTTTGTCGACGCTGGACGTGCCCTGCCCGATGACGCCGAGCAGCGAGATCACCGCGATGGCGGCGGGGAAGAGCGAGAGCACGGAGTAGTAGGTGAGCCCGGCCGCGAGGTCGGTACAGCTGTCGTCGCCGAACTCGCGATACGTCCTGCGGAGCACGTATCGCCAGGAGCGTCGCGTCAGACCCGTGGGCGAGTCGACCTTCCGCTCGTCGTCGGCGTCAGGTGCCTGGACCCGGTCGCCACTCATCGCCTCCGCCACCACACGACGAGCCCTGCCACGAGGACGAGGCCGACCAGGGCGCCGAACAGCTCGGGTCGCGGCCGGCCGGCGTCCGTCGTGGCGCGGTCCTTCACCTGAGACGCGCGCTCCTTGGCTTGGGCCTTCACGTCGAGCTTGTGGGCGAGCTGGTCGACCGTGTCGGCGAGATGCTCGCGCTGGGCCTCGATGTCGGCCTCGATGTCGGCGGTACGGGTGGTCGGGGTGTCGGTCATCGGTGCTCTCCCTTCACCACGGCGATGTCCTCCTTGACGCCCTCGATGGCCTGCTCGGGTGCCGGCGGCGTCGCCTGCCGGACCTCCCTCTTGCCCACGAGCGCAGCCGCACCTGCCCCGAGGAACAGCACCACCCCGACGAGCAGGGCTGACAGCCAGTCGGGCAGCGCGTGTGCGAGCGCCAGGATCGCGGTCGTGATCACGCAGCACAGGCCGAGGAACACCAGGAGCCCGGCGGCGCTGAACATGCCGATCCCGAGCCCGGCCCGTTTGCCCTTCTCGGTCATCTCCGCCTGAGCGAGGCGGATCTCCGAGCGGACGAGCTGCGGCACCTGTTGGGTGAGGTCGTGCACGAGCGATCCGAGCGTGGGATCGTCGTGGACGGAGTGCTCACCGGAGGTCGACGTACTCATGACGGGTCCGTACCCCCCAGGTCAGGCGGTATCCGTCGGGGTGCGTCGGCCCCGCGCCGTAGACTCCCCGCGTGGCCGGACGGATTCGCGAGGAGGACATCGCGGAGCTGCGTGAGAAGGCCAAGATCGACGAGATCGTGGCGGAGTACGTCACGCTCCGTCCCGCCGGTGGCGGCTCGCTGAAGGGGCTGTGTCCGTTCCACGACGAGAAGTCCCCGTCGTTCAACGTGAACCCCCAACGTCAGTTCTTCCACTGCCTTGCCGGCGAGACGAACGTCCTGACGTTCGACGGGCGCTCAGACCGATTCGAGAGCTGGCGGGTGGTGTCTCATCGCGTCCTCGGGTCGAATGGGCGCTGGATCGAGGCTCCGTTCCGCTCCTACGGCGTGCAACCGCTGCTGAAGATCACGCTCACGCGGAACCGTCAGCGCAAGGAGATCCATGCCACCGACGAGCACCGGTGGTTCGTCCGGTCAGGTAAACAGCAGCAGAGCCGGCGCGAGGTCCTGACCAAGGACCTGAAGCGGGAGACCGCCTGGTCTCGCAGTTCGGCCGCACGCGCATTGAGCGCACGACGCCATCGCCGTTCGGGATCGCGCACGGCTTCACGTACGGCGACGGCACGCGGTCGGGCACGGGTTCGATGGCGCTCGCTCTGCCCGCCCAAGGACCTCGCGATGCTCAAGTGGTTCCCCAACAGCCACTACCGAGGCGTCGGGCGACAACCTCTCGTGCATCATCTCCCGCGGTTCTTCAAGGACCTCCCTGCCCTCGACGAATCGGTCTCCTATCTCTATGGCTGGCTTGCGGGTTACTTCGCGGCAGACGGGTGCGTCGCGAAGACGGAACCGTGATCATGAACTCGGCCGACAAGAACGATCTCGAGTTCTTCCGGACTGTCTGCACGCGCTTGGGTATCGGCTCGTACGGCGATCACGACGCAGATGCGCGAGGGCTTTCCCGGGAGACAGCCCGGTGAGCTCCACCGAATTCACCTGATCAACGAGGATCTCCGCGAGAGCTTCTTCCTGCTCGACACCCACCGCGACCGTTTCGCTCGGGGCGAAGAAGGCCTTCGCACGCAGAGGGTGGGTGGTGCAGAGCGTCGAAGCATCGGAACGCGTCGAAGAGGTCTTCTGCGCCGAGGTCGAGGACGGCCAGCGTTCACGCTCGAGGACAACATCCTCACCGGCAACTGCTTCGGTTGTGCCGAGGGCGGCGACGTCATCGCCTTCCTGATGAAGATCGACGGGCTGGGCTTCACCGAGTCGGTCGAGCGACTCGCCGACCGGTACGGCGTGACGCTGCGTCGCGAGGACGGAGACGTCCGCGAGGAGCGGCCGCGCGGTCCCCAGCGCGGGCGTCTCGTCGAGGCCCACAAGGTCGCCCAGGAGTTCTACGCCGAGTCCCTCGGGACGCCCGACGCGGTCGCGGGGCGGCAGTTCCTGGGGGAGCGCGGGTTCGACCAGGCGGCCGCGGAGCAGTTCGGCATCGGGTTCGCACCGCGCGACGGCGATGCGCTGCTCCGCCACCTTCGGCAGCGCAAGTTCACCGACGAGGAGTCGGTGGCGGCCGGGCTCGTCGCGATCGGGCGATCGGCGTACGACCGGTTCCGCGGGCGGCTGCTCTGGCCCATCCGCGACTCGAGCGGCGACACGATCGGGTTCGGCGCGCGCCGGATCTTCGACGACGACCGGATCGAGGCGAAGTACCTCAACACCCCCGAGACGTCGATCTACAAGAAGAGCCAGGTGCTCTACGGACTCGACCTGGCGCGCCGCGACATCGCCCGCTCGTCGCAGGCGGTCGTGGTCGAGGGCTACACCGACGTGATGGCCTGCCACCTCTCGGGCGTCCCGACCGCCGTCGCCACATGCGGCACCGCCTTCGGCGACGACCACGCGCGCGTGCTCCGCCGGTTCCTCAACGACCACGAGGAGTTCCGCGGCGAGGTGATCTTCACCTTCGACGGTGACGCTGCCGGACAGAAGGCCGCGCTGCGTGCGTTCGGCGGCGACCAGAACTTCGTCAGCCAGACCTACGTCGCCGTCGAGCCGACAGGCCTCGACCCGTGCGACCTTCGGCTGCAGCAGGGCGACGCGGCCGTGCGCGAGCTGGTCGCCCGCCGCCGTCCGCTGTACCGCTTCGTGCTCGACAACATCGTGTCCAAGTACGACCTCGACCGCGCCGACGGCCGGGTCGACGCCACTCGCGAGGCGGCGCGCCTGGTCTCCTCCATCCGCGACCGCTCCAAGGTCGAGGCGTTCGCGCGCGAGATCGCCAGCATGGTCGGGGTCGACGTCGAGCAGGCGCGCGCCGAGGTACGCCGTGCGGCCAGCCGACCGGCTCCGTCGCCGTCGACCACCCCTCGCGAGCGCGCGCAGCAGCAGCAGCCGGCGCCGACGCAGCCCCCGCAGCAGCAGCTGCCCGACCTCAGCGACCCGCGGTTCGCCCTCGAGCGCGAGACCCTCAAGCTGGTGGTCCAGGAGCCGACCACGGTCGCGAGCATCACCAAGGACGTCGGTGAGAACGACTTCACCCACCCGACGTACCGCGCCGTGTGGACCCTCGTCGAGCAGGCCGGCGGCCTCGTGTCCGCCAGCCCCGACTGGGCGGGGCGGCTGCGCGGGCTCGCGCCCGATCCGGCCGTCGCCGCAGCGGTCTCGGCAGTGGCCGTC
The DNA here is from genome assembly GCA_963812055.1 of uncultured Actinomycetota bacterium. Lineage (GTDB taxonomy): Bacteria > Actinomycetota > Actinomycetes > Propionibacteriales > Nocardioidaceae > Nocardioides. Next base: position 92,605 of record CAWEUA010000017.1, read on the forward strand.
GAGCCCCTGCCCTCGAGGAAGGGCGCGGACGAGGCGTACGTCGCCAACACGGTCTACCGCCTGCAGGAGCTGACCGCCCAGCGCCGTATCGCCGAGGTGAAGTCGCGCCTCCAGCGCACCAACCCGGTCGAGAACCCCACCGAGTACAACCGGATGTTCGGCGAGCTCACCGCCCTGGAGCAGCACCGCCGCCAGCTGCGCGACCTGGCACTGGGCGACACGTGAGGTCGCCACGCCGTACCCGCCCGCCCGTCGAGGTCGGTGCCGGGGAGCGGCTGCTCGCGTGGGTCCCGGTCGACGAGGGTGGCTGGGCCGCGGGCACCCGCGACGCGCTCTACCTCCCTGACTCGCGCGTGCCGTGGGAGCAGGTGCAGGCAGCCGACTGGGACCGCGACGAGGGCCGGCTCCGGGTCAGCGAGGTGGGCACCTGGGGCGAGCCGCGTCCGCAGTACGCGTTCACCATCCCGGACTCCGCCGCGAAGGACGCCGACCGCCTCCTCCAGCTGGTGCGCGAGCGCGTGACGGCCAGCGTCCTGGTGTCACGGCACGTGCCGGTGACCGAGCGCCGTGGCGTCCGCATCGTCGCCCGCCGAGCACCCGCGGGACGCTCCGAGGTGCAGTGGCTCTACGAGTTCGACGAGGGCATCGACCCCGACGACGCGTTCGTCCGCGCGGCCGCCGAGACCGCCCTGGCGGCCGCCAAGGCCGACGTCGGACTGTCCTGAGGGTCGCCACCTGCCGATTCGCAGGCGCCTCATCCGCCTTGCTAACCTGTGCGGGCTCCACGATCCCCTGTAGCTCAACTGGCAGAGCATTCGGCTGTTAACCGGAGGGTTGTTGGTTCGAGTCCAACCGGGGGAGCCCTTCTTGCAGGTCAGAGGCCCAGTCACATCACTGTGACGGGGCCTCGCCTGTTATCGGGCGGCAGTTCGGGCGGCGGTTCACCCGGAGAGCACGTCGTCGACGACGCCGAGCGCATGCGCCTTCGCGCTGTCCATGACGTGCCCGTAGGTGTCGGCGGTGATCGAGGTCGAGCTGTGGCCGAGGACCTCCGAGACCGTCCGCACCGACACCGCACCGCTTGCGAGCATGGCCGAGGCTGCGGAGTGCCGGAACAGGTGGAAGCGCGCCCGCACGTCGACGCCGGCAGCGGCGAGAGCGCGCTGGTAGGCGCGGGCCGCGTTCCGCTGGTCGAGCAGCCGGCCGGACTCGGTGGTGAAGACCCATGCCTGGTCGCCCTCCCAAGCGTCACATGGAACGTCCTCACATGCCGGTGGTCTCAATGGGTCAGCGCAACACTTCCTGATTTGAGGAGGTTGCGATGGGGCGTGGTTGTCGGAGGTTGTCGCCGGCGGATGAGGATGAGATCTGGGCACGGTTGCGGGCTGGTCATGCGGCCAAGCCGACGGCTCGTGCGTTGGGGTGGTCGACCTCTGGGGTGCGGGGTTACCTGGAGCGGTGTGGTGGGATCCGGCCTGCTATGCGGCGGAGGTCGCCGGGTCGGTTGAGCTTGGCCGAGCGGGAGGAGATCTCGAGAGGTCTGGCGGCTGGGTTGTCGTTGCGTGCGATCGCGACGAGTCTGGGTCGTGCCCCGTCGACGATCAGCCGGGAGGTCACCGGGCATGGCGGCCGTCGCAGGTACCGCGCTGCGACAGCCGACCAACAGGCATGGTCGCGGGCGAGGCGTCGCAAGGTGTGCAAGCTGGCTACCCGGCCGGCGCTGGGTGTCATCGTGGGCGAGCAGCTGAAGCTGAAGTGGTCACCGCAGCAGATCGCCGGCTGGTTGAAGGCCACCTACCCCGACGACCCGGAGATGCAGGTGTCGCACGAGACGATCTACCGCACCCTGTTCATCCAGTCCCGCGGTGCGTTGCGCAAGGAGCTGACTGCGTATCTGGCACCGGTCGGGTGATCCGACGCCCGGCCGGCACCCGGCTGCCTGATGGGCGTGGTGGCCGGCCGGGATCCTCAACATCTCCGAACGGCCAGCCGAAGCCGAAGACCGCGCGGTGCCCGGTCACTGGGAGGGTGACCTGGTCTTCGGCAAACGGATGAGCCCGGTGGCCACTTTGGTGGAACGGTCGACCCGGTTCGTGATGCTGGTCGCGCTACCGGGCGGGCACAAAGCAGACCTGGTCGCCGACGCGTTGGCCGCGAAGATCACCACCCTGCCCGCAGCGCTGACTCGGACCTTGACCTGGGACCAGGGTCACGAGATGGCCGACCACGTCCGGTTCACCCAGGAGACAGGTGTCGAGGTCTACTTCTGCGACCGAGGAGTCCTTGGCAGCGCGGCTCCAATGAGAACACCAACGGGCTGCTCCGGCAGTACCTGCCCCGCACCCTGGACTTCCGGACGCTAACCCAGGCTGACTTCGACGCCATCGCGGACGAGCTCAACGGACGCCCTCGACAGACCCTCGGCTTCAAGACACCATCACAAGCACTGGCCGAGGTGTTGCGTTGACCGCTTGAGCCCGCACCGATGAGCGGTCGGGGCACTCAGCCCCGATACCATCCGGGGTCGTTCAGCCAGCGGCTGCTCCCAGGAGATAGTCGGCATCACCATCTCCTGTTCGCCCGATCCGAGGGTATGGACAACTCCGGATGTGGTGAGCCAGGCCTTAGAGGCACCGTGGTGATCCAAGGAGGCCGCTTCGCGCGGCCGCCACGAAGGGGCCACCACCATGAGCAGCACCGAGACAGACCACAGTCCCACCACGCGCAGCGCAGGGCTGAGCGGCGCCGTCGTCACCGTCGGATCGCAGCCGTGATCACTCTCGCAGGGCTCGCGGCGCTCATCCTGGGAGTGGGCGCAACGAGGAACCTGAACGACTCCACGGCTCCACCGTCGCCGGCAACGACCGGCCCGCACCCGGCCCGCGGACTCCTCACACTGAAAGCCGACCCGTACGAGACTGGTATTGATGGGCTCCCGCTCCGGCCCGGCATTCCGCCGGAAGCGCTATGGACATGCATCAGCAGTCCCCTGACCTGGGGCGCCGTGGAGTCTCGCGGAGCGACCTTCGGGCGTCCTGGCGAGGACCGCGTCTACAACGAGTTCTTGCTTCGCTACGACAGCGTGGCCGATGCACACCGCGCGGTTGCCGACGCGCCGCGACAGGCCGCCCACTCGTGCGGGACGAGGACGGGCGACCCCCGAGGGCGCCGGTGCCGGGAGCCGGGCCCAATGTGAACGAGTTCTTCGCCAACGAGTGGAGCCACGGCCCGGGAATGAGGAACTGATACTCGCTCCGGTCTGGCCGTGAGGCGAATGTCGTCGTGGTCCTCGAGGAGATGGGCGATACCGACGATAGGAACGAGTGGCACCTGCGCAGGCGGCGCTGCAGGCGGCGCTGCGGGCACCTTGAATCCGTGACACCGCCCGCACACCTGCACCGACGCCCGAACCATCGACGCTTCCGCTGGGCTGGTTTGGATGGCACTCCCGGACGGTTCAAGGCAGGGGTATCTAGCGTGTCCCGGTCCTCCCGATCGTCGATTTTTTTTTTTTTTTTTTTTTTTTTTTAAAAAAAAAAAAAAAAAAAAAAAAAAAAAAAAAAAAAAAAAAAAAAAAAAAAAAAAAAAAATAACTGCACCACCCTCAGCACCCTGAGCAAGGTGCTCGCCTGACCCATTGGGGAGGTGGCCACGGGCCGCCTTCCCCGCAAGGGCCCTTTGTCGTTTCCGGCGGCATCAGCCTGATCGATACCGTGTGATCGGTCTGCGCCGCGAAGGCGACCTGCTGCACGAGCGGCTTTCGGGTGGGTTCAGCGCCAGATGCCCGAGACCGGGTGTGCGCTCCTGGCGTGGGCCAGATGGGGCAGCCCGAAGGCGTCCTCGACGGTGCGCAGGAGGCTGGCGTGGCTCCATGTCCCGCGGTAGTCGCCTGGCTTGACGTGCGCCCCGATCCACACACTGCCGACGCGCCGGTCACGCGGCGTCGCGTCACCCTGCTCGTCCCACGTCACGTTGATCACCGACCTGCGGCTCCACGCCGGTGACGCGATGATCTTCGGGATCTCGCGCCTGAGGAACCGGTCGAACTGCCGCACCCCGCTCCGGCTGCCGCACAGGTCGTGGCCGTTCTCGCAGTCGTTGGGAACGACGTAGTTGAAGCGCGGGACGCGACCGCTGGCCAGGGCCCGGTCGAAGCGCCGGGTGTTGTTCGGCGCAGTGGTGCCCATCGGCAGGTCGTGGTGGAGACACACCGCCTTCGGTGGGTTCCCGAAGTCCTCGACGTACCGGTTGCCCTCGAT
>CAWEUA010000018.1:0-100931 GCA_963812055.1 uncultured Actinomycetota bacterium
CGCCCAGATCTCGATGTTGACCGGTTTCGCCGCGGCCTCCCTCATGGTCTACGCCCGGGTCGGTCTCCTCCGCACGCTGCCGCCGCCCCAGGCCCACGACCTCCAGCGCCTCCACCGCGTCGCCCGGGCGCTCCACCTCGACTGGCCGGCCGAGCAGCTCTACCCGGACTTCATCCGCGGCCTCGACTCCCGCAAGCCCGCCGAGGCGGCGATGATCACCGCGTCGGCCCGGCTGCTCCGGGGGAGCGGGTACGTCGCCTTCGACGGGGAGGTGCCGGCCGACCCGATCCATGCCGCGCTGGCGTCCGAGTACGCCCACGTCACCGCGCCGCTGCGCCGGCTCGGCGATCGCTATGCCGGGGAGATCTGCCTCGCCCTCTGCGCCGGCACCGATGTGCCGAGCTGGGTGCTGGCCCGGCTCGCCGGGGTGCCCGACGTGATGAAGGACGCCGGCCGCCGCGCCGCCCAGTACGAAGCGATGGTGCTCGACCTGGTCGAGGCGGGGATCCTGCACCAGCGCGTGGGGGAGACGTTCGAGGCGGTCGTGACCGACGTCGACGCGAAGGACGACACCCGCGGCAAGATCACGATCCAGGACCCCGCCGTCGAGGCCCGGGTCACGTCGGCGCACCGCTTGCCGCTGGGCACCGAGGCCGAGGTCCGGCTGACCCAGGCGGACGTCAGCTCGCGGTCGGTGCTCTTCGAGCTCGTCTGAGTAAAGAATCTGGCGCGAATCTGACGAAGATTTCACATCGATCGGCGCAAGCGCTTAACCTTCTCTTGACTTCGTCAGGCGGAAGGTTTCCGGGCGGCATCCCCCCTCTAGCCGTATCTCGGGAGCGCCTGACGATGGGCCCGAGGCAAACCCCCCACGCCTCGTGGCCCTCCCGACGACCGCCCCACCCGCGCCTCGTGCGCGGTGGGGCGGTCGTGTCATGTCCTGCCCCGACCGTCGTGGTCAGCCGTGGGAGACAACCCGGTAGGTCACCGTCCGGCGGGTGACGTGGCCCAGCCGGTCCTTGGCCCGCACCGTGAAGTGGTGCACTCCCAGTGCACTGGCACGCTAACTTCGCGGCCCCGGTGCGAGAAGACCTTGCCCGGAGCTCGATCAAGGAGTGCTGGTGGTGTGCGGCTCGAAGGTGACCGCCGTCGGCTCCTCACCTGGCCAGCTGAGCGTGGTGACGGCCGGCGGTGTGCTCGCCACGATCGTTCCGTGGGCGATGACGTGGGTCGGCCGTACCTGACGGCGCACGGCGTCGTACCCGTCGGTGGCGGGCAGTAGCACGAAGCTGGCGGCGCCGCCGACGTGGACGCCGTACGCGTCGTCGCCGAGACCGAGCACGGCGGCGGCGCGTGAGGTGACCATCCGGAAGGTCTCCGCGATCTCGTCGCGCGACAGCATCTGGGTCGCGTGGGTGCCGACGTGGGCGACCTGGAGTGCGTTCGCGGTGCCGAGGGGGTACCACGGGTCCATCACGTCGTCGTGGCCGAACGCGACGTTGATCCCGGCCGCGAGCAGCTCCTTGACCTGGGTCACCCCGCGCCGTTTGGGGTAGTCGTCGAAGCGACCCTGGAGATGCAGGCTGACCATCGGGTTGCTGACCATGTGGATGCCGGAGCGGGCGATGATCCGGTGCAGCTTGTAGCTGTACGCCGGGTTGTACGAGCCCATGGCGGTGGTGTGGCTGGCCGTGACCCGCTCGCGCAGTCCGGAGCGGGCCGCCCGCGTCGCCAGCACCTCGACGAAGCGTGACTGCTCGTCGTCGATCTCGTCGCAGTGTGCGTCGACGCGGAGGCCGTGACGCTCGGCGAGATCGACCGCGAGCTCGACCGACCGCACGCCGTCCTCGCGGGTGTCCTCGAAGTGGGGGATCGCGCCGATCGCGTCGACCCCGCGGCGCGCGGCCTCGGCGATCAGCTCCTCGCCGTCGGGGAAGGAGCAGATGCCCTCCTGGGGGAACGCCACCAGCTGCAGGTTCACGACGTCACGCACCCGGTCGCGGACCTCGAGCAGCGCGTCGAGCGCCACCAGGGAGGGGTCGGTGGTGTCGACGTGGCTGCGGACGTGGAGGGTGCCGTTCGCGGCGTACCACCGAAGGGTCTGCTCGGCTCGGTCGATCACGTCCTCGCGGGTCAGCATCGGCTTCCGCTCCGCCCAGCAGGCGATGCCCTCCCAGAGCGTGCCGCTCGTGTTCCAGCGCGGCTGACCGGCGGTCAGCGACGCGTCGAGGTGCACGTGCGGCTCGACGTACGGCGGGCTCGCCCAGGCGCCGGCGCCGTCGACGACCTCACGCGCCTCGACCGCCGTCTCCGCGCGAGGGACGACGGCGACGATCCGGCCACCGTCGACGTGCACGTCGACGACTGCCTGCTCGCCGCTGTCGTCGGGGACCCGCACGTCGCGGACCAGCAGGTCGATCACGCGTGCCTCCCCTCGGGCCGGGCCATCAGGCAGCAGATCTCGTAGCCGAGCGTCGCGGCCGCGAGCGAGGTGATCTCGGCGTGGTCGTAGGCGGGGCTGACCTCGACCAGGTCGGCGGCGACGATCTGCTCGCGGGGAAGGCCCCGGACCAGGCCGAGCAGCTCGCGCGAGGTGAGACCGCCCATCTCGGGGGTGCCGGTGCCGGGTGCGAACGCCGGGTCGAGCACGTCGATGTCGATCGACAGGTAGATCGGGTGGTCGCCCGCGCGACGGCGGATCCGGTCGGCGACCTCAGCGACGCCGAGCCGGTCGACGTCGTCGGCCCGGATGATCTCGAAGCCGAAGCGCGCGTCGTCCACGAGGTCCTGGGCGCTGTAGAGGGGTCCCCGGATGCCGACATGGGTGCTGGCGTCCTGGATGAGCAGGCCCTCCTCGTGCGCCCGGCGGAAGATCGTGCCGTGGGTGCGGTCGGCGCCGAAGTAGCTGTTCCAGGTGTCGAGGTGGGCGTCGAAGTGGATCAGCGCGACGGGTCCGTGGGTGCGGGCCACGGCTCGCAGCCCGCCGAGGGCGATCGTGTGGTCACCCCCGAGCATCACCGGACGACCACCGGAGGTCAGCAGCTCGTGCAGCCCGTCGTCGACCTGCTGGAGGGCGGCGTCGATGTCGAACGGGTTGCACGGCACATCACCGGCGTCGACCGCCTGGATGACGGCGTACGGCGAGACGTCCTGCGCCGGGTTGTACGCCGGCCGGAGGTGCCGAGATGCCTGCCGGATCGCGCTCGGCCCGAAGCGGGCTCCCGGCCGGAAGGAGACGCCGCCGTCGAAGGGCGCCCCGATCAGGGCGACGTCGAAGCTGCTCACCTCGTCGATGCGGGGGAGGCGGGCGAAGGTCGACGCGCCGGCGTACCGCGGTACCTGGGTGCCGTCGACGGGCCCGAGAGGAGTGTCGGTCATGTCGGGATCTCCGGTGGGGGGAAGACGCGAGGGGTGAGGTCGAGCGTCCGTACATGGTCGGCGATCTCGCCGCCGGTCGCGAGCCACAGGCCGGTGAGCCCCCCCATGGTCTCGATGAGCGTCTCGAGCGCCCGCAGGCGACCGAGCCGGCCGCTCAGGAACGGGTGGATGGTCAGGGTGAAGCACGAGCCGTGGCGGTGGGCCTCGGTCAGCTCGCCTGTCCACAGCGCCAGCGCCTTGTCGGGGTCCTCGATGACGCCGGGCCCGAAGAGGTCCGGGACGAAGGCGAACTGCTCCCAGTCGTCCAGCGCCCAGGCCACCGGGATCTCCACGATGCTGCGGGCGCCGTCTCCGGGCCGCTCGGCCAGCTCGTACGGGAGGTCGCTGTCCATCAGGCTGGAGTCGTAGGCGAACCCGCGGTCGAGCAGCAGCTCGGCGGTGGCGTACGTCGTCTCCCACATCGGCGCGCGGTAGCCCATCGGACGCACGCCGACCACCCGCTCGAGCGAGTCGAGGCCGCGGTCGAGCACCTCCGCCTCCTGCGTCGGGCTCATCCCGGCGATGGCCTCGTGCAGGTAGCCGTGGTGGGCGATCTCGTGGCCCTCGTCGCGGACGCGGCGCAGCAGGTCCGGGTAGCGCTCCGCGGTGTAACCCGGGCAGAAGAACGTCGCCCTCACATCGTGCCGCTTCAGCAGGTCGAGGACGCGTGGCATGCCGGTCAGCGGGCCGTACGCCTGGTGCGACATCGCCGACAACCGGTGCCGGCTCTCCGGGTCGACGGTCAGCGCGACGTCCTCGGCGTCCATGTCGAACCCGAGGAACGCCGCCGCCTGCCGGCCGTCCGGCCAAATGACAGGGCCGGCCGGCTGGGTGACGTCGTGCGTGGTGGTCTGGTCCCCGTCCGCCATCACGCCGTCAGGCCTCGGCGGTGACCGTCGACGAGGGTGCCGGGCGTCGTGAGAGCGCGACGTAGGACAGCCCGCCGGCGACGATGGATCCCGCCAGCCAGGACAGGTCGATCCCACCCATGCTCTTCGCGATCGGACCCTGCAGGTAGCTCGGGACGCCGTACTCGAACATCCAGGTGGCCACCATGCCGAGCAGGAACGGGATGATCGCCCCCCACACGATGTCCGGGACCTTCGGCGAGCCCGGCGGCTCGAACAGGGCGTCGACGTCGATCTTCTGCTTGGCGACCGCGTAGTAGTGCACCAGCATGATCGCGCCCCAGGGCGCCACCCAGGTGACGAGTCCGGCCAGCCAGCCGTCGACGTTCTCGGCGAACGAGCCGTGCAGGATCAGGTAGATCGTGAACAGGGTGGCGAGGACGCCCACGCCGTACGACAGCGTGCGACGCTCCACCTTCCAGTCGAGGGTCTGGGCGCACAGTGCGCAGGAGTAGATGTTGAGCACGTTGGTCGCGATCGGCCCGTGGATCACCAGCAGGATCACCGGGATCGCCAGCGCGCCGAAGGCATCGACCACGATCTTGCCCGGGTCGGTCGCCGTCGTGATCGTCGCCAGCGTGGCACCGAAGACGCCGAGCCAGACGGTGGGGAGGAACTGGCCGAGCACGCTGCCGAGGTAGAGCTTCCTGCGCGGGACGTCGAGCGAGACGAACCGCGAGTAGTCGGAGGCGTAGGCGAACCAGGTGATGCCCCAGCCGATGCCGATCGCGGTCATCAGGGTGGTCAGGGAGCTCCACAGCGCCTTGCCGTGGAGGTCGCCGCCGGCGTACCCCCAGTCGACGTCGGTCTGGGTCCAGGCCACGATCGTCATGGCGACGAGCACGACGATCGTGATCGGGACGGTCCATCGCTCGAACCGCGCGATCGCCCGGAAGCCGATCGCCGCGAGCCAGACCTGGATCGCCATGATCACGATGGCGACGCCGATCTTGAGACCGTCGCCGCCGTGGATGCCGATCTTGTCGAACAGCGCGATCACCAGGTCGAGGATGATCCAGGTGTTGATCGCGCACCAGCCGACGGCCAGGAGACCCTGCATGAGGGCCGGGAGGTAGGCGCCGCGCCGGCCGAACGCGGCCCGCGACAGCACCATCTGGCTGACCGCAGTCTGCTGCCCCATGAGGACGAAGAACCCGAAGACCGCCATCCCGATCAGGTTGCCGACGACGATCACCCCGATCGTCTGCCAGAGGCTCAGGCCCAGGATCACCCCGAGCGACCCGAGGAACCAGTTGATGGGGGCGATGTTCGCGCCGGTCCAGATCCAGAACTGGTGGGCGACGGTGGAGGTCCGAGCGTTCTCCGGGATGGGGATCAGGGTGTGTTCGACGGCTTCGGTGACATCGAGCTCGTCGGCGTTGATCGACACGGTTCCTCCGGTCACGTCCGGGTGGTTCGGCTGCCGCGCAGTCAATTCCCGCCTTGCATGATCTGTCAAGGTATGTTGTCGCATCAATCAACTCCGGGATCGCCGCGGACCGACGAGGAGGCGCCATGTCCGTCGACGTCGAGCCGGTGCCTGCGGACGGCGAGGTCGGGCCGCGGCTGCGTCAGCTGAGGGAGCAGAAGGCGATGTCGGCCCGCCAGGTCGCCGATCTCGCCGGGGTGTCTCCGGCGTACCTGAGCCGACTCGAGAACGGCCGGGTCAGCCCGACCGTCGCCAACCTCGCCCGCCTGGTGGCCGCGATGGGGGAGACGATGGCGACCCTGTTCCAGGACACCCCCACCTCCGAGCCGATGGTGGTACGTCGGGACGAGCGCCACCTGATGCGCAGCCGCGGCGTCCTGGACTCGCAGGTGACGCCCGGCTGGGCCACCCGCCTGGAGATCCTCGAGTCACTGGTCGAGCCGCATCGCGGGAGCAGCGGCCGGCTGCACACGCACGCCGGTGAGGAGGAGTGCGTCCTGGTCCTCGAGGGCGAGCTCGAGCTCTTCCTCGGCGACGATCGGCACCACCTGCTCGAAGGCGACTCGGCCACCTTCGACTGCCGGACGCCGCACCGGTGGCGCAACCCCTCCACCGCGCAGTCGCGGGTGCTCTGGGTCATCACCCCCGCGAGCTACTGAGTCGAGGGCGGAACGGGCCGCCTAGAGTCGGCTCGTGCCGGGGAACAGCCGCATGGACCGCGACGGCGTGTTCGCGCTGTGCCTCGCCCTGCCGGGTGCCGAGGAGACCTACCCGTTCGGCGACGAGGTCGCGGTGATGAAGATCGGCGGCAAGATGTTCGCGCTGGTCTCGCTCGGCGACGAGCCGGTCGTCAACCTCACGTGCGACCCGTCGCGCGCGCTCGAGCTGCGGGCGGCGTACGCCGGGATCCGGCCCGGCTACCACCAGGACAAGCGGCACTGGAACTCCGTCGACCTCGACGGGTCGGTGGAGGACGACGTGGTGCGTGGCCTCGTCGAGGACTCCTACGACCTCGTCGTCGCCAAGCTGCCGCGAGCAGTCCGGGACCCACTCGTCGAGGAACGCCGCTGAAGGGCTACTCCGTGTGGTGCTCGGGCAGGTCAGGACGCACGAAGTAGTCGCTCGCCTGCGACACCCACCACGCCTCGACCGTGTGCAGCCCGGTCGGGGGCTCGAGCGTCCCGGCACAGATCGAGAGGGCGTCCGGCCATGCCTCGGCCCGCCAGAACAGCGACGCGCCGCAGGTGCGGCAGAACCCGTACTCCGCCCCCGGGACGGGGAACCAGGTCAGCTCCCGGCCGGGGTCCTCGATCGTGACGTCCGACCTCGCCGCCGAGGTGGCCGCCATGTGGTGTCCGGTGAACCGCCGGCAGCGCTCGCAGTGACAGTCGAGGACGGGCCGCAGCGGTCCGGAAACGGCGTACCGCACCGCGCCACAGAGGCAGCGTCCCTCATGTTGCTCGGCGTCGGACACGGGTCGAGCCTGTCCGAGATGAGGGTGCCGACGCAACGTCCAGCGGCCGTCATCGGTGGGGAGACGAGCGTCACGTCCCGAGACGCGTCGTGGGTGCACGGTCGGGCCGTAGCGGGTGCTACATTCGAGGGGACGAGATCGCCTCGTCAGGCGTTATAAGGAAGCAACATGTCGCACGTCACCCGGGCCTCGAACTCCGACCGCTCCATCACGGTCGCACGCGTCACCGAGGCTCTGCGCAGGAACTGGATGCAGGCACGCCTCGCGGACCGCGAGCTGATGTCCCTGCGGACCGACCTCGTCCGACACGTCGGCTGACAGCCGCGGGCGGCCGAGTGGTCGCCCTCTTACTCTGCAGCGCCGGAGCCCACGGGCTCTCGGCTCGGCTGACCCTGTCGCCGGGCACGCCACGCGCAGAACAGCACGGCGATGCCGAAGCCGATCCAGCTGAGGATCAAGCCCAGCGCCCCACCCCAGGTGTCGTTGCGCACGGCTGGATGACGGTTGGTGTACCACGCCCCCACGGGTGATGCCGCCAGCACGACAGCCATCACGAGGGACGACACGAGAACGTCCACGACTCGACACCCTAGGACATCTCGGGCCTTCGTCCGGCCCGGACGTCCGTGTGGTCGGCGTCGCAGGCCCACGGGCTACCGCTGACGCCACGATCGGGAGTGACGCAGGACTGTCGCGAGATCCAGGGGCCTGAGGTGGGACCATCAGGTCCGTCGCGTAAGGAGGCTGGACACGTCCGTTCTACCTGCCCTGGGTGACGCCCTGAAGATGGCCGGGTCGATGACCTGGCAGATCACATGGTCGTTGATCCTCGGGTTCACCCTGTCGGCGGTCGTCCAGGCCGTCGTACGCCGCGAGACCATCGCGCGGATGCTCGGAGACGATCGGCCCGCCACCCTCGCCAAGGCCACCGGGCTGGGCATCGCGAGCTCGTCGTGCTCGTACGCCGCCGTGGCACTGGCGCGCTCGCTCTTCCGCAAGGGATCGAGCTTCGTCGCCGCCATCGTCTTCGAGATCGCCAGCACCAACCTGGTCATCGAGCTGGGCGTCATCCTGGCACTGCTGCTCGGCTGGCAGTTCACTCTTGCGGAGTTCGTCGGCGGCCCGATCATCATTGTCCTGATGGCCCTGTTCTTCCGCGTCTTCGTGCGCACGAAGCTGATCGACGCAGCCCGCGAGCAGGCCAGCAAGGGAGTGGCCGGCTCGATGGAGGGCCACGCCGCCATGGACATGTCGATCCAGGGAGATGGCAGCTTCACCCAGCGTCTCCTCAGCGGTGCGGGACTGACCTCGGTGAGCCACATCTACGTCATGGAGTGGGCGGCGGTGATCCGCGACATCGTCATCGGCCTGCTGATCGCCGGTGCCGTGGCCGCCTGGGTGCCGGACTCCTTCTGGCAGACACTGTTCCTGACCGACCATGCCACCTGGTCGAAGGTGTGGGGCCCGCTCGTGGGTCCGATCATCGCGATTCTGAGCTTTGTCTGCTCGATCGGAAACGTTCCGCTTGCGGCGGTGCTGTACAGCGGGGGCTTGAGCTTCGGCGGCGTCGTGTCATTCCTGTTCGCGGACCTGATCATCGTCCCGATCCTGATCATCTACCGGAAGTACTACGGCACCCGGATGATGCTGACCCTGCTCGGCGGTTTCTACGTGTCCATGGTGCTCGGCGGATATCTGGTCGAGATCCTCTTCGGTGGCCTCGGTCTCGTCCCCGCCCCCGGCCAGGCGCAGGTCGTTGAGCAGGGCATCACCTGGAACTACACAACGATCCTGAACATCTTCGCCCTCGCTCTCACCGCGGCGTTGCTGGTGCGGTTCTTCCGGACGGGCGGCCGGGACATGCTGTCGATGATGGGCGGGGGGCCCGACGACATGGCGGACCACTCGGCCAGGTGAGGCGCGTTCGGCCGGGCCCTGGGCCACGGGCTCGTTGACGCCCTCCTCGATGAGGCGGACACTGGGGCAAGCGCAACGGGAGTTCACATGGCATGGAACCTGACCGGTAGCTACAGCGAAACCTGCTCGTGCGAGCTCATGTGCCCGTGCAACATGTCTTTCGACCATGGAGCGACGTACGACTTCTGTCGCGTGGTTCTTGCCTTCAACATCCGTGAGGGGATGGTCGACGACACCGACATCGCCGGGCGCAAGGTCGTGCTCGTCGCCGATACGCCGAAGGTGATGACGGAAGGCAACTGGCGGGTCGGGGTGTACATCGACGATGGCGCCACGGAAAGCCAGTTCGACAAGCTCGTCCAGGTCTTCAGTGGCCAGCTGGGTGGGCCGATGGCGGGGCTCGCCCCGCTGATCGGCGAGATGCTCGGCGTCGAGCGTGCTTCGATCGACCTCGAGGATGACGGACTGCTCCACAGCGTCCGCGTGGACGACGCGATCGACTTCCAGATCGAGGACATCGTCCCGTTCGGTGTGGAGACCGGCGAGCCGGTGAAGTTCTCCGGGATGTTCCACCCGGTCGGATCGGATCTGACGATGGCCGAGGCCAAGCGGTCACGCATCAGCGCCTTCGGCATCGAGTACGAAGGAAAGACCGGCCTGTCGAAGTCGGACTTCTCGTGGGCCGCCTGACCGGATGACCGGCGTCCGGTCGGCCGCCGACTCGGGCTTGCGTCCCGCGCTCGCCGCCAGCCGTCGGGAGCTCGGGCTCGTTCTGGTTCTCTTCGCGCTCGCCGCCGCAGGATGGTGGTGGACGGTCGGCGAGATGCGCGGCATGGACAACGGGCCGTGGAGCGGTCTCGGAACGTTCGGCTGGTTCCTCGGTGTCTGGGTCGTCATGATGGCGGCGATGATGTTCCCGTCGGTCGCTCCGACGGTGGCGTTGTACTCGCGGATGAGCAAGACCAGGCTGCTTCCATTCGCGTTCACCATGGGCTACCTCGCCACGTGGGCCGGCGCCGGGGTCGTCGCCTTCGCGATCGGCGTGGTCGTGAGCCGTGCCGCCGGTGGAGACCTGGCCTGGGACCGCGCCGGGCGAGCCGTCGCCGGCATCACCCTGATCGTGGCCGCCGTCTACGAGCTGACGCCCCTCAAGAACGCCTGCCTGGGCAAGTGCCGGAGCCCGCTCGGCACTCTTCTCGGGTCGTGGCGCGACGGATGGACGGGGGCGCTCCGCATGGGAGCCGGCAATGGTGCCTGGTGCGTCGGGTGCTGCTGGGCCCTCATGGCGTCGCTCTTCGCACTCGGCGTGATGAGTGTGACCTGGATGGCAGTCGTCGCCGGGATCATCGCGTTCGAGAAGACCATTCCATGGCGCCGCGTGGCGACCTGGGGCACGACCCTCGTCCTGGTGACGCTCGGTGTGCTCGTCCTCGCCGCCCCGGACGCACTACCGGGGTTCACCGTGCCGAATCACGGTGAGGTGCCCACCATGGCGCCCATGTGAGGCTGACCGCGGCGCTGGGGCGGAGGGTTGGTCTGCTGAGTTCCCATTCAGCGGCCGTCCTCGGAGGTGCGCAGGACAGCTCGAACCCACGCTCCATGGAAAGTGTGGCGTAGCGGTGCGGCACTGGATCGCCGAGACGGAGAATTTGAACGCGACGTCGTGACCGTGACCGCCCCGGCTGAGTGAGGGCGAGTCCGTGCCGAAGCCCGTGACCGTGTGGCGGATCGATCAACTGCGGGCCTCGACAGGTTGGGTGAACCCTGGCCGTTGGCCGGTCGAGAACCGTTCGAATGCTGTCTCTGCGCCGGCGAGGTGATCGCGAGGTACGACGACCTCGACGCGCAGCCGCTCGAGGATGTCAGTCGATCTTGCATCGTTGCGGACTGTCGTCGCCTCCACGTCCCCCGCGTAGACATGTGCCTCGCTGACGATGATGGTCGACGCACCGGCCGCGATGAGGGCCTGTTTGAGCTCCCCAACCTGCGTCGACCGAAGCTCGAGGAGGACGGTCAGCAGAACGACGTCGGTCGATGTCGCCTCGACGGGGACCACATGGTCGTCGGCCCGTGCGGCGGACGTCGTGGCCGACGGCTCCGCTCCGAGTCCCAACACCCGGCTGAGGTGGTAGGCCTCCATTCCTTGCTGGACAGTGTCGAGTGACCCTTCGTCGGCGGGATCCACTCGCAGACCCATGGTTCGCTGGATTCCAACGGCAATCAGCCACGTCATGCAGAACGAGTAGGCGATCACGGAGGCGAGTGCGACGGTCTGCCAGCCCAGCAGGGTCAAGCCGCCGCCGTAGAAGAGTGCCGTTGGCGCCGATCTGGTTCACCGCCTTGTCGCCGAACAGACCCAGCATGAGTGTCCCGAGAACGCCGCCGACGAAGTGCACGGCGATCACATCGAGCGCGTCGTCGAACTTGAAGAAGAACTTCGCACGCAGCGCCAGATGGCACACGGCGGCCGCGACCGCCCCGATCAGGATGGCCGCCAACGTGTCCACGTAGCCCGCGGCCGGAGTGATGGTCGCCAGTCCTGCCACGGCACCCGTCACCCCGCCGAGCACGGTGGGGTGACCCTCCCGCACCTTCTCGAGCAGTAGCCAGACGAGCATCGCGGCCGCGCCGGCGAGATGGGTGTTGACGAGCGCCTGTGCGGCGACCCCGTTGGCCTGCAGACTGTCACCGGCATTGAACCCGAACCAACCGAACCACAAGATGCCTGCACCGACGATGACCAGCGGAATCGAGTGTGGCAAAGGTGCGCTTCCGGGCCACGCCTTGCGTCTGCCGAGCACGACCAGAAGTGCCAGGGCTGCCGCGCCGGCGGAGGCATGGACGACCATGCCGCAGGCCCAGTCTCGAGCACCACGCTGGGTGAGCCAGCCAGCGGGTGCCCACAGCCAGTGAGTGATCGGCGCGTAGACCACGATCGACCAGATGGCCAGGAATACTGCCCATCCGGCAAACCGCATCCGATCCGCGACCGCACCCGTCGCCAAGGCGGGGGTGATCACGGCGAACATCATCTGGTAGGCGGCGAACGCGAGGGTCGGAATCGCCACGGTTGCCGTCACGAAGTGCAGTGCTGGGGGTGGGCGTTCGTCAAATTCGCGTAGACGAAAACGCGGCGAGGTTGCCTACGAAGCAGCCGGCCGCATCGTTGCCAAAAGCCAGGCTGTAGCCGAAGACGGCCCACGCGAGGCTCACCACACCCAAGGGGATGAGAGTTACTCCTGGAGCATCACCAAAGAGTTTCGGCTTCGCACCATGCCCGGCGTAGAAGAACGCCAGCCCGGGTGTCATGAAGAGGACGAGGGCGGAGCATGTGAGAACCCACGCGGTGTCGCCGCTGTTGATGGCTGTCAGAGCAGTCACTGAGCGCTCCTCAGGAGAGTTGTGACGGGGTTGCGGATGACTCTCGGATCAGCGGAACGGCGGCGATCGGCGTGCCAACGAAAGTCGAATTCAAGAGAACGTATGGGGGGGTTGCGGGGCTGTTGCCAGGGCAGGCCGCTGAGGCCCCGGCGCGGGGAGGACGCTGGTCACCAGGAAGCCGACCACCACGGCGACGATCACCTGAGGCGTCACCGAGACGCCGTCGGCACCGAGCAGCAGGACCGCCAGCAGCGTGGAGGTGAGCGGCAGCCTCAGCATCGCGACGCACATGGCGCCGATCCCCGTCCCGATCGCGGGGGCCTCGCTCATGCCGGGCAGCCCGGCCATCGGCATGCCCAGGGCTACGCCGACCAGCATGGCCGGGAAGACCGGGCCGCCCCGGAAGGCGCTGAGCGAGAGACCGTACGTCGGCCATCTTGCAGACGACCGAGCAGGATCAGGGTCGCCAACCGAGTAGTCGGCGGCGTTCGCGACCAGCTGAGGCAAGGCGTCCTGGCCGGAGAACAGCACCTGGGTGAAGCTGTGGCCGGAGACGAGCTGATAGATCATGGCTGATGAGGCCGATGAGGGCGCCGAGAGCGGAGGTCACGAGGATCCGGTTAGGTGTGACGACGGGCGCAGCGAAAGCGCGAGCGAGCGGATCAGCCACCCCAGGCCGGCGGCGACGACGCCGACGACCAGGGCCCAGGCCATGGGGGCGACGGTCGGGTTCACGGCCTGGAGGGACCGAGGGGAGCGCCAGGGAGAAGGTGCCGAGGCCGGTCCAGTTGTCGAGGCCGATGAAGACGAGGGCGCCGACGCCGGAGGCGAGCAGGCCGGGCAGGGCGACGAGACTGAGGGTCGCGCCCACTGAGCCGGCGACCTCCATGATGAGGAACGCACCGAGAAGGGGTGAGCCGAGGAGGGTGCTGATGGCCGCGAAGCTGCCGGCCGAGCGATGATCGTCAGCGCCATCGGCGGCGCGTCCTTGATTGACCAGCTGCACGGTAGGGCGGCTAGCCCGCCGCCGATGGCGATCAGCGGCGCCTCGGGACCGAGGACCGCGCCCAGGCTCAGCAACGCCAGCGCGGCGAGGATGACCCCGGGGAGCTGACGGTCCACCGGCAGACCGCCGCCGGTCTGGAAGCCGAACGCGGGCGAGTGACCGCAGTTGCCCCGGAAGGTGGCGGATGGTCATCGACGACCAGCAGCCCGCAGAGAGCCAGCCAGAGGGATCGGCCACCAGGCCGGCGTCTGGCTGGTAGAACACGTCGCCGGGCAGGTCGGCGAACAGGTAGCCCTGGATCTTGGTGACGAGGGCGAGGAACCCGTACGCGGCGGCGGAGATGGGGATGCCGAGAAGCGCGGCGAGCACGAGGGCCGAGAGGTACGGGCGGGAGCGGATGACCGCGGCGGGGTCCATGGCCGCGACGCCGGGCTGCGGATCGGTCAGGGAGCGCTCATACCCTCCGTAGCGGACTCACAGGGCCTGGCCGACGTCGCGGATGTTGGACTTGGCCTGCTGCCAGGCCTCGGCCACGTCGCCGGTGAAGACGAGCTTCCGGTGGTCAGGGCGAAGCCCTTGACCTCCTCGATGGTCGTGTGGGGTGGGACGGCGAGGGCCCGCGGGTCGGTCACGAAGTCGATCAGGGCCGGACCGGGATGGGCGAAGGCGCGCTCGATCGCGGGCCGGATGTCGGCGGCCTTCTCCACCCGCTCGCCGTGGAGGCCGGCAGCGGTGGCCAGCGCCCCGAAGTCGGGGTTCTTCACGTCGGTGCCCCACGGCTGGTAGCCCACGACCATCATCTCGGCGCGCACCATGCCGAGCGTGGAGTTGTTGAAGACCATCAGCTTGACCGGGATGTCGAGACCGGCAGCCGTGAGCAGCTCACCCATCAGCATCGAGAAGCCGCCGTCGCCGCACAGCGCGACGACCTGGCGGTCGGGAGAGCCGACCTTGGCGCCGATGGCCTGCGGCATGGCGTTGGCCATCGACCCGTGGCTGAACGAGGCGAGGATCCGCCGACCCGGCTTCATCGCCAGGTAGCGAGCGCCCCAGACGTTGCACATCCCGGTGTCGACGGTGAAGACGGCGTCGTCGTCGGCGAGGTCGCTCAGGGCGGTCGCCACCATCTCCGGCCGGAGGCCCTCACCGCTGCCTTCGTGGGTCGACGTAGGTCTGGATGCCCTTCACCATCTTGTGGTGGTGCTTGACGATCTTGTCGAGGAACGTGCTGTCCGAACGCGGCTCCAGCATCGGGATCAGGGCACGGAGCGTCTCGCCCACGTCGCCGACGAGGCCGAGGTCGACCGCCGCCCGCCGGCCGAGGTGCAGCGGCTTGTCGTCGACCTGGATGATCGTCTTCCCGGCCGGGAGGAACGCGTGGTACGGGAAGTCGGTGCCGAGCATGAGCAGCAGGTCGCAGTCGGCCAGCGCCTCGGTGGCGCCGCCCCACCCGAGCAGACCGGTCATCCCGACCGCAGGACGGGTTGTCGGCCTCCAGCACGTCCTTGCCGCGGTAGGCGAACGACACCGGCGCCTTGAGGGTCTCCGACAGGCGGAGCACCTCGGCGCGCGCGTTCCGCGTGCCCTCGCCGCCGTGGATCGCGATCTTCTTGGCGCCGGAGATCGAGCGCGACGGCCTTGGCGAGCGACGTCGTCGGTGGGCCGGCTGACCGGCCGGTCGGTGAGGATCGGGTGGCGCAGCATCTCGTGCTCCACCGTCTGCGCCGCGATGTCGCCGGGGAGGATGATCATGCCGACGCCGCGCTCCAGGATGGCCGCCTGCAGGGCGAGCTCGGAGACGCGGGGCATCTGGCCGGCGGTGGAGACCAGGGCGCAGTAGTTCGTGCAGCCGGAGAAGATCGCCTCGGGGTTGGTCTCCTGGAAGTAGCCGCTGCCGATCTCGGTGCTGGGGATGTGCGTGGCGATCGCGAAGACGGGCGCCGCGTTGCGCTGACAGTCGTACAACCCGTTGACCAGGTGCAGGCTGCCCGGGCCCGGACGATCCGAGCACCGCCGTCGGGCGACCGGAGATCTGTGCGTCGGCGCCGGCGGCGAAGGCGCCGGCCTCCTCGTTGCGCACGTGCACGAACTCGATGTCCGCCTCGTGCCGGCGCAGGGCGTCGACGATCGGGTTCGCCGAGTCGCCGACGATGCCGTACACCTTCGCGGATCCCGGCCTCGACCATCTGGTCGATCAAGATCTCCGCCACGGTCTGGGCCATGCGCTGCTCCTGTGTTAGGTCCGGTGCGTCGGCTAGCGCTTGATCGGGAGGTACTCGGGGGTCCACATCGCCTCGTGGACGGCCTCGATGGGGTCGTCGACCTCGACCCGGGCGATCCCCTGCTGCGTGGCGACGTTGATCACGTCGACGGCCACGGTGGCGGAGACCTCACGGAGCCTCGAGATGTCCGGCAGCAGGCCCTGGGCGGGGTCCGTCGGGTTGGCCAGCTTGGCCAGGGCCCGGGCCGCCGCGATGAACAGTGACGGCGGCATGGTCGCGGCACGGCACACGATGACCCCCAGCCCAGGCCGGGGAACATCAGGGCGTTGTTCGCCTGCCCGATGCGGTACGTCGTGCCGTCGCGCTCGACCGGACCGAACGGGCTGCCCGTCGCGACCAGGGCCGCACCGTCGGTCCAGGCCAGCAGGTTCTCCGGTGTCTGCTCGGCCAGCACGGTCGGGTTGGACATCGGCAGGATGATCGGCCGTGCACAGTTGGCGTGCATCGAGCGGATCACCTTCTCGCCGAACGCGCCCGTCACGCCGGAGGTGCCGACCAGCATCGTCGGATGAAGGTGGTCGACCACCTCCTGCAGCCCAGGGTGCCGTCCGGGGCGCGCCAGCCCGCGACCGCGGCCGGGTCCTTGGCATAGGGCTGCTGGTAGTCGTAGAGGTCGGTCATGTCGCTGGTGAGCAGGCCGGGACGATCGAGGAGGTAGATCCGGCCGGCGGCCTCGTCGGCGCTCAGCCCGTCCTCGGTCATCGCCAGCGCGATCAGGTCGGCGATCCCGACCCCGGCCGAGCCTGCGCCGAAGACCACGATCTGCTGGTCGATCAGGCGGCCACCCGAGACGCGGACCCCGGCGAGGGCGCACGCCAGGCCCACAGCCGCCGTGCCCTGGATGTCGTCGTCGAAGGTGCAAGGGTGTCTCCGTAGCGCGCCAGGATCCCCCGTGCCGGCGGACCGGAGAAGTCCTCCCAGTGCAGGATCGCCTTCGGGAAGCGCGCGGACGCGCTGGCGACGTACGCGTCGATGAACGCGTCGTACTTCTCGCCGCGCACCCTCGAACGACGCAGGCCCAGGTACCGCGGGTCGTTGAGGAGCGACTCGCGGTTGGTGCCGACGTCCAGCCCGACGGCCAGCACCCGACTGCGGGTCGATACCGGCTGCGACGGTGTAGACCGCGAGCTTGCCGATCGAGATGTCGATCCCGCCGACACCCCAGTCGCCGATCCCGAGGATCGCCTCGGCGTCGGAGGCGACGACCAGGTCGACGTCGTCGGGTCCGAGCCCGGTGGAGTCCAGGGCGCGGTCGATGCCGTCGATGTCCTCGACGTTGAGGAACACGCCGCGGGGGCGGCGGAACAGGTGGCTGAACTGCTGGATCGCCGTCCCCACCGTCGGGGTGTAGACGATCGGCAGCATCTCGGCACGTGCTCGCCCACGAGACGGTAGAAGAGCACCTCGTTGCTGTCGTGGAGCTGCGTGAGGAACACCCACTTCGCGACGTCGGAGTCTCGCCTGGCGGAACTGCTCGTAGCAGCGGGCGACCTGCTCGGTCGATCGTCTCCAGCCCCGAGGGGAGCAACCCGTGCAGACCAAGGTGGTCGCGCTCGTCCATGGTGAACGCTGTCCCGCGATTGACCTCGGGGTCGTCGAGGACGGCCAGCCCTCGGGCGTGGATCTGCACGGTCGGGAGCCGTCGGGGCCCTCGACGATGGTCAGGTTCGGCTCAGGCGTCATGCTTGACCTACGATCCTCCACGGGTCACCCACTGATGCGGGCACGACCGCCGACGCTCTCAACGTGCCTACTCGTTTTACACCCGCCGCTGCGGTGTAGAAACTTCACCCCGCGAAGGATGACGCTCCGGTCACGCCGTACCTGATTGGCTGCGAGCGTGCTCGAGGTGCCTGCCGTCCGCTGCGCGCGTCGCCGTTCTCGCCGGTGTCGCGGCGCCTGCTCGTGGCATGTTCGTCGACGCCACAGCGCACAGGAGCAGGCGGACGCGCAGCAGCTGGTGTCGGCCGCCCACTCCGCCGGCGTCGCGCCGCGACTGACGGTAGGTGTGGCCGAGTCGCTCTACGGCACCTCGGCTCCACAGATCTGCGACGCCCTCGACGGCGGGGTCAGCTCGGCCGAGTCCCTCCTCTGAAGGGGAACCCGGCGGGTCGACGCGGCAAGCTCGTCACCGACGACGCGATCACCTACGAGCGGCTCGTCGTCCAGACGTACTGCCCGGACCAGCTGTCGACGTACGACGACCTCGCGTCCGACATCGACGGCACCAAGACCACGAGGTAGTCCAACGCCACCACCGCACAGGCACAAGACCGGGCGACATGGCAACACAAGCATCCGACGAGCGGCACGTCGACGTCCGGCGACGTCGGGCGGGTCCCGGTTGCACTGATCGCCTGGCCGGCCCTGGCGATGATGATGGTCGCCAGCGTCGGGAGCATCGCCCAGCTCTCGGACTCGGCGACGTTCGGCCTGGGCGCGGTCACGGTCTACCTGATCCCGGCGATCCTGTTCCTGCTCCCCGTGGGTCTCGTCTCGGCCGAGCTGGCGACCAGCCACGAGGGTGGCATCTTCGTCTGGGTCCGCGAGGCGTTCGGCGACCGAACCGGGTTCCAGGCGACCTGGTTCGTCTTCATGAACAGCGTGACGCTCTACCCGTCGCTGCTGTCCTTCGGCGCGGCGGCGCTGGCGACCGCCTTCGGTCGCCCCGACCTGGCCGGCAACGGCGCCTACATGGGCACCGTGGTGCTCGTCGGCTTCTGGGGTGCGACGTTCGTGGTGTCCAAGGGCATGAAGACGACCGCCGGGCTGAGCAACCTCGGGGTCGGGCTCGGGACGATCGTCCCGGCCCTGGCGCTGATCTTCTTCATGTTCGCGTGGCTGATCGACGGCAAGCCGTCGGCGACGCCGCTGCACCTCAGCGACATCACCCCGCCTTTCACCGGACTGTCCAGCATCGCGCTGGTCGTCGGCACGTTCGTCGCGTTCGCCGGCCTCGAGGTCAACGCCGTCCACATCAAGCACCTCAAGGGCCGTCCGAAGTCGTACTTCAAGGCCGTCCTCTCGGCTGCCGCCCTGGTGTTCGTGATGTACATGCTCGGTTCGATCGCGATCTCGGTGGCCGTGCCCGACGCCTCGCTCGAGCTCACCTCGGGGGCGTCGCAGGCGTTCACCGTGTACGCCGACGGGTTCGGCATCCCCGGTCTGTCCAACGTCCTGTCCGGTCTGCTCGTGCTGGGCGCTGTGGCCGCCTCCATCGCCTGGATCGCCGGCCCGAGCCGGAGCATGTGGCTGGTCGGACGGGCGGGCTACCTCCCCCAACGGTTCCAGAAGGTCAACCAGAACGACGTCCAGATGCCGATCCTGTTCTTCCAGGGCGTCATCGTCACGATCCTGTCCCTGGTGTTCGTCGTCGCTCCCAACACCTCGGCCGCGTTCGCGGTGCTCCAGGACATCTCGATCATCCTCTACATGGGCATGTACGTGTGCATGTTCGCCTCGGCGATCAAGCTCCGCCGGTCGCAGCCCGACGTCGAGCGGCCGATCCGGATCAAGGGCCTGACGGTGATCGCGTGCGTCGGCATCGCCGCCGCCCTGTCGGCGATCGTCCTGGGCCTGACCCCGCCTGCCGGCTACACCGCCACGCCGGGCTGGGTGCACGCCGTGATCGTCGTCGTCGGCGTCGTCGTCCTGGCCGTCCCCGCCCAGTTCCTGCACCACTACCGGCGACCGGAGTGGGCCAGCATCGATGAAGCCGAAGTCATCGCCGAGTCCGAGGAGTAGCAGCCATGCACGCCGCCAGCGAAGGGAACACCGCATCATGATCGATCTCGCCACCTACACCCCGATGGGCGACAAGAAGAACTCCGACTTCTTCGAGGAGTACCTCCCCAAGGTGTACGATCGGCGCCAGCAGTCCGGCCTGGACCAGATCGTCGGCGAACACGGCCGCTCTGGTCGTCCAGGTCGAGCACGGGGACGGTGTGCGACTACGTCGCCGAGCTCGCCGCCATGGGCCCCTACCGGCTCCAGGCCATCCGGCTCACCGAGACCCACAAGGTCTACGTCCTCCAGTCGCAGCCGGAGTTCCCCAGGCTGATCGTCCTCGAGCCGCTCGCCGCGACGTACGAGGACAACATGACCCGGTGGAACATGCTCTACCCGCTGGCCCGCAAGAAGCCGAACGCCCGCTACATCGGCGAGGTCTACAAGGCGGCGTCCACGAAGGCGGTCCGCGAGGCGCTGGAGCCGCAGAACATCCGGTTCGCCTACCCCGGCGACACCGCAGCGCTTCTACACGATGAGCACCTGACGTTCACGTTCATGTCCGACTTCACCTACAACCGGGTCGGCTACGTCGACGTCGACCTCGACGACCTCGACGCCCTCGGTCTCGGCGAGGAGATCAGCCTGACCGCGGACGAGCGCGGCAAGCTGGACCGCGCCGACGCTCTGCGGCCGAGCACGGCATCAAGGGCCTGGTGCTGGGCGTCGACCACGCTGGCGACCCGGATCCTGGCCGGCGACCGTGAGCACGCGCTGCTGGAGTACCTGACAGTGGTGCCCTACTACTTCTGGGGCGCCTACAACATCCACGAGATGAACTCCTCGACCAACGTGACCCGGCACCCCGACATCGATGACGACAAGCAGTCACCGGCCCGGGTGTTCACCGCGAACAACACGCCGTCGATCGTGAACTCCTTCGACAACCTGCCGATGCCGACCGAGGACTTCGTGCGCAACTTCGGACGCCGGATGCACCACATCGCGATGGCCGTCACCGATGGGCACGTGGCCGACGAGAAGAACGTCGACTACGTGGTGCGCCAGCTGGCCGACATGGGGACGCCGTTCCTCGCCCAGGTCGTCGGCGAGTGCAAGGACGACCCCAATCTCAAGCAGATCTTCTCGAAGAGCTCGCCGTACTCGCTGCTCATCACCGAGTACATCGAGCGATGCCACAACTTCGAGGGCTTCTTCACCCGCGACAACGTCGCCTCCCTCACCGCCGCAGCCGGAGCCGACGAGCGGTACGAGCACGGCCACGTCTTCGACTGACCCGGCTCACGCCGGCCACGCCGTCGTCGCCCACGCTGTCCGAACAAGGAGAACCGTCATGATCGAGAGCATTCGCACCAAGGCACTGTGGGCGGTCATCGTCCTGGCCCTCCTGGTGATCCCCCTGGCCCTGGTGGTGAGTCCGTGGTGGTGGCTCCTGGAGATCGTGTTCGTGCCGCTCGTCCTGCTCGGCATCTACGACTACTTCCAGCCGCGGCACAGCATCCTGCGCAACTACCCGCTGGCCGGGACGGATGCGGTTCCTGCTCGAGGGCATGGGCCCGGAGCTCCACCAGTATCTGGTGGAGAACGACACCGACGGCCGTCCGTTCGACCGCGACACCCGCTCGGTCATCTACGAGCGCGCCAAGAACGTCGGCGACAAGAAGCCGTTCGGCACCGAGCTCAACGTGTACGACGCGGGCTACAGCTGGATGAGCCACTCCATCGCTCCCCGGCCGATGGCCGCGGACCCCGAGCAGGACCTCCGGGTCACGATCGGCGGCGAGCAGTGCACGCAGCCCTACTCGGCCTCGGTGCTCAACATCTCGGCGATGAGCTTCGGTGCTCTCGGGCAGGCCGCGGTCCGGGCGATGAACCAGGGCGCCTTGGCCGGCGGGTTCGCCCACGACACGGGCGAGGGCGGGCTGTCGAAGTACCACAAGGAGGCCGGCGGTGACCTGATCTGGCAGATCGGCACCGGCTACTTCGGCTGCCGCGACGCCAACGGCGACTTCGACCCCGAGGCTTTCCGCAAGAACGCCACCCTGCCGCAGGTCAAGATGATCGAGATCAAGGTGTCCCAGGGAGCCAAGCCCGGGCACGGCGGCATCCTCCCGGCCGCCAAGGTCACCGCCGAGATCGCCGAGGCCCGGATGGTCCCGCAGGGCAAGGACGTCTTCTCACCGACGTACCACAAGGCGTTCTCGACGCCGCTGGAGATGACGGCGTTCATCGCCCAGCTCCGTGAGCTCAGCGGCGGCAAGCCGGTCGGCTTCAAGCTCTGCGTCGGCGACCCTCGTGAGTTCGCGGGCGATCGTCAAGGCGATGATCCAGACCGGCATCTACGCCGACTTCATCGTCGTCGACGGCGGTGAGGGTGGCACGGGTGCGGCGCCGTTGGAGTTCTCGGACTCCTTGGGCGCTCCGCTCAACGAGGGCCTGATCACCGTGCAGAACACCCTGGTGGGTGCGGGCATCCGCGACCGGATCAAGGTCGGCGCCAGCGGCAAGATGGTGACCGCATCCGCGATGGCGCGCTCGATGGCGCTCGGCGCGGACTGGTGCAACTCGGCCCGGGCGTTCATGTTCGCAGTCGGCTGCATCCAGTCGCAGCGCTGCCACACCAACAAGTGCCCGGTCGGTGTCACGACGCAGGATCCCAAGCTGCAGCGTGCCCTCATCGTGTCGGACAAGTCCGAGCGCGTGCACAACTACCATCGCAACACCGTGCACGCCCTGGCCGAGATGATCGCGGCGATGGGCCTGGATCACACCAGCGACATCCGCCCGTACCACGCCGTCCGCCGGGTCACGCAGTTCCAGGCCCTCTCCTTCGACGAGCTCTACGACTTCGTGAAGCCGGGACAGTTCCTCGACGGAACTGCCAACGCACGCTTCCAGGGGTTCTGGGACGCGGCCTCCGCCGAGTCGTTCAGGCCCTGGTCCGCAGCCGAGCAAGCGACGGCCATCTGAGGGGCGCGCTGACCTGATGACAGACGCTGCGGCCCACCGGGTGGTCATCGTCGGCGGCGCCGGGTTCGGGGGGCTCTTCGCTGCGAAGTTCCTCCGGCGCGCGCCAGTGCAGGTGACCCTGGTCGACCGGAGGAACTATCACCTGTTCCACGAGTTCACCCGCCGTATCATTGCTGCGCGAGACCCAGGGAGTGGGTGATCCACGGTGACGACACTTGTCTCGCTGGTCGGTACGGCGGTCCTGACAGTCGATCCCGTCCCGTGGGCTCGGTCGCAGATGGCGTTCACGCTGGCGTTCCACATCATCCTGGTGCCTCTGGGCGTGTCCTGGGCGGCGATGGCGTTGATCGCCAACTACCGCGGGATCAAGCACGGCGACGCCGACGCCATGCTGCTGGCGCAGCGCTGGTCGAAGTACATGGCGGTGACGTTCGCGGTCGGTGCCGTGACCGGAACGGTCCTGTCCTTCGAGTTCGGTCTTCTGTGGCCGAAGTTCATGGGGCAGTGGGGCGCCGCCTTCGGGGTCCCGTTCGCCTTCGAGGGGATCTTCTTCTTCACCGAGGCGATCTTCGTCTCGATCTACATCTTCGGCTGGAAGCGGCTGAAGCCGTGGACCCACTTCTGGACCGGGGTGCCGATCGCAGTCACCGGTGTGCTGGGCAGCATCTCGGTGGTCTCGGCGAATGCCTGGATGAACTCCCCTCAGGGGGTCACCCTGGACTCCGCGGGCAAGGTGGTCGACGTGGACCCGATGGGGGTGATCTTCAACGACGCGATGCCGCTGATGGCTGCTCACATGGTGGTCGCGGCGTACCTGGTCGGCGGGTTCCTGATCGGCTCGGTCTACGCGATGGGGATGCTGCGGGGCCGCACCGATCGCTACCACCGGATGGGGCTGGTCATCGCGTTCTCGGTGGCCGCGATCGCGACTCCGGTGCAGATGGGCGTCGGGGACGCACTGGCGCGGTGGGTGTTCATCAATCAGCCAGACAAGTTCGCCTCGATCGAGATGGTCCCCCGGACCAACAGCGATGTCCCCGAGACCCTGTTCGGTCACCTCAACTCCAAGTACGAGGTCGTCGGCGGGATCCCGATTCCCGGCCTGGCCTCGATCCTGTCCGACCCGAAGACGGGTACCTCGACGGTGGTCCAGGGCCTGAACACCATCCCCACCGAGAACGAACCCACCACCAGCGACGTGAACGTCACCCACCTGGCCTGGGACATCATGATCGGGCTCGGCACCCTGTTGATGCTGCTCAGCCTGTGGTGGTGGGTGACCTGGATCTTCCGACGAGACATGCCCCAGAGCCGGTGGTTCCTCCGAGCCGCCGCGTCGGCCGGGATCCTGTCGGTGGTCACCCTCGAGGCCGGTTGGACCGTCAGCGAGGTCGGGCGACAACCCTGGATCGTCTACCAGAAGATGAAGGTCGACGACGCCGCCACCGCCAACACCGGTATCTGGATCACCTTCGTCGGCGTCACGATCCTCTACATCGGCCTCGGCATCACCACGATCCTCGTGCTGCGGATGATGAGCAGACGGTTCCGCCGCGGTGAGGGAGATCGGCGAGAGCGACGTCCCATACGGCCCGAGCGAGGAACGGACCGAGCCAGGTCAAGGAGCCGGTCGGATGAGCACCGCAGCCGCCGTCATCCTGTTCGCCGCGATCACCATCTACGCCGTGTTCGGGGGCGCCGACTTCGGGGCCGGGTTCTGGGACCTGATCGCCGGCGGGTCCAGCGTGGCGAGCGGCCGCGCGAGGTCATCGACCACTCCATCGCCCCGGTGTGGGAGGCCAACCACGTCTGGCTGATCTTCATCTTCGTCCTGCTGTGGACCTGCTTCCCCGAGGCCTACGCCTCGATCATGCTCACCCTGTTCGTCCCGCTGACCCTGGCCGCGCTCGGCATCGTGCTGCGCGGGGCGAGCTTCGCGTTCCGCAAGTCGGTCATCCGGACCCGCGACCAGCGCAACTTCGGCGCCGCGTTCGCCGTCTCCTCGGTGCTCGTTCCCTACTGCTTCGGCGCTGTCATCGGTGCCATCGCGTCGGGACGGGTTCCCGCCGGCGGCGTCGCCGGCGACCCCTGGTCCAGCTGGGTCAACCCGACCTCGATCCTCGGCGGGGTCCTGGCTGTCTGCCGTCGCGCTACCTCGCTGCCTTCTTCCTGGTCTTCGACGCCGGCGGCTCGCGGACCAGGCATGGTCGACTACTTCCGGGTCCGCGCCTGGCGCGGCCGGGATCGCCGCCGGACTCGTCGCACTCGTCGGGATCTTCGTGCTCCACGACGACGCGAGCTACCTCTTCGACGGACTCAAGTCCCGCGCCCTACCGCTGGTCGATCCTGTCCGCCGTGAGCGGCGTCGGCGCCCTCGTCCTGATCGCTCGCTCGCGTCGCACCGGCCTCGGCGCCCGAGTCGCTGCCGTGGTGGCCATGGGCAGCGTCGTCGTCGCCTGGGGCGTGGCCCAGTGGGACTACCTGCTCCCCGACGACGCCTGACCGTCGCCGACGCGGCCGCGCCGTCCGGGACGATCACCGCGGTCTTCGTCGCCACCGGCACTCGCCGTGGTCCTGATCGTGCCCCGCCTTCGTCCCTTCTCTACGTGCTCGACCAGAAGAGCCTCCTCGCCCGAGGAGGGCGTCCCCGAGCCGGAGCCAGCACCGCCGCTCGGTTGAGCGGTTGCGGGAGGAGGGTTTCGGATGGGTGCGATGGAGCAGCCATTCGCTGCGCCATCGGGGGCCGTGCAGGACCCGTCTGCCGAGAACCGAGCGGCGCTGGGTTGTCCCGCTGACGACTATCCCCGGATGGCCACACATGGCGTGCCCATCGATGGCAGCCGGCGACCGCACCGTAGGTTTTCTTGCGGACCATCTGCGGACCAATCACCCCCGTGAATCTGCGTCTCCGCAGGTCAGAGGCTTGGGGCGGAGGGGCTGGTCTGTAGGCCGGGTTCTGTTCCCGGAGTCCTTGCGGCGCTCCGTTCGGCGACCATCCATCTCGGACCGCCGTTGCCGGCGGCCTCGTGCGGTCCACCCGCGCACTCGGGCGGGCAGCCCTCGGACGTGCGCTGTTCGACCTTGCTCCGGGCGGGGTTTGCCAAGCCGGCCCGGTCGCCCGGGCCGCTGGTGGTCTCTTGCACCACCGTTTCACCCTTACCGCAGTCCGAGGACCGCGGCGGTCTGTTCTCTGTGGCACTGTCCCGCGGATCACTCCGGGTGGGTGTTGCCCACCGCCCTGCCCTGTGGAGCCCGGACCTTCCTCGACACCCGGTCATACCAGCTCATACCCGCCAGGTACCGCGGTCGCCCGACCAACCCCTCCGCGCGAGGAGTCTAGGGGTGGCGGGGGACGGTCGGAAATGGCGGAACGCCGGGCCGACCCGGTGAGAGAGGTCGACCCGGCGTTCCAGGGTGGGCGCCCTGGCGATGCCAGGGGCGCCGGTTCAGCTGATCACCCGAGTTGCATCAGCTGAGGTTCAGTGCGGTGTCGTCGATCACGAACGACGTCGCGAGCGAGACGTCCTCCGTGCCGCTGAACGAGATCGTCACGGTCTGACCCGCGAACGACGACAGGTTGAAGGACTTCTGGGCGTACCCGGAGTTGTGGTTCAGGTTCGAGTACGTCGCCAGCGTCGTACCGCCGGCCTTGACCGTCAGCTTGTCGTACGCCGTCGTGCCGGTCGTCTCCGCCGTGTCGATGTGCAGCCAGAACGACAGCGTCGCTCCGCACCCGGCGGGGATCGTCACCGACTGCGACAGCGTGTCGGTGTGGGTGGCGCCGTAGCCGTCCAGCCACGCCTTCCACGAGCCCGAGTGGGCCGGCTCCGACGTCGAGCTGTCGACGACGCCCGTCGACGCGGTCCACGGTGACGCCGTACCGGTCTCGAAGCCGGGGTTGCCGAGCTTCTGGCCGGAGCAGCCGCCACCGCCGCCACCGCCGATCGTCCAGGTGAACGACGTCGATCCGAACGCCCCGGTGGTGTCGGTCGCCTTGACGTTCGGCGTGTAGGTGCCGGCCGTCGTGGGCGTGCCGCTGATCAGACCGGTCGAGGAGCTGATCGACAGACCCGCGGGCAGGCCGGTCGCCGACCACGTCAGCGTCTGGCCGGACTGCGAGTCGGTGCCGGTCATCTGCAGCGACGCGGCCGTACCGACCGTGCCCGTCTTGCTGCCCGGGTTGTTCACGGTCACGGTGTTGGTGCCACCGCCGCCGGTGCACGTCGGGTCACCGGTCTGGGCCGGCACCGACACGGCGTTCCACGCCGCCTTGGTGGCGTTGAACAGACCGCAGGTCGCGTCGAGGTTCTTGGCCGCGGTCAGCGTCCAGGTGCGGTACTTCAGGTACGACGACGAGCTGGTCTTCATCAGCATCGCGTTGTACATGATCTGCTCGGCCTTCTGGATGCCGACGCCGGTCACCGACGAGCTGTTGCAGGTCGGGCTGGTGGGCTGCCCGTTGGTCGGGCTGCTGCCCTCGGCCAGCAGGTAGAACCAGTGGTTGCCCGGACCGGCGGCCGCGTGCACCTCCTGGCCCGGGATGCTGGAGGAGTAGCAGTTGGAGTCGCCGGCCAGCGACGGGTTGTACATGTAGCGGATCGGGCCGGAGCCGACCAGGTTGACCTCCTCGCCGACGGTGAAGTCGGGCGGGTCGTACGCGGCGGGCTCGTTCGCGAACCACTCCGTGGCGGCGCCGAACGTGTCGGCCACGAACTCCTGCGTGCCGTTGCCGGAGATGCCACCGGGGGTGTGGTCGTCCACGCCGTGACCCTGCTCGTGGCCGAGCACGTCGAGCACGGGGATCCAGGCGCCGGCCGTGTTGTGACCGATCTGGACCTGGGTGCCGTCGTAGAACGCGTTCTCGTCGTCCAGGCCGACCCGGATGGGCCAGCCGTTGCCGGCGCCGTCGAAGCTGTTGCGGCCGTCCCAGGCCGACAGCATGTTGTTCTCGACGTTCTCGACGAACATCGCGTCGACGCAACCCGTCTCCCGGTTGGTCGCCGACCCGTTGCCCCACACGTCGTCCGGCCCGGTGAACGTGGTGTTGGTCGCCGCGTCCTGGCACTTGATCGTCGGGTGGTTGGGGTCGGTCATCGAGTACGTCGTGCCCGAGTGCGTGGTCGGGATCGTGACCGGGTTGGGGCCGTCGTACGCCGCCGTCCCGGTGCCGTCGGCCACCCGCTCCTTGGCCTGCAGGACCTTGCCGTTGCGGGCGTCGACGACGACGTCCTTGATCGACGGCATGGCGCCCTGGTGTCCGGTCACCTGGGTCTCCCAGCCGAGCCGCGACCGGGTGCCGTGCTGCCACACGACGAGGTGCGGCCGGGTGCTGGCCGTCGCGTTCGGGACCTGCTTCCGGGCGGTCCGCACGGCGGTCGACTTCGCGAGCTTCGGGTCGACGGACTTCAGGTCGACCTTGTGGGTCTGGGCGACGGACGTCGACAGGATCTGGCCGCGGGCGTCGCTGACGACGACGAAGTCGCCGCCGACGACCGGCAGGCCGCGGTAGCTCCGCTCGAAGGGCGCGTACTGGATGCCGTGCGACGACACCACGGGCTGGGCTCGGAACGAGTCGTGTGAGCTGATCTTCAGCTGCGGTGCCTTGCTGTCGATCAGCCGGTGCGCGGACTGGGCCGCCATGGCGCGGGCACCCTGCCCGCTGCCGGTGGCGGCCGCGACCGCGCTGTGCGGGGTCGCGGCGAGCGCCGCTCCCACCAGCGCGGCGGCAGCGACGCCGCCGAGATGACTCCTGTTCATGCTGTCTCCTGCATCCGGGCCGAGGCCCATTCAGACGACTCGTCGGGGTGTACGGGGAGCCGTCGTCCCTGACCGACTCGGGGTACCGGTTCGGCCGCGGGCACGTCGGGGAGAGGTGCGCCGTTCGCGAAATGTCGCAACCCGGGTGAAGGGGGTCAACGCGTGCGGATCTGCAGGTTTGTGCATTGCACGAAGATGAGCGAAGCGGCCGGCCACCGGCGTCGCGCCGCTCGCGTCGCGGGATGGACGGTCCCCGGGCGGTGCCGCGACGGAAGGCGTCGTCGGGGGTCCCGACGAGCGCGGAAAAGCTACGGCAGGGTGAGGATCTCGGCGCCGTCGTTGGTCACGAGGAGTGTGTGCTCGAACTGCGCGCTCGGCCGCCCGTCGGCGGTGACGACGGTCCAGCCGTCGTCCCACATCACCCAGTCGTGGGTGCCGAGATTGAGCATCGGCTCGATCGTGAACGTCATGCCCGGCCGGATCTCGTCGTCGAACCGCGGGTCGTCGTAGTGCGGGATGATCAGCCCGCTGTGGAACGACGTCCCGATGCCGTGACCGGTGAACTCGCGGACCACGCCGTACCCGAACCGCTTCGCGTAGGCCTCGATGACGCGGCCCGCGACGTTCACCCGTCGCCCCGGCTTGACGGCGTTGATCGCCCGCTGCAGCGCCTCGCGCGTGTGCTCGACGAGCAGCCGGGTCTCCTCGGCCACGTCGCCGGCGAAGAAGGTCGCATTGGTGTCACCGTGGACGCCGTCGAGGTACGCCGTGATGTCGATGTTGACGATGTCGCCGTCCTCGAGCACCCGGGCGTCGGGGATGCCGTGGCAGACCACCTCGTTGACGCTGGTGCACAGCGACTTCGGGAAACCCTTGTAGCCGAGGGTCGACGGGTAGGCGCCGTGGTCGCAGAGGAACTCGTGGCCCACGCGGTCGAGATCGTCGGTGGTCACACCCGGCGCGACGTGCTCGCCGACGAGGTCGCGCGCCTGGGCGGCCAGGCGGCAGGCGACGCGCATCTTCTCGATGGTCTCGGCGTCCTTGGCCTCGTCACCGGTGAACGGCGCCGGCGCCGGTCGGTCGACGTACTCCGGCCGGGGGATGGACGCCGGCACCGGGCGGCGCGGTGAGATCGCGGCCGGGGCGATCGCGGTCGAGGACATGGTCCGAGTCTACGAGCGGCCGTCTGACGGCCGTAGGCTGATCGGCATGGCCTACTGGTTCTGCGTGAAGCACCACCGCGTCGAGCAGACCCCGGGTGACGTGTGCCCACCGATCGACCGGTTGGGCCCGTTCGACACCGAGGCCGACGCGCAGCGGGCGCTGGAGAAGGCGCAGGAGCGCAACGAGGAGTGGGACAACGACCCGGAGTGGACCGACGAGACCGACTGGGCCGGGCTCGCGAAGCGCCGCCCGCCGGAGTGAGCGGGTCGGCCCCGCGACAGCCGTCGCGTCCCACTCCGCCCCCGGTCGCACCGCGGATCTCGCCGCTGCCGTTCGCCGGGATGATCGGGCTCGCCTGTGTGCTGTTCCTGGACCTCGGGAGCACGATCGTGCTGCCGTGGTGGGCGGTCGTCGGTCTGGTGGTCGCGTGGCTCGCGCTCTTCCTGGTCGCGTGCGCCTGGTGGACACCGCATCCACGCCGTCTCCCGTGGCTGGCCGTCGCCGGACTGGCGCTCTGGCTGCTCGTGGTGGTCGTCGTCAGCGTCGTCCGCGCAGGTTGAGGTCGCTGGCCGGCCCCGATGGGACTCGCCGCTGGTTGAGGAGGTAGCTGGGAGGTCGCTCCGGCCGCGCCGCTGGTTGAGGAGGTCGCTCTGCGACCGTCTCGAAACCCGGTGACGGTGCCTGGGGCCCCAGGCACCGTCACCGGGTCTCGACGCGCCCGTCACGGCTTCGCACGCTCAGCCGTGGGGCTTGCTCGACCTGGCCGCGCCCACGCGGTGCCCTCGTTCCTCGGGCAACGCTGCGCGTCTTCACAACCAGCCGTGGGACGTCGCGATCTGGACCGCCTCCGAGCGGTTGGCGGCACCGGTCTTGCCGATGGCCGAGGACAGGTGGTTGCGGACGGTCCCGGGGGAGAGGTGGACGCGTCCGGCGATGACCGCGACGGCCGCGCCGTCGGCCGCCGCGCGGAGCACCTCGGTCTCGCGCTCGGTCAGCGGCGAGTCGCCGACGGTCAGGCTGTCCATGGCGAGCGCCGGGTCGACGACGCGGAGGCCCTGGTGGACCCGGCGTACGGCGTCGGCGAGCTGCGCGGCCGGTGTGTCCTTGACGACGAAGCCGTCGGCGCCCGACTGCATGGCCCGACGCAGGAAGCCGGGCCGGCCGAACGTCGTCACGATGAGCACGCGCGTGGACGGCGCGACGCGGCGTACCTCGGCCGCGGCGCTGATGCCGTCGAGCCCGGCATCTCGACGTCGAGGAGCGCGACGTCCGGGTGGTGCTCGAGCACGGCCGGGACCACCTCGAGCCCGGACGCCACCTCGGCGACGACCTCGAGGTCCGGCTCGAGGCCGAGCAGGGCGGAGAGCGCGCCCCGCACCAGCGCCTGGTCGTCGGCGAGCAGCAGCCGGATCATGGGGTGACCTTCACGGCACGACGACCTTGAGCGAGAAGCCGGGGTCGAGCGACCGGGTGATCACGGTGCCGCCGAGGGCCGCGGCCCGCTCGCGCAGGCCGGTGATGCCGTTGCCTGCGCCGGACGTCTCGGCACCCTGTCCGTCGTCGCGCACCTCGACCTCGTGCTCGCCGAGGACGACGGTGCAACGACGCGCGCCGCTGTGCCGGATCACGTTCGTGATGCCCTCGCGGACCGCCCACGCGAACAGCTCGCGCGCGTCCGAGGCGACGCCGTCGGTCGAGTTGGGGAGGTCGGCCTCGATCTCGGCGGCCGACAACGCGGTGCGGGCCCGGGCCAGCTCGCCCGGGAGCGTCAGCTCGCGGTACCCCTCGACCGCCCGGCGTACGTCGGCCAGGGCGTCGCGCGAGAGCCGCTCGAGGTCGGCGAGCTCGGCCTTGGTGCGATCCGTGTCGACGTCGATGAGGCGGTTGGCCAGCTCGGCCTTGACCGTGATCACGGTCAGGGAGTGGCCGAGGATGTCGTGCAGGTCGCGGGCGAACCGGTTGCGCTCGTCCTCCAGCGCCAGCCGGGCGTTCTCCTCGCGGACGGCGAGCACCTCGACGTTGCGGTTGATCGACTGCGAGATGCCCCAGATGGCGAGGGTGGCGACCAGGGTCCCGAACAGGATGCCCTCGTCGCGGTGCCAGTCGGGGATCCAGACCGTGGCGGCGTACGCCGAGAGCGCGACGACCAGCGAGGCCAGCCAGGCCCACCTGCGTGCGTAGACACATCACGCAGGTGACCGCGATGTACACCGCGGCGGCGTCGCCCTTCTGCCCGATCGTGGCGCACATGACGACCGCGAGCGCGACCAGTGCCAGCACGACGGCGACACCCTGCGTGGGATGCAGCGGTGGCCGGAACGGCGCGCCCATCCGCCGCCACCGCATCGCCATGAAGATGGAGAGGTAGATCGCGGCGAACAACAGGGTCGCGACGATGCCGATCCAGCCGCGGAGGTCGTGCCGGTCCCAGGCCGCGCTCAGCGGGGACAGCAGGTAGAACAGCCAGATCGCGGCGAACATCAGCCCCCACCGACGGGCACCGCTGGTGCGGCCCTCGTCGGTGGGGGTGCTGGTGCTCGACACGTCCGGAAGGCTAGTCACACCCGAGCCGTGTCCTTGCTCATCCGCCAGGCGGCGCCGGCCACGAAGATCGCGAACCAGCCGACGGCGTTGACGATCGCGTACCACGGCAGGTCCTGCGTCAGGAGCGAGCGG
Organism: uncultured Actinomycetota bacterium; assembly: GCA_963812055.1. GTDB lineage: Bacteria > Actinomycetota > Actinomycetes > Propionibacteriales > Nocardioidaceae > Nocardioides. The sequence continues at coordinate 32,129 of CAWEUA010000018.1, forward strand.
GCGATCTCCGCGACGCCGTACATCGGCGTCCAGTAGGCGATGTGGCGCACGACGTCGCTGTACTGGTCGAGCGGGATGAACACGCCACCCAGGAAGGACAGCAGCGCCAGGCCGGGGCCGAGGATCTGCATCGCGTTCTCGCCGGGCACGACGTACCCGATGAAGACGCCGAGGGCCGCGAACGTGAGGGTGCAGGCCAGGGTCAGGAGCGGGGTGAGGATCCAGACGTGCAGCGGCATCTCGGCCTTGCCCTGGAGCAAGCCGACGAGGTTCACCGCGGTGATCGCCAGGGCGCCCATCACGAGCGCGACCATCGCCTTCATCAGGATGTAGACGACCGGGTTGAGCGGCGTCAGACGGAGCTGACGCGACCAGCCGAGGGACCGCTCCAGGGCCACCATGGATCCGCCGGCGGCGGCGGTGAGGGCCGCGCCGTACAGCGCCATCGAGATCAGGATGTACGCCGCGACGTTGCCCGAGCCGGACTTGTCGTCCCAGCCCTCCTGGCCGCCGAAGGTCAGCAGCAGTGCCGCCGGCAGCACCAGCGTGAAGATGATGGTGCGCCGGTTGCGCAGCATCCGCCTGAGCTCGATGCCGAGCAGGGTGAGGTTGAACCCGCCCACGGGCGGGACGCGGCGGAGGCTGGGGTCGATGGTGTGGGTGGTCATGCCGAGACTCCCTCGTGGGGTTCGCTGGTGGTGGTGTCGTGGTCGTCGCCGGTGAGGCTGAGGAACGCGTCCTCGAGACCGCGGGCGGTGATCTCGAGATCGTGCGCGGAGGTCGTGGTCAGCAGATGCCGCGCCACCGCGTCGGTGTCCTTGGCGTGGATGTAGACCGCCTCGCCGCGGATGTCGACGCTCTCGACGCCGGGCAGGGCGGCCAGCACCTGGGCGTTCGCTCCGGGGAGGGTGGCGCGGACGGTGCGTCCGGCCGCGAGTGCCTTGATCTGGCTGCCGGTGCCGTCGGCGACGATCCGGCCGTGGCTGATCAGGATGATCCGGTCGGCGTACTGGTCGGCCTCCTCGAGGTAGTGCGTCGCGAAGAGGACGGTGCGGCCACGCTCGGCGTCGGAGCGGATGGCGGACCAGAAGGCGCGCCGACCCTCGACGTCCATGCCGGTGGTCGGCTCGTCGAGGAGCAGCAGGGCCGGGTCGGACAGCAGAGCCATCGCGAACCGCAGCCGCTGCTGCTCACCCCCGAGCACTTGGCGACCTTGCGGTCGGCGATGGCCTCGATCCCGGCGGTGCGGAGCACATCGTCGACCGGGGCGGTGTCGGCGAAGAGGCTCGCCATGTAGGCGACGGTCTCCCGCACCGAGAGGTCCTTGAGCAGGCCGCCGGTCTGCATCACGGCGGAGACGAGGCCGCGCGCGATCGCCTGGCGCGGCTGGAGGCCGAGCACCTCGACCGAACCCGTCGTGGGCCGGGAGAGCCCCAGCACCATGTCGATGGTCGTGGTCTTGCCGGCGCCGTTGGGGCCGAGGAAGGCGACGATCTCGCCCTGCTCGAGGCTGAGGTCGATGCCGCGGACGGCGTGGACGTCCCCGAAGTCCTTGGTGACCCCGGAGATCTGGACGGCGGGCACGGGCGCGGCGCTCACACCGGTCGTCCCCGAGAGGCTGGTCTGTGTCATGCCTCAAGCCTGGCGGACGAGGGATCCGGAACCCTCACACAGGCATCACGAAATCGCCGTGACAGTTGTCATCGGGGGCTGACCCGGAGGAGCTTGTCGTTCCCGCCCCCGTTGTCGGTCGTGACCAGCACGTCGCCGTTCGGCAGCGTCGTGACGGCCCGGACCCGACCCTGGGTGGTCAGGCTCGCCGGGACCCGCACCCACTGCAGGTGCCCGGTCCGGTCGAACTTCATGAACAGGACCCGGGAGGCCTTGAGGGCGGCGACGGCGAGCGTGCCGCGGTAGGAGCGCCAGCCCGAGGACCGTGACTCCGGCAGCCAGTCGGCGCCGCTGGTCGCCAGGGTCGGGTAGCCCGACTTCCAGCGCGCACGCACCTGCTTGCCCGGGAGCGACCGGTCGGTCATCGGGACCGACTCGTTGTAGCCCGGGACCGGGTTCCAGCCGTAGTCGGCGCCGTTGCGCAGGAGGTTGACCTCGTCGTCCCGGTCGGGCCCGTGCTCGACCGACCACAGCGTGCCGTCGGCGCGCTGGGTGAGTCCCTGCACGTTGCGGTGGCCGAAGGTGTGGATGTAGCGCTGGACCTCGTTGTCCGAGTCGGCCCACTTGTTCTTCGGCCAAGGGTCGCCGGTGAAGCGGTCGAGCCGCAGCGTCTTCCCGCCGTACGACGTGAGGTCGCGCGGGTTGGTGCCGATCGCCGCGTCGCCCGTGCCGACCAGCAGCGCGCCGTTGTTCGCGATCAGCAGGCGGCACCCGCCGTGACGTCCGCTGCTCGTGGGGAAGTGGCCGACCAGGGTCTTGATCTTGGTGACCTTCCGCTCGCCGACCCGGAGTCGCCAGGCGGTGACGTGCACGTCGTGACCGCCGTCGGCGGGGAACCCGCCCTGGCAGAGGTAGACCCGGTGGTTGTCCGCGAAGTCCGGATCGACCGCCATCCCCAGCAGCCCCGTCTCGCCGGAGACCCAGACCTTGCGGCGGGGGAAGTCGATGGTGTGGCGCTTGCCGTTGTTGACCAGGGAGAGGCGGGCGCGGTCGCGCTCGGTCACGAGCAGGCGGCCGCGGCCGATGGGTTTGACGTCCCACGGGTGGTCGAGGCCGGCGATGACGGTCCGCACCCGCAGCGCCGGGAAGCCCTTGGCGACCTTGGCCGGTGGCGCCGGTCCGGGAGAACCGAAGTCCTCGTCCTGATCGTCGCCGCCGCAGGCGGTGAGGCCGCCGGTGAGCGCCAGCGGGAGCGCGGCGATCAGCACGAGTCGCATGCTGCAGGGTACGCCGGTCGGCAGCGCGGAGCCCGGCGCGCGACCGGCGTCAGAAGGTGTGGTCGGGGCCGGGGAACGTGCGGCCCTTGACGTCCTCGTCGTACGCGCGGGCGGCACGGAGCAGCTCGCCGTGGAGGTCGGCGTACTGCTTGACGAAGGTGGGCATCCGGCCGGTGCGCACGCCGAAGGCGTCGGTCCACACGAGCACCTGACCGTCGCACTCGGCACCGGCGCCGATGCCGATGGTCGGGATCACCAGCTCCTTGGTGATCTGCGCGGCGACGTCGCCGGGCACCATCTCCATCACGACGGCGAACGCGCCGGCGTCCTGCACGGCGTGGGCGTCGGCGATGACCCGCTCGGCCGCGTCGCCGCGGCCCTGGACGCGGTAGCCGCCGAGGGCGTGCTCGCTCTGGGGGGTGAAGCCGATGTGGGCCATCACCGGGATGCCGCCCTGGCTGAGCCGGGTGATCTGCGGCGCCATCTCGTGACCGCCCTCGAGCTTCACGCAGTGGGCGAGCCCCTCCTTCATGAAGCGAGCGGCGGTGGCGTAGGCCTGCTCGGGCGAGGCCTGGTAGGAGCCGAACGGCAGGTCGCCCACCACCAGAGCCCGGTGCACCGAGCGGCTGACGGCGCGGGTGAGGGGGAGCAGCTCGTCGACGCTGATCGGCACCGTCGTCTCGTAGGCGTAGACGTTGTTGGCCGCCGAGTCTCCGACCAGCAGCACGTCGATGCCGGCCTCGTCGAACGTGGCGGCGGTGTACTGGTCGTAGGCCGTGAGCATCGAGAAGCGCTCGCCGCCCTCCTTGAACTGGCGGAGGTGGTGCGTGCGCACCCGCTTCACCGGCGTGGTGGTCTTCGCGGGACCGGTGCCGTACGGCGCGGCGACCTCGTCGTTCATCCGCTGCTCCTCAGTCTTCGGTGGGTGTCGTCACGGCTCCGGCGGGAGTCCACGCGACGCCTTCCAGGCTAGTGACGTCGGGCCGGGTTGCGACCTGTGTCGCTCGTCACCACGCGGGCTCGGGCCGCGTCAGCTCGTCCCGCAGGCCGCCGAAGGCGATCTCGTCGTCGCGGTTGCCGGTGTGCGGCGCGGCGAACCATGCGGCGTACTGGTTGATCTCGTCGAGCCGCCACTCCAGGTCGAAGAGCTCCACCATCTCGGGGTCCGCTCCCACCTCGTCGGGCCGCGCGCCGGCCTCGACGAGCGTGCGGAGGTCGCGCTCGGCCGGGGCCAGGCGCAGGGTGTCCCAGTCGATCAGGAACCGGCCGGTCGTGGTCCGGAGCTGGTTGCCGGGGTGCGGCTCGCCGTGGACCGGGACCCAGGATCGGGTGCCGGCGACGGCGACGAGCTCGACGTAGCGGGTGGTCCAGCGGGCGATGTCGTCGAGTCGGTCGCCGACCTCGGCGCGGGCGACGTCGGCGTAGGGCCCGGGACCCCACGGGCGGCCGGTCAGTGAGGTGATCGACTCGGCGAGGTCGGGGCCGACCCGCGGCCGCCAGGTGGGCAGACCGGTCGGCGGGTCGGTGGCATGGAGGCGCTCGAGCATCTCGCGCGTCCAGACCGGGTCGAGGGGCTCGTCCGACGTGCCGTCGCGCCACGGCGTACAGCTGAGCCCGCCGCCGGCGAACGGCACGAGGGCGCGGGCGTCGTGGCCGACCAGCGGGGCGAGCACGAACTCGAGCCCGCTGTCGCGCAGGCCGATCGCTCCGGCGTACGCCGCCTCCAGCTCGGCGAACGCCGCCGGGGTGTCGGCACCCGCGTCGTAGGTGACGAAGAGTCGCGGCTGCGGGCCGGCGTACGCCGCCCAGTGGTGGGCGCCGAAGCCGACCGCCAGATAGGTCACCAGGTCGACGTCCGCGTCCCATGACCGGCGTACCTCGGCCAGCACGTCGGCGTCGTCGACGCCCGGGGGCGGTTCAAGCACCGACGGACCTCGTGGCCCGCAGCCGGTCGAAGGCGCGCTCGCGGGGCGGCGTACGGATCAGGTCGAGCAGGGCGGCCGTCGGCTCGTCGGGTCCGTAGGTGGTGTCCACGGTGAGGTCGCAGTCGCCGTGCTGGAAGACCAGCCGCTGCTGGTGGAGCGCCGTGCCGGGGTCGCGGTCGCCACGGGTGGTCTCGCGGCGTCTGAGCTCCTTGGGGGAGCAGGTGACGTGGACCAGCAGCACGTCGAGCCCGCTGGTCAGCCGGAGCAGGTCGTCGAGCCGCCACGGCTCGTTGAGCACGTGGTCGGCCAGCACGTCCATGCCGGACGAGGCGGCGCCGACCAGCGCGCGGTGGTAGGCCGCGCGGGTGCGGTGGAAGACGTCCTGCCACTGGCGATCGGTGAGGTCGGCGTCGGGCCGGGTCCGGATCTGGTGGAACAGGTCGACGGGCAGCACCAGCCACGGTGTGGCGAGTCGACGCGAGACCGCCTGCGTGAGCGTGGTCTTGCCCGCGCTGGACGGACCGTTGAGGAGAACGATCCGACCGGAGGGCATGCGAGGACGCTAGCGAGGATCGCGGTGGCGGCTCAGCCGATCGCGGAGAGTCGCGGCACGACCTGCTCCGCCATCCGCTCCGTCCAGCCGACCGGGTCGCTCGGGTCGGGCGTCGTCCAGACCTGCCCGATGCCGCATGCGGCCAGTGCCTCCATCGAGGCGAGCCACGCGTCGACGTCGTCGAGGGGCCGCGTGCGGCTGGCGACGATCGTCTTCGCGATCTCGTCGTAGTCGCGGCCGACGTCGTCGCAGTGTGTGCGGAGGACGCCGAGCTTGTGCTGCACCTCGTCGGGGGTCGTCGCGAAGAGGTTGCAGGCGTCGCCGTACTGCGCGACCAGGCGGAGCGTCTTGCGCTCGCCGGAGCCGCCGATCATCACCCGGGGACCGCCCGGCCGGAGCGGCTGGGGGACCAGCGTGATCTCGTCGAGCGCGTAGTGCTCGCCGGCGTACGAGCCACCGCCGTTCCAGGCCTGCCGGACGATCTGCAGGGTCTCCTCGAGGCGCTCGAACCGCTCCGTGGTCGACGGGTAGGGGACCCCCAGGCCGCGGTGCTCGCGCTCGTACCACGCGGCGCCGATGCCGAACATCGCCCGGCCACCCGACAGCACGTCGAGCGTGGTCACGATCTTCGCCAGCAGGCCGGGGTGGCGGTAGGTGACGCCGGTGACGAGCAGGCCGAGCTCGAGGCGGCTGGTCTGCCCGGCCAGGAAGCCGAGGCTGGTGTAGCCCTCGAGCATCGGCTCGGGCGGCCCGCCGAGGACCTCCATCTGGAAGTAGTGGTCCATCATCGTCAACGTCGTGAACCCGCCCTCGTCGGCGGCGCGGGCCACGCCGGCCAGGGTCGGCCCCAGTGCCTCGGCGCCGCCGGGCCAGGAGAGGTTCGAGCAGTGCACTCCGAGCAACATGCTGCCAACGTACGCCGCTACCGGAGACCCCCTCCGCCCCGGGTGGTTCAAGAGCCGGCCCGGTGTCTCCGCTGGTCGAGGAGCCGAGCGCTCAGCGTCGGTGTCTCCGCTGGTCGAGGAGGTCGCTCATCGCGCAATCGTCACGAAGCAGACCGAGGGCCTGCGGCCTCCGGGACAGGGCGCGGTAGCTCGGCTCGCCAAGCCCGGCCATGGTCTGGCCGTCCGATCCTCGAGTCAAAGCCAGACGCTTGGCACGCTCCAGGTCTGAACCTGCTTCTCGAACGCCCAGGCTTCGTCGATCCGGTCGAAGGCGAGGCACCAGACCAGACGCACCGGGCGCCGTCTCTACGTGTACGCCGCACCCTCGCCGTTCTGGTGCTGCCACAGCCGCCGGTCGAGGTCGTGGTGACTCCCGAGCGGGTGAGAACGACCCGTACTGCAGCACTCGAGGATGTAGACCCAGGCGCATGGCAACCGAGGTGCGTCACAGCGTGGGTCGCCGCTCGCCGAGCGGCGGGTGGCTGTGGATAGACCGTGCCGGGGCTCGTGACGGTCGAGAGCGACCTCCTCGACACAGCGGCGAGTCCGGGGCCTCGTGAGTGCCTCTCTGGTTTCGTGACGCTCGCTGGCGCTCGCTCCTCGACCGGCGAGGCAGTGGGTCCCGTGCACCGAGTGGGCTGCATCTCGGGGGTCCCGGCGGCGTCCGGGTCCCTAGACTGGGGACGTGGAGTTCTCCTCGGCCTACGCGCAGGGGTTTGCCCGCGTTGCGGCGTGCACGATGCCGGTGGCGCTGGCCGATCCGGCCGCGAACGCCCGCACGGTCGTGGCGGTGGCGCGCGAGTGCCACGACGACGGTGTGGCCGTGGCGGTGTTCCCCGAGCTCTGCCTGAGTGGGTACTCCATCGAGGACCTTCTCCTTCAGGACACCTTGCTCAACGCCGTGCAGGAGGCGATCGGCACGGTGGTCGAGGCCTCGGCCGACCTGCTGCCGGTGATCGTGGTCGGGGCGCCGCTGCGTCACGGCACCCGCCTGCTCAACTGCGCGGTGGTGATCAAGGCGGGGCGGATCCTCGGCGTCGCCCCGAAGTCGTACCTGCCGAACTACCGCGAGTTCTACGAGCGCCGCCACTTCGCCGCGGGCGACGACCTCCGCGGAAGCACGATCCGCGTCGCCGGCGTCGACGTACCCCTGGGTCCCGACCTGATCTTTGCGTCGTCCGACCTGCCCGACCTGCGGCTCCACGTCGAGATCTGCGAGGACATGTGGGTGCCCGTCCCGCCCAGCGCCGAGGCGTCGCTGGCCGGTGCGACGGTGCTGGCCAACCTGTCCGGCAGCCCGATCACGATCGCCCGAGCCGAGGATCGCCGCCTGCTCGTGCGCAGCGCCAGCTTCCGTGACAACGCGGCGTACGTCTTCGCCGCGGCCGGCCAGGGGGAGTCCACCACCGACCTGGCGTGGGACGGCCAGACCATGGTCTACGAGTGCGGCGACCTGTTGGGAGAGAGCGAGCGCTTCCCGATGGGCCCGAGCCGGACCGTCGTCGACGTGGACCTCGACCGGATCCGGCAGGAGCGGCTGCGTCAGGGCACGTTCGACGACAACCGCCGGGGCCTCGACACCGCTCGCCCGGCGACGTCGCCGTTCCGCGAGGTCGCGTTCGACCTGTCGCCTCCGGGCGGCGACATCGGCCTGAGGCGCAAGCTCGACCGCTACCCGTTCGTCCCCGACGACCCCGACCGGCTGGCGCTGGACTGTTACGAGGCGTACCACATCCAGGTCGCCGGCCTGATGCAGCGGCTCGAGGCGATCGGGACGCCGAAGGCCCTCGTCGGCGTCAGCGGCGGGCTCGACTCGACCCACGCCCTGATCGTCGCCTGTCGGGCGATGGACGCCCTCGGCCGGCCGCGCAGTGACGTGCTGGCGTTCACCATGCCGGGGTTCGCGACCGGCGAGACGAGCCGTTCGCTCGCGACCCGGCTGTCCGGCGCGCTCGGTGTGACGTTCGAGGAGATCGACATCAAGCCGGCCGCGGAGCAGATGCTCAAGGACCTCGACCACCCGGCGGCGAACGGCGAGCCGGCGTACGACGTCACCTTCGAGAACGTGCAGGCCGGCCTGCGCTACGACTACCTCTTCCGGCTCGCGAACCAACGCGGCGGCATCGTGGTCGGCACCGGGGACCTCAGCGAGCTCGCGCTCGGCTGGTGCACGTACGGCGTCGGCGACCAGATGTCGCACTACAACGTGAACGCCGGCGTCCCGAAGACCCTCATCCAGCACCTCATCCGCTGGGTGATCGACAGCGAGCAGCTCGAGCCGGCGGCCGGGCAGGTGCTCGAGGAGGTCCTCCGCCAGGAGATCACCCCGGAGCTGATCCCGACCGTTGCTGGCCAGCGGGCGCAGGCCACCGAGGACACCGTCGGGCCGTACGCGTTGCAGGACTTCACGCTCTACCACGTGCTCCGCCGCGGCTACCGCCCATCCAAGATCGCGTTCCTCGCCTGGCACGCGTGGCGCGACGTGGACGCGGGCGACTGGCCACCGGGCTACCCGCAGGAGCGCCGGGCGGCGTACGACCTCGGCCAGATCCGGCACTGGCTCGAGGTGTTCTGCCGGCGCTTCTTCGCCAGCCAGTTCAAGCGCAGTGCCCTGCCGAACGGGCCGAAGGTGAGCGCCGGCGGCACGATGAGCCCACGCGGCGACTGGCGGATGCCGAGCGATGCGGCCGCCACGGCCTGGCTCGCGGACCTCGAGAGCGTCCCCGAGGCGTAGTCCGCGGCTCTGCGTCGTCGTCGTGCAGATGACATTCCGGTAACGACGCGGATCGCCGCAAACCTTTCTCCCATCCCCGCAGTCGTAGGGCCGAAGCGGCGCCGCGGGGGCGCCGCCGTGATCTTCGGGGAGAAGACATGACACAGGTACGACGGGTACGGGGGGTCGCTGCGGTCCTGGCGACCCTGACCGCGGCCACCTTGGCCACGACCGCGCAGGACAACGCCCACGCGGCGACGGGGGACGGGGCGGGCGCCGGGAAGCATCCGACGACCAAGCTGCGCCTGCACGTGACCGGTTGCGACGCCTGCTCGCTCCAGCTGCAGCACGCGGTGAACGGCAAGGCCCGCGTGTGGACCTCGTCCCGGCAACGGATCGGGGCGGACCACGTGGCGGCCTTCACCGTGCGGACCTCGCGGACGCACGGCCTGTCCTTCGTGATCCGCGCGCCGTGGGAGGGCGACACCGGCGCGGTGTCCAACATCGTGACCCGTTACTCGGGACAGCGCATCGACCGTCACGTCACCCGGTCCGAGGCGCGACACGGAAGTCGGGCCGAAGGCTGTTGGGCGGGCACGACGTCCCCGGTGATGCGACTCGACTTCCACGTCGCGCGCGTCGCGGGCAAGACCCTCGGCGGCCAGCCCACCCACCTGCCGCTGGCGTACGCGACCCACGCCATGTCGAGCTGGAAGCCGATGGCCAAGACGTTCAAGGGCACCATCGGGAACCAGGACGCGTTCTACTGCACCAAGCCGCCCACGACGAAGGTGACGCTGAAGGCGGCCGGGTGCTCGGGGTGCGAGGTCCAGCTGATGAACGGCGCGACCAGGTTCGAGAACGTGTGGACCGCCGACCCACGCACCGTGCGCTCGGGGTCAGTCACCTTCCGGGTGCCGCGCCCGATGACGAAGGGCCTCACCGGAACGGTCGTCGCACCGTGGGAGGGGGCCACCGGGTACACCACGGTGATCGCGTTCCGCTACGCCGGACACCACGTCGGTGACGCGGTCGACTTCGCCGACGCGCGGGCTCAGCACCGCGGGTCGCCGTGCTGGGGTGGCACCTCGTCGAAGAACGTCACGCTCAGGCTGACGACGCGCAAGGTCACGGTGCCCGGCACGACCGGGCCGGCGGCGGGCACGATCGCGTATGCCGACGTGACGCAGTCCTGGTCGAAGCCGATGATGCACGCCGGCAAGGGTGTGCTCGGGTCGCAGGAGATCATCGCCTGCCGACGGTGACGACGTACGACGTGCCGGCTCCGCTGGTCTCGTGACGGTCGCAGAGCGACCTCCTCGACCGGCGGGGTCGGCGACCTGCTCGACCGGCGGGTCGGCGACCTCCTCGACGGGCGGGGTCGGCGACCTGCTCGACGGGCGGGGTCGGCGACCTGCTCGACCGGCGGGGTCGGCGAAGCTCGACGGGCGGGGTCGGCGACCTGCTCGACCGGCGGGGTCGGCGATGTCCTCGACCGGCGGGTCGGCGACCTCCTCGACCGGCGGGGTCGGCGAGTCCTCGACCGGCGGAGCCGGCGGGTCGCGCAACATCGCCGTAACACGGCTGGGACACACTGCGCGGCATGGGCAAGCAGGAAGACTTCGTGCTGCGTGCGCTCGAGGAGCGTGACGTCCGGTTCGTCCGCCTCTGGTTCACCGACGTGCTCGGGTTCCTCAAGTCGGTGGCGGTCGCGCCGGCCGAGCTCGAGGGCGCGTTCGACGAGGGCATCGGCTTCGACGGCTCCGCGATCGAGGGCTTCGCCCGCGTCTACGAGGCGGACATGCTCGCCAAGCCCGACCCGGCGACCTTCCAGATCCTGCCGTGGCGCAGCGGTGACGGCCCGAGCACGGCGCGGATGTTCTGCGACATCGTGATGCCCGACGGCTCGCCGTCGTACGCCGACCCGCGGCACGTCCTCAAGCGCACGCTGGGCAACGCGGCCGACCAGGGGTTCACCTTCTACACGCACCCCGAGATCGAGTTCTACCTGTTCAAGGACACCCCGACCCCGGGTGGGGACCCGGTGCCGGTCGACCGGTCGGGGTACTTCGACCACACGGCGCAGTCGCAGGGGGCCGACTTCCGCCGCGAGGCGATCACGATGCTCGAGTCGATGGGCATCTCCGTGGAGTTCAGCCACCACGAGGGAGGCCCAGGCCAGCAGGAGATCGACCTGAGGTACGCCGACGCCCTCTCGACCGCCGACAACATCATGACCTTCCGCACGGTGATCCGTGAGGTGGCGCTGGGCCAGGGCATCTGGGCGACGTTCATGCCCAAGCCGTTCACCACCCACCCGGGCTCGGCGATGCACACGCACGTCTCGCTCTTCGAGGGCGATCGCAACGCGTTCTTCGAGGCCGGTGCGGAGTACCAGCTGTCCAAGACCGGCCGTCAGTTCATCGCCGGGGTGCTCCGACATGCCCGCGAGATCACCGTCGTGACCAACCAGTGGGTGAACAGCTACAAGCGGCTGATCGGCGGCGGCGAGGCCCCGCCGTACATCTGCTGGGGCCACAACAACCGCTCCGCCATGGTCCGGGTGCCGATGTACAAGCCGCAGAAGGGCGTCTCCACCCGGATCGAGCTGCGGACCATCGACTCGGCCTGCAACCCCTACCTCGCGTACGCCGTCGTGCTCGCGGCCGGGATGAAGGGCATCGAGGAGGACTACGACCTCCCGCGCGAGGCCGAGGACGACGTGTGGTCGCTGACCGAACGTGAGCGCAAGAGTCTCGGGATCGAGCCCCTCCCGACCAACCTCTCGGAGGCGATCCGGGTCGCCGAGGACTCCGAGCTCCTCGCCGAGACGCTCGGCGAGCACGTCTTCGACTTCTTCCTGCGCAACAAGCGCGCCGAGTGGCAGGACTACCGCACCCAGGTCTCGGCGTTCGAGCGGGACCGGATGCTGCCGGTGCTGTGAGCCGCTGAGATGCCCGAGGTGGGCCCGGACACCGGACCGTCCTTCCGGCTGTGGCCGCCGGTGTCGGTCGGGGTGCCGCTCCTCGCCGGGCTCCTCCTGACCTGGAACGTCGGCGACCCGTGGGGCGGGTCCGGTCTCGCGACGGCCCTGGGCTGGATCCTGCTCGGTGCCTTCGCCGTGTGGAACGGCTGGTCGCTCGTGGCCATGGGTCGGCACGGCACCGGCCTCCTACCCGGCCAGGCGAGCACGACGATCCTCGACCGTGGCCCGTTCGGGCTCTCCCGCAACCCGCTGTACGTCGGGCTGCTCGTCCTGTCGGCCGGCGTCGCGCTGCTGGCGGGTTCGCTCTGGGCTCTGCTCGCACTCCCGCTCGAGTGGGCACTGCTCCGGTGGGGAGCGGTGCTGCCCGAGGAGCGGTACCTGTCCGCGAAGTTCGGCGACAGCTACGCCGAGTATCGGAGCCGGGTGCGGCGCTGGGTGTGAGCCGCTCGTCCCGCTAGATTTCCGCTATGAGTCCACGCGTCCTGGTCGTCCAGCACGAGGACGACGACCCGATCCACCTGATGGGCACCTGGATGGCCGGCGTCGACCTCACCGTCTGCCGCGCGCACGACGGTGACGCGGTGCCGGCGTCGATCGACGGGTACGACGGACTGGTCGTGATGGGCGGGGCGATGGGAGCCCACGACGACGAGAAGGCGCCGTGGCTGCCGGCCGTCCGCGACCTCATCCGAACGGCGGCCGCCGCGCGCGTCCCCACGCTCGGGATCTGTCTCGGCCACCAGCTCTGCGCAGTCGCGCTGGGAGGCGAGATCGTGGTGAACCCGCAGGGTCGTCAGCTCGGGCTGCTCGACGTCGGGTGGACCGCCGCGGCCGTCGACGACGAGCTCATGCGCGGCCTGCTCGGCCCGCGCCGGGCGATGCACTGGAACGACGACGTGGTGATCGATCTCCCCGAGGGCGCCGTCCGTCTCGCCACGGCGAGCACCGGCGAGGTGCAGGCCGCGCGCCATGCGCCGACCGTGTGGGGCATCCAGTGGCACCCGGAGGTGGACGACGGGCTGGTCGCTGCCTGGGCCAACGAGGGCGGACTCTCCCCGTCGGAGAAGGAGCGCCTGCTCGACGACCTCGTCCAGGCGCGCCGCGCCCTCGACGAGTGGTGGCGACCGCTGGCCGAGCGCTTCGTCGAGCTCACCGGCACGGCGCGACCAGCGAAGACGGGCTAAGGCTGCGCCATCGGTCGTGCGCCGGTGGCCGCGAAGGACGACCGGAGTCGATCGCGTACGTCGGGTGCCGCGTCGATCCGGTCGAGCCCGAGCAGGGCGGCACCGACGACCGGCGGCGTCCGGACGACCCGCGGCTCCGCCAGGGGTGCCGCGGCCGACAGCCGGCGCTCGATCTCGTCCATCAGCTGCGGGTGTCCGGCGGTCAGCACGCCGCCGCCGAGCACGACGGGGATGGGCTCGCCCAGGACGCCGAGGCGGCGCATGGCGGCGACGGCGAGGGCCACGACCTCCTCGGCCTGACGGCGTACCAGGTCGGAGGCCACCGCGTCGCCGGCCGCCGCGACGGCGAACAGCACCGGTGTGAGCTCCATGCACTCGGCCTCGGACAGGCGCCCGAGGTGGACGGCCGCGATCAGCTCGTCCATGGTCGTCAGCCCGGCCTGGCGGGGGAGCGCCTCGGTGAGCGCGGTGGCCGGACCTCGCCCGTCCACGGCCCGGGCAGCCCACCACATCGCCTCCTGCCACAGGCCTCCGCCGCCGCCCCAGTCGCCGGAGATGTGACCGACGGCGGCGAAGCGCGCCGTGCGGCCATCCGGCAGCAGACCGGCGCAGTTGATGCCGGCTCCGCACACGACCGCGACGCCACGGGGCTCGTCCAGCCCCGCCCGGAGCAGCGCGAAGGTGTCGTTGAAGACCTCGATCGAGCCACCCCAGGCCTGGGCCGCGATCGCGGACTCGAGGGCCTCGTGCTCGACCGGGAAGTCGACGTTGGCCAGGCAGGCGGCTACGTGCCGGGCGAACGGGCCGTCGCCGGCGAGCCCGGCGGCCGCGCGCGCCTTGTCCACCATGGGTGTGAGTCCCGCGACGGCGGCCGTGGCGCCGAGCCGGTCGGGCCGGAACGAGCCACCCCGCGCGACGCCGCGCACGGTCCCGTCCGTGGCGATGATCGCGACGTCGGTCTTGCTGTTCCCGGCGTCGATCGCCAGCACCGCCGCCCTCGTCTCGTCGTCCATCTCAGGCCCAGGGGAGGTGGTGACGGTTGTGGGCGATCAGCCGGTCGGCCAGACCGTGCGCGACGTCGACCTGCCCGACGAGCGGGTGGGCGAGCAGAGCCTCGAAGACCCGGTCGTAGCCGCCGCGGAGGGCGGCGTCCAGCGCCAGGTGCTCGTACGACGTCACCGCGGCGACCAGCCCGGCGTACACCGGTTCGAGCGGGGCGACCGGCACCGCTCGCACGCCCGTCGCGTCGACCGATGCCGACACCTCGATCACGGCGTCGTCGGGGAGGAAGGGCAAGGTGCCTTCGTTGCGCAGGTTCACCACTTGGGGGTTGGAGTCGTCCGGTTGTCCGAGGAGTGAGGACGTCAGCTGAACGGCGGCCTCGGAGTAGTACGCGCCTCCCCGCTCCATCAGCAGGTCGGGCTTCTCGTCGAGGGCGGGGTCGGCGTACAGCTCGAGCAGCTCGCGCTCGATCTCGGCCACCCGCGCCGCGCGCGAGCCGGAGGCGCGCTGCTCGGCGACGACCTCGTCGTGGGCGTAGAAGTAGCGCAGGTAGTACGACGGGACGACGCCCAGGGTGGTCAGCAGCTCGGCCGGCAGCTCCAGCGACTCGGCGATCTCGGGCCCGTGCTGGGCGAGCAGCTCCGGCAGCCGGTCGGTGCCGTCGACGGAGACGGCACGCTCCCAGGTCAGGTGGTTCAGCCCGACGTGGTCGAGCCCGACCTGGTCGGGCGAGACCCCGAGCCAGTCGGCGAAGCGACGCTGGAACCCGATGGCGACGTTGCACAGCCCGACCGCCCGGTGACCCTCCTGCAGCAGCGCCCGGGTGACGATGCCGACCGGGTTCGTGAAGTCGATGATCCACGCGTGGGGGGCCGCAGCGCGGACGCGCTCGGCGATGTCGAGGACGACCGGGACGGTGCGGAGCGCCTTCGCGAACCCGCCCGCGCCGGTGGTCTCCTGGCCGACGGAGTCGCACTCCAGCGGCCAGGTCTCGTCCTCGAGCCGGGCGGCCTGTCCGCCGACCCGCAGCTGCAGGAGGACGGCGTCGACACCGTCGAGCGCCGGCTCCAGGTCGGTGGTGGTGACGAGGCGGGCCGGGTGGCCGAGCTTCGTCAGGATCCGGCGGCCGAGGTCGCCCACGAGCTCGAGCCGCTCGGTGGCGGGGTCGACCAGCACCAGCTCGTCCACCGGCAGGACGTCGCGCATCCGGCCGAGCCCGTCCACCAGCTCCGGGGTGTACGTCGACCCACCGCCGACGACCGCGATCTTCATCCCCGTCACCCCTTCACGCCGGTCAGCGTGACGCCTTCGATGAAGGCCTTCTGGGCGAGGAAGAACAGCACGATCACCGGCGCCATCACGAGCACGGTCGCGGCCATGGTCAGGTTCCAGTCGGTGTGATGGGCGCTCTTGAACGACTGGAGCCCGTAGCTGAGCGTCCAGGCACCCGGGTTCTCGCTGGCGTAGATCTGTGGCCCGAAGTAGTCGTTCCAGCAGTAGAAGAACTGGAACAGCCCGACTGCGGCGATCGCCGGCTTGATCATCGGGATCACCACGCTGATCATCGTGCGGAAGTCGCCGCAGCCGTCCATCTTCGCGGCCTCGAGGTAGGCCAGCGGGACCGTGAGCATGAACTGCCGCAGCAGGAAGATCGAGAACGCGTCGCCGAAGGCCAGCGGGATGATCAGCGGCCAGAGCGTGCCGGTGAGGTGGAAGTTCTGTGCCCACACCAGGTACAGCGGGATGATCGAGACCTGCGGCGGCAGCATCATGGTCGCGATCACGACCATCATCGCGACGTTCCGCCCCCGGAACCGGAAGTACGCCAGGGCGTAGGCCACCGGGAGGCTGGACAGCAAGGTCAGCGCGGTGCCGAGGACGGCGTACACCAACGTGTTCCGCCACCACGTCGTGAAGCCCGGCGTGTGCCACACGTCGACGAGGTTGTGCCAGGCGAAGGGGTTCGGCCACAGGTCGCGGGTGAGCGACTGCTGGTCCGACATCAGTGCGGTCAGGACGACGAAGACGAAGGGCAGGGCGAAGAGCAGGGCGGCGCAGACCGCGAAGGAGTGCAGGGCCACCCACTGGAGCAGCCGGCGGCGCTGGAAGTCGGGCGTGCTCGGGACACGGGACGCGTTCGCCATCTCAGTCCTCCGCTCCCAGGAAGCCGCTGCCGCGCCGCATCAGCAGGGCCGCGAAGATCATCGAGAGCACGAACAGGACCATCGCGATCACGCACGCGGCCCCGATGTTGAACCGCTGGAAGCCGAGGTTGTAGACCAGCTGCGGCAGGGTCAGCGTCGAACCTCCCGGGTACCCGGGTTCGAACTGGTTCCCCGAGCCGGCGATCTGCCCGCTCGCGACCTGACCGGCGACGATCGGTTCGGTGTAGTACTGCATCGCCGCGATCACGCCGGTGATGACGGCGAACAGCAGGACCGGCCGCAGGTGGGGGAGCGTGACGTGGCGGAAGCGGTTGATCGCGCCGGCGCCGTCGAGCTCCGAGGCCTCGTAGAGCTCGTGGGGTACGTCGAGCAGCGCGGCCATGAAGATCACCATCAGGTCGCCCACGCCCCACACCGCGAGCAGGGTGAGGGCGGGCTTGGACCAGGTGGGGTCGTTGAACCAGCTCGGCGCCGAGAGACCGATGTGGCCGAGGATCGTGTTGACCGGGCCGGTCCCGGGGTTGAGCAGGAACACGAACGCCAGCGTCGCGGCCACGGGCGGGGCGAGGTACGGCGCGTAGAAGATCGTGCGGAGCACCGAGTGTCCGCGCTTGACGTGGACGACGAGCATGCCGAGCACCAGCCCCGAGATGATCCGCAGCGTCACCAGCACCACGACGAACCACAACGTGTTGCGCATCGCCGGCCAGAAGAACGGGTAGTCCTGGAAGACGAACTTCCAGTTGTCCAGCCCGTTCCAGACCGGCGACACGAACCCGTCGTACCGGGTGAAGGACAGGTACGCCGTGGTCGCGAGCGGGTAGAGGAAGAACAGGCCGGTCCCGAGCAGCCACGGCGACAGGAAGGCGAGGGTGCGCAGCCGCTCCTTCCGCCGCAGCCTGCGCTGTCCCGCCTTCCTGGTCGCCGCGACCGTCGCTTCGGCCGTCGACGTGGGAGGCGTCGTCGAAACCGTCACTGGACCTGCGCGATGTTCGTGTCGATCTGGTGTGCGGCGTCGTCGAGCCCGGCCTGGAGGTCGGTCTGCTTCCCCGACTGGTAGTCGTACCCCAGGTTCTGCAGGACCAGCTGGTAGTCACCTCCGTTGGGGCTGGCCGGCGTCGTGGTGCTGTTCGGGTCGGAGGCGATCTTGATGAACTGCTGGAAGTTCGGGTCCTGGCTCACGTCCGGGGACTCCAGGGCCGCGGTCGTCGACGGCACGTTGTGGATCGCGTTGGCGAAGTTCACGACGGCGCTGGTGTCGGTGGTCAGGTACTTCACGAACTCCCACGCGGCGTTCTGCTTCTGGCTGGTGCTGGCGATCCCGACGATCGTCCCGGTGATGTAGCCCTTGCCGTACTGGTCGGCCTGGTCGTCCGGCACCGGGAAGGGGGCGACGGCGTAGTTCACCTTGCTGTTGGAGTCGTCGATCATGCCGGCGCGCCACTCGCCGTCGATCATCATCGCCACCTGGCCGGTCATGAACGCGTTGTTGTTGCTGAACTCCTCGCCGGCCGACGTGCGGAAGTTGTCCATCTTGGAGTAGCCACCGAGCTTGTCGAGCAGGCCCTTCTGCCACTCCATGGCGGACTTCAGTGCCGGGTCGTTCGCGACGTTCGACTTGCCGTCGGAGGTGAAGTACGTCGGCGTCCACTGGGCGGCGAAGTGGGTGATCGTCGACTCGTAGAAGTGGTAGTCGGGCACGAAGCCGACCTGGGAGTAGCCGTCGCCGGAGCTCTTGGTCAGCTTGACCGCGTCCGCGTCGAGCTCCGACATCGTCTTCGGGGGACCGCTGATGCCGGCCGCCTTGAACATGTCCTTGTTGTAGTAGAGGCCGTAGGCGTCGCTGAGCAGGGGAAGCGTGCACTGGTCGCCGTTGTACTGGGTGTAGGACAGCTGAGGAGCCGGGAACGTCTTCTTCGGGTCGATCCCCGACTTCTCCATGAACGGCGTCAGGTCCACGAACGCGTGGGAGGTGCAGAACTCGCCGACGTTGTCGGTCGTGAACGACGACACCACGTCCGGCGCCGAGGACCCACCCGCGCGCAGGGCCTGGTTGATCTTGTCGTCGGTGATGTTGCCGACGGCCTTCACGTGGATGTTCGGATTGGCCTTCTCGAACGCGTCGATGGTCGCCTGGATCGCCGCGACCTCGCTCGGGGCGCTCCAGCCGTGCCAGAACGTGATCGTCACGTCGGCATCGGGGTTGTCGTTCGCGCCGCCCTTCGACGAGCCGAAGCACGCCGTCAGGGCGAGCGCCAGCGCTGCGGTGAGGGCGGTGCCGGCGACGCGGCGACGCAAGAGCCGGTGTCGGATCATGGTGTTCTCCTGGTGACGGGCCGGGCGCTGCCCGGGTTGGCGAGATGACGGACCGTGTCGAAGACGTCGTCCCGAGCGGTGGCGAGCGCGGTGTGGAGGGCGCCGGTGAGCACCGGCCCCTCGGGTACGCCGGAGAGCTCCAGGCGCGGCCGGCTCGCGGCGAGCGAGCCGAGCTCCTCGGCGACCGCCGCCCGGAGGCGCTCGCCGCCGGCGAGGGCGACGGAGCCGGAGAGCACGACCAGGGCCGGGTCGAGGACGGCGACCAGCGAGGCGATGCCGACGGCGAGCCGGTGACCGAGGGTCGCGATGAGCTGGTCACCGGCACCGGGAGTCTCGTGCGCGGTGCGGACAGCGGCGGGCGCGGTCGTGGCCCGGATGCCGAGTGACCGGGCCAGCGCGAGCACGGCCGGACCGCCGGCGAGCTCCTGGAACGCGCCCGCATTGCCCCGGCGTACGTCGCGCACCAGCGGGGTGCCGGGCAGCGGCAGGAAGCCGACCTCGCCGGCGCCGCCGGTGACGCCGCCGTGGAGGCGGCCACCGATGACGATCGCGGCACCGAGGCCCTCGTCCACCCAGAGCAGGACGAAGTCGTCGACGCCGCGCGCGCGGCCGGACTCGAGCTCCGCGACGGCGGCGAGGTTCACGTCGTTCTCCACCTGGACCGGGACGCCGGCGGCATCGCCGAGTCGGTCGAGGAGCCCGGGATCGTGCCATCCGGGCAGGTGGCGGGCGTAGCGCAGGCGCCGCGTGTGCGGGTCGAACGCACCGGGTGTCCCGATGGCGACGTGGTGGAGGTCCCTGGCGCCGAGGCCGGCCGCGGTGGCGACGCCGTCGAGGGCGGACATCACGTCGCACACGGCGTCGGGTCCGGGTCTCCGCGGCGTGCGGAGCTCGTGCTCGCCGACGATGTGCCCGGTGATGTCCGCGACCGAGGCCCGCACGCGCGCCGGGGTGACGTCGAGCGCCGCCACGTGGCCGGCTCGCGGGTTCACGGCGTACAGCTGAGCTCGGGGACCGGGACCGCCGCGCGAGCTGCCGCTCGCCACGACGAGGTCGGCGGCCTCGAGCCGGCTCAACAGCTGGGAGGCCGTCGGCTTGGACAGCCCGGTGAGCTCCCCCAGCCGGGTCCGGGAGAGAGGGCCGTGCTCCAGCAGGAGGTCGAGGGCCGCCCGGTCGTTGATGCCGCGGAGCATCCGCGGCGTACCGGGTCTCACCGGGCCCCGGCTCGGTCGAGGATGCCACCGCCGCCGACCGGCTTGCCCGGTCGGAGCCCGAGCTCGGCCGCCGCAGCGAGGATCGCGGCGCCGGTCATGTCGAGAGCCGGCTCATCGGTCTGCCAGGCGCGGACGTCGTCGACGTACCGGCCGCCCTGGCCGTCGAACCGGTCGAGGCGGCGATCGGCGGCGGTGCAGTGCCGCATGCCGTCCTGGAACCCGCCGAGACCGCCCTCGAAGTTGTCCTTGCCGTTGGGCCCGTTGACGACCGCGCCGACATCGATCGGCGGGGTGCCGTCGAGGGTGCCCGACAGGTTGGCGACCTGGTGCTGCATGCACAGCGGGAAGTGGTGACCGATGCCGACCATGGCGGTGACGCCCCAGGCGTCGCCGCCCAGCAGCCAGGTGCGCTCGAGGCCGGCGAACCCGCGGAACTTGCGGGTGTGCATCAGCCGGTCGTAGAGGGCGACGCTGGCGATCAGCCCGAAGGTGTGTGAGTTCGCGTCGAACTCCGACACGGGCTCGGCGCCGCCGAAGGCGTCCTGCCGCGCGTGGCGCCGCCCGCGCTCGATCTGGCCCCGCAGGTGGTCCACGAGGTCGCTTGCATCGACGGCCAGCCGGCCGTGCGGGATGAGGTCCATCGCGTCGACCAGCGAGGAGTCGGCGAGGGCCGACGTGTCGTAGAGGTTGAGCGTGTCGGTCCCGTGGTGCGCGATGAAGCCGCGCGCCCAGTGGGCGCCGTCGCGGAGATAGCCCTTCGCCGGCTCGCCCAGAGCGTGCGCGGCCAGGGCGATCTCGGCGGCCCCGAGCTGCATGTCGTCGCGCCAGCTCGACTCCGGGTAGAAGGCGTGGGGAAGCGCAGTCACGAGCGGGTGCGGCGGGTGCGACGTCGCCGCGCGGGCGTAGAGGAGCCGTGCCTGCCGCAGCTCACGCATCGCCCGCGCCGGGTCCGTGCCGGCGTCCTGCTGGGCGGCGAGGGCGAAGGCCGCCGACACCCGACCGACCAGGTTGGGACTGATCCGGTGGCCCGGGGGAGCGGCGCGGAACACCGGCCGGTGTGACACGAACCGGTCGGCGTGCCGCGTATCGGCGTCGTCCGCCTCCGGTAGCCGCCACAGGTCGTGGTCGCCGCGGAACGTGCCGGCCCGGTTGCCCGAGCCGATCCCGACCTGGATCAGCAGCGTGCGGTGCTGGGGGCGCCACATCTTCATCAGCCACGACAGACCGTGCCGTGCCTCGGCGAGGAGCTCAGGGGGTGTGCGGTCGCCGAGCAGCCGAGCGCTGGAGAACAGCAGCACGTCGTTGTACGCCGTGGAGTGGGTGAACTTGAGGTAGTCGCCGGCGTCGAACCAGCCGCCCGAGACGTCGACCGGACCTCCGGTGCGGTGGAGGCGGCGGTCGAGGATCAGGTCGGAGCCGTGCTCCATCCGGGGCCACCGGTAGATCCCCGCCTGCGCGTCGTTCAGGTGAGAGGGCTGTCGGTCGAGCGGCCCGGCGACGACGTTCGCTCCGTCGCGCTGGTTGCGGTCGAAGGCCACACCGGCGCGCAGCAGCGCCCCGAAGATGTTGCTGGGTCCGCGCACGGAGAACCACGGCGAGCGGGCGGTCGCGCCGCCCACCACCTCGACCCGGTACCGCCCGGCGAAGTGCACCCCGGTGAGGTCGAGTCGGTAGACGGCCGGGTAGCGCCTGCTCCAGGAGCCGGTCGTGTGCCGGGGCACCTGGCCGGTCAGGACGACCGCGTCGGAGTCGTCGACGACCCGGAACGTGGCGCCGTGCACGGGCGCCCTCGTCATCAGCCGCGCCTGCTTCGCCTCGCCGGGGAGGTAGCCCTGCTGGTTGACCCGGACCATGCCGTGGACGGCTGCGCGCGGTGTGGCCGGTTGGGCGGTGCCGGCCGGAACGCCTCCGGCGACCCCGGTGACCAGGGCCGCGGTGAGCACGGCGCCGAGAGGTACGAGCGCTGGACGCCTCATGTCACCCCAATAGACAGGAAAGTTTCCTAACACCTTGCCTCAGGTCTCGGGCCGGACGCAAGACCCTCGACGGTGTCGACGGTGCGAGTGGGCCCGGTGACCTACATTGACGCGGGTGAGCTCCCGCGGCGACTCCGTGCGCACCCGGCTGCTGCGGATCGGGTTCGAGGACTCCGCGACCGCGGCCGGTGAGCTCGCCCGGCTCGGCGACGGTGCCGAGCCGCTGGTTCCGCTGTTGGCCGCCTCCGCCGACCCGGACCAGGCCCTGTCCGGGCTCGTGCGGCTCGCCGAGCGAGCCGACCCCGGGCTGGTCGAGGAGCTCGCGAACGACGAGGGCACGGCGATGCGGCTGCTCTCGGTGCTCGGCGCGAGCCAGGCCCTGACCGACCACCTCTGCCGGCACCCGGAGCAGTGGCGCGAGCTCGCGGACCCCTTCCTGGGGTCCACCCGCCCCGCGGCGTACGCGATGCGCGACGTCCTGCTGCGGGCCGTCGGAGCCGATCCCACGAGCGACAGCCCGACCGCGACCGTCGGGAACGCCGACGCCGTGGACGCGCTCCGGGTGGAGTATCGGCGGCTGCTCACCCGACTCGCGGCGCGCGACCTCGCCCATCACGTCGGCGTGGACGACGCCTCGGCGGAGCTCTCCGACCTGGCCGCGGGCACCCTCGAGGCGGCGCTGGCGATCGCGCGGGCCGAGGTGCCCGATGCCGCGTCGGCGCGCCTCGCGGTGATCGCGCTCGGCAAGTGCGGCGGCCACGAGCTGAACTACGTCTCCGACGTGGATGTCCTCTACGTCTTCGAGCCGGTGGGGGATGTCGACGAGGCGGCGGCGGCGCGGGTCGCGACCCAGCTCGCCTCGGTGCTGATGCAGACCTGCTCGGACTACACCGGCGAGGGCACGATCTGGCCGGTCGACGCCAACCTCCGCCCGGAGGGCAAGGCGGGACCGTTGGTCCGGACGCTCGCGAGCCATCGGGCCTACTACGAGCGGTGGGCCAAGACCTGGGAGTTCCAGGCGTTGCTGAAGGCACGCCCGGTCGCGGGCGACCTCGACCTGGGCGGGCGGTTCCTCGACCTGGTCGAGCCGATGGTGTGGCAGGTGGCCGACCGCGACGGGTTCGTGGGCGACGTGCAGGCGATGCGACGGCGCGTGCTCGACACCATCCCCACCCGCGACGCCGAGCGCGAGCTCAAGCTCGGGGCCGGCGGGCTCCGCGACGTGGAGTTCGCCGTCCAGCTGCTGCAGCTGGTGCACGGCCGGACCGACGACAGGCTCCGCGCCCCCGGGACGCTCCAGGCGCTCGATGCCCTCACCGCGCGCGGGTACGTCGGGCGGGAGGACGGCGAGGCGCTGCACGCGGCGTACGCGTTCCTGCGCACGCTCGAGCACCGCATCCAGCTCCAGCACCTGCGCCGTACCCACGTCGTACCGTCCGACGACGCGTCGCTGCGCCGGCTCGGCCGCGGGATGGGCTTCACCAAGGAGCCGGCCGCGTCGTTGGACGAGGCGTGGGCGCACCATCGCCGCGAGGTACGCCGGCTCCACGAGAAGCTCTTCTACCGTCCCCTGCTGGAGGCCGTGGCCCGGGTGCCGGCCGCCGGCGCGCGGCTCACGCCGGAGGCGGCCGGCCAGCGCCTCGCCGCCCTCGGGTACGCCGATCCCGCGGGCGCCCTGCGCCATCTCGAGGCGCTGACCAGCGGGGTGAGCCGGACCGCGGCGATCCAGCGAGCGCTGCTGCCCGCGATGCTCGGGTGGTTCGCCGACGCCCCCGATCCGGACGCGGGACTGTTCGGGTTCCGGCGGATCAGCGAGAGCCTCGGCTCGACGCACTGGTACCTCAAGACGCTCCGCGACGAGGGTCAGGTGGCCGAGCGGCTCGCCCGGCTGCTCGCGACCTCGCGCTATGCGACCGACCTGATCGAGCGCGAGCCCGAGGGCGTGCGGATGCTCGGCGAGGACCTGACGCCGCTCGGGTCGGAGGCCGTCGTCGAGCGGATGCGCGCGTCCGCCGATCGTCAGGCAGATCCGGCGGAAGCCGTCCGCTCGATCCGTGCCATCCGGCGCCGCGAGCTGTTCCGGATCGCCGTCGGCGAGCTGTTCGGCGAGACCGACGTCGCCACGGTCGGGGCCGCACTGTCGCGGCTCACCGACGCCACCTTGCAGGCGACGCTCGACGTCGCCGAGCGGAGCGTCCGCACCCAGCGTGGGCTCGAGGGGGCCCCGACGCGGATGGCGATCGTCGCGATGGGCCGCTACGGCGGGTTCGAGCTGTCGTACGGCAGCGACGCCGACGTGATGTTCGTGCACGTGCCGCTGGACGGCGTCGACGGCGAGGAGGCGTCGGCGTACGCACACGTCGTCGCGAACGAGCTGCGGCAGCTCCTGCTCGCGCCGGGCACCGATCCCGCCCTGGTCGTCGACGCCGGCCTCCGGCCGGAGGGCAAGCAGGGTCCGCTCGTGCGCACGCTCGCGTCGTACGCCGCCTACTACGGCAAGTGGTCGAAGGTGTGGGAGGCCCAGGCGCTGCTCCGCGCCGACGCCGTCGTCGGCGACGAGTCCGTCCGTGACGGGTTCACCGCGCTCATCGACCCGCTGCGCTATCCGCCGGAGGGCATCACGGAGGAGGACGTGGCGGAGATCCAGCGGATCAAGGCTCGGGTGGAACGCGAGCGGCTGCCGCGGGGCGCCGACCCGAACACCCACCTCAAGCTCGGCCGCGGTGGCCTCGCCGACATCGAGTGGACGATCCAGCTCCTCCAGCTCCGGCACGCCGGCCGCGTGACGGCCCTGCGCAGCCCCCGCACCCTCACCGCGCTCGATGCCGCTCGCGACGCCGAGCTGATCAGCGGTGCCGACCACACGGCACTCGATCGCGCCTGGCGCTCTGTCAGTCGGCTGCGCAACGCGATCACCCTGGTCACCGGCCGCAGCGGTGATCAGATCCCGCGAGACGCGACGGAGCGCGCGGCGGTCTCCTCGATCCTCGGGTACGCCGGTGGGCGCTCGGACGAGATGGTCAACGACTACCTCCGGACCACCCGCCGCGCCCGCGCGGTCGTGGACCGGGTGTTCTGGAACTGAGGGATTCCCCGGGTGGCGGTGCCTGAGGCCGCGGGCATCGTCACCGGGTTTCGAGACGGTCGCAGAGCGACCTCCTCAACCAGCGGAGGGGACGGTCCACTGCTCGCTCGACATACTCGGAGCCATGACCTCCATCGCCGACCGGGCCACCGCCTTGCGGGCCCTGCACACCGACCCGACACTCCTCACGTTGGTGAACGTCTGGGACGTCCCCAGCGCTCGCACCGTGGCACAGGCCGAGGGCACGCGTGCGATCGCCACGGCCAGTCATGCCATCGCGGCGATGTACGGCTACGCCGACGGCGAGAACATCCCCCGCGACCTGATGCTCGAGGCCGTGGGCCGGGTGGTTGACGCGGTCGACCTGCCGGTGACCGCCGACCTCGAGGCCGGGTACGGCGACGCCGCCGAGACCGTCCGCCGCGCGATCGGCCTGGGCGTCGTCGGCTGCAACATCGAGGACCAGATGAGGCCGCTGGCGGAGGCGACAGGCGTCGTCGAGGCGGTGATGCGGGCAGCGGCGGACGAAGGGGTGCCGGACTTCGTGCTCAACGCCCGGACGGACGCGTTCGTCAGGTCGGGTGACATCGGCGCGGACGAGAAGCTCGCCGCCGCGATCGAACGCGGACGTGCCTTCCTCGGGGCCGGTGCGCCGGTGGTCTTCGTGCCCGGCCGCCTCACCGACGACCAGGTGGTCGCCCTCGTCGACGCGCTCGGGCCGCAGCGGCTCTCCGTGCTGCCGGTCAGCGGACCCTCCCTGGCCCGGCTCGAGGAGCTCGGGGTCGCGCGGGCCAGCTTCGGCCCGTTCCCGCAACGGGTCGCCCTGACCGCGCTGCAGGAGATGGTCGAGGGCGTCGCGCGCGGCGAGGGCATCCCCGCAGGCACGAGGCCGCTGACGTAACCCGTTGTCGTGCCCGCCGCGCGACTGGTTGGGTGACCCACGTGGACGATGACCTGATGGCCCGGCTCGAGAAGGCCTCGGCGGCCTGCGACACCTCCGTCTTCTGGCACGCGGTGCGGACACCGGCGCAGGTGCTGCGCGCGGTGGCCGACGCCGCGGACGAGCTCGGGATCGACGAGTGGGACATGTACGCCGAGAAGGGCGCGGTCGCGCGCGTCGAGGAGCAGGTGGGCGAGCTGCTCGGCAAGCCCGCGGCCGCCCTGTTCCCGAGCGGGATCATGGCCCAGCAGGCCGCGCTCCGGGTCTGGTGCGACCGCACCGGGTCGAAGCGCGTCGCGATCCCCGACCTGTCCCACCTGCTCAAGCACGAGGACGACGGTCCGCGACGGCTCCACGGGTTCGAGTTCGACCACCTCACCACCGGAGCGGCGACCGCGACCGCCGACGACCTCCGCCGGCTCTCGCCGGGGCTCGGCGCCGCCTTGGTCGAGCTCCCGCTCCGCGACGGCGGCTGCCTGCTCCCGTCGTGGGACGACCTCACCGCCCTGTCCGACGCGGCCCGGGAGCTCGGCGTACCCCTGCACGCCGACGGCGCGCGCATCTGGGAGTCACAGCCCTACTGGGACAAGTCCTTGGCGGAGATCGCCGGGCTGGTCGACTCGATGTACGTCTCGTTCTACAAGGGGCTCGAGGGCCTGGCGGGCGCCGCGCTCGTCGGTCCCGAAGATGTCGTCGAGGAGGCGCGCACCTGGCGACGTCGCATGGGCGGCACCCTGTTCCACCTCACGCCGTACGCCGTGTCGGCCCTGGTCGGTCTGAAGGAACGGCTTCCGCGGATGGGGGAGTACGCCGCGTGGGCGCGGTCGTTCGCGTCGGAGCTGACGGAGCGTGGGCTGCGGGTGACCCCTGACCCGCCGCACACCAACACGTTCCTGGTCTTCGTGGAGGCCACTCCCGACGAGATCCGTGAGCGCAAGCTGGCCTTCATGGAGCGGGAGAAGATCGAGCCGTGCGGCGGCTGGTCCGCGTCACGGGTCCCCGGCGTGGCGATGACCGAGGTCGCGGCCCACGACGCGGCGCTGGCCCATGACCCGAAGCAGGTGGCGACGTGGTTCGCCGAGGTCGTGGGCGCCTGACCACGCGGGCCGAGGCTTGTGACGGGCTCGCCCGCGGGCTTAGCGTGGAGGGACCACGTCCGGAGGAGGCAGCACATGACACTCACCCGGATCACATCCATCCTCGGCGCGTTCGTGCTCGGCGGGGTACTCGTGGCCTCGACGTACGGCGCTGAGGCGGCGAGCCCGTCCGTGTCGCCCGACCGCGCGGGGCAGCACCACAGCCGGCTCGCCCACGAGGTCGGCCATTTCCAGGCGCCGATGGTGCACAAGTACGGCCCCAACGGGATGCGCCTGGGCCTGCACTGCGAGGACCACGACCCGTCGTGACGCGCACCTTGCTCCGAGCCGCGGGTGCTCTCGTGCTGGCGGCGATCCTGGTCGGGCCGTCCGCCCAGGCACGGGCTCCGCACACGCCCGACCAGCAGTCGCGCCCGGCCTTCGGCCACACCACCAACGAGTGGCTGATGATGGGGCCGCACTGCGGCGCCAGCATGACCGCGGGCTGAGGGACCTCAGACCCGGCCGTCGAGGAACATCCGCAGACGGTTCCGGGTCGAGTCGAGGTCCTCGACGAGGGTCTGGTTGGTGGCCCGGCACACCCAGCCGAGGCGGAGCGCGAGCGGCACGGCGTCGCGGAGCTCGGGCCGTTCCGGGTCGTAGCGACGCAGGTAGCGATCGACGAGCGGGGCGATGTCGACGGCGTTCTCCACGTCGTCGAGACCCCACGCGACCACGCCCTCGAGGGTGACCGACAGGGTGAAGAACGGGTGCGAGATGACGCAGTCGCCCCAGTCGAGGATCAGCTGCCGGTCGCCGCGGACGAAGACCTGACCGTCGTGGAGGTCGTCGTGCTGAAGGGTCTCGGTCACGGCGTACGACGCGAGCTCCTCGGCCAGCTCGCGGACTCGTGGGACGGCGTCGCGGAACCGCTGCTCGATGCGCTCGTCGGCGACCAGCGCGGCGTACTTGTCGGGCAGCACGGCCAGACGCATGTCGGGCACGCCCGCCGCAAGAAGCTCGTCGACGTCCGGCTCCATCGCCCGGGCGACGTCGGCCGCTCCCTCGACGATGTCGTCCCAGCGGGAGAGGTCGCGCTCCTCGGCGATGACCTCGCGCAGCCGGCGTCCGCCGTCCTCCATCAACATCCAGCCGCGGTTGATGTCGTCGGCGATGAGCGGGGGCACGCGGTCCGGGACTCGTCGGGCGAGATGCAGGGCGACCACGGCCTCGTGCCGGAGCTCGGGCGTGTTCGCCTTGAAGAACACCTCACCCTCGGCTGTCGGGACGCGGATCACCGTGGCCCAGGGCCGGACGTGCATCTGGTCGACGTCACCGGTCCGACGCCGGCCCGCGCCGGCGAGCTGCTCGTCGACCCACGCGATGGCGGTCGCCAGCCAGGCCGGGTCCTCCCACGGCTCCTCCACGTCGCGAAGTCTGGCGCACCCGGACGTCGTCCGGCCCGGCATTTCCCGCTCCTGCCCGCAGGTGCGAGACCATGGAGGCGATGGACACGCCGCCGCCCGTACGCCGCGCCCGGCACCTGATGGACCCGGCGAACCCTCAGCGATCGAGCGTGGACTCGACCGAGATCACCCGGGTCCGGCAGTGGGTGCTCTCCGTGCTGGTGGCGACCACGATCCTGCACCTGTCCGCCGGTCTCGCCATCGCCGGCGTGCTGGCGGACGGGTCTCGGCCGGGAGCCGGTGTCGGTCTCAACGTCCTGTCGGGACTCGCCGGCCTCGGCGCGGTCGCCGCCGCCCGAGCGATCCACGGGCGTACGCCGCTGTCGTGGTGGCTGCTGCTCGGGCTGTTGCCCGGCCTGGTCGGGCTGTGGCTCGTCCTGCACTGACTCCGCCATCGACCGTCCGGGGTCAGTCCTCGCCGTCCTGGTACAGCGTGATCTGGAGCCCGGCCGGTGCCTCGAGCCGCGCATTGAGCGAACCCCACGGCGTCCTCGTCGGCGCCGCGACCACCTCGGCCCCGGCCTCGGCGGCCGAACTCGTCGCCTGCGAGGCGTCGTCCACACGGAGCGCGACGCGCACCTGGCCGGCGACCGGGCGCCCGACCTCGACGTCGTCGACGTACGCCGCGTGGGGGCGGTCTCCGATCTCCAGCGTCGCGACCCCGGCCTCGAGGATCACCACCCGGCCCTGGTCGTCGGAGAGGTACTCGGCCGACACCGGCATGCCCAGCACGTCCCGGTAGAAGGCGACGGCGGAGTCGTAGTCGTCGGCCGTCACGACGAGCCGGAGCTCATGTACGCGGTGCGTCGGTGGTGTCCAGTCGTCCATGCGGCCCATTGTGGTCGGCGCAGCACGGGGTGGGGTTGGGCTGCTCGAAGGGGACGTAGCCGTCCATGCCCGGCTGCACCGTGAGCACGAGCCGCCCGTCCTGGAGACGCGGGCGCACGAAGTCCTGGGTGTCGATCGGGTCGTCGGCGGCCGGGATGTCCTGGGCGAGGGCGCGGACCTCGTCGATCGCGCTGACCAGCAGCACGTCGCCGACCGAGACGGTGCCGACGAGGTTGCCGACGCCGGGGAACGCGAAGAGCCGAGCGTGGTCGGGCAGCTCGGCCAGGTCGTCGGCGCCGGAGACGACGACGCGCTCGGGTCCCTCGAAGGTGGTGGCGACGTAGGTGTACCCGCAGCCGATCAGGTCACGGGCCGCCCAGTAGCCGTGCTCGGCGTCGCGGGTGGACTCCCATCCACCCGCGACGCAGAAGCCCTGGGTCGTCATGCAGGCAGGACCCAGATCGGGTTCGTGTAGAACCACAGGTCGGCCCACGGGTCGGCGTCACCCTGGACGTCCATCGCCGGGCCTACGGCGTCGACGCTCGCGCCACCGAGCCCGGCCGCCGTCCGGTGGCCGTCGCTGCCACGGAGCCGGACGTAGAACGGGTCGTCCACCTTCCCGAGGTCGTAGGTCAGGGTGATCAGGCCCGTCTTCCCCGACACGTCGTAGGTCTTCACCACGGACGTGTCCGGGGCCACGAACGTGTCCTGGTCCGACGCCGGTCCGGTGACCGAGCCGCGGATCACGTCGACCTTCGCCAGCGCGGGCACGAACTGAGCCCAGTTCGGCGTGCTCTGGGTCTGGATCCTGATGGCCAGCTCGTACCGCTGGCCGCGCCGGGTGGAGACCGCGCTGCCCAGCGGGAAGCCGGGGTCCCGGGAGCCGGCCTTGCGCACCCGCACGTCCACCGCGTCCACCAGGCAGCCGTGGTCGACCCACACCCGGCCGGCGCGGAGCCCGCGCATCACCTCGGCGTAGGAGACCTGCTCGGCGCCGACGTGGGTGCGGCTGTAGTAGCCGGGCCAGAAGTCGCCGTTGGCCGTGTTGGGACCGTTGCTGCCGTGCACCGGGTCGCCGTACCGCCCGTTGGCGTCGAAGTACGTCCCGTCGTCCTGGCCCGGCGGCCGGATGGAGTCGTCGAGGTAGACCGTGTGCGAGTCGGAGTTCGCGGTGACCCACCACGGACGTCCCTCGGACAGGAGGCTGTCCCAGAGCCCGCCGACGGTCGACGTCATCCAGTCGAAGCCGCCCCAGGTGCGGTAGCTCTCGGCCGGGTAGCCGGGGAAGCTGTCGGCGGTGGGGGAGTTGTCGTAGAAGCCGCGGCCCGAGCCCGGGCCGATCGGCTTCTTGATCCCCGCGGCCTGGTGCCCGGGGGCACCCTCCATCCCGAGGGCGATCCCGGGACGGCGGTCGCGCCATGCGCGGATCTCGTGCGGCGAGTCGAGGCCCTTGCGTGCGGGGTGGTTGGCGAAGAACATCGCGTCCCGCACCCGGCCCTTGGTCACGCTCGCGGCGAGGAAGTCGATGCCCGTGAGGGCGGCGAGCTCGTTGGCAGGCGAGCTGGCCGTCGTGCCGTTGACGACGCCGTCGAAGGAGTTCTCGAACTCCTTGAGCACCGCGACCTCGTTGCGTCCGGGGTGGACGAACACCGTGCCGTGCTCGGCGCCCGGGATGTTCCACTCGAGTCCCTGGAAGACCAACGTGTCGTCGCCGAACTCCTCGCGCGCGGCGACGATGTCGGGGTTGACCTTGTCCACGCCGATCTTGGCGTGGGCGACGCTGCCGTGGTCGGTGATCACCATCCAGTCGAGGCCGTACGCCGACGCGTGCTGCACCTGGTCGGCCACGCGGTACTGCGCGTCGTTGCTGTGCTGGGTGTGGATGTGGTGGTCACCGGCCAGCCACGAGTAACCACCGCGGGGGGCGCGTCGTGCACGCTGCCGGCTGCGCACCGCCTCGTCGGCGAGCGCCGGTGAGCCGGAGAGCACCGAGGCCCCGGCGATGCCGGCGCCGAGCAGGCCGGCCGCCTGGAGGAAACCCCTGCGGCGGAGCTGCCCCGGGTCCAGCTCCGACTCCGGGACCGCCAGATCCAGGGCGGGGTCGTCGCCGCCGGACGGGTGTGCCTGGTCGTGGTCGTGGTCATGGTCGTGACCGTCGTGATGGTGGTGGGGGCCCTTGCTCACGTGCGTCCTCCTGGAGCCGGTCGGAGCGTCATCGCCGGCGACCGGCGACGGCCAGGAGCCAACCCGGGGCAGGTCACCGGCGGGCAAGACCGGCGTGAACGGGCCGTGAAGAGCGGACGGCGGTTGTGGAGCAGACTCGGGGCGTGGCTCGGATGCTGGTCTACGACGGCGACTGCGGTTTCTGTACACGGTGTGCCCGGTGGGTGGCGACGCGGGCGCGCGATGTCGAGGTCGTGCCGTGGCAGGCCCTCGACCTCCGGGCGGTGGGGCTCAGTGAGCAGCAGGTGCGCAACGCGGCGTACTGGCTGGATGACGGCACCACGGACCACGGTGAGGGCGCGATCGCCCGGTCGCTGATGGCCTGCGGTCGTGGGTACGCCGTGATCGGCCGCGCGCTCCTGCTCCCCGGCGTACGACGGGTGGCTGGTCTGGGCTATCGGTTCGTCGCCCGGCATCGCGGGCGTCTCTCGCGACTGTCTCGCTCGTCGCGTGACTGAGAGGCTCCGGGCCGGACAGGGGGGCTCCTCGCGGCTTCGGGGGGAGCAGCCGCGAGGAGCCGAGTGGGAGGACGGGGCACCGCGGCGTCCAAGCCCTCGACCGCGGTCCGGGGAGGCCCCCTGTGAACGTCAAGACTAGGGACCTCGCTCGCTCTGCGGAACGACCTCTCGGCGACGCTTTCCTAGTCCCTCTGGCCCACCCGTCGGTGACCGATCGGGTCGGGGTGCGGGTTTGATGTACCTCATGACCGATCGCCCCGCTGACGTCGTCGTGATCGGGGCCGGCGTCATCGGCTCCGCGATCGCCTTCGAGCTGGCCCGGGACGGGCACCGGGTCACGGTCGTCGACAAGTCCGGGGGAGTCGGTCACGGCTCCACGAGCGCCTCCAGCGCGATCGTGCGGTTCAACTACTCCACCTGGGCCGGGGTGGCGCTCGCGTGGGAGTCCCTGCACGCGTGGCGCGACTGGTCGGGCCACCTCGACGGGCGAGGAGGCACCCACCTGGCGACCTTCCGGCGTACCGGGATGCTGGTCGTACCTGCCGAGGCCGCGCACCTCGCTCACACCACGGGGCTGTTCGACCGGGCGGGCGTCCCGTGGGAGCACTGGACCGGCGACGACATCTCCCGGCACGCCCCGTCCCTCGACCCCGGCGCCTTCGGCCCGCCGCGGCCGGTCGAGTCCGAGGCGTTCTTCGACCCCGCGCACGGTGAGGTCGACGGGCTCTGGACCCCCGATGCCGGGTACGTCGACGACGCCCAGCTCGCCGCGCAGAACCTCGCCTCGGCGGCCGAGGCGTACGGAGCGCGCTACCGGTTGCGGCGGACGGTCACGGCACTGCGCCGCGAGGGGAGCCGCTGGTGGGTCGGCACGTCGGGAGAAGACCTCGGCGCCGACGTCGTCGTCAACGCCGCGGGCCCGTGGTCGGGACGAGTCAACGCTCTTGCCGGCGCCGAGGACGACTTCGGGGTCTCGACACGGCCGATGCGCCAGGAGGTGCACCACGTCGCGGCACCCGCGGCGTACGCCGACGACGGCGCGGTCGCGCTCGCCGACCTGGACCTCGGCACCTATCTCCGACCGGCGGGCGACGGCCACCTCCTCGTCGGCGGGGTCGAGCCCGACTGCGACCCGCTGGAGTGGGTCGACGATCCCGACACGGTCGACCCCCGTCCGACCGCAGCCCGGTTCCGCGCCCAGGTGACCCGCGCGGCACGTCGGATGCCCGAGCTCCGGGTGCCGAGCCGACCGAGCGGCGTCGTCGGGGTGTACGACGTGACCGACGACTGGACGCCGATCTACGACCGCACCCATCAGCCCGGCTACTTCGTCGCGATCGGGACCAGCGGGAACCAGTTCAAGAACGCGCCCCTCGTGGGCCGGCTGATGGCCACACTGGTCGCCGAGGTGCGCGACGGCCGCGACCACGACCGTGACCCCGTGCAGCTGCGGCTCCCGCGCACCGGGCACACGATCGACCTGGCCACCTTCTCGCGGCTGCGGACGACCTCCGACGACGGCCCGCGCAGCGTGATGGGCTAGCTGCGCCTAGGGAGTCGAGCTCCAGAGCAGACCGTCCGCGAGTTCGAGGCGTCACGTCATGCCACGATGAGGTGAACGGACCCCGCACCACTGGAGCCCAAGTCATGCGCAAGTTGATCGTGAGCAACTTCCTCACCCTTGACGGCTACTACGAGTCGAAGGACAAGACGTTCAACCGGTTCTTCGACCACTTCTACGAGGGGTACGGAAACAACCAGGCCTTCGACGAGTACAACGTCGAGCTGCTCCGCGGAGCCGACACCCTCGTCCTCAGCGGCCGCACGTCGTTCCTCGGCAACATGGCCTACTGGAGCGGTGTGCCGGCAGACCCGGACGCGACCCCGATCCGCCTCGAGTACGCCGACCTGATCGGCGCCGTCGACAAGGTCGTGGTGTCGAACACGATCGAACCGGCGGACCTGTCCCCGTGGGAGGAGACCACGCGCATCCTCCGTGGTGACCAGCTCTACGAGACGGTGGCGGACCTCAAGGAGCAGCCGGGCGGCGACATCCTGGTCATCATGGCTCGAGCGCTGTGGAACGACCTGATGCTGCGCGGCCTGGTCGACGAGCTGCATCTCACCGTCTTCCCCGTGATCGCGGGAGACGGGATCCCCCTGTTCACCGGGCGTCCGCCGGTGTCGCTGAAGCTCCTCAGCACACGCACCTGGGAGGGCTCCGGCAACATCCTCGGCGTCTACCAGCCGATCCTGGATCGCGAGTGAAGAAGTACCAGTACATCCTCTTCGATCACGATGGTGTTCTGGTGGACACCGAGCTCTGGTACTACCGAGCCGGAGAACGCGCCTTGGCGGACGTCGGGTTCACCGTGGACCAGGATCAGTACCTGCGGGACATGAACCAGGGACTCGGCACGTGGGCCCGAGCCAGGGCGGCGGGTCTCGATGAACACACGATCGGCAGACTGCGCGAGGTTCGCGATGTCTACTACCAGGAGTATCTGCGAACAGAGCCCCTCGAGATCGCCGGCGTCGTCGAGACGCTTGCGGAACTCGCACCCCATGTCCGGATGGCCATTGTGACGACGGCCAAACGTGTGGACTTCGAGCTGATCCACGAGGGGCGCCGGATCAGGGAGTTCATGGACTTCGTGCTCGTCCGCGAGGACTACGAGCACGCCAAGCCGCACCCGGAGCCCTATCTGGCCGGCTTGAGACGCTTCGGAGCCACCACGGAAGAGACGCTGGTGGTCGAGGACTCGCCCCGAGGGCTGACCTCAGCCGTGGCAGCCGGTATCGACTGTGCCGTCGTCCATCACGACTTCACCCGAGCCGGTGACTTCTCCGAGGCCAGCTATCGCATCGACACCCTGACCGAGCTGAAGGACATCGTCCTCGAAGTCGGCTGAGAGGCTGTGCTGTCATTCCGGATCGGCTTCCGATGGCGTGGACGTGACCGCAACAGGTTCGTGCCGCTCTTCTCGCCTGCCTCCCGCGAGCACTTGGAGAACGACGAGCAGCAGCAGGGTGAGCGCGACCGACCACCACAGCCGTGACGTGGTCGCCTGGTTGCCCCAGAGCAGGACGACTCCTCCGAGTGCGATCACGACGGCGCGGAGCCAGGCGAGGTTGGTGGCGACCCAGGTGGCAACGCCACCCACCTGGCTGTCGGGCAGGCGGGCGCCGACACCCTCCAGGCCACCGGTCACCGACGTGCGGAGGGCGCTGCCGTACCGGTTCCTTCCGGCGAACCACCCGGCGACGACGATGACCAGCCCCAGCCACAGCACCACCTGCTGACCTCGGCGCAGGTAGGTCAGCAACGTGTCGAAGAAGATGCGGCTGGCCGGGCCGAAGGCGGTGCCCGACAGCTGGTTGACGAAGAGCTGTTCGCCGATGGAGAGCATCAGGGCGATCAGCAGGGCGTTGGCGGCCAGGACGGCGCCGATCACCACAGCCATGCGGGGCCGGTTGCGGGCCAGCACGAAGGCGCCCAGGAGCAACAGCCCCACCACCGGGAGCATCCAGCGGGCCACCGGGTTGCCGAAGGCGTAGATGGTGCGCAGCTGCTTCAGCTCCTTCGAGTCGAGCAGCACGATCTGCCGGTCGGTCTGGGGGATCGGCACGTTGTTCACGATGGTCAGCCCGCGGGCGACCAGCTGCTCCTTCACCTGCGCGATCACCTCGTCGACGTCGAGGACGATCTGGTCGTCCTGGACCGAGACGGCCCCGGTCCCGTCACCGGTCAGGACGCGGTGCAGCGCCTGTTGGGCGCGGGTGTTGGCGCGGGTCCAGAAGGCCGCGAACTCGTCGGAGGCGATGAACTCGCGGACCTGGCGCTCGATCAGCCCGTTGATCGCAGCCGAGAGCGGGCCGACCAGCTGCTCGAGCCGGGGCCTTTTGTCGATCACACCGGCGAAGGCCCGGTGGATGAGAGCCTCGGTGTCGACCTGGGACTCCAGCGCGTCCGTGACCCGCGTCGCGATCACGTCCTGGACCTCAGGGGACTCGACGAGCGGACCGACCGTGGCGACGTACCGGTCGGTGTCGTTCAGGGTGCGCTGACCCCAGTACGCGACAGCGGCGGGCGTGAGCAGCAACGCAGCCAGGACCACACAGACCACGGCACCGATGCCGCGCCCGCGCGACGACCCGCCGGACTCGGGGACAGACATGTCCGCCTCCTTCTCGAAGGGCCCCATCGTTGCGCCGGCAGGCGCGGATGTCCTCACCCGATGCGGACGATGCGCATTCATCGATCCGTGACTGGTGACGGCGATCCCTCACGCCGGATTCGCGCGGGCGAACCGCCGCGCGAGCGGTCGGCCGCTGAGCCCGTGCGCGACGACACTGAGCAGCACGGTGAGGGAGATCGTGGCGACCAGCTCGTGCCCCTCGGCGCCCAGGTCCTCGAGTGCCAGCAGGGCGAACACGACCGAGGCGAGGCCTCGGGGTCCGAACCAGCCCACGAAGGCGACGTTGAAGGTGCCGAGCCCGGTCCCGAGCAAGGAGAGCGCCACCGAGACCATCCGGACGACGGTGAGGCTGGCGACCGCGTAGATGAGCATCTGCCAGGTGAACCAATCCTCGATGACCGGCACTGCCAGTGCCCCGAACACCAGCCAGCAGGTCATCGAGGCCATCGCCCCGGACTGTTCGACGAAGAGGACCGACTCTTCCGTGTGGCTCCCTTCGAGCACGCCGAAGGCGAGGCCGCTGACGAACGCGGCGACGAAACCGTTGCCATCGACCGCGACGGCCGCGGTGTAGGACAACAGGGCGATGGCCAGCACTGCGGGACCCATGAGCTCTGCCCCGACCCAGCGATGTCGCGCAGCGGCGCGCCCGGCCAGCGCACCGACGCCACCGACCAGACACCCGACCACGAGACCGACCACCAGCGACAGGACGGCGCGACCGGGCCCATGGACACCGGTGATGCCTGCGTCCGCTGCGACACCGGCGATGGCGAGCACGACGACCGGGGTCACGATCCCGTCGTTCAAGCCGCTCTCGACGTTGAGGATGTTCCGGATCCGGGACGGAACCCGCCGATCCGACATGATGTCCGCCCCCAGCGCCGCGTCGGTCGGTGCCAGGGCGGCGCCCACCAGGAGCGCGGCCCAGAGGTCGAGGCCGAGCACGACCGCGGCCACGCCGGCACCGACAGCGACCGTGAGCGGCAGTCCGATACCGAGGAGCCGGCCGTACACGCCGAGGTTCGCCTTGACCTGGGCCGGCCGGATCTTCGAGGCATCGGCGAACAACACCCACACCAGCGTCACCTCGGCGATCAGCTTGACGAGGTGTGGCTCAACCTCCAGGTCCAAGATCCCCAGCTGCGCGAGAGCGAATCCCGCAGCCACGAACACGATCGGCGCCGTGAGCTGCCACCTGGCGAGGCGCGCTGAGAGAAGGCACCACGCGGCGATCAGCGCGAGGACCAGGGTGAGCGCGTTCACGTCGGTGTCACGCGGTGAGATCTCGCGTGCGGAACGGCGGCCGAGCCGGCCCGTCGTACGCTGACATTCATCGCCGCGACTCCTTGCCGGCCGTGGGTGGTCAGGGCGCTTGCCTGGACAT
This sequence comes from uncultured Actinomycetota bacterium, assembly GCA_963812055.1. Taxonomy (GTDB): domain Bacteria; phylum Actinomycetota; class Actinomycetes; order Propionibacteriales; family Nocardioidaceae; genus Nocardioides. Next base: position 69,657 of record CAWEUA010000018.1, read on the forward strand.
CGTGCCCGAGGCGACGCGCGCTGTCTTCGTCCTCGCCGCGTGATCCGGCGAGCCGATCGTCCGATCCCGGGCGGACGAGGACGCCGAGCGACCAACCTCACCCGTTGTTGGGGATGAAGCGGGCTTCGACGGCTCGTAGTTTCACAGCAGGACTGCCGGTACGCGGTCCTCACCTCACGTCAGGAGACACCGATGACCAAGGACGCGCACGCGCGCACCATGCTGCCCATCCCGGATCGGCAACCGATCGGGCTGACCACCTACGACGCCAAGGACCCGGACACGTCGTACCCGCCGATCGAGACGCTTCTTCCACCGGAGGGCGCGCCGAACGTCCTCGTCATCCTGCTCGACGACGTCGGATTCGGCGCCTCGAGCGCCTTCGGCGGGCCGTGCCACACCCCGACCGCAGAACGGCTGGCCGCGGGAGGCCTCCGGTTCAACCGCTTCCACACGACGGCGCTGTGCGCGCCGACGCGGCAGGCGTTGCTGACCGGGCGCAACCATCACTCCGTGTCCATGGGGAGCATCACCGAGACCGCGACCTCGGCACCGGGTCAGTCCTCGGTCCGACCCAACACCAAGGCGCCACTGGCCATGACGCTCAAGCTGAACGGATACTCGACGGCTCAGTTCGGCAAGTGCCACGAGGTGCCCGTCTGGCAGACGTCGTCGATGGGGCCCTTCGACGCCTGGCCCTCTGGGGGCGGCGGCTTCGAGACCTTCTACGGGTTCATCGGGGGCGAGAACAACCAGTGGGACCCAGCGCTGTACGACGGCACGACGCCGGTCGAGCCGCCCGCCACCGCTGAGGAGGGGTACCACCTCACCGAGGACCTGACCGACCGGGCGGTGAACTGGATCCGCCAGCAGAAGGCGCTGATGCCCGACAAGCCCTTCTTCGTCTACTACGCCCCCGGGGCCACGCACGCGCCGCACCACGTCGCGCCGGAATGGATCGAGAAGTACCGCGGGAAGTTCGCCCACGGGTGGGACGTCCAGCGCGAGCAGACCCTGGAGCGACAGAAGGAGCTCGGGGTGGTGCCGGCGGATGCCGAGCTCACCCCGCGTCACGATGCGATCACCGCCTGGGACGACATGCCGGAGGAGCTCAAGCCGGTCCTCGAACGCGAGATGGAGACCTACGCCGGCTTCCTGGAGCACACGGACGTGCAGGTGGGCCGCCTGGTCGACGCGCTGGAGGATCTGGAGATCCTCGACGACACCATCGTCTACTACATCATCGGCGACAACGGCGCCTCCGCCGAGGGCACCATGAACGGCGCCTTCAACGAGATGGCCAACTTCAACGGGATGGCTGCTCTCGAGACCCCCGAGTTCATGGTGAGCAAGATGGACGAGTTCGGCTCGCCGAGCTCCTACAACCACTACTCGGTCGGCTGGGCCTGGGCGATGAACTCACCGTTCCAGTGGACCAAGCAGGTGGCGTCGCACTGGGGAGGCACGCGCAACGGCACGATCGTGCACTGGCCTCACGGCATCGCCGAGCCCGGCGGGGTGAGATCACAGTTCACCCACGTCATCGACGTGGCTCCGACGATCCTGGAGGCGGCAGGCCTCCCGGAGCCGGCCATGGTCAACGGGGTGCAGCAGGCGCCGATCGAGGGCACCAGCATGGTCTATGCCTTCAACCAGGCCGACGCTGCCGAGCGGCACGACCTGCAGTACTTCGAGATGTTCGGTAACCGCGGCATCTACCACCGCGGGTGGAGCGCGGTCACCAAGCACAGGACGCCGTGGGAGATGGTCGGCGGGGACCTGCTGGCCTTCGACGACGACGTCTGGGAGCTCTACGACGGTACGGGTGGCGACTTCAGCCAGGCCCGCGACCTCGCGGCCGAGCAGCCGGAGCGGTTGGCCCATCTACAACGGCTGTGGCTGATCGAAGGCGTCAAGCACGGTGTCCTGCCCCTCGACGACCGGGGTGCCGAGCGGCTCAACTCCGAGCTCGCGGGTCGCCCCTCCCTGATCAAGGGAACCAGCCAGATCTTCTTCGCGGGCATGGGTCGGCTGTCGGAGAACAGCGTCGTCAACATCAAGAACAAGTCCTTCTCGATCACGGCCGACATCGACGTCCCCGAGGAGGGCGCCGAAGGCGTCATCATCGCCCAGGGCGGCCGCTTCGGCGGATGGGCCCTGTACGCGAAGAACGGTCACCTGAAGTTCGTGTACAACCTCTTGGCCATCCAGGAGTTCGCCAGCACCGCCACGGTTCCGATCCCTTCCGGCCGGCATCAGGTCCGGATGGAGTTCGGCTACGACGGTGGCGGCCTCGCCAAGGGCGGCGACGTACGGCTGTTCCACGACGGGGAGCCCGTGGGCGAAGGCCGCGTCGAGGCGACCCAGGCCATGGTCTTCTCGGCCGACGAGACCACCGACATCGGCCATGAGTCGGGCACCACGGTGACCGATGACTACACAGCACGAGGGAGTCGGTTCACCGGCAAGGTGCACTGGGTCCAGCTCGACACCGGCGACGACGACCACGACCACTTCATCGACCCGGAGGAGCGCTTGCGCGTGGCGATGGCCAGGCAGTGAGGGAGGGGCGGGTCAGGTCGCCAACGCCTTGGCCTTGATCGCATCGAACTCGTCCCCGTCGATGGCGCCCGAGTCCAGCATGTCCTTGGCGCTGGCGATCTGTGCCGCTGGGGAGCCGCCGGCCACGGAACGGATGTAGGCCTGTTGGCGAGCCACGGAGTCTGCGACCTCTGCGCCTTGGCGTTCGGCCATGCCGGCACCGCGAGTGATCAGGTACATCAAGGCAGTCACGAACGGCAGGAAGAGCAGCGCGATCACCCAGAGTGCCTTCGCCAGTCCCGAGAGGCTGTGGTCGCGCACCACGTCTCCGATGATCCTGAACAGCAGCATCAGATAGGCGATGAAGATGTAGCTGATGATGATGAACCAGATGATGTCCCAGAAGCTCATCGCATTCCTTTCAGAGAGTTTCGGATGCGCAGCCTTGCGGCAGTTCCTGCGCCGGGCCTCACCCGAGTGTGATGAACGTCCGTGGTAGGTCGCACCAGGATGCCAGGTGGCTCATGCACCCCGGATGACGACAGGCCGACCCGCCGATGTCGGGTGGAGCGGTAGGGGCGCGGTGAGAGGTGACTCATGCTGGATGCGACCTACGAGATTCGGGTGGCCGGCGACGCCATGTGAGCGGAACGGCACCGCGGCACTCAGGAGCTTCACCCCTCCGAGGTCGGGACGGGCGGCTCCCGGTCGGCTGCGGGCACGGCCGCCGCCAGGTGGGCGCGGCGTTGTCGTCGCAAGGCGAACAGGATGATCGTGAGGACGACCGTGGTGATCAGACCCGAGATCACCACGGACGCGAGGAGTCAGTGCAGCCCCAGCTTGAGCAGCGCCACCAGGATCCCCAGACTCGCGCCGACCGCTGCGCTGGCCAGACGGCCCCCGGCATCGAGTCCTCCTCGGGCACCCGCGACGTAGCTGTAGACCGTGAGCAGACCGATGGTGGCGATGAGCGCGATCCAGGAGGCTGTGCGAATCTCCGCCCCGGCGAGCCGGCACACCAGGAGAGTCAGCAGGGGGACGACAGATGCGCCGGCGAGCGGCACGTTCTCGACCAGTGCGTGCCGGAAGGCCACCACCGGGTGATGCCGGTGTGTGAGCGCACTCCCGAGGGTCACCGCGTGCACGTGGGCCAACCAGTAGACGCCCACCGTTCCGAGAATCGCCACGCAGAGGTGGCCGAGCGAGCTCACGTGGCCGGCGCTGGCGGCGATGGCGGCGGCGCACACGACGGTCCCGGTGATGGCGCCCTCGCCTCCCGTCACCAGACCGAGCGGGTCAGGGCGCCTCGGGCGCCGGCCGTGTGGGCTCATCCGCTGACCCGGGTAGGGCCTGCCGACACCGTCCCGGCGCCGAGGTGGGCCCCGGGCGACGTCGGACACCGGCTCACCTGACTCGCCGTGCGGTCTTGGGAGGTCCGTGCACGCGACACCGTCATGGCAGAGAACCTCCTCGGGCGGCGCGTGGATCGCGTCTGTGGCCGGATCGCCGGACCGTTCCGGCGTGCGGCCTGCTCCTGCACCATCAGGTTGGAGGCGGAGCGGGTGGGACCGACCCATCCCAAGCCGGGTGGTTGCATACCGAGGCGGCCGCTGCGGGACCAGGCATCGTCCGGCTCATCAACAACGGATGACCCGGGCCGGGTGCCGGACTGCTGGTCTGGCGGCTCAGCGCCCGCTGACTGACCTGCACAGGCGCCCACTCAGCAGGAATGGATGAGGCCCCGGTCTCGGTCCTGCCCCACTCTGGAGAGTCGCGCCGCTCCACGTCGATCGAAGGAGCCTCGATGGCACAGGCTGCGCTCGCCCCGGCAGGCTCGATGCTGACGACGGCCACGCTGACCATCTGGCTCTACGACACCGCCATGGGTGCCGCGGCCGGCGAGATCCGGTTGAAGGACCTCCAGCAGCGCGGTGCTGTACGCGTCGTGGACGCCCTGACGGTGACCTGGGTGCCCGGCGCCGATCGGCCGCACATCGGGCACCTGATGCGCCGCGGGCCCGCAGCGGCCGCGACGGGAACTGCCCTCGGGGCACTGGTCGGAAGCCTGTTCATGGCGCCGGTCGTGGGCGCCGTGGCAGGAGCAGGAGTGGACGGCCTGGCGTACGAGCTGCGCGACACCGGGATCGACCGTGCCTTCCTCGACGAGGCCGTCTCCCGCGTGACTCCCGGCACGTCCGCGCTGCTCGTCCTGTCGCAGGAGGCAGACCTCGACGTGGTGCGTGACTTCGTCGAGCGTGGCATCGCGCGGGGAGACGTGACCTTGATGCACGTGCGCCTGCGCGATGGTGCGTCGGACGCCCTTCGCCGGCTCTTGGATCCGGACCGTATCCCTGGCCGGCGAGTGACAGCCCGCGCTCCGGACGCGACCGCCGTCCGGAGACGCACCTGAAGCCCGTCGCTCCCCGCCTGCGCGACGACGCATCACCCTCCTCCCCTCCTGAGACGAGACAGGCGCTCGGCGGCGCGGAAGAGTAGCGTGGCCCTGCGCCCCGGACACGGACCCTGTTCGCGTACCGGGGCGTCGCTGTGCGGGAGACACAGCAGGGAGGGTCAGTGGTATGGCTGACGAACGGCACGATGGGCACTCCTCGGGCCGCCAGAGCACGCCCTCCCGGCGCCGCTCCCGGCCACCTGGCTCGACGTTCCGGTCGTGCCCGCCGACCATCTGCGTCGGCCCCGCCTGCTCCGGTTGCTCGACCGTGGCACAAGCTCCCCGATGGTCGTCGTCAGTGCTCCTGCGGGCAGTGGCAAGACCGCGCTCGTGGCGGACTGGGTCGACTTCCGCGGCTTGCACGAGCAGACCGCGTGGATCACCCTCGAGCGCGACGACGAGGCGTTCTGGTCCCGCCTGCTGGACGGGTTGGAGCGACTCGGGGTCGTCGTTCCCGCCCGCGACATGCCCGCCGGCGCGGGCGTGGACCGCCCGCTCCTCACCGAGCTGGCGGGCGAGATCGCGAAGATCGGCAGTCCGGTCACGGTGGTGCTCGACGGATACGAGATGACGGCCACGGACGTCGCCACCCACCTCGACTTTCTGCTGCGGCGCTCTGCGGGCTGCCTCCGCATCGTCCTCGTGAGTCGCGTCGACCCGGTCCTTCCGCTCTACCGCTACCGGCTGGAGGGCACCCTCACCGAGATCCGCACCGCCGACCTCGCCTTCACCGACTCCGAGGCCGAGCGGCTGTTGTCGGGAGCGCACGTTCTGCTGACGCCTGTGTCCGTGCGCGCCCTGAACGAGCACGTGCAAGGGTGGGCCGCGGGGCTGCGTTACGCCTCGACGTTCCTCGCCACGAGCGAGGACCCCGACGAAGCGATCGCGCGGGTCTCCGGGGACACCGGGGACTTCCGGGAGTTCCTGATCGGTGAGGTGCTCGCGGCTCAAACGCCGGCGAACCGCCGCCTGCTGCTCAGCACGAGCATCCCGGCCACCATCCGGCCCGGCCTGGCCGAAGCATTGGGGGGCCGCGCCGCGTCCCGGAAGCTCTCACTCCTGGCGCGCGCCAACACCTTCGTCGAACCGGTGTCCGGCCAGCCGGGGTGCTTTCGCTACCACCCGCTCTTCAGGGAGCTGCTGCGTTCCGAGCTGAGCTTCGAGGCTCCCCATGAGATGGATCGGCTGCAGCGGGTGGCCGCGGAATGGTTCGCGCAAGAGGGCTGTGTCGCCGAGAGCGTGTCCCACTTCGCCGAGATCAGTGCGTGGGCAGAAGCCGCCGGGACGGTCGTCGACCAGCTGGCCTTCGCCGAGCTGCTCACGGGAGGCGCTCAGGACACCCTGGCGACGTTGCTCGCCCCGATGCCCGACGAGGTCCGTGATCCCGCTGCTTCGGTGGTCCGGGCAGCTCTGGCGCTCGGCCAGGGCGATACCGAGCGCGTGATCACCGAACTGACCCGGGTCCCCGATGTTCCCAGGTCTGCACGGGATGGGCACGGCGGAGCGCTGGCGCTGGCGGTCGCGGTCCTGCAGAGCATCCGGGCTCGGAGCTCCGACGACCCGAATGAGGCGTTCGAGCTCGCCGAGGAGGCCGAAGAGGCCCTTGCTGCCCGTCGAGGGCGCAAGCGGGCCGATGCGGAGCACGAGATCGCGGCTCTCGTCTTCGCCTGCAAGGGCATCGCCGCCCTGCGCCGGGGCCGACTCGACGAGGCGCACCGTCTGTTCACCCAGGGTGCCGAGGCAGCGCTACCACTCGGCTCGGAGGCCGTCCGCGTCGAGTGTCAGGGCTACCTCGCTCTGATCGCCTGTCTGCGAGACGAGCTGTCGACAGCACTGCTCCTCGCAGACGAGGCCAACGCCACCGCTGAAGAAGGCGGGATCGGCGTGCGCGACCGCTCAGCAGCCCCCGAGGTCGCCCTGGCCTGGGTGGACCTGGAGCGCTACGACCTGGTGGGTGCCGCACGCCATCTGAGGCTGGCGACCGTGTCGAACGCCTTCATGGGTGATCGCGTCCCCGAGACCATGCTGGGCATCACCCGATCACGGGTGCAGGCGGCACGCGGTGACGTGAAGGGCGCGCTGTCCATCGTGGCGAAGACATCCGCAGACATGGGCGGCGGGAACGACTGGCTGACGGCGCAGCTGCGGCTCGCCACCGCGCACCTGATGATCCGTACCGAGGACACCGCCGCTGCCGTCCTCGAGGTGGACGGTCTCGAGCAGGCCCACCCGGCTGAGACCGCGCTGATCGTCGCGAAGGCTCGACTGCTCGAGGGTGATGACGACGGCTCCAGGCAGGCCCTGCCGCAAGCCCTGACGCAGGATGCCCCCCGTCGCATCCAGGTCGCCGCCTGGCTGGTCGAGGCCACCTGCCGGCTACGCGAGGGCTCGTCGTCCCAGGCCCGGGAAGCCCTCGGCCGCTCACTCCGGCTCGCGGCTCCCGAATCTCTCCGTCTGCCGTTCCACGAGGCGTCGCCGGCGGTCACGAGCCTCCTCTCGGACGACGAGTCGCGGGTGCCTGGGAGCACGCTGTCGATCGCCCGTGCCGAGGTCGCGAGCACGGCCCTGTACCCGACGACCAGTGCCACGGCGACAGGGCTGGACGACGACCCCCTGCTCTTCGTCGAGCAGCTCACCGAGAAGGAGCTCGAGGTGCTCGGCCACCTGGCCGAACGCTGGGCCAACGACGAGATCGCCGCAGCGATGTTCGTCTCGGTGAACACCATCCGCACGCACGTGCAGAGCATCCATCGCAAGCTCGGTGTGCGCCGCAGGAAAGCGGCCGTCGAGCGCGCCCGAGAGCTGGACATCCTGCCTGGGGGAGGCGGACGCGAGCCCGCTGCCCCTGGGTGACGACGCATCTCGCCCCGAACGGGGTGGCGCGGCCCCACCCCGCGGGTTTGCAAGATGTCCGAGGACGCCGACAAAGGGCTCGGCGACGATCGTTCCTCGGAACCCGGCCCTGAGAGGGCGTGATCGTGACCGGTGGGGAAGCGACTCCAGCAGCCGGGACGGAGGATCCCAGGCCGACCTTGTCGACGCGCCAGGCCGCGTTCATCGGCGTCGGCTCCATGGTCGGTGCTGGGATCTTCGCACTGCTGGGCGCAGCGGGCGAAGTGGCGGGGGCGGCGGTGTGGGTCTCGTTCCTTCTCGCCGGAGGCGTGGCCGCGCTGCAGGGCTACTCGTTCGCGAAGCTGGGTGCGCGGTACCCCTCGGCGGGTGGCTTCCTCGAGTACGTCGTCCGAGGGTGGGGACCGGGGCACTTCACCGGTGTGATCGCGTGGATGATGCTGGCCGTCAACGCGATCATCACCGCGATGGTGGCCGTGTCGTTCGGCAACTACGCCAGCGCGGCCGCTGTCGACAGTGCGAGGCTGACCGTTCCCTTCGCCGTGGGCGTCCTGGTGGTCATGACGGGACTGAACATCTTGGGATCCCAGGTCGTGGCAAGGGCGCAGACGGTCGTGGTCATCATCGTCGTCGGCATCCTCACGGTGTTCTCGGTCGCGACGCTGGCGAATCTCAATCTCGATCTGCTGGCCGTCTCCGACTATCCGTCGTGGAACCAGATCATCTCGAGCGTGGCGTTGACGTTCTTCGCGTTCCTGGGGTTCGGCGTCATCACCTTCACGGCCGGTGATCTCGCGGACCCCCGGCGTCAGCTCCCCAGGGCGGTCTACCTGGCGCTCGGCATCGCCACGGTTGTGTATGTCGCGGTGGCGCTCGGTGTGTTCGGCACCTTGACCGTCCACGAGGTGGTGAGCTCCGGCGGGACAGCGCTGGCGGTCGCCGCAGAGCCGGTCCTGGGGCAAGCGGGCTACTGGCTGATGAGTGTGACGGCGTTGTTCGCCACGGCCGGCGCCACCAACTCCGGGCTCTTTCCCGCGGCCGGACTCGGGGAGCAGATGGCCGCGGCCGGCCAGTTCCCGCCGGCCCTGGGCCGTCGAGTCGGCGGTCGCGCGTCGATCTCCATCCTGGTCACGGTGGCGATCGCGATCGTCCTCGTCGTCTTCTTCGACCTGACAGCGATCGCCTCCCTCGGCAGTGCGGTGGCCCTGGTGGTGTTCACGGTCGTGACGCTGGGGCATCTGCGCATCCGGAACGAAACCGGCGGACGCCTGTGGCTCCTGGTCCTGGCTGAGGTCACGACGGTCGTGGTGCTCGTGGCCTTCGCCGCTACCACTCTCGTGGACGAGCCAGGTACCGCCGTGGCGTTCGTGGCGATCCTCGTGCTCGCTGTGGTCTTGGACCTGGTCTGGAAGAGTCGCGCTCAGTCCGGCGCCGATGTGGGTGGAGTGACATGACTGGGGTGCACACGTGCGCCAGGTCCGCCGTCACCCGACGACCTGAGAGCCCTCGAGCACTCCACGCCACCAGCGGGTCCGCGATCCATCACCTCAAGAACGGAGTACGCACATGAGCACCACCCCTCCACCGGCCGACCACGAGCAGGACTTGTCACCGAAGGGAGAGGCGGCCTACGGGATCAGCATCCTCGCCGGGTCTCTTCTCGTGATCGTCGCGGTCTTCCAGATCATGCAGGGCATCGCCGCCATCGCCGACGACACGGTGTTCGTCCACGGTCTCAACTACACCTACAAGTTTGACGCCACCACCTGGGGCTGGATCCACCTGATCGTGGGCCTGGTGGCGCTCGGTACGGGCATCGGCATCGTCATGCAGCAGACCTGGGGACGCATCCTGGGGATCTTCGTGGCGGGTGTCTCCATGTTCTCGAACTTCGCGTTCCTGCCCTACTACCCGTTCTGGTCGTTGACCATCATCGCGATCGACGTCGTGATCATCTGGGCTCTGTGCCGGCAGATCGGGCACGATCGCCCCTGACTTTTCGGCGCAGGGATCGCCGTACCGAGGCGGGCGTCTCATCCGAAAAGGATGAGACACCCGCCTACCGGCGCGCCTCAGCGCCACGGGACGCGACACACAGCGCGGCTGCGATGTGTCGCGACACCCTGGCCTCGCCTGGAAAGGATGATGCGCGGTCTGACGCGCGCGGCCCACGATGAAGGTCGTAGCTCGAGGGAGGCGATCATGGCGCGCGCACACAGCGGGGTGAGCAGTACTCGGGCACCAGCCCCGCGCTACCGGCCTGGGACATCCCCCAGCGCCCTGCTCGCCCCTGGCCGTCGACGAACTGACCCCCACAGCCTCCTGGGCCGGACTGCCCGGTGAGCGACCCCGAGAAGGACGCGGTGACCGCGCGGGACGACTACTCCGCACAGTCCCACGTAGCCGCGTGGAGGCGAAGGACACCCGGGTCCCTCATGACGCCTGCACAGCGCCGCCGCCGCGGGGTGGAGTCGCCGTTCTTCCAGTCCAAGTTCAGGATCCCGAGAGATCCCCGCCACTTCGTCCCACGGCCACGGCTTCTGGCGCTGCTCGATGACCTCGCCGAGTACCCGGTGACCGCGATCGTCGCACCCGCAGGAGCGGGGAAGACCGCCCTGGCGGCGGACTGGCTACGTCACAGCGATCGGCCGTGCGCCTGGCTGACCCTGGACGACGCGGACCGTGACCCCTCCCAGTTCTGGCGCTCGGTGATGGCCGTGCTGGAGCCACTCGCCGCCGGCGCGCCCGCCGCGCGGAGCTCCATCTCCGAGGCGCTCATCACGCCGCAGGCTTCGCGCAACGGGATGCCCGCTCGCGACGAGGCTGACCTCGCCGGCACGACCGCGACGCTGGTCATCGACGATCTCGACCGTCTGGACCAGGACGAGCGCGCGTGTGCAGCACTGGAGGCCCTCGTCCTCGATCGTCCCCCGGCTCTGCGACTGTTGCTTCTGAGCCGACACAAGCCGCCGCTGCCCGTCGGCCGGTTGCGCGCCGCCGGCGAGCTGGCAGACATCCACTTCGACGCACTCCGATTCTCGACCGACGAAGCCGAGCGCCTGCTGACCAGCCTGTGTCCGGACACTCCCGCCGCGGACCTGGCCCTGGCCGCCGATCGTGCCGAGGGCTGGACCGCGGCTCTGAAGCTGACCGCGCTGTCCATCCGTTCGGGGCACTCGGTCGCGGCACGGTCGCGGTCGGCGACCGTGGCTGGGCCGGACCAGCTCATCGACGAGTACCTCTGGCAGGAGGTCCTCCGGGGGGAGCGTCCCGAACTGATCCGGATGCTGCTGGCCACCTCCGTCGTGGGCAGGCTCAACTACGGGCTCACGGAGGCGTTGACGGGGCGACGTGATGGGGGAGACCTGCTCGAGGAGGCCGAGGAGCGCGGACTCTTCGTCACCAGGTTGGACGACGGTGGCTGGTTCCAGGTGCACAGCCTGGTCCGCGACATGCTGATCGCGAAGTACGCGCGACGCTGGCCGATGGGACTGTGTGAGCAGCACGCGAGGGCCGCTCGCTGGTTCGAGAGCGTCGACGACCACGCCGCGGCGCTCGACCACTGGCTCCAGGCGGAGCGACCGACCGACGCCCTGCGAGTCCTCGCCGACGGCGCACTGTCCCTGGTCGACTCAGGACGTAGCGAGGTGCTCGGTCGCGTCATCGACCAGCTTCCGCCCGGGGTGGCGGGCTCGGCGCCCGACCCGCTCGTGCAGTACGCGTGGTGTGCCCTGATGTACGAGCGCACGCGATTCCACGACGCGCTGATCGCGGCCGAGCGTGTTCTCGGGGGGACCGATGGGTCGGCCGACCCGCGCGTCGAGCTGCTGCACGCAGCAGAGTCCTCGCTGTCGGGTGACTTCGAGGGATGCGAGCGGCAGGCTCACCACGCTCTCGGCCGTCTCCAAGACGATGCGGCCCTCGCTCCGGTCGCTCTCTTCGGCTGGACCCTGATGGCGGTCGGGACCGCCCTCCGAGAGCAGTGGCACGACGCGGCCGGTCTCGTGGGAGAGATACGCCAGGCCATGAACCAGGACGCGGATCACCAGGTGGTCTTCGCCGGCGCCAGGGTCCTGGGGCTGGCGGTCGCCGGTCGCCCGGTCGACGCCATCCACGCGGCATCGGTCCTGGAGCATGTCGGGGAGGACGCAGAGCTCCCGAAGCTTCGGACCGAGCTCGCGCTCGCGGACGGCATCGTGGCTGCCGAGGTGGGTGAGCGCGAGCGCGCCCGCTGCACCCTCATCGAGCTGGCCGGCCGATCGACGTACCCGATCCCGGCGTTCCAGCTCGTCGCCAAGTTGGAGCTCGCCCAGCTCTACGTCGCCTCCGCGCAGCTCGAGGAGGCGCAGGCCGAGTTCCGCGGTGCCGAGGCCCTCCTCGCGGACCTCACCCAGTTCGCATCGGCGAGTCCGGCGTCGACGGACGACGAGGCTCCGGGTCTGTGGATGTCAGGCGCCGTGGCGCGCGTGGGCACGGTGCTGTCCCTGGCCAACGATGACGTAGAGGCAGCAGCTGACTGGTCGCAACGGGTCACCGACCCCTTCTGGGGCCCGATCTGCCGGGCCAAGGTCAGCCTGGCCCGCAAGGAGGACGATGAGGCCGCCGAGACCGTCATGCAGGCGACTCCGCGATGCGTCCGGCACGAGGTGGTGCAACAGCTGGTGATGGCACGCGCGCTGGCCGGGCACGACCGCGGGCGCGCGACGGCAAGGGTGGAGGCCGCCGTCCAGAGTGCGGCCGACCACGGTCTGCTGCAGACAGTCGCCGACGAGGGGACCGAGCTCCTCGAGCTGATCGAACTGGCCGCGTGGCGCGTACCCGACGCCTGGCTCGGGCGGCTGCGACACGTGCTCGTCCCCACGTGGGAGTCCCACGGGTCCGGACCTGTGGAGCCTCTCACCGAGCGCGAGCGCGACGTCCTCCGCCTGTTGCCGAGCCGACTCACCCTGCGTGAGGTCGCGTCGGAGCTGTACATCTCCGCCAACACGCTGAAGTTCCATCTGCGCGCGATCTATCGCAAGCTCGGCGTCGACTCGCGAAGGTCGGCTGTTCAGGCGGCTCGTCAGATGCGTCTATTGCCGGGGAGGTAGGTCGGGACCGGCCGGCCCGTCACATCACATCAGGAGACGGGCCTTCTGCTGCTCGAACTCGGCGTCCGTCAGGATGCCGTTCGCTCGCAGGTCTCCGAGCTTCTCCAGCTGTGCAAGGACGTCGTCCGTCCCCGATGCCGCAGCCGGCGGAGCCGGTGGTGGCGGTGGTGGCGGCGCGTACTGCGGCGCCGGCTCGGCGTACGTCTCCTGGCCGGCCCACCTGTTGGCCTGGCGGCGCGACACCCGGTTGGACACCGCCGTTGCCGTCCCGGCGACCACGGCCGTGCGCGCCATACCCCCGATCAGACCCATGTCCCTCTCCTTCTCCTGACTGCCCGAGTTGGTTTCGTACCAGACCGACTACGCGGAGCCGGTGGCCTCGGCTGCCTCGAGCTCGTCGAGGACTGCGATGACGTCCGACGCAGGAATCCTGCCGCTGGCGATGACGTCGGCTCCTTGGCGGCGTAGGGCAGCGACGAACGGACCGGCCCAGGTGTTCTCGTAGAGCAGCAGCCCCACGGCGTTGCCCGGCTGGACCAGCGAGGCGCTCTGGGCGACGTCGTCGTCACCCAGGATCCCGGACTGCACGCCCTCGAACACGGCCAGATCGAGCGTGCCGTCGCCATCGAGGTCGGTGATGGCGACGATGGTGATCTCGCCGTCCTCGCCGACCTTGGCGACCTGCAGGTCGAGGACTCGGATGATGCCCTTGGAGACCAGGTCCAGCAGTGCGGACAAGCCTTCTCCGGTCAGCCGGGCGCCCGGGAACTCCACGGCCAGATAGTCGATCGGGACCGACCAACGCCTCCTCATGAGGTCGTTCGTCGGTGGTCGGTGTTGCGCTCATGGGTCGCCCTCGCTTCCACGGCACTGTCACGGCACTGTCTGCTCGCGAAGAGCCTTCGCTGATACCTGGACGCTGCCACTCCGGAAACCGGTCCGCACCACCCCAGGACGGGTGGACAGCCGCAGGATCTCGTGCCGACCGTAACGCGTCATGCCCACGTGTCGGGGGCGGACGGTGAGCGTCGGTGTGGTGAGACGGCCGATAGCCGGTCGCCGCGGCTCGAGCGGACCGCCGCCGGCGCGTTGCGGCGGTCGGGGCGTTCGCCCACCCCGCCCAGGGTGAGGCGCGACCACCCGGCTGAGTTGGAGCATGAGCTGGGATCGGGACCCGAGCCGGTCAGCACACCTGAGGAGCCCCCTATGTCGACCAGTGACGCCGGGGTGGAGACCCTGCCTCGACCCGTCGACCCGGTGGCCACCGACGCGGCCGGCGTCGCGCAGGCGCTCGGCGTCGACCCGGACCAGGGACTGAACGCCGCGCAGGTCCAGGAAAGGCTGGCGACGACCGGGCCCAACCGCCTGGCCGAAGGCAAGTCCGAGTCCCCTTTCCGCGCCTTCCTGCGGCAGTACGAGGACTTCATGCAGCTGGTGCTCCTGGTTGCCGCCGTGGTGAACCAGATCGTGACCGGGGAGTGGGGAACCACGGTCGTCCTGGCCGGCCTGACGGTGTTCAACGCCGTGATCGGTCTGCGCCAGGAGTCCAAGGCGGAGGAGAGCGTCAAGGCACTGGCTCAGATGATGCGCACGGTGGCTCGGGTACGTCGAGACGGCCAGGCCGTCGAGATCGACGCAGACGGGCTCGTTCCCGGGGACGTCGTACTCGTGGAGGCGGGCAACCGGGTGCCGGCCGACGCACGCGTGTACGTCGCGGCCACGCTGGAGATCGAGGAAGCTGCCCTGACCGGGGAGAGCCTGCCGGTGGGCAAGTCGGTGGAGCCGGTGAGCGGGGAGGACATCCCCCTGGGTGACCGGACCTGCATGGCCTACATGAACACGTCGGTCACCCGCGGCCGTGGTGAGCTGATCGTGACGGCGACCGGCATGAGCACGGAGATCGGCCACATCGCGGACATGCTGGCCAGCACGGACAGCACCAAAACCCCGTTGCAGAAGCAGCTGGACGGTCTGAGCAAGATCATCGCGACGATCGCCGCCATCGCCTTGGTGCTCGTCGTACTGCTCGGGCTGGCCCGAGGCGAGTCCTTCGACACCCTGTTCGTGACCGGCGTTGCGCTCGCCGTGGCGGCGATCCCGACCGGTCTGCCGGCGGTCGTCACGGCTCTCCTCTCGATGGGCACCCGCGAGATCGCGCAACGGAACGCGATCATCAAGCGCCTGCCGGCCGTCGAGACCCTGGGGTCGACGTCAGCCATCTGCTCGGACAAGACCGGCACGCTGACCCTGAACAAGATGACGGCACGCGAGCTCGTGATCCCCGGGCAGAACCGCTTCACCGTCTCGGGTGAGGGGTACAGCACGGCGGGCGACATCAGTCACGTCGGCGGCCAGCACTACGACCTCGACCCCTACCTGCTTCCGATGGTCCTGTGCGCGGACGCCCTGCTCGACGGCGAGTCCCTGATCGGTGACCCGACCGAGGGAGCACTCATCGTGCTGGGCGCCAAGGGCGGGCTCGACATCACCGAGACCCGCGCCGCGCTCCCGCGTGTGGCCGAGGTCCCGTTCGACTCCGAGTACAAGTTCATGGCCACGTTCCACGAGATGAAGGACTCCGACGGCGCCCCGATCCTGCGCTGCTACGTCAAGGGTGCGCCCGACGTCGTCATCGCCCGAGCGACCAATCTCCGCAACCCCGACGGCACCCTGCTGCCCTTGACCGCCGACAACCAGCACGTGGCCCTCGAGGCCAACGACCGCATCGCGAATGCGGGGGAGCGGGTCATGGTCGTGGCCCAGCGGGATCTGGACCCCGGGACCGCGCTCGACGGAAAGCTGATCGATCTGGTCCAGGACCTCACGCTGCTTGCGATGGTCGGCATCGTCGATCCCCCGCGGGCCGAGGCGAAGGATGCGATCGCCGAGTGCCGCAGCGCGGGCATCCGAGTCCGGATGATCACCGGTGACCACGCCACAACAGCGGCCGCCATCGCCACCGAGCTCGGCATCGAGGGCAAGGCCGTGACCGGGGCCGAGTTCGCCGCCATGAGCGATGAGCAGTTGAGACGCGACCTCGAGAACATCGGGGTCGTCGCGCGGGTCGCCCCAGAGGACAAGGTGCGCCTCGTCCGCCTCCTCAAGGAGATGGGCAACGTCGTCGCGATGACGGGCGACGGCGTGAACGACGCCCCGGCGCTGAAGACCGCCGACATCGGCGTTGCGATGGGCATCACCGGCACCGAGGTCTCCAAGGAGGCCGCCGTGATGATCCTGACCGACGACAACTTCGCCACCATCGTCGGCGCCGTGTCCTTCGGGCGGTCGCTCTACGACAACCTCCTCAAGTACCTGCGCTTCCAGATGTCGACACTGGTCGCCTACATCGCCATCTTCATCGGCGCCGGGATCTTCGGCATCGCCAACGGCTCACCGCTCAACCCGTTGCAGATCCTGTGGCTGAACATGGTCGTCGACATCCCGTTGGCGATCGCGCTCGGGTTCGACCAGCCCGGCCGGGGCCTGATGTCGCGTCCTCCGCGACCGGTCGGGCAGCCGGTCCTCTCGCGGAACCAGTGGATCAGGCTGTGTGTCCAGGGCGCGGTGATGACGATCGGGGCGCTCGTCGCCTACCAGATCGGTGATTCGCAGGGCACCACCGTCACCGGTGCGACCATGTTGCTCACGGCGCTGTCCCTGTTCCACGTGGCAGGCGCATTGCTGTGCCGCGACCAGGTCAACACGATCTTCGACCGCGCGGCCATTCCCGGTCGGCTGCAGCTGCGCCGCTACGGCATCGCCCTGCTGGCGATCATCGCCGCCACGGGTCTCGGGTTCCTGAACCGCATCCTCGACACGATCGCGCTCGAGTTCGACCAGTGGTGCATCTGCGTCGGGATCGCCCTCTCGATCGTGGTCGTCGAGGAGCTGATCAAGCTCGTGTTGCGCCGCAGGTACGCATCCCCCGAGTCCACGGATGCCCCCAGCTCACTCATTCCCGCACAACCCGCCACCGCCTGAACAGAACAGAGGGATCCCATGCCGTTCAACCTTCGTCATCGCAGCTTCCTCAAGGAGCTGGACTTCGAGCCCGACGAGCTGCGCTTCCTGCTCCGCCTCTCCAGGGATCTCAAGGCCGCGAAGTACGGCGGCTACGAGACGCCTCGACTCCAGGGGAAGAACGTCGCCCTGATCTTCGAGAAGACGTCGACGCGGACCCGCACCGCATTCCAGGTCGCGGCCACGGACCAGGGGGCCAACGTGACCTACCTGGGGCCGAGTGGCTCGCAGATCGGGCACAAGGAGTCGATGAAGGACACCGCCCGCGTGCTCGGGCGGACCTACGACGGCATCGAGTACCGGGGGTACGCCCAGGCGACGGTCGAGATCCTCGGCGAGTACGCCGGCGTCCCGGTCTGGAACGGCCTCACGGACGAGTTCCACCCCACCCAGATCCTGGCGGACGTGCTCACGATGACCGAGCACAGCGACAAGCACCTCGGTCAGATCGCGTACTGCTACCTCGGGGACGCCCGCAACAACATGGGGAACTCGCTGATGGTCGGCGGGTGCAAGCTCGGCATGGACGTCCGGCTGTGTGCACCGCCGGAGCTGTGGCCGCAGGACGACCTGGTCGAGACCTGCCGCTCCATCGCGAAGGAGACCGGCGCCCGCCTCACCCTCACCGCCGACGTGGACGAGGGAGTGAAGGGAGTCGACTTCCTCTACACCGACGTGTGGGTGTCGATGGGCGAGGACAAGAGCGTGTGGGGCGACCGGATCAAGCTCCTCCAGCCGTACCAGATCAACAGCGAGACGATCGCCCGGACCGGGAACCCGCAGGTGAAGTTCATGCACTGCCTGCCGGCGTTCCACAACCGCGAGACGAAGGTGGGGCAGGAGATCTTCGAGGAGTACGGGCTCGACGGCCTCGAGGTCACCGACGACGTCTTCGAGTCCGAGCACTCCATCGTCTTCGACCAGGCGGAGAACCGCCTGCACACCATCAAGGCGGTCATGGTCGCCACTCTCGGTTCGTGAGGGGGTCGTCGTGCGTGTGGTCGTGGCGCTCGGAGGCAATGCCCTTCTGAAGCGGGGCGAGCCGATGACCGCGGAGACCCAGCGGCTCAACGTGCGCTCGGCAGCGCCCGCGCTGGCCGCCATCGCGGACGCGCACCACCTCGTGCTCTCCCACGGGAACGGACCACAGGTCGGGCTCCTGGCGCTGCAGGCCGCGGCGTACACGCAGGTCGAACCGTACCCGCTCGACGTCCTGGGGGCGCAGACCCAGGGAATGATCGGTTACATCCTCGAGCAGGAGCTCGGCAACGCGATGCCCGCCGATGCCCCACTCGCCACCGTGCTGACGATGGTGGAGGTCGACCCGAACGACCCGGCGTTCTCGGACCCGACGAAGTTCGTCGGGCCCATCTACGACGAGCAACACGCCGCCTCGCTCGCAGCCGAGAAGGGGTGGACCGTCAAGCAGGACGGCACCAGCTGGCGACGAGTCGTGCCGTCACCCGAGCCTCGGCACATCTTCGAGATGCAACCCATCAGGTGGCTCCTGGACCACGACGTCGTGGTGATCTGCGCCGGCGGCGGCGGCGTGCCGACGACGTTCCCGACCTCCGCGCCCGACGTCCTCGAAGGCGTCGAGGCCGTCATCGACAAGGACCTCGCCAGCGAGCTGCTCTCACGAGAGATCGAGGCGGACCTGTTCGTGATGGCCACGGACGTCGACGCGGTCTACCTGGACTGGGGAACACCCCAGCAGCGCGCCCTGCACCAGGTGACGGCGTCCGAGCTGCGCCAAGCCGAGTTCCCGGCGGGCTCCATGGGCCCGAAGGTCGGGGCTGCCTGCCGGTTCGTCGAGGCGACCGGAGGGCGTGCGGCCATCGGCTCACTGACCGATATCCAGAAGATCGTCGACGGCACAGCGGGCACCCAGGTCACAGCCTCGTGACCCCCGGACCCGATCCGAATGGAGGAGAGATGGCGAGTTTCGGAGTCCACTCCGAAGTGGGCACGCTGCGCAAGGTCATGGTCCATCGGCCCGAGCTGAGTCTGCAGCGGCTCACCCCGACCAACCACGACGACCTGTTGTTCGACGACGTTCTGTGGGTCGAGCGCGCCCAGTACGAGCACGACCAGTTCGTGGAGAAGATGCGCGCACGCGACGTCGAGGTCTACCTGCTGCGGGACCTGCTGGCCGAGACCTTGGGGGCCAGTGAGGAGGCGCGGATGAAGCTGGTCGAGCTGACCGCCTCCGAGTTCACCGTCGGCCTGTCGCTCGTCGATGACGTACGCGCGCTCCTGTGGGAGATGAAGCCGGAGCAGCTCGCCCGCCACCTGATCGGCGGCCTCACCGTCGCCGAGTCCGGGCTCGACCTCGATCGACTGCGAGGCCGATCGGTCATCGCGGCAGCAGTCGACGACGAGAGCATCTTCGTCCTGCCACCTCTCCCGAACACGTTGTTCACGCGCGACTCGTCGTGCTGGATGTACGGCGGGGTGTCGATCAACCCGATGTACTGGCCGGCGCGACGCCTCGAGGCCTACAACGTGGCCGCCATCTACCGGTACCACCCGATGTTCGCCGAGGCATCGTTCGACTACTGGTACCCGACGCTGGGTGACGACGAGAAGTTCCAGGTCGAGGACTTCGGACGCGCCTCACTCGAGGGCGGTGACGTCCAGCCGATCGGCAACGGCACGGTCCTGATCGGCATGAGCGAGCGCTCTCAGGCCAGGATGATCGAGCAGGTCGCGCGGTCGCTGTTCGCCAAGGACGCGGCGAAGCGGGTGATCGCCGTGGTGATGACGAAGGACCGCGCGCACATGCACCTCGACACGGTCTTCACGATGCTCGACCGCGACAAGGCCACGGCGTACCCCCGCGTGATGAACAACGTGCGCGCGATCAGCCTCCGCCCCGGTGGTGCGGACGGCGGGTTCGCGGTGACCGAGGAGGAGAGCTTCTACGGTGCCGTCGCCGATGCGCTCGACGTGCCTCAGCTCCAGATCATCGAGACGGGCGGGGACGAGTACCAGCAGGAGCGCGAGCAGTGGGACGACGGCAACAACGTGGTGGCCCTGGCTCCCGGTGTGGTCGTGGCCTACGAACGCAACACCTACACCATCGACAAGATGCGCAAGGCCGGCGTCGAGGTGATCACCATCGAGGGGTTCGAGCTCGGCAAGGGCCGCGGCGGCGGGCACTGCATGACCTGTCCCTTCGTCCGGGACCCGTTGTGAGCCCGCCGTGAGTGCCGGCGTGCGTTGGACCCTCGCGATCGTGGCGGTCGCGCTCATCGTCGCGCTCATCGCCTACGGACGAGGCACCGCTCACCATCGCGGTATCGACGTCGGTGTCCACGCGGGAGTGTCCACTGGGCTCGGCGGGTGACTGCCGTGGACGACGTACCTCGGTCCGAAGTGAACGGTAGCGACGTGCACGCGGCCACACCGAGATGACCGGGGAACCAGGAGACAGCCATGGCTGAGCAGACCGCGACCGAGTCGAAGCACCGCTTCACGCTGCCCTCGGCCTACACGATCCTGTTCGCACTGATCGTCGTGATGGCGATCGCGACCTGGATCGTCCCGGCCGGCACGTACCAGGTGGACAAGAGCGGCAGTCCCATACCCGACACCTACCACGAGGTGCCGTCACATCCGTCGCGGATCCTGGTGGACTCCCTCACGGCGCCGATCAACGGCCTCTACGGCATCGAGAACGCCAAGGGCAACATCAACTACTACAACACCGGCGTCCTGTTCGGCGCCATCGACGTGGCGCTGTTCATCATCGTCATCGGTGGGTTCCTCGGGGTCACCATGAGGACCGGCGCCATCCAGGCCGGGATCGACCGCCTGGTGACCAAGCTCCGCGGCCGCGAGCGGTGGATGATCCCGATCCTCATGAGCGTGTTCGCGCTCGGTGGGACGACGTACGGGATGGCCGAGGAGAGCCTCGCGTTCTACTCGCTCGTCATCGCCGTGATGATCGCCGCCGGGTACGACGCCATGACCGGTGCGGCCGTCGTCCTGCTCGGCTGCGGGATCGGCACCTTCGGCTCGACGATCAACCCGTTCGCCACCGGGATCGCGTCGGGGTTCGCAGGCGTGTCGATCAGTGACGGGATCCTGCTCCGAGTGGCGATGCTCATCGTCGGCCTCGCCTTCGGCATCTTCTTCGTCCTGAGATACGCGGATCGGGTCAAACGCGACCCGTCGACCTCCGTGGTCGCGGACATGCGGGAGGAGAACCTCACGCGGTTCAGCGTCGGAGAGGGATCCGCGGAAGCGGTCCTGACGGGCCAGCACAAGGTGATCCTGGGAGTCTTCGGGCTCGCCTTCGGCGTGATGATGTACGGCGTCATCCCCTGGGACGACCTGGGTATCGGGCTACCCACCCTGTGGTGGTGGTTCCCCGAGATGACCGCGTCCTTCATCCTGTTCAGCATCCTCATCGGGGTGATCGGACGGCTGAACGAAGGCGTGCTGACGACGGCGTTCGTCGACGGGGCTCGTGACCTCCTGGGTGTTGCGCTCATCATCGGGATCGCCCGTGGCATCACGGTGATCATGAACAACGGCCAGATCACCGACACGGTCCTGCACTGGGCCGAGCAGGCGGTGGGGGACACGGGCGAGACGGCGTTCGCGATCGTGATGTTCCTCCTCTTCCTGCCACTGTCCTTCCTGATCCCGTCGTCGTCCGGCCTGGCCACGGTCGCGATGCCGATCATGAGCCCGCTGGCCAGCTTCGCGAACGTGCCTGCCTCGCTCGTGGTCACGGCGTTCCAGAGCGCCTCCGGGATCATGAACCTCTTCATCCCGACCTCGGCCGTGGTGATGGGCGGCCTGGCCATCGCCCGGGTGCCCTACGGCACCTACCTTCGCTGGGTCTGGCCCGTGCTCGCGATGTTGTGCGGCCTGACCGTCGTCGCACTGGCGGTCGGCGCGGCGGTGTCGTGAGTTCGGGGGGAGTCACGGGGGGCGAGCCGGCGGCCGAGGGGAGCCGCCGGCTGATGCTCCTGCTGGCGGCGGCGATGTTCGTCCTCGTGGTCGACACGTCCTTGATGAACGTGTCGATCTCGGCGGTCATCACGGACTTGGACACCACCGCCAGCGGGGTGCAGTCGGCGATCGCCCTCGAGGCCCTGGTCTCGGCCGCGTTCATCCTGATCAACAGCAAGCTGGGTGACCTGATGGGCCGCAAGCGGGCCTACATCCTGGGTCTTCTGGCATACGCCCTCGGGGCGTTGGCGATGACGCTCGCCCAGGACCTCACGGCGATCGTCATCTTCTGGGCGATCATCGGTGGGCTCGGCGCCTCGCTGTTGCTGCCGGCCATGCAGTCGTTGATCCACGGCAACTTCGAGGGCGCCGCCCAGAAGCAGGCGTACGCCATGGTCGGTGCCGCAGCCGCCATCGCTGCTGCCATCGGTCCCCTGCTGGGCGGGTTCGTCACGACCTACCTGTCGTGGCGGGTCGGATTCGCGCTCGAGGTCGTGATCATTGCGATCGTGCTGAGCCAGATCGGGCTGGTCCACGACGTCCCCTACACCGGCTCACGCAAGATCGACGTGGTCGGAGCAGTGCTCTCCGTCATCGGTATGGGCGGCGTCGTCCTCGGCATCCTGGTCTGGCAGGAGGGCGGCCAGTACGTCGGCATCCTCCTGGTCGTCGGGGTGGTGATGCTGGTGCTCCTGAGCCGGTGGCTGGTCACACGCCATCGCCGGGGACAGGTCACCCTCATCGATCCGGACCTCTTCCGGCACCCGAGGTTCACGGCCGGTGTCTCCGGTCAGCTGCTCCAGCAGGTCACGCTGGGCGGAGCCATGATCGCCCTTCCGCTCTTCCTCCAGATGACGCTCGAGTACGACGCCCTGGAGGCAGGGCTGTCGCTGGCCCCCCTGTCGCTCACCATGTTCGCGGCAGCACTGGTGGCCGGCAAGAGAACCACTCGGCGGGGACCCGCTGGCGTCATCCGCACCGGCTTCCTCCTGGCCGCGATCGGGATCGGCGCGATCATCCCGCTCGTCCCACGCGTGGAGAGTGGCTGGTACCTGGTGATTCCGCTCGCCATCACAGGTGCCGGTCTGGGCTTGCTGGTCTCGCAGCTCAACAACTACACCCTCGCCCCGGTGCCGGAGGAGCGGGCGAGCGAGGCAGCCGGCGTGAACTCGGCCGCCGGGTCCTTCGGACTCGCCTTCGGACTCGCGATGGCGGGAGGGATCATGCTCGCTGCCCTGTCGGTGAGCTTCGGACACAAGGCGGAGCAGAGCTCGGTCATCCCGGCGGCCCAGCAAGAACAGATCGCGACCGCTCTCGAGGACGATGCCGAGGTCATGAGCGACACCCGGCTCGAGCAGCAGATCGCCGATCAGCCCACTGCCGTGAAGGACGAGGTCGTGTCCATCAACCGCGATGCCCGCAACCTCTCGCTGCAGTTCGCTCTCCTGGTGCCCCTCCTCGCAGCCCTGATCGGGCTCGGCAACTCCTTCCGCATGCTCCGCCTGTCCGAGGATGCCTCGACTCCTCGCAGCGGCACGGATCCGGTGAAGCCCGGAAATGCGTGACGGCCCGATGGACGTGGCTGCGGAGTCCACGAATTCAGATGTCGTCGACGTGACTGAAACCAGACGCTGACCTGCGCAGACCCCGACAGAGCGGAGGCTCGTGGGTTTCGCGCCACCCGGAGGGAACGGACCCCCGACGCTCCGTTGGTCTCGTCTCCTCGTCAACGCGGGAGAGTCGCCCCGTCGTCACCGTCGGGGGAGAAGATGAGCATGACGACAAGGCCCGGGACGGACCGTCGGTGGACGCAACTGAGGACTGAGGTGCCGGTGGACGGAACGGATCGGCGGGAGGGTCGCCGTAGCTCTGCAGCTGGCGTGTTCGCGGGCCGCTCGGTCGAGGTCGCGCGCGTGCTGGAGATCGGACACCATGCGGCGCGCGGTGGTGCTCAGTTGATGGTCGTTTCGGGAGAAGCGGGCATCGGCAAGACGGCCTTCATGGCGGCGGTGCTGGAGCAGATGCCGGAGTTCCGTCCGGTGGTGATCCGTGCGGATGAGAGCGAGTCGCTCGTCCGGTACTGCATCCTCAGTCAGCTGACTGCGGCCTTGCCGAGCCGGCAGGTTCAGCTCCTGCCGCTGCTGTCCGCGGGGCCGCCACGGCGCTTGTTGTCGATCCGGGTGACGAGGCCGGTGACGGTGGGCTGCTTGCGTCGTGAGCCCCTTAAGTCGGGAGGTACTCGTCGGACCAAGACAAGCCGGCGACACCGATGCGTACCAGCTCGGCGACCTCGTCCGGACCGTAGCCCAGCTCGCCGAGGACTGCGGCCGTGTGCTCGCCGTACTGGGGCGCATCGGTGGGTACGACGATCCGCGCCGTGGCGGGCCGCACGGCCACGGGGGCGACCAGCGTGACCGCCCGTCCCACCGCATGGTCCGCGACGGTGGTGAAGTGGTAGCTCGACGCACTCCAAGGGGTTCGCTGTGTCGTCCCGTGCAGATCACGCTGATGAGCGAGGGTGCGCAGCGGTTGGACCGTGATGCCCAGCGGGGCGAGCCGTGCCTGCCAGTACGCCGTTGGGCGGCCGCCCAGTGCCTCGCTCAACACCTCGGCCAGATCGTCGACGGAAAGCGCCGTGATCGCCTCCACGCCGATCACGCGGCCGAGGTCGACGAGCCGCTCCGGCGGCACCACCACGAACACCCAGCCGTCGCCCGTCGCATAGATGCGGTACGACGGACCCTCGCCCTTGGCTGCACGTCCGGACGGCTCCGTCGGCCGCGGACCGGCGTGGGCGACCAGGTAGGCCGCCTGGATCAGTTGACCCGCGGCGGCCAGGGACGAGCGGGCGATCGGTGCGCGTCCGGTGGAGTCGCGGGCGTAGAGAGAGAACGCGGTGGCCGCCGCCGCGGCGAGCCCCGCCAGCACGTCGATGGTGCCGAAGTGGGCGTGCTCCTCCGGGGTGTCCAGGCCCCCGCCGAAACGGGACATGATCCCGGTCGCGGCCTGCACGAGGTCGTCGTAGCCGGACCGCTGGCGCCACGGGCCGCCGTCCGGTCCGCTCCAGGCATCGAGGTGGCAGAGCACCGCCCGCGGCGCGAGCGCGGCCAAGTCGGCGCCGGTCAGCCCGAGCCGGGCCAACTGCTGCTCGCTGGCGTTGACAGTGAGGACGTCGGCCCGAGCCAGCAGTCGCGACAGCGCCTCCCGTCCCGCTGGGAGACCGGCGTCGAGCAGCACGCTCTCTTTGCCGCGATTGGAGTGAAGGCCGCAGAGCACGGTGTTCCACGGGTCGAAGGTCGGCTGCGGCAGGTCGACCTTCACCACGCGCGCGCCGTACCGCGCCAGGGTCGACCCGATGGTCGGCCCGGCGATCACGTTGGTGAGGTCGACGATGAGATCGCCGTCCAGCCATCCCGCGGACGGGTCCACCGATCCGGTGGGCCGCTCAACGGTGCGCGTCGGGCACATCTTCGGTCCACAGGACGGGTCCCATTCGGCGCACCTGACCCAACTCCCGATGGTGGTCCGCGGCGAGCAGCCCCGATGCGACGGCGTGATCGGTGTTCAGCCACTCGGCCGTGGTCCGGGTGGCGACAGCGGGGATGCCGTGTCCGGCGAACACCTCCTCCCATTCGTGGCTCGAGCGGGAGCGGAGTACCGCGGCGATCCGCTCGGAGAGCCACGCGGCCCAGGCTGTCGAGATCGGGTGCGCGAGCAGCGTGCAGTCGACGCCTTCCGGCCACGTCGAGGTCGGCAGGTACGGGTCGTGGACCGGCAGCCCGGCTGCCACCGCCTCGTCCCAGATGCCCAGCACCTCGAGCAGACTTCGCGCGGTGCCGCCGGTGCGAGACCGCCACCACGTAGAACGGCCGACCGTCGGCGCACCAGTAGGTCCGGTAGAACGGGTCCAGCAGCGTCTGCACGTCGTCGTACGACAGATCGCGCGCGCCCCCCTCGATTGCCTGCTCGCGTCGCGAGCGATACCGCGGCGGCACATCCGCGACGTGCATCGAGTTGTAGGCGAGCGCCTCGAGCAGGCTGGAGGCGATCGGCACCTCGATGTGGTCACCCCGGCGGTGCCCGAGCCGCGCACGAAGGGCGAGCCCGACGGCCATCGCCCCGAACACGCCTGCGTACGCCGAGCCGAGCGGCAGCGGGGAGTAGGACGCCTGCGATCCCCATCAGCACTCGGTTGACCCCCATGTCCGAGAACTGGCCGGTTGCGGAGGCGATCACGCCCTCGAACGCAGCCACCGCTGCATGCTCCTCGTCGGTCGAGGCGAAGCCGGGCAATGACAGGTAGACGATCGACGGGTGTCGGTCCCGCACGCTCGTGGGGTCGAGGCCGAACCGGACCAGGGTGCCTGGGGCGAAGTTCTCGATCAGTACGTCGCACGCGGCGACCAGTCTGTGAGCTTCCGCCAGGTCGGTGGGATCGTCCAGATCGAGCACGACCCGACGCTTGCCGGCGTTGAGGACTGCGTCGGCCTGAGCGCTCCATCGCCAGCCCTGGGGCGGGTCCACGTGCACCACCTCGGCGCCGTTGTCGGCCAGCAGTCGGGCGGCGGTGGGCCCGGCCATCCACTGACCGAGGTCCACGACCTTGATGCCGGTCAGGGGACCAGAGCCTTTCGACACGGACCGACTCCTCGCACGATGCGGACAGAATGCCCGTATAGTGCGAGACGTTAGTGATCGATCGGGGAGCTCGTCAACGCTGTGTGCCCGAGGAGGAGGCGTGTCCGCCGTCCGCAGCAAGACCGTCCAATCCGTCGACCGTGCAGTCGCCCTGCTCCGCGCCATCGCCGACACGGACGCCGACCAGTCCCTGGCCGACCTCGCGCTCAGGTGCGGACTGGAGCGGCCGACAGCCTGGCGGCTGCTCTGGACGCTCGAATCCAACGGACTCGTCGACAAGGTCGAGCCCTCGCACTACCGCCTCGCGACCGGCTGGCAAGGGCTCTCGCAGCGGCACGCCGAGGACTCCCTCGCCAGGTTGGCGCACCCGGTCCTGGAGCAGTTGGCTCTGGAGCACCACGTGACGGCATCGCTGGTGCTCGTACGGCGCTTCGGCCTGGAGTACGTCGACCAGGTGGACAGCCCACTCTTCAGCTCGCCCCGGTGGGACGGCGCGCTCTCCCTGCACGCCTCGTCACCCGGCAAAGCCGTCCTCGCGACGCTGCCCGATGCCGAATGGCGCGCCATGGTCGGGATCACCCTGGAAAGCCTGACCGACACGACGATCACCGACCTCGAGGAGCTCGCCGCGGAGCTGGTCACCGTGCGCCATCAGGGTTACGCGACCTGTCAGGGTGAAGATGTCACGTACTCCAACGGTGCGTCCGCAGCGATCGTGGTGGATGGCCGTCCGCTCGCCGCGATCGACCTGTGGGGTCCCGACCGCCGGGTCCCGAGCTCCCGCCTGGACGGGCTCGGCACCGCCGCGGTTGCCGGTGCCGACCGGGTGACCGGCCTCCTGCGGCTGGTGTGATGCCGGTCGGCTGATGACCGCCTCAGCCCGCGTCGCTGTGGGCGCGTCCGAATCTGCCGATGAGCGGTCCACGGCTGCCAGACCTCGACCGGCGCGCCGGGAAGACCACGACACGCTGGATATTCCTGCCTGGAACCGTCCCGGAGTGCCATCCGAACCAGCCAGCGAGCGCGTCGATGGTTCGGGCGTCCGTGCTGGACGGGCCGTCTGGTAGGTCAGCCCCCGAGGATCCTTGCCTTCTGCGCGTCGAACTCGGCGTCGGTCAGGACGCCCTGATCGCGTAGGCCCGCCAACTGGGTGAGCTCGTCAATCTGGCTGCTCCCGGTGGGACCGGCTGCGGCGACTGGCGCGGCCTGCTGTTGGGCTGCTTGGGCGTCCAGCGCCTGCTGTTCCGCGTCGGCCTGCGCCTGGGAGTTCTTGTTGGCCATGTGGTGTGCGACACCACCGGCCACGACCGCCGTACCGACGATTGCCCTGCGTCGGGCTCGTCGCCTCATCATTCCGGGCATGTTCTCTCCTCAGCCTTCTACTTCTTCGAGAATCACGGCTTCGAGCTCGTCCATGGCGGCGTCAATCTCGGTGACGGGGATGCGATGGAATCCGAGCAGAACGCCGCCCTTCTCACGCAGTGCCATCGACGCCCGGATAGCCCAGGTGTTTTCCCAGGCAATGAGGAGAATCGCGGAGGCCGGGGGAAGACCCTCGACCGCTGCCGCGGCGTCAGCGTCGGTCAGCAGGCCGGGAGTGTCGAACTCCATCGTGATCAAGTCAGGGACTCCGTCGCCGTCGATGTCGGTGATCTCGGCCACGGTCGTTTCGCCCGACTCGTCCACGTAGACGATCAGCATGTCGAGCAGCCGGATCGTGCCGTTGGCGACCAGCTCGGCCAGTGCTTCCGCGATGGTGCCATCCAGCTGGGCGTCAGGGAAGCCCACGACCAAGACATCAACCGGTCCTACGGGCCGAATGTGAGGCGGGGGTTCGAGCCGAGTTTCTGACATGCATTCCTCCTGGGTCCGATGAGCGGAACCTAGCAGGTGCGCGAATTGACGCGACGGGCCTCATCGCTCGGGCTGCGAGTGCCCGCGCCGGGGAGCGCTGACGTGCTTCAAGGCCGCCGTCGACGCTGCGATGACGGCCCGTGCTGGGGAGTCTGCGGACCATCTGCGGACTGCAGGCTCTTGTAGTTCGTAAACCTGCAGGTCAGATGAGGTCGACGGGCTAGATGTCGTAGTTCTGACGGGGCGCACGGCCTGACCTGCACGGCCACCTCAATGCCGGAGGCTTGGCCGCAACTGGGCCGCACGCGGGTGACAGTGGATGCAGAGTGTGTCGATGGAGACAAGCTGTTCGACCATTTCGAAGGTGCGCGTTGGCGCACTCTCATGCCGATGAGCCGGCGTTCCGCTGTACCGGGAAGTCGGTGAGGGGATCGCTCACTGACATGTCGACGAGCGATCCCCCGGTGGTTCATTTGACCAGGGTCAGTGCTGGCCGACCTGGAAGCAAGCGACGTCGTACTGCGACTTCTCGGTGTAATGCAGGCCACCGGTGCCGACACCCTCGTTGAACGGAGAGCCAGGTGAAGTGGTCGTGTGGCCGGGGAAGGTTCCCAGGTCACCGCAGTCCTGACTCGGCGGGCCGGTCCCGCTGGGTTGGCCGCCGCGAGTGCCGGGGCAGCGCCCGCCACGCTGAATGCTGCGACGAAGGCAGTCGCGATGAGGGTCCTACGCATGATGATCAGCTCCTCTCGGGCGCACGCGGGTGCGTCTCTGAGGAGATACGGACGGGCTGTCGCCCGGGTTCAGATCGGTCAGCCCCCGACGTGACCGCCCGAGAAACGTCCTCACATGCCGCTCTCCGGGTGCGCAATCAAGTCAGTCGATGGGTCCGTGCAACACTTCTTGAGTTGACGTCGAGGAGGTCGCGATCGGGCATGGCCGAGGTTTGCGTTGACCCGCTGAACCCGCACGGATGAGCGCGGCGGTGGCGCCGAAGGTGAGAAGATATGGTCCCCGCTCGCTACGCAACAGCGGCTGGTGGGATGACGGTTCCGACGGGTCCCATGGTGCCGAAGTACCCCTTCGGCCCGTTCGGCCTGAGCCGGCTGTTCGTCAGCTCGATCACCTTCGCGCCAGACAGGTCGATGCGTGTGACGTCCCCGAGCCCGTCGTATGTCAGCACGTAGATCTCGTTGGGTTGCCCGATCCTGCCGGCAAGCCCGTCCTGCACGATCACCACATCGTCGAAGACGACGTCGCTGATCCCACCGAGCGAGTGGTGGTTGGCGATGTTGATCGGTGTGCCGCTCGTGCGTCCCCGGATGCGCCGGAACGCGACTCGGTGAACACCCGACTTCATGCCGGACCGCGTACTGCCCTCCGGGTTGCGGCCAGCCTGGAGGCCGATCACGGTCGGACGCGCCTTGTACGACCTGACGGTGCAGTCCTCGTATGCCATGTCATGGATGTCAGGACCGTTGAAGAACGGGTCGGCAGGGCTGCCGGACGGGACGTACTGGAGCACGTCGTCGCCACTGGTGAGCGCCAGGTTGGTGATCTTGCCGCCGCCACCGACCACCCAGCGCCAGCCGCCACAGCCGGATCCGGCAGGCTGGTCGGGTCCGCGGTTGTAGGAATACGACGCGCTCGCGCCCCTGATGCTGTCGTGCACGGGACGCTCCCCGCCCCCGACAAACGCGCGCCCTCCGATCCAATAGTCGAGCGTGATGTCACGGATCTCCTGGTCGTCGGCGTACGGGGCGAGCACACCGCCGCTCATGCCGGGCTTGGACGCCAGGTGCCCGCCTCGCAGCCGAAAACCCTTGGCTGGCTTGGCCATGTCGTAGACACGGTTGGCGATCATGGCCGCGGTCGCTCCCGTCGAGGATGCCCAGGCACGCCACAGGGTGGCTCCGGGTGCGAGCAGCAGGTCGAAACCGTCGCTGTTGCGCAACTGTTTGGTCAGCATCCAGTCCCCGTTGGGCAAGAAGGCCGGTCCGCTGTCGACCGTCGCCTGGATCGCGTCGGCCGAGTTCGGGACGGTATAACCCGAGGGCGGCTCGTTGGCGGCGGCTGCCGCCTGGTCCTGGATGTGGGCCATTTGTGCTTCGGTGGCCGCGAACTTCTGTTGAGCGGCGGCGAGGTCGTCCTGGTAGGGCTGGCGGTCGCCCTTGCCGGTGACCAGGAGGGCGCCGACGACGCCAGCTGCCTCGAGGATGGTGCGACGCTGGACTTCCACGACGTCCTAGCCCCCTCACTGGCTCGGTGTCTGTGAGCCGACACGCTAGGCGCAAGGAAGGCGCCGCCGTCATACCCAGGATTGGTGACTACTCAGCGGTAAGGACGTCCCGCGGACGGTGCGTGCCCGGGGGCGCTACACGTCGAGTAGCCCCGACTTGCCCTTGACCTGCTGACCAGCAAGAGCGCCGAGGGTGGTGCGCCGACACAGCTTGGAACCCGGGCCCGGCGCCCCCCACGCGATGACGATCGGCCCGAGCGACCGGATCGCGGCTGAGCGTGCGTTAGCAGAGTTTGCCGCGACCCGATGACGCATCGAGCAGGACGCTCCAAGTCGGACCATGGGTCCGTCACGACCTTCACCTGCTCCGCGACGTGCGCCATCGGGAAGCGTGACATGGACGTGCGTGTACCGAGTCTGATAGCGCGTCGTACCCCTGCGCCGCACTCAGCGGCGGGCCGTGCGGCTCCGCTTCAGGCCGATCATGAGGACTGCTAGGCCGACCAGCAAGGCTGTGAAGACCGCAGAGTCGGCGCCTTGCTCCAAGCCGAACCCGATGAGTAGCGCGAGGGCGAACGCGACGACCGCGCCGACTGCCGACTGAGTTTTGGTGCTGGCGGGTCCGA